>CAVTWJ010000009.1:0-374579 GCA_963738405.1 candidate division FCPU426 bacterium | reverse complement strand
AACCCGGTGTTCGCTTGGATGATGATGGCGGCCTTCATCGTCTTCGGCTTCATCTGCTTCATGCGTATGGGCGTTTCCAACCTTCCGGACGTGGACTTCCCCGTGGTGAACGTCTCCATCACCCTCCCCAACGCCTCTCCCGAGGTCGTCGAGTCGGACGTGGCAGATCCCATCGAGCAAGCGGTCTTGGGCGCCCAGGGCGTGGTGGACGTGCAGACCACCTGTACCCAGGGCAACGCCAATACCACGGTATATCTCGATTTAAGCCGCAATGTGGATTCGGCCGTGCAGGATGTGCAAACCCTGGTCTTCCAGGCACAAAAGCAGCTCCCCACCAATATCTTTCCACCGGTCATCCGCAAACAAAACCCCAACGCCTCCCCCATTTTATGGTTTGCCGTGACAGCCGACCCGCCCTTGACCCTCCGCGACATGATGCTTTACAGCCGTGACCACATTCAGGACAAGTTCACCAGCCTGAACGGCGTATCCAATGTCTTCCTTGGTGGTTTTTTGAATCGGGAAATCAACCTCTGGATCGACAACAACAAGCTCAACGCCCGGCAATTGACGGCCAGCGATATCATCAGCACCATCCAGCACCAGCACCAGGAAACCCCGGCCGGTTCCATGGAAACCCCCGACACCCAATATTCCATCCGGGTCATGGGCGAGGCCTACACGGTGCCCGATTTCGCCAACCTGCCCATCCTGACTCGCGGCGGCTCTCCTAACTACACCCTCACACGCTTGAAGGATGTCGCCACCATCGAGGACGGCGTAGTGACCCCTGTGGTCCGTCTTTCCCGGTTTGACGGCCTTCCGGCTTTGGGATTAGGGATTGTCATGCAGGACGGCTTCAATGCAGTGGAAGTGGGAACCGCCGCCAAAGCAAGGATGGAGGAGGTTCGTAAGAGCCTGCCCAAGGGCTATCACATCGACTTGAACTTCGACACCACCAAGTTCATCAAGGACAACGTGAATGAGCTGGAACTCACCATCCTCATCGCGACATTCCTGACGGCGGGAGTTTGTTTCCTCTTTTTGGGAAGCTTGTCCTCCACCATCAACGTCTTTTTGGCCATCCCCACCTCACTCTTCGGCACCTTCATCGTCATGAGCTTCTTCGGGTTCAACCTGAATACCTTCACATTGTTGGCCCTTTCCCTTTCCATCGGGGTCGTAGTGGATGACGCCATCATGGTGCTCGAAAACATCGTCCGGCATCAGGAAAAGGGCGAAGACCAGGTGGAAGCGGCTCTCGTGGGCGCCCGGGAAATCACCTTCGCCGCCATGGCCACATCGATTGCCATCGTGGCCATCTTTTTGCCCATCGCCTTCATGCAGGGAATCATCGGCAAGTTCTTTTACCAATTCGGGGTCACCTTGTCCGGAGCGGTTTTAATTTCCCTTCTGGAAGCCATCACCCTGACCCCCATGCGATGCAGTGAATTCGTGCACGCGGCGGACGAAACCGGTTGGTTCAACCGTTTTATCAACCACCAGTTCGACCTATTGAGGGCTTTTTATTCAAAAGTACTTGAATGGTCTTTGGGAAACCGCTGGAAGGTGGTGATAGCCTCCTTCTTCATCTTCCTTGGTTCCTTTGCCATGTTGAAATTCATCAAGGTCAATTTCAGCCCCTCAACAGACCAAAGCGCCTTCATCATCAACATGAAACTGCCGGTAACCTATTCCTTGAGCCATACCGACCAGATCGTGCGTCAATGCGAAGAGATTATGCGAAAGAGGGGCGAGGTCAAGCACGTCTACGCCGCCGTGGGCGGGTTCAGCGGCACCACCCCCAACCAAGGCATCATATTTCTCACCATGAAAGACCTGAAAGACCGGCCCCAGGGCGACCCTTCCTTCAAGTTCCCTCCCGTTGGCCCCTTGGGCTTCCTTGAAACCATGTGGCGAAAGATAAGCCCTCCGCCCTTGAGCGAATTTGAATTCATGTCCTGGACCAACAAAACTCTGGCCAAGGTTTCGCCCGACCTGCAGGTTTTCTCATTGGACCTTTCCCAACGGGGCATGTCGACCGGCCAAGGTTACGCGGTGGAGCTGATGGTGACCGGGCCCGATTGGGACACCCTTGCCGATTGCGTGAAAAAAATCCGAGTGGCATTCAAGGCCAGCCCCAAGCTGGCCAACGTGAACGATAACTTTTTGGACGGCCAGTCCGAGATCCGGGTCATTCCCGACCGAGTAAAGGCGGCCCTGATGGGTGTCAACATGGATGACCTAGGCAACGTGATCGGCGCCACCATCGGCGGCTACCAATTCCAGGGGACCTATTTCCACGAGGGGGGCCATGACAACCCCATCGCTATCCGGGTTCCCGTGGACGAACGCCAGGGGCCTGATGCGATCAAGTCCATCTACGTCCGCAATAACCGCGGGGAGGTTTTGCCTATTTCTTCCGTGGCCACCCTCCAGCAGGTGTCCGCCTATCAACAGATCTTCCGCGACAACCGGCAAAGGGCCGTTTATTTCACCGCCGGTGCGGGGAACGGGGCTTCCCAGCAGGAGGCCGTGAAGGAAGCTGTCGATATCTGCAAGAGCATTCTGCCGGACGGTTACAACGTCCATCTGACGGGCTCCGCCCAGGCCAATGCCGATTCCTCCAAGCAACTGCTCTTTGTCATGTCCCTGGGGATTCTGGTGGCCTACATGGTTTTGGCCAGCCAGTTCAACAGTTTTGTTCACCCCATCGTCATCCTTCTGGCTCTGCCCTTCTCGGTGACGGGGGCCTTTTTCTCCCTCTGGCTGATGGGCCAATCGTTGGGCATGTATAGCTTTATCGGTATCATTCTCTTGATGGGGTTGGTGAAGAAAAATTCCATCATGCTGGTGGACTTCACCAACCAGCGCCGTCACGCGGGCATGGGGGTTCATGATGCCCTCTTGGACGCCTGCCCTGTGCGCTTAAGGCCTATCTTGATGACTTCCTCCGCCACGGTGGCCGGCGCCCTTCCTGCCGCCCTAGCCTTCGGTCCCGGAGCTGAGTTGCGCCAGCCCATGGCCATTGCCATCATCGGGGGCATCATCTTCTCAACCCTCCTGACCCTGGTGGTAGTGCCCTGCGCCTATAGCCTCTTTTCAAACTTGGAACGCCGCAAGGCGCACCATGCCAAGGGCATCGGACAAGGGGACCATGTTCACGTTCCTAAAGTCGCAAAACCCGCTCCCTCGAAAAAGCCTAAGAAAAAATAAGCTACGCAATGGAAAAGGCCCCGGAAACCCCGGGGCCTTTTTTGTTTAGGGCCATTCTTGGTTATAATCGAGGCATTCCAAGCATCTGGAGCAGACCCTGAATTCCTTTTCCCCCGCCCTGCGCCGCCGCCTGCCGCTTTTGCTCTTCCTCGCCCTTTATCTCTCCTGGGTTTTCCTCACCTTCTCCGACTATGGGATGACCTTTGACGAATCAGGGGTTTACGCCAGGGGAGTGGGCCTAGACCATTACTTGGTTCATGACGACTTTACCGGCTTCATGATCCCTTCCCCTAAGGACGACCAGGAGTTTTACGGCCACTTGTACGGAATGGTTCTAAACCTCTTGAACCCTTCCCAATCGCTTGAAAACAACCACCGATTGAACATGCTTTTCGCCCTGTTTCTTTTCATCACGCTTTACGAATGGCTGCTCTCCCTGACTGGAAAACCATGGTCAATCCTCCTGGGCCCGGTCTTTTTGTTCCTTTGCCCCCGTTTCATGGGAGATATCCCCGCCAACCCTAAAGATATGCCTTTCGCCGTTTTTTATTTTCTAGGCCTTTGCGGCATCAGCTATTTCCACCGCAGGCCCCAAACCCACCCCCTTGCTAAGGCCTTGGGGTTGGGAATCCTCTTCGGCTTGGCCCAAACCAGCCGTATGCTGGGCTTTACCCTGTTCGGAATTTACCTGATTTTTGATTCCTATTTTTACTTCCTTTCCGGAAAAGCTTCCCTTTGGGGATGGTTCGCAAAATTGAAGGAATCTTTAGGAACTTTGGCACTGGCCTTTATGACTTCCTGCCTCCTCATGGCGGCCACTTGGCCCTATTTGGGTGCTAACCTTTTTAACCACCTGATCGGGTTGCTTCACATGGCCTCGGAATTCACATGGAAAAATAACGTTTTATTCATGGGACAGGAAATCAACAGCACCGCCCTGCCTTGGACTTACCTGCCCGTTTGGCTGGCGGTTACCACGCCCCTTTTTCTCATTTTCCTTCTCGGACTTTCGCTTTGGAAAACTCCCAGGTTCCTCAAAAACGAGGCTTGGATCCTTGGGATCACCGCCCTCGGCCTCAACCTCGGCCTTTATTTAATTCTCAAGCCGGTACTTTACGACGGCCTCCGCCATTTCTTATTTTTGCTTCCCATCATCGTGCTCTTGGCTTCTCTAGCGGCCATCGACTGGATCGCAAATCCCTTCAAACCTAAGTTCGGGTATGTTTTAGCCGCTTTGGTTTGGGTCAACATGGCGGCCGTGGGAGTGCATCTGATCCGCCTCCACCCTTACGAATATGTTTATTTCAATGAATTAACGGGCGGGCTTTCGGGTTCGGTGGGGAAATTCGACAACGACTACTGGGGAGCCAGCTTTAAAGAAGGGGTAGCGCTGGTAACCGCGGAAACATCCAAGAACCCAAGCAAGGAATACCTCATCAACTCCAGCGGCAATCCTTACCAGGTCTTTTGCTATTTTCCACCCAACCTGAAATGGACCGATAACCTATCCAAGGCGGATTATTACATTTCCACTAGCAGGGACGACAAGCAAAAGATCGTCATTCCCTTCAAATCGCTAACTGAAGTCAACCGCGAAGGGGCCACCCTCAACTATGTGTACCGCCTGAAATGAAAAGACCCGGGAGCGGATTCGACATGACCTCATTTTTCCACCGCAGGTTTCCCCTGCTTTTATTCATACTTCTCTACCTTTGCTGGAGTTTTGGAACCTTCCTTGATTTCGGAACCACCTTCGATGAGCCGAGTGTTTATGTCCGGGGCATGGCCCTAGGGCACCATCTGATTCACGACGACGTCCCCGGAATGCTCGTCAAAAGCGCCCCCGATGACGGGTTGGTGATTTACGACCATCTTTACGGCATGGCCTTGGGGTGGTTGAACCCATCGGGTAGCCTGGATTTTTACCACCTACTGAACCTGTTAGCCGCCCTTCCGCTTTTTGTTGTGCTCTTTGAAATGCTTCTAGCCGCCACCGGAAACCCCTGGGCGGCCGCGTTGGGACCGGTATTTCTCTACCTAACGCCCCGCTTTACGGGGGAGATCCCAGGAAACCCCAAGGATGTGCCCTTTGCCACCGCTTACTTTTTGGCATTGGCGGGCATCCACACTTTTCTTTCCCGCAGGCCCACGACCCCTCTTTTAACCCAGGCTTTGGTTTTAGGATTCCTCTTCGGCTTGGCCCAATGCACCCGCACCCTCGGATTTTCGCTTTATCTGGTGTTTATCCTTTATGACTTCCACCTTTTCTACCACCACGGAAAACAGCGGTGGAAACATTGGGTTCGGCACCTCAAGGAAACCGGGCTATTGCTGGCTTCGATTTTTATCGTCTCCAACTTCATGATGATCGCGACCTGGCCCTACCTGGGGGGCAACTACTTCACCCATCTTTTAGAAGCCTTTCAAGTTTCAAAGAACTTTTTCTGGAATAATCCCGTTCTATTCGAGGGCAAGCAAATAATGGCGACCCAGTTGCCACTTACCTATCTGCCTGTCTGGCTGACTATCACCACCCCCTTGGGAATCATGCTTTTATTGGTCGCCTCGGCGCGTTTCGCGGGACGTTTCATTCAAAACGAATTAGTTGTACTCCTGGTTTGCGCGCTGGGAGTCAACGCGGGCCTGGTGGTTTTATTCCACCCCGTTGTATACGACGGCTTACGACATTTTCTCTTTATCTTGCCCATCTTGGCGGCCCTTGCCGCCCTTTCGGCAGCTGCCTGGTTCCACGAGCCCGCGCCTCGAGCCCTCCGAATTGTGTTGTTTGGCTTGGTCCTATTGAATCTGGGCTGGATAGGAGTATGTATGATTCACCTGCATCCTTACGAATACATTTATTTCAATGGACTCACAGGGGGTTTAAAAGGATCAGTCGGAAAATTCGACAACGACTATTGGGGAGCAAGTAACAAAGAGGCTGTGGAATGGGTGAAAAAGAACGGTCTATCGGACCCGAAGAAGATTTACCAGATTAACTCCAGCGGAAACTCTTACCAGGTCCTTCCCTATTTCAACGACCAGATGAAATGGACGGACAACTTAAAGGATGCGGACTATTACATTTCAACTACGCGGGACGGCAAGGACAAACGAGGGAATCCTTTCAAGGTCGTTCTCGTCATCGAACGGGAAGGTGCGCCCCTTTGTTATGTGTTTAAGATGAAATAATCTTCAAAGCTATTGGATTAATCTTTATTCATTTCTCTCATAGCCGCGTCGGCACCCTTATCCAAAAATATCTCCACACCGTCCCGGGCACGCTCAACCGCCGCGTCAATCAGGGGTTTTTCCTCGGGTTTAAACCCGGACAAAACATGATCGGGCCCTGCCTCGGCCGAAGGGGGCTTGCCGACTCCTAAGCGCAAACGGGGGAAATCCCTGGAGCCCAAATGGGCGATAACCGAATCCAATCCATGGTGCCCGCCCGAGCCGCCCGATGTTTTGAGCCGGGTCTTTCCTACGGGAAGGTCTAAATCGTCTGAAATCACCAGCACTTGGTTTAAAGGAACTTGGTAGTAATTCACATAGGGCCCAAGGGCCTCGCCCGAATCATTCATAAAGGTCTGTGGAAAAAAGAGGACGACTTCCTTATCGAAAAGGTGGATGGAGCCGAAGATGGCCTTGCCCTTTTCTTTCAGCCGGGCGTTATGCTTCACGGCCAAGGCCTCGACCACCCGGAACCCCACGTTATGGCGGGTGTTGCGGTAGTTTTCGCCGGGGTTTCCCAAACCGGCCACGATCCAAGTTTCTTTAGCCATGAAAAACTCCCGCTCTGCATCCAGCTGAAAATCCATCATCAAAATTTTTCAGCAAACGACATTTGCTGTAACAAAAACGCGGAAGGAGGCTTTCGCCCGCCTTCCGCGTCAAGAACGACCCAACGTTTAAAAAACGATTTATTTCTTATCGGCCGCTTTCTTATCGCCAGGCTTGGCTTCGGCTTCGCCCTCGGCGGGTTTCTTGGCGGTGAGAACTTCCGGTTCGCCGGCGACAGGAGCTGTCGGCGCACCCTCGACGGGAGCGACCACGGCTTTAACTTCCTCGGCCATCTGCTCGGCCACGGAAGCCACCACGTTGCCCAGGCTTTGAGTCGGCTTCAAGCCTTCGGGCAGTTTCAGGTCCGAAACGTGCAGCGACTGATTGATATCCAGGGTGATCACATCCACGTCGATATGCTCGGGGATCTGCGCGGGCAGACACTGCACTTCCAGCGTGCGCATGGTGACCTGGAGGGTCCCGGCGTTCTTGACGCCGATACAGGTTTCCGCATTCACGATGCGAAGGGGCACCTTGATGCGGATCTTTTCGCTCATGTTGACCTTGTGAAAGTCCGCGTGCAAGATCGCGTTGGAGGTCTTGTCGTACTGAATTTCCTTGATGACGGCCAAAACCGGCTCACCGGCCTTTCCCTCGACATTCACGGAAAAGAAGATGTTCTCTCCGCGGGTGGTCTGAAGGATCTTGGTCAGTTCTTTCTCACTCACCTCGACGGATTGGTTGGTTTCCTTGTGGCCATAGATCTCGGCGGGAACGAACCCGGTATGGCGCAAACGGCGCGACCGGCTGCTGCCTCGAATGGTCCTGACCTTCGCTGACAACGGTACCTGTTTCATTTCTTTACGGCTCCTTCTTGGGGCGTATCCGCGCGTGCACAGCGGTTACGTATCGCAAGTTTCTTTGTGTGTGTGGTTTAGTTGGATCCTAAATCGTCGAACAAGGAACTGATGGATTCTTCGTTGTGGATTCGGAGGATCGCCTCCCCCAAAAGGGGAGCCACCGGAAGAACCTTGATTTTACCGATTCGCTTCTCCGGGGGAAGGGGAATGGTATCCGTAACGACTACTTCTTTCAAGACGGAATTTTCGATCTTTTCCACCGCATTCCCCGACAAAATCGCGTGGGTACAGCAGGCGTATATTTCTTTCGCACCGAATTTCATCAGGGCGTTCACGGCCTCCGCCAAGGAACCGGCGGTGGCGATCATGTCGTCGGGAATCAAAACCGTTTTTCCCCGAACATCGCCGATCAGGTTCATCGCCTCTACCTCATCTGGGCCCATGCGGCGCTTGTCCACAATGGCTAGTTCCGCGTCCAGGCCCTTGGCGTAGGCCCGGGCCATTTTGATGCCGCCCACGTCGGGGGAGACGATGGTGAGATCCTTCAACTTCTTCTGACGTATATAAGAAACGATGACCGGGAAGGCGTAAAGGTGATCCACCGGAATGTCGAAGAAGCCCTGAATCTGCTGGGCGTGGAGGTCCATGGTGAGAACCCGATCGGCCCCCGCCTCGGTGATGATATTGGCCATGAGCTTGGCGGTGATGGGCACCCGAGGCTGATCCTTGCGGTCCTGCCGGGCGTAGCCGTAGTAGGGGAGGACGGCCGTGATGCGCCGGGCGCTGGCACGCCTGAAGGCATCGAGCATGATGAGAAGTTCCACCACATTATCGTTCACCGGCGGGCAGGTGGGCTGGATGATAAATACGTCCCGGCCCCGGACGTCCTCGTTAATCTTGACACGGATTTCGCCCTCGGAAAAACGGCTCACCATGATGTCGCCCAAGGGAGTCTTGAGGTTCTCGGAGATGCTTTTCGCCAGTTCGGGGTTGGCAGTCCCCGTGAAAATTTTGATGCCGTTCGTCCCCGCCGTTCTGGCCATGCGTTCTCCTTAATTTTTAGAGGCTGCAAAAAACTTAACAGAGCGACCTAGCAGCCTCTTACCCCAAAGATTCCGCAGGAATCGTGGGGTAACCAAAAATGTAGTCGGCTGAAAAAGTCTGTTCTAGGGACTTTTTCAGCAAGTTCAATTTACATCGAATTCACAAAGGGGGTTTATGTTAAGAAAAACCCCCGTAAGAACCAAGAGAAAAAGATGTCGATGAACGGAAAACCCTCAAGCCTTCTTTGGCTTTTTGACCAGGGGCTTGGCGGGTACTCCCGCCACCACCACCTTGGGTCCTACATTTTTGGTAACCACCGCGCCGGCTCCAATCACCGCACCGGCTCCGATGGTCACTGGCGCCACAAGGGTGGAGTTGCTCCCCAAAAAGGCCCCGTCCCCGATTTTGCATGGGTGTTTTTTCTTTCCGTCGTAATTGGCGAAGACGCAGCCGGCCCCCACGTTCACGTTCTTGCCCAGCACCGCGTCGCCGACGTAGGAAAAATGCCCCGCTTTGGAGCCATCGCCCATCTTGGCGGCCTTCAGTTCGGTATTCGTGCCCACATGCACCTTTTTGCCGAGGATACTTCCACCCCGCACATGGGCGAAGGGGCCGGCATCGCATCCATCCCCCAGGCGGCTTTCCATGACACGGGAGGATTTCACCACCACACCCTTACCCAGGATAGAGGCATGAACCACGCTTCCCCTCTCGATTCGGCAGTTCTCCCCAATGACGGTGGCGCCCGATAGGGTGACACCCATTTCGATGATCGTATCCCGCCCAATTTTAACTTCCGGGCCGATCTCGACCCCCTGGGGGCCCGTAAAAGTCACACCTTCCCGCTGGTGTTCTTCCACCCGGCGCAGGTTGAGCGTACGGTGGGCTTGGGACAATTGAGCCCGGTCGTTGATGCCCAAAACCTCCGAACGGTCCGGAACCATGAGGGCCTCGACCTTTCCTCCGCCTTGAAGAATCCCTGGGATGGTGTCGGTCAAATAATATTCGCCCTTGGCGTTATTAGGTTTCAAACCCTGCAGGGCTTTGAGGAGGTCAGGGGCTTTGAAAAGATAAACTCCGGCATTAATCTCGTTGATGCGCCTTTGATTCTCACTGGCGTCTTTTTCCTCGACGATGCGTTCCACATCACCCTCGCGACCCCTCACGATCCGGCCGTAACCGTAAGGGTTTTCCACCCGGGCCGTCAAAAGGGTGGCGGCCCCCGCCTTTAAACGGTGAAACTGCCGCAAAGCAAGCAATGTCTGGGACCGCACCATACAGTTGTCCCCGCTTAATACCAAAACATTCCCAGTGAAATTTTTCAGTTTGGAGGCCACGCCCATCACCGCGTGCCCGGTGCCTAAGCGTTCCTTTTGAAGCACCGGCACCACTCCCTTGCCCAGATGCTGGACGACCGCATCCGCATGGGCGCCCACGACCGCGTAGATGGTTTGAGGCGTTACCACGCGGGCATTGGCCAGGACGTAATCGATCATGGGCCAGCCCGCCACTTCGTGAAGCACTTTGGGGATTTGGGAATTCATGCGGGTCCCCTCGCCCGCCGCGAGGATGATCACCACCAGGGATGCGGCCATGGATGCCTCCAGCTATGGAATAAAGCGGGGATATTTTAACAAGAGAGTGGGGGCGGGGATGTTTTATAAAGGGCCCGAAGGGGTCTTGAAACATTGAAAAAGGTCGCTAACGGGCGCTTGTTTCGGCAGGGAGTCAGGCGAAAACCGATAGATCCCCCCCAAGCGGGTCATTTCCATCAAGCGAGTGTGGTGTTGGATAAAATCATCCAAGCGCGTCCAGGCCGCCTCGTCCATCGGATAGGGGTCATAGTCGGAGGAAAGGCGCATCCCCTCAATCCTCAAGACCACCAGGCCTGTCACCCCTATCTCCTTGAGCCCAAGGGCGATTTCATCCCCATTTGAACTCTCACGAGCCAGGCGCTCCATCACTTGATCGTCAAACACACTGTTGGTTACCACCGGCACCGGGTAATAGAGGCCCCGTGCGTCCCCCGCCACCAACAGCTTATCGTTCGGGGTAAACCATTTGGAACAATCTTGGGCCAGGGGAAAATAAGTGAGCGTCTGAGGCCTGAGGGTCAAATATTCCTGCCGGGTTTCTTCCCCGCCCCAAACCAGGGTATCGCCGTAATAGAGAACCCCCAATCGAATCACGGACATGAAATTAAGGATGAAGAAAACAATCAAGGCCGCTTTAAAACCTTTCCGAAACCATTGATCCCGAAGCCCTTCAACAAAAAGACCCATACCCACGAAACAAACGATCAAGGCCCCAAGCCCTAAGCGCAATTGGTGCGTCACCGCCAGGCTTAAAAGGAGGGAAAGCCCCCCGACGGTTAAAATTTTCAGGTTCTGGTTTTTGATCCCCCGCCCGAGAAAAAGCAGGGGTAAAAAAGAAAACAAGATGGGGGCGATCGTTTTATCCAAATCCCGGGTGAACACCCTTTGAACCCAAAGGGGCAGGGTCTCGCCGGAGGAGAAAGCTTGAACATGGTCCCTCATCAACTGGGACATCCTTTCCGGGGGCAAGCCGAGACCGGAAAACCAAGAACCGAAATAGGGGTAGAGAGGGTTGGCGGTATAAGCCCAGTTCTTCAAAAGCCAGGGGAGAAATAAAACAAGCGGTGGGATGATCCAACCCCAAAGGAGGGAAGGTCTTTTCTTGATGGAGGGAACAAGGCCCGTGCCCCAAACCAGAAGGCCCACTCCTAAACTTAAAAGCGCTGTGTATTTGACGGCTAAAATCGCGCCCGCCAATACACCCGCCATCCAAAAAGAAGACGGGGTTCCCTTGCCCTTCGAGAGCGTGTAATAAAAGAGAACGATGAAAAAAGCCTGCAACACATCCACCTGGGCGCTCCAGGCCCCCGTGACCACCAGGGGAAAACCCAAAACCAGCCCCGCCGCCAAAAAGCCCGCGTTATTTCCGTCTTCTTCCCGGGCCCAGGCACCGGCCGCCAAGGCCGTTAGGATGAGAATCAAAACATTCAAACCCTTCACCGCTTCGCTGGACCCCCAATGGAAGACCCCAAAAAAATCCATTTCCCCGCCGAAGGGAAAGGCCGTGTAGAGGTTGGTGGATAAATTCGCGATGCCGTGAGCTTGGTCCCAGTTGTTCAGGGCATAGAGGTGGTATGTCAGGCTGTCGAAATAAACATCCGGCAGGGCCGCCTGCCCGAGGGAAAAGAGCGCTACCAACAAACAAAAGCTACCGAGAATCCAATTAAAAACGGTAAGGTTTTTAATGGTTTCCCAAAGAGTTATGTCTTCCTTGGAGTCTTGGAGTCTTGGTGGTAAATCATCCGTCGATTTTTTTAGAAAGGCTTGTGCCAAGTCCCAAAGGGCCACCCCCAGAATCAAAAGCCCTAATGGAAAGATTAGTTTTTCGTCCCAAAGCCGGTTGAGCCCCAAGCCGACCCAGAAAAGCTGGGCCCAAGCCATCCCTAAAGCGGTTTCCAATAGGAGGCCCATGGAGCTTGAGGCTTTGAAACCCAAAAACTTTCCCGTTCGGCGGCCCCAGACCCAAAAAATCAAAAGGAAAGCCAGGTCTAAAAGAAGGGTCTTCAGCAGTGAGAAAAAAGTCGATAGGGCCGGGGAAAGCCTGGCCTCCCGCAAATCCCCGAAGAATATTTCTCCAAAACCTTGGCCTAGAAAGGCCGCATGCCAGAAATAATGGGCGGTCAGCCAAACCACCCATAAAATCCATAACAATAGAAAAAAAAAGGGTCCGCCGAGGATAAGTTTGGAAAGCTTCATGAACTTATTGTAAGGGAGGAAGGGGCTGGGGTGATGAGCGCCGTGAAAATATCCATTAGGTTAGCCGGCCATTTGAAAAGCAAAGAGAGGATCCATCCCGCAAGAGCCCAGCCACTTCCAACAGGCGGTGGTTTTGGGTGATTGGGGCGGATCTTTTCATGGTTTGCGGGGTCAGCCTAGCCCGAAGAATCCAGTTTGCCTTGGACAAGCCCTTCGAAGACTGTTATTTTCCAAAGGTATGCCAAGAAAGAAATCGACACCTAAACAAAAATCATTTCTCCCGGCCCTTGTTCCTCCTTGGTCCCCTATCCTGATCATCGTTGCGCTCGGCCTGGGGGTGCTGGCCCAGCTTTCGATCATTCAATCGCCTAAAAACCCCGACCTTTTGTTATGGATTCGTTATGGCACCGCCGCCTTCCTGTTCGCTTGGGCCCTGCTTTCTTCCCGCCTCACCCCGAAAACCCTTCCTTCCAAAACGGAATGGATCCTTTTTACTCTCATCATGACCCTGGCGGCTTTTTTCAGGCTTTACCGGCTCAACAACCTGCCCTCGGGCCTCTTTATCGACCAGGGTTTCATGGGCTGGTCCGCCCTGCGCATCCTGCATGAGGGTTTTCGCCCCATTTGGGAATTCAACGTCTTCCAGAATCCCGCTCTATTGCTTTACCAATTGGCGGGGTGGTTCGCGGTCTTTCCGGCAGGCCGTTTCACCTTTTATTTGTTTTTCGCGGTTCTTTCCCTGGCGACCCTGCCCCTGGTCTATTGGACCCTCCGTGAGCTCTCGGGACCCCGTACCGCCCTTTGTGCTCTATTTTTTCTGGCGGTCATGCGTTGGAACGTCAACTTCAGCCGGAACGGCTTTCCCACGATTGAGGTTCCATTCTATATATTCGGCACCCTGGCTTTTCTGCTTTTGGGACTCAGAACCGGAAAGCGTTGGGCCTTTCATCTATCCGCTATCTTTTTCAGTCTGGGGTTTTACACCTACCAGGCCTATAAGGCCTTTCCCCTTTGGCTCTTCTTATTGGGCCTCTATGGGGCCCTTCAACACCCCAAGATGCTTCGACTCCACCGAAAATCCCTTTTGAGTTTCGTGATGATCGCGGGCCTTCTTTCTCTTCCTTTCGTCTGGCATAGCCTCCTGCAAATGGGGCCGGGCTCCCGGGAAGCGAACGTTTCGATCTTTTCAAAAACACAACCGGGGCAAACCGGGAACCCGCTTTGGGCCAACCTCCAGAAAACCGCGCTCATGTTTCATTGGAAGGGGGACGCCATCTCCCGCCACAACCTTCCCGACCATCGCATGCTGGATGACGGCACGGGAATCTTGTTCTTATTCGGCTTCGTGATGTGCCTCTTCTCGCCCTGGAAAAAAGTTTCCTTTTTCGCCCTCTCGGGGCTGTGCGTCTTGAGCCTGTCGGGTGTCCTTTCCCTGGAAGCGCCCCACGCCAACCGATTGCTGGCCTTGACCCCCCTGGTGGCCCTCCTGGCCGCCCTGCCCCTTAGCTCCCTTTGGGAATGGGCGGCGGGGTTTAAATACAAAATTTTCCTTTTCCCCTTCGCCGCTTTAGCCCTGACCTTCATTACCTTTCAAAATTTCGACCTCTACTTCAACCGCCAAGCCGGCGACGCGGCGACCTTCTCGGGTTACGACACCCAAGAAACCTTCGTTGGGGAAAAAACCGCCCAATACGGCGGAAATTACAGCCTTTATTTTTCACCCTACTATTTCCAGGTGGACACCCTGCGGTTTCTTTCTTATTTCCATAGGGATCACATCCATGTCTTGAAGGTTCCCGAGGATCTGTCCGCCGATGCGGACCAGCCGGGCCTGGGAAAGGGTTTTTTCATCGAGGACGGACGGGAAGGTCTCTGGAACCTTCTCCAAAGGCTCTATCCGGGGGGCAAGGTGGAAAAACTCCTTTCCCCGTCCGGTGAAACGGCGATGCGGCTTTACCTCGTTCCCCTGGATCGGTTGGCCCAGCGTAAGGGGCTCACTCCCGGCCAACTGGTACCCCGGGGCCTCACCGGCTTTTACTACGGCGATTCCCTCGACGGTTCCTCCCCGCCTTGGGTGCACCAAGATCCTCTGATCAACTTTTCCAACATCGGGGGTTTTCCTCGGCTTTCCTGCCTGATTATTTGGAAAGGCACCCTGCAAATCCCCCAAACCGGCACCTACGGCTTTGGTCTGCGCACATGGGCCAAGGCCGCGCTCTTTTTGGACGGAAAAAAACAAATCAATTGGGACGAGGATGAGGCGGATTGTTATCTGCGGGCGGGGCCTCACACCCTCATGGTTCAATATGTGAACCCCAACCGTTCCTATCCATGGTCCCTGAACCTGACTTGGACCCAACCGGGGGCTTCCATGGAGGGAATCATCCCCAATGGGGCTTTTGGGCTCTTGCGGTAATGGCTTTGGAATGTGGTAACATCGCAAGAGAGTTAATAATCTTTTTTTCTTGGAGATCCATTGGATTCCAGCCAAGGGCTTTTATTTCTTCAAGCCGTAAAATTGATCTCCTTTTTCGCAGTGGGAGCCTGTCTGGGAAGTTTTCTCAACGTCTGCGTCCTGCGCATTCCCGAAGGCCTCTCTATTGTCCGCCCCGCTTCCCGCTGTCCGGGCTGCGGGCATTCGCTTTCCTGGTATGAAAACATCCCACTGTTGAGTTTTCTTTTCCTTCGGGGCCGCTGCCGGTCCTGTTCCAAGCCCATCTCCTGGCAATACCCCCTGGTGGAAGCCGTGACGGGTTTGTTGTTTGTCCTTTCCGCCTGGCGCTTCGGGGAAGACCCCCTCAAGTTGGCGGGCTTTCTGGTCTTGGGCGCCTTTTGCATCGTCCTTTCTTTTATTGATATCCGCACCATGACCCTTCCCAACGCCGTGGTCTTTCCCCTCATGGCGGTCGCGACCCTATACGCCCCTTGGAACGCCTGGCTGGGCGCCCGGTGGGACGCGAGGCTGGTGGATATGGTCTTGGGGTTTCTGGTGGGGGCTGGAATTTTATTCGCCTTTGGCTGGGTGGGAACCTTGCTGCTCGGCAAGGACGCCCTCGGCGGAGGGGACATCAAACTTCTGGGAGCCTTGGGGATGGTTTTAGGCTGGCAGGGAATATTGGACGGACTTTTTTTCGGATCCATCATCAGCGGCCTCTTGGGAGGTTTCCTGATCCTCTCGGGACGCATCAAGGCAAAAACCCCGTTGCCCTACGGCCCCTTCCTGTGCTTGGGATGCCTGGCGGCGGCCCTTTGGCCCTTCTTGGGAATCAGCTTCTGGATGACGATGCGCTAGGTTTTTTGTACCGGTATTTCCATCCCCCAAATAGCGGGTTCTTCCCGGTAATGCCCGTTTAAATCCATCCCATAACCGTAAACCCAAAGGTCCCGAAGGCCCTTTGCTTGCAAATCCTCAGGTGTGAGTCCCAGGTCCAAGGCGCAAAAATCGGCCCGGCCCCTTAAGGCCGCGTGCTTGTTCAAGGCCACCGCCGTTTTGATGGAATGGACTCCCGTCTTTTCCAGCGCCGTCTTGACAGCGCCCAAAGTTCGCCCCGAATCGACCAAATCATCCACCAGCAAAATCGGAAGTTCAAGAAAAGCCTTCAGGTTCAGCGCCGACAAATCCACTTCCCGCTCCTTCATAATTTCAGTTCCTTCGGTTGCCTTCACCCGCGCCTCTCCCCGAATCAGGGTAAGCCCCGGTAAGAGCTTCAATAGATGGCTGGAAAGGTCCGCCGAAAAAGGCTTTCCGCCATCCAGAACCGTCACCCAACCCAATGCCGAATTTCCATTCGCCCATGCAAAAACCCTTCGGGCGGCGACTTCCACCCCGTCTTGAATTTGTTGGGGTTGATAAAGGAGACGGCCGGAAATGGGTTTCATAGCCCCTATCTTAACCCGGAGGGCCTATTGATTTTTCATCCCCCCGGTGTCAGATTGCCGTGGTTGTCGCAATCTTGATCATAAAAAAGGAGCCGCTATGCCGAAGTATGAATTGCCCATGTTGCCCTATTCCAAGGATGCCTTGGCCCCCTATTTGAGCGTTGAAACCTTTGAATTCCACTATGGGAAGCACCACCAGACCTACGTGGACAACTTGAACAAGCTCATCGCCGGAACCCCCGACGAGTCCTTGGATCTGGAAGCATTGATCAAGAAGGCTTCCGGGCCTCTCTTTAATAACGCCGCCCAGCACTTTAACCATTCCTTCTACTGGAACAGCCTGAGCGCCGACAAGAACCAGTCCCCCTCGGGCGCCTTGGGGCAGGCACTCGACAAGACCTTCGGGTCCCGCGCCGAGTTCGAGAAGCAGTTCACCGCCGCCGCCCTGGGGCAATTCGGCTCCGGATGGGCTTGGCTGTCCTTGGACCCCAAGGATAAGAGCCTGAAAATCGAGACCACGGCCAACGCCGCCACCCCCTTGACCACCGGGCACATTCCCCTCTTCACCTGCGACGTCTGGGAACACGCCTATTACATCGACTACCGCAACGCGAGGGCCAAGTACGTGGAAGCCTTTTGGAAGGTCGTTAACTGGGAGTTCGCCGGAAAGAACTTCGAAGGAAAATAAGCCTTATTGAAGAAAAGGGGCGCTGGGTTTCCAGCGTCCCTTTTTTATTGCCCTCCCTCATTTGACAGGGTCTCTTCCTGTCGAGACAATTGCCTCATGAGGAAAAACCTTCCGCTCAACCAATCCGGCCACGCCGGAAAAACCGAGTTGATGCTACTCATTTTGCTGGTGTCGGTCGGCCTCGCTTTTTTTATCCCTAAAATACACAGCGGCATTTGGAATGCTATTGGGGCGACAGCATTCGGCCTTTTCCTATTTTTCCTCGGCCTCATCGTCCTGATATTGGTGATTTCGTTTCTTGGGTACTTGAAAGACCGGTTCCTGGATTGGATCGGGGACCCTACCCCCATTAAAAAACTGCCGGAAGTTCCAGGCCCCTTAGCTCCTAAAAAGGAAGAGCCGCCGAAGGATTAGAGGCGGAGAAAGGAAAAGTCGGCTTAAAAATTCACATCCATCCTCACGCCCGTTTGGGCGATCTCGCCCGGCAGGTAAAAACTCCCGCCCACCGTACCCCAAGGGGCCGAGGCATAAACCCGTCCGCTGATGCGGTCGCTGAATTGGCAGACCGTATCCAGGCGGGAAAGCCCGCTCTGGTCGATGAAGTTAAACAGGTTCGTCTCGATAAAGGTGATGTCGTTTAATCCCCAAGGCCCGCCCAAGTCGACAGCGAAGACCCCGTATTCGGCCAAGGCTCCGGCCTGGAAATATTCCCCCTCAAAGGTCACGGTGTTAGTGTCCCGGTCGGCGTATTTCACTTCCCAGGTAAAGCCGCTGCTTAGGGCGTCCTCCCAAGAACCCGCTGTGTTTTGTCCCGCCGCGCCCTCAACATAGACGTCGAAATCTTCCACGGCCTGGGACAGGTCAAACCCCAACCGACCCGGCTGGTCCTTCGGAAACCAGCCGGAAAGGGAAAATTCCCCGGCACCCAGCAGATCGCCCGCCACTCCGTCGTAAGCCACCTCGCTTCGCAGGTAGCCCCCGCTTTGTTTGCCCGTGGTGGGGTTTCCCGCCAAGCCCGCCGCATAAAAATTGGCGGTCCCGACCGGCAAGTGGGCCTTGATCATGTCCACCCCCGTGCGCTCGTCGGTGGGGAGAAAGAAGTTGAAGGCCTGGGCGTTCAAGAAGTCCGTGGGGTTGAAAAAATGGGCCGTCCCGTATTTCACCTTCTGGCGCCCGATGGTGAAAAACACCTCATGGCCGATGTTGGCCGAGACGCGCAGTTCCTGCAGGCTCACACTCAAGTTATCGCTCGAACCGTTCCCGAACCCGTAGGGGTTGGTGAAGCTGGAGGCGTTGGTGTTGCCCCCGGTCAAGCCCGTCGGGTCGTAGTAGGAGCGGACGCGGGCGAAAACCCGCGCGTCGTTTTCCAATTTGGAGTCGAGGTAGAGAAAAAGGATGTTGGGGTTGGTGGCGGTGTTTTGATCGAGTGGAACGCCGTTTTGAAGATAAAGGTCCGCCTCGTCCGAAAGGGTCCCGCCGATTTGGAGGTTTTCTTCTTTAACCGAACCTGAGGAGACTTTGGCGGAAGAAAGGTCCGGCCCCTTCACCTCGGCGGCGGCGGGCGTGGGTGTCGCGGAAGTAGAGCCGAACATGTCGCCTTCGGAGACCCGGTCCTCCGCATAAACCGCCCGACCAGCGGCGATCAGGCAAAATAAAACCAATAAATAAAACTTTTTCATTCATTCACCTCGGTCCAATAGGGGTTTGGCTTATCGACTCTTTGTTTCCAACCAGGCCTTGGTGAACATGTTTTCAGGCAATGGCGACAGGTCCACCGAATGGATCAAAACCAGCGTGGAATTGGCCTTGTCGATCTCGTCATAGATGCGGATCTCCTTGGGGAACCATTGGTAATCTTTCTTGGAGTCACTCATGATCTTGTCCCACTTGGGGTCATAGCTGGTGCGAAGAAGCCTTCCAGATAGGGCAAAATCCTGCCGTTTGAGATAATTGCCGGTCGCCGAATCCACCCAGAATTCCACAATCGGGTAGGCCAGGTCCTGTCCGGGTTTTCCCGTCAATTTCAGATGCCACACGTCAAAGACCCCCAGCTTCTCGTTGGCCACGAACTCGGGATCATATTGGTTGGCCAGGTCCGACTGGTCGAAATCTTGACGCCGGGAATCGGTCCCCGCGATGCGCTCCCGGTCGGTGCGCCTTTCCCATTTGCCAACCGTGGGGTCGTAGTACCAAAGGTTCTTATCGACCCGTAAATAGCCCTTGCCCGCCTCCGTCTTTGGCTTGGTGAAGAGTATCATGAGCTTTTGATCCGCGTCCCTTCGGTACACCAGGGCTTCACGGGCCACGTCGGGCTTGTCCTTCTCGTGCTGTTCGATATAAACCTCGGCGGTGTAATCGCCCCCGCTTCGGATGCGGTAGTCGATGCCTTTAAGGATATCGACCATTTTCTCCTTCGTCAGGGTCTGGGCAAAAAGGGCCGAAGGCAAAAACAGCATCAGGCTTAACAGCAGGCTTTGGATCTTTTTCATTTTTTATCCTAAGTGGCTCATGGCCGTGACGGGCTTCATCCGGGCGGCCTTAAGCGAAGGTATCACCGACACGACCGTGCAGCAAAGCGTAATCACCGCCGCCCCGCCGAAAATGCGAACCGGGTCCAGGGCGAACTTGAGGGTGGTGGACATGGTGAAAAACTGCGCCCCCTCAGGCACCGGCAGGTGCAGGGCGTTCAAGGCCAGCGCCGCCAGACAGCCAAGCAAAGCGCCCACGGCAGTTCCCATCACGCCCAGGCAAAAGGCCTCCAGCACGAACATGACCATCACGAGACGCCGCCTCATGCCGATGGCCCTGAGGGTTCCGATTTCCCGGGTGCGCTCGCGGATGGCGATCCAAAGGCTGTTCATGATCCCCACCGCGATGATGACCAACAGCACGCTGGTCAGCACCAGGCTCAAACCGTCAATGGCGGTCAGG
Source organism: candidate division FCPU426 bacterium (assembly GCA_963738405.1). GTDB lineage: Bacteria > Oederibacteriota > Muellerivitia > Muellerivitales > Muellerivitaceae > CAVTWJ01. The sequence goes on along the minus strand of CAVTWJ010000009.1, from coordinate 354,393 downwards.
GCCCAAATGACATAGCTGATCTCATCCTGCCAGGTGGTGATATCCAGCTTCTGCCCCGTCCATTCCTCGCGGTTCACTTCCTCAAACTTCATCCAGAAAGCCTTGTTGGCCTCCCGATCCATGATCGAATAGCCCGCTTGGGAGAGGGCCTTTCGCAAAAGATCCATGTCTTGGGGGATGCGGTTCATGTTCTTCAGATAAACCAACAAGGCGCCGGTGGCCGAGTCGTTGATTTGGTAAAGCTGATTGAGGGTCACCTGCGGCACAAAGACGTTCCAGGAGGTCATCAGCCCCATGTCTTCCGCCACCCCGCACACCCGAACATCCACCGTGTTGTTCACGCCCCGGTCGGTCAGTACGGAAAAGACCATGCTGTCCCCCGTCTTGACCTTAAACTTTTTGGCCTGGCTTTCGAAAATAAGGATGGATCCGGGCTTGGCAAGGTCGGCCAGATTGCCTTCCCTCATCTTCAGCACCTTGGGCAGCATGGGTTCGTTGGCCATGTCCACCCCGGCGATCCCCACCTGGGCGCTGGCTTCGTCGGAAACAAGTCTGGCCCAGCCCCGGCCCCGGGCCGTCACGTAGTCCAGATCGGGCAAAGTCTTGCGGACGATATCCTCAATTTTTTTGTAATCCGTCACTAGGGGGGCGCATTGGCCCGCGGTGATCTTAAAAAAACCTCCCACGTTCAGGTGGCCCGTAGCCACGGTCGTGGCCGATTCGAGCATCGTGGCCTTCACGCCGGAGGAGAGGCATCCCAGGAATACCAAGAGGGCCGTGGCCCCGGCGATGGCCCCGCCCAAAAAGAGACTGCGTCTTCCGTGGCTCAAAATGTTGCGGAAAGCGATTAGGAATAATTGTTTCATTTAATCCTCCGAGGCCATGGCTTGGATAGGCGTCACCTGGGTCGCCATGACGGCCGGATACAGGGCCGACAGGCAGGTCACGATGATCACCACGAAAAAGGCCCCGATCAGGCTCCCCGCGCTGAGGAAGGGGAAAAGCTTCGGGCCCGAAAAGAAAAAGAACATGAAGTCGTTGCCCGCGGGCACCCCCACGTGCTGAAGCCAGAGAACGAACGAGCTTCCCAAAAAGGCCCCGATGGAGCCAAAGACAAATCCCAGCACCACCGTTTCGGTGAGCACCATGGCCAGCACGAAACCCTTGCGCGCCCCGATGGCCCGCATGGTGCCGATTTCCCGGATCCTTTGCAGGGTGGCCATCACCACCGCGTTGTTGATGATCACCAGGGCTACCACAAAGATGATGGCCGTGGCCAGGAAGAGGATGATCTTGGCCACGAAGACAAACTGGCCCAGGTTGCCCGCCGCCTTCTGCCAGTCGATCACCTTGAGCCCCAACTGGTTTTTGTCGCAGATTTCCTGTAAATCCTTCATGGTTTCTTTTAGTTTCGACGAGTCTTTCAGCAAAATCGCCGCCCCCATCACCATGCCCTTTTCCACTTCGGCCTGGGTATAAACCTGGGCGTTTAGGTCGGTGCGCTGGGCCTTCACTCCGCCTAAGACCGCCTTGGCGTCGATGTGGTGGTTCGTGGCCGATTCTATTTCCGGCGCGGCGGAGGATCCAAAAAGGTCGGCCTCGGCGTTATCCCGGCTCACGAATTTAGCGCCCGCTTCTTTTTGAATTTCCTTGGTCTCGGCGATCTTTTCGGGCGTCACGTAGCCGTAGAGGTCGCGGAAGCTCATCAGGTCCATCAGGTTGAGGGCCCCTGCGGTACCGGATTTTTCCAGCCCCTTGAACTGGAAGGTGCCGTAAATTTTCACGTTCACGGCCTCCACGAAACCCGACTTGGTGTAGGTCTTAATCGTCAGGATGTCGCCGGGGTTCAGGCGGTAAAGCTCGACCATGGGGGCCAGCTGATCGTAAAAAAGCTTGTAGCGGGCCTCAAAATTGCTGTCATTCATATCAAAGAAGGAGGCTAATAATTTCGCGATGTCCGTTTCTTTCGAGCCGAGAGTGCCCTGGAGAATCGAAACCGCTTTCTGGGTGGACAAGGGGTCCAGCTGAAGCACAATTTCCCGGGTCTGCATTTTGTTTTGCCGCACCAGATCCTGTAAATCCGGGTCTTTGGCGATTTTTTTGTACTTTTGCGTGATGGCCTCGTGAATCTGGTCAAGACGGTGCGCGGCCTTCAACTTGAACTGTTCTTCGTATACATATTTGGAAATCAGCATGCCCCGGTGGCCCGGCGGCACCATTTGCCCGTCCACCACTTCCATACGGTCGAAGGCCTTCTGGTAGGCGTCCAGATCAGTGCCCACGTAAGAAAGGAAAATCTGGTCCGAATCGGGCACCAGGTAGGCGATCTTGTTTTCCAAGAATTCCAGGTGGTTGAGGGGATCGCGATCGAAGCTGTTCCAGAAAGAATCGGAAGAGGCCACCGCCAAATCCTTGATGGATTGGGGGTCTACCGATCCCTTGGCGGCAATTTTACCCAGCTTGCCCATATCGGTCTGGATCACCGAAACCATCTGGCGAACATGAGCTTTCAGGCTCTCGATTTTTTCTTTAGACGCTTTATTCTTCGGATTTTCCGAATTTCTTAATTTCTCCAAAATCTGGTCGATGGTATTGCCGTAAACCACAATGGCCGTATTGATGCCCTCCGGCACCACCGCGGCCACATTGGGGTGGCTCATCAAGGGGCCCTTGATCTTGGAGAAATCGGGGATGGGGTCCAGATCCGGGATCTGCCAGCTTTCAAAAAGCGAGGGCGTATCCTTGGAAGTTCCCTGGTACACCTGGGCGTTTCCCGCCACCGAGCCGATGATGCTTCGGCTCATGGCCTTGTCCATGCTGTCCACCATTGACCCGCCCACCACGAAGAGGAGCGTCCCCACCAAAATGATGAGCCCGATGACGATGTTCAGGAAATGGGAAAAGATGTTGCGCAGCGATATCTTGAGAAGAAGCAGGAACCCGTCCATCAGTGGGCCCCCGCGGTCATTCGACCGCTTGCCCCTTTGCCTTCTGCGATTTTGCCGTCCGCCAGCCGGATCACCGAGTTGGCGTGGCTCATCACCTTGGCGTCATGGGTGGAGAAAATAAAGGTGGTTTTTTCTTCCCGGTTCATTTCTTTCATCAAGTCGATGATGTTTTCGCCGGTCACCGAATCCAGGTTGGCGGTCGGCTCATCGGCCAAGACAATCTTGGGCCGGGTCACCAAAGCCCGGGCGATCGCCACCCTTTGGCGCTGTCCGCCGGAGAGTTCGCTGGGGCGGTGCTTGGAATGCTTGTTCAATCCCACCTTCACCAGCAGTTCATCCACCCTTTTCGCCCTTTCTTCCACCGTCAACTTGCGCTGTAAAAGCAGGGGAAATTCAACGTTTTGAAACACCGAAAGCACCGGCACCAGGTTGAAGCTTTGGAAGATGAATCCCAGGGTGTGCAGGCGCAGGTCGGTCAGTTGGCGGTCGTTCAGGCTCTTGGTGTCGTGGCCGTCGATTAGAACCGTTCCCTTCGTTGCCACATCCACACAACCGATCAGGTTGAGGAGGGTCGTTTTGCCCGATCCCGAGGGCCCCACAATGGAAAGAAAGTCGCCCTGGGCCACGCTCAGGCTGACGCCTCTTAAGGCCGGCACCACCACCTTATCCAGGGGGTAGTCCTTGTGAACATGTTGGATGGAGACGATTTCTGGCATCTTTTTCCTCGTTTCGCGTTTTGCTTTCACTGGCATGCCCCCTTTTTCGTTTCGGGGAAGGCCGTCACGAAAGACAGATCCCCCCGAATCCTCTTTTGTCTAAAAAGAATTCGGTTGGGAATGTAATGGAGACTCGGTCAAAAACCAAGGTCCATTCCGTTAAGAATCCTTTAATTTACCGGTTTCACGCATCCAATATCGGCTTCCATCTATTCGACGAACGGAAAGGGCAAAACCCGACAGGCTCAAAAACTTTTTTAAATAGGGTCTTTCCACCTTTTCAAAGGCGTCTTTTAACTTGGCGGGATTCTAAAACCTCAAGTAGACTTGAGGTCAAGGGGTAAAGATGAAAAATCCATTCGCCCAATGGCAGGAACTCACCGTCGGTCAGCTTTCCAAACGCAGCGGCGTGGCCGTCTCCGCCCTGCATTTCTACGAAACCAAGGGTCTCATCAAGAGCGTCCGCAACAGCGGTAACCAGCGGCGTTACGGCCGGGAGGTCTTACGGCGGGTTTCTTTAATCAAAGTCGCCCAGGGCCTGGGCGTTTCCTTGACCGAAATTAAAAACTGCCTGGACCACCTGCCCAAAGATAAGAAGGCCACCACCGGCGATTGGAAAATCGCCTCAAAACAGTGGAAAAAACACCTGGAGGACCGCATCACCCAGTTGACGAAGCTGAAGAACCAGCTCAATAGCTGTATCGGCTGCGGGTGTCTTTCTTTAAGGGATTGCCCCCTAAGGAATCCCTTCGACGTGCTCCGCGCCAAGGGGCCCGGCCCCAGGCTTTTGACCCAAGAAGAGGAGTAGGCCCATTTCATCCGAAGACCCTTTCCCGCCTGTAGATCCTGTTTCTCCATCGGAGAGGCCCTGGATCGTCCGTACCCGCCGCAAACGCTTCGGACAAAAGTCCCGCGAGCTTTACAATGAACTGAATCAAAGCGAGAAAGAATTGAAAAAACAGACCGGCAACGATCCCTCCCCCAAAAAATCAAACCCCGCCCAAAAAGAACCTCCGGAAAAACCTTCGCAGTTCGATCAACGGGTTTAACGTTTGTGCCCATTTCGGCATGAAAACAATCGCCCAACAAACCATTCATTCTCATGGCACCCTTTAACCTATTTAAAATGTATTTGTTTTATATATCGGTCATCGGAACCCATAAAATATTTATATATGGAAACCTCTATTGAAGGGTTTGTTCTTATGACGTCGACCAAAGAAAAATTTTACACCCGGGTGAATTTAAAGCACCGGTTGCTTGAAATCAAATTGACGGGTCAGTGGACCGAAAAAGAGGCGGAGGAATATTCCAAGATATTTCAAACCTCCGTGGATGAAATCAGCGAAAAGGGGTTGGTTCCCTTTAAAGTCTTGAACGACCTTACCGATTTTCCAAAACTCCTCCCGGCAGTGCGGGAGATTCTTCAAGACGAATACACCTGCTACGCGATCAAACGTGGATTGATCATGTCGGCCCGATTCTCGAAACAAACCCGCACCCTGTTGCAATTCAAAAGTATCGGCGTCAACGCGAAGCACATCATGGCCAACCATACGGCCTATTTTTCCGACTTTTCCACCCGCCGGGAAGCGTTGGAATGGCTGGAAGTTCCTTTCTTTTCACGCGACAGCAAATAACTTTCCCAGGCGATCCCCATTTCCGGTTCCAAAAAAGAAGCTTATGTGAAGAAGGTCATAGAGGGATTGAAGATCCATCACCCATCATGTTTACGTTTGTAGACGATTCGGGCCATCCTTTTTGGATCGGCCTGAGGGGGCTCCATGTCGATTCTCGATCTCTTTAAGAAAAAAACCATCCCCACCGGCCACCGGGAGCGCCTGGCCGCCATCAAAGCCATCACGGAACAAAAAAAACTAGTCGAAATAGCCCAAACCGATCCGGATGGGTTCGTGCGCATCGCCGCCGCGGAGAAAATATACGATACCAGGCTTTCCCAGTCGCTTCTGGAAACCCTGGTGGGCCACGACCATTTGGATACGGTCCGCTATATGGCGGCAAAAAAACTTCACGACTCCCATTTAGCGCAATTGACCTATACCAGCATTGCCGTCCAAGGCCGGGTTTGCTGGCTACGGCTTGCCGCCGCCAAGCAAATCACGAACAAAACCCTTGCCCAGTCGCTCCTCAAAGCCATCTCCGAGAACAAGGGCTACTATTACAAGGCGGTTCGCCAAAGCGCCGCGAAGATGTTGCGATGCAAGGATGACGAGCCCATTCTTCCGGGGGCATCTTCCGCCGGGGCACAGGCCTATACCCAGGCTAAGGTTTGTCCAAGCCATAACGTTTCTATGGCCGTCGACGATGGGGATTTTGATTTCCATGTAGACCATAGCTATTGCCAGGATTGTTCCAACAGGCCCACGGCCTGAGGTCACCAGCCAACCTATTTTTCGCCCCCCTTGATTTTAGTGGATACATCCATTATGGATATGTCCATGAAATCAACTTCCACCCATTCAGACCTGCAACTCTTGGAGGCCTTTGGCCGCTGTCGAAGGTCCCTAAGCCTTCATTTCAATAACGCCCTCCGTCCCTTGGGGCTGGGGGTCAAACAGGCCCCGATCCTGCGCTTTCTCTCAAAACGGGGAAAGGCCTCCCCGGCCGAACTATCCCGGGATACCCTGACGGACCCCGCTGCCATGACCAAAATGGTGAACCAGCTTTTGAAGCAAGGCCTTTTGCGCCAGGGGGAACACCCCACGGATAAAAGACGCTGGGAACTTTCGCTTACCCCCAAGGGTGAAAAACTCGCCGCGGAGATCGAAAAAATTTACCGGCTTTTATCCGAAGTCGCGCTGGAAACTTTGTCGTCAGGTGAAAAAAAGAATTTCACCCAAACCCTTCAAAAAATAACTCAACATCTATCCAAGGAGAAAGCATGAGCCTCCAACCGCATAAAAACAAATCGTCCCATCCCGAGGCCCATCCCGCGCCAGCGGCCCCCTGGTGGAAATCCCAAATGGCGCAAAGGGTGGGTTGGGCCTTTTTGGCCACCTTTCTAATCGGCATGGTCGTTTGGTTTTTCTTCTATCGGCCCTATGTTTCCACCGACGACGCCCGGGTGGCCGAGAATCTGGTGCGGGTCGCGCCCGACGGCGTGACCGGGACGGTTTTAAAAATCAACGTGGCCGAGGGAGACCCGGTCACCCAGGGGCAGGTCTTGGCCGAATTGGACCACACCATTTATCAGGCCCAGCTTTTGAAGGCCCAGGCCCGGGCAAACCTGGCCTCGTCCGATACCTCCAGGGCTGACCGACTTTTCAAACAGGGCGGTCTCGCCGCCCGGGATTACCAGGCCTCCCAGGCGGGCGCCCAATCGGCCCAGGCGGATTTGCAGTTGGCCCAGAACGCCCTGGACCACACCTATTTGAAAAGTCCGGTCAACGGCATCGTGATTGAAAAAATCGGCGTCGAGGGCAATTTGCTGGAATCGGGGCAGGTAGCCTTGGTGATCGCCGACGTGGACCACGCCTGGGTCTCCGCCAATATCCAGGAAACCAACGTGGGCGACGTGAAGCCCGGCCAAAGGGTAACGATTCGCGTGGACGAAGGGGGCAGCTTGACCGGCCAGGTGGCCGAAGTCACCGCCGCCACCGCCTCTCAGTTTGCTCTTCTTCCGGCGGAAAACGCCTCAGGCAATTTCATTAAGCTCGTCCAGCGCGTCCCGGTCAAGGTGACCCTGGACCCCCATCCCGACCGGGTCTTGAAGGCCGGGCAGTCGGTTGAAATTAAAATCAAGGTTCACTAATGCATTTTCTTAAAACTTCAAACAAAAAAGATTTTTACCACCACGATGCGTCCCCCTTGGGGACGGGCTTGCATCGCACCAAGTCACCAAGAAAAACTTTTTTATGTATGACAACAAAACCAAAAAGACATTTTTTTGTGGTGCCGATTAATCATATGCCTTCCTTGGTGTCTTGGTGCCTTGGTGGTGAATGGGTTGAGGTTTCCTGATGTACAACACCCCCGGCGTCACAGGTATTCCCTATAAGTGGGAAGTGCTGGGGGTGGTCATGATCGGCACTCTCATGGCCGCATTGGACCAGAGCATCGTCAACGTTTCCCTTCCCGATATCATGGCCGACTTCGGCTCGCCCGTTACCGACATTGAATGGGTCGTCACGGGCTATATGCTGGCCTTCGCTACCCTCATGCCCTTGACCGCCTGGCTTCGGGAACACATAGGCTACAAGCGGCTTTTCGTGATCAGCCTTTTTGTTTTCACCTTGGGTTCGCTTCTTTGCGCCATGGCCTGGAACCTTCCGTCATTGGTGGCGGCCCGCGTCATCCAGGCCCTGGGCGGGGGCGCCATTACCCCCACCGGCATGGCCATGATCGCCGAGGTTTTCGAGCCCGCCGAAAGGGGCAAGGCCATCGGCTATTGGGGCGTGGGGGTCATTGTGGGCCCCTCCTTCGGCCCCACCCTGGGGGGCTACCTGACCAACCAGTTCGGCTGGCGTTCGATCTTTACCGTCAACCTTCCGGTCGGCATTCTGGCCGTATTGATGGCCCTGGCCCTTTTGCGCGAGGATAAACCCTCCGAGCACAGCTTTAAGCATCCCTTTGACCTGTGGGGTTTTCTTTTTCTTTCCACCTTCCTGGTGACCTTTTTGCTGGCCTTGAGCCAGGGGGAAGAAAAAGGATGGTCTTCTGGTTACATCTATACCTGCTGGGCCCTGGCCTTTACGGGCTTTGTCGGATTCACGGTGGTGGAAAGCCTGACCCCCCACGGCATTTTGGATATAAGGCTTCTAAAATCGCCCGTATACGCCGCCTGCATGTTGGTCATTTCCGCCAGGTCCCTGGCCCTTTTCGGCGGGGTCTTTTTGCTTCCGCTGTTTCTTCAGCAAATCATGGGATTCAACGAAATCGACAGCGGGCTGATTTTGCTTCCGGGCTCATTGATGATCGCCATCTTCATGCCCCTCGCCGGAAAGTTGAGCGACAAGATCGGCCCCCTCTGGCCTTCCCTGGTCGGGTTGTTGGGCATCGCCTATTTCATGTACACCTACCGGACGCTCGACATCAACACCAGCATCTGGGATGTGATTGAACCCACCCTTATCCGGGGCGTGGCCATCGCCCTTCTCATTACCCCCGTCATGGTCACCGCCCTCAACTGTATCCCCAAGGAAAAGGCCGGCATGGCTTCCGCCATGATGAACCTGACCCAGCAGGTGGCCGGTTCGGTGGGGATCGGGCTTTTGGGCGCCCTTTTAAACCATCGCACGATTTTTCATCAAAGTTTGGCGGCCGCCACTTGGAGCCCAATGACCCCGACTTCTCAAAGGACCTTGGCGGGGGTGGCGGATCGACTTCACAGCCTGGGGCTTTCGCATGTGGATTCCATGCGGGGCGCGGGCGCGGTGGTGGCGGGGCAAATTTTCAAGATGACCGCCGTAGCCGGTTTTGAGGATGCTTTTCTAGTGGGAGCCGGCATTGTCATGCTGGCGCTGATCCCCGCCTTCTTTTTGCCTACCCACAATGTGCTAAAACCCGGAAAACCCGAAAGCATCGCAGTGCTGGATTGAAGTAAAAATGTGCATAATTGATAAGCGAACAATCTAAAGGATTCTATGGCACCTAGTTTATTTGAACGTTCGGCTTGGGGGCCTAACGAAAAAATTCAGTCCTGATTTCCACCTTTCTGAAAGCGACTAGCAAAAAATTAAAATCGGAATGGACTTGGGATAGACACTGCTTTAAGGCTAAGGGCAATCCCTGGGGCCCGTCCCTAATGATTCCCCTGCTCGGTCCCTTAATCTGTTAAGGTGAATGTAACTTAGCTAAGAAGGAGGTTCCTCATGGCGAAGAAAGTCGTTAAGAAAAAGACCGCGAAGAAATAGTCCGCACCCATCTGATATTTTTTTGTCCAGCCCATCTTTTCCAGGGATGGGTTTTTTAAACTGCCGGCCTTGGTGTTTTCCAAATCGTTTTTCCGAAATCGAAACTTTTAGGGTTTAAGCTGTTTCCCCAGTCGCCCATCGCCGCGCAAAATGACAGTTTGGAAGAAAAAAACAGAATCGGGAGAACATGAAGCATTTTTTCATGGTTTCCTTTCCGATCCATCGCTATACAACGAAGAAATGTTTCAACCACTTAACTAGCAAGGAATTCAAAATGCCTCAAGCCGATAAACCCGTCGAACGAAGACACCATCCCCGTACTTCGCTCCAGTTACCTGTTAAATACAAAGCTGGGGAAATGCAAAAGGAACGGTTCAGCCATACCCTGGACGTGAGTTTGGGAGGCTTATTTTTGGCGTCCGATCAGGCCCTGGTAAAGGGCGCCCTCATTCGAATGGACCTGACCCTTCCCAAAATATCCCGGATGATTTCAGCCTATGCCGAGGTGGTCTGGACCAACGGCGCCGGCGGGGGGCTTCATTTTGAGGCCATGCAGGCGGAGGACGAAAACACCTTGAAAAACTATCTTTCGAACCTGCCCGAGGAAAAATCTTTTAACCGGATATCCACCTAGTCCTTTTCAGAAATTCGGTTTGAGGGAACTCCTCTCTTCTTTTCAAAAAAGTCCCGCTCGTGCTCATTTCTTGCCAGGCCCATGGCCTTTTCAAAATGCTTCCCCGCTTCTTCATGCCTTCCCGCCAGTAAATGGAATTCCCCAAAAGCCGCCGGGTAAAAGGGATAGTCCTTCAGCTTCCCGGCGTCGGTAATTCTGCCCAGTTCGGCCAACCCTTCCTCGGGCCCCTTGGCTTTACCCACCGCGATGGCCCGGTTCAAGCCCACCACGGGTGAGGGTTTCAGGTGGTATAGCAGGTCGTAAAGTTCCAAAATTCTTCCCCATTCGGTTTCCTGATAGGTCTTGGCCTCGCAGTGGAGCCCGGCGATGCTGGCTTCCACCAGGTATTCGCTGACGGAATGCCCTTCCCTTGCCTTTTCAAGATAATGAAACCCCTGGCCCATAAGGAACCTGTCCCATTTAGCGCGATCCTGAAATTCAAGCTGGATCAGGCTTCCATCGTCAGCCGTGCGGCCCGGCAGGCGCGCGGCGTGCAGGCACATGAGGGCCAAAAGGGAAAAGGTTTTGGGCTTCTGGCCTTGGGGATGCTCGCCGAGAAGTAGTGTCAGCCGGATGGCTTCATAACATAAGTCTTCGGGTTCCTTGCGGTCGGACCGGCTGGCGTGGTAGCCCTCGTTGAAAAGCAGGTAGAGGGCCTGATATACCGCCTCCAGGCGGCTGGGAATATCGGAATTTTCGGTGAGTTCGACAAAGGTGCCGGAATCGCGAAGGGTCTTGCGGGCGCGGCCCAGGCGTTTCTCAACCGAATCTTCCCGGCTCAAGAGGGCTTGCGCGATTTCCGAAACGCTGAACCCGCAGAGGGTCTTGAGAATCAAGGTGATCTGGGAGTCGGCGGTTAAGTCCGGGTGGCAGCAGGAGAACATCATTCGAAGCTGGGCGTCTTGGATTTCTTGGTCGGGAATCGGCACCTCCCCGCTTTCCTCTTCCCGGAGCCTGAGGAGGTGGGCGAGTTCGGGCGCGGCAAGCTTGAAACGGCTGTCTCGGCGGATGATATCGATGGCCCGGTTGCGGGCGGCCCGCATGAGCCAGGCCGAGGGGTTGTCGGGCACGCCGTGGAAGGGCCAGACCTCCAGGGCCTTGATGAGGGTATCCTGCACCACGTCCTCAGCCATATTGAGCCGGCTGAAGCCGAAAACGCGGGTTAAATAAGAAACCATCTTCCCCGACTCTCGGCGGAAAAGATGGTCCACTAAACCAGGTATGTCGCTCATGGCGTTATTTTAGGCAAAACCTTACATCGAAGCGATGGGGCGCACCTCAACCAGGCCTTCGCCTTCGAGCACGGGACACTCTTTTGAAAGCTCCACTGCTTCAGCCAGATCCTTGGCTTCCACCACGATATAGCCTCCGATGGTGTCCTTGGCCTCGGCGTAGGGCCCGTCGGTGACGGTTTTGGCCTTGCCCCGCACCACGCTTCCACCATCCTCCAGCCTTTCGCCCGCGCCCTTGAAATGACCGGCGGCCTTGAGGGAATCCATCCATTTCATCCACTTCTGCATGCGTTGTTCCATCTGCTCAGGCGATTGGGCTTTCCAATCGGCCGGTTTGTTCCAGAACAGGTACAGGAATTTCTTCATTTGAGTCTCCTTTATCTCGTAAGGGTTTGAACGATTAGGATTGCATGGGGCGGATGGGCCTTACTTCCACCCGGCCGCCCAATTCAAGGATAGGACAGCCCTTGGCCAGCTCTGCCGCCTCATCCAGGTCTTTGGCGGTGATAAGTGAAAAGCCGCCGATGACATCCTTGGCTTCGGGGTGGGGGCCGTCGGTGACCTGTTTCTGGGGGCCTTGAAGGGTCTTGCCCGTAAATTCCAGCGGCGCGCCCAAATCCTTCACATGCCCCTTGTCCTTCAAATCCCCCAGCCACTTCATCCAGCGCTGGGTGATGGCCTTCTTTTCTTCCGGCGTGGCTTGCGCCATCCGTTTTTGGTCTTCCCTTTGGTTCCAGAATAAATACACGAAATCAGCCATGGCGCTTCTCCTTAAGATCGTTATTGAGGCCTTTCGGCGCCTCTATCCCTATGACGAACAGGGATAGGGTTACCGGACACGGGAAACTTTACCTAATAAAACAGCCTAGCTTTCAAACCGGGAGAGGTCTTCGGATTTTCCGACCAACCGGAAAACCTGCCCCCCCGGCCCCTGGAAATAGAGGTGTTCCTTGTCCCAGCTTTCGAGTTCCTTCACCCCAAAATCGCGGATCTTCTTTTTCATTTCCTCCGGGTGACCTGCTTTGAGCTCCAGCCATATGGATTTCAAGAGGGATTCGGATTCCAGCACCTGGTCGCCATAAAGGACCGCCAGGAAAAAATCGCTCCCCAACCGGAAATAATCCACCTGGTCCGTTTTTTTCGTTTGCTCGCATCCCAAGATTTCAACAAAAAACCGTCTGAGCCTTCCCTGTTCCGAGGGAAGTGCGACAATTTTGGAATGGTTTCCCAAAGATATTTGCGTCATATAACCCTGCCTTTCCGGACCCCGAGGCCCCTTTTGTTTCCTTATCTGAATGACGAAGGGGAGGAGTAAAACCGGACATGGGTTCTCCTTACATCCAACCGGTCCTCCATTGTTGACGCGACAGCCAAACAAAAACGAGGATGATGAGCGGCGCGATCACATGTAACAGGGGCGCGCCCCCATGCAGAACGTAGGAAGCCGAGGCTCCCAATAGATCAAAAGTAAAACCCGCGTAGGCCCATTCTTTGAGCGTGCGGAATTTTTTACTGCCGAACAAAACCGCGATGCAACCCAATATCTTGGCCGTTCCCAGAATGGTGCAAAGGTAGGCGGGATAACCCAAGTCGGTGATTCCCTGCACATTGGCCGGGGAGCCGATGAGCATCATCACCCCTCCCGAACCCATGCAGAAAACCACCAGGATCGTCTCGATCCAATAGAGCACCTTGGCCGTCTTCATCCATTTGGCCTTCATTTCAGCGACGCTTTGAGCCATTTCACGCCTTCCTTTAGTGGATTCAATGCTCCTCTATACCATACGACGAACGGGAAATCTAAAACCGGACATGAAAAACAAGAGTCCGGTTATAATCTTGCGCGATGGTCTCAAACACCCTTGGGGAGCCCCGCCGGTGAAAAAAACCACCCTCTCCCAAAAACATAAAGAAATCATCGCGACCGTCGATATCTTCATTCTCGGCCTTATTTTCATGAACGTCTTGGCGGTGATTTACGAGACCGTCGGCAATATTTACATGGTCTATAAGCCCTATTTTGACGGTTTCGAGTTATTTTCGATCGTGGTCTTTTCCATTGAGTACATCGGCCGGATTTATTTGAGCCAGTTTGATAAGCGGTACAAGAAACCCTTTTGGGGCCTGATCCAGTACGTTTTTTCGCCCCTGGCGCTGGTGGATCTCTTTTCGATCCTTCCCTTTTACCTGCCCTTTTTCTTCCCAATTGATTTGAGGTTTATCCGTATCATCCGCCTCTTGAGAATTTTCCGTGTTTTGAAGGTCGCCCATTACTCGAAAAAACTGGGCATGATCAACCGGGTGATCTACGCCAAAAGGCACGAATTAACCGTAACCCTCCTGCTCGCCGGGATCACCCTGGTCATTACCTCTTGCTTGATGTACTTCGCCGAACATGACGCCCAGCCTACCTATTTCCCCGATATCCCATCGACGATTTGGTGGTGCCTCATGACCCTCTCAACCGTCGGTTATCACGACATCACCCCCATCACCAATTTCGGAAAACTGATCCACGCCATCAATGCCTTTGTGGGAATCGGCCTTTTTGCCTTGCCGGCGGGAATCTTAGGCGAGGGTTTTGTCACCGAGATCGCGAAAGAAAACAAAAAGAAATAAGCAACATAGGCGGAAGATTGGGATGTAGGCCGATTTTAAAAAGGGAGGCTTTATGTTTAAAAGATTTCCGTTTCAAAATATATTTTTAGGAATGATCTTTTGCCTGGCGCTTTTTCCCGCCCAGCGCGCCTCAGCCCAAGTCGCCTCCACCATGGTGGGGGCCCTCTTTGGAACCGCCTATATCGCGTCCTTCGACACCAAGGAGATCGACTTTTACTACGGCCAAACCTTTTACAACACCCAGCCGGGCGGGTTCAACAGCCTGGACATGAACCAAACCACCTTTGGGTCGGACATCACCCTTTACACCCAGGATTTTTTCAATTGGTTCGTGGGCACCGAAAGGCTGGGCCGGACGGGATCGGGCGGCGTCAACCAAGGCGGCAAGCAATACAACCTTCAATGGAACATTCCCGTTTGCGCCCTCTATACCGGGACCCGGATCGACGTGAACGAAAAGTCTTTGTTGGAACCCTATTTCTTCTGCATCGGCGGGCTCTATTCCATCTCCGATCTTCTGGGAAACGACGCCTTGATTTCCAACGGCAGCACCTACAACGTGGCCGGGACCGCGCTGGGGTTGGAGCTGGGTTTGGGATTCACGCCCTTAACCTTTGAAAACCTGCAAATCAGCGTGGAGGGCAATTACCGTTTCGCCAACTTCCCCAATGTTTCCTACAGCCCCGCCTCTTCCTCTTTGCCTGCCCTACCCACCGGATTGCCCACGGGAATCGATTACAGCGGTTGGACGGTTCAAGTCTCCCTTTCCTTTGAGCCTTCCAAAAACACGACCGATAACAGCGAGGCCAAAAAAGACGCGGCGAGGCAAAAACTGCTCGACGGCCATGTGACTTACGATAAACCCACCTTCATGGCGGCCGCGGAGAACTCGGATACCTATATCGTGAAGTTATTCCTGGAATCGGGCTTTAAATTAAGCCCGGATGATTTAACGGCCATCGCCCAAGACGATAAGATCGATCAGGAAGTGAAGGACGAGATTTCCAAATTGACGGATAAAGCGGAAACGAAAAGATCGGATAGGGCGAAATAATCCTTCGAACGGTTTTACCACAAAGCCCAATTCCCACTTGCGGGATTGGGCTTTGTTGATTCAACGCCATTTCATCAAAGATTTTCTTTCTCATATCCGTTCATAGGCTTCTTTCAGCCAGCCAAGTATTTCCGCGTTGATTTGTTTTACCTCCGTGATGCTCACACGGTGGGTCACCATGGAGTTCCAAGAACCAGCCGCTTCCAGCCGCCCTTGCGGTTTTAAACCCTTCAATTTGATGCCGATATCGAAGCGGTCTGCCGAGGAAGGTTGAAGAATCCCAAACTTTTTTCCGTTTCGGTTCAAATTGATATAGGTTTCGTTAGGCTTGACCTCGACGTCCTTTCCGAACTTGATGACCTTGCCGGCCAGCCCGTCAAAGGCCTTCCGCCAATGGGCCTTCTTGCCTGAGAAAAGCTTCCCCAGTCGGTCCTTCGGGGCGACCTCCGCTTCCCCATGGTGCAGGATCAAGTGCGCGATCAGGTGGGCATGGCCGTAACCCACGTTAAATTCCTTCTTAAGCCAAGCCATGATGCCCGCCCGGTCGGCCAAACCTTTTTGACCGGCCAGAAGCCGGAAATCTTCCGGGGACTTCCCGGTCTTTTCTTTGATGTTATCCAGATAGGCTTGATAGGACATGGCGGACTCCCTAATTCTTTCGGATCGGCAGAAATGCCTTAAGCCGGTCATCCCTTAAATACAAACCCAGCCAGACCAGCACCCCGAAAAAAATCGGAAAAAGAAAGGGATGGCCCGGGGCCGCCATGCGCACCATGGAGTCGACCGCTCCGCCCAACCAGCCGGTGAGAAGAACGGCGCCGAGAACCGAAGTGGCGGGAATGGCATAGAGAAGGGTGCAGACAAGAAGAGTGATACCCAAGGGAACGGTGACGCTGGGTGAATAGCCCCCCTGCGCCATGGCCTGCATGACATGGTTTTCCTGAAAAACTTTCGAGGCCCCATCGAAGGTCAGAAACAAGATACAAAGGGTACTGATAACCCGTCCCGTCCAGAGCGCCCCTTTTGAACCGCCTGATTTATTCGATTGCATGACTTCCTCCTTTTTGTGTTTTCGGCTTCTACCCTAACGACGAAGGAGGAGGGCCAGGATCGACAAGGCAAGAAGCTTTTAATTTCCGGCGGCGATGGAGGCCGCGCGCTTCAGGAGCATTTTGCGCTCCAGCTCGTTCTGGGTGAGGGCCGCGGCCCTTTCCATTTCAACCCGCGCCTCTTGGAAGCGGCCCATTTTGGCCAAAAAGTCGCCCCGGACACTGGGCAGGAGGTGGTAATTCTTAAGCGTTGGTTCGGCGGCCAGTTGGTCGATTAGTTCCAGCCCCACGGCGGGGCCGAAGGCCATGGAGAGCGCCACCGCCCGGTTCAGTTCCACGATGGGGGAAGGAGCTATCCTTCCCAATTCGTCATAAAGGGCCACGATGCGTTTCCAATCGGTCTCTTCGGCCGTCTTGGCCCGGGCATGGCAGGCGGCGATGGCGGCCTGCAGAGTGTAGGGACCCCGTACCTTCGAAAACGACTCGGCCTTTTCCAGGGCGGCCAGTCCTCGCTGGATCAGAAGGTGGTCCCAACGGGCCCGGTTCTGGTCCATGAGGAGCACCGGTTCTCCACCGGAACCGACCCGGGCTCCGAAACGGGAGGCCTGTATTTCCATCAGCGCCACCAAGCCGTGGACCTCGGGTTCTTGGGGGGCCAGGCCCGCCAAAACGCGGCCCAGCCGCAGTGCGTCCTCGCAAAGGGCGGGCCTGAGCCAATCCTCCCCGGCGGTAGCCGAATAGCCTTCGTTAAAGATGAGATAAAGTACCGCGAGCACCGAGGAAAGACGTTCGGCCAGTTCTGTTCCCCGGGGCACTTCGAAAGGCACCTGGGCCTCGGCCAGGGTCCGCTTGGCCCGCACGATGCGCTGGGCGACGGTGGGTTCGGAAACTAAAAAAGCCCGGGCGATTTCTTGGGTCGTCAGGCCCCCCAGCAGGCGCAGGGTCAAAGCGACCCGGCCTTCGGGAGGAAGGACCGGGTGGCAGGAAATGAAGACCAGGCGCAAAAGGTCGTCGCCGATGTCGTCATCCATTTCTTCGCCGAATTCCTTCCAGGTCCTTTCCATACGTTCATCCAATTCCTTTCCCAGTTCGTTGTGCTTGCGATCTAGCATCGCCTTGCGGCGGAACAGGTCCAGGGCCCGGTTCTTGGCGGTGGTCATGAGCCAGGCGCCCGGCTTGTCTGGGATTCCGGTTTGGGGCCATTTCTCCAGCGCGGCCACCAGAGCCTCTTGGGCGAGGTCCTCCGCCAGTCCCACGTCCCGCGTCATGCGGGCGAGGGCCGCGATAATCCTGGAGGACTCGATGCGCCAAACCGCCTCAATGGCGCCGTATGCGTTGGACTCGCTCAACTTTTGGCCATCCTCAAATTACTTGGTTTCCGTGATCTTCTTGGCTTGTTCCTGGATCTCGGGCGGGAATTCGCCCATCTCGTGGATCTGCCTGACCTCGACGGTTTCCTCACCCAGGAAAGGAACACGGGACGCCCACTGGATGGCTTCTTCCTTCGATTTGACTTGGATAATCCAATAACCGCCGATGGACTCCTTAGCCTCGGTGAAGGGCCCGTCGACCACCGTGGCTTTCCCGTTCTTATAGGAAACACGGGTGCCTGCGGAAGGCGGGAAAAGCCCGTTAAGTTCCAGAAGCACCCCGGCCTTTTGAAGGCTTTCGTTGTACTTCATCATCAATTCGACTTGCTTCATATCCGGCATGGCATCTGGGGTGGCCTTCTGGTAGTTCTTAGGTATTACGAGCATCATGAATCGCATAACCGCCTCCTTGGTTGGATGATGGACAAGGCCGGGTATCCACCCAGCCGGCTTCGATCAGTGCTTGAGCGCCGGTTGGGGAATTTCCCGCATCTCGGAGAAACCTTCGCCCGCGATCTCAATGAATCGCTTGCCCCATTGGACCGCCTCTTCCCTGGACCTCACCTCGAAAATGACGAAACCGGCCACCATTTCCTTGGCTTCCGTATAAGGTCCATCGGTGACGGTCACCTTTCCCTTGGTGTTGGTAACCACAATCAGCGGGGCTTTTGTATCCCATCCACCGGTATCCTGCAAAACACCCGCTTTCACCATTTCGTCGATCAGCTTCCCCATCTGAGCATAATGCTCGGGTTTAGGCGGGGCGGCATTTGCCACTGGATGCCATAAAGCCATGAATCTCATGTTCCGACTCCTTTTAAATCTCGTTGATAGAGCGGGTTCAAGCCCGTTCAATCATAACGACGAGTAAGGACGGATGAAATCGACAGTCCTAAAAAAAGAAACCATTTTTATCTATCGGGAAACAAGAGATTTTTGAAAATTCAGGTGGAAATTAACCCATTAAGGAATAGCAACCCAAATAGGGAGACTATCCCACACAATGAATTAACTTATTGCTTCAGCCAATAAAGCCCATCTCCCTCAAAAGGGGACGGGCTTTATTGGCTGGGACGGTGAATGTCAAACCAACTCCGTTCGTAGGGGAATTGCCCCCTACGTTACCCCTCCTGAAGACATGGGACCTACTGTTCCCCATACCCATCTCAGTTCGAATCCTTATTACCAAAAACAATAAAGCCCATCCCCCAAAAAGGGGACGGGCTTTATTGGCTGGGGCGGTAGGATTCGAACCTACGAATGCCAGATCCAAAATCTGGTGACTTACCGCTTGTCGACGCCCCAATATTCTCAACCGCCTGATTCAGGCGGAGGGCTATTTTATTCACCCTTGACCCTTATTCAAGCCTCAAATCGCCCTGACCCATTGAGACCCTATTTAAATTCGTGCTAATCTTTGAGCGTGAACGAAGAATTAGACAACAAAACGGTGATCACGCCCCTGCCTTCCCTGTTTGATATCGGCCTCCGGATGAAAACCTCCGTCGACCCGGAAGAATCCCTCTTTTACACCTGTCCCCAGTGCGGGCATCCCATGGTGACCAAGAAATGCAAAATCGTCTGTTACACCTGCCATTATTTCATTGGGTGTGTCGAGTAGACCCTGAGGCTCTCGAAGGGTTATTTTTTGACCGGCGTCTTATCTGCCAACGGCTTCGGGCTCGCAAACACCCCGGGGACGTTTTGATCCTTAGGGAAACCCTCTTTCACATCCCGTAAAAAATCCAAAACCGCCTTCTCGTAGATGACCGGGTATTGGCTGTAGGTTTGCTCATGGCCCGCGTCGGGAATATAAACCAACCGCCGGTGGGGCGCCGGGCACTGGTCAAACAGGCCTTGAACCTCGGAGCTTCGGGCCAAGTCGTCCTTCTCGCCGGAAAAAATTAAAACTGGAACCGTCGTGATTTGCCGCATCACCGGAATTAAATCCAAGTCTTGCTCCGTCAAATGGAGGCCGGTGGCCATGTCGTAGGCTTGAATGCATTGGGCGAGGAAACCCGGAAGGGCCGCGAAGGGAGCCCCGATGGTCTTTCGGGAAATATAAGATTTAACATTGGGGAGGGGGCTGTCGGCGATGACGGCGTCCACCGGTTCGACGGCCCCGGCCCTCAGGGCGCAGATGGCGCCCAAGGAAAAACCATAAAAGATCAGGGGTTTTTTGAGCCGGTGTTTTTCCGAGAGAAAATGTTCGGCGGCGGTGAAATCCCCCGCTTCCAGAAACCCTCCTGTGAGGGGGGCGGGGGCGCTTTCGCCGTGGCCCCGCAGGTCAAATGTCAGCACTTGGTATCCCGCTTCCTGCAAAAAGACGGCCCGGGTCAGAACCTGGTCGCGGTTGTGGAAGGCCCCGTGGGTCAGGATCACCGTGCCTTTGGGATTGTGGAGGGAGGAAGGTATCCACCATCCCTTGAGGGAGATTCCGTCGGAGGTTTTGAATTCCACATTCTCATATTTCAGCCCGTACTGGCTGGGAAGAACCTGTGGAAGACGCTGGTTTTGGGTGGCCTTGACCAGGGATTCAGCCACCTTGCCCGGCATGACCTGGTAAATAAAGAAAAAGGCCGCCGAGAGAACCAAAGCCAAAAAGAGGACGAGGCCCCAAACCCAGCCGGAGAGCCCGGAAGATTTTCCCTTGAGCGCTTTCTCATTTTTCTTAGACAGGGTCATAAAAATTCAACTCCCTTGGAAATCGTCTCTAAGGCCTGTGACACCCAGCCCTCCTGGTTGAATCTTTGGGCGAGCGCCTGGGCCGCGTTCTTGTTTTCTGTTACCGCGAAAAGGGTCGGGCCGCTTCCCGAAACCTGGGCCCCCAGCGCGCCATACTGGATAAGGCTTTCTTTTATTTCCAAAACCTTCGGCAAAAGAAAAACCGCCGCCGGTTCAAGACCGTTAAAAAGGGCGCCGGATATTTCTTTAAGATTCCCTTTTTCCGCCACTTGCTTGTAGGCCTTGGCCCTTTTTCCATCCGTCAGGACGGCCTTGCCCGACCGGTAGACCTGGGGCGTCGAAAGCCCCTCGGGCGGCTTGACCAACACCAAGTTCCAGGAAGGCCCGGCGGGCCAGGGTTCGATGATTTCGCCCCTTCCCGTCCCCAGGGCCGTTCCCCCCTCCAGAAAAAAGGCCACATCCGAACCAAGCTTCGCCGCGAAACCTTTGAGCCGTTCCCTGCCGCAGCCGGTTTGAAAAAGCGCCTCCAACCCCAATAGCGTCGCCGCAGCGTCGCTGGAGCCTCCTCCCAGCCCCGCGGCCAGGGGGATTTTTTTATTCAGCAGGACGCGGACCCCTTCGCGGCCCCCCAGAACCTCGTTCAGGAAAAGGCGCGCCGCTTTGGCCACCAGATTCGAGTCGTCCCCCGAAAGTTCCGGAAGGGGCGGATCGATCACCAATTCCACCCCCGAGGTGATTTTTTCGAGGATGAGTTCGTCATAAAGGGAAACCGCCTGGAAGACTAGGGCCAGGTCATGGTAGCCGTCGGTTCTCTTTCCAAGCACCTCCAAAACCGGATTGATTTTGGCGGGGGTTCGTAACCGAACTTCTTGGGGGCTCACGGGGCCGTTTTGGCCTTCGCGATTTTGGCGGGATAATCCTTGTCATCCGGGTCCAGCTGGGCGGCCTTTTGCCACTGCAGGATGGCCGAATCCTTATCCCCCAGTTTCATGAAAACCTCTCCCAAATGGTCATACACGACCGCGTTGTCCTTTTGACCGTCTTTTAAATAGCCCTCGGCCTTTTCCAGCTCGGCCTTGGCCCCCGGGAAATCGGACCGCCGGTAGTAAGCCCAACCCAAACTGTCCAAATAATAGGGGTTGTCGGGCTCAATCTTGACCGCCCTTTCCAGCAGATCCTTGGCTTCGTCAAGGCGGGTGTTTTTGTCCGCGTAGGAATAGCCCAAATAATTAAGCCCCTCGGCGTTATCCGGGTCGATCTTTAACACCTTCCTCATTTCATCCATGGCGTCGTCAAAGCGGCCCTTTTTATCCAGGAGAACTCCCAGGTTAAAGTGGGCCTGCACGTTTTGAGGGTCCAGTTGAATGACCTTTCGGTAATGCTCCTCCGCCGGGGTCAAGTCGCCCTTTTGATGCTCCAGCATGGCCTCAATGAGGATCAGGTCCGGGCTATTGGCAACCGCTTTCAAGGCGTCCTTGAGGGTTTGGGCGGCCTCGGGTTCTTTGTTTTCCTTGCCTAAAAGAAGGATCAACCGCACCCAGGCGTCGGTGGATTTATCGTCATTTTTCAGGATGGCTTGAAGCTGTTCTTCCGCCTGAGGGTATTCCATCTTTTCCTCGAAGGCGGCGGCCAAATGAAACCGCACCAGGTCGTTGCGCGGTTCCTTGTCGAGGAAGCCCTGAAAGGAGGCGATGGCGTCGTCATATTGCTTGAGGCGGTACTGGCAGATGCCGATGCTGTCGAGGGCGGAGGCGTCTGCGGGCTTTAATTTGGAATAGCTTTGAAAGGCTTGGAGGGCCAAATCGTCTTTTTTCTGACCGGCGTAAAGTTCCCCCAGGGCCTGATAGGCCTGAGCGCTTTGGGGGTTTACCTTCACCAGGGCCTGGTAAGTGGCGATGGCATCGTCTTCTTTTTTTTCCCATTCGTAAATAAGCCCCAGGGAGGCGTAGGGAGCCTCTTGAGTGGGGTCCGTGGTGATGGCCTTGCGGAAATACTCCTCGGCTTTGACGGCCTGGTTGGCCCGGGTATAAAGAAGCCCCATGTTGTAGTAGGCGTCGGCCTGCTTGGGGTCCGCCGTCAGGATGGCCTGGTAGGTCGCCATGGCGTTGTCGGTCTTGCTTTGGCTGGCGAAGATGCCGGCCAATTCGTATCGGGCCTTGATGTTCCCTGGATTTTTTTGAATCAGGTTTTCCAACTCGTGCTGGGCCTTGGAATATTCCCCCTGCGCCGCCAAAAGTTCCGCCATCTGCTGGCGGGTTTCGGTGTCTTCCGGGTTCAGGTCGAGGGATTTTTGAAGCTCCTCCACGCTTTTGTTATCCAGCCCTTCCATGTAATAGTTGTAGGCCAGGTGCTTGTGGATGGAGGGGGATTGGGGATCGTATCGGGCCGCCTGCTCGAATTCCACCAGGGATTGCTCCGGGTGGCTCATGCGCAGCGAGTAAAGCGCGATGGCATAGTGCCAGTAGGCCCGGGCCTGGGTGGTGAGGGAGTCCTCCGACATCAAATCCCCGAAGCTGAGGGCGGGCGTCAAAACCAACAACAGGCTTAATACGAGACCGAGTTTCTTCGAATTCATGGTTTTTCCAGTGTGCTAGACTTGTTTGATGGACTCGTTGGCTTTGCGCAAACGCTCGTTGGCTATTTTCAGGAAGGTTAAAAGGACTTTCAAGGCGATTTCAGGGTGTTTTTCCATCATGGTATTGAAAGCTTTCTTGGTCATGACCAGGAGGACGGCTTCTTCCCCCACCCGGGCGGTGGCGGTCCGGGGCCGGTTGTCGATCAAGGACATCTCCCCCAAAAATTCCCCGTCCTTCAAGGTGGCGAGGACCACTTCCTTGTTGGCCTCAACCTTTTTCAGGATCTGAACCGTCCCCTTTTTGATCACGTAAAGAATTTCGCCGGTCATTCCCTCGACGAAAAGGGTGGAGTTTTTGCCGTAGGCCTTCTCAAAAAAGAGGGTGATGACGGTGTTCAACTCTTGAGTGGTGAAGACCTGAAACAGGGGGATGGATTTCAGGGACTCGATGTCGATCGGTGTAGGCATGGATCCTCATGGGTGCGGCAATGATAAAAGCATTCCGTCTGACGCCCTATAAAACGAACGCATTATAGCATTGAAGGCTTTGGCGCCGCTTCCGGAAGATTCAAGATCGGGCGGCTTCCAGGCCCTGTCTTAGGGCGCTTTCCATGCTTCCGTATTCCCATAATCCATAACGGCCCACCGAGTGGATTCCCCTTTTTCGGTAAAAGGCCAGAAGGTCCTCGACGATCCCCTCCCGCTTTTCGTCATAAACCACATAGGCCCCAGGAAGGTTCAAATCGACCCGGGTGAGGATGTCTTTTTCCGACCGGATCCACCCTAGGCCCTTTAGCTTTTGAAGGGCATGGCGGTAAAGTTTGTCCGGGGCGGGCTTGGGGCCGCGGTAGGAAAATTCAACATAGAGGGAATAGCCGCCCTTGGGCGCCACCGTGGGAACGCAGGCGCTGACCGAACCGGCCCGGTGAAAAAGAAACTCCGGCTCGGGGAAATAAACCCAGCTGTAAGGCATGGGCTGAGGGCCCCGGAGCCCGAGATTCAAGTTGTAAATGGAGACGGCCTGCAGGGAGGACGCGCCGCGCTTGAGGGATGAGGGAAGGTCCCGCGTCAGGGCGGCCAAGGCCTTCAAGGGCAGGCTGGAGACCAGGCGGTCGAATTGGATCTCAATGCCGGAAGTAAGGCGCGCTTTTTTCGCGCCCATGGACAGTGTATTCAATCCCACCCCGCGCCAAAGATGGGTCAGCCCCGCCGCAAGGGCCTTGGGCAAAACCGAAATGCCCCCCCGGTCGGGGTAGAGGAAGGTGGCGTTATAACCCGAATCCGAATTTCGGCGCTTCATGGCCCCATCCACCGCCTGGCCCACCTTAGGCGAGGGAACAAACCGCCCCATCCAATGGGTGGTGAGCCGGGTGAGGGGCGTTTTCCACAATTTTGAATTGTAAGGAAACATGAAATGCCGGGAGATTCCGGGCCCGAAATTTCGAAGGCACCATTCCTGAAAATTTTTGGCGGCGCGCGCCGACGGATGAAAGCGTGTTCGCAGGGCCGCTTCCAGATAACCCAAAAGGTTTTCCCGGACAATGGAAGAGGGCAGCCCAAAGTTATTTTCTTGATAGGGGTACTCGGTAAAGACGCCCTGGCTGTAGATAACGGCGTGGCGCCGCCGAGCCTTGAGGACGGGACCAGCCAGGGACTGAACCCATCTTTCGATCTTGGGATCCTGAAAATGCAAAAAATGTCCGGTGTAATCGAAGGTGAATCCCTTTTGCTCGATCGTCCGGCACAAACCGCCCGTTTCCCTTTCCTTTTCCACCAGCAGATAGGGGCGTTTGGATTGGGCCAGCGCCTTCGCGCAGGAAAGTCCCGCCAGCCCGCCACCGGCGATTAAGGTCTCAATTTTCATTTTTTACGAACCCGGGGATTTTTTTGGGACGAGCGGGAACGGGCGGCTAGGGACAGTGTCACGGCAGGGTCGGAAGGGTCGCCCCGCCGGGGAGTCCGCTTTTTGGGGGGAGCCGTTCCGGATTCGCCCATGGAAACGCTGGCGATGACGAGGGTAAAGATCATGCCGATCACGAACAAAACCAATAAAAACGCGAAAGCCCTTTTTTCCGTAAAACGGACCAGCCCCCCTGCGGCGAGTATCAGTAGGGCTGAAATCGCCCAGAGGCTGAGCACCGTTTGTTTCACCGTCAGGCCCATTTTGCGAAGCCGCAAGGCCAGGTGGTCATTGGACCCTTGAAACATGGACCGGCCCTTCAAGGCGCGAAGGACCATCACCAAAATCGTGTCGTAGAGGGGAATCCCCAAGATGAGGACAGGAGCGCACAGGGCCAAAACGTTCACTTGGCTGTAGCCGTGCCCCATGGCAAGCCCCGCGAGGGTGTATCCCAAAAAAAGCGCGCCCGAATCGCCCATGTAGATGCGCGCTGGCTGAAAGTTGTAGGGCAAAAAGCCCAGCACGCTCCCCCCCAAAGCCGCCGCGGTTAAGGGAACATAACTTTGGCTTCCCAAAAAGGGGACGAGGACGAACCCTAAGCAAGCGAGGGCCGTCACCCCGCCCGCCAGCCCATCCATGATGTCGATCAAGTTGACCGCATTGGTGACGCCCACCACCCAAAGAATGGTGAGAATGACGGCGAGGAGCGGATGGCCCGGTAAAAATTCAAGTTGGACGCCAAAAACCACCAGAAGCCCCGCGGCTAAAAATTGGAAAAAGAACTTCACCATGGGCGAAAGGGAAAACAAGTCATCCACAAACCCCAATAGCGCCATGATGGTTGCTCCCATAAAGATGGCTAAGACACGACCGGCTTCCACGGGAGGGGACAAGACCAAAACCCCCAAGAGAGTCAAAAGGAAGGAAAAATAAATGGCGAGCCCCCCCATATAGGGGACGGGGGCGGTGTGTTTCTTAAGCTGTCCCGAGGGGCTGTCTAAAAATTGGGATTTAAGAGCGATTTTGCGGAAAAGGGGGGTCAATCCAAGGGATAGAGCGAAGGAAATAAGGGCAATCACTACTGGGGCGTTCAGGAGCATCCTCCAAGGGTTATCGTGGGAAAGCACTATAACAAGGGGAAAACCCCTATCCCCAAATAAAAAAAGCCCCAGATGGGTCAATCCGGGGCTTCTAGGAGGTGAGTTTTTTTGATTCGTTGATTGACTAACTGTTTCCAGCTGGTCATCTACACTTTAATGCAATCGCGATGCCAAAAAGGCTGTCATAAAAACCATTAAAATATAAGGGTTTCGGATGACCCGACCGATAACCCAATTCAAAATATGTAAATATATTTTACACTATATTTTTAAAGTAACTTTTTTTTACACTTTCCGTTTATCGGCCGTTTGCTTGAGGCCATAACGCTTCAGTTTTTGATAGAGGGTAGGCCGGCTGATGCCTAAACGGTCCGCGGCCCTGCGTTTATTAAACCTGGTTTCCTTGAGAACCTTTTCGATGATGTCCCTTTCCATGTTCGCCAATACCCCTGTTCCCGGAAACCCCGCCCCTGAATTCGCGGAAGAGGCCAACCCTCCCATGATTTCGGGGGGAAGATGCTCCGGGCGGATCATCACATCGTCATTAAGGGTGACGACCCTCTCAATCAAGTTTTCCAATTCCCGAACGTTTCCGGGCCATCGGTACCGCTTCAAAATTTCCATGGCGGGCTGGGAAAGCCCCTCAAAACGGTGGTGCCTCTTTTGACTCTGCTTCTCGAGAAAGTGGCGCACCAGAAGGGAAAGGTCGCCTTCCCGCTCACGCAAGGGAGGCATCTCCACCGCGATCACATTGAGGCGGTAAAAAAGATCCTCCCGAAACCGGCCGCTCTGGATGGCCTGCTTCAAGTCGCGGTTCGTGGCCGCGATGACCCGGATGTCGACCCGGACCGGTTCGGTCCCCCCCACCCGCTCGAACTCCCTTTCCTGCAGGACCCTTAACAGCTTCACCTGGGTGGAAAGATTCAGTTCCCCGATCTCGTCCAAAAACACCGTCCCGCCCTGGGCGGCCTCAAATTTCCCAATCTTCCGGTCCAAGGCCCCGGTAAAGGATCCCTTTTCGTGGCCGAAAAGCTCGCTCTCCAGCAATGACTCGCTCAGCACCGAGCAGGCGATAGGGACAAAAGCCTTGTCGTGACGGGAGGATTGCTGGTGAATGGCTCTTGCGGCCACCTCCTTGCCCGTTCCGTTCTCCCCCAAAATAAGAACGGTCGCGTCCGCCGAGGCCGCCCGCTTGATCAAATCTTGGACCTTCTTCAAGGCCGGACTGGCCCCCACCAGCCCCTGATCCTCCTGGATTAGGTTTTTCGAGGAGGTGGCGGCGGTGGACACCATTGATTTGGTTAGGGCGAAAAGGATCGAGGCTCCGTCATTCGAGCCCCGGACGAATTCCTCAAAATCCTTCCGCATCCGTTCCGACTGCCCTTCCTGCCGGTAGAGCTGGCCCAAATTGTAAGCCGCATTGACGTTTCCGGGGTCCTGTTGAAGCACCGCCTTGAATTCTTCCACCGCCTTTTCCATCTCCCCGCGCCTGAAATAGGACACCCCTAAATCGTTCTTTAGATTCAACCGGTCGGGCCCCTCGGGCGCAAGCTTGAGAGCGCGTTTGTAGACCGTCATAGCCTCATCGAATCTTTCCAAAGCCATCAGGCAGTCCCCCAGGTTTCCCTGTGCCAATATATTGCGGGGCCAGGCCTCGGCCGCCAGCCGGTACTGCTCCAGGGCCTTTTCCAACTCGCCCCTTTCTTTAAAAAGCCCGCCGAGATTCAAACGGCATTGGAGGGTGAGGGTCGGGGCGCTGTGAAAAAGGCCGAGATAATAGGAGCCGGGGGTGAGCGGATGGATGAGGTTCAAGGTTTCCAAAAAGGCGTACATGGCGTCATGGACTTGGCCCCTTTGAAGATGAACGAGCCCCAGATTGAACTGGGCATCCAGCAGATTGGGCTGGATTTGAATGGCTTTCCGATACATCTCCAGGGCTTGGGTCAGGTCTTGAAGGTGAAAAGCCGCGTGGCCCACGTCGCGCAGGGCGAAGGGATCCTGAGGATTACGTTTGGCGACGGTTTTAAAAAGCTTCAAGGCCTTTTCATATTCCCCCTGCTCAAAGGCTTCCATGCCTTCCAGGGTTATTTTGCCCGGGGGGGCCTGGGGAATCCCGCAAACCGGGCAAAACCGGTGGAGCGCTTCCTGGGGTTGGCCGCATTCGCGGCAGGGGGAGTTCATGACTTTCCTCCCATAGGCTTGCGCTTCTTGGACTTACCTGCGGAGGAGGCCTTTCCTTCTTTCTCCAGTTTCTGAATCTGCAGGGTGGCGAGTTTGGAAGCTTGGGGCATGTCCGCGAAGTCTTTTTCCAATTGGTGATACCAAGCGATGGCGCCCCGGATGTCGCCGTCTTTCTCCCGCTTGTAACCCTTTCGGAATTCCTTCTCGAACTCGATCAGGCGCTGTTGTTGGGCCTCGGAAAGATGGGTCGTATAGAGAAAGCCGTAAGCGGTCAGGGCCGCCATCGACATGAGGTAGATAAAATAGGGCGGGAAAGCCAAGACTCCTAGAAGATTGACGATGGTTAATCCGCCCCAATCCACATTCTTGAGCATTGTTTTCTTCAAAGATTCCCCCAAACCTATTTAACGCAAAGCGTAAAATAATTTTACACCTTTCCAGCCGGGGTGCCCCACGTTTTTACAAAGGGTTTGGGGCAAAAAAAAGCCCCGCTCCCAAAGGGGAACGGGGCTTACTCGAAGAGCCTATTTCTTGCGGTAATCCTCGATATTCAGATCCAGCGCGTCCTTGCGGGAGAGCTTGATCTTCTTAGTCTTGGGATCGATGCCGATGCACTTGACCAGCAGTTCGTCCCCTTCTTTGAGAATATCTTCCACCTTTTCCACCCGGCTCTTGGCCAGCTGGGAGATGTGAACCAGGCCATCGGTGCCGGGCAGGATCTCGACGAAGGCGCCGAAATCCATGATTTTTTTAACGGTCCCGAAGTAGATTTTGCCCTCTTCGGCTTCTGCCATCAGCCCGTCGATGAAGGCCTTGGCCTTCTCGATGGCCGCCCCGTTGGGGGAGGCGATATGAACCGAACCGTCGTCCTCGACGTTGACTTCCACTTGGAAATCTTCCTGGATCTTCTTGATGGTGGCGCCGCCCTTGCCGATGATGTCCCGGATTTTATCCGTCGGCACCTTGATGGTGACGATGCGCGGGGCGTAGGGCGAAAGGTTCTTGTTGGCGGAGGACAAGGTCTTGTCCATGATGTCCAAAATGGTCAACCGGCCCTGCTTGGCTTGGGCCAAACCCTTCTCAATCACCTCAAAAGGAAGGCCGGTGATCTTGATGTCCATCTGGATGGCCGTGATGCCCTTGCGGGTTCCCGCCACCTTGAAGTCCATGTCGCCGAAATGATCTTCCAGGCCCTGGATGTCGGTCAGAATGGCGTACTTGGACATGTCGGCGTTAGACACCAAGCCCAAAGCCACGCCAGCGCAGGCGCTCTTCAATGGCACACCCGCGTCCATCAGCGAGAGCGAACCGCCGCAAACCGAGGCCATGGAGGAGGAGCCGTTCGATTCCAGGATGTCCGAGGACACCTGAACCGTATAGGGAAACTCATCGAGCGAGGGCAGGAGGGGCTCCAGCGCCCTTTCCGCCAGGTTGCCGTGGCCGATTTCACGGCGTCCCGGGCCCGACAGGCGCTTGATCTCGCCTACCGAGTAGGGCGGGAAATTGTAATGAAGCATGAAACGCTTCTTCTGCTCGCCTTCCAGCTCTTCCAATATCTGCTGGTCTTCCTTGGTGCCGAGGGTGGAAACCACCAGGGCCTGGGTCTGACCGCGGGTGAAGAGGGCCGAACCGTGGGTGCGGGGCAAAACCTTTACCTCCGCCGTGATGGGGCGGAACTCGTCGAACTTGCGTCCGTCTTGCCTTTCGTTGCGGTCCAGGATGGCCTCGCGGACCAGGTCGGACTCGATGCCGTGGATGAGCCCCTGGATGTCCTTCTCCTGGTTGGGGAATTTTTCCTTCAAAGCCTCCACCGCTTCCTTGCCCACGTGGTGAATGCCTTCCTGGCGCTTGAGCTTGTCTTTTTCCGCCATGGCAGTCTTCATTTTCGACAGGGCGAATCCCCTAACGGCGGCGGATAGTTCGTCCGAGGGTTTGACCAGGGTCAAAGCGCGCTTGGGTTTGCCGGCCTTCTTTACCAGTTCTTCCTGGATGTCAATGATCTTCTGGCAGGCCTGGTGGGCCAGCTTAATAGCCTCAAAGAGAACGGACTCGGACTCCTCGTCCGCCCCGCCTTCGACCATCACCACGGCCTTGCGGCTGGCGGCCACAACCAGGTCCAGGGTGCTTTCTTCCATCTGCTTGAAGGTGGGGTTCACCACCAGGTCGCCCTTGACGCGGCCGATGCGCACGCAGCCGAACATGTCGGAGGTGGGGATATCGGAAACGGCCAAAGCCGCCGAGGCGGCGGAAACCGCCAGCACATCCGAGTCGTTTTCCTGATCGGAGGAAATGACCGTGGCGTGCATCTGCACTTCATTAAAGAAACCGTCCGGAAAGAGGGGGCGGATGGGGCGGTCAATCAAACGGGAAGTGAGGGTTTCCTTGGTACGGGGACGGCCCTCGCGCTTGAACCAGCCTCCAGGGATGCGGCCCGCGGAAGAGGACTTCTCGCGGTATTCGACAGTGAGGGGGAAAAAATCCTTGCCGGGCATGGGCTCCTTCGCCCCCACCACGGCCACCAACACGACGGTCTCGCCGTACTGGGCGAGGATCGATCCATCGGCCTGCTTGGCCATACGGCCGGTTTCGAACGACAGGGTCGTTTGACCCAAGGCGCAGCTAACGCGTTCCATTAATGTTCCTCCTGGATAGTTTAGGTAAAAAAAGCGTGGTTATTTGCGAAGACCCAAACGCTCGAGGAGCGAGGCATATCGCTTCACGTCGTGCTTTTTCAGGTAGTCCAGAAGGCGGCGCCGGTGCCCGACCAACTTGAGCAATCCACGTCGGGACGCATGGTCCTTGGGATGGGATTTGAAGTGTTCGGTGAGATACTTAATCCGCTCAGTCACGAGGGCGATTTGAACTTCGGGGGAACCGGTGTCACCCTCCTTCTGTTTAAAGTCCTGAACCAGCTGGGTCTTCTTATCTTTCGTCATCATGGTACGGCTCCTCAAGGTGAATTTTATTGCTCGGCTCCCCATCTCCAAGCATCCGTCAGAGAGGACGGAAGCCGAGGGAAGGATCAAAGCCTTGGCCCGTTCGCCCTAAAAACGGGGCGGACAGGGGGGTCATTCTAGGGACTTTAAAGAGGGGTGTAAAGGAGTTATCCGGCTTTCCCAATTGAGAAACAGGCTCATTTAAAGGAAAAAAGATGCTTTGCCTTTCGCGGATGGATTTCAGGATAAGGAAGGACGGTTCAAAAAAAGAAAAAAATCAGGCTTTGCTGAAACCCTTCAAAGAAATCCGTTCCACCGATTGAAGATCCCTCTTGATCTGCCGTACCAAGGCGGCCGTCGAGGAAAATTTCTTTTCTTCCCTGAGATACCTCAAAAGATAAATCTTCATCCTGCGCCCATAGAGTTTCCCAAAATACCGAAGCAGGTGAACCTCCGCCTGGCGGTGGTGGTCATCCGCTCGAAAGGTCGGGCGCTTCCCTAAATTCATCCCCGCACGGTAATAGTTTTCACCCAATTCCACCGCGCAGGCATAAACCCCGTCTTTCGGAAGAAAGGCTTCGATTTGAGCCAAGTTCGCCGTGGGGAAACCGATTTGGTGTCCCACGTGCTTTCCATGAACCACCCTGCCTTCAATGGAATAGGATTTTCCTAACAACTGGTTGGCCGCCTCGGTCTTGCCTTGGGATAACAACTCCCGAATCCGACTGGAGGAAACCACCCTCCCTTGCCTCAAAATGGGCTTTACGGTCTTAACCACAAAATTCAGCCTTTTCCCCAGGCGCTTCAAAAGAGCCCCGTCGCCTCGGGCGTCCCGCCCAAAGCAAAAATTCTCCCCGACCACGACTCCCTTCAAGCGGCCCATCCCCCGGAGCCATTGGACAAATGCTTCGGGGGTCTTTCGGGAAAAAGCTTTATCAAACCGGATCACACGAACCCTGGATATTCCTTCTTTTTTTAAAAGGTCGAAAGTTTCCTTGCGCGGAAGAAGAAAAGGAATAGGGGGGCCGCCCCGCAGCACATGCTGGGGATGGTCATGAAAAGTGACCGCCTCGGGTACGGCATGAAGCCGCCGGGCGAGGCGGAGGGTTTCCTTCACCAAAGCCTGATGGCCCAGGTGCACGCCGTCGAAAACCCCGATGGTGAAAACCAGACCCTTGCCCTGGGAGACCTTGTGTTTCAAGCGATGCCTTCCGATCCAAATACCTTTTGAGGCTTGAGCGTCCCGTCCGAGGACTCCGCCACGGCACAAAGTCTACCCGCGCTGTTGAGGACCCGCAACTTTCCCGTGATGCCCTCCGGCGCCTTTTGGGCTTGACCCTGACAAAAGGGCTTCAAGGCTTCTTCCGCAAGGGTCAGGCTCGGTAAATGGGCCACCAGTTGGGAGGCGGGAAGAAGAAGGGACTCTTTTTGATCGGCTCCCTCGTGCCTTTTGAAAACCTCCATTGAGATCGATTGAGCAGGATGAAAAGGCCCCGCTTGGGTCCTGCGGAGGGCCTCCAAGCAGCCGCCCACACCCAATCGGTTTCCCAGCGTCTCGCAGAGGGTTCGTATATAGGTTCCCGCCGTACAAGTCACCCGAAAGGAAACGCGCGGCAATTCCATGGAGAGCATTTCCAAGGCGAGGATCCGGATCGGGCGCGGGAGCCGTTCCACCTTTTGACCTTCCCGAGCCAGTTCGTAAAGCCTTCGGCCCCCGCTTTTGACGGCCGAAACCATCGGAGGGATTTGCTCCCGGATTTCCGACAGTTTTAAAAGAGCTTCCTGGACGGCGTTAGGATCCAGGCCCTGCCAGGGGTTTTCACGAAGGAGGGCGCCGGTCACATCCGCGCTGTCCGTCTCTCGGCCCAAAAGGCAAACGGCCTCATATTGTTTGTCAAATCGGGTGAACTCAATCAGGCGGGTTGCCGCGCCCACGGCGAGGGGCAAAACACCGGTCGCGAGGGGATCCAGGGTGCCCAAATGCCCTATTTGTTTGGTTCCGAGAATACGGCGGGCAAGGGCGACCACATCGTGGGATGTCCATTGGGGAGGTTTGTCGATCACCAACACGCCGTCCAAGGGGGGACCGGCGCTTATTTCAGGACGACGCGGCAGGCCTTCACGACCGCCTTGAGGACGGAAGAAAGGGGCCCCGGCAATATGGCCCCCGCGGCGTAGCTATGACCCCCGCCGCCAAACTTCTTGGCCACCAGGGCCACGTTGGCGTCCGTCTTGGAGCGCAGGGAAAGCTTAACTTGGCCGTCGGCCCTCTCCTTCAAAAAGATGGCGATTTGAACGCCCTCCATTTTGCGGACAAAATTAACGAGATTCTCTGAATCCTCGTCCGTGGCGCCCGAGGCGACCAGTTCCTGGTGGGATAGCTGAATGGTCCCAATCCGCCCATTCTCATGGGTTTCCACGCTTGCCAGGGAGACGCGCACCATTTCCAAGGCTTTCTGGCTGACGCCCGAGAAGATCCTTTCGGATATTTTGGCGCCGTCCGCTCCCGCCTCCATCAACTCGGCCGCGAGCCGAAGAACTTGGGGAGTGGTATTGGGGTAACGGAACCCCCCGGTGTCGGTCGACAGAGAGGTATAGACGCTCTCGGCGATTCCCTTATCCAACGGCACGCCCAGGGCCTTGATCAGGTGAAAAACAATCTCGCCCGTCGCGCAGGCGCCCGGGTCCACCAGGTTCACGTCGCCGTAACGGTCATTGGAATAATGGTGGTCGATATTCACCAGGGTTTGAAATTCGTCCCGTCGGACGCCCTCCCTGATTCTTGAAAAGGCCCCTGCGTCCATGACAAAACAAACGTCGTGCGGGGGAATCGTGTCAGAAACCCGGCAGGCGGAAGCAAAAGGCAGGTAGGAAAAACGAGGCGGAAGGGGGTCATGATTGACCACAAATACTTTTTTGCCAAGAGCCTTGAGCGCGCAATAGAGCGCCGACTCGGCGCCAAGCCCGTCCCCATCCGGGTTCACATGGGTCGTCAGCACAAAGGTCTTGTTCTTCTTGACCAGTTCCAAAACCCGGCCCCAAACGCTTTTCAAGCCGGGCCGGACTTTTCTCTCAACCTTCTTTGTTTTCGCCCTCATCGTTTTTCACTTCCTGGGATTTAATATTATTTAAAAGCCCTTTAATTTTGAAAGCATGGTCCAAAGAGGTATCAAGATGGAACTGAAGTTCCGGGGTATAGCGCAGTTGAACCCGCCGGCCCAGCTCGCCTCTTAAAAATCCCTTGGCCCGGTTCAACGCCTCCAAGGTTTCCGTTCGGGAGGCCTCGTCCCCCAATACGGAGACGAAAATTTTAGCATGACGGAGGTCATCGGCCGTTTCAACCCCGGTGACGGTCACAAAATGAATGCCGGGATCCTTGGCCTCCTGGGTCAACAAAACGCTGATTTCCCGCTTGATGGCTTCCGATACCCGGTCCGCGCGTTTGAAGCTCATTGAAATATCTCTCTGGAGGAATTAACCGGCCAAATCATAAAGCCATGAGGCTGAGGATGCCAGTTGGAGATGGGAGTGTGTAAAGAGAGGTGGAAAACAGGATGATTCGACATCGGCCGTCCCGAGGGTTATTCCAGTTTGGCCGCGACCGCTTCCAGGATATAGGCTTCCAGCTGGTCGCCTACCTGCACATCCTCGAAACCGTCAATGCCGATACCGCATTCAAAGCTGTTGTTGACTTCCTTGACGTCGTCCTTGAACCGCTTGAGCGATCCGATCGCGCCCTCGAAAATTTGGGTTTCAGCGCGCAGAACCTTGATTTTGGCCTTGTTGGTGATCTTGCCGTTGGTGACCATGCAGCCCGCGATGGGGCCCTTGGGCGTGTTGAACACTTGACGCACTTCGGCGCGCCCCAAGGCCACCTGGCGGTAGGTGGGTTCCAGCAAGCCTTCCATGGCTTTGCGCACGTCTTCCACCGCGTCGTAGATGATTTTGTAGGTGCGGACGTCCACATCTTCCTTCTCGGCCGTTTCCTTTGCGCTGCCATCGGCCTTCACGTTGAATCCCACGATAATGGCGTTGGAGGCGGAAGCCAGAAGAATGTCCGAGTTGACGATATTGCCCGTGCCGGATCGGATGACCCGGAGGGCCACCTTTTCGGTCGAGAGTTTCTCGAGGGAGGAGGTCAGGGCCTCCACCGATCCCTGCACGTCGCCCTTGACGATAACTTTGAGTTCCTTGATCTGCCCTTCCTTGATCTGCTCAAAGAGGTTGTCGAGGGTGATGTGCTTCATGGCGCCCACCAAGCGGTTATCCTTCTGGGCCTCGGTGCGGCGGGAGGAAATCTCGCGCGCCATCTTGGGGTCGGTGACCACGTAAAAAACGTCGCCCGCGCGGGGCACGTCGGTGAGGCCCAGAATTTCCACCGGCATGGTGGGCCCGGCGGCCTTGGAGGGTTTTCCCAAATCGTCGTGCATGGCCTTCACCCGGCCGTAAGTGTTTCCGGCCAAAAGGTTGTCGCCGATTTTAAGGGTTCCCTTTTCCACCAGCAGGGTGGCCACAGGCCCCCGGCCCTTGTCCAGACGGGCTTCCAGCACCACGCCCTTGGCGGCGCGGTTCGGGTTGGCTTTGAGTTCCAGAACTTCGGCTTGAAGCAGGATCATTTCAAGCAGCTTCTCGAGGTTCAGGCGTTTCTTGGCGGAGACTTCCACAAAAATAGTGCTGCCGCCCCATTCCTCGGGCTGCAGACCGCGCTCGGCCAATTGGGTCTTCACCCGGTCGGGGTTGGCTTCGGGTTTATCGATCTTGTTCAGGGCCACCAGGATGGGCACTTTGGCTTCTTTGGCGTGGTCAATGGCTTCCAGCGTTTGGGGCATGACGCCGTCATCCGCCGCTACCACCAATACCACGATGTCCGTGGCCTTGGCGCCGCGGGCGCGCATGAGGGTGAAGGCTTCGTGGCCCGGGGTATCCAAAAAGGTGATGGTTCCCTTGTCTTG
The DNA here is from genome assembly GCA_963738405.1 of candidate division FCPU426 bacterium. Taxonomy (GTDB): domain Bacteria; phylum Oederibacteriota; class Muellerivitia; order Muellerivitales; family Muellerivitaceae; genus CAVTWJ01. The sequence goes on along the minus strand of CAVTWJ010000009.1, from coordinate 318,530 downwards.
TTTCACTTGATAGGCGCCGATGTGCTGGGTAATACCGCCCGCTTCGCCCTCGGCCACCTTGGTCTTGCGGATGGCGTCCAACAGCAGGGTTTTTCCATGGTCCACATGGCCCATGATGGTGACCACCGGGGAACGGGGCATCAGGTCTTTCGGGTCATCCGGCGCTTCCTCAAACATTTCGGCCCCAAACAGAGGAACCACTTCCACTTCCGCGTCGTGGGCGGAAGCCAGAGTCTCGGCGACGGTCATGTCCAGGCGCTGGTTGATGGTGGCGAGAATCTTGAGGTCGAGCAGTTCCTTAATCAGCACCCCGGCCTTCACATTGAGTTTCTGGGCCAGTTCGGCGACCGAGATCCCTTCGGTGATTTTGATTTTGGTCAGAATCTTAGGCTCGCCGTTTTCATCGGTGGTCGACTTCTCTTCCACCGGTTCGGCCTTGGCCGCCAGGGCCGCGGCGGTTTTGGGCCTGCCAGCGGCCAGGCCATGGCCGCCTTTGGTATGGGGCCGGGGGCCGATTCGTTTGGCCGCAGGCTGGGAGGGCCGGTACATCGGGGCTCCCGGCTTGGCGCCGGGGGCCTTGGAGGGAGCCAGCGTCGGATAAGTGGCGGTCGCCGCGAGCGACATGGAACTGGGAGAAGTGGTTTTCGTGGTGGAGCGAACCGCCCCTGGCGCCGCCGAGGGCGTTTTGGAGGCCGGGGCAGGAGCGACTGCCGCGGGGGCCGCCGCCATCAAATCCGCCAGACCTAAATCCCTGCGGATTTCGGACTGGATCTTCTCATCCACCAGGGTCAGCTGGCTGGGCACGTTAAAGCCCAGTTTCTTGCAGCGGTCCAGGACTTCCTTGCTAGGAAGGCCTAATTCTTTGGCGAATTCAAATATGCGTTTAGCCATGAGGGGTTACATTCCCTCCATTTCGGCGCTGGGTTCTACCGTTTGAGAAACCTCAGGCGAAGGCGGAATCACGGGAAGTCCGTCCAAATCCTTGGCCAGCGCGGGCGCGTCGGGCGGAACCGCACCTTCCACCGAACCCTCGTCGATCTCATCCGGGGGAGCGGATGATTTCTCTTCCTGGGTCATTCCGGCCGCTTCTGCGGAAGGAGCTTCCACCTTGGCCTCGGCAATTTCGTCGGCCGTTTCTTGGGATACTTCCTGGAAGTGGGCGTCCATGCGGGCTCTTTCTTCCTGAGCGTGCTGTTCCTCGTTTTTGATATCGATTTTGATGCCGGTCAAGCGCGCGGCCAAGCGGGCGTTCTGGCCCTTCTTGCCTATGGCGAGCGACAGCTGGTCGTTGGGCACAATCACCTCGGCCGAGGGAACCTCGGCGTCGGCGTGGAGGACAATGCGGGCGATACGGGCGGGCGACAGGGCCTTGGCTAAATAGGTGCTGGGCTCCTCGTCCCAAGGAACAATGTCGACCTTCTCGCCGCGGATCTCATCCACGATATTTTGCACGCGGATTCCCTTGACGCCCACGCAGGCGCCCACGGGATCGATGCGGTCGTCGCCCACGACGCGCACGGATATTTTGGTGCGGGCGCCCGCCTCGCGGGCCACGCTCTCAATTTTGACCGAGCCGTCGTAAATTTCGGGCACTTCCAACTCAAAGAGTTTGCGGACCAGATTGGGATGGGCGCGGGACACAATGATGGCCGGCCCCTTGATGGTTTTTCTTACTTCCAGCACCAGGAACTTCATGCGCTCGCCGGTGGAATAACGCTCACGGGGAACTTGTTCCTTGGCGGGCATCAGGGCCTCGGTGTCGCCGAGCGAGATGATGACGTTGCGTCCCTCATAGCGGAGCACGCTTCCAGTGATGAGGTCGCCTTCTTTTTCCTTGAACTGGTCGTACACGCTTTGACGCTCGGCATCTTGCACACGCTGGACGATGACTTGTTTGGCGGTTTGGGCTGCGATGCGGCCGAACTGTTCGGGCGGGATGCGGATTTTTAACACACCTTCCAGCTCGATTTCTTTGTCGAACTTGCGCGCCTCTTCCAGGGTGATCTGGGTGCCCGGATCCTCGACTTTTTGAACCACTTCCTTTAGGTAAAAAGCGCGGAACTCATAATTGGTTTCGTCGAACTCCACTTCCACTTCCTGGCCCACGCCGAAAATTTTCTTGGCGGCCGAGGACAAAGCCGCTTGGATCGCCTCGACGAGATGCTTCTTGTCGATGCGCTTGGTATGTTCGATTTGGCTCATCACCAAGGCCAGCTCGTTACCCATTTCGAAACCCCTCAATGTAGATTTGTGTTTTGAGTGCTTAGTTTGAAGTTCTAACTCTTAAGAACCTAAAACTAACAACTCAAACTTTTAAAGCTCCACCACCAGCCGCGCGGCCTTAATCTGGGAAAGGGGAACCCGAAGGGTTCTTTCCTTGCCCATCCGGATCAAAACACCCTCCGGACTCAAATCACCGATTCGGCCTTCAAAACTCACCAACCCCTCCAGGGGCTGGTTCAGCGTCACCTTCGCCAATCGGCCCTCAAAACGGGCGTAATCGGCGCCATGCCTTAACGGCCTATCCATGCCGGGCGACGACACCTCCAGAAGATAGGCTCCCGACATCACATCCAGCTCGTCGAGGCGCTTTTCCAGCTCCCCGCTCACCGCCACGCATTCCTGCAAACTCACCCGGCCCGCCGGCTTGTCTAAAACCACTGAAAGCAGGGTTTTTCCCGCCTGGGACCTAACGCCCAGGTCGAAAAGCTCCAGAAAATTGTCTTTCACCACCGCTTCGGCGATCTCTCGAAGCTGCCTTAATTGAACCGGGTCTGGAAACCCCATGGATCACCTCGCCCATAAACGACGAACGGCCTTTCGGCCGTTTGGGTGCGCAATTTCGAGTCATTTCCCTAGAAAATAAGAAAAAAAAGCAGGCCGTTAAAGGGCCCACTTCTTGGGGGTCAGCCTTAAAATTGCGTAGTTGTTTTATCAAAATCAAGGGGTTTTCGCAAGGAGAAAGGGCCCTGGAAGGCCGCCCCTCTTGAGGAAGGATGGGGAAACTAGGTAAGGAACCCGCTAAAAAAGAGAAACCTGTTTAGAATCAGGCATATCCTTCAGGCATCCATGGCCTTTCAGGATTTCCAACACGTTTTTATTGACCCCGCAGCGTTCTTGAATTTCCTCAATGGAGGTAAAGGGACCCTTCTCCCTTTCTAACACGATCCAATCGGCCGCCGTATCTCCCAACCCCGGAAGCCCGATCAAGGGGGGGCGGAGCATCTTTTCACCTTGGCTTTCATGAATTAAGAACTGGCGCGCGTCGGACTTATAAAGGTCCACGGGCAGGAACCGGAAGCCCCGTGCATAGGTTTCTTCCACCACTTCCAAAACCGATGCCTCGTCCAGTTCCTTGTTGGAGGGTTTCTCGATAGAACGGATCAGCTTGATGCGGTCACGCACCCGTCCCAGGCCGTCGCAGGCCACGGTAGCGTCAAAGCCAAATGCCTTGTTGGTGAAATAATCGGCGTAAAAGGCCAGGGGTTGGTGGGCCTTAAACCAAGCGATGCGGAAACTCATGATGCAGTAGGCCACCGCATGGGCCTTGGGGAAGATGTATTTAATCTTCTTACAGCTGTCGATGTACCAGCCGGGCGTCTTGACCGACATCATGGTCTGCTCGTACTCAGGCTTCAACCCCTTGCCCTTGCGTACGTCTTCCATCACCTTGAAGGCTAGGGCGGAGTCCATGCCACGGGCCATGAGGTCGTTCAACATGTCGTCGCGGGTGGAAATGACCGTCGAAAGCGTGGCCGTTCCCTTTTTGATGAGGTCTTGGGCGTTGCCCAGCCAGACATCCGTTCCGTGGGCAAGTCCCGAAAGCCTCACCAGATGCTCAAAGCGGGTGGGGCGGGTGTCCCGCAACATGTCCATGGCAAAGTTGGTGCCGAATTCGGGAACACCAAGAGTTCCTAAGTCTTTCTCGATTTTCTCTTTCAATCCAAGGGCCTTTACGCCGGAGAAAAGACTCATGGTCTTTTCATCGTTTAAGGGAATCCCCAGGGCCGAAATACCTGTCATATTTTCTAGGCGCTTCAGGCTGGTGGGATTGTCATGACCGAGAATGTCGAGCTTCACCAAGCAGTCGTGCATGGAGCTGAAATCAAAATGCGTGGTGATGATATCGCCATCTTTATTATCCGCTGGGTATTGCACAGGGCAGACGTCGGTGATTTCCATATCTTTGGGAAGGATGATGATCCCACCGGGATGCTGACCCGTGGTTTTTGAAACGCCCGAACAACCCTTTACCAGCCGGTTCAGTTCTGCGTTTCTTGTGGTACGGCCCGCCTGCTCCACGAATTTTTTCACGAAGCCGAAGGCGATCTTATCCTGCACCGCCGAGATGGTGCCCGCACGGAAGCAGTGTTCCTTGCCGAACAGTTCTTCCACATACTTGTGCGCCACATGCTGGTACTCGCCGGAAAAGTTCAGGTCAATATCGGGCATCTTGTCGCCCTTGAAACCCATGAAGACCTCGAAGGCGATGGAAAAACCGTCCCGAACCATGGGCTTGGCGCATTGGGGGCAGTCCTTGACCACCATGTCCACGCCCGCCATGGAGACGGGGTTGGCGGGAAACTCGTTCACCTGGCAGGCCTCGCAGCGGTAGTGGGGCGGAAGCGGATTCACCTCGGTGATGCCGCTCAAGAAAGCCACGAAGGAGGATCCCACGCTTCCCCGGCTTCCCACGATATAGCCGTCAGAGAGGGATTTTTTCACCAGCTTCATGGCGATCACATAGAGGGTGGAGAATTTGTTGTTGATGATGGCGTCGAGTTCTTTTTTGAGGCGCTGTTCAATAAAGGCCGGGAGGGTTTCCCCATATAAGCGATGAGCTTCTTTTGTGGAAGTTTCCCGCAACAACTCGTCCGCGCCCTCCCACATGGGGGATAGAGTCTGGGTGGGCAGGGGCTCTACTTCTTCAATCATGTCGGCGATCTTGCCTGGGTTGGTCACTACCAGCTCGTGGGCGGTTTCCTCGCCAAAATATTCAAAATCTTTTTTCAATTCGTCGGTGGTCTTGAAATAAAGCGGCGCTTGGCGTTCCAGACCGTAGCCCATGCCGGCATGAATGATCTTGCGGTACACGTCATCCCGAGGCTCAATGAAATGCGAATCGCCCGTGGCCACCACCGGTTTGCCCAGCTTTTTCCCCACATCAAAAAGGGTTCGTGTATGGGCCTGAAGCTCTTCTAGGCTTTTTACGATGCCGTCTTGGATCATGAACTCGTTATTAGCGCAGGGCTGAATCTCGACATAGTCGTAAAAGTCGGCCACTTCTTCCAGGGGCCTTCCCCCGTGAAGCAGGGTCTGCCAAACCTCGCCTTGTTCACAGGCCGATCCCAACACCAGCCCTTCCCGATGCTGTTTCAAAAGTTCCCGGGGAATCAGGGGCCTTTTATAGAAGTTTCTTAAGTGGCTTTCAGACACCAATTTATATAGGTTTTTCAGTCCCACCCGGTTCTTCACCAGAAGAATGATGTGGTAGATGGGCATGCCCTTTTCGCGTTTGAACTCATCGACCAGGTAGCCTTCCATGCCCAAAATCAATTTGATCTTGTTCTTCTTCGCCACCGCGCTGGCTTCCGGGTAGGCCTGCACCACGCCGTGGTCAGTGATGGCGATGGCCTTGTGACCCCACTTGGCGGCGGTCTCAATGAGGCGGTCGATCTTGGAAAGTCCGTCCATACGGCTCATTTGGGTATGGCAGTGAAGCTCCACGCGCTTCTCAGCGGCTCGGTCCATGCGGGTTTCAGGCGCCGGAATCTTCACGATGTCGCGGACATTTAACAACATCTCGTTCGGGTCCCGGCTGTCGAAACGCAAGTCGCCCCGCACCTTTACCCAGTCCCTTTCTTTAATGCCGCCCTTGAACTTGCCGTCGTTCTCGTGGAACAGGATCACGTCCATGGAGTCGGAATAATCGGTGACCGTCATCTTGATCATGTGGCGGCCCGTGCGGGTCTGCCGCTGGTCGAAGGATATGATCTCTCCCTGCACCACATAGCCCTTTTGTTCGTCACTCACCGTCATGGATTGGGCAGCCTCGGAAATTTTGCGGCCCAAGATCAAAACACTCTGAGGTTCGGGAACCTTGTATTCGGAAGGTGCTTCCTCGGCCGGGGCCACGGCTTGGGGAAGGATATCGGGGTTGATGGAAAGCTCCACCGCGCCTTTAAAACCGCAGCGCTGTTGCAAGAGATCGGAAAGAACTTTCATGCATTGCTTGCGGTCTAGCTGTTGGCGCGCCAGCTCATGGGGAACCTGAAAGGAGAGGCGGTTATCTTGGGGTTCCATTCGGTAATGGGTAAACCACCCCTCCGCCACGTCCGCTTCCTCGGTCAGGCAGAACATCAGGTCTTTCTCATGGGCGCCCAGGTAATCCACTAGGGATACTTCGGTAGAGGCGTAATGAACGTCCAAAACCACCCTTTGAACCCCCGGCATGCCTTCTTTGAGGTATTGGCTCAGCATCGCGTAGGTGGCACCGGGTATGGCTGCGGGCATTTTGATGCGCAGGATCAGTAGGGCCTTTTCCGGGTAAACCTGGACTCCGATCAGCTCGGATTCTAATAGCCTGTCCTTCTCGAAACATTGAAGGGGGATTTGCTGCAGAAGGTCATAAAAGGGCGAGGTGGAAGTTTGGGTTTCGCTGGACAAGGAACTGCTGACGGGGGTCATCCTGCCTCCAGCGTTAAATTCAGGGGAGATATCGTGGGGTTGGGGCCTGTTCAATCGAAATATACAACCTGTAGGAAGGATGTCAAGAATATTGGAAAAGGGTTCTTAAATCAGAAAAAGAAGGGCTTGGCGAAAATCAATTGGCTAAAAAAATAATTTTTCTCAATGTTAAAGATTTATTTTTTTCTTTCAATTTGGAAAAACTTTTTAAGGGTCGAAGAAGATTCCCAGCGACCAATGGTTATCGGGCATCAAGTAAAACTGGCCGTATTCGCTGTTCCCATTGAAATACATCAACGCCATCCGAATCACCGGGTTGGAATCAACCTTACCCCTCCATTGCAGGCCCAGCTCAAATTGCTGGTTGGCCACACCCCCCGCCTCGCCCTTGATCTTCAGATCGTAAGTGAAATAACCCTGCGAGAATGTGCCGAAAAGAAAGGGTCCGGGAGCGGTGTAAAATTCGGCGCCCAGATGGGCGAAGAGGCGGTTATCGTCGGGCGCCATGTGCGGATAATAACCCAACCCGCCGTAAACGCGGACGCGGTCCGCGAGGGGATAATAGGACATCGTGTATCGGAAACTTTCACAGGTGTAGATGAACCGGGTGTATTGATCAAATAGCGAATCGCCCAGATGGGAACTCACATGGAGATATTCCAGCCGGTGCGAAAGGTCGCCCGTCTTCTCACTGAAGTAGGTACCCAGATACCAGTCGCTCACCCTTTCGGGGAAAACCCCGTCGCCCAATGAATCTAGCTCAATAAAACTGTCTCCCTCAATGCCCCACCCCCATTGGGAGCCGTCGCCAGGAATCCATTGAAGCAGCTCAATGAATTTGCCGATGGAGCCCTCGAACCGGGTCTGGTCTATTTGCGCGATGAGGCTGTTTTGCGGTTCCCTTGGGTCGCCGATGAGATTATGGAAGAGGGTTTCGGCTGGGAGAAAGTTGAGTTGGGAAGTTTTCACATCTTCCGACCACGCTGCCATAGGCGCCAATATCACCACAGCTAAAAGAATACCTTTAGCGCTGTTCAAAACCCCAAAATCAAACCTTTCATTGACCACAGATGAATAGGATTCACGCGGATTAAAAGAAAAAAACAGCCTTTTAATTTTATGCCGCAAAAATCCCATGTATCCCATGCATCCATGGCTAAGTTGCCTGTTTTCTTTTTCAGAGATCAAAGAACACCCCCAGGCCCCAATGGGTGTCGGTGGTTTGATAAAACTGCCCGAATTCCGAATAGCCGTCGTAATAGATCAGCGCCGCCCGAACCGCCCGGATCCCCTTGGCGTCAATAGCGGCCCGCAAGCCCAGTTCCCAATTCTTGTTAAACGGGTCCCCGGTCTCGCCCTTGTAGGTGAAATCCAAACTCGTATAAAACCTTAGGTCGGTGCCCTCGGTGAGGGAGGGGGAATAAAGCTCCCCGCCGAAGGAGCCAAAGAAGGCGTCACCCGTGGGGGCCATGTTTTCCCAAAAACCCGTCTTACCGTAGAGGCGGTAGAACCCCGCTTCCATATAGGAAAGGGTCAGGTTGAAATTTTCCCGGCTGACAAAGATAGGGTCCTGAATCCCCTGGAGGGAATCTCCTAGATGGGAACTTTCATGTTCAAACTCAAATCGGCTTGAAAAATTGCCTGACTTCTCACTCAGGTACATCCCCGCGTACCAGTCCCCATCCCGCATGGGAAAGGTAGCCCCATCTTCGTCTAATAGGATGTAACCCGACCCGAAAATGCCCCAGCCCCATTGGCTTTCATCGGGTGGGGAGTACCGCAAAAACTCAACAAAAGACCCCACTTCCCCCTCATAACGGCTTTGGGAGAGGTAGCCAATCACGCCCGTTTGGGGTTCCCTTGGGTCGGCGATCAGGGGTGAAAACAAAGGGGTTCCGGGAAGAAAAGACCAGAGTTCCGCATCCGCCCGGACCGTTAAATGGATATTTAGTAAAAGGACAAATAGCGCTGTGAATAGAGTGGAATATTTCATATTTCGAATCATGTTAACGGGTGGGTGAAAGGGTTCCAAGCAATAAGGAACAAAACCTCAGACCTTCAATATCCGTTCGTAGGCCTCAATCATTCTTTTCGCCATGGCGGTCGAGGACCAATTCTCGGCCTCAGCAATGGTTTCCGATTCCTTGGACTTATAAAAAGCCTCGTCGGTGAGCATGCGGTAAACCGCGTCGTAGAATTCCTTCTTGTCTAACCGGGTCATAATGCCGCCCTTGCCGGAAGCCATCACGTCCTTGACCCCCATCTCTCCCACCGCCACCACGGGGGTGCCGCCCGCCATGGCCTCGCTGATCACCAGCCCCTGGGTCTCGGTGACAGAGGCGAAAACAAACAAGTCGGCGCCCGCATAACAATCCCGCCAGTCATTCTTGGTTAGGTATCCGGCAAAATTCACAAGGCTCGTGAGGTGCTTTTCCTCGACCATCTTTTCCAGTCTCTTTTTGGCGGCCCCTTCCCCGGCGATGAGAAACCTTACATTAGGAACTTTCGGTACCAATTCCTCAAAAACCTCTAGCAGGAAGTCGATATTCTTTTCCTCGGCCACCCGGCCCATAAACAAAAGCACCTTGTCTTCCTTCTTGTAGCCCTGGGCCTCGCGGTAACGGTATTCATCCTTCCCTACAAACCGATCCAGCCGGATGCCGGTGGGAATCACCTCAATCGGCTTCGCCACGTTATAGCTGGAGAGCACATTTTTCATTTCGCTGGAGGGCGTAATGATGAGATCGCAGGAATCACAATAGGTACGGCTGGCGTATTTGGCGTACCAGACGCTGAGCCACTTGGGCAAAAACCAAAGGTAATGCTCGGCGTAAGCCGCGAAGAGGGTATGGTAGGTATGCACCACTTTGGCTCCCGACTGGCGGGCCCATTGGACGGCCGGCTGCCCTAAGCTGAAGGGGGTTTGGGTATGGACGATGTCGAATTTCGAGTCGATGAACTGCTGGATCAGTTTCTTATCGGCGTTGGGTCGGGGAAGCCGGTCCTCTGGGTCAAAGAAGAGGTACCAGGAGGGGAAGCGGTGCACCTTATAGGGCAGGCCCTCATCCACATGGTTGGGAAAGGCCGGGCCGTAGATATGAACCTCGTGTCCCAACTTGGTAAATTCATCGGCAAAAATTTGGGTGGAGGTGGAAACTCCGTTAATGCGGGGGAAATAGGTGTCGGTCACCAGGGCGATCTTCAAGAACTTTCCTTAACTTGAATTGTCATCAAAATGCCGGTTTAAGGCGTGCAGAGTTTCCATTCTTCAGCGGCGAATTCTTTCACCTTCTCCAACACCTGCGCGACGGGTACCTTGACGGGCTCTTTTTCCCGGCGGCGTTTCACCTCGATCAAACCTTCCTTGAGACCCCGGGAACCAACTCGGACGGACAGGGGCATACCCAGCAGATCGGCGTCCTTAAATTTGAACCCAGCGGTGGCGTCTGGGCGGTCATCATAAAGAACCTCGTAACCCGCCTTCATTAAGTCTTCGTAACATTGGTCCGCCGCCTTGGCCACATCGGCCTCTGCGGGGTTCAAGCAAAGCAGATGAACCTGGTAAGGCGCGATAGAAATGGGCCAGAGAATGCCCTCCGCGTCGTTGTGCTGTTCAATGGCGGCCCCCACGGTTCGGGTCACGCCGATGCCGTAGCAGCCCATGACCGCTTCCTTTTCCTGCATCTTCTCATCCAAGTACACGCAATGCATGGACTTGGAATATTTGGTGCCCAGCTTGAAGGTCTGTCCTACTTCAATACCCCGCACAATCTTCAGGGGTTTCCCGCACTTGGGGCAGCCGTCGCCCTCGGAGATCGACCGAAAGTCGTTGTACCAGGGTGGGGCGCAATCCCTCGCGATTTCCACATGGATCAAATGCTTGTCCTTGACCAAGGCCCCGGTTACGTAGTCGTGCCCATCTTTCAATGCGTTATCTGCCAAAATCTTGACGCCCTTCAATCCCACCGGGCCGGCGAATCCCACAGGGGCTCCGGTGACTTCCATCACCTTCTCGGCGGGGGCCAATATAAGTTCGGTGGCCCCCAAGGCGTTCTTCACCTTAATTTCGTTTACGTCATGATCACCCCGCACCAGCACCGCCACGGGCTTGCCATCGGCGAGGAAGATGAGGGTCTTGATGAATTGGGAAGGTGGCAGCTTGAGCAGCGCGCCGACATCTTCTACCGTGTACTTGCCGGGGGTATCGACCGCCACAGCTGCCTCGGGGGTAGCTTGGGCAACAGGAGAGTGCGAAGGTACGCCTGTGGCCTTTTCCATGTTGGCTGAATAGGAACAGGCGGGGCACCAAGCGATGGCGGCTTCCCCGCTATCGGCCAAAACCATAAACTCGTGGGTAAAGCTTCCGCCGATCAAGCCCGAATCAGCCTCGACGGGGGTAAATTCCAACCCGCATCGTTTGAAGATACGCTTGTAGGCTTCGTACATCTTCCAATAGGTGACATCGGAAGCGGCGTCATCCACGTCGAAAGAGTATCCGTCTTTCATCAAAAATTCGCGGGAACGCATCACGCCGAAACGGGGCCTCACCTCGTCGCGAAACTTGGTGGCGATCTGAAAAAGGTTCTGGGGCAATTGCTTGTAGCTCTTCAGTTCCCGGCGCACCAGGTCGGTGATAACTTCCTCATGCGTGGGGCCCAGGGCGAAATCCCGCTCGTGACGGTCCTTAATACGCATCAGTTCCTTGCCGTATTTCTGCCAACGGCCGGTTTCCTGCCACAATTCGGCGGGAGTCATGATGGGCATCAGCACTTCCTGCGCCCCGGCCCGGGCCATTTCCTCGCGGATGATATTGGAAACCTTGAAGATGGACTTGAACCCTAAGGGCAGGTACTCATAGACGCCGGAGGCGACTTTTCGCATCAGCCCCGCGCGAAGCATCAGCTTGTGGGAGGGGATTTCCGCCTCGCCGGGCGTTTCTTTGACAGTGGGGATCAGGGCCTGGGACACTCGCATGAAAAAACCTCAGTTGAAATAAGGGCTCGGATAACGAAAGGGGCGAGCCTATCGGCCCGCCCCTTTTGTGGAAGCAATATAACCGGAAAAACTGTATTTAGGAAGTCTTGGCTTTTTCCATCTCCGCGGCCCTTTTCTTGATCTCGCCGATCAAGTGGGGCACCAGCTCCTCTTCCTTCAGACGGGTTTTGATCTCGCCCTTTTCGATGATGACTCCGTGGCCCTTCTCGGAGCAAATGCCAAGGTCCGCCTCGGCGCCCTCGCCCAAGCCGTTCACCACGCAGCCCATGATGGCCACCCGCATGGGGGTCTTCATGGTGAGGGTGGCGGTTTCTACCGCGTCTACCATCGATTCCAAATCCACGTGACAGCGCCCGCAGGTGGGGCAGGCCACGATATCCACGCCTTCCTTGCGGAAGCCCATGGAGCGTAGCAAATGGGTGGCAACCTTCACTTCCTCGACCGGGTCGGCAGTGAGTGAAACTCTTATGGTGTCGCCCAGACCATCGGCCAAAACCGCCCCGATTCCGGCGGCGCTTTTGGTAATGCCCTGCATCTTGGTGCCAGCCTCGGTAACTCCGACGTGGAACGGATAATCGCATTCCTTGGCCAGCAAGCGGTAAGACTCGATCATGGTGGGCACGTGGGAGCTTTTAACGGAGATGATCATGTCGTGGTAGCCCAGGGACTCGATGAAATGAATATGGCGCATGGCCGATTCCACGATGGCTGCGGGCGTGGGATGCCCGTGCTTTTCCAGTAGGTCCTTTTCTAAAGAGCCGGAATTCACCCCGACCCTCATAGCCACATGGTGCTTTTTGCATTTTTCTACCACCTGGGCCAAACGATCCATCCCTCCGATATTGCCGGGGTTAATGCGTATTTTATCCGCCCCAGCGTCCACCGCGCCCAGGGCGATGCCATAGGCGAAATGGATGTCGGCCACCAGGGGAACCCGCATTTTGGCCTTGATCTTGTCCAAAACTTTTAGGGATTGCTGGCTCTCGACCGTCACCCGAATAATCTCGCAGCCCGCGTCTTCCAGGCGTTTGATCTGGTCCATGGTTTCCTGAACATCATAGGTATGGGTATTGGTCATGGATTGGATGGTAATGGGGGCGTCTCCCCCGACTTGGACCTTGCCCACCATCACGGGGCGGGTTTTGCGGCGCTTGATTTCGTGGAACTGTTCGGACATGGGAACTCCCCTTTCAGGAAGGCATCTTAAACTTGTTGAGAATTGGTTTCAAGAAGCGCCAGGCGGCGGAACCTACCTAAGAATAAGGACTTTCATGATTTGACGGGTGATTTGGCTGCCCGATTTCCATTCCAGCACCAGGTAATAGAGCCCGTTGGATAACTTGGCCCCGCTCACATCCAAAACCGCCACATGGACGCCCTGGGAAGGGTCCAGGCCATCGTTTTCATAAATTTTGCGGTAAGCCACTGAATAAAGTTTGGCCCGTATCTGATCCGTGGGTTGGGTGGTGGAGTAGGCCGCTTTCAAGGGCGTTTGCCCGTCGCTAGGGTTGGGATAAACAACATAAAAGTTTGTGATCGTCGCGGTTGGAGTCAGGGTGATGGTGGGGGAAAGGGTATAGGTTGGGGTGGAAGTAAAAGTGGGAGAAGCCGTGGGGGTGGGCGTAGGGGTCGGGGTCAATGTGGGAATGGGCGTAAGGGTTGGGGTTGAGGAAGGCGTGGCGGTATCGGTGTTGGTAAAAATAGGCGTTTGGGTGGGCGTGGGGGAGAGGGTGATGGTGGGGGTAGGGGTTCCGGACGGGGTGGCGGTTTTGGTCCAAGTCGCCGTGGGGGTCAGGGTGGGAGAAAACCCCGAGGCGGAGTAAAAGCCGATCTCGTCAATCTGATAGCTGAAAGCCCCCGTGGCTTGGGTTGAGAATTGGATTTCAGTGGCGTCGGTGCCGGGAAAATTAGCCGGGAGGCCCGTCTGCGCTCCCCATCCCTGTCTTGCCATCATCGAAAAGGGAATCTGGTAAAAGGTCCATTGCCCCGCCTTCGGGGTGATCTGGTAGCCGTAATAATCGTAATCGGTCACAGCCTGGCTGGGCACGGTGACCCGGTAGGTGGCCCCATCGCCGTAGAACCAAAACTCCAGACCGACGATCCCTGAACCACTCAAATTGTAAGCCGTGAGGGGCCACTGGCTGAGGGGCCCCGTGTAATTGGACCAGCCGTTTCCGCCCGCCGTCCCGATGTTGCCGTGGAGGCTGACTGCGTGGTTCGTGCCCGCCGCGCCAGGGGAAACACCATATTGCACCGTGATGCCGCTGTTGGCCGCCGCGGAGATCGTCCAGGTGCCGTTCCAAAGGTCGGTTCGGGCGGGCGCGACTCCGTCCCGTGTCAGGTCCTCGAAATTATCAACCAATGTCAGGGGCCCATAGTTGGGCGTGGGGGTGGAGGTCGGGGTGGAGGTGACCGTGAAGGTCACGGTGGGGGTATTGGTGGGCAGCCCGGAGTTGGTGAACTGCAAGACCGTGATCGAATAGGGCTGGAAGGTCACCGGGAAGGCGCCGCCCGACCCTGAGGCGGTGAAGGCGGTAGGGGCCGTATCAGGCGAGGCATGATAGGGGGTCGCGCCTGTATTGACCCATTGATAGTTGGTGGAATTAAAGGTCCAGCCGTTGGCCGTGTTGTTGGCCGCAAAAGGCCCCACGCTCACCACCGCGTCAAACACCGTCACCGGGTCCTTGTTCACGACCGCCAGGGACAGCACGCCGTCAGGCCGGTAATCCGAATAGGCGGCCAAGAGGGTATTGGGCTCGCTGTTGGTGGAGGTTTGAACCAGTTGGTGGCTGTTGGCGTCGCCCGGGATGGCCCAATCGTTGGTCATCATCTTCATGGCCCAATAGGTGGCGCGCGGCTGGTACTGGTGGCCGTCGTTGGCCACGTTGAGGTAGCCCAGGTCCCCGCCCGAGGCGTTGGTGGTTCCGGAACCGCCGTTCAACACGTCCCACAGGTTGCAAAAACCCCTCGGCCCGAAGGCTTTAATGAAATGGCCCAAGGCGTCCGCCACCCAAAGACCATCCCCTAAACCCACCTGAAAATTGTAATCGGAGGGGTCCGAGTTGAACTCACTCATGAGGACCGGAATGTTGGTATTCACCCCGGCCGTGGTCAGCCAGTTATTGATGGAAACGGGATAGGAATCCAGCGAGCCCGTGCTGGTCAAAGCTTGGGCGGCCGGGTAGGAGCCATAGTTGGGATACCAGTGGTAATCAATCGCGTCCACATAGTAATTGGCGTTTCCGTGGAGGCTGACCCCGGCGGCGGCGGCCATGGCGATGAAGTCCTGGACCGCGCTGTTGTAATCATAATTGTTCGAGGAATCGAGAAAGCTCCCCGAGACGGGACCGGTGATGATGATGGAGGAATCTTCCGCCCTCATCGCGTCGAAATACTCGATATACCGCTTCACGTAATCCTGGGTGTTGATGGGCCCGCCCGTTTCCCAGGCCCCCTCGGTTTCGTTGCCGATTTGCCAGTACTTGATGCCGTAGCCCTTCACCCCATTGGCGTAATGCACCCAGGCCGCGGCTTCCTGGGCGGTGCCGGTGCCGAAGTTGACGGTGATGAGGGGGATGGCGGTTGGGGAGAAGGAGTGAACATAAGACATATAATCCTCGAAATTGAAGTCGGGGCTGTTGTTGAAGGTACCGGAAGGGTCGGTGGAGGAAGCCACCACCCAGGTCTGGTTGGGCGAATTGTTCGTGTTGGCGGCGGTGTTTTTGCTCACCTGGCCCGAGGGCCCATTGACGTAAAGTTCGGCGATGGAATAGGCCCCGCCCGCCCCCGCGGTGCTGGAAGTTAAAAGAATACGTACATTTTCAGCTGAAACGGTGTTGAAGGTAACACCCTGGGTGGTTCCATCCCCACTCCCGGTTAATGTCCCGGCTGAAACGGTCGCCCAACCAGACGCCCCATATTCGGGGGAGCGCATATAGGGTTCAGGATACCAATTCTGACCATTCCAATATTGAACTTGAAACGTCGCCGCGGAAGGCGTGCCCCAAATGATAGTCACGGCATTTATTTGGGTAACGGCGTTCGCGGGAAAACCAGCGCCCGCGCTGCCAGTCAAATCGAGTTCCACCCACTGGTGATTGGGAAGATTGGTATCGGCGTTGGAAACCCAGGCGGTGGAGGTATTTCCGTCCGTCACCTGGGAAGGTGTTCCATAGGAAGAGGTGGTTCCCCGGTAGGTTTCGTATCCCACGAACCCGGGCGTATAGGTGGTGTTATCGGGCGTCCAATAGCTGGAACCGGGGGTGGTTCCAGGGTTGAAGGTTCCGGTCCCATTCCAATGGTAATCATCCGAGGAGGAGCCGCCCGGATACCGCAAAAAGAAGTTTCCGGCCGCCTGAACCAGGGGCTGGGTGTTCATATTGTCCGACTTGTGGATCCAATAGGCGGTGTTATTGCCGAAGATGCTGATGGGGTAAAAGGAGGTGAGGGTGGATGCGGCGTTGAGGGTGAGGGTGACCGGCGCCGTTTGGGCCGGGAGGATTGCGGGCAGAAGGGCAGCCCCAAGGGCAAACCCCGAAAGTGCGGCTCGAAGAAAATGTCGGTTGGACGCGCGGGTCGGCATGGAGACCTTTGATATCGGATAAAAATGAGGTATTCCCTCAAAGCTTACCATTTTCGAGGGCTAAGGAAGCTTGGATTAGACGGGTGGAGCCGGGGAGAGTGTCGTTTTTAAGGAAAAGAAGGTTTTGGGTAAGACTTTACCGCAGGATTAGCATCTTCATCACCTGCCGGTTCACCGCCCCGCTGTAATTAACGTAAACCACCACGTAATAAAGCCCGTTGGAAATATGGCCTAACTTGTTCATATCGAGTGTGTAGATCTGGCTCCCGGGAGCGGTGGATAGTTTGTCATCCTCATAAATTTTCCGGAAGGCGAGCGAATAGATTTTTAGTTCTACCTGGCTGGCCGACAGGTCGGTGTTGTACGCGACGCGGATGGGTGATCCATCCAAAACCGGGTTGGGGAATATCCCGGTGAGAACCGGGGTGGAGGTGGCATTCACCGTCGAGGTCGGGGTGGTGGTTCGGGTAGGCGTCGGGGAAAGGGTAGGCGTACCAGTGGAAGTCGGCGTTCCAGTGGATGTATTAATCGAAGTGGCCGTGGAAGTGGGGGTGGAGGTGGACGTCCCCGTCCAGGTTGGGGTGCCGGTAGACGTGAGGGTCCAAGTGGGGGTAGGGGTGCCGGTAGCCGTGGAGGTGGAGGTTGCTGTGGATGTTGCGGTATAGGTGCAGGTATTACCAAAGCCGTCCATGCAAGAGGTATTGGTAGGAGTCGAGGTGACCGTCGGAGTGTCGGTGAGGGTCGGGGTAGGCGTGCTGGAGGAAGTCGGGGTCCCGGTAGGCGTCCCCGTCGGGGAGGAGGTGGAGGTATCCGTCGGCATGCCGGTGTTGGTGGGTGTAAAGGAGGAAGTCGGGGTTCCAGTCCATGTGGGGGTGGGGGAAGGGGTGGGCGAGTTAGTGACAGTGGGAGTGTTGCTCGGCGTGGGGGTCGGCGAGAAAGTGGGGGTGTTACTGGGAGTGGGGGTATTGGTTGGGGTTTTGGTCGGGGTCGCGGTGAAGCTAGAAGTGGCAGTCTTGGTGGGGGTCTGGGTATTAGTAGGCAGTCCCGAATTGGTGAATTGGATGACATTGATGGAATAGGGCCCGAAGGTGATGGGGAAAGAGGAAGCGGCATTGGTGATCGTCCCGGCCGTGGGCGCCGTGTCCGGGCTGGCGTGATAGGGGGAGGTGGTGGTTTCCCAGGCGTAATGGGAGCTGTCAAAGGTCCAGCTATTGGCGGTGGCATTGGGGACAAAAGGGCCCACATTGAGGTTGGTGGCATAGCTGTTAGTGACATCCTTGTTCACCACGATTAGGGACACGATCCCGTCCGGCCGGTAATCGGCGTAGCAGGCCAGGGTCGCCGCGGAGCTGGCTGCCGAGACCAGTTCGTGGGTATTGGAGTCGCCGTTGATGGCCCACTCGGTGGCCATCATTTGCATGGCCCAATAGTTCGCCCGCTGTTGGTACTGGTAGGTTCCCGATTCCACCTGCAAATAGCCCTGGTCGCCGGTGGTGTTATTGGTGGTGTCGGTGGAGCCGTTCATGGTGTCCCAAAGGTTGGTATGGCCGCCCGGCCCGAAGTAATGAATGAACTCGCCCAGCCAATTCACCAGCCAAAGGCCGGTGGAAAGCTGATTCATCATCAGGGGCGTACCCGCGCTGATGTTGTATTCGCTCATGATGACCGGGAGGGTTGTGCTGACGCTTGCCGCCGTCTCCCAGTTGGCGAGGGTGACCGCGAAGGCGGAAACCTGGGAAGGCATCGAGAGCTCGGTCACCGCGCTAGAAGCCTGCCAGTAGGGGTACCAATGGTAATCCAAAGCGCCCAGATCGGCGGTCGCCCCGAGGGTGTTGAGGGCCAAAAGGAAAGTTTGGATAAAGGTTTTGCCGTCATAGGCATTGGAGGAATCCCCTGGGCCTCCGGAAATAGGGCCCGTGATAATAATGGAAGGGTCCACAGCGGTCATGGCGTTGTAATACTCGGTGAAACGGTAGGCGTAATCGTCCGCGCGGATTGGTCCCCCGCATTCCCAGATGCCGTCCATTTCATTACCGATTTGCCAATACTTAATGCCGTAACCGGAGGGGTAATTGGGATGGGCTGTCATGTTGGCGTAATAGACCCAGCTGGCCGCTTCCGAGGGCGTTCCCGTCCCGAAGTTGACGGTAATGAGGGGCACGGCCACGGGCGAAAAGGAATGCGCGTAGTTCATGAAAGAAGTGAAATCGGTCGAGCCTGGGGGAGAGGCTTGGTAACGCTTGGAGGAGGCAGGGTCCACGCTGGATACGACCACCTTGTTTTGGGAGGTCGAATTCGTATTGCTTCCAATCAAGCTGGCCCCGTTGAGGGCGTAGGCCTCGGCGATCGAATAGGCTCCCCCTGCCCCCGCTGAACTGGCGGTCATCAGGATGCGGATGTAGCGGGCGGCGTGGGCCGTCGTGAAGGTGATGGAGGTGGTTCCCCCCGCGGCTCCGGTAATGTTTCCCCCCGCGAAATCCACCCAGCTTGACTCGCTGTTGACCTGATAGGGGATGACGGTGTTGGACGCGTTCCAGTATTGAACCTCAAAGGAAGTGGCGTAGGGATTTCCCCAGATGATGCTGACCGCGCTGACATTGACCGTGCTGTTGGTTCCGGTCAAGTCAATCTGAGCCCATTGATGGGTTGGAAAATTGGTATCCGAGTTGGAAAGCCAGCGCGTGAGGGTGTTTCCATCGGTGATGTAGGAATAGGGAAACTCGGCGCTGCCGTTGGAACCGGTAGTTCCCACATAGAGTTGGTTGGCGTCAAAGCCCGAGGTATAGGTGGTGCCGCTGGGGACCCAATGGTTGTTGGCGTCAAATGACCCGGTGTTGTTCCAATGGTAGGTGTCAGAGGAGGACCCGCCGGGATAACGCAAAAAATCGTCGCCCGACTGGTTCACCAGGGTGCTGACCGCGTAATTATTGGTCTGGCTGACCCAATAGGCGGTATTGTTGCCGAACATGCTCAAGGGCGCGAAAGAGGTGATGGTCGAGGCCGCATTCACCGTGATGGTAGCCGGAAGGGTTTGGGCGATGGAATGCCCCGCCCCGCCCAAAACCAGGGCGAAGGAGACGGCCAGAAACAGGATGGTTCGCTTGAGTTTCAACACCATTAAGGTTCCCTCGAAAATGAAAAGAGCCGAATGGGTTTCGGCTCTTTAGGTCTGATAGGTTAAACGTGCAGAAAGCATGCCATAAAAGCGGTTAAAAACCCAAGGAAATGCGCCTCATCCCACGAAATCGACCCGCCATGAAAGCGCTTTGTCCAAAATTATTTACAAATTGCGACGGATTTTAAACTGAACCCCCGCAAGGGGTTTTTAAGCCACAGATAAATGGGATTTGTTTTTAGCCTTCATCCAATGCATCTTGTGCATCTGTGGCTAAATTGTTTTTATGTTTTTGTTTGGTGCGCCAACTACTTAAGCCCATTCCGTTTTTCTGAAAATTTTCGGAGCTCGCGCCGTTAACGAAGAATCAGAATCTTCATAATCTTTCGGTCCGACTTTTTACCATTTGTTGTTTCAATCGCGAAATAGTAAAGTCCGTTGGCTAAGACCCCATGGAGTTTCGTCCAATCCACGACATAAGGGTAACCACCTGGAGCCGTAACCAAAGCGTCATCCTCAAAAACTTTCCGGTAAGCCAGGGTGTAAATTTTCAGCGAGACCTGGCCCTCTTGTTGACTGTTGTTGTAGTAGAACTGGAGCGGCGCGTTGGGGTTGTCTTTATTGGGCCAGGGGTTGGGAAAGGCCACATCCACGATGCCGGGAGTGGCGGTCGGCGTGAAGGTGACGGTAGGGGTGAAAGTCACCGTGGAGGTGCAGGTCGGCCCGGGATAATTACAGGGAAGCGGGGTAGGAGTAGACGTCGCGGGGCAAATGGGAATGATAGGTGTAGCCAACCAGTTTTTCACG
The DNA here is from genome assembly GCA_963738405.1 of candidate division FCPU426 bacterium. Lineage (GTDB taxonomy): Bacteria > Oederibacteriota > Muellerivitia > Muellerivitales > Muellerivitaceae > CAVTWJ01. The sequence goes on along the minus strand of CAVTWJ010000009.1, from coordinate 298,344 downwards.
GGCACCCCGTGATAGGTGGTAGCGTCATAACTGGAATCCGTAACCAGCGCGGGGGAGGTATTCATATCCCAGGCCGTCGCGGAATATTGATAATGGGTCGGGTTACTGCCGTCGCCCAATACGTTGCCGGTATTTCCATTAATCCATTTGAGAAGAGTTTGATCCCAAGTTCCATTGGTATCCGGGTTGGGGATGTAGTTGGAAACGCTGGAGTTTTGCCCGAACTCGGCAATCATCACTGGATTGTTTGCCGCAGTGGAACCAGTGGCGCTATCCCCATCGGAAGGCGACCAGGGATTGCTTCCCTTCCAGGGATAGACATGGCATGAATAAATAATCCCATGGCCCCCGGCCATATCCATCAAAGTCCCGCCTACCGAAGTTAGGTCATAGGCGTAGTCCAATCCCCCCGCCACGACAACGTTATTGGCTCCGGCCGTCCGGATCGTGTTTAGCAGCAGCTGCATTCCAGGGGTATGAAAGGTCACGCTCACCAGGGTCTGAGGCGAGGACCCGGTGACGGCCTGATCAGTGTAGGTTCCTCCGCTGAGCCAGACTGAGGCTCCATCACCGGCATAATCGAAAGGTTCGTTATAAAGATCAAATAGAACCGTCGGGTTGTTGGCGTAATGGGAAGCCATGGAGGACCAGAAAGTGACGCTGTTGTCATCCGGCATGAACTGCTGATGTTGACCGCCGTTGTTACTTTCGCTGTCGGTTCCCCAGCCCGCCCCGCATGGCGCGGTGGCACCCGTTTGAATACCGGACCAGTGAAGATCCAATAGAACATAAGCGTTATAGTATGAGCAAATCCCAACGATCTGATCGATGATTCCCTGGTAGGAAGCCGAGGTGGCGCCCTCGCAGCCGAACCAGCGGTCCTGATTCATCGGCAGACGGATCACGTTTGCCCCCCAAACCGAGAGAGCCTCAGTGACCGCCTGTTGAATGGTCTGGCCATAGGGTCCCTGACCCGTATTGGAATATTCCATGCTGGCGATATTCACCCCCTTCAAACGGATTTGGCATCCGTTGCTATCGATGATTTTATTTCCCGAGGTGTGAAGTTGAAGGGACTGGGCTTGTAAAAGATTCAGGGAAGAAACGGAGGCAAAAAGACAAAAGGCACAGGCCTTTAAGAATAAATTGTATTTCAAGAAAATCCTCTTCCCGCGCTCATTGGGGCAGTGTTTAAAGTCAGCTGCTGGGTCGAATTTCAACTGTTTACAGGCCTGAAACTAATACCACACAATGAAAGATACCACCAAATTAAAAACCGCTTTCAATTTTTTGCGGCCTGGAAGCGCTTTTTGATTCATTTCCCAGATTTCCAAACTCGACTTGGAAGCTTTTTGTTGTGCTAAGGACTTTATAATACAAAGCATGGCCATCCATCCCCGCCAATTGGTCCTCGCCGCCGGAAGCCTCGGCGACAGCCTCTTGACCCTTCCAGCCTTAAGGCAATTGGAAAGTTTTGGACCAGTTACAGTCTCTGGTACTTCAAGTTATCTTTCACTCGGCGCGGATTTGTTCGGCGTCAGCCAAACGATTCCCCTGGACCCTTTGCTTCAAGCGCTGCATAAGGATGAACCGCTCTCAAAAAATAACACGGAATTTTTATCTTCGTTCGATCGGATTTTTCTTTTCTTCAAAGAGAAAGATCAAAAACTAATTGAAAAGTTATCAAAGTCCACCCATGGGCAGTTGATTTTCCCCTCCCAATCTTTTGAGGATTTTCTCGCCTCCGCCAGGTGGGCCGGGGAATATTGGCTCGAAACCGTCCTTCAAAAACCCCTGATCCCAGGGCAAGCTCACCCGCAAGCCAAACTTATCTTTCAAAGCCATCACTTGGAAAAGGGAAAGGAACTTTTAAAGGCTCTTAGGCTTTTCTCTCCCTTGGTGATCCACCCCGGCAGTGGCAGCCCCGCGAAAAACGCCCCCCTTTCCTTTTTTCAAAAGGCGGCCCAAAGGGCTGTGGAGGAATCGGGGAAACAGGTTCTGGTCATTTGGGGCGAGGCGGAAATGGAATGGATGAGTAAAATTCAAAAGGCTTTCGAGGGAATGAAAGGCGTCGCCCTTTTGGATAATCCCCTGCCCCTTAAGGACTTGGCCTGTCTTTTGACCCAATGCTCGGCCTACCTGGGCAATGACAGCGGAGTGACCTACCTGGCGAACGCTTGCGGCCTTCGCACCTTCGCGGTTTTCAACTCGACCGACAGCCGGATCTGGGGTCCCCAGACCGATATTTTTATTTTGCACTGGCTGAAGGGGAACTTGGGATAGGCCCCAAAACCTCATTGGGCAAAAAGTCGAACTTTCCCCGCCCCGGCGGTTCCCAAAGCAGGCTTGCCGCGGCCACGGGCGACCCGCCATCCTGAAAATAAAAATCCAACAAGTGCCACCCCGGTTTCAGGTAACCTTCCCAGTAGGGATTGGCCGATAAGCCTTGGCCTTGTTTTTGGTCCACCTCGATCCGCCCCTGGTCCGTGGCGGCGAAGATAGCCCCCCAAAGGCGGTAATGCCCGGCAACCTTCGCCTTGAATTTTCCGGTCCAATGGATAAAGAGGGGGGTGCCCGTCATGGGTATATCCCTGTAGCCAAAATCAAGGATCGGGTCCCATCTTTTCAAAAAAGGGATTTCTTTTTCATCCTGACCGTGCCGGTAAAGTCCTAAAAGTCCCTTCTCCATTCGGGGAAAACCCTTGGGAAGCTTTGCCAGCGCTTGGGCGGGAACTTGGTAAATATAAAGCGGGGTATTCCCCAGAGCGTCCCGATCCTGCGAAACGCTTCCTCCAGGGTAGAGCGCCGTTAAAAATTCAATGGTTCCCTGTTTGAATTCATCCAAAACGAAGCAAAAAGCGGAGCCCTTTGGATAGGCCTCGGGCTGAGGAAGCTGGGTCAAATCCAGTGGATGCATTCCTTCTTCGTTAGGATAGGCCAGAAACCGAACAGTAGGATGTCCGTAAAAACGGGAGGAAAGAAAACTTTGGGTGCCAGGCGGCAGCCCCGCGATGAACCGCCCCGCCCGGGATTCGCTCCAGGAACAGTCATTGATGCACTCGGGCAGATGAGCCTGGACCTGAAAAAATTCGCAATAATTTTCATACCCCGCTGCCGCCAGCAAAAGCAGGCCCAATACCGCCACAGCACGGTTTAAAGAAGAAGAGGGCCGGATGGCTCTCCACTGCCTCCACAGGCCGCTCAGGAACAAGGCGCAAAGATAGGCCACGAAGGGCGTGACCCCCAAGAGACGTCCCAGGTTGGAACCGCTAATGGAAAAAAAACCCGGCAGACACATAATCCCTAAGCCCGCGAGAGCGGCAAAAAAAGGTTTTTCCTTAATCCGCCGCAAAGCGTAAAAAAATCCAAAAACGAAAACCACACCGGTGACATCATCCAGGATGCGGTGATGCCTGAAATTCGATTGGCTGTTCCCATCCAACATCGCGTGGTTGAATACCAATGCAATATCACGAATATTCTCAACGATAGGCCAGAGACTCTTTTCAGAATGAATCCTGGCGAGGATAGAGACTTCCGGTTCCCGCCGGCCCAATTCGCCGTTTTGCAAAACCCAGCTTAAAAGCGGCGCCGCCGCCAAAAGAAAAACCACCCATAAAACCGCCCACACCTCCCGGTTCTTCCTAAACCTTTCCTTTTCCCGAAATAGTTCCCAAAGCATCAAGACCAATATCAGCAACGGCACGGCCTTGAAGGCCTGGTAGGAATAGAGTCCCGCCCCCAGAAAGATTCCCGCCAGGGCGGCCCAAACCGGCTTTTGCTTACGCAATGCGTAAAGAAGCGGCGCCAGGGTAAGGGACATGAAGAAGACCGTTTGGGTTTGGAAATAGATTTGGTGGGCGAAAGCGAAGTTCCAACGCATCACCGCCAAAAGAAAAAAGGCCAGCAGGCTTGTCAGGGGGCCCGTCAACTGACGAAAGGCAATGTAGATTAAGGCGATCCCGGCGGTGGAAAGAAAAACGTCAAAATAAGCGAAATGTTCCGGCGATTCGCCGAAAAGCTTAAACCATCCGGCCGCCATGTAATAAACACAAAGTTCCGGCACGTGCAGGCTGAGGGCCTCCACGGAAGGCCGCCAATGGTCGTGAAGAATCCTCAAGGCCCCCAGGGCCACCTCGGCCCGGTCGGCGAAGACCCCCTCCGGATATTGGCCGGCGCCCGAAGCCCTTAAAAAAATCCCCAAGGCTAAGACAAGGAAAAACAAAAGCCCCTCACGAAGAGGGCTGAGGGTTTCAACTTGAGGGAACTGGTTTGATTGGGGGATGGGAAAGATTTTAAAAAGAAAGAAAACACTTAAGGCGTAAAAGCAAAGGCCCAGCGCCAGGGAAAGCCCCTCGCCCTCTTGGGCCATGAAAAACTGACCCGTCCCGCCCAGCAGAAAAACAAAAAGTAATTCCAACCCGAAGCGTGAGGCGGATGGAAGGACTCCAAACCAACGCCTGAAAGGCATGGTTTACTTGCTATGTTTCTTGGAAGAGGCCTTTTTTCGCTTTTTTCCCTGGAGCGCTTCGACCAAAGCTTGACCGATTTCGCCAGGGGTAGGAGCTACCACGATGCCCGCAGCTTCCAGGGCCGCGATTTTTTCCTTGGCCGTTCCCTTGCCGCCGGAAACGATGGCGCCCGCGTGGCCCATGCGCTTGCCCGGGGGGGCGGTGGTGCCCGCGATAAAGGCGGCCACGGGTTTTTTCATGTGCTTCTTCACATAGAGGGCCGCTTCCTCCTCGGCCGTGCCGCCGATTTCGCCGATCATGATGACGGCCTGGGTGGCCTTATCGGCGTTGAAGGCTTCCAACGCGTCCAGGTGGGTGGTGCCCACGATGGGGTCGCCGCCGATGCCGATGCAGGTGGATTGGCCCAATTTAAGGGAGGTCACCTGCCAAACGGCTTCGTAGGTCAAGGTTCCGGAGCGGGAAACGATGCCGATTTTGCCCGGCTTGTGGATATATCCCGGCATGATGCCCACCTTAGCCGCGCCGGGCGTGATGATGCCCGGGCAGTTGGGACCGATGAGTCGCGCATCCGGATATTGCTTCAAGAGGCGGTTCACCTTGGACATGTCATTGGCCGGGATGCCCTCGGTGATGCAGACAATGAGGGTAATGCCGGCGGCGGCGGCCTCCAAAATGGCGTCGGCGGCAAGAAGCGCCGGAACAAAAATCATGGTGGTGTTGGCGCCGGTTTTGGAGACGGCTTCCTTGACGGTATCGAACACCTTAAAACCCTCGACTTCGCTTCCGCCCTTGCCTGGGGTAACGCCCCCCACCATCTTGGTGCCGTATTCACGGCAGGCCTTGGAATGAAACAACCCCGCCGAACCCGTGATGCCCTGGCAGATGACCTTGGCTTTTTTATCGAGATATACGCTCATACATGGGCCTCCTTCACGGATTCCACCACGGCCTTGGCGGCCTCATCCATGCTGGACGCGAACTTGTACTTCAGATCGGATTGGGCCAATAGTTTTTTTCCCAGTTCCACGTTGGTTCCTTCCAGGCGGATGACCAGAGGTAGTTTGAGACCCACTTCCTTAGCGGCTTCCAGGATGCCCTGGGCGATGACGTCGCATTTCATAATGCCCCCGAAGATGTTGACCAGAATAGCTTTGACCCGCTCGTCGGAGAGGATGATCTTAAAGGCCGCTGTGACGGCCTTGGCGGTGGCTCCCCCGCCCACATCCAAAAAGTTCGCAGGCGACCCGCCGAAATGCTGGATGGCGTCCGCAGTGGCCATGGCCAACCCGGCGCCGTTCACCAGACAGCCGATATTGCCGTCGAGGGAGATATAAGAAAGGCCGTGCCCTGCCGCTTCCAGTTCGCGGGCGTCTTCCTCGTCCGGATCGCGCCAGGAAGCGTATTCCTTGTGCCTCGCCAAGCCGTTGTCTTCAAAGGACACCTTGGCGTCCAAGCAATGCAGTTCTCCGTTCTTCAAGACCACCAGGGGATTCACCTCGACGAGGGAAAGGTCGAGTTCCAAAAACATGCGGGAAAGTTTCATAAAGAGGGCCGCGCCCTGGTTAATCTTGTCTTTCGGAAGCCCCAGAGAAAGATGCAATTCGCGGGCCTGGTAGCCGTGCAGACCCTCGACAGGATCAATAGGTACCTTTTGAATGGCCTCGGGCTTGGTAGCGGCCAGTTCCTCAATTTCGGTTCCGCCCTCAGCGGAAGCCAATAGTACGGGAGTGCGGGTGGAACGGTCCAACACCACGCTGACATAAAGTTCCTTCAAATAATCGACAGCAGGAGTCAAAAAGACCTTCTTCACGAGTTTTCCCTGTGGACCTGTCTGGGGGGAAATAAGGGTCATGCCAAGAATATCGCTGGTTTTTTGGTGAAGCTCGCTCTCGATCTTGGCCAGCTTAACGCCCCCGGCCTTGCCCCGGCCGCCCGCGTGGATTTGCGCCTTCACCACCCAGGGCCCCTCGGGATATTTTTTGAGAAATTCATCAACCTCAGAAAGATGCTTGACCAAAATTCCGGGCGTCACCGGCAGCCCGTATTGGGCGAAAAGTTCCTTCGCCTGGTATTCATGAAGTTTCAAGAGTGCGCCTCCCGCTTAATCTGTAAGTAAGGCTAAGAAAAGACCGCAACCGTCAGGGGACCTGGCTGTGAACCCGCTCTAAAATCCAGCCCCAAATGTCGTTCCCCACCGCGAAAAGAATCAGGGTAAAGACCAGCGCGAACCCGATTTTTTGGTAGATGTCCTGGAACTTGACCGAGACGGGTTTGCGGAATAGCCCTTCCAGCAGGCAAAGCACCACCTGGCCGCCGTCCACCACGCCCAAAAAAGGAAGCAGGTTCATCAGGCAAAGGATCAGGGAAATGGTGGCCACCATGCTGATGAATTCGTCCCATCCTTCCGAGGCCTTCTGGTACATGACCCTCATGATCGAGATGGGACCGCCGATGTTGTCCTTGAGGGAAATATGCCCCGTAGCCATTTTGCCCAGCAGGTCCAGGTACATCGCCGAAAAGCCGAAGGCCCTTCCCCAGGCCCCGGTGAAAGCCTCCACCACCCCCACTTTCTTAACATCATATTGGGTGGCGTCCAGGGGGGAGATGCCGATCGCCTTGTTTTTGCTCATCCCGCTGTCGATGCGCACGATGGAAAATTGCAGGGTCTTATCGCCCCGCTGAATTTCAAGTTTGATGGGATCAACTGTGGCGGTGTGGATGGCATAGGCCAGCTCGTTCCATTCCGAAACCTTTTGGCCGTTCACGCTCAAGATGGTGTCATTGGCTTGCAGGCCCGCCTTGCGGGCGGGGGTCATGAGGGCCACGGATCCGATGACCGCCGGGCTGAAATTGAAAAATCCAAATTCGGGGCTGGCTTCCTTGGAGTCGTTTTTCAAGGTGAGGTCGAGGGTCTTGCCCGCTCGTTCCACCGTGATGACGGCTGTTGATTTGGGGTCTTTCGAGAATTTTTCGTAAACAGGATCCAGGTCGGTATAGAGGTTTTTCACGTCCTTACCGTCGGCCTTGATCAGGCGGTCGCCCTTCTGAAAGCCACAAAGAGAGGCCAAGCTATTGGGTTGGATGAAGCCCAACACCGGTTCCTCGACGGGAGTCTTGATGCCCATCAAAAGCAAGATGAACAAGAAAGCCACAGCGGAAAAGAAATTCATGGCCGGTCCGGCCAGAAAGATCACCACCCTTTTCCACCAGGAAGCGAAGAGAAATTCGCCCGGCTCGGGTGTTTTTTCGTACATTTTCTCGGCCGTTTCCCCGCTCAAGTCCCCGCCCCGGGGTTTGCAGAACCCGCCTAAGGGGATAGCGCGAAGGGTATAGAGGGTACTGCCCCATTTGTGTTTGAGAAGAACGGGCCCGAATCCTAATGCGAACTCGTCCACATCGACCTTGAAAAACCGGCAAGCCAGGAAATGGCCCCCTTCATGGATAAAAATCATGAACCCCAGGGCCACGATGGCCTCAATCCAGTACACAATCGGCATGAAAGCTCCTTATTGAACCTTGTTGGTGGAAACGAACACTGTCAGGTTGGAAATTCCTAGAAACGAAATCATGTGGCCAGGGCCAGCTCACGGGCCCACCGGTCAGATTTCAATATAGCATCGAGGGTGCTGTTTGTCAGGGGACGGAATTTTTTCAAGGTTTTTTCAATGATTTTGGGTATATCGATGAAACGAATGTCTTCCCGTAAGAATCGGGCCACCGCCACCTCGTTGGCGGCGTTCAAGACCGCGGGAAAACTCCCTCCCTTATTTCCCGCCTCATAGGCCAGGTCCACGCAGGGAAATTTCTGCCGGTTGGGCCGCTCAAAGTGTAGTTTTTGGATAGCCGTCAGGTCCAGCCGGCTTACGGGCGAATGGGCCCTTCGGGGATAGGTGAGGGCATATTGGATGGGAATCTGCATGTCGGTGGTGCCCAGTTGCGCCAGTACCGAACCGTCGATGTATTCCACCATGGAATGGATGATGGATTCGGGATGGACCACGATGTCGATTTTTTCGTAGGGGATGTTGAAGAGGTAATGGGCTTCGATGACTTCCAGCCCCTTGTTCATCAGGGTGGCGGAATCAATGGTGATCTTCGGTCCCATACGCCAGGTGGGATGGTTGAGAGCCTGTTGAAGCGTGATGCGGTGGAACTGGCTTTGGGCGAGCTGGCGAAAAGGCCCGCCGGAAGCCGTGAGGAGTACCTTGTGCACTTCTTTGGGGTCGGAGCAACCCTGAAGGCATTGATAGACCGCGCAATGCTCGCTGTCGACCGGCAAAATCCGGGAACCCGACTTGCGGGCGGCCTTGGTGACCACCTCTCCCGCCATAACCATCGTTTCTTTGTTGGCCAAGGCGATGTCTTTTCCCCTGTGGATGGCTTCCAGTGTCGGTTTCAACCCGGCAGCCCCGACGATGGCTGAAAGCACCAGGTCCGCCCCCGATTCGGCGGCCACCGCCACCAACCCCTCATCCCCGGCCAATATTTTCGTGGAGCTTCCCTTGGTCAAGGCCTTCAAGTCTTCATAGCATTTTGTGTCGAAAATGGCGGCGAGTTTGGGTTTAAAGGCTTTGATCTGGCGGGCCAATTCCTTGACGTTGCGATAGGCGGTCAGCCCCGTAATCTGGAAGGCGGGCTTGAGCTTTTGGACCACTTGCAGGGTGGAAAGGCCGATAGAGCCCGTGGAACCCAGGATGGCGATTTTTTTTGGCATGAAGCTTCGTTCCTTTTGTAAGGAGAGGAAAACGTCCGGGATTATAGCATCCCCGCAGGCGAGTAGAATCCGCATTTCATTCTTCACTCAAAGTGCGGTTACAACAAAAAAGGCGGTCTTTCGACCGCCTTTTTAAAGATCTTTTTATTTTTTTTAACTTATTTTTTGTCTTTATCGACCGGTTCGTACTCGGCGTCCACTGCCCCATCGTTGGCCTTTTCGCTTTCGGATTTTGGCGCGTCACCGGAACCTGCCGCACCCGCCGCTCCATCCTTCGCCGCCTTTTCCTGCGCGGTCTTGTAGATGGCCTCGCCGAGCTTCATGGAAGCCTGGGCCAGTTCTTCCGAGGCCTTCTTGAGGGCCTCCTGATCTTCGCCCGGCAGAACCTTTTTCAGGGCTTCCAGCTTCTCCTCAATGTCTTTCTTGATGGAAGCGTCCACCTTATCCCCATGCTCCTTTAAGTCCTTCTCGATCTGATAAGCCAGGGTGTCAGCGTGGTTCTTGGTTTCAATGTTTTCTTTCTTTTTCTTGTCTTCCTCGGCGTGCAGTTCGGCGTCCTTCTGCATCTTCTTGATCTCGTCTTCCGACAAGCCGGAAGAGGGCGTGATGCGGATGGACTGTTCCTTACCCGTACCCAGGTCCTTGGCGGCAACATGCAGGATGCCGTTGGCGTCAATGTTAAAAGTCACCTCGATCTGGGGAACGCCGCGCGGCGCGGGCGGAATGCCCACCAGGTCGAATCGGCCCAGGGTTCGGTTGTCCCCGGCCATTTCCCGCTCGCCTTGGAGCACATGGATTGAAACCGTGCTTTGGCTGTCGGAGGCGGTCGAAAAAACCTGGCTCTTCTTGGCGGGGATGGTGGTATTGCGCTCGATCACTTTTGTCATGATGGACCCTAAGGTTTCCACGCCCAGTGAAAGGGGCGACACGTCTAACAGAAGAACATCCTTCACTTCGCCCTTCAGCACTCCGCCCTGAATGGCGGCGCCGACCGCCACCACCTCATCCGGGTTCACGCCCTTATGGGGCTGCTTTTTGAAGAAGTCCTTCACGACCTTGACGACCAGGGGCATGCGGGTCATGCCGCCCACCAGCACCACCTCGTGAATTTCTTCCACCGTCAACCCGGCGTCTTTCAGGGCCTTGCGGCAAGGCTCCAGGGTCTTATCAACCATATCCCCCACCAATTGTTCCAGCTTGGAACGCGACAGCTTTATGTTCATGTGCTTGGGGCCCGAGGCGTCCGCCGTGATAAAGGGCAGGTTGAGGTCCGTTTCTTGCGTCGTGGACAAGTCGATCTTGGCCTTTTCGGCGGCTTCCTTCAAGCGCTGGAGGGCCATGCGGTCGTTTTTCAAATCAACGCCCGTTTCTTTTTTAAACTCGTCGATCAGCCATTGGATGATGCGCTGGTCGAAGTCGTCCCCGCCCAAATGGGTGTCCCCGTTGGTGGATTTCACCTCGAAAACCCCGTCGCCCAGTTCGAGGATGGAGATGTCGAAGGTTCCCCCGCCCAGGTCATAGACAGCTATCTTTTCGTTCTTCTTGTCCTTATCCAAGCCGTAGGCCAAAGCCGCGGCCGTGGGTTCGTTGATGATGCGAAGCACCTCAAGACCCGCGATCTTGCCCGCATCCTTGGTGGCCTGGCGCTGGGCGTCGTTGAAATAAGCCGGAACGGTGATGACCGCCTCCGTGATTTCGGTGCCCAGGTAAGCCTCGGCGTCCGCCTTGAGCTTCTGCAAAATCATGGCGGAGATTTCGGGAGGCGAGAATTCCTTGTCGTCGATCTTCACCCTCACGTCGCCGTTGGAGGATTCTTTCATCGTGTAGGGGACCAGCTTGCGGTCCATTTCCACTTCCGGGTCATGCAGTTTGCGGCCCATGAAACGCTTGATGGAAAACACCGTGTTGGTGGGGTTGGTGATAGCCTGGTTCTTGGCCACCCGGCCCACCAGACGCTCGCCGGATTTGGCAAAGCCCACCACCGAGGGGGTCGTGCGGGCCCCTTCCGCGTTGGCGATGACCTTGGGCTCTCCGCCTTCCATGATCGCCATGCAGGAATTGGTGGTTCCTAAGTCGATTCCTAAAACTTTGTTCGTTGCCATGTGGTTACTCCTCTTTCATTCAAACCTTTTCGCCCGCCTTGGGGCTTTTAGGGTTTCTTCTTAAATTCAACAGCCTTTCTTCTTTCAGCTTTCAACCGACGTTCTTGGCGATCTTCACCAGGGCCGCCCGGATCACCCTCTCGTGGACCAGGTAACCGCTTTGCAGTTCTTCCAAAACTGTTTCGTCGGGCGCCTTATCCGTCACCTCTTGGAAAAGCACCTGATGGTACCGGGGGTCGAACTTTTCGCCCACGGTTTTCATCTTCTTGACCCCGTATTTCTCCAGCATGCTAAAAAACTGCTTGAGGGTCAGCTCCACGCCCTGCTTCAGGCTCAAAAGCCCCTTGTCCTGGTCGTCAGCGGGAAGGGCGGATAGGGCCCTTTCCAGGTTGTCCCCCACCACCAGGAATTCCTTGATTACGTCGGCTGCGATAAATTTACGGCTCTCTTCCTGTTCCTTCAAGGTGCGCTTTTTGTAATTATCAAAGTCCGCCGCCAGCCAGAGATAGCTTTCCTTTACCTCGTCGTGCTTGTTTTTCCATTCTTCCGCCTGGGGGTTATTCGTAATGTCCCCCGCCAAACGGGAAGAGGGTTTGGGCTTGGGGTTTTCGACACCGTCCTCGGTTTCCGGGGAACTGGAAAGGATTTCAACTTCGGGGTCATTCGCGTCAGCGTTCAGGGGAATCATGGTTTAAGGCTCCAATCGTCCGAGATTTTCTTTAAGCGTGAGGGCCAAGTGGCTGACGAGTGAAAAGATCCGCTCGTAATCCATCCTTGTTGGGCCCAAGACCCCCAGGGACCCGACGACCCGGCCTTCCCAGGCAAAGGGAATGCGGACCAGAGAAAAATCCTTCAATGTAATTTCGGGAATTTCGGACCCGATTTGGACGGCCAATCCGCCGGGTTCGGGAAACCGGTTCATGACGCGGGCCAAAAGGGATTTTTGCTCCACAATCTTTAAGAGGCGTTCCATCTTCTCGGCGTCCTTGAATTCGGGCTGTTCCCCCAGGTGGGAAGCTCCCTCCAGCTGGACTTGGCTGCTCCCGAAATCCATGGCCTCTTCAATCAACCGCAGGGTGGATTCAACGATGGAAAGACGCGTTTTTTTCACTGTCTCGGCTTCCTTGAGCAGCATGGCCCGTAGGTCCGCCAGGCTCTTTCCCCCAAAGCGGGAGTTCAAAAGCTGGGTGATTTGGGATATTTCCTTGAAACTCACGGCGGCGTCTAGGCGCACCAGCTCTTCCTTCACCAGCCCATGGTCCAAAACCAGGATGACCATCAGCTTCTTGGCGTCAATTGGCACCAGCTTGAAGTGGTCGAGGGAAATTTCTTCCGGCACATGGAAAGCCGCTAGGCCCCCCAAGTTGGTCATGGCCGAGAGAATCTTGGCGGTGTGGCGGATGACGGCTTCCACTTCGGTGCGGGTCACCTGGTATTGCCGCTCGATCTGGCGCTTTTCCTCCAGGTTCAACCGCTTGGCCTGCATGAGCTTGTCCACGTAAAGCCGGTAGGCGGGGTTCAAGGGAACCCGGCCCGCGGAGGTATGTGGGTGGGTCAGGAAGCCTTTTTTTTCCAGATCCATCAGAACATTGCGCACGGTGGCGGGGGAAAGCCCCATTTGACCGGCAATGGCCTGGGACGAGACCGGTTTAGCGGTGTTCACGTAATAATGAATGACCGAGGTCAGAACGCTTTCTTCCCGGTCTTCAAGGCCTGGCGTCGTCAAGGGGTACTCTCCAATCAGTCTGGTTGAGGGCTAGATAATAATAGGGAGGGGACTTTGAAAGTCAACTTTTCGCGCGTTCCGAAGGGTTAAAACACCAGCTTTTCCAGCATTCCATTTAAAACGAAAAAACCCTTGGAAGTCGCCTGGTAGCGGCCTTGGGAATGGGACAACAAGCCGCCCGACACCATTTCATCCCAATGGTTTAAAACCTTCTTTTGATTCAATCTCTCAAAATCACCGATTTGGGATTCGGTGATTCCCTCCTTCGTGCGAAGGCCCAGCATAATTCGCTCAAAAAGGAGCGTTTCCGCTCCCAAGTCTTCCTTTTCAACCGGCAAATCCCCGCCGGCTTTTTGAATATATTCCAAAAGGTCCTCCCGGTGGGTCCACCGGACGCCTTGGGCCGTTCCCACTGCGGATATCCCGAATCCCCAGTAATCCTCCCCCCGCCAGATGTTCCAGTTGTGGCGGCAGGCAAAACCCGGCTTGGCGAAATTGGAAACCTCATATTGCTCATAGCCCGAAACGCCTAGCATCCATTGGGCTGTCTCGTATTGATCCGCCACCAGTCCCTCTTGGGGAAGAGCCATACCTTCCTTCACCCAACGGGAGAGGGGCGTTCCCTCTTCAACTTGAAGAGAATATAGGGATAGGTGTTCGGGAGAAAGTTCCAACGCCTTTTCCAGGGATTCCCGGAACATCGGTAAATCTTGGTCCGGCAGGCCGAACATGAGATCAAGATTGAGATTACTAAAACCCGCTTGTCGGGCCTCTGCTACTGCCTGTTCCACCCTCGGCCACTCATGACCCCGGCCTAGTTTTTTAAGGATGTCTTTTTGCGCGGCTTGGGCCCCGTAAGAAATCCGGTTCACCCCCGCCGTCCGATACCCGGAAAGCTTTGAGAGATCCACCGTTTCAGGATTGGCTTCCAGGGAAATTTCGGCATCCGGCGAGAACCCGGCCTTATTCTTAAGGGCCTTCAGGATTCTTTCCAGTTCAGGCGCTGGAAGGGTGGAGGGGGTTCCCCCCCCGAAATAGACCGTGCTTAAAGGACCCTTCAGATCCGACGAGGCGATTTCCCGAACCAAGGCGGAAACATAAGATCCGATTCGAGATTCCTGCCCCGCAAGCGATGTGAAATCGCAATAACTGCAGATGGAGACACAAAAGGGAATATGCAGATAAGCGTTCAAAGAGCCCTCTCCCTCCGCTTCACATGCTCCCTATTAATGGATGCCCTTGAAGATTCGGTCGAAGGTGGGGAGGAAATTGACCGAATGCCAGTAGATGACCCAGGCCCGGCCTTTGATAAGCTGTTCATCCAACTGGCCCCAGACCCTGGAGTCAGCGCTGTTGTCCCGGTTGTCCCCCATCATGAAATAATGCCCCGGGGCCACCGTCACGGGCCCGTAATTGTCCCTCTCATAAGTCAGGAAACCTCGGGGGTAAGTGTTGGGGTCGATGTGCTTGACGTAGGGCTCGTCCTGCTTAACCCCGTTGAGATAGAGATCTTTATTTTTCACCTCAATCACATCGCCCGGCAGGCCGATACAGCGCTTGATGTAGTCCTTGGTGTGGTCGCCCGGAAATACGAAAACCATCACGTCACGGCGGTTGGGCTTGCGGAACTCCAGAAACCGGGGCGTGCTGTTCCAAAGTGAATAGCCATATTCGTATTTTTTCACGAGGATGTAATCCCCCACCAGCAGGGTGTCTTCCATCGAGCCCGAGGGGATCGTGAAGGGCTGGACCAAAACCGCCTTAAGGGTCAGGGCCACCACCAGGGCGATCCAAAGCGAATCGACCGTCTCAACCGTTCCCGCCATTTGCGGGTTTTTGCGGATTGAGGGCATGATCCATTTAAAAATCGCTTCCACCAGCGTCAGCAAAATGGCCGCACCGTAGAGGTAATAATTCAAGTTTTCCATCACAAATCCTTTTCACCGAGATATTCACCTAAAAACAATCATCCCTACAAAGAAGAAACTTTTCACCACCAAGTCACAAAGACACCAAGAAAACCATAAATAACAAAACCCTAATCTTTAATTTTTTTCCTTGGCGACTTGGTGTCATGTAGTTAAACGGATTTTTTTCGAGTTATTAGTCCTCCACCTTCAACACGGCCATGA
This sequence comes from candidate division FCPU426 bacterium, assembly GCA_963738405.1. Lineage (GTDB taxonomy): Bacteria > Oederibacteriota > Muellerivitia > Muellerivitales > Muellerivitaceae > CAVTWJ01. Next base: position 283,198 of record CAVTWJ010000009.1, on the reverse strand, counting down.
AAGCTTCCTGGGGTATCTCCACGCTCCCGATGTTCTTCATTCGCTTTTTGCCTTCCTTCTGCTTTTCCAGCAGCTTGCGCTTTCGTGTGATGTCACCGCCGTAGCATTTTGCCAAAACGTCCTTGCGGCGGGCCCGAACCGTTTCCCGCGCGATGATCTTGCCCCCAATGGCGGCCTGGATGGGCACCTCAAAGAGCTGCTGGGGGATAATTTCTTTCAGTTTTTCGGCGATGCCCCGGCCCCGGATTTCCGATTTTTGCTTGTGCACCATGAAGGAAAGGGCGTCCACCACCTCGGCGTTCAAGAGGATGTCGACCTTCACGATATCGCCCGGGCGGTAGCCGATGGGCTCATAATCTAAAGACGCGTAACCCTTGGTACAACTCTTGAGTTTGTCGAAAAAATCCATCACCACCTCGGCCAAGGGAAGCTCGTAGGTGATCTGAGCCCTCGTAGTATCGAGAAAATGGGTATTTTTATGGATTCCTCGCCGTTCCTGGCAAAGGGTCATGACGGCCCCAATGTAATCGGCTGGCACGATGATCTTGCCGTCGATATAGGGTTCCAAAATTTCCTCAATCTGCGAGAGATCAGGAAGTTTGGTGGGGTTGTCGATCATGATCTCGGTGCGGTCGGTTTTCACGACCTTGTACACCACGCTGGGGGCGGTGCAGATGAGATTGAGGTTGTATTCCCGCTCCAGCCGTTCCTGAACGATTTCCATATGAAGAAGACCCAAAAAGCCGCATCGGAAACCGAAGGATAGGGCCACCGAGGTCTCGGGCTCGTAAGAGAGCGCCGCGTCGGATAGTTTGAGTTTGGAGAGGGCTTCCTTTAAATGGTCGTAATCATCCGAGACGACCGGAAAAAGCCCGCAAAAGACCATGGGCAAAACATCTTTAAAACCCGGCATGGCCTCGGCCGTGGGCCGGCCTTCCTCGGTCACGGTCTCGCCTACCTTGGCGTCGCGCACTTCTTTGATATTGGCGGCGATATAGCCTACTTCCCCGGCCGAAAGAATGCCCGTCTTTTCCATCTTGGGCTTGAAGACGCCGACTTCTTCCACCTCGAAAACCTTGCCGGTGGCCATCAGTCTCATCTTGGTGTTTTTCTCGATCTTGCCTTCCAAGATGCGCACAAAGATCATCACGCCCCGGTAAATGTCGTACATCGAATCAAAGATCAGGCCCTTCAAGGGCTCCTCCGCGTTGCCGATGGGGGCGGGAACACGCTTTACCACCGCCTCCAATATTTCCTCGATGCCGATCCCTTCCTTGGCCGAGGCTAAAATGGCCTCCGACCCCTCGATGGCGAGGGATTCTTCCATCTGTTTTTTACAGCGCTCCACGTCGGCGGCGGGCAGGTCGATCTTGTTGATGACGGGAACAATGGTGAGTTTCTGGTCCATGGCCAAAAAGGCGTTAGCCAGCGTCTGGGCTTCCACCCCTTGGGAAGCGTCAATCAGGAGGAGCGCTCCCTCGCAGGCCTTGAGGCTTCGGGAAACTTCGTAATTAAAATCCACATGGCCGGGCGTGTCGATCAGGTTCATCTCGTAGGTTTGGCCGTTCTTGGCCTTGTAGAAAAAACGCACCGCCTTGGCCTTGATGGTAATGCCCCGCTCCCGTTCCAGATCCATCTGGTCCATGAGCTGTTCGCGCATTTCACGGGGCGGGATGGCCCCCGTGAATTCCAAAAGCCGGTCGGCCAGGGTGCTTTTGCCGTGGTCGATGTGGGCGATGATGCAGAAATTGCGGATATGTTCCAGAGACACTTAAAATCCTCTTCCCGAATGGCTTATTTCAAAGGGGGCTAGTATAGGCGAGGGTTTTGCGAAAAAGAAGAATGGTTTGGCGCCCGAAAAGGGGATAAAACAAAAAAGGCGGCCCCTTTTACAGGGACCGCCCGAGTGATTGTTTGGGTTTAATAGAACTGGACGTTATCGATCCAGTAATCAGTGTTGGTAGTACCACAAGCACCGTTATCGGTAAATTTCCAGAGAAGGAAAAGCGCCTGTTTCTCGAAATTACAGTTGGTCCCTCCCTTGTTAAGCCCCGTGTAGTTGAAGGCCACCGCGCTTCCGGGCATCAAGGTCTGCGCCGCAGAGGCGCCGCCTCCGATATAGGCGTATCCGGCGTCCATCTTCAGCATGGAAAAGGGGATTTGAAATTGCTTCCAACCTGGCGTGGGTCCCAGCTTGGTTTGATACCAAAAATAGTTATAGCAATTGGTGCCGAAGGGAGGGGGGCAAAGACCGCCCTGGTCGGTGGTGGTCGGCACTTCGGGAGCGGCCCCGATAGCGAACCGTTCCTGGGGATTAGCGTCTCCCGTCGTTACCCCGCCGGATACGACTTTGGGGGGAATATTCATCCAAAATTCGATTCCCGTATATCCCGAAACATCGTAAAGGGGATTCGCCGGGTCGTTTTTCAGGTAGCAAAAGGTTTGGTAGGCGGGGTAACCCGTGCATTGGGGATTGGTGCAATTGTTGGGGTTAAAAGGCGGGCAATAATCGGTCTGGACCCCCCAAATGTGGATGGCGTAGGGGCTTCCGCCGGGGGCGGGATTGGGGTTGGGCTCCAAAATATAAGGCGTGCTGCTACCGTCGATCATGTTGGGGAAGCCCGGGGCGCCACCTGTGACTTGGTAGTTGAAATAGCCGGTTGAGGAAAAGGCTGGGTAGGTGTTAAGGGAACCTTGCGCGAAATTACTAACCATACCGTTAACCGAAGGGGTGGGAACCACGGAGGATAGTGTTGGGTTGGTACTATTGCAACCCTGGGAAAGTAATAGAGGAAGGGCGGCCAAGACGACACCTAAGACCCCTAGTCCTATCCCAAACCATTGTTTTTTCATTGAGACGCCTCCCGCCCAAAACGCCCTTGGGCCCTTCTTTAAAAGTTTATCACTATTTGAAAAATTCCACGTCATCCACCGAAATGTCCACGGTGGAAGTGCCCGCCTTGTTGTTTCGGGCCCCCATCCATACCAGCCACATCATCTGCTTGAGGTTGTTTCCACTCAAGGTGGGTGGATCGGGAATGGCCCCTGGCACCAGCTGTTTCAAGTCGCTGAAGTTATACCTGAAGAATTCCCACTGTCCGCCGGTGCCCGAGGTAACGTCGGCCGAGAAATGGTCCGAGCAAAGGTGGGGCCCGGCCTGACATCCTCCCCCTTCCGTCGGCGCGGTGGTTTGGAAAACCGGTATCTCGAAATGCCGTTCCAGGCAGGTGTCGTCGCTGGCGACCTTAAGATAGAAATCGACCCCGGTAAAGTTGCTGGCGTCATAGAAGGCGCCGCCCGATTCCATGTAAGCGCAAATGTCCATTTCGGGGAAGGCTGCGTCCCCCTTGTCGGTCACGGTGCCGTAAACACGGTAACCGTAAGGGGCCCCATTGGCCCCGGGGCCGTAAAGCCCCCAGGAAAAGAAATTAAGGTAGGCCGCGAAATTGTTGAGGAGCGTCACCGCGCCCTGGTTTTTGATGGTGTAGGTAGGCGGGTTGTTGTTTTCAAAGAGGTTGGGATTGATCGGGTAGCTCAATACCGGTTTGCCGGTGCTGTCAAGTACAGGCCCAGTAATGGATTGGACGGGCAAGACGGAAGGGGTGTTATAGGGAATTAATCCGTTCAAGCTGAAATCGGCCACCAAGTCTCGGTTGACCTGGGAAACAGGGGCTCCATAGGTTCCCAGGGGGGGGATGCTGTTTTGGCAGCCGATGATCACTAATAATCCCGCGGCCACAGCCCAAAGAAGCCCCAAGCCTAATAAAACGGGCCTGGCGTTTTTTTTGCCTAAAAGGCTTTTTCGCCGTTTAGAAGAGGATTTCATAAGTTAACTCCGCGAACTGGTTGTTCAGGTTGCCCCCGTTGGGGGTCGTGCCGAAATAAGGAACCGCGTTGCCAAAGGTGTAATCGTAATCCAGGTACAGCTTGGAGTTCCGATTCAATGTAAAGGCCGTCGACAGCCGGAGGCTGTTATTGGTGCCGTTGATGGTAAAAGGCTGGTAAAGTCCCAAATCCTGGTTGTTGAATAGGTATGAATACCGGGCCATCGTGGTTCCGTTGTAACCCGCTTCCGATCCGCTCACGTTATCCACCCCGAAAGACAGGGCCGTGTGCCACCAAGAAAACAAGCCCGCTTCTACCCCGCCCAAGGCCCAAACGCTGGTGAGGGTTCCGATGGAGCTGTTGGTTTGTTCAAAGCGTACGTTCGTCCCGATCACCAAATCTTCCGGATCATCGATGAAGGGGCCCAGGTTGATGGAAGGCCCAATGTTCACGTAGGTGAAATTACGCACCGGAATGGTCGCGGTCACCGGGGCGTCCACGGCAACGAACCCGTTCACACCGGAGCTCGAGACAAGGTTACCACCGATTTCCTGAACGAAGTAAACCGAGCCATTGATCTTAAAAGCGTCTTTTTCCAACGTTTTGATGTCCAATTCCATGCCCCCGCCTTGGCGATTGGGGGTAGCCAAGCCATAGGGGAAGGTATTGTCTTCAGTGCGGTCATAGAATGAAAAGATATCGTTGGCCCGGGGCACCCCGGCAAGGAAAAACTGGCTTCGGAGCGGGGCTGAAAAAAGCTCCGGTGTGGGCAGGCCGCTAGCGGGGTTGAAGCTTAACGCTGTGGTTACCCCGTCCTGGCGGGTCTGGGCCAGGGGGGAGAAGAAATTCGGGCCGATGTTCAGGTAATTGAAGGAGAGGATGGAATGGTCGAGTTTCAAGTAAGGTCCCGCGATGAAGGCCCAATCGGTCACGTTCGATGTGCTGTTTTGGGAATCATCCTCGTAAAGCGAACCCGCGCTTTCCCAGGACCCGCCCAACACTACACCGTCTCCCATGGATACCTCGAAAGAAGGCTTCAAGCTGAAGATCTGGTATTGGTGGGCCCAATTGGTGGGGCCGTAAGGCGTGTAGGGGCTTCCAGGCATTTGGCTTGAGATGGGTTCCCATAACAATAACCCATAGGCGTCAAAGGAAAATTTCAGGCTGCTGTTACCGCCTAGAAAAAGCCTCTTGGTAGCCAATTGGGTTTTTCCGGCGAAGAGATAGTCGGTGAAGAATCCCGGACCAAAATAGTTGCCCCCGCTGGAAAGGTCGTTGTACCCGTTTCGCAAAATATCTCCCATAAGGGAGAGGTTGAAATGGTCAAACCAGGTGGAGTCGGGCCAGGCGATTTCCGTACCCAGGCGCAGGCCCCTAAAAGGCCAATTGGGTTCGTTGTTCATGAAGCTCTCATACTTCAAGGTGTCGTCTTCCCGCGCCATCATTTCCGGAACCCAGCGCAAATCTAGGTTGTTACGGTTCCAAAGGGTCAGGGGCGTGTAGGACTCATCGAAATCCCCAAAGGTGGCGCTAAACCAGGGGGTCTTGAGTTCCATGGTTCCCCGGCGGGGTAGGAAGCTATCTATGGCCTGGGAATCATTGGCCACCATGGCCGTCCCGTAACGCACGATCAATTCCCAACGAATCTGTTTGCCGATGACGCCCACGGGCTCGAAATCGATATAGCCTCTTCCCTGGAAATTATCGTTTTGCGGAGGGGTATAGCCCGGGTCTGAACTGGTGAAACGCTGGGCGGCCCCGAAGACCCTACCGATGCCATGCCAGGTGATGGTGGGATATTCATCGATGCCTTTGAGCCTTTTCAAAAGGTCATATTGGCCGTTTTCCAGGGCCTGGGTTTTGTCGTTGAGGTCATTGACCGGCGCCTTGATGTCTTTCAATTCATACTGGTAGGCGTCCTCCAGGCTATTGAGGGTCTCAGCCAACTTGGCCCATTTCATTGGATCTTCCGGGGTCGCTGAAGGGGTCGGGACTGCCGTGGCCTCAGCAGGCGCTGGAGCGGCCGGGGCGGCAACGGCGGGCGCCGTGGTATCGGGAGCCGGGGGCGGAGGTGGCGCGGTGCCAGTGTCCGGAAGGGATGGTATCGCTGGAGCCGCGCCCATATCCGGGGGTGGAAGCAGGGTGGCATCCGAGGGAGCTGGGGCGGCGGGAGCCGGAGCAGGCGCGGGTTGGGCAGCGGCCGGGGAAGCGGCGGTACCAGAGTCAGGCGGGGGCGGAATGCTGGAGTCATCGCCTGCGGCGGCAACAGGCGCAGGGGCCGCGTTCGCGGGAGCGGCTGCAGGTGCCGGAGAAGAAGACGGAGGAGCGGGAGCCCCCGAATCGGGAGGCGGCGGGATCTCATCTAACTGCGCCACTTCAATGCCGTACATATTTCCTTGGGCCTTGTTGATCAGATGGGCCACTTCAAATCGGGTTAAGGGTCCCTGGGAATCTCCTGGGTTCAGAAGACCTGCCTTTTCCAATTGGCCCAGCTTCATATAGGTGGCATCGCCAGCGGGCACCACAGAAAACAAAGTATCCGACGCGAGGGCGGAAAAGGCCCACCCCAGGGCGAAAAGGAAAACCAGGGCGCCGATTCGGCGCTGGGTATTAATAATGGGCTTCATAAGTGAATCTCCAAATTTCATCATTACGGTCCCAGGGTTGGTCGGCCCAGTTGTAGCTGGTAAAGAAACAATCCATGCGGATATTCACGAGGCTGCTCAAGGGATATTTCACCCCGAAGGCCCAGGTTTGCCGGGTCAAATTCAAGGCCTGGTAGGTGAATTGGGGAATGGTGCTGGTGGCCGAATAGGGGTCCACGTAAAAAACATATTGGCCCAAATCGGGTGGATTGCCTTGGCCGGTCAAAACGTATTCGCTGCCGGTGCTTTGAACCTGCTCAAAGGCCGCCGACCAAACGAGGGAAGAAAGGGCCCGGACGGGAATGTTAAAATCCGCGCCGCCGATGATCGTATTCGAGGTAAAGGGAGCCGCGCCGATGCCTAAATCGGTGGTTTGATTTTTATAGTCGAATTGGACGTCGTAGGTTTTTCCAGGCAGGTTCGCCATCTTTGCGAAATCCAAAGCGAGGGCGCCCTCCCACCCACCGAAGGTCCGGCCCACGGTGGTGTTGGTTTGGCTATCCACGGGGATCGAGCCAATGCCCAAGGCATTTAAAACATAGTTGGGAGCTATTTCTTGGGCGTTGATGACCACCGACGCCTTGGGTTGGAGCCAGCCCCTCTCCCCCACGGCTCCGGAAAGACCCAGCTTGAAAACCTGGCGGTTGGGAGTGGCATCCCCGTAGGGAAGAATATTTTCGGCGGTTCTGTCATAGGGGGCGAAGAAGGGGCGGTTCACACCCTGGAAGGGGCTTTGGTTGAGAAGCCCGGGGGCGCCGTCATCCAATCCGGTTAGGTTGGTGGTCAAATAACCCTGGGCCGCGGAGTCGGGGGAATAGCGGTTAGCTTGGGCGCCGGGGGAATAGAAGTAGGGACCCACGTTCAAGTACTTGGCCGAGAGCTTCAGCCCGTAGACTTCCAGGGCGCCTTCCGCCGAAAGGGCCCAATCATGGAAAGTCTTGTTGGCGTCGCTGGAATCGTCGTCATATTGGCTGAAGGCGCTCTCGAAAGCGCCCGTCAGCTTGACGTTTTCATCGAAGGGAATGCCCGCCTTGGACCAAACGCTTCCCACCTGGTATTGCTTGGCGTAATTATCCGGATAGTCTGGGAAATAAGGCACATTGGCGCTGCCCGAATCCTGCCAAAGCAGAAGGCCCGTAGCTCCCAGAAAAAGATTCTGCTGGAGGAACCCGAGCGATGCCTGGCTCCCCGCGAAATAATTGCCGAAACTGATGGCTCCGATGTTGTCGCCCGGGTCCTGCATGACCCCCACCATGGTATCTACGTTATAACTGCTCAAGTCCCAACTGGTGCCCCAGGCTTGGCCCACGGCCCCGTGAAAGCCCCGGAGTTTCCAGTCCGTTCCATGGTTGAGGTAAAGAAGATCCTCCTGGTCGTTGCGCACCCGATTAAAGGAGGTCGGTTCGATCAGGGTATAAACGGGGGTGTTGGCGTTCCAAAGGGTGAAGGGCGTGTAGCTCTTGTAAAAATCACCGCCCGTGATGGTGGCCGCGTCGCCATAGCCAGCGAGGCTGAACCAGCGCAGCTGGTAATTGGGTTGGATCGGATCCTGGTAGTACATACCGATCGATCGCCAGAACCGGAAGCTGACGTTAAAAAGAACGTCGGGGACTGGCACGCTTCGAAGGTCCATTTGCATGTAGATGGCCGCGTTATAGTCCATCGCCGGATAGGCGGCGTTGGTGCCGAAGCCCCGGTACTGATACATGAAACCGCGCGATTCCCCGCCCACTTCGGTTCCTGATTGGGTCAGGTATTTTTTCTGAAGGGCGGCGAATACCTCATTTCGGATTTCCGCGTCATCCAGGCGCTGCTCAATCTGGTCCACCTGAAGCCCCATGGCCGTCAGTTCCTCCGCGAACTCTTCCACCAATTGCTGCAGATTTTTGGAGGGAACCACCTGATCCGGCATGGCGGCGGCGCTTAAAACCGGAGCCGGCGCCGGAGCGGCGGGCAGGGTGGGCTCGGGAAGGCCGGGATCGACGTCCAGGGGGATCGGCAGGAGGTTTGGGTCGGCCTGGGCCATGATCATTTGGGAGGCCTTGGCGGTCAATTGGGCCATTTCCAGGTTGGTCATCTGATCGGGATTCTTGCCGGGGTCGGCAACCATACCGGACAAAATCAGGTTTTCAGCCGCCGCATTGATCCAAGGGTCGCGTTGGGTCGTGGCCAAACGGCCATGCTCGGCCCAAGCGGGCAGGACCAGCCCCAAAAGGAGCCAGGCGGCGGTGAAGGTTTTTTTAAACAGCGCTTTGGGTCTCAATGTTCTCAATTCCGTTAAAACATGAATTTAATTTTGGTGAAAAACTGGTCGCCCGAATAATCATTGGCGGGCACGTAGGCGTCCGCGAAATCGATATGTTTATATCGCCATTCCATCTTGCCGCCGCCCCAGGGAAGGTCCCATGCGAATCCGAGGCCGTAGGCGTTGGTTTGGTAATTGACTAGCGGGTAGGTGTAATTGGAGTTCCAGGTTTCCACGCCGATGTCGCCCATCAAATCCAGGTCTTTAACCACATTAATCATGATGGCGCCGTCAAACACCTGCTGGGTGAAAAGGTTCGGGATATTGTCTGAAAAAACCGAGGGGGAGGTGGAAGAGGGGGAGCCCGGGGAGGCTGTTGTAGCGGAGCCCGCCAGGTTGGGGTTCAAGTAGCTATAGGCGTTGGAACTGGAGGCGGAAACCTGGTTGATCGTCATGAAGAAGGAAAGATCCAGGGGATTTGAATTCAACCATTGCCCCACCTTGAGCTTGGTGGTGAGGGTGATGTAGTTGTAGCTTTTAAGATCCTGCAGGTTAGCGTACTCGTTGTAGCCCTTGGAAAGGCCGCTCGTGTAGGTGGCGGGGGCCTGGTTCGGGTTGGCGGGGGCGAGGCTGAGGGTGCCGCCGTTGTTATAGATAGGAAGAATCAAGGGGAGGCGCTCGGAGGTCATGCGGAACTGGTACCTTGCGTCATCGTTCAAGATATCCCCGTCGTTTCTTAGGCTTTGAATGTTGTTAATGTAGTCCTGACGGATCGGGTTGACGTTGGGAGAATAGTTTCCCCACATATCCAAGCCCCAAAGACCCTCGTCGTCGGGGTAGTAAAAACTTAAGAATTGCGAGGGCTCGATGGTGTTGTAGCCCATGGGGTCTTGAACGGAAACGAATTCCGACTTTTGCGCCACATCCAAGTTGATCACGATACCATCCAGGAAAGACGGCCACTTTTTCATGAACTCTTGTTTTCGCCCATTCCACCCAAAGTTGAAACGCCAGCCGTATCGGTCGGTTTGAAGATTGTCCACTTCCCCGATGGCCCCGTACACGTCGTTAAAATCACTGGGATTGAAATAGAGTCCGTAATGGAAAAAGTTAAGCCCGCTCATGGTGACCTTGCTTTGGTAATCGGCGTAGGTGTCGCCGATGGCGAACCCAAAAAGCGTGAAGGGGTAAAAGGCGATGGAGGCCTGGCCCGCGCCCGACTCGATAGCGCTGTTGTCCACGATGGCGTTGCCCGTGTTCAGGTAAACGGGCCCCGCTATTTCGGAGCCGGTATAGAAATGAGAGAATCCGCCGTCGAAGTCCACCTGCACCGCGTTCAGGTTTAAGTGGATATCGGCTTCGTAATCTTTCAAATCCAACTGGGGCTGAAGGGGCTGCACGACCCCGAAATTGTCATTGATCCATTCTACAGCCACCGACGTGCGCACCAGGCTGTCGGCCCAGGGCTGGTCGATCTTCAGGCCCTCTTCCCACCGCTGGGTTTGGGTCGGGGTTTCCCCCATGCGGCCCACCATAAAAGTCATCCGCCCGTCCGGCCCCAGCCAGGGCACCTGCCGCCCTGTCGCGTACATGCCGTCAAACACCCGGTCGCTGGCGGATTGCACGTTTCCCGCGTTGGCCGAGTAGGCGGGGACATAGCTGACCTGGGACATGTAGTCGTCCCAGTTTTTGGCGTTCTTGTCGTCGTTGAAGTTTTTGATGTCAAAAGGGTTCTCAAAACGCTTGATGGCGGTATTGGCGATGCCCCGGCTGAAGGGCCCGAAGGTGGTGTCCGGCTGGTAGCATTCCACCGCGAAGGTGGTGTCCCACTTGCCCAAGTCGCCGTAAAGGTGGAAGTTGGCGCTCGGGTTGCCGAGGTAGATGGAAGCCGGGGCTGTTCCTACGCCCGCCACCTGAACCTTAGCCGAGTAATTATCGAAGGGAAGGATCATGCCGAAGCCGGTGGAAAGGGTGCCCACGCCCCCTAAATCGGTGTACATGCCCACCCAGGCTTCCTGCAAAATCTTGGTGGCGCTTTGCGAGGCGATGCCGGAGATGTTCAAATTCTCGAAGCGGGTATTGGTATTGGTGTTGAAATTAGGAATCCCCACCGATTTGTTGGCTTTTTTCCAGACGCTATCCACGTCATCCTGAACGGTTTTGAGGTTTTCCAATTCCGCTTCCCGGTCTTTCAAGCGTTCGTCTTCCAAGGCCAAACGGGTTTTTAAAATCTGGGTGGAGTCACTGAGTTCTTTTAAAAGCTGCTCAATTTCGGCCTTAGCGGCTGGGGGATAGTTGGGCGCCAGGGTCGGAATAGCCGTGGGAACTTCGGGAGTCGAGGGAACCACAGGCTCGGGCACGGCAGGGGTGGGAGCGGCAGAAACCGGGGTGGCGGTCGGAAGCGTAGGCGGCAAAACCTCAAGGTTAGAGGGAATGGTGATTTCGGGTGTCGGGACCGTTAGGGCACCGGGGACTGGCGCGGGGCCTAACATGGGGGCCTCAATGCGGGCCTTGGCCTTTTCGGTATAAAAGGCAAGTTCCATCCGGGTAACGATTTTTCCCTGATCCAAAACCTGCTGGTCGGTAGGATCCAAAAGGCCGTAGGTCTCCAGGTGCTTGACCCTTTGATAAACCGCCTCATCGGAGGTGACTTCCTCATAAGGGTTGGCCCAAAGACGGCCCGTCGGCAATAAAACACCGCACCCCGTTAACACCGCCAAAAAGATTGAAAACTTGATTTTCAAAATCCATCCCTTGGGTTCAAGTTGATCAAACAACATTCAAAGATCTTAGAAAAATTCGACCTCATCCACCCAATAATCAATCGCGTAGGTCCCGGCGTTGTTGTCCCCGCTTTGGTCCCATTCTAAATAGACGAATTCCTTGAGGTGGTCGATCAAATCGGGGGGGGTTACGGGAGAACCCCACCCCTGTTCCCGGGTCAATTCGGTGAACTTATAGGAACAGAGTTTCCAATCGTTGGTTTGGGACATCATGGCCCCAAAATGGTTGTAGCAGTCCGAAACGCAGGTTCCGCCGTTTTCAGAGGGCAGGGTGGGCACCGTGGCGATGACAAAACGGCGTTTGACGGCCTGGTCGTCCGCAGGGCATTTGTAATAAAACTGAATTCCGTTAAAGGCGCTGGCGTCGTAGTTGCCGCTGGCGGTGAATTTGCCCTGAATCGAGAAGGCGGGATAGGACTTATCACCCTTATCCGTCAAGGAGCCGAAAATATGGGCGGCCATGGCGGAGCCGTTGGCGCCTCCCGGAACGATAAAAACCGCGTTCGGGACATTGCCCCCTTCGGAAAAATCAAACCAGGTTCCGCCCGATTTCCCATAAAGTTTGGAATTGGTGTTTTTGGTGCCATCATCGAAATTGCAAATCACGGATTGGTCGTGGGGAACGGCGACCTTTACCTTGTTGAGATCGGGGTTGGAAAGGCCCTCGCGCAGGGAGGATTGGGAAGAACCGGGATTGATGAAAACCGCTCCGCATCCGGCCAGGAGAAAAACCAAAAAGAGCCCCAGCAAGGCGTTCAGTTTCGGGGAAAACATATCAACCTCGTGCGGGGGATAAAGGAGCAAAGCCGGGGTATTTTACTAAAAGGCCGAGAGGGACGTTAGTTTTTTTTTCAAGGAACAGCCATGTAACTTTTAAAACGCTTGAACTTTTCCAATCTCAGTAAAACCCTTTCATGAAGGGTTTTAACTTTAAAGGGTTTGGCCACTATGACCCTCATCATCAAGGGGTCGGCGGGAAATTAGGTACATCCGCTAGGGTTTGGACTTACGTCCCGATTGGCCCTTGAGGTAGGCAAAATCAAAAGCGTGGATCGAGTCATCCGGCGTTTCCAACAAAATGGCCGCCATGTTTTGATTGTCCCTCTCGGGCTGGGCTTCCTTTGGCAGGTTCACAAAAAGACTTTTCACCCGCACGACCATCCCGGGCGAGACATCCAAGGGCCCCACAGTGGCGAGGGTGCTGTAAAAATCCTTGGTGGCGTCCAGCTGGCGCAAGACAAGCCCTTTGATCATGTGGTCCGAATGGTTATGGATGTCCACTGTCAGGGGCACCGAAACCCCCAACGGAGCTTCCTTAGGCGCGATCAAATTCACCTCTACCGGCAGCAGTCCCTCGGCCTGCCGGAGGGTCGTGAAGGCTTTCCCTCCCGAAATCGCCCACTCCATTCGGGAATAGGGCCCCCTCACGCCCCAAACCAGGCGGTAGAGGTCGTGCCAAAACATTCCCAGGTTGGCGTTCAAGCCATACCAGAGATTGAAGGTTTCCACCTCCCGGTTATAAAGCTCCTCGGGCGCGGGAGGGTCCAGGCTTTTCTGGACCATGTTGAAATCGACCTCCTCGCCTGGAACGTACATACCGCCTTCCCGTGAAAGGTAATTGGGCCAGTGGTGTTTCATGTCCTCGATAGTGCTGCGGTCCCCCTCATAAAGCATGATGTGGTTGAAGTTGATGCCGGCGTCCACCAGCATGGCCGGGTCCTGTCCGTGCTGATGCCCCATTTCCCAGCCCAGGGTGAAGGTGAAAACGGGCTTGGTCATCTTGGCCTCGTCCAATATTTTTTTCAGGATGGTGGCCACCTTGTGGGCCCTCCACCACTCGAATAGGGCCACCACCTGCTTGTCCTCTTTATGCTCCACAGTGCGAGCCAGCCAATGGATGCGATCGGGCTCGGCCATCTTGTCGAACCCCTCCGGCAGGGTCATGGTCAGATCTTTCACGAACTCATCCACCAGTTCATAACCCGCGAAACCCGTGCGGACGTAATCCAAACCCACGTAATCCACGGTGTTGTCCTTGTTCATGGCCTGGAGGAAATCCAAAATGTCCTGCTGCCGTTTGGGGTCATCCAATGAAATGAATCGGGTCTGGATCACCTGATCCGTGCTGAGGTCATACCCTAAGGAAAATTCGTAGGGTGCCTGCTGCCAGCCGTCCCCGCCGACTTTGAAAGTGGTCATGTAGGCCGCGTACTTAAGCCCTGCCGAGTGCGCGGCGCTGGAGTATTTGCGCCCGTTTTCCATTTCTTCCCGATTGAAGGGAAAGTCCTCCGGGTAAAACCGGTCCCAAATGGCGGTTTCGGCCACCAAGTTGCAAAAAACATTGGCGCCCATGAACTTGGCCCAATCGATGGCGTTTGCGGTGCTCATGGCCCCGTTTTCATCCAAAGAAGGGACAGCGCCCTTAATCAGTTGTTTCCCCCCCTCCATGGTCAGGACCGCGTAACCCGGTTCCAGTCCGGAAGGCTGGAGGGGCGGAATCGTGAAGGCCGATTGGAAGACGCGGGGGTTGGATCTTTCGGGATCCACCAGGGTCACCTGGGCCAAATAGGTGCCGGGCGGGGGGTTATAGGGAATGGGCCAGTTCCCGAAAAACTTTCTTCCCTCGGATTCCTTTCCCAAAACCATCCGGGTTTGGCCGTCCACCATCGTCACCGGTTTTCCGTCTCTCAAGACTTCCACATAGGCGCGGCTTTCTTGGAAACGCTTGTAGTTCATCGAGTCGACCTTGAGCTCGAAAGGGACCATCTCATAGCGCAAGTAACTTCCCTTGGGCATCAAGGCCACCACATCCGGAATTTCCAGGGACAGGGTTTTCAAGGGAATGGCGGGTTGGGAAACGAGGGGCGTCAAGGTGGCCTTGGCCAGGAAAACCAAAAGAAAGAGCCCGAAAAGGGCTCCCGCGGCGCCCCAAATTCGGCGGGACGAAAAGGCCCAAATGACCCCTTCCCCCCGCAACCAGGATTGGGCCGCGGCGTAAAGGGCCTTGAAGGTCGGGAAGTAAAATTGCGATTCCAGGTTCGTCCCAGACAGTTCACTTTTAAAAACCGGCTTATCAGGGACTGCCATTTCAGAAATGGGTTCTTGGGCCCTGTTGGAATCAAGGGTTCCATCCAAAACCATCCTCGAAAACATATCCTCCGAGACAGCCGGTTTGGGTTCTTCCGCCGCTGACGAAGGAACAGCGGCTGGTTCGATGGTTAAAACGGGCGCCGGTTCGGGCGCCTCATCTTGAATGGCGGATTCCAGGGCTTCCTCAATGGTGGCGAACTTAACAAGGACGGTTTCCGAAAAATCCTCCACAACGGGATCGGGTTCTAGGGCTTGGGTTATGGAAATGGCGGGAGGCGGAGCCGTCTGGGTCAATTGCTCTTCCTGGATAGAACCCCACAAAAACCGCCGGATGGCCTCCTCATGGTCCATAACGGGTTTGGGTTCAGGAAGAGGAGATGGGGGTTCTTGGATCAACTTCACGGGTTCTTCCATGGGGCGCGCAGGATTAAACTTTTCCACTACCTTCCCGGCCCATTGGTTCGCCCGGGTCATGTTTTTACTCGCCTTGGCCCATCCCGACCTCAGGGCCCGGCTTAAGCTCATAATCCCTTTTCCTAAAAACTTGACGCTGTTCTGGATGAAGGAAGTGCTTGGGATGGCGTCCGCTTCCCGGGGAAGTCGGAAGGGTTCCAGTTTTTCACCGGTGGAATATCCATCGATCGTTTCCCTGGGCACGGTGCGGGTCAGCCGGACCACCGTCTCCACATGGTAGGTTTGGGGGAACATATCCAGTGGCTGCGCCCATTCAGCCTCGTAGCCGTGTTTGGCCAAAAGCGCCAAATCCCTCGCCAGGGTGGAAGGATCGCAGGAGACATAGACCATCCGCTGGGGCCGCAAGGCTCCCACCCGGGCCAAAACCTCGGGCAGCACGCCCTTGCGGGGAGGATCCACGATGACCGCGTCCACCTGGGTCAGCCCCTTTTCTTTCAATCCCAACAGGACCTGCGAGACGTCGCCTTCTAAAAAATCGATGTTGTCCCGCTGGTTTAATAAAAGGTTAGCCTTGGCATCCTCCACCGCGGGGCCCACTTCCTCGATGCCCACCACATATTCGCACTCGTTGGATACCGCCAGGGCCAGGGTGCCGATACCGCTGTAAAGGTCCAGAACCGTCTGCCATTTTCCGCCGTTTTCCGGGCGCCCTAGGGCCTCCCGCACCACCTCGTGCAGCAGGTCGGCCTGAAGGGTGTTCACCTGGAGAAAGGATTGCAGCGAGACCTTCAGCTTCAGATGGTCGAGCTCTTCGAAGTAATGGTCCCGGCCCGCCAGGACGCGGGTCGTGGACCCAAAGACGATGTTGGTTCTGGAGGGGTTGACGTTTTGCAAAACACCCACCAGGTGAGGCACCTCCGCCATCAGTTCCTTTGCCAGACGGGGAAGAATTTCGGGCAGGGATTCCAAGGACACATCGGGCGTTTGAACCCTTTCTTCGGGAATTTCGGTTCGGGTGACCAGGGCCAAAAGGATTTCCCCTGTTTTCTCGCCCTTGCGCACGGCCAGGTGCCGCATGAATCCCGTGTGGGATTTTTCCTGGTAGGGCGTCAAGCCGGAGCGGTCGATCTTCCTTAACACCTGTTGGATTAGCTCGTTGATGGCGTCAGCCTGGATGGGACAGTTTTGGTAGGGCACCAGCTTGTGGGAACGGGGCTCGAAAATGCCCGCCACGAAATGTCCGTCCCGCATGGAAGTAACCGGCATGGCCTTGTTGCGGTAATGGTAGGAAGAGGGCGAGGGAAGACAGGGTTGGACCGTGACGTTCGTGAGTTTGCCGATGCGCTCCAGGGAGTCGACCAGGAACTGCCGCTTGGCCTGAAGCTGACGGGGATATTGAAAGTGCTGCCAATGGCAGCCCCCGCACTCCTCGAAAATGGGGCAGGGCGGCTCCACCCGGTCGGGGGAACGGCGGGTGAACCCGATGATTTTCCCGACGGCGAATTGGTCTTTCACCTGGGTGATCTGGGCCGTCACCCTTTCCCCAGGCAGACCTCCGGGAATAAAAATCGCGAAGTCCTGGTACCGCCCTACCGAGTCCCCCCCGAAGGCCAGGGAGGTAATTTCAAGTTCGATCCGGTCTCCGAACCGGACCGGTTTAACAGCTTTGGTTTTCATTCATGCCTTCAGACGAGGTATTGGACAAAAGAGAAAAGAGCTGAGGCGAAAACATCCTTTGGATTTTTTTCAACCCGCCCTCTCGAAAAGTTTGGTGAAGTGCCGCAAACTTAAAAACTTTCACCCCGTGACAGGAGTATTTTAACAGGTTGTTGAAAAAGTCCACAGATTAGACTTTTTGGACTTTTTCATACTTAGGAACGAGCCACGAATATAAAAACCTTTTTTTTGTGGCTCGTTCAAACCCATGGCTGTCGACAGGGCGCTGAAAACACTTTTTAGCGCCCTGTTAATGTATTTCAACGCCAAAACGTATCCCAACCTGCCCTCTTCCAAGGATATACTTTACCCGCCCAGGGGGCACTTGAGGAGTTTTGGAAGCTATCTAACGGAGGCGGGGAAACCCGCCGTGGAGGGTATTGTGAAAAGGCTTTTTGGGTTTGCGGGAATATTGATTTTGTCAGCCCTGACCCAGCCCTGTTTTCCCTCCGAAACCCGCGTTCAAGCCACCGGCGGCCTGTCGACTATCCTGACGGACGAAACCACCGACTTGAGCTTTTTCATGGACGGCAACCCGGCCGGCCTTGTCCTATTGGACACCCATGACCGCTTGGATGCGGCCTTCCAGTGGGTACAGCAAAACAGCCAGCCGGTTCAGCCCGGCTCCTTCCAGCAAACGACCGGTTCCATCCCCTGGCTGGCCAATGAAAACGATATCCACTACTCAGGGCTAATGGCCTTTCCCTCACCCGGCTTGGCCTTCCAGGCGGGCGGGGATTTTCTTTCCCAGACGGGCCAAACGGGGAACAATTTTCTCGATAGTTTCACCGCTTCCCAATACCGGGGCCTCCTGCGGGGGGCGGTCAGCCTCGGGCCCTTGGCCCTAGGGTTGGAAATCCGCAACATGGAATCGGACAACGCCTTTGACCAGGGTGTCTATCAATATGGAAAGATCACGGGCAATCCCTATTCGCTCCAATCGGGCTCCAGCGCTCTCAACCAAACCTTCATCAGGGCCGGATTGCTTTCGACCTTCCCCGAAAAGCGGGGGCCCCACGATGCCTTTTGGCAGGCTGGAGGGGTATTTGAGGCCCAGGTCGCGGGCGGGACCAACATCCTCAATACCAGCTTGGTTTTTCCAGGCGGCGGGCCCTTTAGCTTTCAGCAAAACAATACCCTTTCGGATTATTACTTTTTCGGGCCCGAACTCAGATACGAGGTTCCCCACCAGATGATCCTGCGCTTCAGTTACTTCATGATCTATGACGACACCAATTTCGCGAGGACCGTTTCCCAAACCAACACCGATTACCCCAACGTCAACTCTTTTCATTCTTCTCAATACCAATCCATGAATGCCACGGGCAGTTTCCGCTTGTCCTTTCCCCTCTCGGGACGTGAAAACCTTAAAATCGGCGGGTTCATTTCCTCCTTTTTCAACAACACCGACGATATTGGCACGGGCCTCAACGTCACCGACAACATCAACCGCCAACAGGTCTTGACGAATTTGGGGGTGGGCGTGGAAGCCATCCACGATTACACCCTGGGAATCCAGTTTTCGAGCCTGAATTACACCCTGGACCATTCGGCCATCGCCGCCGCGGTCACCACCATCTCGACCGACTTCAACTATTTCCAATTCACCCTCGGGGGGGAAAGGTGGCTGAATGAACATCTGGCTTACCGGCTTGGCCTGACCGCCGAGGATGACCAATATTTCCAGGTCTCGAACTTTCAAGACCTTCTCGTGACATTGAACACAGGCTTAGGCTGGGAGGATACCAATTGGGCCTGTGATTTGAGACTTTGGGTGGGGGAACAGACGGACCTGCAGAATTCGGCCAATGGGGGAATATTGGACGGCATGGAAATTTCAGGAACGGTCTTCTTATAGAACACACTCCCAAGCTCAACTATAAAAAAAGGGTTCAGGCTAAAGCCTGAACCCTTTTTTGTTTTTGAAAGAAGCGATTTATTTTTTCTTGGGGGTCAAGGCCCCTTCGAGCCTGAGGTAATCCAGGTAAACCACCGGAGCCTGGGTCATCCCCGTCGTATCCACCCAAAATTGGATGGAGCGCATGTTGGTCAAATCCAGCCTTTCGTTTGTGAAGTCAGTGAAGGTCACGGCCAAATTGGCGACCTTCTTGGGTTCCATCACGCCCCAGGACTCGTGGGTGAAGGATTTGGAATCCGCCACCTTGATGTGCCAGGTGATGGGCTGACCCTGGGGGTTAAAGACGTCCAGGTTCAGGGTGTCGTAATCGGACCAGTCGTAAACCTTCAATGGGGTCGGCGAATCGGTGTCCAGGGCCAGGGTGGGCTGCCAGGACGAAATCGGGGGGGGCGTCATCTGGGTGGTGTCAATGACCGGCGTCGGGCTGACCTTGCCCCTGGGTACGGAGGTGGGAACAATCTTCACCTTCGGGTTGGGCGTGGGGGTCGGCGGCGCGGGAGTGGCCGTGGGCGGCGCGTTCGGGCCTGGGGTCGGGGTGGGGTAAAACTGTCCTTCCAGAAGGAAGGTCGCCATGGCCGAGCGTTTGCCGTGGGTCAGGTTTTCGGTGGAGCTTTCCATTTTCACGTAACCGCCGGTGCCCCAATCCAGGTCCATGTCCGGGTCCTCAAAGTCGTTGATGACCATAATCCGCTTGGATTCCTTTTTCTTGTTGAAACCCTTGGTCAAGCCCAGTCCCTGCGCCACGAAATAAATGAGGGCTAAAACTAGGACGACGATCAGGAATTGCAAGAAAAGTCTCATATTGTTTCCTCAGATGGATTAGACGGGATTGGGCGCAACCGTCGCATTGTAACAGCCTCCCTGAGGGCCCGCAATCTTCGTGTCTTGCGGGGCTTCCCGGGGTAAAAGCCTATTTTTTCGATCCGCAGGAAGTTCTTACCACAAGCTCGGTCGGAATCAGCATTTGCTTGGGGCGCCAATGTTCCGGGGTCTGTATTTTCTGCAGGAGAATGCGGGCCGCCTCCACGCTGATGGTGCGGTAATCCTGCCGGACGGTGGTTAACGAAACCGGTGGAAGGGAGGCTTCGGTGATATCGTCAAAGCCCACTAGGGCCATGTCTTTTCCTACTTTCAGCTTGGCTTTTTCCAGGGACTTGATGGCGCCCAAGGCCATCAAATCATTGCTCGCGAAAACGGCCGTGGGTTTATCGGGCAAGCTCAACAACCGGGTCATGCCTTCTTCCCCCGATTCCCTCATAAAGTCGCCTTCGTGTATATATTCTTCCGGGACGGTCAAACCATGGCGGTGCATGACCAGTTTGAAACCGGAAAGACGGTCCGAAGCGTTGCGGGAAGTTTTTTGCTGCCCCGTGATGATGGCGATTTTTTTATGCCCCAGTTTTACCAGATGATCCACCACCTGTCCCGCGGCCTGCATATTGTCGCTATCCACGAAATCCAGGTGCGGGTTTAAAGTGCGATAGCCGATTAAGACCACCGGAACCCTGTTTTCCATCATTTGGGCCACTTGTTTTTCTTCCAGGTAGGGCGACACCATCAAAACACCGTCCACCGCGTTGTGGAACACCCGGCGGTAAACTTCCTCGGGGTCGAAGACCCCGGCGATGGTGTTGATGAGGATGCCGTATTGGTTTTCTTGGACCACCTGGTTGATGCCGTCCAAAATCTTCGCGTACCAGGGGCTGTTGAATCCGAATTCATAACCCGCCCAGGAAAAGAAAACCTCGATAAGGTTGGTTTGCTTGACCACCAGGCCCCGGGCGATGGGGTTGGGCTTGAATTGAAGCTCGGCGATCACCTTCAAGACCTTTTGGCGGGTCTCGTCCAAAACGTTGGGATTGTTATTTAACACGCGGGAAACGGTGGAAATGGAAACGCCCGCCTTTGCGGCCACGTCATAGATGGTGCTGGTGATCATGAATTCTCCGTTTTTCTTTCAAAGCGCTTTTTCCTGAACGTCAGAAAAGATTCATCCGGGTTTAAAGCTTGTTTAAGGCTTTCACGCGCTTTCACAAATTTTGAGATTCATCCGCCCTTTGGAAAACCGCTTTCATATGCGAGGGTGGAAGGTGTAAATCAGAACCTAATGATTATACCCGAAAACAAAGACGGCTGCCTTTAATGCTCTACACAAAATAAAAAAGCCCGGAATCCGCTCCCGGGCTTTTTAAAAACTCAAATTAACAAAAGAATTGGCGCTACCAGACCGATTAATTGACCTTGATATCAATTTCCTTCGGTTTGGATTCCTCGCTCTTGGGAACAACGATTTCTAGTATCCCATCCCTGTAGGAGGCAGAAATCTTATCCCCCTGGATCGGCGATGAAAGGGCGAAACTCCGTTGGAAAGACCCGTAGGACCTTTCCACACGGTGATATTTCTTTTCCTTATCGGTCTTTTTTTCCTCGGTTTTCTTTTCACCCGTCAGGGTCAGAACGTTGTCCAACAGGGAAATCTTGACGTCTTCTTTTTTCAAGCCAGGCATTTCCGCCTTGAAAAGATATTCGTTCTCGGTTTCCTCCACATCCACCGCGGGAACCCAATGGGGGCCCAGGCCCTTCCATTCGCTGTCAAAACGGTCCTGAAACACCCTCTCGAAAAGCTGGTCGAGAGAATCCACCCAAGGGCGGTTGCCGCTGTTGGCTCGGCGTGAAAGCTGGTGTAAATCCATGGTGCTACCTCCGAAACAATTTGAATTCCATTTCTAACGGTACAAATAGGAACGGTCCTTTTCCCCGTCAAGGGGCCTCATGGACGGCCCGTGACAAGGTTGCTAAAATCCAACCCCTTGCCAAAAATCGAAAGGATTCCTAAATGAGCGCCGTGTTAAAAGCCGCGATTGAAGCCGCGAAAGCCGCAGGGAAAATACACCGCCGTTTTTACGGCAAAACCCTGAAAGTAGAAATCAAAAAAGAAAATTCCCTGAACCTGGTCACCCAGGTGGATAAAGCTTGCGAGAAAAAGATCCAATCAGTTTTGCACAATCGCTTCCCTGCTTTTAATTTCTGGGGCGAGGAAAGCGGCCAACTTGCAGGCGATTCGGAATTCACTTGGATCGTTGATCCTTTGGATGGCACCACCAATTTCGCCCATGCCTATCCCTTTTTCTGCGTTTCCATCGCCTTACTTAAAGGAAAAGAACCGATATCCGCTGTCATTTACGACGCCATGAATAACGAATGCTTTACAGCCGAAAAGGGCAAGGGCGCCTTCCTAAACGGTAAGCGAATCAAGGTTTCTTCCACCTCTTCCCTCTCGAAAAGCCTCTTAAGCACCGGCTTTGCCTATGGGGTCAAAGAAACCTTTTATAACTTCGAGAATTTTAAAAATTTCGTCTTGAATAGCCAGGGCGTTAGGCGGGATGGCTCGGCGGCCATGAACCTGGCCTATGTAGCGGCTGGGCGGTTTGAGGGCTTTTGGGAGCGAGGCATCCAGGCATGGGACATGGCGGCGGGAGTTTTGTTGATAAGGGAGGCTGGCGGCAAGGTGACAGATATTTCAGGGAAGCCCTATGACCTTCTGGCTCAAAACGCTTTAGCCAGTAACGGAAAAATCCACCCGAAGATGCACAAACTTCTTTGGGCCGGGCCAGATGAAAATAAGTGGGTTGAGAACTAGTTGAAGAAAAACTAACCAACCCCCGGTTTTGGCAATTTTTCACGAATAAAGCGGTCCACTATTTCTGTAAATTCAATCCTGGCTTCCTCCGTCAAAATAAAATCGTGATCAACATTCATAAATTTTAAAGAAATAGATTCGGATAACTTGTACTTTTCATTGAGTCCCAACCCGCCATATGGGTCTTTTTCTCCCTGAAGGAGAAGACAAGGTGTCTTAAGCGATTCCAAATGACGGTATCTTGCTGGCTCATCCCCGCCATCTGGATTTCTAAATGGATAGCCGATGCAAATGAGCCCTGCCACCGCAAGCTGATCCGCGACCAGGGTGGCAATCCTGGCTCCACTAGAACGGCCCAGGATGAAAGTCGGCAAGGGGGATAAGGAATGAAAGGCTTTAACAAAACTTTGAGCCTGATATTCGATGGTTCCCATTCTTTTGATGTGGGAATCAATAAAATATTTCCAATATATCGGCTGAAAGATTAAGGAAAGTGTCATTAGGAATCTCCAGGGCGTTCCCGGCCTATTCCTCAACTTAAAATCGGGATCGATTTTGCGTTTAAAGGCCGCATTGGGCGGGTAAAAAATCGAAACAGAGAACTCCTTGTCGATAAAGAGTTCTTTTAAATATTCAATGAGTTCCTTATCTCGAAAAGAATCATCTCGTTCCAAAAAGAAAATACGCGTCTTTTCACTTCCATCGCCAAAGTGAAATAATTCTCCGCCATCTGAAAAGGTTTGTTTGGATTGAGTCTTCAAAAAATTCCCCAGGTTGGGCTAGAATGATTTATTTTCTTAACAAAACACCACTGAAGCCCCAATCCCAACCCCCAGTTTCTGGGCGGCGCTCCCGCTGTTCACAGAAATTTCCAACTTTCCCGAAGAACCGATGAGACCTGCCACCGTTCCCTTTTTGGCCTCAACGTAATGATTAATAAAACTCAAAATAACCGTCTTTCCAACCCTTAGTCGAAAAGGATGCGGCAAATGCTTTTTCTCAAGGTTCGTTATCAAATTACCGAAACGATCCATCCACATCACCTGACCCGTCCATCCCTTAGCTGTTTTGAAGGGCTTAGGGATTTCACCCCATACCCAGTTATTGGTTTTCTTGCCTAGCTTGACCATGGGCACGCCTTTGGCCAAATAGGCCGCCGCGGGGGCGAAGACATCCCGCCCATGAAAGGTAGAACTGGCATTGGGAAGCTGGTATTTTTTATTGGTTAATTCGACCGCCTGTTCGATTTTCCAGCCCTTCAAGGCCGCGGGAATCAACCCATTATCCGGCCCCACGAAATATTGTCCCTGCGACTTAAAGGCCACCGTCTTTCGACGGCTTCCCACGCCCGGGTCCACAACTGCCAGATGGATCGTGCCCTTAGGAAAATAATCGATGGCGGACTGAAGAAGAAAAGAACCGGTAAGAATGGCTTGGGGCGGGACCTCATGACTTAAATCCACCAAATGGGCGTGGGGACAGATGCCGAGAATGACGCCTTTCATGATGCCCACATAGGGGTCTTTGGTTCCAAAGTCGGTAAGTAAAGTGATGATGGGGTTTCGCAAATAACACCTCAAACCAATCTAACCACCAAGACACCAAGAAAAACAAAAAAAGATTTGGATTTACACCATTTTCAAAAACTTGTCTAACTCAGTTCTTGGTGTCTTGGTGGTGAAAATTTCAGGCGGTTAAACCCGCTAAATACTCCTCAATCAGCAACGGCATATCCCGATGATAGCCCCCTTCTAATAGAGAGAAAACGGGAAATCCCATGGCGGTCACGGCTTTTCCCATGGCGTAATAATCCTTTTGCACCAGGCCGAAATCGGTCAGGGGGTCCTGCTCGTAAGTATCGAAACCCATAGAAACCCCCACCAGGTCCGGTTTGAAAATTCGTACTTCTTCCATGGCTTTTTCCATCGCGTGAAAAAATACCCCTTCCCGAGTCTGGGGGGCCAGCGGGTAGTTGCGACAGTTGTCCCGGCTTTCCACGCCCGTGCCGGGATAGCAGGGGTACTGGTGCAGGGAGACGAAGAGATAGGGGTCCTTCTCCAGGCAAAAGGCCTCGGTGCCGTTGCCGTGGTGGCAGTCCAGATCCAAAACCGCGGCCCTTCTGATGGTTCCTTCGGCCAAGAGCCTGTTCAAGGCGATGGCCATGGAATTGAAATAACAGAAGCCCATCGATTTTTCCGGCGTGGCGTGATGACCGGGAGGCCGCATGAGTGAAAAGGGAATTCGGCCCTTTAAAGCTAATCCCGCCGCTTGGTAGGCCGCCCCGGCCGATAACAGGCTGGCATCGTAAACGCCTTTTCCACCGGGAGTGTCCGGGTCCGCCGATCGCCCGCTTTGCACCAGCTTCACTTGGGCTTTGCCATGCACCGCCTCCACATCAGCCAACGAAATGGGAGAAGGTTCTATAAACAAATCGGGCGCGATGATTTTTTGAAGGTGGTTCATGCTGTAGAGAATGCGGTTGGGATGCTCGGGGTGTCCGGGCGTGTGGTATTCAGCGGCCTTGAGGCTGGTGAGGACGGCGAGTTTACTTTCCGGCATTTCGAAGGCGGATCTTTTCCGCAAGCAAAAACCTATCCAGTTTCGCCACATCCTGCTTATTGAGGGCGAGTATCTTAAGGCCTGCGCGGAAGGTGGCCCCGGTCGAGCTGTTGGATTCCTGGACGGCCCGCACCACCTCGGCCAAAAGATTCAGGGGGATGGGCTGGCCCGGCAGGTAAAGCTGGATCTGCAGGGCGCAATCCTCTGGAAAATTTTCCTGGCCCACCAGGGACATGCCGCTAATGGAAAGGTCCCTCGTGACAGCGTGCATGGTGGCAGATCGCTTGGAAAGCTCAGGCAGGTGGTCCACGGTGGATTCGCGGTAAGCCGGGTCGGCCAGGGCCGTGACCAATTCATGCTTTTGGATGGCGATGTAGGTCACCTTAACAGTAGCGTCCACGCGTTCGGACTGGCGTTTTTCCATCCAACCCGATTTCATTTCCATCCGCGACCCCTTATTTCTTCCAGTGGATGCAGGAAACGGGACAACCATCCATCGCCTCTTGGATCGATTCTTTCTTGTCCCCCTGGGGGTCGAACACCTCGGCGACGCCGTCCACGGTCATGCGGAATACTTTGGGCACGGAAACAACGCAGGCCTCGCAGCCCGTGCATTCTTTCGCGTCCACATAGGAGATAGGATTGATTTTCTTTACGCCGGGCATGGCACGCTCAAAATTGGATTCGGAAACTGGTGCTGACCCCAATGTCCGAGCCGTTGGATTCACCCACCAGCGCCCAATGGAGGCCCTGGCCAAAATCCAACCCGGCCACGTACTTGGGCTCGAAAACCACGGGAGCGCCGTTGGAGACCACCACGGTATTGATAGCACCGTTGCCGCCATTAACGTTGGTAACTAATTGGGGATTGATGGTGGAAACCACGCTTCCCGAATTACGCTGGAACCCCACCCCGATGAAGGGGTAAACCACCATCAGGTCTTTTCCCAATACCACTTTGGCCCCGAAGCTGTGGACGTTCCAATTGAGGGCGTAGCTGGTGGTACCCGAAACCGAGGCGCTGTAGGTGGTTCCCGAATCGGTGTAACTGGAGCTTTGGTTGACGGTGGTATTCAAACCGATGCTTCCCTGCATTTCGTCCCAGCTCACCCCGACGGTCAGGGTGGGCAGTTGGGCCCCTTCCAGAATGCGGTAGCGGAAGTCGACCCCGAATCCCGTATAGTTCCCCGAAAAACCGATGTCGGACAAATCAATTTCCGGAAGGTAAAGAAGCTTTAACCCGATATCCAAACCATTCGCCAAACCGACTCGAAGGGTAGCGGCGGGAAAGGGAGCGGGCAAGACCCCCGGCAGGTTCACGTTGGCCGACCCCGCCAGTGCCTGAAGGTTCAGGTTATTCAAGCTTGTCACCTGGATCAGGTCCGCCCCGACACCCACTCCAATCTCAAAATGGGGACCGGCCACCAGGTCGTAGACTCCCGGGGGATTATTCCATCCCAAGGTGCTATAAAAGCCCATGCTTTTGGTGAATTGGCTGTTGAGGAAATCCGAGATGCTTTGCAGGTCCGTTTGGCCGTTCGAATCGAAATCCTGAATGGTCGTCGTTGAAAAGGCCCGGCCCGCGATACCAAAGGATAAGAAAAGAACAATAAAGGCTTTCAGGAGGGTTTTTGTAGGCATTGGTTTTCTTTTCACGATAAAAATGAAGGCTTATTTAGTTTAGCAGAAGGATACCCCAGCTTGGAGAAAAGCGGGTAATTTTCAAACTTTCAAGTAATGGACAGGGATTCACCATGCGCTGGCCGGAAAAACGATTGGTGGAAGGGCTTTTCCTGGAACGGCTTCACCGCTTCGGGGCCCATATTCAGGTCAAGGGACGGCAGGAATACTGTCATGTCACTAATTCGGGGCGCTTAAAGGAATTGCTCTATCCGGGGGCGAGGGTGGCCCTGGTGGACCACGGCCCGCCAGGCACCACCCAACGAAAGACCCGCTATGCCATCCGGCTCGCCCATTACAGGGGCAAGTGGGTTTGCATCGAAGCCAATATCGCCCCCCGCTTGTTAAAGGAAGCCTGGGAGAAGGGAAAGGTTCCGGAGTTGAAGGCCTACACCGAGCTAAAGGCCGAGGTGCCCCTGAACGCCCACACCCGCTCTGATTTTAGGGGAACAAACACCACCACGGGAGAAACGGCTTGGGTGGAGGTGAAATGCGTGACCCTGGTAGAAAAGGACGGAACCGCCCGCTTCCCCGACGCGCCATCGGAAAGGGCTTCCAAGCACTTAAGGGAACTGATGGTTCTTGCCCGCAAACCCAAGACAAAAGCTTTTGTTTTCTTTGTGGTTCAAAACCCGCTGGGTGAGGCGGTGGGGCCGAAGGAAGATACGGACCCGCTTTTCGCAAAAACCCTGCGCCAGGCGGCGAAGAAAAACGTTTATTTAAAAGCTTACGTAGCCCAGGTCAACCTCAAGGGGGCGCGCTTGAATAAGGCCTTAAAGGTTCGATTGAAATAAAAAAGAGGAGATGCGGAATCTTAGGCCGTGACGTTTGTTTCCCGAAGGAAGGACCAATGGCTCATGTATTCCTTCCGGTTTTCAACGTCCAAGAGGTAACAGTCGGGGCATTTTCGGATATGGTCCTTCACCCAAATCATCTGGCTCTTGTCCAGAGAACCCTTTTGGTAATCCCTAAACTGAAGGAATACTGTCCTGCAATCCATATCCAACCTCCTTCAATTGTTTACGCCTCTCCCCAAGGCCCGAAGCTTTATATTCCTCAAGGGCTATCATTTCGAGAAAAATAATCCATTTAAGTAACGTTAAATAAAGGTCTTTTGAAAATTCTTGGACCCATCGGCGAACCGGCGGATATTTTTAAGCGGAGGTTTCCTCGGACAATTTTTCTTGCACGGATTTCAGGGCGGTTTCAACGGCGGGGCGCAGTTCCTTTTCACCGTCCTTTTCCAATTTCATGAGGAACTTCAAAACATACTGGGACCGGAAATGGCCCAGGGCCGCAACCGCCGCCTCGCGCACGGCCATGGGCCGCTCGCCTTTTTTCTCGAGAAACTTGTAGCCGTCCGCCCATTCCACCAACAGGTTGATGGTATAGGCCTCGGCCATTTCCCCCAGTACCCGGCAGGCTTCCACCCAAAATTCTTCCTTGGCGGGTGATTCCGCCCCATAGGCCTTGATGGCTTCCACGATGACGAAAGAATCGCCCTCCACGCCCACCTTACTCAGAGTTTTCAGGGCGGGAGTGGACAGCTTTTTGTCCTGGGCGCCCACCAGTTCGATGAGCCGGGGGCGGAAATCGGACCAATGCCAGCGTTCCACCACCTCGAGAATCTGGATTTTTTGCTCGGGGGAAAAGCCTTCCCAGTTTTTCTGGAAAAGGGCAAAGAGGGCCGCGGAAGGCGGAATTTTTTTGAGCAGTTCCAAAAACAACCGGATCCGATCCGGAGGCGCCCCGGCCTGGAACCAGCGTTCCAAAACCGGCACCTGGAGTGTTTGAAAGCGGTCCAGACGGGTAAAAGCCCTTTTGAAAGCGGGTGAATCCGCCGCGCTGTCCATGGCCCTTTGAATAAAGAAGGGCCCCGTTAAAAAATCCAGCGTCACGAAAAGCCTTTCCCTGGTTTCCGTTTCCTTGTCCGGGGAAACTTCCAGGGCGTCCAGCCGGTCCAGGGTATTTCTTGAAAAAAGCGTTTCCAAAGCGTTCCGGGCCTGGGCGGCCTGGTTCGTGAATTCTTCCTCGGCCCGGAAGGCGATGCCCTTGAGGGCTGAAACCCCCAAAATCAATTCGGGCCAGTCCGGGTTGGCGAGTTCCCGGCCCACCCAGTTCTGGTAAAGGGCCATCACCAGGGGAAAGGACTCGGGGGTTTGGCCGGTCGCGAAAAGTTCCCGCAGTTTTTGGATGCCCGCCTTTTGAAAGGCCCGTTTGAGTTTATCCCAATCCAGCCTTTGCAAATGGCGTAGGGACACGACCCGCGCCTCGCCCGGTTGGCTGAGGGCCGAAAGCCAAAGGCCGTCCCACAATTTCGTGAACCGTTCTTCCTCCCCCGCCTCCTGAAGCCGGGTGATCCGCTGGGCCACCGCCCCCTCTTGGGCGGCGGAAGACAAAGGTGAAAGGTCGCCCTCGTCCAGGGCGCTCAAGACCGGGTCGGTCTCAAAGAGAGTGAACCGTTCTTCCATGGGGTCCACCCCGCTCACGTCCATGCCGGAGCTGTCCCCCGTTCCCCCGCCCAGGCCCTGGCTTTCGCCCAACATCACTAGCTTTTTAAGGATGTCATCCATGGACATTTGCACCGACGCCAATTGTTCCGGCGCCTTCGCCGAGGCCAGATTGTTTTTCATGGCCAGGAAGGCCGAGAGGATTTGGTTCCAGTTCCCCTGGGCTTCAGCGGTGGGCGCGAACGATGGCAGGTTGACCCCCACCTCCTTGAAATCTTCCGCGGTTAATAATCCGCCCATTTGATCCATCATTTTCCGGGCCACTTCCTTTTTGTTGGCGTCCGGCCGGACCCTGGCGAAAATTTGAAGAAAATATTGCAGGGCTTCCAGAGCCTCATGGAAATTTTCCTCGCCTTGCAGACCCTCGATCCCCTCCCCGTCGGCCACGACATGCTCCCCTTCCTTGACGGCCACGAACATCTTTTCGTTGACCTTGACGTTCACGATGCCCTGGGCCTCAGCGGCCGAATAGAGGGTCTGGTTTTCGGCCAGGGCCCGGGGCTTCATGAGTTCGAGAAATTTCTGCAGTTCGGGAAGCTGGAGGCCCGGCAAAAAGGTCATGCTGTGGATCTTGTGGGTCAGGAAAAGGTCTCTGATCATGTTGGTGGAGCCGGTGGACTTCTCATCGAGCGCGGTGCCTTCCACCACGAGTCGTCCTTCGGATTCGCCCAAGGAGACGGCCGGAAGGGTCTTGAACAATTCCGCCAGGGAAGCCAAGAGCCTTTCCAGGGACTGCTTCACCATGGCGTTTTCAGACGCGTAAAGGAAAAAGTTGGAGAAGGCGATCCGCAAATCCCGCACGAGGATGGAGGCGGTTTTGACCTGGTCTTTGTCGAGCATTCCTATCCCTCTTTTAACGTCACGTTTTGCGGAACTACAAAGAGTTTCTTCCTCAAGTCTTTTACCCGCAAGGGCAAAAAGAGGATAGGAGCTTAGTCATAAATTCGAAAAAAATTACGGGCTTATTCTTTTGAACCTTTCCTGTTTAACCTTACGGAAAACCTTGTTATATCCTTCAACCACAAAAAAAGCGGCCCCTTTTGAGGGGCCGCTTGAAGAAACAAATAAGGTAAGACCGGTTTAGTTCGTTTTAGCTGGAGCCGACGTAGTTGAGTCCGCCGGGACTTCCTTCTTCACCAAATCCATTTGGCAATTGGGACATTTGCCGTTTGCTGTCTTTGGACCCGAATAGTCCCCCATGGGGCAGACCCAGACCGTTTTCATGGCCTGTTTTTTGGCCTTCTTCTTCATCTTGGCCTTCATCACCGGAGTGGCCATGGGAGTGGAAGAAGTCATGGCCGTACTTCCCGTGATGGAATCCGCCCGAACCGATTGAACCGCCAAAACCACCGCGACCGCCAGCACCCAGCTCAAAAGCTTTTTCATTTTGTTTCTCCTCAAACTTGAATAGGTTTCATCCCCTTGGGGGAATGAGAACAACCGCCGAATCTCACTTATATAAGACGAACCACCGGCTAAAGTTACTCGTCTTTTCAACCGATTTTGGCCACCCCTTTCCAAAAACCCTTGGGTTTTTCGGGGTTTACCTCGGTATGCCATTTCCACAAGGTAAACAAAACGGGATAAACCAGAAGTTCCAAAAGAAAAGACGTAAAAACCCCGCCTACCATGGGCGCCGCGATGCGTTTCATCACATCCGCCCCTACCCCCGTGGAAAAGAGGATCGGCACCAGCCCAAACCAGGCCGCCGAGACCGTCATCAGTTTGGGGCGAAGCCTTTTCACCGCCCCATGCATAACCGATTCTTCCAAGTCCTGAAGATTGTTCATCTTCCCTTCCTCCCGGTATTTTCGGTAGGACAGGTTCAAGTATAGAAGCATCACCACCCCCGTCTCGGCGTCCAGCCCCGCCAGGGCGATCACCCCCACCCACACCGCCACCGAGGTGTTATAGCCCAGCGCCCAAAGCAGCCACACCGCCCCAATGAGGGAAAAAGGCACCGCTAACAGCACGATGAAGGTTTCCGTGAAGGATTTGGTATTGAAATAAATCAAGAGGAACACGATGAGGAGCGTCACCGGAACCATGATCTTGAGACGTTCCATGGCCCTCACCATGTACTCGTACTGGCCGCTCCAGGCCAGGCTGGTCCCCACCGGAAGATGTACCTTTTCGGCAATTAGTTTCTTAGCCAATTGAACATAGGTTCCAGGATCGATTCCGGCAATATCGACATACACATAACCCGCCAGAAGGCCGTTTTCATCCCGAATCATGCCGGGCCCCAGAGAGAGGCTAACATCAGCAAGTTGTCCGAGCTGAACCTTGCTTCCTGACGCAGTGGTCACCAAAACACGGCGCAGTTTATCCACGTCGTCCCGGAAATCTTTGGCATAACGCACGCTCACCGAGTATCGTTCCCGACCCTCCACCGTCGTAGTGACGGTATCTCCGCCAATGGCCATCTCGATAATTTCGTTCACGTCCTCAATGCGAAGCCCGTAACGAGCGATCTGGTCCTTGCGGGGAGTGATGTCGACGTAATAACCCCCAGTCACTCGTTCGGCATAGACGCTGGAGGTGCCCTTGAGATTGGTAAGGGCTTTTTCGACATCGATCCCGACCCGTTCGATGGTTTTAAAGTCCGTTCCCAAGACCTTGATGCCGATGGGTGTGCGCACGCCCGTGGTAAGCATGTTGATGCGGTTGATGATGGGCATGGTCATGGCGTTGGTATAACCGGGAAACTGAAGGGCTTCATTCAAATCGTGGATCAGTTTTTCCTGTGTCATGCCCTTGCGCCATTGGCTTTCCGGTTTGAGGGTGATGGTGGTTTCCACCATTGAAAAGGGAGCCGGATCGAGCGAGGTTTCGGCCCTCCCCGCCTTGCCGAAGACCCTTTCTACCTCGGGGAAGGACTTGATGATCCGATCCTGGGTTTGAAGAATCCTTGCCGCCTCGGTGACCGATACCCCTGGTAGGGTGGTGGGCATATAGAGAAGCGATCCTTCCCAAAGGGGTGGCATGAATTCGCTTCCCAACCGGGAAAGGGGAAAGACCGTCACCAAGATCAGCCCCAGGGCCGCGAGAATCGTCTTTTTTTGGTTTTCCAAAACCCACTTGGCCGGGCGGGTGTAGAGCCTATCCAATAATCGATTCAGGGGGTGTTCTTCCTCGGTCAAAATTTTTCCCTTCAGAAAGATCACCATCAGGAAGGGCGTCACCGTGACGGCGAGGAAAGCCGCGAAGAACATGGAAAAGGTTTTGGTGTAGGCCAGGGGCGAGAAGAGCTTGCCTTCTTGCCCCTGCAGGGCGAATACAGGAAGGAACCCGACCGTGATGACCAGCAGGGTATAAAAAAGCGACGGCCCCACTTCCTTGGCCGCGTTCAATATCACCTCGGTGCGATCGCCTTTTTGGCCGCCGATTTCCCATTCTTCCAGCCTCTTGCAGGCGTTTTCGACCATGATGATGGAAGCGTCCACCATGGCCCCAATGGCGATGGCGATGCCCCCCAGGCTCATGATGTTCGAGGAGACCCCCAGGTATTTCATGCAGATAAAGGACATCAAAACGGCCAGGGGCAGGGTGAGGATGATGACGAGGGCCGAAGGCAGGTGCCATAAAAAGACCAGGCACACCAGCGCCACCGCGATAGCCAGCTTGATCTGTTCATGGGTCAGGGTATCGATGGACTTGTTGATGAGTTCCGACCGGTCGTAAACCGGAACCACTTCCACTCCCGGAGGAAGCGATGGTTTGATCTCTTCCAGTTTTTGTTTTACCCGCCGGATGACGGAAAGCGCGTTTTCGCCGTAGCGGGCGGTCACGATACCGCCTACCACTTCGCCTTCCCCATCCAATTCGGCTACGCCCCGGCGAACCTCCGGGCCCGTCTGCACATGGGCGATATCCCCGATGAAGATGGGAGTGCCCTGTTTGTCCCGGCCCACCACTACCCTTTCAATGTCCGAAATGCCTTTTAAATAACCCAGGCCCCGGATCATGTATTCGGCGCCGTTGATTTCCAAAAGCCTTCCGCCCACGTCCCGGTTGGAATTTCTCACCGCGTCCAGAACCTGTCCGAAAGTGAGGTCATAGGATGCCAGTGCGTTCGGGTTGACCTCGACCTGGTATTGCTTGGTCTCGCCGCCCACGGTGGATACTTCCGCCACGCCGGAAAGACTTTGAAGCTGGTAGCGCAGGTTCCAGTCCTGGTAGCTTTTCAATTCGGATAACGTGTGCTGGCCGGTTTTGTCGACCAGGGCGTATTGGTAAACCCATCCTACGCCCGTAGCGTCCGGGCCCATTTCTACTTTCACCCCCTCGGGCAGGTTCCCCTGCACTTTGGAAAGGTATTCCAGAACCCGGCTCCGGGCCCAATAGGGGTCCGTCCCGTCGTCAAAGAGAATGTAAACATAGCTGTAGCCGAAATCCGAGAAGGCCCGGATGGTCTTGACCTTCGGCGCGCCCAAAAGCGCCCGCACGATGGGATAAGCCACCTGGTCTTCCAATATGTCCGGGCTCTTCATCCATTTGGCGTAAACCACCACCTGGGTGTCCGAGATGTCAGGAATGGCGTCCAGGGGGATGTTTTTCAGCGCCCAAATACCCCAGAAAATAATGACCAGCATCCCGAGAGATACTAGGAATTTGTTCTTACCGCACCAGTCGATCAGTTTGGAAATCATGTTTTCCCCTTATTCGGCGAAAGACGATGTGATTTTGGAATCGGAATCGATGAGGAAATTCGCCCCATCGACGACCTTTTCGCCTTCTTTTAAACCCGAAGTCACTTCCCATAAATCGGTTCCCTGGGTGCCCACCGTGACTTCACGGGGAGAAAAGGTTCCGGGTTCGGTTTGGACAAAGACATAACGGTGGGTGCCCGTATCCATGACCGCCGAGGGCGGCACGCATAAAAAGGGCCCGGCGACCGCTTCGATATCCACGTTGGCGAAAAGACCTGCCGCCATGGGCTTGTCCAGTGTGATCTTGACCCTTGTCACCCGGGACTGGGTTTCGTCGTAGGGGTAAATGTGGGTGATCTTCCCTTCCACCCTTTCCCCCGAACCACTCATGGAGGTCACGACCGCCTTCTGCCCGGCCTTCACGAAGGGCAGATCCAGCGCGTAGACATCGGCCACGACGTAACGCCCTGAAGACTGGAGTGAATTTCTCGCTGCGAAATCGCCCGCCATGGCCGCGAAGTCGCCCTCGCCCCCCGCGAAGCGCCCCCCCGTATGGATTACCCGGGTGATGGGGGCCTTTTGAACCGCCGCGAACCTCACCCCGATCAACTGCTGTTTGTAGGGGCTAATTTGAACGACCGCCAACCCCTTGAGTGCTTCGGGCGCATTCCCGGCCGCCGCCGAGCCATCTTCGTAAACCGGGATGTAATCCATCCCCATGTCATCTTTCATCGATTTGCGGCTGTGTTGAGCTGGGTCCATTGGATTGGCCCAATACTTGATCTTTTTTTCACTGACCGGCCCTGATTCCGCCGCAAGGATGGTTGTCGCTGCGGATTCTCCCGTGACTTGTTCCAATGGAACCAACGTCATCCCGCAGATGGGGCAATCCCCCGGTTTGTCTCGGCGGATCTGGTGGTGCATGACACAGGTATAGATAGTTGCCTTGGCTTGGGCCTGGGTGGAACCTGGGTTTTTTCCGCATCCCCCAAAAACCAGGGTTCCCGCGGACGCCGCCAACAGCAGGCTTAACAGAAAAATCCTTTTCGATTTATTGGTTTTCATGGCTGTCTCCTTTTAATTCCCCGGTTTGGTAATCCAACTCCGCCAGGGCCTTTCCGTAATCGGCCTGGGATTGGTAATAGCTTCGAAAAGTTTCCAGGTAGATGTTGTAGTTCTCAACGAATTCGGCGAGGGGTATTTCTTCGTTACGATAAGCCAGCTGGGTGGAGGCCCATGCCTTTTGGGTTTGCCTCAATAGCCCGCCTTCTTCATAAAGCCTTACGAGGCGCCAAGCCGATTCAGCGTTGACGAATGCGTCTTCCACCATGTGAATCACTTCGTTTTGTTTGCCCTTTAGATCGTAACGGGCGGCTGAAACCTCTTCGGCGGCGGCCCCCGCAGCTGGGCTTTGTTTAGCGGCAAAGAAAATCGGCAGGCTGATCCCCAAGCGGTAGCCGTAATCGGAAAATCCTCCGTCGGGCCGCCTTACCCCCGAGACCCAAACATCAAAGTCCGGGAGGTAATCAAAATCCGCCAGGCTTTGACTTGCCTGTTGGGCTTGGACAGCGTCCTGGTAAACTTCGATTTCGGAATTATGCGAAAGGGCCTTTTGCACGTAATCCTCTTCCTTCCCCGTGAAGGGAGAAACGGACACGTCATCGGGGATCGTGTAAAGGGTCCCGTGGGGCAGGCTGAATAGATGGTTCAAGTTGAACTGTGAAACCTTGAGGGCCCGGCTATTGGTGATGAGTTCGTTCACCGCCTTAGCCATTTCCATCTGCATACTGATTGTTTTCACCGAAAGCCACTGGCCGCTGAGTTCTTTGGATTCCATCAACTGGCTTAAGCCCTTCCAGTTTTTTTCCGCCTCTTGCAAAAGGCCGTCGACTTTCTGGCGGTAGTAAAATTCCCAAAAGGCCTGGCGTGCCTGAAGCACAATGGACCGCCGTTCCACGGAAGCTTCCGCCTGCGACTTTTTGGCTTCCGCTCCGTTCACGTCCGCCTGGGCGATGCCCTTACCGGGAAAACCCAGTTTTTCCTCGATCATCCATTGGTCCATCCCTGGGACGGTATTATCAATTTCGAACATGGGATCGTCCGGAAAAAGGGCGGGTAAAACCCGGTCCCCCGAGGCTTGAGCCCGGTCATCCGCCGCCTTGATGTGCGGGTTGCCGGACAACGCCAGTTCCTCAGCCTTGGAAAGCGTCAGGGAAATCGTTGAGGAATTTCCCTCGATGCCATGATTCATCCCTTGCATTTCAGCCGTCTGCGACCAACCCCTCGTAGGAATAATGCATTCCCCAAGGAACACGAAGGTCATGAATATTTTTAATCTCATTTTCAATTCCCCTTGAACAAGTTAGGAAGCCAAGCGGAGCGTTTTTAATAGCGCTCCGCCATGAAGCTCCTTCTGCTTTTAGTACATCAGGTCCTGGTACTTCGCCAAATTCTGCTCGACGCTTTGCTTGCATGGCACACAGCACAAGGTCATGTGTTTGCCGTTAGACAAGACAACTACCGCATTATGCTTCGAGGTTATTTTGTGGCCCATTACCGGACAAACCCCGTTTTCGGCCTTGGCCACAACAACGCCTCCCGGATATTGCAGTGATCCCTTGTTCCAAGGGGTAACCTGCGTATTCCCTCCAGTCGTAGCGAACTTGCCTGCCGGATATGTTACAGCCGGATGGTTCCCCGCAAAGCTGAAGGTGGTGGTTCCAAGGATCAAAGCTACTGCCAAAGCGAAAGTTAAAGTTTTCATGACGATTCTCCTTAAGTTAAAAACGAATGGTTCATATGGGGTTTGCGTTAGGCATCCCCCTGCTCTTGAATTGCGGAACGAAAAAGACTTGGAGCGCCCTTTAATGGACGCGCGAAAGCGCCATAGGCCATTCCACAGGGCCTATGGCTGGTTTTAGAGAATTTTCAGATGCGGAGAACGAGCGGCTTGGGGGGGGATGTATCGAAAAGAGGCTGATGCGAAAAGCTTGCCATCCGGGAAACGGAAGGCAAAAAGCCGACGAAAGAAACGGCCGGAACATCGGCAACATTCAAATGGGCTCCTGAAATCTGGAGGGAAGATTGATCCATGACCTTGCAAAAGGGGTTATGGGCTTTGTGAGACGGGCCTTGCCCGCAGCATTTCATCCCGTCCATATGGGCCATAGAACAGGCGGAAGCCTGGGTCATAGAAGACGCGTGGCAAGAGCCACAAGGAGTTAATGCAATCAATAACCCTGTCACCAGAAACATTCGATTAAGGATGGAAGTTATTCGCTTCATGTCTTTAAGCCTATCCCTCTATCTCTAACGTGTCAACAAACAGGCCTCTAACAGGAACTTATATTAGACTTTCTTACTTCAAGCGGCCATGACTTGCGTCATGAATGCTTTCAATCGCTTCCCTTGCGCTGGGCGCCTAAGGCTCCCACTGCGGCTCCTATTAAAATGAGAGCAAGCCATAGGAGAAACAAAAGACCATTATCCCCGGAAGGCATCCCAGCCTTCTTGATGATGAACTGGCCAAGAAGGTAACCCAAGAATCCGCCAAAAACCGAGAAGAGCAGGATTCCAAAAACCTTCGTAATGGAAAAATATCTTTTCCCAATACCCAGGATCGGCTGAAGTAAAGGAAAGTAAACTAGCGTAAACAGTATCCCCAGGACAATTTCGTGCCGGGTCAGGCTGGTATAAAAGGGGCTACCTAAATAATAAAAGCCGCAGGCCAGCCAAAGATAGCAGGAGATTCCTAAGGCCAGACTCAAAACATAACTCAAGGGCCAAAGAATCATTCCTAAGCATCCGCTCGCCACTTTCCAGCGGTAAACGAAAAGGATGGGATAGGCCGCAAGAAAAACCAGGGCGTTATAGCGAAAATTCAGGTCCCAAAGGGGTTGGGCAATGGGGTGGGACCGCACGTAAAGATAACCGCCCAGGGCCAGCGCTTCAAAGAATAGAAGCCGGAAAGGCGACCTTTCGCTTGTACTTGATTTTTCTGCGGCCATTGAATCTAACCTCGGAAATTCCTCTGGATAAGCTTCATATATCATAGCTTATTTTCAAACGGCGGCTTTTCCTTGCCCTGCTATTCGAATTTCTCGAATAAATATTTTACTTTTTAGAACCTGAAATCTTCTCGGTGACCTGCCCGCAAGAAGCGCATAAATATACTAAAACCCAACCCTTTCCCTTTTCATCTCTTCGGGAGGAGTGGGCCTTGACGCTTTTTCCGCACCAGCCACAATAGGTCTTTTGCCATTGGGGCCTGCTGGTGGCCCAAAGAAGGCCGCAACCCGCGATCAGGGTTAATCCCATAAGGGGCGGGAGCACTTGGGAAGTAAAACCCCAATGGAGCCAAAGAAGCGACCCACCCATCAAAATCGCAAGACCCCAAAGCAAAAAAAACTTTATCCAAGGAACTTTCCCAACCCATGATCCTGTCATGATCCAGCTTTACCTTTCATTTGCCCTTCACCGTTCCAGCTCAACTGCGGCCGCATCAAAATAAGCGAATATCCCTCTTTCGAGTAGACCCTCTCAATCTGATATGGAACCTTTTTTACAATCTTTTCGGCCCTTTCCATTGGTTACTTAGTATCTATGACGGATATTATGATCTGCGTCACATTACCAAAGGTGACTTACTTACCGTTTAATTAGATTTTTTTAATAAATTTTTCCCAGTGTGACGTAGGTCACATAACAAATTCAAGAACACCTTTAAAACACAATCAACAAGCCATCGACCAGCGGATGAGTAGTGTAGTTGAATTCGCAAATCCGAAAGACCGCTTTGAGATCAACGAGAGAGCCATGAAACTTAAATTCGCAAATCAACCTACAAACATTTTCCCTCAAACCTATTCCGGGGTACTAATCCCGAACTATGGTGTTCGCGCCATAGCGTTCTCTCCATGCCCCCATAACCTTATTAATGATTTCTTTCAAAAATTCTTACTTTCCCCCGGTTTTTCTGCTGGCACCCTCCTTGCTCTACAAGTAAATGCCAACCGATAAGAGAGAAAAGAATTTTTGAGGTTGGGCTGAAGTGAAATTTAATACGGTTTAAAAAACGAGGAGAAACAGAAATGAAAAAAATCAAACAAGCCTTCATTGGGATGATGGGCCTAGCCGCCCTTTCAACTCCGGCCCTATGGGCTGATTCCACCCCGGCACCCGCTCCAACCAAAAGCGCCTGGACCGGAAACCAATTGATGTCCGGAACCGCCGTGCCACCGATCACCGAGCGGCCCGCGACTATCCTGGGTCCGGTCGCGAGCGTCACCGCCAAGGCCGGATCGGTTCTTCTGGCGATCCAACCCGGCAGCGTTCTTTATCTGTTGGGCGATTCCACCCTTCATAAATATGAAATGGGCGCCAAGTCACTCCAAGGCTCGGCAGTTCTCAAGGCCAAACCCACGGCCCTCAAGACCGACGATGGAATTTTGGCGGCCTTGAAAGCCGGCAAGGCTGAGACCATGGCATTGACTGTGCCCGTCACCCTGTTGAAATCGAAAGAATCGGGTTTGGACGATAACGCTTACAAAGCCCTCAACACGTCCCAGAATCCTGATATCAACTTCACCTTGACCAGTGAAACTTTAGAAGCGGGCAAAGACGCCGCTAGCTACGTGATGACCGCCAAGGGTTCCTTGGCTATCTCGGGCGTGACCCAGCCGATTGTCTTGACCGCCGAAGCCACGGTTAAGGACGGGGTCATAAGGGTCAAAGGCGTCCAGAAGCTGAAGATGACCGATTACAAAATCACGCCGCCCGTCTTCAACCTTTTGGTCACTTCCATCAAATGCACGGACGAGATTGAGATTCACTATGACGTGTTATTCGCCATCGCGCAGGACGCCGCGGCAAAGTAATTGAGAGCGAAGACCCGAGCTTTCTCCCTGAGGGGGCTCGGAAGATAGAAGGACTTCGGACAGGTTTCGCGACGGGGAGGGATGGCCCCAAAAACCAAGCCCGAAGAGCAGTTAAAAAAACAGGAGGAGCAGAAATGAAAACTTTTCAGAAAGTGATGATGGCGGCCCTGTTGCTGCTGGGCTTTATGCCCCGCGCCCATGCCGCAGAGATTTTTAAGAACGACGACCTCGATTTGGATTTCGGGGGTCGCATTCAATTGATGGGCGCGGCGGAATTGGTCACTTCCGATCCGGTTCGCGACCATTTTAGGTTGTTCCTGTGGAACGAGTCAGACCGCCTCTTCACAACGGGAGACTACAAGGGCTACAAGTGGGATTTCGAGGTGGAGTTCGGCGGTGAGACGCCCGCCAGCGGGACCAACGGGTCCAACGGCGTGTTGAACCTTTACGATGCTAACGTGGATATTCCCCTGATTCCCGACATGGCCACTGTGAAAATCGGTCAGTTCAAGATGCCGGGCAACCTGGAAAGCGCCGTTTACGAAGGGAACATGCTCTTCACTGAGAAATCCCCCCTTTACAACCTGTTCTTCAACCAGGGATACGACTGCGGCGTGGCGCTTTACGGCCATCTCGGGGAACTGGATTTCCAGGGCGGCTTGGTCCAAGGCGCTCCGGACCTTCCCCAGCGTTACTTGCCTGAGATCCTGAATTTCCCGACCCCGATCTTCTTGCGCATTGGGTACAACGACGGGATTACGGACAATCCTTTCAAGCCAGCCGAAACCGGCTTTGACAAACCGACTAAAACCGAGTTTGCCATTCACTTGAACGGTTACTATTCCGCCGATCAAAACGCGGGTCATAGCAACGACTTGGGCTTGGGCGGCGGATACTTGGCCACCTTCAACGCCAACAATAACCTTTATGGGAACGTGCTCAACTCCTCGGTCTTCAACCCTTACCTGTCAGCCGCGGGCGCGAGCCCAGTCACGGCCAATTATTGGCAGGCCGGAATGGACTTCCAATTACGTACGCCCATGAATGACACGACCTTCACCTTGACCGGTATGGCCATGATCGAGCATTACGATATGACCGTCCCTCAAGCCATGCTTTTCGAGACGCAAACGACCACCCTCGCGGGTCAAGCGGTTCTCCCTGGCCAGCAATACGCCCTCAATGTCGGCGGCGGTATGGTCGAGGCTTCCGTGGGTGACAACCCCTGGGAATTCGCAGGCCGTTTCGCGATGGCCATCCCCGACACCAGCATGGTGGGTGCCTATGCGAACCGTAAGGCCAACGGATTGGCCGCCACGCCAGCCACCGGTTACGCCCCCATCTTCACGGACAGTACCCCTATCTATGAACTTACGATCCCGTCC
Source organism: candidate division FCPU426 bacterium (assembly GCA_963738405.1). GTDB lineage: Bacteria > Oederibacteriota > Muellerivitia > Muellerivitales > Muellerivitaceae > CAVTWJ01. The sequence goes on along the minus strand of CAVTWJ010000009.1, from coordinate 242,260 downwards.
ATCACCTGGCACATGAACGCCGATTGCAAACTGGTCGCCGAGACCATGTTCATGATCAACACCCCGGCGGTTCCGAGCGACGACGGTACCTACCTGGTAACCGAAATGCCCGGTTCGGCCGCTTCCGGCGTTAACGGCGGCAACTTCCGCGAGGGATTGGTTCCGATGGGTCGGATGCAGTTCCAGTTGATGTTCTAAGAAAAGAGGAAGCCATGAGGGGAAAAAGCCTCAGCACATACCTCCTCAGGGCTGTAATGGCAGTCGCCTGTGTCGTGCTCTCCTGCGGCACAGGCGCCGCTGCCGATGATATCTCACTAGCTTTCTACGAGGGCTACGGCCATTACAAGGTCGAGGGCTCTTTTTTTGTGGATGCCGATAAGCAGACCGCCTGGGACATCCTGACCAATTACGATCATATCCCCGATTTTGTTCACAGCATGAAAATCAGCCATGTGGAAAGCCGCGATACCAACGACTTGGTTCTTCGCCAGGAAGGCGAGGGAGGCTTTCTGTTTTTCTCGAAGCGTATACGTCTTTTAATGAATGTGCATGAGCAGCCCCAAACCGATACCATCTTCTTTACCGATACCAGCCACCAGGATTTCAATGTCTATCAAGGCAGTTGGAGTATTACGCCTTCTTCACTGGGACACGGACTGGAAGTGATTTACAGCCTCGACGCGGCACAAAATTTTTCGGCTCCGGCCTTCATCGCCTCCGACGTGGTCAAGGGCAACGTCCAGGATCTCCTGCAGTCCCTGCGGCGGGAAATCGCCCAAAGACAGGGCGAGATTGACCAGGAACGAGCGGCACAGGCCTTGAAGGATTCGCAACAGCTCCCCACCAAGCTCAGTTTAGCTTTGAAGTCAGGCAATGCGGTGGATAGTCTTGCGATTAAAATGACACCTGTCGTTTCCAATCCCTAATCCTGTTTTAATCCGACCCCGGTCAACGTATCTTTGGTTTCTCGAATGAAGAAGGCCCCCCTTCTCCTTTTTTTGCCCTACTCGTTCCTTCCAGGGAAGCGGCCTTTCCAAGCTTGTTAAAACCGTATTTTCGTTTGATGACATCCATGGTCTTAAAAAGAGCTTCCTTGCGTGGATTGTTCATTTCCGGGAAAAGCCAATCCTCCTGACCACCCGACTCAAACTTTGAGAGGGAAACCCCCAAGAGACGGATTTTTCGTTTTCGATTATGGGATTCCTTAAAAAGGTCTTCGGCCACCCTCAAAACCACTGCGTCATCGTGGGTTGCGGGCAGGGTCTTGGCCCGGATTAGGGTCTGAAAATCGTCGAAGCGCAGTTTCAAGGTGACCGTCCGGGCTTTCTTCCCAAGGCGTCTCAAGCGGTAACAGCTTTTTTCCGAGAGCCAGGCTAGGGTCTGCCGGATTAAAACCGGATCATCTGAATCCTTATCAAAGGTGGTCTCGTGACCCACGCTTTTGGAAAGGTGGTAGGGCGTCACGGGCGAATCATCCATGCCCCGCGCGGCCTCATAAAGCCAATGGCCCGCCGAAGGCCCGAAGGCCTGCTCAAGCTTCTTTTGGGGCAGGCTGAGAATGTCCCCGATTTTATTCAGCCCCAAGGCCTTCAAGCGGGGCTGTGTTTTCTCACCCGCACCATGGAGCCTCTCAATGGGAAGATTGGCGAGAAAAGCTTGTTCCCCGCCCTCAGGCACGATAATCCAGCCTTGTTGAGAACCGGAGGACGGCTTAACGGTTTTACCCGCGATCTTGGCCACGTACTTGTTGGAAGCGATGGATACCGAACAGGACAACCCGGTGCGTTTAAAAATACTTTCCTTCACCCTTTTCGCCATAGCGGAAGGGTCGTTGCCGTAAAGCTCCTCACAGCCTGTGAAATCGAGATAAAACTCGTCGATGGAGGCGTATTCCACCAGAGGGGCGACGCGGCGAAGAAGCACGTAAACCTTGCGGGAGTATTTCGAATAAAGCTTGTGTTGTCCTGTTACAAAAACCGCCTGAGGACAGAGTCTTTCGGCGGTAATGAGCGGCATACCCGATTTGACCCCGAATTTGCGGACTTCATAGGAGGCGGAGGCAACGACCCCCCTTTCGCCCTTGCGGCCCCCCACAATGACGGGTTTTCCATTGAGAGCTGGGTTTACCAGTCTTTCGCAGGAAACAAAAAAGGAATCCATATCCACATGGGCGATGAGCCGGGTCATTGGTATACTTTAGTATACCTTTCAGGTAGGGTCAATATGGGATTCATAGGAAACGACAAGAAGCCGGGCAGTTAAAAGACTTAACTTCGCCTAAAGGTAAGGGTCATTTTGTTACCCGATGGAAGTGTGGGAGGCTCGGGTCTTGTCTTAGGCCCTTCCATTTGACTGGCTTTTTCCAAAGCCTGAATTCTCAAAAAATCTTCTCTATTCACAGCCGCAAAAAGGATCTCCGCCCGAAACATGGGCCGTTTCAGTTCAAAAAAGGTTTCCGTTCTTAACACCCTTGCCAAAACCCGCATTTTCGTTTTATGCCGTGAAATGAATAGATGAAGCTCGATAATTTCCTTGGGGCTAAAAACATCATCCCCAGTCAAGTAGAGTTCCCCATAAGAGACTTTTTTATCTATGACAAAATAAAGGTTGTCGTCCGAAAGGGGAGTTGCCGAACGGCTCAGCAGTTTTTTTCGAGGCGTTTTTTTGACCTTGGCCCGGTGGTATTTCACTTCCACAATCGATTGAACGGATCCACGAAAATGCTTCTCCAGCCATCCCGTCTTTTGCCGCATTCAGCCGCTCCCCTAAGGCGTTCAATTCAAAACCCGTGAGATTAAAAGATACCACGCTTCAACCTAACGTCCATCTTTCATCCTTCTTGAGTTTCGGGCATTCACCCATTTATCTCTCGGACATCCAGAAGACAAAGAATGAACGTTTAAACAAAATGTTAGGAATAAATTTTGGAAAGGCTTGGGAGAATATTGGAAGGTGTCAGCTCCCTAATTTTCGCGCCCCGTCCTTCCCAGTCCGCGAGCCTTCGCTGGTGCTCGTCCAAGATGGGCCTTACCGCGCTTTCAGCAAAAACCGCTTTCAAATGGAGCGAAAGCTGTTCTTTCGACGGGCGCTTCGCGCCCGTCAGGAGCCGCGCCGCGCCGTCTTGGGAACAGGCTGTTAGAATGAACGAATTTCCATCGAAGGAATAAATTTCCAGGTTGGGAATAATGACCTTCCCCCCCGCCTTGCCCTCCACCCAATTCACCAACAATAGGGCAGACCTGGAATCGGGCGAAATAAAGGTTCGGGCCCAAAAAAAATTCAGAGCCGCGTATGAAAAATCTCCCACATACCGAAAACCTTCATCCTTTAACTTTTGATTGAGTTCTTTTTGCCAAGGTGGTGTTAGAGCTTCCACCATGCCCGGCGGGGCCGGGGCCAGGATGACTGGCGGCTTGGGAAGGTCTAAATCAGTAAGGTATTCTCTTTTTTGAAAAGGCTTTTCGACCGCCAGAATATAGATTCCTATACCCAAAACTAAAAGCAATACAATGATTCCACCCAGACCCATATTGACTCCCGATTATTATTTCCCGAAGGTTCCCATCAGTTGGGTCTCAGCGATTATATGGCCCTTCATGGCTCCCAAAAGCTGAAGCTTGCTGGAGCCTGGTTTTAAGTTGAGAAGCGAATCCAGAGCGTAAAGCTTGAAATAGTAGCGGTGGTTGCCGTTGGGAGGGCAAGGCCCGTCATAGCCGATTCTCCCAAAATCATTGATTCCCTGCCGGATTCCCTTTTCCGTGATTTCTTGCTTGGGAAAGGCCTCCAAGAGCTTGAAAGTCGTTTTGAACACTTCTTTTTCGATAGGAATGTTGTAGATGACCCAATGCACCCAGATTCGGCCTGGAGCGTCAGGATCATCACAAATAAGGGCGAATGACTTTGTTTTTTGGGGAACTCCCGTCCAATGGAGTTCGGGTGAAATACTTTGTCCCTGGCAGGTATAAGCGGGTGGAATTTCCCTGCCTGCCTGAAAGGAATCACTGGATAACTGAAAGGTGGGTGTCTGGGCGGGGAAAATTTCACACGTGAATGAAAATAAACCGGCAAGAAAAAGCATGGTTAAACAAATTTCTCGAATCAGGAAGCCTAGTTTGGATCCCGACTTAACCTTTTTCATCTTTTAACGGGACTTTACCCTAGCCGCCCAAACCCCCAGGCATTGGTCGCTGACCACCTGAATCCCTTCAACCTCCAGCCTGGCTTCCGATTGGGGATGGGTAATCCCAGTCTGGAGCCAAACGGTCTTGGGGCGTTTTTCCTCTGGCATGGCCAAAATCTCATCGGTTACTTCAGGAATCAACTCGCTTTTTCGGAAAACATCCAGGATGTCGGGCTTGACCGGAAGGTCGGCCAATTTCCCATAGGCCTCAAGGCCTAGGGAAGAAACGATCAGCGGATTCACGGGATAAATCTCGTATCCCTTTCCCTTCAACATAGCGGGAATGGTATAGGCGGGCCGGGCCATCTTTTTCTCATCTTGCATGCCGTAAACCGCGATGGTTTTAGCCTCTTTTACAATTTTTTCGATCTCTTGGTCGTTCATTCTGCGAACCTCCTACCCTTCATTTAGACAGAAATCGCCGGTTGATAAAGAACATAAAGCATGAAATAAACCACAACCCCTGTCACCGATACATAAAGCCATATGGGAAAGGTAATGCGGGCGATACGGCGGTGTTTCTCGAACTCGCCCCTCAGCGCCCGAGAAAGGGTCCAGATCGCAAGTATAGGAACAATGGCCGCCAAAACCGTGTGGGTGGTCAAAATAAAAAAATAGAGGGGCCGGACCCAGCCCTGGCCCGTGAAATGATTCACCCCTACATGGGCATGGTAATAGAGGTAACAGCCTAAAAACACGACAGAAGAAAGGAAAGCCAGGCCCATGCAGGTCTTGTGGGCCAAGAGTTTTTTATTTTTGATAAATCCGTAACCCAAAAGAAGTAAAAAAGCGCTGAGTCCATTCAAGGAAGCGATTAAGGCTGGAAAATGCGCCATGTTCATACCTTCCCCCAGGTTGTTAGCAAGTATTTCAGGTCCCGTTGGAGATTCTGCGTGTCGGTTTCGTCTTCACCGTCATAGAGTCCGCGGATCTTTCCCTCTCCGTCCACCAGCACCATTCGGGTGGTATGGATAAACTCGAAACCCGGAGTCCCTTGGGGGTCCTCGGCCGCGCTCAGTTTGAAACCTTGCCCAATCACTTCATAAATGTCTTTTTTGGTTCCGGTCAAGAATATCCATTGTTTGGAGTCGGCTCCGAAATTTCGGGCGTAAGCCGCCATAATTGGAACCTTGTCGAAATCCGGATCAACGGTAAAGGTTACCAGTCGAAGTTGATCGTCACCCTTCCATTGCTGGGCCAACAACCGCATTTGACCCGAGAGCATGGGACAAGACCCGGCGCAGCGGGTGAAGATAAAATCCGCCACCCAAACCTTGCCCTTCAAATCATTGGAAGAAAAGGTGTTTCCGTCCTGGGCGGTAAATGAAAAATTCGGCGCGCACATGACCGGTTTTAAGAAGCGGGTAGAAGTACGGAGTTGATAAACCCTAAAGCCCCAGGCCGCCAAGAGGCCGATCCCCAGGATCATGACGATCCAGATGGCCCAGCCCTGCTTTTCCTTCATGGCTTTTTCCTTATTTTTCTTATTCCACTTTGGGCCACGGCAAAGGAGGAGACGGCATAGAAGAAAAGCCCAGAAAGACCCAGCATCAATAGGCAAAGACCCATGGAAGGAAGATCGGGATAGGCCGCGTTGGGATAAAGCCCCTGCCGCAATCCAGCCACCCCATAGGTTAAGGGATTGATTAACATGAAGGTTTTCATGAAACCCGAACCCGTGGAAGGAAATACCGCGCCAGAGGCCATCCAAAGAGGAAGCAAAACCAGGTTCATAAGGGTATGAAAGCCCGGGATCGATTCAATTTTCCAGGCCAGCCAAAACCCCGCAGCGTTCATAACGAAAGAAACCAAGAATAGACAAGCCACCGCGCCTAAAAGCGGCAATGGAGAAAAGGAAACCCCTACGAAAAACCCGATGGGAAGAAGAATTAAACCCTGCAGGGTCGAGAGGGTGGAACCGCCTAGAATTTTGCCCATGACGATGGCACCCCGGGAAACAGGAGCCGTCATGACTGATTGTAAAAAACCCGCCTGACGATCCTCAATGACCGATGCGTTGGAAAAGATACAGGTGAACATGACGCTCATAAGGAGTGTCCCAGGAAAAAAATAGGCCCGGTAATCGACCTGGGGCACACCCGAACCCAAAACAAGCCAAAAGAGAAATGCCGTTCCCACCGCCCCCACCACCCGGCTGGGCTGGCGGTAAAAGCGCACCAGTTCCCTCTGCCAAAGGGTATAGGTCGCGGTCCAAAAGGTCATGAGGTTATCTCCTTGGTGTCCGGCATACGTTAATCTTTATCCTCGGCAAAGGTCCGGCCCGTTTTGTGGATAAATACGTCCTCAAGGGTGGGCAGACCAACAGTGAGCGAAAGCACCTCATTCGGAAAACTCTCCAAAATCGGCGCCACCAAATTGTGGGCCTTGGGGCTTTCCACCTGCAAAACCCCCGCGATCAGCTCAGACTTTATTTTTAATTTATCCAACAGAGCGGTTTGAAGGGATTCGGCGTTCCTTGCGCGGACACGAAGCACTTCCCCCCCAATCGAGGCTTTGAGCTCTTCCGGGTTTCCCAGGGCCACCATTTCCCCTTGGTGAAGGATCAAAAGGCGATCACAGCGGTCGGCTTCCTCCAAATAATGGGTTGTCACCAAAACCGTCATGCCCTGGCTTTTCCTCAAATTTTCCAGGTGACCCCAAAATTCCTTTCGGGCGGAGGGGTCGAGTCCAGTTGAGGGTTCGTCCAAAATCATGAGTTCGGGATCGTTTACCAGGGCTTTGGCCAGCTCCACCCGTCGCTGAAGGCCTCCAGAGAGGGTTTCGACCCTTTCCCCTTGGCGGTCCTTAAGACTCAGCCGGTCAAGGTCTCGGTCGATGCGTTTTTCGAGCTTGTCGCCCGTTAACCCATATAAATGCCCCTGGTGTTTCAAGTTTTCCCGAACCGTTAACTTTTTGTCGAGGGCTGGAGATTGAAACACGATGCCCATCCTTGCCCTGATGGCTTGGGTGTCTCGGGCCAAGTCCAAATCAAAAAGGCTGATTTTGCCCGGTTCGCATGGATAGAGGGTTGAGAGCAGTTTAAAGGTGGTGGATTTTCCCCCCCCATTGGGGCCGAGGAACCCAAAGATTTCGCCCTTCGCGACCGAAAAGGAAAGGCCCTTGAGGGCGGTTTTATCGCCGTATTTGAACGAAAGGTCTTTTACATCCAGCAGTGTCGGCAAGGTTTACCCCTTGTTAAGAACCATCGCGGTGAACAGAAAAGGTAGGTAAAGGATCGAGGCCCAAAAAAGGCGCCGAGCCTGAGCCAGGGTTCGGTTTTTGGCCAAGGCCGCCGCGAACCCCACGAAGGTTAAACTTAACACAAGGGCGATCCAAAAATATATGGGACCCGTCATGCGCAGGTATACCGGCAATAAGGAAACCGGCAATAAAGCCAGGGCGTAAACCACCGCTACCAGCCCGGTCAATTCGCCCTTGGGATCCCGTACGGAAAGCATGGGAAACCCGGCACGTTCGTAATCATCCCGGTAGATCCAACCAATCGCCAGGAAGTGGGGCATTTGCCAGAAGAAGAGGATGCAAAAAAGTGTCCAGCCTTCCAAGCCTGTGGTCCCTGTGGCGGCGGCGTAACCCATGAGAGGCGGCAGGGCGCCGGGAACCGCCCCCACGATCGTGCAAAGGGAGGTGATCTTTTTTAAGGGGGTGTACAGCAGCACATAGCTTACAAAAGCGCAAAGGCCTAAAAAAGCTGTCAATTCGTTCACTTGCCATAAGAGTAGAAGGACGCCGGCTCCCGAGAGAATCGCGCCGAACCAAAAGGCCTGATGAAGCGGAAGTCTCCCTGCGGGCAGGGGCCGTTTTTTTGTCCGCTTCATCCTTTTATCGGCATCCACCTCAAGCCATTGGTTCAGGGCGCCGCACCCCGCCGCCAAAAGGGTAGCCCCCGCCAAGGAGAAAAAAAGCAGACGCCAGGAAGTCCCTCCGGTGGATCCCAAAAGATAACCCGCCAGATTGGTTAAGAGCGCCAGCAGATTAAGCCTGGGCTTGGTAAGGGAAAGGAAATCGCCGAAGGGGTTTTTCTTCATGTTTTTACCGCCGGCTTAAAAAGACGCAAACTGTTCAAGGTCAAAATGAGAGTACTCGCCAGAACCCCCGCGCCCGTGAGGACATGAACCGATGTGGGGATGACGTCTTTTTGGGTTACCACCACCATCATCCCCAAAAAACACTGGACCCATACCAGAAAACCCGCGAAGGCCGCAGGCCAAAAAAGGGACTTTTCCTCGGGGTACCGGTAACAAACCTGAAAAGAAATCCGGGTGAGCAGCCCTAAAACCGCCAGTGCCCCCAGCCGGTGAAGATAGTTGATAAGGATGGGAAAGGTCCAGTCCAGGGGGATCAACCCGCCAAAACAGGTGGGAAAATCAGGGATGGCCAACCCCGCCCCGCTATGGCGCATCACTGCGCCGATGAGGATCTGCAGGTAAACCGCGCCCAAGATCCAGGGAGAAATGTTTCTTACGTGGTTAAAGTAAAGCCGAGAGGGATGATCCCATATCCATGATTTCGAGGTCACTAGGGCCATGGAGACGTTTAAACAAAGGAACAATTGGGCAAGACCCGCATGGGCGACGGAAACAGCCGTGGGTAAATGCATGAGAACGGTAACCCCGCCTAGAACCGCCTGAACCAATACCGCACCGACCGAAACCCATGCCAATACCTTGACCCAGCCCCGCTGTTCGACTTTTTGGGCAAATAGGGCCTGCCCCAAAGTCAGGAGGGTCACCGTACCCGCAACCAGGCGGTGGCCGTGTTCAAAAAACACTCCGCCGGTCATGTGGGGAAAAAAGGTACCGAAGGAAAGGGGCCAATCCGGCACCGAAAGACTTGATCCTGTGCTGGTGACCAGGGCTCCCGCCAACACCAAAAAGAAGGTGCAGCCCGCCGTCACGAAAACGTATCGGTGAAGGGGTCGGTTGTAATGGATTTTTTGTTCAGGGGGCAAGAAAACCTCCGGGCAGAACCCAGAAAAAAGGCCCCGGTATCAAGCCGGAGCCTTAAGAAACTACTTAGATTTTACGGGAAATTACTGAGCTGTGAAGGTGAAATTGACGCTCTTGGCTTCCCCATCCTTGATATCAATCTTCTGCGGGGCCGATTCGCCATATTTTTCCTGGTAGGCTACCAAGGTGTAGGACCCGGCAGGCAGGCCGCTGATTTTGAAGCTGCCATCGGTGTCCGAAACAGAGAAAAAGGGATTGGTAAAGACCCCTGTCATGCAATGCATCCAGCTATGCACATCGCATTTGAACTTGACGGGCATCTCCGGCTTGGTGAATTTCTTTTCCGTCACCATTCCCTGGCTGGGCTGGCCCACGTTGAAGGCGTCGTTGATGACCGGCATGGCGTGCACGTTGTGAAGGGTATTATCGCCGTTCATGATTTCCAGTGGCTGGTTAACCTGGATTCCAAAAACATGCGGGTGATACTGGCAGCCCTTTTGAAGAAGGGTCACGCCGGTGGAGGGGGCGGGATAGTTGCCTGCACCTTCCTTGACATAAACCAGCACGTTGGCCAAATCGCCCTTGGCGTCCGCCACGACCGTTTCGTCATAGGTGGTTCCGGTGTGTTGGGCCTTGCAAACCGGGTCCGCCTCGAAACTAATCACTGCCTGCTGGGGCGCCTTGCCGGTTAATGTGACTTTTCCAGAGACTGAGGCGGTACCCATGACCGCCGAGGCCGAGGAACCGGCTGAACTTCCGCCGCCCGCCGTCAAATCATCATCGTCGCTTTTTCCACATCCGGCCACCGTAAGCCCCGCGATCAAAAGCAAAGCCAGGTATTTATTCAGTTCCATCCCATCCTCCTCAAATTTCTATTGCCGTTGGCCCCCTTTGAAGAGAGGGCGCGGTGAATCTCGCGAGTTTTTTTACTCTAGACCGGTATGGAACGCAATGCAAGCACGCCCCAGGCCAGGTTGTTTATTGGGCGTTTTTCCAGAACATAAAGAGATAGTCGCGCAAGGCTTCCCGCTGTTTCAGGGCGTTGCCCTGGAAATAATGGGGAGCGGGGGAGACATCCTGCGGCCAGAAGCCCGGCATGCGGGTACCCGGCATAAGATCATCCGGATTCTTGAGCCACTCCACAACCCAGTCCGGCTTCAGGCGCTCATGCACCTGATAGAGGTCCGGAGCGGCGGAGTTGAGGTCCGGCGGAATCTTGCTTCCCAACACATGGCATTTTTGGCACTGCAGCTTGGCAAAAAGCTGTTTAGCCTGAATCAAGTCGTCTCCCCTTAGAACGTTGGTTTCCGCCGTCTTGAAAGGGAACACCTGGTCTTCCTTGGCGTTGAAATAGGTGATAACCGCGCTCACATCCTCGTCAGACCAATGGAAGCTGGGCATACGGATATGAAGCCAGGGACGGATTGGGTGAGGTCCCATGAGGAAATTATGGAACCAGTCGATTTGGAGCTTGGCCCCTTCTTTACGTAAATTTGGGGGCGCCAGCGAAAGGTCCGTACCCTCGTTTTCGTACATGGCGCGGATCTTTCCGCCCTGATCCTCAATCAAATGACAGCCCCGGCAGTTGAACTTGGCAATCACGCGACGCCCTTTTTCCAGAAGGGGCCCGTTGCCGTGGATACCCGCGGTCATTTCGTCCGGAACATAGGTTTTGGTGAGGCCAAGGACGGCGGTCATGATCGCGTCCCGATCTTCATCCGACAGGTTAAAGTTAGGCATCTTCAGGCGGTCTTGGAAGGCCTGAACCTTGTCCTTGTCGAATTGGCGGGGATTGGAAAGCTTAGCATTGATGAAACCCGCGTGGGTATGGTCCACGTCGGTGAAGCCGAAATCGATTTGGCTGATCTGCTTGCTTCCCCATTCGGAAAGTTCGGTACCGATTCCCTGGGCTGTCTCGAATCCCACGATCATGTGGCACCCGTAGCAGCCGTATTTCACCAGGCTCTTCTGGCCGAGAAGCAGTTCCTTTTCATCGTCGGTCATCTGGGCCACTTGCGCTTGGGCGGCCTTGGGGCCAGATTGGACGGCCAGGTAATCCACCAAAAGGGAGTCGCGCACAGCCGGGTCGGCGACGGGCGGATCAAGCGCCTCGAAATCCTTGTTCTTCTTGGTTTCCAAATAAGCCGTAATATCCGAAGCTTCCTGAGGCGAGAGGCGAAGTTGGGGCATTCGGGTTTCGGGATCGTAGTGGCGCGGGTTGCGGATCCAGGTATAGATCCAAGAAGGAGAAAGTTTGCTTCCCACAGAGGATAGATCGGGCGCAAAGACCGCGTGATAACCGGTGATGTCGTCCATGCCATGGCAGGCCGCGCAGCCTACATCGTGGAATAATTTTTTACCGACCTTGGCGCTTCCCGGCCCTGGAGCCTCATTGGGTGTGTAGTCCCCTGAATGGTCGAAGAGATAATCAACGATCGACGTCATCTCGGCCTTGGTTTTGGCCAAACCCTCATCATCGGAGTTATTGGTCTGTTGGAAATAACTCGGCATCTTGGCCGCAGGATTATAGGAACGGGGCGACCAAACCCACTTCAATACAAATTCTTTTTTGAGCTTCCCTTTCACCCTTAAAAGGTTTGGCCCTGCTTTGGGGAGCCCCTCCAGGTTTTTCACCTTGTGACAGCCCACGCAACCCCGAACCACCATTAGTTCACGGCCCTTGTCCAACTTGGGAGCGAAGTTGACATGTTGTTGATTTCCATGGCATTTCAGGCAGGAGCCTTCGGTGTACTTGAGAGGCAGCATGGGCTCGGCAACACCCTCAGGCTCTTTCCATCCATATTGGGCTTTCCATTTCTTCGCCTCATCCTCGTCATTGGGTACATGGGCGCATGTGTTGAAATTAACCGCAGCACCCACTCCGCCATGGCAGATGGTACATCCAACCTTATCGATCGGGTGGGGGCTGGTGGCGCCCAAGAAAAGATCCAAATGGGGATGGGTACGGAAAGGTTCGGGGGCGTCCTCATAACCCTTTTTGTCGATGGCCTGATGGCAGGTCGTACAGCGGTCCACCCGCATGGTCTTGGCGAAATAAAGGTCTTCCGGAAGATTGTTCAACACCACCTGCTGAATATGAATGGTGGGTGCCATAAAATCGAATAACATGGCGTTTCGAAAATCGAAAAACCAGTCTTGCTTGAAACTTTTTGCCTGGGTTTGATAAAAGTCAAATTGTTTTCGAAGAGTGGTGATCTTGTCCTGAACCGCGTCCCGTTGGGCGGTCAGGTCGGCCATTTGTTTATCGGCGTCGGCTCTCGATTGTTTAAAGTCGAGTAATTTCTGGCTCAACGCCGCAGCGTTATCGACTAGCTGATCGATGTTTTTCTTAAGGCTTGGATTGTCGGCACCCGCCTTGAGATAATGTTCTGAATAATCATATTTAGCCGCGTCAATTTTAGCTTTGGTAACCTGATAAACCATGTTGGTTTTGTAGATTTGGTTGTCGAGGTCCGCTTGCTGGCTCTGGATATGGTCCAGAACATCCTGTCGGGATTTCAATTCCTTTTCGGCGTCCTTTTTGTCGATCAACAACTGCTTGTACTGGGCCATGTCAATTTCGCCCTTGGCCTCGTTGCGATTCTCAAGGGCCTTTTGACGCTCCAAACGTATGAAACGGCGCTGGTAGTCTTTCCAGGGGCGGCTGTAATCGAACCAAGCCATGGCGATCACGCAGACCAAAAGCGCCAAACTGGACCATAAAAAAACAACGGTCAAGGTATGGCTGTTATAAACCCGTTCGTCTTTGAAGTCGGCCAAGGCTATTTCCTTTTTCTAAATGTTAAAGAAAAACTCGGGGATCGCCACGATGTACTTTAAGTTCAAGACCCAGCGAAGAATCATCTTGATGGGCAAAGCGGCCATGAGAAGGGCCAAATTAATTAAAATCCCGTAACGGACAATGCCCATCTTCTCAAGAAAATCTTGAAGTATCTTAAACCTTTTGGTCAGGAGAGGCGGCAGGCCGACGAGGTAAAAACCCACCAGCAAAAACCCCGGCAGTTCGCGCAAAAGCCAAAAATGAGGCAGGCCAATTCCCAATATTTTTACCCAAATGTATTCGGAAAGATTCACGTTATTTAGCACCACAACCTTGTGAGCGTCCCAGGCCTCAAAAGGTCCAAAAAAGTTCCAAGCCGGCCCGCGGAGAAAGGTTCCGAGGAATATGAGGGTTACCCAAAGGATAAAAAAGCCAAACAGGAAGGGCGTGATCGCCCATTGGCGCTCATTAAACGTGTAGTAGCCCGAACCCTTGGGGTTTTTGTCGATATAGGGAATGGCCATTAAGCCAACGATGATCAGGCTGGGAAAGACCACCCCGGCAAGCCAAGGGTCGTAATAAACCAGCATCTCTTGAAGGCCCAAAAAGTACCAGGGCGCTTTGGAAGGATTGGGGGTCCATGCGGGGGTCGCCGATTCTTCTAAGGGCGCGTGTAAAACCAAAGACCAGATGAGGAGCAAGACCCCGCCGATGATGGTCGCAATAAATTCGATATAAACCAAATCGGGCCAAACATAGGTTTTTTTATCAGAAGTTTCCTTCTCAACCGGGGGCTGGCCTTGCGAGATACGCCGGTCATTGACCACTGCTTGGCGAAAAGAAAGCCAGGTAAAGAAAGCCACGGAAAACACCATGATAAAAATGGGAAAATTATCTGCTTTTGTGGAGATATCTCTGAAGTGTCCGTTGAGCAGCGAAAGAAGCAGAACACCCAATACTCCCGCCACCATCTTGAGGGCGAATTTGGGTTCTGTCCAAGTTTCCCGGTAGCGAATCATGGCCCAGAATGCCAAAACGCTTAACAGAAAATACATCCAGGGCTGAAACAGGAAGTTGGTAAAGTCGATCAGAAATTGCATGAAACCTCTTTAAATGTAACGGGTCTTATTACAGCGGCCCGGAAATACCGCCGTCTTTTCGCACTCGCCAAAAATGGATGGCCATGAGTGTTGCCGCGACCAGCGGAATAAACACGCAATGAAGCACGTAAAAACGAAGCAAGGTGGCTTCCGAAACGAAATGACCCCCGAGAAGGGCGAAATGAATGTCCGAGCCGCCGTGAACCAGCTTCACGCCCCCGATCTGAATCATGGACGCTCCAGGGCCCTCATAACCCATAAAGGGAGTGGCACGCGCCATATTGGTTCCAACGGTAATAGCCCACATGGCCAATTGATCCCACGGCAAAAGATAACCGGTGAAAGAAAGAAGGAGGGTCAGAACCAACAAAAGAACTCCCACCACCCAGTTAAACTCACGGGGCGGCTTGTAGGATCCGGTCATAAAAACCCGGAACATGTGCAGCCAAACCGTAATGACCATCGCATGGGCGCCCCATCGGTGCAGTTCCCGCATGATTCCAAGGGGCACATGCTCGCGCAAGGCGATGATGTCGTAATAAGCATATTCGGCAGTGGGCCGGTAGTAGAACATCAAAAGGACTCCGGTGACAGTCAAAACCAGGAAAAGAAAGAAAGACAACCCGCCCATGCACCAGGTATAGCTCATCTTGATACCCGAATAACGCGCCTTGACCGGATGAAGGTGAAGAAATACGTTCGAGAGCACCGCCATGATGCGGTTTCGAGGGGTGTCAGGATAACCGTGGCGGAAAATAGATTTCCAAATCTGGCCTTGGGCGATGGATTGTTTGACCACCTCGGGCGAAGGCGCCTGGGCTTTTAGTTCATCAACCTTCTTTTTAAGTCCGTCAAACATTCAAATTCCCCTTTCGCTCAAACCAACTCGTCATGCTTTGTAATCTAAAAAAGCCCCAGGCAAACCCCATTGCCCCAGTTCATATTGGTATTTCTGTCCCTCATCCACCTGGATCTGGCCGTCATCCGCAATGGTAATATTAAATCGTTCCAAGGGCCGGGGCGCAGGACCTTCAAAATTGATGCCCGTTATGTAATAACCGCTGCCATGGCAGGGACATTTGAATTTCTGTTCCGACTGAAGCCAGTTGGGAGTACATCCCAAATGGGTGCAAATGGTGGAAAGGGCATAAAACCCCTGGTCATTGCGGACGATCCAAACCCGGTGTTCATCTTTAAAGCGGTTGTCCACCCCAATGGAAAACTGATCTGGAAATCCGACTTTGAATTTTAAAGGCGGCTCGAATGTAACATTCGGAAAGAAAAAACGAAGACAAGTGGTGAGAGCTCCCATGGTGGCGGCGGTAAAAGCGATCCACGCCCAACCCAACAAAGTGATAAAGGAACGGCGTGTCATGGGAGGGCTTAGAGCGCCCACACCTTCAGCCGAAGTGTCTTTATGACTTTTTGGTTTTTCCGGCTTTGGAATGAATTCTGGTATGGTCTCGTTGTTCTTAAGGACATACCGCAGTGTGAAAATTAAGAGGATAAGAACGTACAAGAGCCAAATCGAAAGGATGGTCCATCCAAGCGGGGAAAGAACTTTTAATGATTCCATCAATTCACTGGAAGCCATGGCTTTAGACGCGGTTAGGGCTAGAAGCAGGGTTAAAAAGACCCCTTTTAAACTTAGATTTCGATCAGGCATTGATCCTAAACTCCCAATGGACAGTGACAAATGAAAGTCTATATCGGCATGGCAAAAGACGATTAAACACTAATTGAAAAAGCATGCGCATTCTAGTCGAGTTTTTTTTTGCGAGTCAAGGACAGATGTTGTCAAATTAGGGATAAATGGAAAAAATTAATCCCATTTCCAGTCAACCAGTGTCCTTGTGCATGAAATAGCTTAAGTTCTTGATAAATATGGGCCCGCTTGAGAGGGTTTTCAGAACCTCATTTCAACCTCAGGACAAAAACGCAAACCGAGCAAAGAACTTCCCCAAAAGTAGCTACCAAATAAAATTTTATCGGAAGGTACGCGGGTAATTTACATCAAAAGGAAGGGCCTGCTTAAACGTTGATCTATTGTTATCGCAGGATCAGCAATTTCCCGATGGTTCGGCCGCTGCTGGTGGTCACGACCACGTAATAGAGCCCGCTGGCCAGGGGGTTGTTCCATGTATCCTTCAAGGAAATTTGGGGATCATGGCCATATTGGTAGGAGTAGCTCCGGTCAAACACCTTGCGGTAAGCCAAGGTGTAGATTTGAACGTGAACCGAATTCCCCGTATAGGCGGGAGGACGAACCGCCACCGGAGACGTTCCATCGGCGGGGTTCGGATACACCACCGGGTAATTCTGCGGTACCGGCGTTTGCGTAAAGGTTGGCGTCGGGCTGATCGTTGGGGTAGTCGTGCTTGTCACGGTGGGGCTATAGGTGGGCGTTAAGGTTGGCTGTTGGCAATCGACGTTATAGCCCGTCGCCCCTAGACCCGTAAATTCGGCCGGTTGACCACCGTTATTCGCGCTGGTTCCAGTCATGTTCTCTATGGACATCTGGTAAGTCCCCGTGGCATTTGCTGAATAATTCACCACGATCTGCAACGTTTGGGTGGTGGAGGGCAGAACATAATTGTTCAAATTAATGGTTGCCGAATTTCCCGAGAACACCGTGGGTGAGCCAACGATTATTCCGTTGATCACCACATTGACGCTTGTGATATTAGAGGTGCTGCCTGATCCCGAATCGCTCACCGTCAAAGTGTTCAGGGTAGTGTTAGATCCGCTTGAATTGGTCACATTCACTTGAACCGATGTCACGTTACTTGTTCCCGAAAGTACATTGACGTTTCCTGAGGCTGCCCCGCCCAAGGCCACAATCGCTGAGGTGGCGGTGGGGGTGGGCGTCTGGGTTGAGGTTGATGTGAAGCTGGGCGTAAAGGTGGGAGTATTCGTAATGGTAAATGTCGAGGTGGGCGTCCAGGTCAGTGTGTTGGTGATCGTGGGAGTGACCGTCCAAGTATTTGTCCACGTCGGGGTCAGGGTCATAGTCGGGGTATTCGTAATAGTGGGCGTGTTGGTAATGGTCGGCGAATAGGTGCTTGTTCCGGTATTGGTCGTGGTGAAGGTGGTGGTAAAGGTCATGGTGGAGGTAGGCGAAAGGGTGTTGGTGGGGGTGAATTGCGAGGTGTTAGTGGAGGTTGCGGTCACCGTGGGGGTTTGCGTCATCGTAGCGGTTTGGGTGCGGGTGGCTGTAGAGGTTTGAGTCGCGGTCAGAGTATGAGTAGGCGTAGCGGTTGCCGTAACCGTGGGAGTATTGGTCGTGGTGTTCGTAGAGGTAAAGGTTCCGGTCGTTGTTGGCGAAAGAGTCACGGTCGGGGACAAAGTATCCGTCGGGCTGAATTGAGAGGTTGGAGTCGGGGTTCCCGTTATGGTGGGAGTAGAAGTAACCGTAGCGGTGAGGGTACGAGTCGCGGTCGATGTTTGAGTGGTTGTTGGGGTGTTAGTTTGCGTAACCGTTGAAGTCGCTGTGAGTGTATGCGTCATTGTGGAAGTCGAAGTATAGGTTCCTGTTGCCGTTGGAGAAAGAGTCGCGGTCGGAGACAAGGTATTTGTGGGACTGAACTGAGAAGTTTGGGTGGGTGTTCCAGTGTTGGTGGCGGTTTGAGTGAGGGTATTGGTCCGGGTGACAGTTGAGGTCTGGGTCAGGGTTGAAGTAGAGGTTCTTGTAGCCGTTGAGGTTACCGTTGGGGAAGGCGTATAGGTATAGGTAGAAGTAGATGCAGACGTAGGTGAAGGCGTGGCTGTCGGAGACGATGTGGACGTAGGAGAAGGCGTAACTGTTAAGGTAGGCGTTTTTGTCGTTGTGGATGTTGGAGTATTCGTATTAGCAAGAGTAGGTGATGGAGTCGCCGTTAAGGTGGGAGTGCTTGTTTTGGTGGGGCTTACAGTAGCCGTTGGTGAAGTTGTATTGGTGTTGGTCGGCAAAACAGTAACCACTGATGTACTTGTGGGCAGTGGCGTGGGGGACAACCAACCCGTGCCCGCCACACAAACCTGACTCACCCAATACTTATAGTTGATCAAGGCTGATACCGGAGCTTCAGTTTGCCACTCAAAAGATTGAACGTTGCTTACCGCCATGGCATAGGTGAATGTCGTTGAAGCGCCACCCGGATTGACAGCGCCATTCGCGCCAGGCAAAGATCCCGTCGCCGGGCCCCAGGCAGCGTGATTTAACGCTGTTGCGGTCCCAGCAAATGAACAATACTGCCAAGTATTAGCGGCTGTAATGATGATATCAGCGCCATATTGATTTGAATTCCCGACGCCTCCCGAAGAGGCGAAATCGATGTTCGGGTTAGTCAATTGGAAGCGAATAGTGGCTGGTATCGTGTTGGATCGGATGTAAAAACTAACATTTGTCATGTTTGAGAGATTTGTGTATCCGTTAGTCAATTGGGTTCCCAAGGCATAACCCGCATAAACCGTTTTGCTTGTTCCCCCCACCAATGTAGCTCCACCATTAATGTAACAATAACCAGATACGCTATCTGAATCAGCTTGTCCCGGAACAAATTGTGATCCATCCACGATATTGGCCGAGGGAAAGACCCATGAGATGCCCGGGGTGGTAACCGGAGTATTGGCAGCCGAGGCATAAGCGAAGGTAAACCAATATCCATTAAGATGGTTTTGGGAAGTGTCATCAATGTCGTCTGAAACCATGTAACAGGACTGGGGTGTGGCTGTCGGGATAGGCGTACAGGTATTGCTACCGCATGGAGGTGTACCACATACGATATTCGGAAAATTGCCCGAAGCGATCAAATTCCCCAACAGGCAGAGGGTGTCCTGGAAATATTCAAACCCTCCCTGATTGGGATTGGCAAAACCCCCGGCTTTTCCCGGCTGCATCGCGTCATAAGCGCCGTTTAGATAATTTTGGTTGGCCACGTTATTAGTTAAACACATGGCCGTCACCACCACTCCCGCCATTTGAACCGAGCTGTTTGCCGGACCCACCACACTTCCATTTGAGATATTCCAACCGGATTGAATTTCGCCGCTCGCTCCGCTATATCCGTTGGCCGTAACGCCAGTTTCAACATTGGTAGCGAATGCCTGGGCAACTGTTTTTGCTTTGGCAGTTCCGTTATATAGGTAATCCAAGCCGATACGAATCGGGCAACGGGAAGCGTCATTCAGCATCTGGGATCCGCCCTGGGTTTCAGGAACAAATCCATTCGCGTAATTGGCGCCGTAATACGAGTTATAAACCCAATTAGTGATGGAGGACCAATTGTGACTCAGAGAATCAATGCCCGATTCCCCCCAGCAGTTGTACCAAGCGGGTGTCATGTAACTGGAATAAACCGGGCTCGAATAAGCATCCCCCGGGTTTACGAATGCGTTTCCGCTAACGTCAACCTCTCTGGACCAAATCGCATTGAGCATATTTTGAAAGTTGGTTTTGTAATCATAGGTACCGCTCGATCCCCAAACCTTATCAGCCATCAAAAGGGCCATGCACATATCTTCATCAGCATCAGTAGCGGCATTGTGGCCTACGACACTCCCGCCGGAATTGATCATCCATTGCATCAAAAAACTGCCATCGTCGTCCGGCATATACTGAAGAGCATAAGCCCAAAAGCCATTGAAGCTTGTTTGGTCATTCATCATCACAGCAATGAGCATGCCGTAGCCAATTCCTTCCGAGACGGTTGCCCCATTCTGCGTGCCGTTATTTGTGAAATTTCCCCAAACCCTTAACCGCTGTGTCCCATGGCTATCCGTTCCGCCCGCTCCACCCGTAGTGACAGCATCCGCATACCAAGTGTTGTACATGGTTGAAACGGAAGCATTCATGGTGGCTTGGGGATAAGTTGCCGAATTAACATACAAAGTTTGATATTTGTAGTAGTTTGCGGCACTTGTGGCGTGGGGGAAATTATTGGCGGCAGCGCCCGAATTCACGTGTTGGGCATTGGCTATACCAGCGCATAAAGCGAAGAAGCCGATAAAAGGTAATTGTTTAAACAATATCAAATCGATTTCTCTTTGGTGAAATTTGAGGCCGGACTAAAAGGCTACCTCAACTAGGTGAAGAGTTAAAGGAGCAATTTCCATACCTTAGAGCGAAAGGGGTTTATCGGTAAAAAACATGATTTGGGGATGGAACGAAGCTGAAAATGATCCTCAAGAAGAACTTTTTGTCAGGATTTGGCAATTTTCCTTCAGTTTTTTGACGAAATGAACGAATTCTATCGAAGAACCAGCAATTTCAGTATCTGCTTTCCCTGAGAATTGGTCAAAACAAGGTAGTACAAACCGCTGGCCAAAAGATTGCCGCTTTGGTCTTTTACTTCAAATGAGAAATTTGTTTCTCCCGTCTGTAAATAGTAAGGAATATCCAAAACTTTTCGGAAGGCTGTTGTAAAAAGCTGAATTTTGCCGTTAGTCAGCGCACCTGACGGGAAATGGATCAAAACCGGCTTGGTTCCGTTCGAGGGATTAGGGAAAACAACAGGCTTTCCACCCGTAATGGGCATGGGCGAATAGGTTGGGCTGAAGGTGTTGTAAAGAGTTGGGGTGGGAGATTGGGTCCAAGTCCAGGTGGGAGTAACCGTTATTGTCGACGTTGGGCTGCTGGTAAAAACAGTCGTGAAAGTTCGAGTGGGGCTAAATGTAGCCGTCCCGGTGTAAGTCGGAGAATAAACCTGAGTAGATGTAGCCGAAAGAGTTGGCGTATAGGTAGCGCTGAAAACAGAGGTGAAAGTTCGAGTCGCAGTAAGAGACGCGGTAGTCGTTATTGAATTTGTGACCGAGGGCGTGAAGGTTGGAGTCGCGGAAGCTGTGGAGGTCCTTGTAGCGGTAGAGGTTGTGGTCGCAGAAAAAGTAAAACTAAATACGGGCGTGAAAGTTCTGGTAGGGGTTAGCGTACCCGTTCCCGTGGCGGTGGAAGTCGCTGTTGAGGTGTAAGTGGGTGTTGGGGTTGGGCTTAGAGTTGGGGTAGTCGTGGAAGTGAAGGTAAAACTCAAAACCGGAGTCAAAGTCTTAGTAGGCGAGAGGGTGGGTGTGCCGGTAAGTGTAGGAGTAAAACTAACCGTAAAAGATAAGGAGACAGTTGGAGTGAAAGTTCTCGTCATGGTTGGCGTCGCCGTGAAGGGAGGCGTAAAGGTAAGGGTGGGTGTTCCGGTGGGGCTCAAGGTGGCTGTCCCGGTGTAAGTCGAAGAAAAAGTCGGTGTGAGGGTGGTGGTAAACCCTGGCGTTGAGGTCGATGTGGCCGTATTTGAAGGCGTGGAAGTAAAGGTATGGCTCGAAGTATACGTTGAAGTAACGGTAGGCGTCGCTGTTGCGGTGTAGGAAGAAGTTGCGGTGGGGGTGTTGGTTAAAACGGGGGTAAAAGTTGTTGACGGGGTAGAAGAGGGAGTCCGGGTTGCGGACAAAGTAATCGTCGGGGTGAAAGACGAGGTAGCGGTCGGGGTCGAAGTGGGAAGAACCAGATAGGTAATGCCGATGGCCTGAATCGTCGCAATTTGCACGGACGCCGTTTCGTCTAATTCCAGGGTTCCGTTTGTAACCGTAACCGCGAAGGTTTTGTCGTCAGCGATGTTCTTTCCGCCCGAGTCTTTGTAAATGTCAAAATTACTCAAAACCGTAACTCCGTTTAAGGCCACATTGAACACCCTGGCTCCAATGGTGGTGTAATAAGTTTCTGCGTATTTCAACACCACGTCGTAGACTCCATTGGGAAGGGTGAATTTATAAGTTACTCCTCCCGCCGCTCTTTCCGTTTCATAGAGTGTTGGATCCACCGTATTGGCAATCGGCCCCCCGCTGCTATAGGACGTCCCAGAAGTGTAACCCCAGCTTCCAGCGGTGTAGGCCTGGTCCGCGAGCCAAGAGATACCACCTCCATCAACAGTTAAGGGACCAGCGCAATTGACATAAAGCGGAGTGGGCGTCGCGGTAGGCGTCACTGAAAAGGTCGCCGTGCCTGTAGATGT
Organism: candidate division FCPU426 bacterium; assembly: GCA_963738405.1. GTDB lineage: Bacteria > Oederibacteriota > Muellerivitia > Muellerivitales > Muellerivitaceae > CAVTWJ01. Next base: position 220,259 of record CAVTWJ010000009.1, on the reverse strand, counting down.
CGCGGTGGCGGTGGCCGTAACCGTGAAGGTATTCGTAATGGTTGGGGTTGCCGTGGGGCTCCCAGGCGTTGGACTAAAAGTAGAAGTACCCGTCATCGTCTTTGTAAAGGAGGCAGTTGGGGTCTGAGTAATGGTAGGAGAAAAGGTATTGGTAGCCGTGGGGCCCCCAGGCGTCGGACTCGGTGGGGTAGTCGGTGTGTTAGTGGCCGTCGCTACCTTAGTTGGGGTTATGGTGGGCGTTGGCGGGGTCTGCAGCCGGATAATCTGTATAGCGTTCACTTGCGAGGTATCAGCACTTGAACTAAAGACGATATCCAATTGGCCGGTAGATACAACGCAAGTCGTGGGGACATCGTAAGCCGCGTGCTCTCCCACGGATTTATAGACATCCAAATTGGTAATAACTGGGTCTCCCGCCTCCACCACACTAAATACCCTTCCACCAACATGCGAATCACCGTCATAATTCTCACAAAACTTGAAGAGCACCTGGTAATAGCCATTTGGAACCGTGAAATGGTAGGTTGGGTTTCCCCACCTCTCAGTTTGGTATAGGCCTAATTGATTGTTAACCGTTCCGCTGACAGCCTGGCCGGAATAAACGGAAGTGCTTCCCGCAGAGGCCGAATCGTACCCCCAGCTTCCGGCCGTGAACTGTTTGTCCGCCGCCCAGGTCGCTCCGGCGCTATCTACGAGTTGTGTGACCGACCCGGTGTCGACCCGTATGGTTGCAGGCGCATAAGCAGACAAGGTCGGTGTGGGGGTGGGGGAAACATAGAGGTTATAGTCTAAAAAGTTGTCTGAGAGCATCAGCAGGGACATCACCGTCCAGGATTCATCATAATAGGTACCCCCCACCAGAAGTTTGGAGCCCACCAGATTCTTGTAAGTGTCGTCTATATAACCCTGGTAAGTATTGCTGATCATGGCACCACATCCCGCAGGCCCCACAAAAGCAGCCGACTGGAACCCGGGGTTTTGCGAAACCTTCAGTGTGGGAAGTTGGGGATGGGGTGTGCCGTTTAATTGATAGCCGTCCACAATTGAGACCGCACCGATTCCCGAAAAGAAATTACTGGTCTTGGTCAAATAGGTCTGGGCGGAAGCAGTGCCAAACCAAAGAAAATCTTTGACAGTTCTAAAAGGCGTACGGCAAGCGTCGTACTGGTAATCCCAAGGCGAATTGTTGGTGGCGGTGGAAACTCCCGCGTTGGTACACCAGGCTGAATCCAGCCCGTTATTCGCGTTGCCGTACCCTTGGGAAAGGTTGTCATTCAGAACGGTGTAACAGCTGGCGGCCACTGCCAACCAGCCTGAATTGTTTGTGGCCGAAGCGAATTCACGATAATAGCCCGGGTCGAAATAAGATGGGTTGATGGGGGTAAACCCGTCCCCTCCGTCTGGTACCCCTCCGTTCAATTCAGTGGCATAGATGTTATTGATTTGGCTGACAGCGAAGTTAAGGTAGGTATTACTTAATGTCCCGCTCCCTCCCCATTGCCGATTGGCCATCAAGAGGGCCCAAGCCATATCCTCATCCGCGTCGGTGGCGGCTCCAGTTCCGTCATTTGCGCCGCTTTGATCGATATACCAATTCATCAGGTGGTTTCCATCTAGGTGCTTCTGTTCGTAATTCCAAATGCTGTCGAATAACTTCTCATCGTTCATATAAACGGCGATTACCAGTCCGTAGCCGATCCCCTCGGATACGGTGGAATTGAGATTCAATCCTGAGTCGTTGGGCCGGGTGACCCTTTGATAGCCCGTGGAGCTGTCAGTGACCACGCAGTCCGAGTACCACTTGTTGTAGGCCGCTAAAACATCAGCATTGTTATTAAGGGAGGAGTGATAGCCGTAAGGGTTGTCACGGTTTTGGGGAAAAGGAAAATTTCCCGCGGTTCCATTGACGTTTTGGGCTATTACTTGTTTGACGGGAAGGGCAAAAGCGGCCAGGCACAAAAAAAAGATGAAGATAGCGCGTTGCAAGTTTTCTGGCCCCTGACTTTAAAATATGCCGAAGAATTTTTTCTCCGGATTTTAAAAATATACCTTATCCACGGCTCAAGAATGGTTGATTCGTTGAAAAATATGGTTTAACGCATCAGCCTCCTCGAGTCTCGGGACCTGATTCTTCAAACTGAAAGCGGTATCAATCTTGAACCTCCGGGATGAACAGCTAAAATCTCGAATCAGTTTTCTTTTTGAAACCGCTTCAATTCTAAATAACTGAAATCATTTAAAAATTTCATTTCGCATCCTGAAGGAGACAAAATATGCCCGAAAGCGCGCTCATTACCGGAGCCAGCCGTGGAATCGGATTGGGATTGACGAAAGTATTTCTAACCCAGGGAGACCGCGTGTACGCGGCTTGCCGAAATCCGCAACAGAATTCCAAGCTTCAAACCCTCAAACAAAAAAATCCCAATTCACTTTTTTTAATCCCGATGGAAGTGGACTCGGACGAATCGGCAAAAAAAGCCGCCCTGGAAGTCGCGGGCCAAACCGATCATCTGGATATCGTGATCAATAACGCGGGCATATCCCCCGGCCCGGCCTTTGCCAAGTTGGAGGAAGTGGATTTTAAAAACTGCCGTGACGCCTACGAAATAAACGTGATAGGGCCAATGAGGGTGTCACGGGAATTCCTATCACTCCTGCGGAAATCCAAAAATCCCAGGATCGTCAATATCACTTCCGGATTGGCTTCCCTTTCCGGAAAAAACGAAGGCGGGTTTTATGCCTATGGCGCCTCCAAGGCGGCCCTCAACATGCTCACCCGCACCATGGCCTTCCAATTCAAGGAGGAAGGCATCACGGTCGTTTGTTTGGACCCGGGCTGGGTCAAAACCGACATGGGAGGCCCTAGCGCCCCCTTGTCGGCCGAGGAAGCCACTTCGGCCATCGTCAAAACCGCCAAAGAATTATCCCTTCAAAAAACGGGACAATTCATTTATCACGACGGCCATGAATTGAAATGGTAGCGGGTATTTTCGCTTTTATTTTACTGAGCCGGAAGAACTGAGGCTCGGTGTGGAAAGGGTCTGCCCTCCCATTCTTTCCACCCTTTGGGCTTCCGGCGACCCCTTTAAGAAAAACGCAAAGTAGTCCTCATCCCCATTCTGAAACGCCTCCAAGACATAATGGGTTTGAATGCCGCTTTGAAGCGCCCGGGATAGCCAGACGATGGCCGACCGCAGGGGATAAAGCCTAAAAAAATTGGGAATCAGGTCGAAAGACCGTTTCATGTAGTCCCTGAAGTTGGTGTAATCATAGGGTCCCGCCGGGTCCGATAGGGTTGCCGCCACCGGTGAATGGATATCCAACAGCATCATGTTCTCAATTCCCATCTCCTTGGCTAATGGCACCAGAACGCTGGGAGGGGTGTAAAGGGACCATAGAAAACCGATACGGTGGTGTTTGTCGGTGAAAAGATAAGACCGCGCGATGTTGTCGTAAAATCCGCAGTAGGCGTCGGGAAACTCGTCTTTTCCTTCTTCCCCATCCGCCATCACCATAAACCGGTTCTGAACAAGGGTTTTTATTTTTTCCTTGTTCTTCAGGCTCTGATAGGTCCCCAAGGTTACCCCTCCCCCCTCGTATAAAGCGAAGGTGGCCATCTCCGGTTGAACCGGCAAAAAGAGACGGCCGTCAAACTGAAGCCCCGCGTAACGGCGCTTGGCCGCGTCCTTATTCCACCAAACGAAATTATCTTCCCGGTCAAAGGTCCCGTTGAGGATCGCGAGAAGCCCCTGGGAATTTTGCACCAAGGCATAGTCGGTCTTCTTAAAGCTTTTTTCATCCTCCCGCGCTTCCGGAAGCCATTTTTCCATATGACGCCGGTCCCCCCCCTTGAACTCAATCTTTCCTGGATAATAAACGCTTTGGACTTGGCCTTGATCGAAGGAAATGTAAAAAACCATGGCCTTGTCCCGCGTCATCTCTTCCTGCTGGGCGATTAAAGCTTTGGCCTTTGTGTTCAAAAAACGGCAGGACTGAATCCTCGCAAAATAATCATCGAACAATTTTTTGGCGTTGCTGTGGTACTTAACACGGTAGCCGGTCGCGATGACAGATGTGGAGGGACTTCCCGCCGCGTAATCCAGGGCGCAGGGGAAAAGATAGGGGAACCCTTCTTTATTTTCGTATTCTTGTTTTTGCCAATCGACGGGAATCTTAAACAGCCTTTCCTTCTCCGCGAGGGCCCGGGTCCTGGGCCAATGGATCTTGGAAAGGGCTTCATAAAGCCACTCCCCCGATTTGCCATAGGCATATTCTCGAATGGAGGAAACTTGCTTGCCCGAAGGCTCATCCGCGAAGGCTTGCGGCTGACAAAACAACACCGCCGTTAAAGCAATCCATGTATAACCAATAGAATTTTGGTTAACCAAGAAGGCGCTTTTCAATCCGAGCCCTTATTTCTTGCGCCGGGCCGGCGCCCTTTTCTTTACCTTAGGGCCACGGGATATCTTTTTTGGACTCCGCCGCCTGACGCTCAAAAGCCAGTCCTGGGCCACATCCTCGATGTTGGCGGCCCTTGCCCATTGCACCGTGTCTCGGACATCCTGCTGGGGAAGGCGGGATTCCAAAAGCTGTGCGAACCGCACGATCTTGTCTTTGGTCTCGCGCCGACAGGTGGGTTGGTGAATGGCCACCGCCAGATAGGCGAAGGCATTGCGCTCATCTCCCAGGGCCTTCATGTATTTAGCCAGGGTCACCATGGCATCCACCAAATGGGGGGTAATGCGGGAGGTCAAGGCCCGGTCGAAAGCGTCTTCCAGGTACTTGCGGGCCTGGGGAACACGGGTGCTTTCCACTGAAACTTCCGCCAATAGGATCAAGGCGGCCACGGTACCAATCGTGTCCGAACGGCGCTTGAACTGCTCTAACGCTGACTCCAGGTGCCGCCGGGCGGGTCCTAGTTTTCCCTCGGCAAAAAACAACGTCCCCCGGTGATAGGCGTACCAGGAAAGATTCAAGGGTTTGACGTCCCCCCTTTCCTGGATCTGGCGCCCCCGCTCATAAAACAGCCTGGCCTCATCGAAACGTCGCTCCGCCACCGCCAGGTTTCCCAGAAGGTCCAACGACCAAGTTTGTCCCCGGGGATCGCCCACTTGGGTGTAAAGTTCCAATCCGGTTTTGGCGAACTGGCTGGCGGCGGTGTAATCGCCGATGGCCCAAAGCACCCCCGCCAACAGGTTATGGGACCATCCAGTGGCCCGGTTGTCGCCGAATTCCTCGTGAAGGGTAAGCCCTTCCTTATACATCTGTTTGGCGCCCTCGAAATTTCCCATCGCCTCGATGGCCCTGCCCAGGTTATTAAAGGACCAGGCCACGCCCTTGCGGTCCCCGCAGGCCACGAAAGCCGAGAGGCCCTTCTGGTAATAGTACCGGGCCTGGTCGTAATCGGACAACTCATGGAGGATATCGCCCATCAAGTTGTAGGAATTGGCGGCCCCGCCCTGGGATCCGGTCGACTCGTAATAGCGCATGGCCTTACGGAGGGTCTTTTGGCCCTCGTAAAGGTTGCCCAGATGGAGGGCGATATGGCCCATGTTGTTTAGGGCGAAGGCCATTCCCGCTTTGTCTCGGGCCTTGTGGTAAATCTGGTAGCCGCGCCGGTAATAGACGAGGGCTTGGTCGTCCCTCCCAAGGGATTCCATCACGTATCCTAATCCGTTGTAGGTGAAGGCCGCTTGTCTCATGGCGCCCTCTTTTTCCAGGAGAGCCAAACTTTCCTCAAAAGCCAGCCGGGCCTTTTGCATTTCCCCTTTGCGCTGAAGCAGCATCCCCCATCGGGCCGTCAACTTTCCCATGAGTATCCGAATCGGCCGCGGCGCCTTTTTTCCACCAGCTTTTGCCTCCAAAGCTTGAACCGCCGATTGGAAGGCCTCAACGCCCTCCTGGTACCAGCCTTTCGTTTCATAAAGCGCGTAGAGAGAATCCAGGTAATCCCCCATCCAGCCTTCATTACCTTGCTCCACCGCCCGTCGCCATCCCTCCCGGATATTCCCGATCTCGTCCAGCAGATAGGCCATGGTTTGCCCCTGCTTGGCGCCCAGCAAATCCTTTTCCCTGCGTCGAAGTTCCCGGGCCAGATAGGCGCTATGGGCGTCCTGGACACGCTCCTTCTCGGCTAGGTCCTTGAATAGCTTTTCCTTGGCGTAAAATTTTAGAAGCTCATGCAGTTCCAGATAGCCGTTGGGTTTGGCCCTCACCAAAAACTTGTCCGTCAGTTCTTTAAACACCGAAGGGGTCACCCCTGCCACCTTCGCGGCCGCTTGGGGAGTAAAACCTCCCTTGAAAACCGAGGCCGCCCGAAGGGCCTTCTTTTGCGGTTCACTCAACAGAACCCAGGAATATTCAAAAACCGCCCGGAGGGACTGCTGGCGGGCGGGGAGAAACGGCATTTCGGCGGCCAAAAAATCACGGTTAGATTCAATTTTGTCCGCGATATCGGAAGGGCTCAGGCTTTTTAGCCAAGAAGCGGAAAGCTCAAGCCCCAGGGGCATACCCTCCAAAACACGGCTCAAACGGCAAATGCCGAGCTTCTCCTCTGGGCCGGGCTCCCACAGAGGCACCACCCTCAGGGCATGCCGGAGAAAAAGCCGGACGGAAGCGTAATTTTCAGGTTCATCGGCGTCCTGGGGCCCCGGATAGGAAAGGCCCTTGATTTCCATAACCGTTTCCCCAACCACCTTCAACATTTCCCGGCTGGTCGCCAAGATGGCTGTTTGGGATGCGCCCTCCAGAATATGGCTCACCAGTTCGGCGCCTTCCAACACATGCTCGAAATTGTCCATGATGAGGAGGATGCGTTTGTCTTGGATGTAATTCAACAGCTGACGCTCCGCGTCCCCGCCGCCGGTAAAAACAAACTTAAGGGCCTGGGCCAGGCTTTCCACCATGTATCGGGCGGAGGAGAGGGGCGCCAGCCCTACAAAAAAAACACCGTCGGGAAAACAATGCATCAAGCGCGCGGCGGCCTGAAGCGAAAGCCGGGTTTTTCCGAAACCTCCCGGCCCTACCAGCGTGAAAAGGCGCTTGTCGGGCTGTCCAAGGTTTTGAAGAATGAATTCGATTTCCTCCTCCCGCCCCAGGAAGGGGACGCTTTGGACCGGGAGATTTTGAGGAAAAGTTTGAAGGGAAACCAGGGGGGGGGGGTCGTCCGGGCCTCGGCCTTTGGTTTTCAAGACAAAAACCTTTTCGGGTTCCAGGAGGTCGTTCAAAAGATGGAGGCCCATGTCTTGAAAGTCATAACCTTCCGGCACCGTTAAAGTTTTTCGGGCTTCAGCGGAAAGAAGAATTTGACCCCGGGGAGCGGCGTCTAAAAGAGCCCTTGCGTGATCCAAGGCCGGTCCCAACCCAGTGCGAAGGATCTTTTCCGGGGGCGCGGCGTGGATGCCGACACGCAAATCAGCGGCCCCCGTGCCTTCCCAATCCTGGGCCAGCAGCCCTGATCGCAGTCGAACGGTGAAAGGCAGGGGGTTTTCCTTCTCAAAGTAGGCCCAAACCCCACTGGAAACCCTCTTCATCCAGGAGGCTCCCTGCTTGTGGAATTCCTCCTCCAGAAAAAACAACTGGGCGCCCAAAGCCAAGTCTAACGCGTCATCGGAAAGCTTCTCACGGTTTAACGGATCAATTGCAGAGGTGAGGTAGTAGGCCAACGAAATCTCCTGATGAAGGGTGAAGCCGTACTATATTATTACACGCCCTCTCCATGCGGAAAGGTAAAGGGTGGATATTCGTTCCTCACGAAAGGTTTTCCCGGTTTATGAAAATAAAACGTCAACGCCTTCTTGGAGTTGGGGCGCTTTTCATTGTCCTGTTCATGTTTCGTCTCTACTTTGGACTCTGCGAATGTAAATGGTGGGAGGTGGATGAACGCCAGACCTGGCTTATAGGCTTGAAATACTTCACGACCGCCCAATGGCCCTATTTTGGGCCGGATGTGAACGGCCAGGAAAATCAGGCTTTTAACGCCCAGATCCCAGGGGCCATGGAAGGGCTATTGATTGGGTTGCCTTTAAGGTTGTTTCCCTTCCCTGAAACCCCGGTAGTCTTTTTAACCCTGCTGTCCACCCTGGGAGCGGCCTTACTGGCCTGGTATATCCACCGTAAGGTACCCCGATTTTCTTGGCCCTGGCTCTTTACCTGGATTTCGGTGACCCCCTGGGGTCTTTTCGAGGGGGCGCATGTGATTAACCCCGCCTATGATTTTTTGCCGAGCATATTATTCTTTATCGGTTTTTTCGAATGTGTCCCCGTCTTTTCAACCGGATACCTTTCGGCGCCCTGGGCCGCGGCTTGGATGGGTTTTTCCCTTTTTTGGATCATGCAATTTCATTTTTCTTATATCTATCTCATTCCCCTCGCCCTTTTGGCCTTAGGAACTCGATTTTGGAAAGACAAATCTCTTTATCCTACTCTTGGCTTTGTCCTCGGCGCCCTTCCAACTCTTGGATTGGTTATTCCAACCTGGATTCAATACGGGCTTAACCCCGGACAAACGGCTTCCGGCTTTTTGGTTTCCTTTAATTTTTACAATGTCACCGAGGGGCTTACGGTTCTTGCTCGCTATTTGTCCTTAGTATCCTTTGAACTATTGCGTTTTATCGGCCAGGGCACCCACGAAAGATGGGGATTCTTAATGGCCCATCCCCTGTTGTTGATACCAGGAACGATCCTTTCGGTGGGCGGCATCATCCAACCCATCCTATTGGCTTTTACGGTTTTCAAGAAAAAACACAACCTTAAGGATTGGGAGCCCATGAAGGGATTAATGGCGGCTTGTTTTCTCATGATCTGGATAAGTTTTTGGTTTACCAGCAAACTTCCCTTAGCCCATATCTATATGGTCTTTTACCCCATGCTGATGGTTTATTCTTTTTATGTTTGGGATCTTTTTCAAAAAAGCAAAACCCTGCGCATAACAGCCAAGGTTTTCGTATTGCTTGGACTTTTTTTCATGGGCTTTTACTCGCCCATACTGGCTCAAAGGGACGGCCTTTATCAGAACCGTGAGCCCCTGGCCCAGGCGATCCAGCAAAAGAATTATCACTTAGCCGGGGAACGGCGCCCCGGCACGCTTTATTAATGGAGAAAAAACAGAGAATTGAATAAGAAACCAATCTCTTCCAAGTTCGTATTCATAGCTCTGTTTCTATTTCTTTACCTTTTCCGTACCGCCTTCGGCTTAAGCCTCAAGTTTTGGACCTCCGACGAATTGCAGACCTACCTCATCGGGTTGAAATGGTTCACGACCCATGGCTGGCCCTTTTTCGGACCCGACTTGATCGTGGACGATACCCATTTTTATTTTCAGATTCCAGGAGCTTTGGAAGGTCTGATGATCGGCACTCCCTTTTTTCTTTTGCCCATTCCGGAAGCTCCCTTTCTTTTTCTCAATCTGCTTTCTTTAACAGCCATTGCACTTCTCGCCTTCTACATCCACAAAAGAATTCCTGAAATCTCCTTTCTTTTTACTTTCAGCTGGATCGCGCTATTGCCCTGGACCTTGAACGACGCCACCCATATGTACAACCCCTGTTTTCTTTTGTTCGGAAGTATTTTGTTTTTCGTTGGATTCCTGGAAGCTGTCCCATCCCTTTCAACCCACTGGTTAAGCCCCGCTAAAGCTTTTGCACTGATGGGTTTCGGATTGTTCTGGGATATGCAGTTTCATTTTTCTTGGGTACTCCTTCCGCCTCTGGGCCTAGCAGCTTTCGCCTCGTCGGTTCAACAACATGGGCTAAAGATCCTTTTCAAAACAGCCGGTTCTTTTCTAATGGGCGCTCTGATTCCTTTGGGCGCTTTGCTACCCACCCTTTTTGTTTATGGATTCCATACCCTTTACGGTGGGAGCGCCACGGTAGTAGGTTTTAACCTCCACAACTTTCTCCGTTTCTTTTCAACCCTGGCTAAATATTTATCATTGGCTTGTTTTGAAATGCCTCAATTCGTTGGCGAACACACCATGGACCGGATCGCCTTTCTTCAAGATGCTCTTTGGATTGCCTTGCCGGGGATCTTTTTAACTATGGTGGGCTGGGCCCAGCCTTTCTCATTCTTGATCTTTGGATGGCGCAAAGACCCAACCCGTCCAAGCGCTCAAGCTGTTTTTGCGGCCGCTTGGTCGGTTTTCATTATGGTTTTCATGGCCTTTTGCTTCACTTACAAAGCTCCGGTCGCCCACGCGCTCTTCATTCTTTTTCCACTCGTAACCGTTTTCTCATTTCATGTCTGGGCCCAGCTGGCCCCCTATGCCGGTTGGAGAAAGTTCGCTCTTGTCTGCCTTGTGGCCAGTCTTTGGTTTCAATTGGGATTTTTGATCTATTGGATGCCCAAGAGGTCCTTGTATTTGGACCGGGCCAAGATTCAAACCGCTATTGACCAAAAGAATTACCAGATCTTGGCGGATCGTCGTCCGCAATCTTTGTATTAAAACAACCGACCCGTTACCATACCCCTCCGAAAGGAATTCATGTCCAAACGCAACCAATACATTTTGGTTTTCCTGTTTCTTTACGCCTTCCGCTTGGGATTTGGCTTTTCTCAGCCCTTTTTCTCGCCCGATGAGCGTCAGACCTACCTGATCGGTCTCAAGAGCTACACCGAAAACCAATGGCCCTATTTCGGTCCGGACATCTATTGGGAAGATAAAAACTTCGAGTCCCAAATTCCCGGGGCCCTGGAAGGCCTTTTGGTCGGCCTGCCCTTTCGCGTCTTGCCTATCCCGGAAGCTCCCTTTCTGCTCCTAAACCTCTTAACCCTCTCGGCATTAGCCTTCTTGTGCTGGTATATCCATAAGAGGGTTCCCTCGATTTCCTTTTCCTTTATCCTGGCTTGGACTGCCCTTCTCCCCTGGAACCTTCACGAAACTACGAACATCATCAACCCTTCCTATCTCATTATCGGCAGCTCCCTGTTCTTTGTAGGATTCTTAGAATCCCTTCCATGGTTAACCTTAAATTGGATTTCCGCTCCCCTAGCCTTCGCCCTCATGGGTTTCGGCATTTTCTGGAACATGCAATTTCATTTTTCTTGGATTCTCATGCTTCCCTTTCTGGCGTTGGCTCTTGGCTGGCGCTTATGGAAAAAGGAATTGAACCCGCTTCACGATCTGGGCGGATTCCTAGCCGGGTCCGCATTTCCACTGGGTTTTCTTTTGCCTACGCTCATTAAGTTCGGTTTTCAGCAGGGCGCGGGTGGCATGGGTATGGCCGTATGGTTTAACAAGGACAACTTTTTTGGATTTTTCACGGTTCTAGCCCGTTATTATTCACTCGCCTCTTATGAGCTTCCCCGTTTCTTAGGGGCCGGAACCCGCTACCGGCTTGATTTTCTATTTGAATCCCCCTGGCTCATCCTGCCGGGTTTTCTTTTATGGCTGGCGGGTTTCGCCCAGGCCGCCCTGTTAGGCCTCGTCGGGTTTTTTATTCCCTATCAAAAACCAGACGGGGCCATGATCAATCGGCTTGTTTTCGGGGGATTCCTTCTGACCTGGATCGCCTTCTGGTTTAATGCCAAGAGCGCACCCGCGGTCTCTTATTACGTTCTTCTGCCCTTGATTGTGGTTTATTCTTTTTATGTATACGCCTGGCTAGCGGAGCGCAAAGCCTGGAGGATCTTCGGCATGGTCTGTCTGGCTGCCAGCGTGCTTTTCGAACTGGGGTACGCTGTGAAGCTGATGCCGGTACAATCCCTCTACACCAACCGCCAGACCGTGGCGGACGCCATCAGCCAGAAGAATTACCACTTGTTCGGGGAACGCAGACCGGGAAGTCAAAATTAAAAAAACCAGGACTGCCGCCAGAATGAAAAGCACGAAACCAACCCCGCCCACTCAACTCCAATGGCCAAGCGTCCCTATTATCCTGCTTGCCCTTTTGGGGGGTTTCCTTTTTCGATTAGGATTTGGCCTGTCCCTTCCCCTGCTTCCCGATGACCAGCTTCAAACCTACCTGCTTGGCCTTAAAAGCTACACGACCGGCACCTGGCCCTATTTCGGTCCCGACTTGGCGGGATCGGAAACCTCCCATTTCAACCAGATACCCGGGGCCCTAGAGGGTCTGGTCGTGGGCCTTCCTTTCCATTGGCTGCCCATCCCCGAGGCCCCCTTTATCCTGCTGAACCTCTTGTCCTTGGCCGGAATCGCGCTTTTAACCTGGTACTGTGCGCAAAAGGTTCCTACCCTCTCTCCCTGGTTTATCTTCGCCACCCTGGTGATCCTCCCCTGGACCCTGCACGAGAACACCGGCATGATCACTCGGGCCTGGTGCTTATTCGGAAGCTGTGTTTTCTTCGTGGGTTTTTTTGAGTCACTGCCGGGTTTCCGCATGGGAATTATCAACCCCGGATGCGCCTCGACCATGATGGGTTTCGCTTTCTTCTGGGTCATACAGTTCCATATGTCTTGGGTCTACTTGGCGGCCTTTTTTGTCCTGTCCCTGCTTCTCCAATTTCGGGAATCCAAGCCTTTGGCCTTTAGGTCCCTGGGCTTCTTTTTATTAGGGGGTCTTCCCACCCTTGCCCTGATCGTTCCTACCCTGGTCGTTTACGGCATACCCGGCGGGAAAAGCCCTGGAAGTTTCGCCACCCTTTTTAACTTCGATAACTTCAAAGCCTTCTTTACCATCCTGGGGCGCACCCTGGCCCTGCCGACCTTCGAGATGCCCGTTTTTCTCGATCCGCCCGGTTCACCCGGTTTCACCACCTGGGACATGGCTTCCGGCCCCCATTGGGACGGCTGGGCTTGGCCCACTTTTCTTCAACCGGGGCACAGCACCCATGCCCGAATCGAATTTCTCATGGGCTCCCCGTTACTGCTTTATCCCGGCCTTTTCTTGTGGATCACGGGATTGCTTCAAGCCGTCGCGCTTCTAGTGATGGGTTTCGTTCGAAATAAAGAATTAAAAAATTGGGACTGGGTTCGGGCACTGGCCCTGTTCAACCTGATCCTCATGTGGGCCAGCTTCTGGTTCACCGGCAAATGGCCCCTGTCGCATATTTTTTATGACGCGACCTTTCCTATCATGTTTCTCTTTTCCCTTTACGTTTGGAGCTGCCTGGCGCCATCAGTCTTTTGGCGCCGTTTCGCGGTCATGATCCTGGCGGCGGCTTTTATTTTCCAGGCGGCCTTCGCCTGGCGGATTTATCCGGCCTATTCCCTCTATCGTGACCGTGATCGGTTCACCCGGGCGATTGATCAAAAGGACTACCGTTTGCTGGGAGAACGCAGGCCGCTGAGTTATTATTGACAGACCTTTCACATCCCTTTACGAAGGAACTTCCATGACCTGGCGCGCGATCCAAACTCTAATACTGATATTTCTGGCTTTTCCCCTCCGCGCCGCCGACGTCCATTTTTTAATTTTGCCTGACACGGTCGTCGGAACTATCAGCTCCTACATCTACGGTATCAACGATGAGGACCCAACGGGTTCGGGCGCAACCTTAAGGCGCCTCGGGGGCAACCGCCTGACTGGCTACAACTGGGTCAATAACGCCTCCAACGCTGGGAAAGACTGGAAACACACCAGCGACAACTGGCTCTGCGACCAGGCCCATTACACGGACTGCGACCAGCCGGGCGCCCTGGTGAAACATTTTGTGGAAGAAAATCAAAAAGCCGGGATGGAAAGCCTCATCACCCTTCCCATGGCGGGTTTTGTGGCGGCCGACAAGGACGGCGAGGTGGGAGAAAACGAGAAGGCCCCCTCCAAACGCTGGAAGGAAGTGGTCTTCCACAAAAAAGGAAAATTCACTCTTACCCCCAATCCAAAAGACAAATATGTTTACGACGACGAGTTCGTAAATTTCCTGATTTCAAATTACAAGACCGCCGCCGAAGGGGGCGTCAAGTTTTACGACTTGGACAACGAACCGGGCATTTGGAATGAGACCCATCCCCGCATTCATCCCAAGCCAACAACCTATTGGGAAATGGCCAACCGGACCGAAAGGCTGGCCTTTGCGGTAACCAAGGTAGATCCCACAGCTCAAATTCTGGGGCCCGTTTCCTACGGCTGGCAGGAATTCTTGACCCTGCAAAATTCCCCCGACAGCGCGGAGATCAACAAGACTGAGGAAACCTTCCTCGACTTTTATCTCAAGCAGATGAAGGCCCTGGAGGGCCACGACGGCAGGCGCCTCTTGAACATCCTGGACCTGCACTGGTATCCCGAGGCCCAGGGCGGGGGCAAGCGCATCACCGAGGGCGACGTTTCCCCCGATTCGGTGGAAGCCCGGCTTCAGGCGCCCCGGAGCCTCTGGGACCCGGGCTATGTTGAAAAAAGCTGGATCACCGCTTCCTCCACCCAAGGCCAAGCCATCCAGCTCATCCCCTGGCTGAAGGGGAAAATCGAGCAGGATTACCCAGGCACGGGCCTGGGATTCAGCGAGTACGATTACGGCGCTGGGGACCATGTCTCAGGAGGGATCGCCCAGGCGGATGTTTTGGGCATTTTTGGGAAATACGGCGTGACTCTCGCGGCCTATTGGGGAAAGTTAAAACCCTACAATCTGGCGGCCTTTCATCTTTACCACGACTATGACGGCAAGGGCTCGGCTTTCGGCGACACTGAAATTTCATCCGGCAGCGACGACATCTCGCAAACCTCCATTTACGCCGCCGCCGACTCCAAACGCGCCGGCACCCTATGGGTGGTGGTCTTGAACAAAAACCAAAAGGACAGCGTTTCTGGAAAATTCGAGATCCAGGGCAAGACCATCTATCAAAGCTGGCAGAGGTACGGCTTCGATTCCCAATCGGCGGAAGTTAAACTCGTGGGCTCTGGAACCTTGAGCCAAAACAAGTTTGATTATTCCCTGCCCCCCTTAACCGCCAGCCTCTTTGTCTGCCAATAGGATTCTTACTTATTCCTTTTCAGTGCCCAGACTGTCTAAAAATCTTGAAGCGAGGGAATCCGCTTTGGCCTGGGGCGGGGACGATGATTGGAGAGAAGATTCTTCCGGATCGGTTGTTCTGCGCACAAACCCTCTATTTTCCAGGTCCCCCAGGACACAGTAGGGCGTGACCTTATCCCGTATGCCTTTGAGCTGGACGGGCAGGCGGGACTCGATATGAAATTTATCGCTGACCAATAGGGCCAACTCCTCATTCACCAATATCTCGTCCTGAGGGCAGATGGAGCAGAGGCGGGAAGACAGGTTTACGGAGTTTCCAATCAGCGTGAATTCCATCCGGTTGCGGGAACCTAAGTTGCCCATGATGCAATGCCCGGCCACGATACCGATGCCCATGCCGATCTTGACGTTCCGGTTTTTAAGGTCCGCGTTGGTTCGGGCCACGGTCAGGAAATTTTTCTGCATTTCAAAAGCCGCGCGGACCACCCGTTCAGCCTCCTCCTTCTCATTCTCGGCTGTGCGTTTGAAGTAAATCAACGCCGCATCCCCTATGAATTTGTTGATTTCCCCCCCGTATTTTTCAATGGAGGCCTGGATGCCGGTGAAAATTTGGTTCAACACCCGGAGGGTTTCCTTGCTGGTTAACTGCTCGGTCATCTGGGTGAACCCGCGGATGTCGGAAAAAAGAATGAAAGAAAGTTGAAGCTGTCCCCCTAAAGTGCTGCCGCCACTGCCCGCCGATTGGAGCACATGTTT
Organism: candidate division FCPU426 bacterium; assembly: GCA_963738405.1. Taxonomy (GTDB): domain Bacteria; phylum Oederibacteriota; class Muellerivitia; order Muellerivitales; family Muellerivitaceae; genus CAVTWJ01. The sequence continues at coordinate 204,638 of CAVTWJ010000009.1, read as the reverse complement.
GGAACCCTGGCTTCCCAGGTAACGGTCCAGGGTTTGGCGGTTGGAAGCCAGGCTTCTGAGGTTTTCCTGCACGATTGCCGCCGCCTCGTTCACCACCTCTTCCATCTTTTGATCCACATTGAAGGGGGAAGCCTCCTCCCCAAAACGCCAGCTCTCGGGAAGGGCGCCAGACTTGAACAAAATCCACTGCAACCGGCAATACCAGGTCACCTTGGACTGCCATTGAAAAAGAAACCACCAAGTGGCCAGCACCAAAGCCGCCACCCCGAACACCTCGAGGCTGAGGGTCAGGTTGTGGGTATAAAGCCAAACCATTTCGCCCGAAACAGCCGACCACATTAAAAGAGAAAGAAAGAAAAAGAGGGTAACCTGGAGAGAATAGGCCCTGTTTTTAACCGAGGAAAGCGTAGGCACAAATACCTTTTCATCAACTTTGATTTTCCCGGAAGGGGTTCATCTTTTCCGGTTCATGGAGATCGATTATATGGAACCATACCCCACTTCAGCTTCCAATTTCGAGGGGCGAGAGGAAAATGGTTAACCCTAAAAAATTCACGATAAGGCTTTCAGTGGGGTGGTTCCTTGCACCATGAAAATTGGGAGGCTAATGCCTTTTCCAAAAGAAAATCAGGAAGAAACCTTTTGATGAAATACAAGGCATGGTCTTCCCCCTTCACCAGATAACGCCGTTTCATGGGCTTGTCCGACAAGGCTTTTAAAACCACCTTCACCAGTTTTTCCACCGGGTCGGCATGTTTGAATCTTTCTTGGCTGAACTTTTCGAAATCCCGGGTGAAGACGCTATAGGCCGAATCTTTCGACAGAGCCCTTTCGGCCCGGCGGGCATTTTCCGCCACCGCCGTCTTAATCTCGCTGGGAACCAATTCCGAAACCTCCACCCCGAACAGACCCGCTTCCATTCGCAAAGCGTCAGTGAGGGACCTTACCGCGAACTTGGTCGCTGAATAGGGCCCCAACACGGGAAGGGCCACCAGCCCTCCCACGCTTCCGACATTGATGATCTTCCCGCATCTCCTGCGTCGCATCAGGGGCAAAACTTCCCTTGTCACACGCAAAAGCCCGAAGACATTTGTCTCAAACTGCGCCTTCAGGTCCTTATCGGACAAATCTTCCCAGAAACCTGCCATGACAAATCCGGCGTTGTTCAATAAAAAATCCACCTGTCCCTTTTCCCTTTTGGCCAAGAGGCCGACGGCTTTCCTAACTGAGGAGGTTTTATCCACATCCATGGCAATAGGTACCACTGGGAGGGTCTTTGCGAGGTCCATGAGGGGTCCGGCACGTTTAGGGGTTCGAAAGGTGCCGTAAACCTTCCATCCTTTGTAGGCCAGAGCCTGGGTGACGGCCAACCCTATCCCCGAATTGGCGCCGGTGACGAGGGCGACTGGCTTTTCACTCACTTTTCACCCCCTGAAACCGGGTAAGGGTGCGGACCATGATCTGATCATAGAGGGAGTCGGGTAAAAACCTTTGTGCGAAGGGAAACCATCGGGCGTCATTTCCGACCGGGTAGCGCAAGGCCATCTTTTCGTCCTCAAGGGCCTTTAGGATCGTCCTCGCCGCGATTTGCGGCCCAGGGGCCTGGGCCGATTGGCTGTTTCCATATTGGAGGATTTTTTCCAGCACCCCTTGATAGGGTGACTTCCCGGCGAGGAACATCTTGTTTTTCAGGCGGTTATCCTTGAAGCGGGTATGAAACTGCCCCGGTTCCACCATCCCCACCTGGATTCCAAAGGGCCTCAACTCAAGCCTCAAACTTTCCGTGAGGGCTTCCACCGCGTGTTTGGAGGAGCAATAAAGACCAATCCCCGCGAAGGTCATCTTGCCCGCCACCGAACTCACGTTGAGAATTCTTCCCCGGCCCTGCGCCCTCATGGAAGGAAGAACTTCTCGAATAACCCTAAAGAGTCCAAAAAAATTCGTTTCGTATTGGGCCAAAATTTCATCGTCCGAAAAATCCTCCAGGGCCCCAAAGGCCCCCCACCCCGCGTTATTCACCAGCGCGTCCAGGGAACCGGTCTTTTTAAAGACAGCCGCAACACCCTTGCGCACGGAAAGGGGATCATCCACATCCATCGGCAAGATTTCGACGGAAAGTCCCTTGGCTTTTTCTTTTAAAGGGCCGGATTTTTTATTGTCCCGAAGAGTGGCGAAAACCCTCCAGCCCTGTTGGGCGAGGAGGACAGCTGTCTCCAAGCCAATGCCGGAAGAACAGCCCGTGATTAAAACAGTTTTTTGGTTTTCCACTCGCCCTCCAGAATGAACGACTGATAGTCTAATTCGTTCCAGAGCACCGAAGCACCAGTAATGAGGCCGCCAATAAGGCTTGCGCATTGCCCAACCGGGTGAAAACCGTTAGGATGGGGGCGATTGCTTGGTTTTTCACCCTTTTCGAGGTGTGAGCATGCGCCTTCAAACGCTTTTAGGCTGGATGATTGTCCTATCCCTTCCCTCCCTTCTCTGGGCCAAGGCCTTCAACGAGTTGGAAGTGGTCGATTTGCAGGGAACGATCATGGTTCAGCACGCAAACGCTTCGGCTCCCACCGCCCTCATGACCGGAAGCACCGTTGAAAAGGGGGATACGGTAACCTGTTACGATCAAAGCTGGGTCATCCTCAAAACCCATAACGGAGCGCGCATCGGCCTGGACGGCCTTTACGGCCAAACGATCGTTAATGTGGATGAATTTTTCCTCGAGGGGCCGGACCGCCAGATCCGCCTGGTGCTCCAAAAGGGCGTCCTGTTTCTCAAAACCAACGGGTACGATTCCCGCCAAAGCTTTTTCGAGATCAATACCGGAGCCGTGGTAACATCCATCAATGATACCCGCGCCCGGGTGGCCTATGACCCGGACCAGACCCTCCTGACCGTCCAGTATTTTTTGGGAGACCTGCGGGTCATCGACAAGGACCATGAGGAAAAAATGACCATTCAGCATTCCCAGCGCCGCTGGAAAAACGGAGTCATGGCTGAAAAGGACCCCGAACCCGTTGAGGATATCGACTGGACGAATTTCAACAAGTTCTTCGACGGCGATCCCCGGGTGGCCCCCGGCGACAACAACTTCTTGATGAATTGATTCCGGCGCTTCCCGCCCCCCGATGAACCCCCTCCAACTCGAGTTTGAATGCCCCTACTGCGGATATACCAATTTTTCCCCGGTGGACCCGGTCAGCGGACTCCAGGAATGGACTTCGGACTGTGAAAACTGCTGTCGGCCTATTGCCTTAAGGGCAAAGGTACGCCACGGTGAGATAGAGGAATGGGAAGCAGGGCGGGAACAGGACTAGGGCCGTTCGGCCCCCTAACAATAAAACAATCGCAAGGATGGAACTTAGGGGGCAACCGCCGCGCCCCCGTGCTGGATTAGGTTCACCACCACCTTGGTGACATAAAGAAGGAAATAGACCAGCATCCCCAGCCCGCAAATCCATGAAATGACCGTCAAGGCCTTGCGGTTGAAAAGGTTGCGGGTGTAATGCACTCCTAAGCCAAGGCAGGAATACCAAATCAATTCACTCACCAACACCGCCGAGAAAAAGCTAGTCGCCGCCCCGCCCGTCAGTGGAATGTTGCCAGTTAACTGCAGGGTGCTGACCCAGCCCACCCACCAGATCAAGGCGAAGGGGTTGGTGGCCACCAGCAATAGGCCCATGACAAAGGAATTATCCATCCACTGAACCTGCTTGCGGACTGTGATGTTTTCCATGGCCTCGGGGTTTTCCCTTATCTCGGTCAGAACAGAATAGGCCAGAAACATCAAAAAGAGTGCCGAGATGCCCCAGATGATGATCTTTCCGATGCCGACGATCCCATCCTTGGAAATTCCAACGAAAACAATGTAGGCGAAGCTGGCGTCCACCAAGGCGGCGCCGGCCCCGACCATGAAGGTTTGTTGAAACCCGCCGATAATGCCGCGGCGGATGGCGAGAAAATTCACAGGGCCGATCAAGACCGCGCTGCCAAAACCGAAGATCAGGCCCTGGGTGATGGCGAGGTAAATAAGTTTGAAAGTTTCATTCCACATGGGCGCCTATTTTACAGGATTGGGGGGAGGGTCCGATAGAAAAAGGACCTCCGAAAGCCCCCCGTCTTTCATCCATCTTGACCTTCGGCGCCCCAAAAGCGAAACTCAAGGCAATCTCCGCACCAAAGGACCGACCATGGCCGAAACCTCGCTGGTGAATATCCTGATGGGAAGCAAATCCGATTGGGAAGTCATGAAAAACGCCTCCGATACCCTCAAGCAATTCGGCATCATTCATGAATGCCGGGTTCTCTCGGCCCACCGCACCCCCAAGGAAACCGCCGAATACGTGACCGGCGCTGAAAGCCGGGGCGTGGAGGTGGTCATTGCCGCCGCCGGGGGTGCCGCCCACCTGGCGGGTGTCTGCGCCGCCCATACTCTTTTGCCTGTTCTGGGAGTGCCCATGGAAAGCAAGCTCTTAGGGCTCGATTCCCTTCTTTCAACCGCCCAAATGCCGGGCGGAATCCCCGTGGGCACCCTCGCCGTGGGCAAGGCCGGGGCCGTCAACGCAGCTCTTTTATCCATTGCCATCCTGGCGAATAAGCGTCCCGACTTGAGGGAAAAACTCCGCCAGTTCCGTAAGGATCAGGCTGATAAAATTTTGAAAGAGAAACTGGATTAGCCTTCAAGTTTTTCTCCCACCCTTCTCCATAAAAAAAGAGCCTTCCCGCCCTTTATCTTAGGCGCCCTTCTACGTTAATCTGCCATCCATTTTCAATAAGGGTGAACTAGATGTTTCAGGAAGATCCAACCGATCCCCAACCCGACGGCGCCCCCCAACAGGGGGACTATACCCTGTCGCATATGGTTCGCTTTTTGGCTCGAAACCTCGGCCAGATCATTTCCGATCAGGATGGTCCCCAGGCCTTGAGCCTGGTTGAAAAGGTCCGTTCCCTCTGCAAGCAGCTGCGCCTCACCAGCGACGAGGGCACCGCCGAGGAAGTGGCTTCCATCATCGCCGGGCTATCCCTGGAACAACTCAACCTCTTGACCAAGGCCTTTACCCATTATTTCGGCCTCATCAACCTGGCGGAAAAACTGGAGCTTCTTTTTCAAATCAGGGAAGAATCCCTGCTCACTCCCCAGGATAAAAGGGAAGGCACTCTTCCTGCGGCGGTGAGGCTTCTGCGGGAGCAGGGGGTTCCGGCCAAGAAGCTCCAAGCCCTTTTGGACCAGGCCCGCGTCACCATGGTTTATACCGCCCACCCCACCGAGTCCAAACGCCCCACTATTTTGGACAAACTTCACCGCATCGGCAAATTGGCATTTCGAATCAGCCAGGAGAAACTTTTGCGGGAGGAAATGGAAGGCTGTCTGCGTCATTTGAAGGAAGAGTTGGTTTCCCTCTGGCAAACGGATGAGATCCGCCAGACCAAACCGGAAGTGTTGGACGAGGTGCGGGGTCATCTTTATTACTATAAGGAAACTCTCATGCGGGTCATTCCCGACCTCTACCGGGAACTGGAAAAGGCCCTGGAGGAGGAATATCCCAAAAGCTCCTGGCCCTTGAAACCCTTTTTGAACTTCGGCACCTGGATGGGCGGCGATCGGGACGGGAACCCCTTTGTAACCCCCTCCGTGACGGTTGAGGCCCTCTGCCTACTGCGGGGGGTGGGTTTGGAATTTACCCTGGAATCGATGGAAATGCTTTCTTCCCGCCTTTCCACCTCCGACCGTTGGGTCGGAATTTCCGAGCCCCTTTTTCAATCCCTGGAGGAAGACGCAAGGAGGTTTCCCACCCTCGCGGAAAACCTGAAACGGCGTTCCCCCCACGAGCCCTACCGCCACAAGTGCGCCTATATCGAGGAAAAACTGCGCCTAACCCTGGCTTACAACAACCTGTTCGCGGCCCAATGGCAAAAGGGTCTGGAAAAACCCACCCCTGGGTCCTGGTATCCCAAATCAGTCGATCTTTTGGCGGATTTAAAACGGATGTCCGAAAGCCTGATGGGCAATAAGGGCGAAATCTTAGCCCAGGGGTTTTTGGCGGACTTGATCCGCCGGGTGGAGGTTTTCGGCTTTCAAATGGCCGCTATGGACGTGCGCCAGCATAGCGACCGGCACTTAAACGCTTTGGCTGAAATTTTCAAGATGATCGGCCTCACCGACGACTACGCCGCCCTCAATGAAGACCTGAAACAATCCCTCCTGATTCAGGAACTGCGGGGTGCACGGCCGCTGGTTCCGGAACGTCTCAGCTTATCTCCTGCGACCCGGGAAACCTTGGAAACCTTCCGCATGATCGCGGCGGTGCAGGAACACTTGGACCCCTCCGCGCTTCAAACCTACATCATTTCCATGACCAAGAATGTCAGCGACGTCTTATCGGTGCTTCTGTTGGCCCGTGAGGCGGGATTGTTTTTATACGGTTCCCACAGCCGCCTGGATGTGGTGCCCCTCTTTGAAACCCGGGAAGATTTAAGGCGTTCCGGCCCCTTCATGGACCGCCTCTTCAAGACCGAAGTTTATCGGGGCCACCTTTCCAAAAGGTGCGACCGCCAGGAAATCATGCTCGGCTACAGCGATTCGAATAAGGAAAGCGGCTACCTGGCCGCCAACTGGGCTCTTTACCGCGCCCAGATGGACCTAACCCGCACCGCCGACCAGCATGCTATTTTCCTCTGCCTCTTTCACGGCCGGGGCGGAAGCATCGGCCGGGGCGGAGGCCCCGCAGGACGTGCCATCTTGGCCCAACCTCCCCGAACCATCCGGGGCGCCTTAAAGATTACCGAGCAAGGGGAGGTCATCAGCGACCATTACGGCGAGCCCGTGGCGGCCCGGCATCATTTGGAGCAGATCGTCAACGCGGCCCTTCGGGCTTCCTTTCCTTCCAAGGAAGTATTACCCAAGAAAAGCTGGGAACAGCTTTTGGAAAAACTTTCCGAATCCTCCCACCGGGCGTATCGGGACCTGGTTTACGGCCATCCCCGGTTCGTGGAATATTTCCGCCTGGCCACCCCGATTTCTGAAATCAGCCAACACCGCATCGCCAGCCGCCCCGCCAGCCGAAAGGTGAGCGACCATATCGAGGACTTAAGAGCCATTCCCTGGGTCTTCAGTTGGATGCAATCCCGCGCCACCCTGCCCGGTTGGTACGGTCTAGGCTCCGCCTTGAGGGAATATCTGCAAGCTTCGCCGGACGGTCTTTCCCAATTGCGAGAAATGTACGGGCAATGGCCCTTCTTTCAACAGCTCTTGGACAACGCCCAAATGATTTTGTCCAAAGCCGATTTGGACATCGCCCGCCGCTATGCCGCCCTTTGCCCCGATGAGGCACTGAGAAAGGAAATTTTCGGCCGAATCGAGACCGAATATCGGGAAACCCTTTCGGCTATCCGAAAAATTGCCCAAGTGAATGAGATGCTGGAGAAGGAACCTCAGCTTTACCAATCCATCAAATTGCGCAACCCCTATATTGATCCTTTGAGTTTCATCCAGTTGGAACTCATCAAGCGCCTGCGGTCAAACCCCGGCGAGGAACTTAAAAGCCAACTCCAGGAAGCCATCCTGATGACCATCAATGGCATCGCGGCGGGCCTTAAAAACACCGGTTAAGTCTGCTTTCCCGGCCTTGCGTGATTTCCATCCAACCGTTACCCTTTATTCTTCCAATGACCCTATGCAATCGATTCCTTTTCAGGAAAGGCCCTTTTGAATGAAGGAAATTGAAAAGGCCGCCCAAATGATCCAGGAAGGCGGTTTGGTGGCTTTCCCCACCGAGACCGTTTACGGCCTGGGGGCGGACGCCTTGAACCCCATGGCGGTGGCCCGGATTTTCGAGGTCAAGCACCGCCCGCAATTTGACCCCCTCATCGTGCATGTCGCCGACCTGCGCCAGGCCGAAATTTTAGTTAAGGAACTTCCCTCCAAAGCCGTCAAACTTGCGGAAGCCTTTTGGCCCGGTCCCTTAACCCTGGTTCTTGAAAAAAGCTCCTTGATCCCCGATTTGGTGACTTCTTCCCTACCCACGGTGGCCCTTCGGGTTCCGGACCATCCCATGGCCCTAGAGTTGATAAGGGAATCGGGTCGACCCATTGCCGCCCCCAGCGCGAACCTATTCGGGGGGGTCAGCCCCACAACCGCCAAACATGTGAGGCAATCCCTGGGCGATAATGTGGACATGATTTTGGATGGAGGCCCCTGCAAGGTGGGGGTGGAATCGACCATTCTTTCTTTTATTTCGGGAGTGCCCGTCATCCTCCGGCCAGGCGGGATCAGTTTGGAAGAACTTCAAACCCTTTTAGGCCCGGTCACCCTTGGCGGGGATGGGCCCATCCCCTTGGCCCCGGGCCAGCTACCTAGCCACTACTCGCCCTCCACCCCTTTAAAATATTTGAAGGAATTAAATGATATTCCCTCCGGACGCTGGGGTCTCCTAACCCTGAAACCTCACGCTCAAGCAGGCTCCTTTCAGACGGCGGAAGTCCTTTCAGCCGATGGAAACCTTCGGGAAGCAGCGGCCAATTTGTTTTCCACATTGAGAAAACTGGATGGGATGGGATTGGACGGCATCTTGGCCCTTTCGGTTCCAGAAGAAGGTTTGGGACGGGCCATTAACGACCGCCTGAAACGGGCGGGAGGCAGTAAAACAGGCAACTAAATTTCGAAAGCTTTTATTATATTTTGGAGGCTTTATGCGTTACCGCCGTCTTGGACAATCGGATATCGAGGTTTCGGAGATCAGCTTGGGCTGTTGGACTATGGGAGGTTTGAACTGGGTCAACGGTGAGGCCAACGGCTGGGCCAATGTGGATGAGGGCGAGGTGAGAAGGGCCATTGATCACGCCCTCGACCAGGGCGTGAACCATTTCGACAACGCGGACGTTTACGGCAACGGCAAGGCGGAACAAATGCTTGCCCGTATTTTGGGCGACCGATCCAAAAAACTGACCGTCGCCACCAAGGTTGGCTGGTTCCCAGGAACCGCGGCCCATGCCTACGAACCGGCCCATATCCGCCACCAGTGCGAACAGTCCTTGATTAACCTGAAAAGGGATGTGATCGATCTTTATTATTTCCACCATGGCTTCTTCGGTCCCCAGGACTTTTATTTGGATGGGGCGGTAGAAACCATGCACAAGCTGAAAAAAGAAGGCAAGATCCGCCTGATCGGGCAGTCCGCCTATTCCAATGACGATTTCACAAGAGTGGTTCCTAAGGTCAAACCAGACGTACTCCAAAGCTGGGCCCATATCATGGACGACCAATTCATCCGGGAAGGGACACCGGTCAGGAAACTGATGGAAGAGAAAAAAATAAGTTTCGTGGCCTTTTCCCCCCTCAACCAGGGCCTGCTCTTGGGCAAATTTGACCCCAAAAATCCTCCCAAGTTTGAGTCGGGCGACCACCGCCTCGGGGACAAGCGATTCACCACTGAAACCCTGGAAGGACTCCAACCCAAGATTGAGAAATTGAAATCCCGTTTCGGCTCGGATGTGAAGGACTTGGCCCGGGTGGCTCTACAGTATCTTTTAGCTAATCCGGTGGTGGCTTGCGTGATTCCAGGCTTTAGGAACTTAAACCAGGTGCAGGTCAATCTATCAGGCCAAGATAAGCCCCTGTCGTCGGAGGATGTGGCCTTTATAAGACAGGTTTTTACCTGATTCGCATTGCCGATTCCATATGGGAATTGGCGCACTTGAGGGGGTTTTTTCTTTACTCTTTTACCGCTAAGCTCAAGAGCGAAATTCTGTTACTTCAGGGAGGAAGTATGAAAAAGATCCTATGGGTTCTGGCACTTGCTTTAATGTTTCAGTCTCAGGCTCAAGCCCAGGATAACGGGGATTCCTCAAATCAAAATGCCATGCAGAACGCCATTGTCTCACCCGGGTATTTGGGAATCGGCCTAGGGGTCGCGGTCCCGGCACAGGATTGGAACACGAATTTTATTTTGGGCGGCGGCGGAAACATTTTCGGGGGATACCGACTGGATTCCCAATGGGCCGTTCAAGTGGACTTGAACCCCTGGTTCTTTACCGGCGCCGGCAGTTCCATCTATGACACCCGTGTTTTTTGCGATATGCGTTTAAGCATGCCCAGCAAGGGTTATGTGACTTATCTTCTCTTCGGCCCCGGTTACGATGTGCAAGTCGACAATCCCAGCGGGTACAACACCTCCTCCGTAGCGGGAAATGTCGGCTTGGGCCTTCAATTTGACCTGCATCCGGGCGAGCATTTGTTTGTGGAAGGCCGGTACAGCTTCTTGCTTTATAACAACCTCACCCAGCAGGATGTTCCCATCTTTTTCGGATTGATGGAAGACCTGTAAGTCATTTCAAACAACAAAGGAAAACATAAACCGCTATGACAACCGAATCCGCCTACGAAGAGCTGTTGAAACGCATGAAAGAAATCGCCCTTCTAGGAAATACGGCGGGGGTCTTGGGCTGGGATCAGGAAGTCTATATGCCGTCAGCCAACGCCCCCTACCGGGCGGAACAAGAATCCCTTTTGGCGGGTATGATCCACCAGAAATTTACCGATCCCAAGGTAGGTGAATGGATCTCTTCCGCGGAAGCGGATAAAAACCTAACCGGGAATACGGTTTCAGACAGCGCGGTGAATATCCGCGAATGGCGCAGGTCTTACGACCGTTCCACCAAACTTCCCCAAAGCCTGGTGGAGGAAATGGCCCGAGTCTCTTCGAACGCCCAAGTGGAATGGGTGGAAGGCCGCAAGGCCAGCGATTTCAAAAGGTTCCAACCCTGGCTGGAGAAGATTCTTAAATTGGTTCAGGAACAGGCAAAATGTTACGGTTATCAGGACCATCCCTATGACGCTTTATTAGAGGATTACGAACCGGGCCTCACCACCAAGAAACTCGACGCCTTGTTCCCCCCTTTAAGGGATCGGCTTTCCAAACTTTCGGCCAAGATTACTTCTTCCAAACGCCAGCCAAATCTATCGATTTTGAAGCGCCCTTGCCCCGTACCCGTTCAGCAGGCCTTTTGCCATAAGCTGGCTGAGGCCATAGGATTCGATTTTACCCGGGGCCGCATTGACGTTTCCGCCCATCCCTTCACCACCGGCTTGGGGCCTGGCGACACCCGCATCACCACCCGCTTCGAGGAAACCAATTTTGAAAATGCCTTCTTTTCCACCCTACACGAGGCTGGCCACGGTATTTACGACCAAGGCCTTCCCCACACGCTGGAACTATTTGGCACACCACGTGCTTCGGCGGTTTCGTTGGGTATTCACGAATCTCAGTCCCGCCTTTGGGAAAACCTGGTAGGGCGGAGCAGGCCCTTCTGGAACTTCTTCTTCCCCGAGCTGAAAAAAGCCTTCCCCGGCACCTTCGACGATTTGACGGTGGACCAGTTCCATTTCGCCATTAACCATTCGGCGCCTTCCTTTATCCGCACCGAATCGGACGAGGTGACCTATAACCTGCATGTTTGCCTGCGTTATGAGATCGAAACCGACCTTCTATCGGGAAAATTAAATACAACCGATGTACCGGCCCGTTGGAACGAGTTGATGATGAAATACCTTGGGGTCACCCCCCCTGACGATGCCAAAGGATGCCTGCAGGATGTTCATTGGAGCCATGGAAGCTTTGGCTACTTCCCCACTTACACGCTAGGGAACCTCTTTTCAGCCCAATTCTTTGAGGCCGCTGAAAAGGAAATCGGGACTTTTGGCGGAAAGTTTGCGCAGGGTGATTTCAAACAATTGAAGGAATGGCTGAACAGGAACATCCACGCCAAGGGCCAGACCTACCTAGCAGGAGACCTTTGCCAAAAGGTCACGGGTAGGGAATTATCCCCGGAACCCTTTTTGAAATATTTGGAAGGAAAATTCGGCCCGCTTTATGGGTTTTAAGCGACCTTAACGATTCTTTCGGCTTTAACTTTTAAACCCACCACCGTCACAAGAATGATTTCTGCCGCCACGAAGGTGCAGACGTAGGGCAGACCGCCCTTGGAAAAGCCGTAACTGTGAAGTCCCACGCCCAATACAAAGTTGACCCCGTACCAGGCCATCAAGACCCCCAAGAAGGCCGAGACCACGCCGATGGTAAAACCCGCTTCCTTCAGCCAGCCTGAAAGGCGGCCATGAAGGATGGCCACATATCCCAAAAGGGCGATCAGAGCCCAGGTTTCCTTGGGGTCCCAGCCCCAAAACCTGCCCCAAGAATAGTTGGCCCAAACGCCGCCCAAAATAGTTCCCGCCGCCAGCATGACCACCCCCACCTGCACCACCCTATACAGAAGCCGTGTTTGGCGCTTCAGACGGTCCGGGTCTTTGCCGTGGGCCCAGAGGGTCCAGAGGCAAATATGCCCGATGCCAAGTGAAAGAAGAAAGGCTGCGTAACTTAGTGTAATAGTCAAAACGTGGATGGTCAGCCAAAAGTTGCTACGCAAAACCGGCTCTAGGGGCTGAATGGATGGGTCCAAAACTGTGGGCACGTTGTCCGCCAACACAAAGCCGATGACGGCCAAGACGGACCCCGCCGTGGCGAATTGGCGGTTCTTGAAGATCAGTTCAAAGATCAAGGCGAAAACCGTCATGCCAAAGGTAACCCAGATAAGCGACTCGTACATATTGGAAACCGGCGGGCGCCCGGCGATGAGACAGCGCATGGTGAACCCGTAGACGCTAATGAGAATTCCCCCGACGAATAGCCCGAAGCCCGGCCAATAGAGGGCGCGTATTCCCAGCATGGTCGATAGACCCATCAAGAGAAAGGCGGTGAGCTGGATGATCCAGGCCCAGCGGAAGGGTTTGACCGAGTTGTATTGGATTTCCAAGGATAACTTTCCCGGGTCCGGGTAATCCTTGGCCCCGACCTCGCGCAAAATCTGGTCGAAGTTTTCGCAAGCCGTGGTGAAATTAGCGGCATCGCCAGCCTTGTAGGCTTCCATGAGGTGGCCAAAGGTTGCCAAAATAGTTCTGGCGGCGTCGGGCATTTTGGAACCGTCCCGCTCATAGGCCTGGCGGAAATCGTCCAGCGAGGCCCATTTCTGGGTGGTCGGGTCCGGCAGGGGAATCACGTTCATGGCCGCGCCCGATTCAATATCTTCCAGCCTTTGGAGCCTTCCAAAAACCGCCAAAGCTTCCTTGGCCGTCGGGTCCAGAGTCATTTTTTTCTGCTGTTTGTTGAAACTGGAGTTGGCGTAAGCGATGAAACCTTCGTTGTGGATGAGGGAAACCGGCATGGCCCTTTTCTGATCCTTGGGGATTCCCAGCATGTCTTTCAATCCCAGGTTCTCAATGAGAATACATTCTTTCGTGTCCCAGGGGCCCGGCTGGGCCAGCCATTGCATGAGGGTATCGAGGGAATTGCGCCCCTCAAATTGCTCCCGGCCCGTCACCATACGCACGCTTTCCCGAGCGAAGGTATCCAAAGGTTTCACCCGGCCACCATCCTGGATGGGGATCTTCGCCAGAGCGGAAAAATCCAATCCGTCCGCGAAAACCGGAGAAACCAACAACAACAAAACGGCAATTGAACCACCAAGACACCAAGACACCAAGAAAGACAAAAAATTTTTTAACAGCTTTAAACTCGAAAAAAATTCAGGTTTGTTGTTTTTATCCAAAACTTTTAGGTCGTTCTTGGTGCCTTGGTGCCTTGGTGGTAAATCTCTTGTCGTTTCTTTAGGCATTCGCTTCCCCTTTTTTTAAGGCGGGATTCTTGAACCAGAACATTAAGATGATTCCAAAGATCATAACCAGTGCCCCGCCATATTTATAGACAATGCCCGGGTCCTTCCCCACCGCAAAAACCGAGATATATTTCCCGTCCGGGTCCTTGGAATAGCTGGCCTGAAAGAGGGTATAGCCGTCCCGGTGCAGGGGATGGTTCATGAAGATCTGGGTGGGAACCTGGGTTTCATTTTCCGGGTCGAGCACGTTGACGTCGCTGGCGTAGGAGGCGGGTTTGTCGGTGCCGGGATCGAGCCCCAGCTTGAACTTGACCAGTTGGATGCCAAAAGGCAGGGGAATCTGCCGGGGGCCGAAGGCCACCGCGAAGGTTTTGCCCCCTAAGGTGAAACTTTGCTGGCTTTGGTAGCCGATCCAGCTTTCATGCCTTTCGGCTCCCCTTAAGACCTCGTAATGCAGGGCCGGTTCGGGGTCCTTCTGTTCGGGCAGGGGCTGGGCGTCGAATTCTTCTTCAGGCACCGCCTGGGCCCTTTGATCCGTGACCTTAAACTGCATGTCCATCCAGCCGGTGGAATTATCCGCCCCCAATGTCAGGGGTTGTAGCGGAGTCCATTCACCCCGGTGCCGGGTCTGGTAATGGATGTCACCCTGGGGGCCGGAGAGAAGGACCAAGGCGTTCGGGGGAAGATTGCCGCCCAATTGTTTGACCTTCGCCTTCCAGGCGGAAGGAGTCATGAAATAAACCGAAGCGGGGCCCAAATCGATCTGGCTGTAATCCTTATCCCCCAGGAATAGCCATTGGTCCTGGTTCACGAAGGAACTGGCCAAAACCAAACGCACCGCCGGGACGCCTTTTTTTCCTTCTTCCGGGGCCTGGGCCAATATCTTCTTTTGGGCGTTGAAATAATATTGGTTCACGATAGCCAGCCCGCCCTTATCCAGTTTCCAGGTTTTGGGATGGTCGGGGTCGGGCGTCCCAAAGGTGAACTGGGCGGAAAAGGTCTGGGGAGCGTCGTCCCCGTCCTGGGTGTAAAAGGTGGGCTTGTCTTCTTGAAAGATATGCCCGGACTCGCCCTCGGACAGGGCGATCTGGCCGTCATTTCCCCACTGCTGGGTCACCATGGAGCCGAATAGGACGAGCAAAATCCCCGAGTGGGTAATGACAAAACCAGTCTGGTGTTTTTTCCAGGGGTATCGGGAGAGGGCGGAACAAAACACGTTGGTTCCTAAGAGGAACAAAAAAGACCCAAACCACCATGTGGAATAGACGTAATGCTTGGCCGCCCAGGTGGAGGATCTTGATTCCACGATGGTTCCTGTCGCCAACAGAACCACCAGGATGAAGAGAAGGGGAACCGCCAGCTTGAGGGAAGAAAGAAACTTGAAGATATTTTTGAATGTATTGCGCAACTACGGGCCTCCGGAAGACAAACGGGGGCTATCTTACGAGGCGTATGGGGTCAAAACAAGGTTTTTGGGAATTCCCTACTGGGCCGGAACGGCCTGGGGCATCTTAAAAACCGGCGTGGGAGTCGCCATCGGCAGGGGTGATTGGCCCTGTTTCACTCTCAGATAACTCACGAACTTTCTTAAGGGTTCGCTATCGGGATTCAGATCGAAGGCTTTTTGGAAATTTTTCAGGGCTTCCTTGTAGTTTTTTTTTATGTAGTAAAGGGTTCCAAGGGCTTGATAGGCGGGCCAATAATTCGTGTCCTCATCAATAGCTGAATTGTAGTAGGAAATGGCCATGTCGTACTGCTTATTGCGAAAGGCCTGGGTGCCCAACCGCAGAAAATCAGGAGCGTGTTCCTGCGCCCAGACTGTACCCGGATTTTGAAATACTAAAATCAAGAATAGCATGAGAAAGAAAACGGAGATTTTCATAGTGGATTTACCCTACAAGAGGAGGATCAAATTTAAAAAAGTTTTCCCGCCCCTCTCCCCGGGGAAAAAGGGCGGGAAATCCCCAAACTTTACATATTGAACGCCAACCCGCCTTCAACGGGTATATACATGACGGTTCCGCCGCCCACCGTCGTAGTGCCCCCGCTGTAAGCATTCGTCACCGCGACTCCCGGGACCATCACAATGCTGACCTTGACACGGGCAAAGAAGTCCATGTTTTGTCCCGCCGGAATGTTAAACCCGCCGCCTAAGACAATCAGTGGGTCCACTTCGGAGGAAGATTCGGATCCGGAACCAGTGACAGAGCCGGATGCGGAACCGGAGACGGAGGAAATTGCATCCGCTATTCCAACTCCGCCGAAAAGGAAGGGGCGAAGGCTATCGCCCTCCATGACGTATTTCCCGCAAGCTGCGATTTCAAAGAAACTTTGGCTTGCGCTAACTGATACCGTGGTTCCTCCCGAGCTTCCGCTCGCCGAACCAAGGCCGAAAGTGTAAAAACCCGCGTCGGCTCCCAGCCCCAAGCTCTTATCCAGCATGTAGAAAGCACCCGCGCCACCGCCAAATCCGAATCCATATCCGCTGTTGGTCCCCAGTCCAAACCCGGCGTGGACGTCCACATCCAATTTCTTGTCTGCGTTTTTATTCGAAAGTTGGCTATTGCCCTCGGTTGTAGTGGCGGGCATGGGGGGAGTCGCGCTCACCTGGGTTTGAAGGTAATTGATGACTGGATCCAATTGGGTGTTGGAGGGGTTCAAGGTCTTGGCTTGTTGATAAGCCGCCAAGGCGTTTGATTTGTCACCCGACTGGTAATAGGCGTTGCCCAATCCCTGGAAAGCCGCCGCGTTGGTCGGATCCAGCTGGGTCGCGTATTTGTAATAAGAAACCGCCTTCGCGTAATCTTTGGCCGCGTAAAGCTGGTTGCCGTAATTGTAATAGGCGGCGGCATTGGCGGTTTGGCTGGCGGCGGGGAGCGAGACGGCTAACAACGCGAGAAAAATGAATAGGCTCAGCAGGCGTTTCATGAAAATCCTCCATAAAAATAATAATTCATCAAACGAAAGCCCGCTCCCCCGTTTCAGCGAAGGCCTCAGGTTCAAATTCATGCCGGTACGCCAGGGACTTCAATCCCAGCCAGAAAGCAAATGGATTATATCATCAATAAAACAGGTGCTAAATCAGGATTATTTTTGGAACCTAAGGGTCAACGGGGTTGGGCGGAGCCATCCAGGACCGTTTCACCTAAATAAGCTTCTTTTACCTTGGGATTCGCCAAGACTTGATCGGCTGGCCCCTCTAAAAGAGTGGAACCCGTTTCCAAAACATAGGCGTAATTGGAAATTTCGAGCGCCAACTGGGCGTTTTGCTCCACCAATAGGATAGTGGTTCCTTCGTCATTAATTTTTCTGATGATCTCAAAAATCAGCTCAATTACCTGTGGCGCCAAGCCCAGCGAGGGTTCGTCCAGAAGCAGTAATTGGGGACGGGCCATGAGGCCCCGCCCGATGGCCAGCATCTGTTGTTCCCCGCCGGAGAGGGTTCCGGCTGACTGACCTTTTCTTTCGTGAAGCCTTGGGAAAAGGGAATAGATATGCTCCAAATCCCTTCGGATTTCCAGCTTTTCTTTCCTTACAAAAGCTCCCAGGTCCAAATTTTCTAGGACGGTTAGGTTGGGAAAGATTCCCCTTCCCTCCGGACATTGCACGATTCCCTTTTGAACCAGCTCATGGGGCTGTATTTTTGAGGTGTTTTCTCCATTAAAGACAATTTCGCCCGTGGAAGGACGCTTCAAGCCAGAAACAGACCTCAACACGGTCGACTTACCCGCCCCGTTGGCGCCAATTAAACTAACGATGGAACCCTTATCTACATGAAGACTTACTCCTCGAAGCGCTTGAACAGCCTCGTAATAAACGCCCAGGTTTTGGATGTCAAGCAATGGTGGCGTCATTTCTTTTTTCCCAAGTAAGCTTCGATGACTTTGGGGTCGTTTTGAATATCCTTGGGGCTTCCTTCCGCTATCTTGACCCCGTAGTCCATTACGTGGATTCTCTCGCAAATGCCCATCACCACCCTCATGTCGTGCTCGATCAAAAGAATCGATAGTTTGAATTCCTCCCGAATCCTGCGGATGACCTGGGTCAGCCAAAGGGTCTCCTGGGGGTTCATGCCCGCCGCCGGCTCATCCAAAAGCAATACCCTCGCCCCCGTCGCCAAAGCCCGGGCGATTTCCAGCTTTTTCTGGTCGCCATAAGGAAGGGCCCCCGCCAGGGTTCCCGCCCGATGGGTTAAGTCCATAACCTCCATGAGTTTCCAGGTTTCACCAGCGAAACGTTCTTCGGCGTCCAGGAATCTTTTGGTGTGAAGAAGCGCGGCGGAAAGGCCGTAGGGGTTTTGGTGGTGGAAGGCCACTTGGATATTGGCTTCAACGGTAAGATCTTTGAAAAGGCGGATGTTCTGAAAGGTCCGGACCAGCCCCAAATGAGTGATCCGGTTGGGTTTGAGGCCCAGAAGGGATTGTCGCTTCAAGCGGATTTCTCCCTCCGCAGGCCGGTAGATGCCAGATAACAAGTTAAAGACGGTCGTCTTACCCGCGCCGTTGGGCCCGATAAGACCGGCCAGTTCCCCCTCATGGAGAGTGAGGGAAAAATGATCCACCGCCACCAGGCCGCCGAAGGCCAGAGTGATGTTATCTACCTCTAAGACCGCTTCCCCGCCGTTTGGTTTCTGATTCAAGTAAACTCCGCTTCCGAAATGGATGGCCTTAGTTTATCCCAAGAGATTTTTTTGTCTGCCCCTAGGGCGTTGAAAATCCGCCGGGGAAAGGCTGGACATTCACCCCACCGCTGGTAAAATCCCGCCGCATGAAAGCACTCATTTTCGACTTCGACGGCCTCATCCTGGACACCGAAACGGTGATTTTCCAGGCTTGGGAAGAAATCTACGACTCCTATGGGGGGAAACTGTTTCTTTCCGATTGGGCTTCCTGTATCGGCACCTCTCACCATGCTTTTGACGTTTATACCGACCTGGAAAAAAAAGCCGGCAAGCCCCTTCCCCGTGAAGAGATCAAACAGCGCCACCAAACCCGGTATCAAGAACTGTTGAAAGACATGAAACCACGCCCGGGGGTTTTGGATTACCTGGTGGAAGCCCGCCGGAAAAACCTTTCCCTCGCGGTGGCCTCCAGTTCCCACCGGGATTGGGTGGAAGGCCACTTGGACCGGCTGAGATTAAGGGAATATTTCCAGGTGATCCGCACCGCCGATCACGTGAAAAAGGTGAAGCCCGATCCGGAGCTTTATCTATCCGCCCTGGAGGCCCTGGGCGCGCGGCCCGAAGAGGGCCTGGCTTTTGAGGATTCCCCCAACGGCATCCGGGCCGCCCGGGCCGCGGGACTTTTTTGCGTGGCGGTGCCGAACTCGGTCACAATCCGGCTGGATCTGGCCCACGCGGATGAGCGCATTGAATCCATGTCCAACTTATCTCTCGCGGAACTTTTGGATCGGGTGAAAAAAGGAAAAGCCGGTGTTTAAAGAGGTTAGCGTTCGGCAATCAAAATATTCGTCATGCCCAAGGGATAGCGGAAATCCAAAGGCTTCACAAGGGGCAATAAGAACCCGGGGGTCTTGTTGGGCACCGTAAGTCCATGGGAAAAGGCCTCCACCACCCTTAGTTGGTTTTGTTCCAGTAGTCCCCTCAAATAGGTAAGAGAAAACTTTAGGGCTCTCCTCTCCTCCGGTACCAGCGCGGAAAAAAGCCACATCAGAGGATTATTGCGGTTGGGTTCCATGACCACCACATATTTGGAACTGACCCTGCGCATCTCCGAAAGGACCCTCGCTGGGTCCTCCACATGGTGCAAAAGCGCGTGGCAAAAAACCACATCAAAGGCCATGTCTTGGAAGGCCAGATGGTTGGCATCCATTTCAGCCTTCCGTTCCAAGGCATTGGCTTGAAGCATCCGGCTGGAGTAGTCCACCCCCACCGTTACGCCAAATTCGCTGAATGGAAGGGAGAAAAAACCATTCCCGCAGCCAAGATCAAGAATTTTGGGGTTGGCAGGAAGCCGGAGATTTTTTTGGATCTCGTGGACCTTGGAGAGGGCGTAATGCCGAACCACGGGGTGGTCGGGGGGGCGTCTTTCTTCCAGGGATTTTCTTTCCCAATATTCCTTTTGAAACAAGCCTTGGCTCACGGGCGGCTGGGTTTTTCAAAATAAAAGAGATAAGAAAAAAGGATAAAGCCTACGAGGGAAAGGCTCATCCAAAGCCATCCCACAAACTCAGCCGACTCCCCAACCAAAAACAACAATTTTGTGGAATTCATGGCTAGGATTGCGCCCAGGGTCGACAACAGAGTGATCGATTCTGGACTCAAAAGGGAAACGGGAGCGAAACAAGAACCCAACTTTCGCATGTACTGTTGCTGATCGAACTTCCTGCGCGCAAGAGGTAAATCCCTTTTCAAATTACCCGAATGATAAGCGTATAAACCGTAGGCAAACACCAAGTAAGCCATTAAGAACCAAATCCAGGGATTTGCTCCTTCAGGCTGGTAAAAATATGTGGAAAGGGTGGCAAGGACCAAAGTAGAAAAACAGGAGGCCTGAAAAAGGCTGAAGATCGTTTCCAACCTTTGAACCTGTCGAAGTAGGGCGGGATCGCTCACGGAGAATCCGTGCCCAAAGGCGCCCCAGGGGAAATAAAACCAGTCTCCTTCGGCATTACGCTGAAGATAGAGCGCCCCCAAGAGTTCAAATATCCTTTGGGGATTGGGAAAGGACCCTGAAGACGTCTCCACTTTTTCAGAAAGGGGTTTGTCCTTAAGATCGCTTTGTGCTTCCAAGGCTTTTTCCTGGACCTCCGGCGGCTTGGGTTCCAATGCCTTTTGGACTGCCTCCTGTTTCGCCCTCCACTTGGCGAAAACCAGGCCGCAGTACTCGCAATCAACACGGGTATCTGGCTGCTCAAATCCACAGCTCGGACATTTCATTTAAGGCGATTCTCCCTTATTTCTCGAAGATCATCCAAATACCGCCAGCCACAGGCCAGCCAAAACCCCACACGGGGAGGTTGACCATCAGGCCATAGATAAATAATACCTCCGCCGCGAGGAAAAACCCCGTCATTCTTCCAAATTTCATTATCGATTCCTCCAAAATACCGTCCCCCCTCTATTCCCTCAAGGAAAGGGTAGGGCCGTAAAATCCTTTTTCTTCCCTCGACCACCAGGCTCCCGTCGCGGCCTTTTCTTGACGGGTCGTAAAACGATACTCATAAAACCGTGCCCTTAAAAAGCGTGGCGGCCTGTCAGGAAAAGGATTCGAGCCCAATAAGTTTAAAACTTCCTCATTCCCTCGCAGTAAAGCCGCTTCCAGGGAAAGAAACCAGGGGTTGTCCCGATAATCCCCCAAAGCCGCGAACCACATCTGCCAATCCAAGCGGGGTTGATGGGGCGCTGACCAGGAAGGAGCCTTTTGAAGATCGCCCGGTTTGTTCTTGAAGCCATAGGGTTTCCACAGTTTGCCGTCCTCGCTGCCCTCCAATACAATTTCATCGCGGTTAGTCGTCATAATGGCAAACAGACCATAGCTGTTGACGGTTTCAAAAGGACCCGCCGCGTCATAAAGCAGGGCCAAAGGCGCGGGCCAGGCCATCGGGACCTTAAAGGAGAAGGTCATTTGCATAGAGCTGAGGATTAAAACCAGAACCAGATAGGCCCGTTGGATCCACTTGTGCCAGGTCCCAGCACCTGGAGGCGTTTCTTTAGCTCCAACAGGATAAAAAATGCGCCTAACGACGCCCGGCCAGGCCGCGTCCTCCAAAAAGAAAAGACCTAGTCCCGCCGCTAGCCAGTTAAAAAAACAGTAATTCCCAGTCAGGGCGATCAAGATTTGAAGCGCCAGCCAAAAACCGAAAGCATAGGGCTTAAGTTTTCGGGGGCCCCAAAGGGCGAAGGGAACCCCCAGCTCCGTAAAAAACATGAAAAGACAGGAAAATTTTTGAAACCAAACCGGAAGGCCGTCGAAATACCAAGACAAGAGAGTGGGCAGGGGTTGGGTGTGGTAATGGAAGCAAAGGGCGGTCAGGTTCTGCCAAGAGGGGTCGCCGCTGGAAAGCTTCACGACCCCGGCGCAAAAGATGAGGCGGAACAAAAGCCACTGGAACAGGAAAAGCAATAGAGCGGGCGGATCGGCCTTGGCCGTCGATCCGGGCTTTATGGCTAGGGGGGACGCCAAGAGGGCCAGAAAGCCCGCTTCCAATAGGAGGCTGTCCCACTGAAAGCTCATGAAATCCTGGCCCGCTTTTACCAAGGACAAGTAAAAAAGCCAGAGAAGAAAAAGGCAGAGGGCCGGAGCAATATCCAGGAGAAGGAAGACCGAAAGTACCGCCCCCGCCCCGCAAAGAAAATGCAAAAAACCGTCGCTGTCGCTCAGCCAGCAAAGGGTCGGCACCTCGTAAAAACCCACGGCGCCCGCTTGACGATGGACTTCGTTTAGAAAATTCGAGACGGGCAGTAGGCCCGAGCTTCCGATCAGGCCGTCCACTTGGGAACCCAGGGATAAAAAGGCGGCCAAGAACCCCAAGGCCAGCATCTTGATGAACAGCCAGCGGGAAATGCGGTAGCGGGGTTTTTCATCCGCAGGAGCCGTTCCACAGGAACCCGCCATGGAAAACCACCTCCGATGGTTCGCGACGAACTGATAGGCGCTTTCGCTGATCCCCGCCAGTAACGGGACCCCTTCATAGGTTTTAGAAATCCATCCCAAGCCTTTCCGGAAGGAAAGGCTTTTGAAAACCGCCAAGGCCCCCGAGGTGACCTTTCCATCGGGTTCGATCAATTGGACTGAAGCCTTAAATTGGTCCAGGGAAATTTCAGGATATTGGGAGGCCGCCTCCTGATAGGGCCGGTATTCCACCTGATTCCCTGATAAAAAACCCCAGCGCTTGATCCAAAGACGGCAAAAACCGCAGTCCCCGTCATAAACCATGAGGGGTCTGGTGGGTTTTGGGGTGTCAGACAGGAGTAATCGGGGGACGGGTTGAGGCAAGAGGTTCCCTCCTGGAACACTTTATATTTTAGGGGTTTTTCTAATTTTCGCCCGTCCTAATCATTAAGCCAACGAGATTCCTTTTCATCTTAAAAAGGGGGAATATACTTTTATAAGATTCATAAACAGTTTCTTCGCTATTCCCCACATTCCGCGCCTATCAAGGAGAAAAACCGATGAACGACAATGTCCTGATGTATCGTTTGGGAAACACTTCTCTCTTCCTGCTCCTGGTTTTTCTCCTGAGCTTTGGCTTGATGGCCCTTTGGCAGTACAAACGGGGATTCCGAAAGCCCCCGGCCTCCCTTAAGGAAAGATGGAAGAACCACTTGGGGCTGGCTTTTATCGATTTGTTGGTCCTTCGCCTGATTTTTTCAATGCCGTTTCTATGGGCCGCCGCTTTGGGCGCTCGGCTCCATTGGGGACTCTTCAACTGGATGGAAATGCCGATCCTCTTCTCCCTGCCATTCACCGTGGTCGTTCTCGATTGGATGACCTATTACCTTCACCGGATGTACCACGCCATTCCTTTCCTCTGGAACATTCACCGCGTGCACCACACGGACATGGAGGTGGAAACCTCCACGGGCGTAAGGTTTCATCCCCTGGAGGAACTGATGACCTCTCTTTGGAAGGGGCTTTTCATTTTGGGTCTGGGCGCTCCCCTATTGGGCGTTCTGGCCTACGAGGCCCTTCGCTTGACGGCGAACTTGTTTAACCATACCAACGCCCGCCTGCCCAACCATTTGGAGCCATGGGTACGGCTCTTGGTCGTGACGCCGGACATGCACCGGGTCCACCATTCTCGCGAACCTAAGGAAACCAATTCAAACTTCGGCTTCATTTTGAGTTTTTGGGATCGAGTGTTGATGACCTATCGGGCCGACTCGAACAAGGGGCAGGAAGGTTTGATTTTAGGATTGGACTACCACCGCGCCCCCCAGGATCAATCCCTCACCGAACTTTTAAAACAGCCATTTTTAGGGGCTCGGGGGCAATTCAGCTGGTCCAACCTCTGGCACAAGGAACGGAACCCCTAGGGAATCACATTGAAAGCGGGGTCGGCATAACCCCGGATTTGCAGATAGGGTGCCGAGAGAAGAAAATCACCGGACCCCTTCATTCCCAACCTGGCATGTTCGGTTTTCTTTTTCCCTGGAATCTCAAAATAATAAAAGGTTTCCCCCACGCGGCCCGAGGGCGGAAGGTTTCGAATCCAACTCTGGGCAATTTCCCGGGTGGGGGGATAGGCGATGGGGCCGATTTGCAGAAACGAAGCGTTCACAGCGTAGGCAAACCCGGCTTGGGGCCCCTTTAAATCCTCGGTTGTCCAGGGTTCCCAATCCAAGCCATAGACCTTGGGATCGACCGCGCCATAAAGGGCCAGTTTGACCCTTCCCCACTTCCTTATCCCGCTTTCGGCGGCCAGCCTTTTTAAATCCTGTCCCCAATCCAGGTTGGAATCACCCAATAGGAAAATCTTTTGGTCGTCCGGAACCCAGTCGTTGAAATAGCTGATCGCCCTTGGGGATTGAAGCCCCACGCTCAAAGCCTGCCAAGCCAAGAGCCCGAAAGCCGCCAGACGCCAGGCCCTTTGGTCGTTTCCATGCTCCGCTTGAACCATCCACGCCCAGGCCCTTCCCCCTAAAAGGTAAAGAAATGGAAAAACCGGAAGCAGGTACCGAACCCCCAAGTTGGGAGCTTTTAATAGCGTCAGAGTAAAAATCAAGGGGGGCGCCCATTGCCAAGCTGGGACTATGACCCTTTTTCTTAATATGAGAAGCAGAATTAAGACCAGAAGGACCAGAAAAGGGATGGGCTCCTTCAAAACAAAAGCGCAGGGCAAATAGTACCAATGGCTGATGAGGCCCGCTTGCCCGAAAAAGAAAACCGGCCGGGCCTGGGGGGCGTAAGCGAAATCCTCGCCCAGTTTCTCAAGGATCAGATTCCAGGGCATGGGATGCCCGGGCTGGGAGAGGGTGCCGGGAAGAAATAATAGAAAAAGCATAAGGCAAAACCCCGCCGTTCCCAGTCCCCAGCGCAGGAACATCCCCCGGGCCACCTTCCAGGTAAAGGCGCGGGGCTTGAACCGTTCCCTTTCATTTAACCATTCGAGAATAATGAAAAGGGGGATGAGAACTAACCCGTAAAACTTGCAACCCACCATGAATGCGGAAAGAACCCCTGCCGTAACGGGAGCTTCCCATGATGTTTTACCCAGGGCCCGCTGGAAAGCCAGAACCGCCCATAGGTAAAAAAAAGCTGGGGCGATGTCCGTTTTGGCCAGGCTCGACAGGGCCCCCATCAGGGGGTCGAATGCCCAGAGCCCTAGGGCCCCCAAAAGCCAAAGGGGTTCTTTTTTAAAGGTCCAAAAAATCAGGAAACCCACCCCTAACCCCATTCCCAAACTGGTAAGCCGGGTCCAAAGGGTCATTTCATTTAATCGGTCGAGATTCCAGTTAAACAGAAACAGATGCGCCCGATCCCAGAAGTCGCCTTGAACCGAGACCACAGGTCGAGGTTCTCTGTTTAGGCGTGTCTGTTCCATATTAGAACTGACCCCCTGGGCCGAGGCCACAAGCCGAGGCCCGAGACTTGGGTATCCCGATTCTTTAAGAGAATCGGGAACTTGATCTGGCCGATTCAACCGATGGCCATCGCTGGTGAGTGCCGATTGGGCTGGAGAACCCCCAAACTCAAAGGGCTGTGTTTTCAAGTTCATGAAAAGAAGGGGCCAGGAAGTCAACGCCCCCGCCAGGGGAGGGTGGTTGGGGTTGTGGAGGGTGTCGCCTTGAGTAAGGTAATAGTAGCCATTCACGATGTCGGTGGGCTCATCCGCCGTCAAGGAATCACCCAAGATTCGGGGCAAAGCCATGAGGATAGAAAGGGCCGAAAAAATCAGGAAGAGAATGAGAGAATTTTTATTGCCCAAAAAAGCCATGGACCTAGTTTAAAAGCCATTCGGACCGTATCAAAGGTTTTTCGGAATTTCGGACCTTAGTATTTGGCCTATTCACGTTGGAACTCCGGGTGGAGGAACCCGGAAATTCCCTCGGCCCCACAGAAAGGGTCTAGTGCTATTGGGCCGTGGGGGTCTCGTCCGGCGTCGGGGTGGGCGTGACTTGCGACTTTTCAAAGAACTTCTCGAACTTTTTCTCGGAATCCGGGTCCTTGCAGTCCGAACAATCGGAAACGACGGCCTGCTTCACCGTGTCGTAAAGCACCGAATCGGTCACCTCGAACAGCTTGGCGTTTTCCTGATTTTTCTTCTTTCCGCAATCGGTGGTGATTTTCAGGAAAGCCAGGTGGGGCTTGACCCATTCCACCAGGTCCACGGTCGCGCTTTGGTAGGCCCAGCCGTGGGATTGGATACGGTCGTAGAGTTTGCCTTCCAGGTCGGAGGTCACGTCCAGGGTTTTCCCCAGCTTCACATCCACGAAATAAGTCCGCCAGGACCCTTCCTGAATTTCCATATTGAAGATAAGTTTCTGGCTGTCGGGGCCCCAATGGAAATCCTTAGGGTCCCAGTGGGCGGTGAAGGTACCCCGGTCGGTTTCCTGGATGAGGGGCGGGACACCTTCCCGGATCTCGAAATGCCTCAGGGTTTTGGAGTCGACCAGACTGATGGGATAACGGAAAAAGATCTGATCTCCGACCCTGCGGTCGATGACCTGATCCACCACGACCCGGAATTGGCCGTTGGGCGATTGGGAAAGGTAAACCTCTTGATCGGCCCGAACCTGAATGGGGCCTAGGGCTGCACCCAACAATACCAATATCCAAAACGCTTGGAAGGCCTGTCGCATGGGGTCTTTCTCCTTCAGAATAAGTTTTTATTGGTCAAACTTGAAACGATAGGGGATTCGGAGGCGGACCGGAACCGGTTCATCCCCCGCGTAAGCGGGCGAGAAAACCGATTGCTGGGCGGCCGACATGGCGGCCTCATCACAGCCGCAACCCAATCCCTGGATCAATTTCACCATTTTAACCGCACCGGTGGCGTCGATGTCCACTTGTAAAATCACCATACCCTCGATATTGGCCCTTTTCGCGGCGTCAGGGTAGAGGGCCTTCACCTGGGTGATGAAATGGGGAAGCTGGCTGACTTCCGCGAGGGAACGATAGGAACCAGTTCCATTGCCGGAAGATTCTGCCGGGCCCGTGGAAAGGGCCGCAGGCGGTTCCGCTTTTTTTTCAACGGTCTTGGAAGGGGGAGGCCGATGTTTTAAAAAAGGTTTCTGCCAAAGTTCATCTTCCGGGGCGGGGGGAGCGATAGCGACCGGTGAATTGGTTCCGGAAATATCTAGATCGAAAAGACTTAAATCCAAGGTCTGTTGCCGGCCCAAGAAGAGAAGGATCCCAATCAAAAGAAGGTGCAAGCCAAGGGAAACTCCCCAGGGCCCGAGGGGCGCGGCCATAAAATCACGAGGCCTCAAGGAGTTGTCACTCCCAGCGCGATTTGGGTTACCCCCGCCTGCCGGGCCAAGTCCAACAGTTCCACCACCTTGCCGTGGGTGACCTGGGCGTCCGCCGACAGGACCAGGCGAAGATTAGGATTAAGCAATGCGGCCTCGTAAAGCGCCTGGGCGAGGGCCGTCTTGTCGGTTTTGTGGTTCTGGTAGTAAATATCTCCCTTGATCGTCAGGACAAGCGCCTGGCTGGCGGGAGCGGTGGGGTTGGAGGTTAGGGCCTTGGGAACCTTCACCGGAATCGAGGGAGTGGAGATAAAACTGGCGGTCAGCATGAAGATGATCAACAGCACCAGCATGATATCTACCAAGGGCACCACATTGATTTGGGTGATGGCCTCGTCCGAATCGGGGCTGATATGGGCCATGGCCTACCGCTTTTTCTTGCCCGAGTAGGCGAGGAGAAGCCGGGCAAAACGGTCGGCGGAAGCGAGGGATCTTTTGATACGGCTTTGGAAGTAGTTGTAAGCCGCCACGGCGGGAATGGCGATAAGAAGCCCCACGGCCGTCGCCACCAAGGCTTCTGAAACCCCCCGCATGACGATGGTGGGGCCAGAGGTTCCAGCGATGGCCAAGTCGTTGAAAGCCTTGATGATTCCTAAAAC
The DNA here is from genome assembly GCA_963738405.1 of candidate division FCPU426 bacterium. Classification (GTDB taxonomy): domain Bacteria; phylum Oederibacteriota; class Muellerivitia; order Muellerivitales; family Muellerivitaceae; genus CAVTWJ01. Next base: position 176,948 of record CAVTWJ010000009.1, on the reverse strand, counting down.
CGTCCCGAAAAGCCCGATAAAGGGCGCGTTGTTGCCAAGCGTGCCCAAAACCAAAATATTTTTTTCCATCAGGAGGCGTTCCTGGAGTCGCTGACTTTCCATAACCTGTTCCAGGGCTTCCGGGTCCAAGTTCAAATTGGCCAACCCTATGCTTAAAACAGCCCCTTCGGCGGAAGGGGAAGCGAGGGCCAGTATTTCCGCCTGTTTGAATTCGCCTTGGGCCAAAAGCCGCGGCACCTTGGATTCAAGATCGCCCACGCCCTGGGATCGGGCCCTGAACTCGAGGATCTTTTGAACCATCACAGCGATGGACCAAAGGGAGAGCCCCAAAAGAATAAAAAGAACCCATTCCCCCCCTAAGAGGGCGAAGGCTTTGATGGCTTGAAGCATGCTCAACCTCAATGAAAAAGAAGAGTTTTCAGGGCGGCACAGCCTAACACAAAAAACGGACTTTTTAAGGCCAAGTGCGGGTTGGGCGCTTTGACATATGCCAGGGTTTAAATAAAAAGCCCGAGGGAATCCTCGGGCTTTCGGGAAGACGACTCAAGCCAAGCTGATTGGCTTGTTGAAAATGAGGAAGCTAAGGGCCAAAAACATCTATGAGGTTATTGTTCACGTCACCCACAACAATTTGCGTTGGCGGAACGGCGGCCAATCCCGCTTGGATCAGGGCAATGCAAGAGGGACTGAAGGGATTGTATTCATGATACCCGTTGAGTGAAATCGTATTGACTGGAATATTCCAAGTTCTCACGAGTGAGACGGTATTGTATCCTGTGATTTGGTATTCCTCCACTTGGCCTCCGTTGGCAGCATCCGAGACATAAATATCCTCGGGTGTAAGGCTATCCACAGCCAACCCAACGATGGAACAACCCGCGGTCAATACCCATTGACCTTCGAGATAGGTTCCTTGCTGGGCGTATTCCTCTACCACCGACGGATTGTAGCCTTGATCACCGACAAAAAGGTTGTCGTTCGCATCAATCGCCAGAACAACAGGTTTTTTGAATTGAAAATTGGACGTAGAGCCGTTCCAACGGTGAGGCCAGTTAATGTCAACAAGGCCCCCGTTCGCGAAGCTTGCCCCTCCCATTTCGTCGACATAACCGTTACCTGTGTCCGCGATATAGAAGTTTTCAGTCAGCAAATCCCCGACCACGGCTCTAGGGGAAGAAAAAGTGATAGATGCATATCCGACTGTGTAATTCGGGACGTCGAAACCAAAGGTCGGCCAATTGTTCCCTTCATAGAAAATTGCGGAACCAGATGGGGAAGAATCCAAAATTCCGTACCACCCAGCCCCACCATTCCCCACGGGAGTGTAAGCAAAACCCTGGGGCAATTGCAAAACATTGGTAACCGGCGCCACCCAAGGTCCCGGAGTCGCATTGGGAGTGGGTACCCCGACGGCTATCAAATTTCCCAACCCGATTCGAGTAAGGGTACCCGTGCCGGCATTGACATTATAGGTCGCCCAATTTGTTACTCCGGGCACACCTTCCATAACTTGAAGATTTCCAAGCCCATCGTAATACATTCCATTTGGCGACGCGGAAGTGCCGTAGTTGTTCACGAAAGTCGGAGTGGGGGTAAGCGTAATGGGTAAAGGCGTTCCCGCAGGCGTACTGCCTGAAAGAGGCGTCGGGGTGTTCGTGGCCCCTCCGATCGCGTTGGGGGGTTTGGTAGGGTTATTGTTGTTGTCGCTACAGGCCCAGGGAATAAATAAACTCACAAGCAACAAAATGGCAAAGAACAAAGATTTTTTCATTCTCGCCTCACCCCTCTTTTATCGATAAACATTAAACTAATTTTACCCAACTTTTACGATTTTGGGGAGTTAGGGTGAAAATCTATTCCCAACCCTAAACTGGTCCGCGAAATAAAAAAGAGAACTTTAAGTTATTCGAATCCGACTGTCGTACCGACGTACATATTCAGGCCGTCCCCTTCAAGGGCGCCCACATCATTAGAGTTGCCATCAAGGTAAAGTTTATTTGAGGGAATTTTAAAAGCTCCGTTGATTTGATTAAAACCGGTCCAACGCTGGTAAAGGCCCCCCAATATGGAAATATTATTATCGAAGTAAATTTCCAGTCCCGCGCCCAGGTTAAAACCAATTCCTGAAAGGGTTTCATCGTCGCTATATAACGTGTTTCCGGAGCCGTCTTGAACCAATGAAAATCCACGAACCCAAAGCCAGGGAAAAGACATCCCCAGGCTGACAAAGGGCTGTGTGGGTAGTTGGGTCAGAAAATATCTCTTAAAGTCGATATTAATCGCTTGTAGGCTGGCAGGGTTGGTGAAAGTCACGGCAGAGGAATTTACATAGGTCGCGGTATGATCGCTTCGCCAAAAACTGATTTCTCCGGACCAAGGACCTTCCCGGTGGCCTACCAGAACGCCAAATCCAAATTCTCTTGTGATGGATGGAATCAAATCGACTTCAGTGACAGGAGCCCCACTAACCACCGTCGCCGGGCCGTAAGAAAAATGATAACCTCCGTTTAAATTGCCCCATTGATCAAGCGTGGCGGAAGTACCCAAAAGACCAATGTAAGTACGGCTTTTGATGAAATCCGCCGATCTTGCATCATCATCTTGGGCGAAAATCTTTTGAACGACCCCTACGGACAAAATCAAAGCGAGCATTGTAAAAAGTAGTGTTTTTTGACTCATCCGCTTTCAGTCCCTCCCTGAACCTGTGGATTGTCGGCAAAGTGTATCTTTGCCAAGCTTTCTGGCATTTATTGTAACTCAAGCTTATTGGGAAATAGTAGGAAATCTTAGGAAAAGGGTGTTTTAGGAAGACTTTTTAGGATTGTTCTTAGGGCGATAAGAACTCTAAGGAACCTGTGTAGGCGGGTCCGGCGCCGTTTTCATAGTCAGAAACAATTAAATAGGAACCCGTATAAACAACTCCGTCGGGGCTTTCAAAAACCGCATTGCCTGAACCGCCCGAGCTATAGGACAGGTAATTACCGTTATTATCAAACTGTTGAACGACGCTGTTGGCCACGTCACAAGCGTAAACATAGCCTCTCGAATCCACCCCAACCCCATAAACATCCGAAATGTTGGAAGTGAAATTATTGGTGGAAGCGAAGGTTGTCCAACTACCGCTGTAGGATTGGATGACTTCATTGCCCGAATCGGCCACGTAAACGGTTCCGGATGCATTGACGGCGATTCCGCTAGGTTCCAAAAAGTTTAGGGTTCCGCCGGACCATTGATTTTGAGGGGTAAAAACAGTCCCGTTAAAAGTGAATTGATCCACCTTGTTATTTTCTGTATCCGAAACATAAACCGTGGTTCCTGTTGAATCGACAGCAACACCTTCAGGAAATGAGAAAGAAGCGGAAGAGTAATTATCAATGGAACCCAAGGTTGTTCCAGCCGAATCAAAAGCATAAAGGACGCCCGTGCCGTTGGATCCCCCGCCGTTATCCAAAACGAAAATAGTAGATCCCGCGGCTGCCACGCCATAGGGTTCCACAAAGTTGGTGGAGCCGAAAGCCGTCCATGTCGTAACAGGTGAAAGCGCAGTTCCTGAAATCGTGAACACTTGAACCTTTGCAACTCCAACAGAGGGGTTTCCTTCCGCCACATAGAGAGTGGCCCCGCTCACAGCCACTCCGTTTGGATACTGAATCCCAGTCGTCACTTGCGCCGAGAAAGCGGGGGCCGGGGTGCTTCCCGAAATAGGAGTGCTGGTTGGAACGGGGGTGTTCGTAGGTGTTAGCGTGTTTGTCCAAGCAATAGTATTCGTAAAGGTAATTGTGTTTGTGGTAGTGGGGGTGGGAGTGTAGGAATAAGGTGTGAATGTTGCTGAAGGGCTAAAAGTAACTGTTGGTGTACCGTTTTGGTTTGTAGGGGTACTTGTAGCCGTCACGGTAGGTGTTGCTGTCATGGTTTGCGTCATGGTGTTGGTCGAGGTTAAATTGTTCCAATTGGTTGCTGTGGGTGTAAAGGTAGGGGTGGCGACGGGGCTGGTGGGCGAGTTGCCACAGGCCCAAGGAAAGGCCAGGACTCCCACAACCAAAAACAATAATAACCATTTTTTCATTTCAAATCCTCTAAAGCCCATCATGGCGCGAAGTTATAAACAGTGTTATTGGCCGAATCGACCACGTAAATTTCCCCCGAAGCATCCACCGCGACGCCTTTGGGCGAGTTGAGTGTTGAGTTGGGATTGATGAAAACTGTTGGAGATTGGTAGGGAGCTGGGCTTGGAAATTCCTCAATACTCTTGTTGCCTGTATCCGCCACAAACAGATCGCTCGATGCATCCATGGCAAGACCATTCGGATTGTTGAAACCTAGAACCGTGGAAAAGGAAACTCCCCCGGAGGTAAATCCTTCAATTGTATTGTTGCTGAGAGCGGCATAAACGTTGTCGGAAGAATCCACCACCAACCCCGTGACATTGGGGCCTGTGATGGTTATCCCGCCAGCCGACCCATAAGATAGGGCGGAACCGTTAAAAGATAATTCAACAATGCGGTGATTTCCCGTATCTCCAACAAATAAGTCACCTGTGCCATCCAAAGCCAAGGCTTGGGGATTGCTGAAGGTACCCGTCCCAGGGTTTGTAAAGGTAGTGAGGTAATTGCCGTTGAGGTCAAATACCCCAATCCCAGTCGACTCAGCAACGTAAAGGGTTGTTCCATTAGAATTGATCGCGACCGCCTCGGGACTTGGGATATTGATTGTTCCCTTGCCCTTGCCGCCAGCACCCCATGATGTCACCAGGCTTCCAGTGTTCGTGAACTTCTCGACCCGGTTGTTGCCCGTATCCGCCACATAAACATAAACCGAGGGTGAATTTTGAACCGCTATTCCTGAAGGGTTTTTAAATGAATACGAGCCGAATCCAGTTCCCCACGAGACCGTCAATTGAGGTAGCGGGGTAACCGTACTGGTCGGTGTCGGGGTGATCGTAAACGTCATCGTAAAGGTAGGAGTAAAAGTGGGGGTGAGGGTAGGGTTCCCCGCTTGAACGGTCTGAATGGGAGCCTGAAAATTGGCGCCCGTCGGGTTGGCGGAACAAGCCAGCCCAATGACCATCGCGGTCGCGCCCAAAACCGTTAAAAGAAGGAATAGAAGAACTTTTTTCACGGAAGACTTGCTCCTGGTCATGGTGATTTACTCAAACCCAATGGAAGTGCCGATTGAAAACAATAGGCCGCTTCCATCGTCGCTCGAAGAGGGTGTGTACTGCGCCAAGGAATTGTATTGGCCAGTGAAACCTTTGAATTGGTCAAAACTGGCAAAACGGTCAATAGCGCCAATTTGGACCGCGAAATGCTCATCAAAATAGTATTCAACACCCAATCCCAAATCAAAAGCCAACCCGGAGAGAGTTACCGAGCCAATGGAACCCATAGCCCCTGGGATTGGAGATGAATTCATATCCGCATTATTGACAGTGATCCAGGGGAAACCCACTCCTAGATTGACGAAAGGCTGGATGTTTTGCTCGGTAAAAAAATATCTTTTAAAATCCACATTGATCGATTGGTAAGTGGCGGTGTCCTGATATTGAGGCAGGTTGACGAGGGCGGGATAGTTGTTGGAATTAACGGCCGTGGGGCCGAATAGGGCGGTGTGATTGGAGGCCCAATAACTGACTTCCACCGCGTAAGCGTCCTCCCGGTGGCCCAGAAGAAACCCATAACCGAAATTTTGCTGTAAGGACGGCAATAAAAAGACTTCATAAGCCGGTGTGTCGGTGCGGGCGTAATGGGTGCCGGAAAATTCACCGCTATTGCTGACGCTAATGGAGGTTCCCACAACCCCGATATAGGTACGGGAATGAACCAGATCGTTTGGATTATCCGCAAAAAGGGGGCCCGCCGTGAGGATGGAGGCTAAAACACCCACGAGAGCAAAAAAGTTAAATTTCATGCCTGTTAAAATCCTCGAGAATACTCAAAATTCATGTGACTTAAGGCCGGTTGCCTTCAGGTTTGGAACAAGGGCGACATTGTAGCTGATTTCCCTGAAAAGCCGATTAAAAAGATGTCCCTCTTTGGACGCATTCAACCTATGGCAGGTGTCAACTTTTGTTAGTTTTGCCGAAAGAAAACAAAAAACCGACGATTCCCAACCCCAAACTCCCGATCAGAAAGGGCCAAAAAGAAATGGCCCGGTCACCCAAAGACCATCTCATATACATATAGGGAACCCAAATGGCGAAGGCCAAAAAATACAGGTTGGGGGCAGACAGCTTGAGAACAACCGCAGTTTTGGCTTGTTCAATTGAAATATCAGATAGGGGGGGCTGGTCCCCGTTAGCCAACTCCCTGGTTTCTATTTGCCGGTTGATTTGGTGTATCGCTTGGACATTTTCAGATATCGTTCGATAGGAAATCCATAGGGACCGTCCATTCACCACCAGCGCTAATAACATCAATCCTCCGTGAATCCAGGGAGGCAAAAGGCCAACCGAAACCGCCCCTCCGGCGGCCACCGCCGCTACCAGAAGAACAATGGCAAGCATCAAGCTCGGATAGGCCCGGTTTTTGTAATCCTTGGTCTTTTCGACCCAATCCCCGCTTAGAGCCGCTTCTTTTACCTTTTTTTTGATCGTCTTGCCGCTTCCAATAAAGAAACCAAAAACCAAACATTGAAGAAGCACAAGGACCAGCCCGAGGAATAGCCCCCACAAGGCATGAAGGGGTATCGGCAGGAAATGGCCGAAACCCAAGACCAAAGTCAGGATGAAAAAAAGAAGCAGGGTGGAACTGACGCTAAAAAAAACGGTAGGCAATTAAAATCCTTCTTTAATTAGGGAGAGATATTCGGAGTTTATATTAAATGTTCTCAGGAAAAAATGGCCCCGACAGAAAAAATCGTTTGATCCATGCTGTTCGGAATTATTGACCGCCCTTTACTCCTTGATCCATTCCACCCGGCCCCCATCGATATGGTAAACACAGCCCACAATTTTCAGAAGGTCTCCCTGCTCCAATTGCCAAAGAGTCGGGCTTTGCTCGCGGATGGTGCGCATGGTATTGATCACGTTGGTGCGCACCGTCGCGTCCAAACGTTGTTCCTCGGTGAGGCTTGTTTCGGTGACGGCCTCTACGGCCGGCTGAAGCCGGTCATTTAAGTCTTCCAAGTTAAGAGAGCGCCAAAGTTCCTTACTGGCTTTGGGATGATCATGTTCTTTTATAGCCTCTTGAAGGGCCGTGCAATCGGTGTGGCCTAAAACCACTAGTACGGAACAATGCAACCGATCGGCTCCATACTCCAGGCTGCCCAAGATCACTTTATCCACAATATTGCCGAATGCTCGGTTGGTGTAAAGCTCGCCCGGCTTCATGTGAAAAACCACTTCAGGAGGCACCCGGGAGTCAGCGCAACTGACCACCATCACCTTGGGGAGTCCTGATTTTCGAACTAGGTGGGCCATGTGAAACTCATTACCCTCTTTAAGGGCCTTCATAACCTCTTGCTGAGTCTTTTGAACCTCCACGGGAGCAAGCTCGCCGGTTCGTTCCCGGGCTAACAAAGCGGTTGCAGACATTAGGATCAATCCCAAGCATCCTTTTAAAAAAATTGAAAACATAATCGCCTCCCTGTTTCAGGATCGTTCGAAATTCAAATCAGTTGATTCTTCACATAAGTGAGAGCGAATCACAAAAAAAGGAAAAAACCGATTATGAATATTCAACTCGGCTAAAACTCAAAGCTACTCCAAAGCGATTGCCCTTTTCCTGAGCCACCCTTCTTTAACAATGCCAAGTCGGGTGCACCTCGGGAAAATTGAAAGCAAGTATCAACTTCTACTGAATGGTAACCCGGGGTTAAGGTTAGGCCTACCTTCCCTTTCGCTGGAGGGGAAATAAATTTATCCGTCATCGGGAACGAAATATCGAGAACCCGTTTCCCATCCAATTTGACCCAAGTACGGTTATCCAAAGCCCATAGCAAATCGTAGCGTCCATTTGAATTCACATGAATCGAGCCTAAATACCGCACGCACATTTGATCCAAATCAAGGTCCGGGCGAAAAGGGGCATCACCCTGATTGACCTTGTCCCAATCCGCTAACCAACCCCACGTCATGCCCCGATAGCCGGGGGAAAGAAGTCGATCCCAGTAGGGTTTCGATACCTTGACAACCTCGAAAAGGGGAGGCTGCGTTTGCTCTAATTTCGGGTTATGGGCTAATTTGATTTGGTATTGATCGGAATAATCTTTGACGGCTGAAAAGGGGAGGGCGCAGCGATAGGCCACCGGATTATCCGAGTGAAAGCCCGTCATAAAGATGCTCTTCCATTGCGCTTGGGGAAATACGAGCTGAAGCTTGTTCTTCAAAACGGTCGAATCACCGCTTGTGTAAATGACGACACCCGTTGGCGTTTTCTCGGTTTCATCCAAATAAATTCGGTTTTTGTTTTCTAAAAATCGAAAGACCGGGTGACCCTCATAGATAACTGAAGCCACGGCCAGCATGCTGGATTCCAGATAAACCCGGTTCCCTTGTTCTTCGTCCGGCAAAACCGATTTCCGGACAGTGATATGCGCGTTTAAATATTTCTCAGCCCATTGATCGTAAGAACGGTCAAAGGTGACTCCCGCACTCCATAGCCAAAAACAAATCAAAAGCACTGAAGCTAACAAGGACCCCAAAAACTTCCGGTGGGTTAGCGCGAGGGTCTGGTCCCATACATAGGTGAGACCAGCTGCTCCTAAAATGAATAAGGGCACGATACAAGGCAGCTCCCTGCCGCTGTGGGCGCCCGCCGAGGCGAAATGAGGCGCGATGCCCACAAATGCCGATAAAATAAGAATGCCTTTCCAAAGATTAGGCCGGGCCAAGGCGTAGGCCAATCCGATGGCGGCTAACAAATCCTCGGAATAACTGAAAAAGGCGTCTTGGTTGATATTCATGTCCGACCGATCAGCGCCGTTAAAGAAGAGCCCTTGAAGGGTCCACCGCAAATTTAAAAGAGTTCGGTCAAAAAAGGTCGAGAAATCCTGGATATGTTCCATATTGCGCATTCGTTCAATAATTTCGGAACTGGCCATGACCGGGTAACACAATAAAATACACACCCAAGACCCCGCTATCCAAGCCGTTAACCTTTGCTTACCCTCATCCTCAATCATTTTCGGATAAACCTTCAGGGTTAGCAGAAAGAGTCCGCACAACACAACGCTGGGGAGAAAAGCTCCGGAAGCATCTAGCCAACGAGAAATAAAGTTATCGCTCGGCATGAAGTTATTTGTGTAAAGCAAGAATGTGAGCAAAACGAAGGCGTTAATGCCCACGTAACCCCATTCGATCCAGCGAAGATTATTTTTCCAATCATTCAGCAACACCCATCCAAAGGTTAAGAAAATAAAAAAGGGCACGAAGGGGCGAAAGGTTGAATAGGTGTAGGCTCCTAAAGCCAACATCACTCCCCACTGAAGAAAATGTTTGAGGGAAGGTTTCTTCAAGACCCGAAAGAAAAATAAAAGCGCTAAGGCGGTTCCCAGGGGCAAACAGATGAATCGAATACCCCAAAATATTTTGAAAAGTAAAGGTTTGCTGACCGCGATAGCGGCAGCGGCAAAAACTCCCGTTTTCCGGTCCACAAGCTCCTTTCCCAAGAGGTAACAAACCCAGACAGTCCCCATATCCATCAGAACGCAGGACAGCCTTTGTATAAAGAGCGATGAGGCATCGGGAAATAACCTGAACATGAATATTTCGAAATAATCATAAAAGGGCTCTACAATCCCACCGAAAATGAACGCTCCACGGTAATCGTGCAACTGGGCGACTCTCCGGACCAAACCCACTTCCGCGTCCACCATGTCTTCCCAATAGCTTCCAACTGGCCAATCGGCATGATGAAGTCCTAGAACTGCGGTTATCCCAAGGGCCACAAAAAGCCAAAACCGTGCGGTCCAAGAAGAAAAATCTTTTGTCTGCTCTTGGGGCATTAGGCGGAATGAACCGACGAGCGCGAGAAAACAAATCAAAAGAATTACAAATGATTGTTGAAAGGGCAGGGTCAAAATTTTAGGCGGGGCCAACCAGGTAAAATTCTCGAAAGTCAGGAGATACCCGCCAAAAGCCACGATAGCAATTATAAAAAAAAGAAGTCCGACGCCCTTCACGGGAATGAAGAAGGTTAGGATACGAGAAAGCCAGGGAGGCCGGTTTTCAAAAAGAACACTCGAAACTTGTGCGATACAAGCCAATCCAACTAAAACCACCCCTAATGACATTGTGTTTTGCATAAAACAAAAAAGGGCAATAATGAGCAAAAACATGGAGGCCATGCTGAGATATTTAAGCGCGAATGATTTTTCGACGGGAGGTTGTCGATCGGGTGTGGAATTAAAAGACGCTTCCTTACTACCAGGGGGAAGATTTTTTTTCGACAATCGAGTTTTTCGCGCCATACCTATCCTTCAAGAAGTTGTTATTAGGTCGATTTTGCCTAAATTACGAAACAACCTGCTTTCAACTTCAACCCTGACGGTAATTTAAAATATATACCAGATTTAAAACCTTACATCTTTATCCCAAAGTCATTTCAAATGTTGGAAAGAGAATTCAGCTCCTTAATAAATGATCCTCAAGGATTCATTTTTGGGAAACAACTAAATTAAAATGCAATTAATCAGTCAGAATTATGACAATCCATCAAAATCGCATGTTACTAAGTAAAAAGAATAAGCGTCAATCGAATAGATTTTAATTTCAATACACCCTCTGGGTTGACCACTTACTTTTTTAGTGGGATTATCTGACAATTCAATTATGAAAATTGCTCTACTTCGCCCACCCACCATTTTTAGTAAATTAGAAATCCGACCAAATGCCGTACCTCCTTTAGGCCTGGCCTACATCGCCGGTTCCCTCTTAGCGGCTGGACATGAAGTGTTAGTCGTGGACGCCGTGGGAGAAGGCTTGACTAGAGTTAGTCCGATTCCTGAGTTTCCCAAAATCCTGCGGTTGGGTATATCGGACGATGAAATCGCAACTCAATTGCCACCCGACTGTGACCTTATCGGGTTTTCTTGCATGTTCTCAACCGAATGGCCCCAAGTACGCTTGCTTATTAACCGAATTCGGAAAAGTTTTCCAAAAGCGACCCTCTTGGCCGGCGGTGAACACATTACCTCCTGCTCGGAATTTGTTTTAAAAACTTGCCTCGCATTGGATTATTGCGCCTTGGGAGAGGGGGAGCAAACCATGGTCGATTTGGCCAATACCCTTTCATCAGGGTCGGACATAAGCCAAGTCCAAGGCATCGCTTTTCGCAATACCGAGGGAGAGGTTCAACGCAATCCTCGTCGGGATAGGGTGCGGGAGATTGATCAAATCCCCGTTCCTGCCTGGGACCTTTTTCCTATCAATAAATATCTTGATAGCAAAGCCATGGCCGGCGTGGATCTGGGCCGGACAATCCCGATGTTGGCAAGTCGCGGCTGCCCCTTTCAATGCACTTTTTGTTCCAATCCCCAGATGTGGGGAAATATTTGGAAAGCCCGGGATCCGGCCCTGGTTCTAGCCGAGATGAAGGGTTACTTTGAAAAATACAAGGTGACAAACTTCGACATTTACGATTTGACTATGATCGTTCAACGCGACTGGATTCTTAAGATGGCCAAAATCATAATTGACAGCGGTCTTCCTATCACATGGCAGCTTCCCTCTGGAACGCGCTCGGAAATTCTGGATGGGGAGGTTTCTAAGCTTCTATACAAATCCGGATGCCGCCACATCATCTACGCCCCGGAAAGCGGGTCGGCGCGGATGCTTCAACTCATCAAAAAGAAAATTCATAAGGGTAAAATGGCGGATTCAGTCCGACAAGCCGTCGAAGTGGGGATCGTCACCAAAGCCAATTTTATTGTAGGGTTTCCCGATGAAAGGATCGTGGATGTGTTCGCCAGTTACGGGTTCTCTCTTCAATTGGCCTTTGCAGGCCTGCACGAACTATCCTTTTTCCCTTTTTCACCCTACCCTGGTTCAGCCCTGTTCGAAAGACTTCAGAAAGAAAACAAGGTTTCATTAAACGATCCCTACTTTTATAGGCTCTTAACCAACACCCGTTCCTTTTCAGAATTCATCCCTACCTGGTCCCTCTTCTTTTTTAGGGGAATTGGTATCGTTGTTTTCTTTTCTGCCAGCTTTTTAATCAGGCCCTTTCGAATTTGGAGACTTTTAAAAGATCTCTGGACAGGCAAGCCCCACACCCGACTCGCTGGCGCTCTACTTCGGATATCGCAACGACTTAAGTTCTTCATACCGAGCAAGATTTAGTTCCAGGTTGACAGCATTCTGAACCATTGATAAAGTTCAACACAACTTTATGGATAATCAAAAACTGAAACTCATCATGATTTCCGCCATGTATGAAAATGGTGGAAACACCACCCATCGGTTGTTGGACGGCCATCCTCAATTGTATGTTTATCCTTTCGAATCCCAATTAGGGTCCAAGCTGGTTCGGGATCATTTTGAGACCACTTTTCCTCAAAAATATCGCTGGCCAGTATTTGATTTAAGCGCCTCCCTGTCCGGGGATTATCACGCCATCATTGATGAAGAGGGAAAGGTTCGATATCGCACCCCGCAATCGAGCAAATTCCGCGACACGCCCATGCAGTTGGATGATGAAGAACGGAAAAAAATCTTTATCGATTTAATGTCCAAAATGCCCCGCACAAGGGGAAATCTGGTCGAGACCTTTTTCAAGGCAACCTTTGAAGCTTGGAAAGATTACAAGAAGCCCTCCGATCCTCAGGCTTTCCTAGGCTACAGTCCGATTCTTGTTGTGGATGCGGCCAAGATCATGGCCGACCTGCCGGATGGCCATATGCTCCACATCGTCCGTAATCCCTGGTCCGCCTTTGCCGACACCAAAAAGCGCGCAGTTCCTCTTTCTCTTGAGCACTACATGATCGGCTGGACCCTTTGCCAGTATTACGCCCTGATGTGGAGGGACCGCGAACCCAAACGGGTTCATGTCCTCCGGTTCGAGGACATCATTCAGGACCCTGAAAAAGTCCTCGGCGAATTCTGCCAAAAGGTTGGATTGAAACCTTCGCCAACACTAGCCAAACCCACTTGGAACAGCCAACCTCTCACGACCGTCTATCCCTGGGGCACGATCCGCACCCCTACCCCTGAGGCCAATCTCGCCACGGCCAAAGAATTAACTGAAAGTGAGCGCGCGGAGGTGGCCCAGCGGGCCGGCCCCTGGCTTCAAATATTGAATTATGAAAACTTTTGGCGGTAACGGTCTTTCCTGATTCAAATCAAATTCAGACGAGGCGGCGGGCATGACCGGAAACGATCTGCGTCGAATCGTAATCGAGACTTCCCTGTTGGCAAAAGTGGGCCATATTTCTTCGGCTCTCTGCATTTGCGATATCCTTTCTCTTCTCTACGGCAAAATTCTCCAAAACTTTCCCGGGCCTGACCGCGACCGCTTTATTCTTTCCAAAGGCCATGCCGCCCTGGCCCAGTATGCGGCACTTCGAATAAAAGGGCTGATCACACAGGAAGAATTGGAAACATTCTGCAAGGAGGGCTCGGCCCTCGGGGTCCATCCCGAATTTGGGACCCCCGGCATTGAAATCTCGACCGGATCTCTGGGAATGGGTTTGTCGGTGGGTGCGGGCATGGCGCTTTCGTCTCAAAAGCGGGGATCGGCCTGGAAAGTCTATGTGCTCGTCAGCGACGCCGAATGCAACGAGGGTTCCATCTGGGAAGCGGTCATGTTCGCGGCCCAACACAAGCTGACCAATCTCATCATGATTATTGATGATAACGGCATGCAGGCCATGGGGCCGACCCGGGACATCCTCGATCTGCAACCCCTGGAGAACCGGTTGAAGGCTTTTGGGTGGGACGCCCGGACAGTAGATGGGCATGACCTCCGAGCCTTGGAAGAGGCCCTAACTTTTCACGGGGACAAGCCCTTGGCCATCGTGGCCCGCACCGTGGCCGGTAAAGGCGTTTCCTTTATGGAAGGCAAGCTGGAATGGCATTATTTCCCCCTCACTTCTGAACAAACACGCCAGGCCCTGTCTGAATTGGAGAAACAAGCGTGAGAACCGCCTTCATCGAAACCCTCATGGAACTAGCCGAGAAAGATAAGAGGATCTGTCTTCTCACGGGGGATCTGGGCTTTACGGTATTGGAAAAATTTGCGAAAACTTTCCCCAATCGGTTCATCAACGTGGGTGTGGCGGAAGCCAATATGATCGGACTAGCCACCGGTTTGGCCTGCGAAGGCTGGATCCCCTATGTATATTCCATCGCCACCTTCGCCTCCATGCGCGGTTACGAACAGATTCGCAATGGACCCAGTCTGCACCGGCTTCCGGTCCGTGTCATTGGCATCGGCGGGGGCTTCGCCTATGGACATGCGGGAATTACCCACTACGCCCTGGAGGATTTTTCCATCATGCGAACCCAGCCAGGTCTGGTCGTCATCGCCCCGGCCGATCCCGCCCAAACCCGGACGGCGATCCGAGCGACATTTGACCACATGGGACCTGTTTATTACCGGATCGGCAAGGGCGGAGACGCCGAGGTCCCGGGATTGAACGGAAGATTTTCATTTGCAACGGTCGAAACCATCGGCCAGGGCGAAGAAGTTCTTTTGTTGACGACGGGCTCCCTGGCTCCGGAGGTTGTGGAAGTATCCACAAGACTCAAAAAGGGAACGGTTGGGATCGTTTCAACACTCAATCCAGCGCCCACCGGATCCCTCCTTCAATTGATTAAGAATTTCAAAGCCGTGATTTCGATTGAGGAACACTATGCCCAAGGTGGATTGGGTTCCTTGATTGCCGAGACCCTGGCGGCCTCCGGTCATCCCGCGGTCTTTAAATCCATGGCCGTTCGGACCATTCCGCTGGGAGTGACCGGTTCCCGCCGGTTTATGTGCGATCACGCTGGGATTGGACCCGTGGCACTTGAGGACGAAATTCGATCCCTTCTGGGCAAAAACTAAGTATGGTCCCTGAATTATCCGTCGTGCTTCCCGTGAGGAATCAGGCGGATCATATCGGCGGCGTCGTTCAAAACTATCTTGCCCAATTAAAGGGCCGGAAATGGGAATACATCCTGGTTCCCAACGCCTGCACGGACAATTCCCCCCGCATCTGCCAATTCATCGCGAAAAAGCACAAATCCGTCCGGGTAGTGGAAAATCCTCCGGGAGGCTGGGGCCTTTCGGTACGGGTGGGCTTAAAGGCCTGCCGGGGGAAATTTGTTTCATATGCCAATTCGGCGCGAACCGATCCAACGACCCTTCCCCTCCTATTTAATCTGTTAAAAAAAAATGCCGGGGGATTGGCTAAGGTTTCTCGGTATGAACGCCACCATTTTTTGAGAGAGATGGGCTCCGCCCTTTACAACCTGGAATGCAGGCTCTTATTCGGCGTGACCTGTCATGACGTGAACGGTACTCCCAAAATGTTTTCCCGCCAGCTTCTAAAACAGATCGAATTGATTTCGCCAGGAGATTTAATGGACGCCGAGCTTTTAGCCCATTGCGCGAGGTTAAAGATACCCATCCTCGAACTTCCCCAGACCGGCTGGAGCCGCCACGGGGGCAAATCCACCACCGGCTTCAAGAGCGCATTGCGAATGTACCAAGGCGCCTTTCAGCTTCGCGGGGTCATGAAATGAGTACCCTTCACAAAATACAGAATTCCCTTTTTCGGGAACCAGCCCAGGCCTTCGGTTTATGGACTGGGCTAGACACTAACCCCAAAGTCCTTGAATCCAAAGCGGATCGGGGCTGGAAAGAAACCCTTAAAAGGTTGGATGTCACCCTTTTGGTTACCCGTGAATACGAGCATTTGGTCCTTGCCCTGGGCCCAAAAGAAACTTCCTGGCTCCCTCTCCCCCATCCTTCTGGGCTCGCGGTGGACTGGAAACGGCATACGGTTCATATCGCCTGCACCCGGAATCCCAACCTTTTGATGGAACTGAAGGGCGAAACACTTTTTCCCTCTCGAATCAAGGTGCTGCCAGGATCGCTTTATTTGCATGATTTGGCCCTGATCCAAGAAGATCTATATGGAAACGCGGTGGGCCACAATGCAGTTGTCCGTTTGGGTTATGACCGGGAGGCCCAGAGGGTTTGGTGGCCCCGATGCATTGAAAAAACCAAACCTGTTTTTCATCAAAACCACCTGCAATTAAATTCCATCGCCGCAGGAAAAACGTTGTCCGATTCCTTCTTTTCCGCCTCCAGTGACCGCATGCTCACGAAGGTCCCTGGGGACCCGGATTTTCCCGTCGATGGAACCGGCGTCATTTTTTCAGGAAAATCGCGTGAGCCCATGGCCTTCGGGTTAACCCGTCCTCACTCGGCCCGTCTTCACGGCAAGGAATTGTGGGTGGATAACAGCGGGTACGGACAGGTCGGTCGGATCAAGGAGGGCTTTTTTCATCCGCTGGTTCAACTGGAGGGGTGGACCCGGGGTCTTTGCTTCATTGAGGATGTCCTCTTCGTCGGGATTTCCCGTGTTCTTCCCAGATTCCATGCCTATGCCCCGGGACTAAGCCATCAAAAAAGTCGGTGCGGTGTGGTGGCGGTAAGGCTTGGGGATGGAAAGATCTTAGGCAAGATAATTTGGCCCTATGGCAACCAAATCTTCGCCATCGATTATCTAAAAAAAGCTCGGTTCCCTTTCAGGAACCAGTTTGATCCCAAACCTCTTTTTTTTTCCAAGGGTAAGGTCGATTTCCAAAATTGATTCTTATTAAAATTTAAACCGTTATATTTCAATGAAGATACCGCCCATTCCAGAAAATTTATCTGTCGCTTGGATCTGTCCATTTCTAAAAAACAAAGCCAGACCACAATGAACGGGGAGGGCTCGGGTCGCCCTTGAGATGTATCGAGACCGCAGGAGGGGCCTTCGACCTTTGAAAAAGAGTTGTCACCTCCACGGTGTGGGGGCCCGCGTGGAGGTAAACCCTTTTCGACTGCACTTTATCCGGCCCTTGATAAGAATAATTGCTGGTCCTAGAAAATCGAAGATCGATAAATGGATGCTCATCTAGGCTCATTCGCGTCCTGTTGGAAGTGGTTCCTGTAATCTCATAGTCCCCTTCCCGTGTGATATTGATCGTTGCCGAATAACGTACCAGCTCATCCGTTAAATCAACTTGGGGAGGAATCGGGTCCTGGGCAAACGGGGTTTTATCCTCCCAGTCGATGACCGCCATACTCAAACCAAAACTACCGACCGAAAATTCCCTGGTCCAATTTGGCTCCGATGTCGTTTGCACTGCAAAAAGTGTTTGAGGGGACTTTGCGAGAAGATCGAAAGGAATTTCGCAATGAGAAACAATGAAATTATCGGCGGTCTCAACATTTGGTTCGTGGTTAGGATTGTTGTAAATATTTTCCCAGGCAACCGAGGGGAAAATGGATTGAATTTTTTTCTTCATTTCCAAATCGGTCGGCCAAAGGATTATCTCCAAATTTTGGGGTGGATCATGCGGCCCCATATAAAGGGTGTTGCTTGGATGAAGCGTGTAAACGGGATTCCTTTCAAACAACACATAGGGACTGCTGCTATCAGAATGGTAACCCGCCACAAAAACTCGATCGCCTTTTTGTTGGGCTTTGCGGGCCTCCAAGAAATCTAAGGTATCGTACCCAACCCATTGAATTGACCATTGGCGGTAAATCCTGTCGAAAACCTTTTGGCCCGACCAGGCCCAAAAAGCCAGGAATAGAATCCCTAGTCCAATTTGAATCATCCGTCGAAAAGAGCTTTTTGAAAAAAATCCCCATACCTGATCCAAGGCCAATCCGCTCATCAACAATAAGGGCGGGAGGCAATTCATCAATTTTAAACTGTGGGTTGGTTTGGCCGCAAAGAGATAGGGCGCGATTCCAGCCAAAAAGGACGCGAGAAGAAAAAGATTTATCAAATTGGGCCTAGCTATCACCCAAGCGATTCCAAGAACCCCAACAACAATTTCTAAATAACTAAAAAAGGAATCACCCGGGATATTGTAAGCAGCCGAATCTTGCATGCTCAGCACTAAATCTCTTAGGGTTTGGAATGGATCAAAAATAACATTAAACCCATGGGCTCCGACCGAATTCGTCTCCAAAAGCTGGTCTCGCAAAAAAGGTTCGGAAAAAACTGGAAAAGTCAGAAAAATACAGATCCAGGCAGCTGCAGTCCAACCCATCCAAGATGGATGAGCTGATAATTTTTTCATTTTCAACCTATTCACCGATAGGTACATCAATAGGAGAGCCATGACCATACACGGAAGCCAGGAACCCGAAACGTCAATGATTCGAGATAACCAATTATCAACAACAAATAAACCATTCATATACAAAAGATAAGTTATAAAGAAAAAGAATGTGCTTCCGATCCAAATTCCGATCGACTTATCGAATTTTCGTTCTTCTGGATGCTCAAACCAAATAAGGACCGCTCCCGCGATGAAGAAAAAGAGGACAAAAGGTCTGAAAACCGAATAAACATACACCCCTAATGAAACTGATAACCCCCAAAAAACAAAATTGACTAAAGTTGGTTTCCTAATTGCACGCAACAATAACCATAACACCAACGCTTCCACCATCGGCATTTCGACGGATTGTATGTTTCCCAAAGATTTTATGATGAGGGGCTTACTCACCGCGGCTAATCCAACGGCGAAAACACCTATTCGCCTCCCGCCTAGTTCTTTGCCTAACATATAAAGAATAAACATACCCAACAAATCAACCAAAGTGGTCACGAGCCTTTGTATTAAGAACCCATTGGCATTGGGAAATAAGTGCCATAAAAAGACCATCGACCATATTGGAGCTGTTGAAATTCCATGACCCGAATGGAGGACAAAAGCGGATCGATAATCATCTAAATCAAAAACACTCCTTGCCGCGGCAATTTCCATCGTTTGATCATTCCAATACGAGCCAAAAGGTGTTTGCCACTGATAAAGCTGGAGAAACGACCCGCAGACCATAAAAACAAACAAAAAGACCCAAGCCAGCTTGACTGGCATATCTTCCATCTTCGCGATCGGATTTAAATATTTCATGGAAAAAATCATTCCGACGAAACAGGTTAAAAGTAAGGCTTGAGATTGGGGGAAGGGAAACTGAGGAATGGACGGGAACATCCATAGATGATTGGGGAAACTCGCCAATTCAAGTGCAAATCCGAGCCAAAATAATGCCAAACAAAAGATTGGAAGCCAGGTCAATCCAGGGGATGAGGGAAGCTGTTCTTTCCGTTTCGCCATACTCGGTAAGCGTAAGGGAAATATTAAAAATAAAACGACGGCTCCCATAATGACTTCGCCGAATAATAGCCGGCCCTTCCCAACCAGTAAAATCGCCAAAAGGATCAAGGATAATACGATCCATTTATTGGGAGCTGGCTTTAAACCCCTATCTAAGTCAGGGTTGGAAACTTCAATCTTGCTTTCGTTTTCAGAAGGTTGATCCTTTAGAGTCGCTTTGCGTTTTGGGGGGCGATTGGAAGGCATAAAACCTTTCGTTTAGGAAGAAAATTAAACTGAATTGATAAGTCTTTTAAATCGAAAATTCCAGATAACAGGCCCTTGCCATTTTAAATTCTATATGAGGTCTAAGCAGGATGTAAAGTTTTGAACTTCTGCCCGGGGCTGTTTCCCCTGAAAAAAGACGAATTGGTGTTTTTGATTTCATATAAGTTTATGCAATTTATCTTACGCTTCCGAAAATCCGGCCTGGAACCCCTCGAACGATTGCGAAATCCGGAACATCGCGAGTAACTACCGCACCCGCCCCAATCATCGAATCTTTGCCGATGGTGATCCCGCAAAGAACAATGACACCACTTCCCAAAGAGGCCCCTTCTTTGACAAGTGTTGGAATCATTTTCCAATCCTCTTCAGTTTGCAGTCTAATCCCTACCGCAGAACGGGGATAACGATCATTGATAAACATAACTCCATGTCCTACAAACACCCGTTCTTCCAGGGTAACGCCTTCACAAAGAAAACTATGACTGCTAATCTTGCATAACCGACCTACCCTTACCCCCTTTTGAATCTCAACAAAAGCTCCAATTTTCGTATAGTCTCCGATATCACAGCCGTATAGATTGACCAAGCCAGGTTGAGGTATGGAAACATTCTTTCCTAATTTTACGGTTTCTGATATTGGCATAGACTCTTTCTCTTTGTTCAAACCAATGGATATTAAACTGCCGGGTTCGAAGCATACCACTTATCTTCACAGTTATTTCATCCATCCTCCATAACCCTTATATATTGGGAAGCTCGATCAAAACAGTATACCGTCTTCTCTTTCCCAATTTGTTTTCACTCATAAATCATTAAATCACGAATAAATGGATACCAAACACTATGTTTTCCTTTGTTCGCTGGTTTCCATCGGATCCCGCCGGGTTAAAAAAAAATTTCTTTCCCCATCCCTCCTGTTTACAATAACCCCTCCATTTCACCGGGAGAACCCATGCTTGATCCGAAATATGTCCGCGAACACGAAGCCGAGGTCCGCAAGGCCCTTGAAGACTGCAAATCCAAAGTCGACCTTTCCCTTTACTTGGACCTGGAGCGCCGTCGCCGGGACTTAATGGTTTCCGTCGACAAGCGAAAGGCCCGGTTGAACCAGGCTTCCGAAGAGATGGGAAAATTGAAAAAGGAAGGGAAAGATATCTCCCCCTTTCAGGCCAAACTCAAGGAACTTTCTGACGAGATCAAGCAGATGGACGGCGAGATCGCCTCGGTCGAAAAGGATTTTCACGAGATCGAGCTTCAGGTCTGCAACCTACCCCATCCCTCCGTCCCCGTCGGGGGTGAGGAGTGTAACCAGGAAATCCGAAAGGTGGGTAATCCCCGCACCTTCGACTTCAAACCACAAAGCCACGATGAAATAGGGACAAACCTCGGCATCCTCGATTTTGAACGGGCCGCCAAGATTTCCGGAGCCCGCTTCTTTATCCTTTCCGGGTTGGGCGCCAAACTGGAGCGGGCACTTGCCCATTTCATGCTCGACCTGCATACCCAAAAGGGCTACCAGGAAATGGTGGTTCCACACCTGGTGAATTACCAGTCTATGGAAATGTCCGGCCAATTCCCCAAATTCATTGAGCAGGCATTCGCCGTAGAGAAGGACGGCTACTACCTAATCCCCACGGCCGAGGTCTCCCTCGCCAATCTGCACCGGGGAGAAACCTTTTCTGCCGGTGCGTTACCTAAAAAGTACATGTCCCATACCCCCTGCTACCGAAGGGAAGCGGGAAGCTACGGCAAGGACACCAAAGGGCTTATCCGATTGCATCAGTTCAACAAGGTGGAGTTGTTTCAATTCGTGGAACCCGACAAGAGCATGGAGGCTCTGGAACAGTTAACCTCTGACGCGGAGGACGTATTAAAGGCGTTAGGTCTTCCCTACCGGGTTATGGTATTGGCCACCGGTGATAAAAGCTTCAGCTCTACCAAAACTTACGACTTGGAAGTTTGGCTCCCTAGCCAAAACGCCTTCCGTGAAATCTCCAGCTGTTCCAACTGCACCGATTTCCAGGCTCGAAGGGGTGCCATCAAGGTGAAGCGGGCAAGCGGGGGTAAGCCCGAACTGGTTCACACCTTGAATGGTTCGGGTTTGGCGGTAGGCAGAACCTGGCTGGCCGTACTTGAAAATTACCAGCAGAAGGACGGTTCGGTAGTAATCCCCGAGGTATTACGGCCCTACTTAGATGGCGTTGAAGCCCTCCATCCAGCCTCCAAATAAGACTTCATTTTCATTCACGGCAGGGGAAAGATGATTTCTAAAGGTCCTGGCCCTAGATTTAATATACTTAAATTTGTTGCGATTTCTAAACCATGACAGGGGGAAAGCGAATCCCAAAATGATTAATATTGGAATAATTGGATACGGCTATTGGGGGCCTAATCTCCTCCGGAATTTTTCTGAGGCGGAGGGAGCCCAAGTCCTGATGGTGTCCGATCTGAAGCAATCCAATCTGGAAAAAGCCAAGCGGCGGTATCCCTCGCTTCAAACCACACTTCATGCTCATGACCTATTTCAAAACCCAAAAATTGATGCCGTCGCCATCGCGACACCCGTGGCTTCTCATTTTGAACTGTGCATGAAAGCCTTCGAAACAGGAAAACATGTTTTCGTTGAAAAACCTCTTGCCGCTAACAGTCAGCAGGTTTTGCGGTTAATTGAAGAAGCCGAAAAAAGAAAAAAGTTTTATTCGTGGACCATACCTTCATCTACACCGGGGCCGTTCGCAAAATCAAGGAACTGGTTGGGACAAATCAATTGGGACGGATTTATTACTATGATTCCATCCGGGTCAATCTGGGTCTCTTCCAACATGACGTCAATGTTCTGTGGGATTTGGCGGTGCACGATTTGGCCATCATGAACTTCGTTCTTGGAAAAAAACCCATTTCCGTAGCGGCAACGGGAATTTCCCATGTGTCCGGCGCTCCGGAAAATATCGCCTATCTGACCTGTTTTTTTGAGGAAAACCTGATCGGCCATATCCATGCGAATTGGCTCGCACCAGTGAAAATTCGGCAAACCCTCATCGGCGGCGATAAAAAAATGATCGTATATGACGACGTGGAAGTGACAGAAAAAATAAAAGTTTACGACAAGGGAATCGTCATTTCGGACCAGCCCGAAAAGTTTTATAAAATGATGGTGGATTACCGTGCGGGTGATATTTGGACTCCTCACTTGGACACGACGGAGGCGTTGAAAACTGAAGCTTCTTATTTTTTAGAAAGTATCCAAAAAGGTAAAAAGCCCCTTTCGGATGGCCAGGCTGGATTAGATGTCGTTCATATTCTTGAAAAAGCCTCCCAATCCATCGCTCAAAAGGGCCTTCCCGTTTCCTTGGACTGGGACGAATATTCCTAATGATTCCCTATCTTGATTTAAAGGCCCAATATCAGAGTTTGAAACCTGAACTGGATTCGGCTGTCCTCTCCGTTTTGGAAAGTGGTCAATATGTCTTGGGCAAGGAAGTAGCGGCTTTCGAGGAGCAATTCGCCGCGTATTGCCAAGTTCCGCATGCGGTCGGGGTTAATACCGG
The DNA here is from genome assembly GCA_963738405.1 of candidate division FCPU426 bacterium. Lineage (GTDB taxonomy): Bacteria > Oederibacteriota > Muellerivitia > Muellerivitales > Muellerivitaceae > CAVTWJ01. The sequence goes on along the minus strand of CAVTWJ010000009.1, from coordinate 153,866 downwards.
AACCAGCGCTCTGCATTTGGCCCTGCTGGCGATTGGGATTCAACCCGGCGACGAAGTGATTACCACGCCCTTGACCTTTATCGCGACCGTAGCCGCCATTCTATACGCCGGCGCCAAGCCGGTATTGGTTGACGTCGATTCCGATACCCTCAACCTGAATCCTCACAAAATCGAAAAAGTCATTACTCCCAAAACCCGCGCCATTATTCCCGTTCATCTGTACGGCCAATGCGCTGATATGGATCCTATTCTTGGGATCGCCCAAAAACACGGACTTAAAGTCATAGAGGACTCGGCACAGGCTCACGGGGCGGAGTACAAAGGGCGCCGTGCAGGCAGCATGGGAGTCATCAGTTGCTTTAGCTTTTATCCCGGAAAAAATCTGGGGGCTTTCGGGGAGGGGGGAGCCATCACGACTTATGAATCTTCCCTGGCCAAAACCGTCAAGATACTCCGGGATTGGGGCGCCGAGCATAAATATCACCATGATTTAAAGGGCTATAACTACCGTATGGAAAGTCTCCAAGGCGCCGTCCTGAAGGTGAAATTGCGCCATTTGGAAAAATGGACGAAAGCACGGCGTGTCTTGGCACAACTATACGATGCCGAATTCAAGGGAAGCACACTTCATATCAAGGGCGCTTCCTATCCCAATCGCCATGTGTACCATGTCTATGCCATCCAGACCGACCAGAGGGAAAAACTGATCGATTTCCTGGTCAAACAAGAAATTCAAACCAACATCCATTACCCCATTCCCGTTCACCTACAAAAAGCCTATTCGGATCTCGGCTATCATTCCGGCGATTTCCCTGTCGCCGAATCTCTATGCCGAAGGGTCCTCTCCCTGCCTCTTTACCCGGAACTAAAACCATCCCAGGTCCAAGAGGTGGCTGTGGCGGTTCGAAAAGGCCTGGCGGAAATTCATTAATGATTCCATCGAATTAAATTGAATCCCCTCAAGGCAAAATCTTCCCAAACATGGTCCATCGTCATCATGTGTTACAACGAAGAAAATTCGATTCTTCGTGTCGGCAATCAAGCCCTGAGGGTTTTGAATAAAATATCCCCAGGCAAAAACGAAATCCTAATCGTGGACGACGGAAGCTCCGACGCGTCGCCCAAAATCATCCGAGAGTTTAAAAAAATGCATTCAAACGTCCGGGCGGTTTTCCATCCTCAAAACATGGGCATTGGCGCGGCCCTTCGAAGCGGATACTTTCATTCCCGTTTTGAAAACGTCTGTGTGGTTCCCGCGGATGGACAATTTAATTTAGCCGAGCTGATTTCACGCCCCCGATTGAGGCCTAAAACCTTTCTGTCCTTCTGTCGAAAAAAACAGCAGGGTTACAGCCTTTTTAGAATTCTCCTTTCTCGAATGAACAGGATGGTCAACTGGTGGTTCTTAGGCATCCGTTTGCGGGACGTCAATTGGGTAAAAGTTTACAAACGCGAGGAATTACTGGCTCTCAACCTAAAACTTAACAGTTCACTCATTGAAAGCGAGATTTGCGCTAAGTTGGGGGTTCAAGGGAGCTGTCCTATTGAAATCCCGTCCGTTTACCACGAAAGGACCGGCGGAAAAGCGAAAGGCGCCTCTTTAAAGATTGTGGCCAAAGCCTTATTGGAAACAAGCCTTCTGATTGGGATTGTATGGGCCTTTCAAGTCGAAAAATGGCTAAAAGGGCCAACTTTTGAGAAACATAGACAAATTTCTCCATCAGAAGAGCACCAGCTAGGGTTAAAAAAATAAGAATGACCTTAAGGCAGAGAGCCATCCACGTTTCCGTAGGTTCCAGAAACCCCTAATTCCATCGAGAGGTTCTGGTACAATGCTCTCGCTTTACGCCATTGGAGGAAGACCGCATGCCGGAAAAAAACATGAAGCCCATGAATGCCATTCAACCCCGTATGTCAAGTGCAGGTAAGTTAACGTTGGGAGTGGGCGTGGGTGTTTTAGTCGCCGGTTACATGTTTTTGGCTACGGGCTCCATGACTTTGGCTCCGGTATTGATTATCGGGGGGCTGATCACCATCGGGATCGGCATATATAATCTTTAAAACAAGGTTTTCATGTTTCCCCAGCCTCCTCAGTTGGTGCCAAGTGAGATTTGCCTGGAGTGTCCTGTCTGTTGCAGGTTTCCCGAAAAAAAAGCCGATTTGTCTCCCTTTTTTTTCCCGGTCGAGCGGCAGACTGTAGAGTTAACGCCATCAGGCGGCTCGTTTCGCGAAAAGGCCGAGGGCCTTTCCTCCAAGGCGGAGTTGGTAAAGTGCGGGCATGGTTTTGCATGCTCATTTTTTAATCCTGGGGATCACACGTGCCAGATTTACGAGGCCCGTCCCTTGGATTGCTCGATGTACCCCGCGGTGGTGATGAAAAGCAAAGACCAGCGGACTGTTTTGTTAGGGGCTGATACGAAATGTCCGGCCCTGTCGCGGAGCGAAGTGTCCGCGAAGCTTCAAAATTACTTGAATTGGATACAGCGATACTTGGAAAGCACCGATCTATCCTCCCTGATCCTCAAACATCCTCAGTTCATTAGTATTTACCAGGAAGAGGTGGTGGAAGTGCGGGAGTTGTCGCTGGGAAAGGCATAAATTTATGGTCGCCACATTGCGGGCGCTCCAACCCCCCCGCGCGATGCGCTGGGTGACTCGTTGGAGATGGATTTCGATTAGTCTCTTTGCGTTGAGTTTCGCTTCGTTCTTCTTTTTGCCTTGGGTTTGGTTAAAAGTTATTTTGGGTCTTACCTTTTTATGTTTCGCCGTATGGAGTTTTACGGTCGCCCAACACCGCAGCCGGATCGTGGGAGAAGGCAGCGAGGGGGAGGCCATGACGGCCAAGGTCCTTGACGGCCTTCAAATGGACGCGAAAGTTCTTCACTCGGTGCAGTTTCAATCGGGCGACAAGGCCCGGGAGCTGGATCATCTTCTAATCACCAACAACGTCATGTTTGTGATCGAAACCAAATATCTGCGTGGCCGTATCGCCGGGGAGGTTCTGGATCGTGAATGGACTCTTCATAAGAGAGCCCGCAAGACTCGGTCACGGTACAAGAGAGGCTTCTATAACCCCCTAAAGCAGGTCGCCACCCAGATTTATCATTTACGAAGCCATTTGGAGGCCAACCTGCCTCCCCGCTGGGCCCAGGAATGTTCCCAAATTTGGATTCAGGGCGTGGTGGTCTTTGCCCATCCCCAGGGAGACGCTTCGGCGGTGGTCAGTCATGATCATGGTGTAGTGGAATTGCCGAATCTTCCACAGTACTTGACCAATTACCGTCCTCCTTCAAGAGCTCACCGATTGAGTTACGGCTTGAGGCGTGAAATCGCGCGAGTCTTAACAGGCAAGTAGGCAAAAAAGCCCCGGAAATTCCGGGGCTTTTTTTATTTTCGAGGCCCATTTGTCCTCTTTGCAATTACCCCTAGCCGATTTTTTTGACAGAATTGAGCCATTAGATTCCGCCTTGGACTCGGCTGGAATCTTTTTTGGATCGGCTTCATCCCTGAGTTCATCTCTGCCTTCCTTTCTTATGTGGCAGGATGACTTTGCCTATGCCTGGGCGGTTAAAAAAAACACCCATTTCATCCTAGCCTATTATGGAACCAACGTTTATTTTCCCGTTCCTCCCCAACCCTTAACAAAAGAGTCGTTGGCTTTGGCCTTTCAATACATGGCTCAAGTGAACGGCCCCGGAGCGGGCGTTTCCCGAGTCGAAGGTTTTACCGAAACGGATCTGCAAAATATCCCTCCCTATCCGGTCCATCCAACCCTTACCGAATATTGTTACGAACGTACCCGAATAGCCGAACTACAAGGTGACTCCTATCGATCCCAAAGATCGCTGGCAAATCACCTTTTGCGTGAGGAAAGGGTTTTGTTTCGACCCTATCGATCTTCCGATCTTAAATCTTGCGGTGAACTGTTCGAAACCTGGAAATCACAACGTCTTCCGAATCTTCAAGGCCAGATGGGAGAAAAAATGATTCATTCCGCCCAAAAGGCGCATTTGCGAACTCTTTTGCAGGGTGATAGCTGGGGCATGTCCGCTTGGGTCGTGTTATTGGAAAATCGCTTGGCCGCTTATACCGCCGGAGCGCCATTGAACAAGGAAACTTTTGGCATTTTCTTGGAGGTAACCGATCTTCATATAAAGGGCCTTCCAGCTTATATTTTTTCAACCCTTTGCAGGCAGTTGGAAGGCTATTCTTTTGTAAACACGGGCGACGCCGAGGGTTTGCCGCGGCTGGCCGAATCAAAGGATCATTGGCATCCTGTTAAAAAGTTAGCCCTATTCGCGGTTGACCCTTTATAAAAAGGATCGAAAACCAATAAATTTTGGTAAATTAGTTTAGCTTTTGACTCGGAGGGGGTTATGGCTCAAAAAATCCGCATGAAGTTCAAAAAAAAATCGGTCCAACGTTTAAGGAAGAGAAACACCTCCCCACTTCAAATGAAACAGACTCAACAATCCAAACCTTCCCATCGAATCCGGGTAGATTGGCACCAATATTTCATGAATATCGCCACCGAAGTGGCCACCCGTTCTACCTGTGACCGTAAACATGTCGGGGCAGTGATAGTCCGCGACAAAACCATTCTTTCCACGGGATACAACGGAAGCGTCCGTGGCCTTCCCCATTGCGACGACGCTGGCCATATGATGGAGGACAATCACTGCGTGGCCACGATTCACGCGGAAGCCAACGCTATCATCCAAGCGGCCCGCAACGGGGTAAGGGTGGACGGAGCTGATATCTATGTCACCGCGTCTCCTTGCTGGAATTGTTTCAAGATGGTAGCCAATGCCGGTATCAAATCTATTTATTACGGTGAGTTTTACCGGGACGACCGCATCTTTGACGCGGCCAAAAAATTACGCATCATTGTGGCTCAAATCAAACCCTTGAAACCCTAAGTAAACACCTTGGGCAAGCCTTAAATTGGGCCTTTTGAGACATCATTTTTGTGCCCTTTACCCCTTTGAACTGGATCAAAACATACCTAAATTTCAATCCGAGTTGAATCGACAGGGCTAATTTCCCTACGAAAACCTTGCTAGATGGACCGATACCCCCCTTTCTAGTTCGATTTTTCAACACGTTTTGCCAAACCTCTATAGGATGAGACCCCCCTAGGGGTCTGAATTGCGGAGAAAAGACCTCCTAGGTACCCATAAAAAAGAAGTACGGTAGGGGCCAAGGCCAAGGATTCTTTCGTTTGGCCTGAGTTGGGTATCGTTTTTAATTTCCCCGTGAAGTGATCAATGAAAAAAGGACCATCCCCATCAAACCTGACACGAAAAAAAAATCACCTTATCTGGTAAAAATCCTGGCGGCGGGAAAAGAAAAGGGTTATGTCACCCACAAACAGGTGAACGACATTCTTCCCGAGGAAGTGGTGTCGCTGAAAGAGATCGACCATCTGCTTCTCGCCCTGGGGGAAAACGACATTGAGGTCGTTAACCGGGCGGAAAAAGCCGCCGTTTCAACTGATGACGCATCTGAATCCGACTCCGATAACTCCGCCACCCTGACCAAAAACGAAGATGAGGATGACGAACCGGCAGAATCCTTCGTCGAATCCGGTGCGGAATCGCGCATGGGCGACCCGGTCAAACTCTACCTTCATCAAATGGGCCGGGTTCCTCTTCTCAGCAGGGCGGAAGAAATTTCCATTTCCAAGCGGATTGAGGCCGGTGAATTTATGGTAGGAAAAGAAGTTCTTGGCTCAGCTTTAGGGTTCCTACAATTGCATGAGCTTTTTTTATCCATCATCAAAAAAACAAAAACCCTTCAGGAAACCATCGACTTAAACCCCTATGCGGATTCTCCCGATGGAATTCCCGAAAAAAAGATCATGGACAAGATTAAGAAAAACCATGGAAAGCTTAAAATCATGGAACGCCAAATCAAGGCGTTGCAGCATCAGACCACGCTCAAATCCCTGTCGCCTGAAAAGAAAAAAAAGCTGATCGAAAAATTGGACACTCAATTAATTGATCTGATTTGGCTAGTGAAAGATTGCCAGTTCCAGAAAAAAGTGCGTGAACGCCTGATCGACCGCATGAAGGAACAAGGCGACAACATCGACCGCCAAGAACACGCGATGCACAAACAGGAAAGTAGAATGAATCTCTCGCCTGCGGAATACATCAAGCTCCCCAGCCTTTTAAAATCAACCTCCCCCAACCGGTTAGCGCCGATTGAAAAAAAGAGTTCGCTCAAAGGGGAGGATTTCCTGGCCGCCGCCCTCGCTTGGGATGAGGCCCGCCGAAACATCAAGAAAATCGAAAAAGAAACCATGGCCGACCGAGAGGACATCAAGGCCATGATGAAAAACATTCGAAAGGGTGAACGAGAATCCTATCGAGCGGGCATGGAAATGGTGGAAGCCAATCTGCGCCTCGTGATTTCGATCGCGAAAAAGTACGCCAATCGAGGCCTCTCTTTCTTGGATTTGATCCAGGAAGGAAATATCGGCCTGATGAAAGCCGTAGAAAAATTCGAATACCGGCGTGGTTATAAATTTTCCACCTACGCCACATGGTGGGTGCGTCAAGCCATCACCCGGGCCATTTCGGACCAGGCCCGCACCATTCGAATTCCCGTCCACATGAATGAGGTGATTAATAAGTTCATCAAGGTGTCACGCGACCTGGCCCAGGAATTAGGGCGGGAACCCACGGCCGACGAGGCCGCAGAGCGTTTGGAGCTGCCGATCGAAAAGGTTCAATCCATTTTAAAAGTCGCCCAATCCCCCGTATCGTTGGAAACCCCGGTGGGGGAGGACAATAACGTCCATCTAGGCGATTTTATCGAGGACAAACAGGTGGTTTCCCCTGCGGACGCGGCCGCTTTCGTGCTTCTTCAAGAAAAAATCGGCAAGGTCCTGGGAACCCTCAAAGAAAGGGAAGCAGAAATACTCAGAATGCGTTTCGGTTTGAACGACGGCCGGACTCAAACTTTGGAAGAGGTCGGCAGTGTTTACAATGTCACGCGGGAAAGAATCCGGCAAATCGAGGCCAAGGCTCTTCGCAAACTCCGACATCCCTCCAGAAGCCGGGAACTCAAAGGGTATCTGGAAAAATAAGACGTTTTAATTCATTTGTTGTTGAAAAAATGAATTTGGGTACAATGAGCAACCCTGACAGGCGGAAGAAAAGCAGATACAATCAACCCGGCTGGAGGGTTAGTCCTAATTGGTAAGGCAGTGGACTTGAAATTTTTTCAGGCCACAACCGACATCTTCGAGCAAAAAATTCAGTCCCCAGCACATTTTTAAAAGCCTTTGCCCGTAATGGTTTTACGAGCAGAGGCTTTTTTGTTCTGATCGTTGGTGACCTCTGGCGGCCTGTTAAAAACTTACAAAACAACTCCGAATGACACGTATATGACACGAGGAAAGGCACCGTGGGATCACAAAACCCTTAATAACTAAGGGGTCTTTAAAATGGCCGTTTTCCCAACTTTAAAAAACAGGAGACAGTCATGAAAAAAACTGTAATGGGTGACCCCCGGTTGAAACACGAAGATTACCTTTTGACAGAACAAGAAGTAGCGGATCTCGCTAAGGTTCCCGTCAACACAGTTAAATATTGGCGGCAAATGGGGATGCTTCCCTCCGTCAAGGTGGGAAAACATCCTCGAATTTGGCTTTCTGTATTCAATAAAACATTCCAAAAACCTGAAACATCATCGACCAAAGATATTAAAAGATAATGCCTTATCCTTAATAACGAAATGGCTTATTAAAGGCTTGCCTTTGTCTCGAACCGCCAAAAAGGCCTTCCTTGACAGGGCAATTCCGGCAAAAACAATTTGTTCAGGTGGCTGAATAAATTGTAAATACTCCCTTAAAAGCCATTTTCGAAAATACTCAGTCATTGAGTAAAAATACTCAATGACTGAGTAAAACCATCTTGTAAACCGTAACGTTACACTTTATACTTAGTGTCATGAACTGGAACAAACTCGACACAAAAAAGAAGCGCCTGGACGCCTTACGTCCGCTTAAACCCGCATTAATCCTGAACCTGGAAGAATGGTTCCGGGTTGAGCTGACTTATACGAGCAACGCGATTGAGGGCAATACCCTCACCCGCCAGGAAACGGCTATTGTCCTGGAAAAAGGGATTACCGTTGGTGGCCGGACGATGCGGGAACACTTGGAAGCCACCAACCATGCCAAGGCTTTGGATTGGTTAAAAGAGGTTGTTTCCAGTCCAAGGCACCCTGTAGGCGAAAAAGAGATCCTGGAACTTCATGGGATGATTCTTAAGGGTATCGACGATTCCAATGCCGGAAGGTACCGGACCCTAATGGTCAGAATTTCCGGTTCCACGGTCGTGCTTCCTAATGCCCAAAAAGTTCCCCAACTCATGAGTCAATTCGCATCCTGGCTCAAATCGACCACCGACCTACACCCTGCCGAGTTGGCGGCTCAAGCGCATTACCGTCTGGTGAGTATCCATCCATTTGTCGATGGTAACGGCAGAACAGCCCGGCTTTTGATGAACCTGCTTTTAATGCAAAAAGGTTATCCCCCGGCCTTCATCCGTACCCGTGAGCGTTTGGCTTATTTAAACGGGTTAGAAAAAGCACAGTTGGGGGGGAGCATCGAAGACTATGAAGCGCTCATGTACAGGATTATCGATCGGTCACTTGATATTTACTTGAAAGCCGCAAAAGGGGAAAGCCCTGCTCAGGAAGCCCAGGATACTACTTCCCTGCTTCGGATCGGGGCCCTGGCCCGAAAGACCCGTGAAAGCACCGCAACTATTCGCCATTGGACCAAAGAAGGGCTCTTGAAACCGGCGGACCATACCGAATCGGGTTACACCTTGTATCCGTTAGAGGCTGTCGAAAAGGTTAAACTTATTCGGGAATGGCAAGGTAAGCGGCTTTCCCTATCTGAGATTAAACGCGAATTGGAAAAATAACTGCGAATTGGAGGGAACGCTTTCCCCCTGTCCTCGGCTGCCTTTGGTGATTTCAACACACCCTAACAATACGCTGATATATCACTAAATCAGGAATGAAATGGAAAATCCGAAGGACAATTTGAGATATTTGAACATCAAAGAGGCTTCTAATTTTCTCGGGGTAGAAGCCGGGACACTTTACCATTGGGTTTCAAGGTCCCCTTGGGAAGCCGATCCAATACCGTTTGTTAAATTCACAGCCAGATGTCTTCGATTCCCTTCTGAGGACCTGGCCGCATGGGCGGACCGTCGAAGAGGAGATCGCCCCTTAAGAAAAAGGTAAATAGGTCTTCCCCCTTGCCTCAGCTACCTTCGGTGATCCTCGGCCCACCTCCCCCTTCATGTTACGGGAATGTAAACAAAACCCCGTTTGGTGTCACTCAGCACAGTTTTGATTACTTCTACCCATAATTTTTTTATTTGTTCTCCCACTCAGGGTTTAAATATTCTCAAATACCCGAAAGGTGAAGCCTATGAAAAATGAGCCAAAGAAACCGTTCGAATTGGTTTGGCCAGAAGATTTGTTCATGGAAGATTGTTTCATGCGCGCGTTTCGGAATCCCGAAAAGGAGGAAGCTCGCAAACTCCGAAACTGGCGCTGTGGCCAAATAAAAAGGAAGCTGATTCGCAATGAACGGTTGACTGGGGATCTGTTGAAATTTGCCATCGAGATCGTTGAGCCCTCACCGGAGGCGAAGGGAGAGCATGCCGATTTTGACCGTCGAATCGCCACCAAACTCAGACATGGAATGCCTTTAGATGATTATGAATTTCACATGGTGGTCGATGTCTGGCTTCTACATGTAAGGTTGAGTGCGTAAGCGAAGTTCATGGGTGAAAGGAGAAAATTCATGGGAAGGTTTCATTACAATCCAAAAGGATATCCTGTCTGGAATAATAGCGGGTTATTGGTTCATAGAACTGTTGCCAAACCCAAAGGGAATCAAGTCACGCATCATATAGACGGAAATCCGAAAAACTTCAGACGTAACAATCTCATCAATATGAGCCCAAACGCACATGCGAAACTTCATGCAAGACAAAGAAGACGTTCCGGTTAAAAGACTCGTCTCTTGGTGGAAAGCCTTCCCCCTGGCCTCGGCTGCCTTCGGCGATCCTCGGCACACCCCCTTCACCTGGTCCAATGTCCCAAACTCTTTGGACTAAATTTGGCTGTATATTTTGCCCTGCTAACTTAAAATTCATTCGTGAATGTTCCCAGGGGGGAAAAATGGCAATCAACCTAACTTCATTAGTGTTACACCCAAAAGGAAATCCGGTTGGATATTTCAATCGTTTCCAAAATCCCTTAGGAGAAGACACTATTTTTGTTTATTACCGGGACTATGCGAGAAAAGGTAATGACTTTGATTCACTCGGTCAGATTTCCTATAAGCGAAGAATCGAGGTCAAAGTGAATTTAAGCTTAGGCATGTTACCTGGATTCTACCTGCCATATTTCGATTACGCCGTTGAATCAAATGGTGATCCTAATTCGCTTTTGCATGCTTACCACGATCACAATAAAATGGAGTTTGGGATTTTTTCGGGAGTGAATCATCCTTGGGTCAGGGCCCCCAGAGAAATACCAAAACACCTTATTATCTGGTCCGCGTAATTTCTTGACAGAGGCACTTAATGGGCTTTTTTAATACCTCACTACCCACCATTGATCCAATGTTGTTTCCTCACGAATATTTTCATAATTACGAAATCATGGATGGTATGGATTGCATTTTCATTTATTACAACGACCCTGCATGCTCAATGCGATACGACAGAAATATTGAGATAAGGACAGACTTAGCACGCGGAATGGAACCCGGCTTTTATCGAATTGGATTTGATTATGCCCTGAAGGTTGGAGAAAAGATTAAATGGCTTTCTTACGCTCATAAAGCCAGAGGCAAAAGAGAATATGGTGTATTTGGAAGCTTCACGGGATTCGATAATATTAGAAATCGAGATCTGTTGTGGGTTCAATAAAACCGAATACAACCCTAATCCTGCAACATATTAACCAATATTAAGAACTGCTATACTTGCCGCGTTAATTCATCGTAATTGCTTGGGAGCCAAAGTGTCCTTTTTAAGCTCTGAAAGTCTTAAAAAAATCCTCCCGAAACTAATTAGTAGCTCTGATTCGAAAAACATAAAACGCGGTGCATACGAGTTAACCCTAGGACCTGAAGTCTATATTTCCGGGGATAAGGTTAAGAAATTTCTCGAGATTGGTAAGCAAACTGCTATCCCCCCAGGCCAATTCGCTCTTCTTCTCACAGAAGAGATCGTAACCATCCCAGCCGATATGATCGGCTTTATTTCAATCAAAGCCGACAAAAAGTTTCGTGGCCTAGTTAATGTTTCTGGATTTCACGTTGATCCAGGATTTAGGGGGAGACTGAAATTTTCTGTCTATAACGCTGGAAGCGGAGATATTGTTCTTACGCGTGGCGAGTTAATATTTTTGATCTGGTTTTCCAAGCTAGATCAAAAGACAAATGATTTATACGATGGCAAAAAATATGATCAGATGGAAATATCTAGTGAAGATGTAATGAGAATGGCAGGTGAAGTTGCTTCACCTGCCGCATTAAATAAACGATTGATTAAAGTTGAAGAAACGATCGATTTTATCAAAAAGTTTTTCTGGTTCGGCGTGCTGGTTTTTGCAGTTACAGTTTTAGCAGAAATATTAGTTAATTCGATCACAAGTTCTAAATCTTCTCGGCCTAATACGCCTTCTATAACATTACCGATAGCTACTCCATTCACTAAACAAATAACTAATTCATCCAAGTAAACATCAAATTCCAGGTCATAAACAATGATTACTTTTTCTACTAAGAGTCGTCCTAAACCCACAAAGGTATTTGACACTTATTGGATTTTTGCGGCTGAAAGACAGTCGATTTTTTTTAAAAAAGTTTATAACGAACCTAGTCCATGGACCTCCGACCCAATTATCGCCAAACATAAATTCACTAACGCCTATCGTGCTTCTGACAGAGTTAGTCAGTACTTAATTAAAAATGTTATTTATTCAGGCCCGGTTGATGCAAAAGAAATCTTTTTTAGGATTATTCTTTTTAAATTATTTAACAAAATCAGTACTTGGGAATTGTTTTGTAAGGAATTGGGACAACCTCGCTTTTCATCTTATAAATACGAAATGTATGAAAAGATTTTGTCCAAGGCACTAAAGGAAGATCAAAAAATATATTCCGGGGCTTATATCATGGCTTCAGGAAAAAGTTATTTCGGTTATTCTAAGAAACACAAAAATCATCTTAAACTAATTGAACTTTTAATGAAGGAGCGTGTCGTTGATAATATTTCTCGCTCAAAATCAATGCAGGAAGTATTTTCCATTTTATTAAGTTACCCGACCATTGGTAACTTTTTGGCTTATCAATTCACGATTGATATTAACTATAGTTGTATTACTAATTTTGATGAAAATGATTTTGTCGTTCCTGGACCAGGTGCACTTGATGGTATCCGTAAGTGCTTTGAAGATTTAAATGATTACAACGAGTCAGATATCATTCGTTATGTGACTGACGTGCAAAACGAAGAATTCGAGCGACTTAACATCAATTTTAAATCCCTATGGGGTAGACCTTTAAAGAATATTGATTGTCAGAATTTATTTTGCGAAGTTGATAAATACTCTCGGGTTGCACATCCAGAAGTCCAAGGACTTAGTGGCCGTAAAAGAATTAAACAGATCTATCAAATGAATAAAGAAAATATCCATTTTTGGTATCCACCTAAATGGAAAATCAATCATCTAATTTCAAAAGGATTAAAGGGTGCTTGATAAATGAAAATATTCCAAGGGAAATCCGCTGATATTGTTTGGCGAAAAGCCTTTAACGAATTCAATGATAATAAAAAATATCAAAGACACCCAAGTAGAATTGGCCCAACAAAGGAAATACTTCATTCAGGCTTTGTAATTGAAGATCCACGTCAAAGATGGATTTTTTCTCGAAAACCCACTTTGAATATCGCTTTTGCTTTAGCCGAAGTCATCTGGACAATGAATGGCCGAAATGATTCTAAATTTTTAACTTATTGGAACCGAGAACTTTCTAGTTTTGCAGGCTCAGGTAAAACTTTATACGGAGCATATGGTTTTCGACTCCGAAAAAGAAATGGTCTAGATCAACTCGAGAACGCCTATCAAACATTAAAATCTAATTCAATAAGTCGACAGGTTGTTTTAGAAATTTGGGACTCCAATTTAGACCTTCCTAAAGTAAAAGGGCTTCCAAGAAATGAAGATGTTCCTTGTAATATTGTTTCTTTATTAAAGGTTAGAGACGGTAAACTCGAATGGTTGCAAGTATTAAGGAGCAATGATCTTTTTCGCGGTCTTCCTTATGATTTTATACAATTTACTTATCTTCAAGAAATATTGGCAGGCTGGTTAAAACTTAAAGTAGGTTCTTACAATCAAATCAGCGATAGCCTCCACTTGTACCTCGCCGATAAAGTTTTTTGTAAAAAAGGGAAGCCGCCTAGAAATTCAGATAACATTTCCGTTAATAAAAAACAATCCGAATATTTATTTTTCGCGTTAGGCAGAAAAATTGATCTATTTATTAGCGAGAAACTTTCTAAGCGAAAACACGAGGCTATTACCTACTGGCCAAATGCACCAATCGCTTACAAAAATATTTTATTCATTTTGTCAGCTGAGGCGGCAAGACGGCGAGGTTGGCAAGAATTATCAAATAAAACAATTTTAAAATGTACAAATGGAGTATTTAAAAACCTTTTTTTCCATTGGTTGAAACGCACAAACAAAGTAATAAAAACTCATTGAATCTCTAATTATTTGTTACATTTTAATATTTAGTTCGTGGCTAATTAATTAATACAAATGCATAATATATAAACGGATCTCAAATAACTTTTTATTTCGGAATTAATAAATATGTCCGATATCAAAAATATATTTATCTCTCACATACACGAAAATGACGAGCTTTTACCTAAGCTTAAAGATTTAATTGGCCAAGCTGGCATGGATGTTCGAGATGGTTCTATTAATAGCGAAAAACCTAACGAAGCAAAAGACCCTGAATACATCAAAACTAATATATTAGCCCCAAGAATTGATTGGGCTAGTGCTCTAGTTGTTCTAATTGATAAGGACACACATACTAGCTGGTGGGTTAATTGGGAAATTGAATATGCCATCTCTCAAGGTAAACGAGTTATTGGTGTTTATGCTCAGGGTGCAACTGAAGCAAATATTCCGGATATGCTACAAAAGTTAGGCGATTCAGCAATTGTTGGTTGGCAAAGTCAACAGATTGTTGATGCTTTAAATTCCACAAATTCTCAAAAGTGGGAAGATCCAGCATCTGGGAATGACAGAAATCCTGAATGGCAAATCAAGAGATACACATGCCCTTAAATATTTTTTCTTACATTGTTGCCCGTGATTATGGATTTGCTCCTAATCCTTTTTATGGATGGTGTACGCTTGCGACCTGCAAACCACAAATAAGAGCACGTGCTCAAATTGGAGATTGGATTATTGGAACAGGCGCAAAATCCAGGTATGGGTTCGCAGGGAAGATTATTTATTTAATGCAAGTCACAGAAGCTTTTGATTTCAATACTTACTGGCGTGATCCTAGATTTTTTTCAAAAAGACCTAAATTAAATGGGAGTTTAAAACAACTGTATGGTGATAACATTTATTTTTTTAGAAATGATCGATGGCATCAAGTAGATTCGCACCATAGTAAAGAGAAAGGGAAACCGAACAGAAAAAACATTACGCACGACACTAACGTTAATCGTGTTTTAGTTTCAAATAAATTCGTCTATTTCGGCGAGAACGCCCCTAAAATCTTGAAACGTTTTAGAATGTTTGGTCCTTCAAAAGAAGATATTTGTTGTTCAGCCAGGGGTCACCGAAAACCTTCATCAAAACTCTTAGAGAGTATAATCAAATGGATAGACGTGAGTTACGGATGGGGCTTTAAAGGAATGCCATTAGAGTTCAAAAATGCTAAAGTTTTTCCCATTTCGGAAATAAAATGAATACTAATGATGATTTGGTTTACATTTCCTACACACTGAGTGATGGATTCAAATTTCATTTAAATAATTCGTTGATATTTCTAATCACGGGAACAATTTTCCTTATGTGGATTATTAAATACTTTTTTTTAAACCGTAATTCGCATTGGAAAATTGAAGAGATTGAAGTTCCTTTGGGGACTTCAAAAATTAAACTTAAACGAACCTCGGAAGTTTCCAGAATTGCTCATGTAGCTTGGGCAGAAATTGTTACAAGAAAGGCCGCATTACCATTTGATGAAAAACATGATTTGATAGTTGAAGTTTACAATTCCTGGTATGAGCTATTTAAAAAAATCAGAGAGCTAATTGTTACTATCCCAGTGGAAGAACTTTCGGATGATGGTGATGCAAAAAAACTACTAAAAGTATTAATTTCCCTTTTGAATGACACCTTACGACCACATCTAACTGAATGGCAAGCAAAATTCAGAGTCTGGTTTGAACACAAAAGATCCAAATCGCCAGGACTATCACCACAAATCATTCAACGCCAATATAAAGATTTTCATCATTTGATTGGCGATTTAAAAAAAGTGAACAACAAAGTAATTGATCTATCAGTCGCGTTAAAAAAACTTGCCCATGGTGCTGATAAATGAGCAAGTTGAACTCTACCAAACTTCATAACCCTAAACATTTAGTGACCTTGTTCAGGGGGAGGTCGTGTTAACCAAAGAAGCTATCAAAAACTTAAAACATATAAACATGAGTATTGTTAGAGAAGCTTTAAATCAGGCGGAAAAAAAACTAACCGATGTTATCGAAACAAAAAAACAAATAGAGCAGAAAGCCTTTATTTTATTCAACGGTTACTTGACTCTTTTAATTGGTGAAATTTCCGCCTCATTCGTTGTTAAAACCACTCATCCGAACTTGTTTTATTTTCTAGTATCGTTAATACCATTTTTTGTTTTAAGTTTGATTCTCATTGTTGTCTCTTTACATAGCTATAAATATGGGTCCTTAGGAAGCAATCCGAGTATGTGGTTAGAAAAAACAACACTAGAAGGTAACGAAAATTCCCTGAAAGTCATGTTGGGTTATATAACTTTTTATCACCAGGATAGAATCAAACAAAGCATTCAAAGTAACGATGCTAAACTGATGTTAATAAATTTATCAGCGTATTCAAGTTTGGTAGGGCTAATTATATCTTTGACGATTAGTTTAATTTTCAGCTTGTTATAAGCTCTTTTCGAAATATCCGTCTTCATCTGGAGGTGGATCTGGAAGTTGAATAGGGCTTGCGCCTAGAATCCCATCATCATCAGGCGGTGGTTCAGGCGGGAGAATTAAATTAGGGTCCCGTTCAAATAAACTCATCTCTCGGATTCCTGCATAGTTCCATCCTCATCCTCTGGCGGTTCGGGAACAGGCGCTGGAATTGGTTCTGGTTTAGGATCTTCTTGGAAATCATTCATCTTTGGAATTCCAAATTGTTCCATCTTCATCTACCGGCGGATCTGGAACAGACACTTCCGATTTTGATACGGTTTCAGAACGTTCATCATTATTTTCCGCCTCTGGAATTTTCGGGTCATCAATATTATTCATTTACTTACCTCTAGTTCCTATACCATCATCATCTGGTGGAGGAGAAGGTGGATTTGGGCCCATATTTAAATTCATTTTAAAATGATTCATACGACGATTATACAAAAGTATTCTTTAGATTTCTATCGTCAACTTCAATTGTCCGGGTGGCGTTTCCCCCGGCCCCCCAAGGAAAGGAAAACGACCCTTCCCTATTCCCATCCCTAGTCCGGTTGGAATATCACCCCGGAACCCCCAGCAACGTAAATCCTGTCGAAAACCGAACCGGGGGCGGCTTCGCCGTTGGGGTCGGACAGCGCCTAAACGCCAGGCCGGCCGGACCTCGTTCCTCGGTAATTCCGTCCGCACAGATGGCCTGACGTTTCCCCCAATAATGCTAAAAGCGAACAACGCACTTCCCCCCGGATTCGGTTTTCCATAAGCGAACTCCTCTTATCGCTCCGTTTGCGCCCCCAAGCGTTTGTGAGGGGGCGCACCCGGAGGGTGCTCTCTCCTCTAACAAACTAAGGAGCAGGGCACATGAGAAAGAAACAGTTGGAGATGAAATTAGACGTAATGTTCAAGGTTCCCCCTACGGTTCCCCCGGTGAGCTGGGCTGAAGCCAGGGCAGATTACAAAAGGGGGCCATGTCTTTCGGGTCCTGCGGATGCGGCGGAATATTTCCGGAATTTCATAGGCGGGAAGGCCAACGAGTCCTTTTTAGTCATGTACGTTGACCACAGAAACCATGTTTTGGATTGCGTACTCATGGGAGATGGAACCGTTGACCATACCGCCGTCTATCCCAGGGAAGTCTTGAAGAAAGCTTTAGAGCTTAACGCCTCAGGGTTGCTTCTTTCTCACAACCACCCAGGGGGAAGCCTTGAAGCTTCCGAAGGAGATAGGCAATTAACCCGCCAAATCGTCACCGCTGCAAGGGCCATGGGGCTAACGGTTCATGACCACCTGATTGTAACTCACGAAGGCCACTTTTCCTTCCGCCAAGCCGGACTTCTCGCATAACTCTTCGGGAATTTCCGAAAAGTCCCTAGCGGGACTTTTTGTGATTCTTTGGGCCTTTCCCTCCCAAACCCTCCCCCTAACAACTCTTTTAACAATTCCTAAAGCAATAAATGGGATGTGACCGATTAGTTTGGAAAGGTTAGAATTAGATGAATTTTTAAGCTCGCTGATGCCTTTTTGGACACTTTTACACACTTTTCCGGAATTCAGGGTGTATGAACGACTACTACGCTAAATACCTTGCCAGCGAACTTACACGTAAATGTCCTAGCGACAGCATGGATAAATTAGCCGCAACCTTGTCCGAAGCCCAGGTCGATTTAAATCCCCATCAAGTAGAAGCCGCTCTTTTTGCTTTCCGTTCACCTTTTTCTCGCGGGGCTATCCTCGCTGATGAAGTGGGTTTAGGAAAAACCATTGAAGCAGGCATCCTTCTTTCACAAAAATGGGCTGAACGCAAACGAAGACTCCTTGTTATTTGCCCCGCTAGCCTTCGAAAACAATGGGCGGAAGAACTTGAACAAAAGTTTTTTTTAAAGTCTCTTATATTAGAAAAAGCCACTTTTAATATCGAAACTGAAAAGGGGCGCTTTAATCCGTTTGACCAAACAGATCGAGTGGTTATTACTTCCCTACATTTCGCAAAAGCTAAAGCGTCCTACGTAAAAGGGACTTCTTGGGATTTGGTAGTAATTGACGAAGCCCATCGTTTGCGAAATGTATATAAACCCACTGCGAAAATCGCCAACATAATCAAAGAAGCATTGGCACAACACCCAAAAATCCTTCTAACTGCTACGCCACTACAAAATTCCCTATTAGAACTTTATGGGCTGGTGAGCTTGGTTGACGACCATGCGTTTGGATCTTTAGAAGCTTTTAAAGCCCAATTTTCCAACTTAACTCAAGGCTCTTCTTTTCGTCTTTTAAAGGAAAGACTTAAACCTCTTTGCCAACGAACACTTAGACGCCAGGTTTTGGAATACGTTCGTTATACGAACCGCTTGTCTATAACTGAAGGGTTTCATCCTAAACCAGAGGAACAAGAACTATATGATTTAATATCCGATTACTTGCAAGAAGATACGCTCTTTGCTTTGCCAAAAAGTCAGCGAGCCCTGATGACCATGATTGTTCGAAAACTATTAGCAAGCTCGAGTTTTGCTATTTCCGGCACACTTCACCATTTGGCGGAAAAACTTGAAGAACAAGCTTCTGCCCCAGCACCACCCGAACTTGACATCGAAGCGGTCACGCCAGGTTATGAAGGCGGTGAAGCCCAACCAGATGAATGGGTGGATGATGATGAGGAACAGGAAACAGAAGACGGCGAAGCAAAACCAGTTCGTGTCTACACAGAAGAAGAAAAACGAAAAATGCGCCTAGAAATAGCTCGATTACGTGAATTCCAGGCCCTTGCGGAAAGCATAAACAGTAATTCTAAAGGCGAAGCTTTATTGACCGCTTTAGCGAAGGGTTTTGATAAAGCAAGAGAGTTGGGAGCACCAGAAAAGGCAGTTATCTTTACCGAATCTACCAGAACCCAAGAATACCTATTGGGTTTACTCGAAAAAAGCCAATGGCATGGGAAAATATTACTTTTCAACGGCAGTAACAACGGCCCCCAAGCAAAAGCTTTGTATCAAGCTTGGCTTTCCAAACATGCTAACACTTCTCGTATCAGTGGCTCAAAAACAGCGGATACACGCCAAGCTTTAGTCGATTATTTCCGAGAAGATGGCCAGATTATGATTGCGACAGAGGCAGCCGCAGAAGGTATCAACCTCCAATTTTGTAACTTAGTCGTTAATTACGACCTGCCATGGAATCCCCAACGCATAGAACAAAGAATTGGCCGCTGTCATCGTTATGGCCAAAAGCATGACGTCGTAGTGGTTAATTTTGTAAATCTCGATAATGAAGTCGATAGACGCGTATTTGAGCTTTTAGACGAAAAGTTCAAGCTTTTCGAAGGTGTTTTTGGCGCGAGTGACCAAGTACTAAGTACATTAGAAAGCGGCGTAGACTTCGAAAAAAGAATCGCTGATATTTATCAACACTGTCGAACACCTGAACAGATCGACAAAAGCTTTGAACAACTACGAACGGAATTAGAAATTCCCATTCAAGAACGTTTGGATCAAACACGCCAACAATTATTAGAGAATTTCGATGTCGAAGTTCAAGAAAAATTGCGTCTTAGTGACGATTTAGCTATTGCAGGCCGTGATCGTTATAGTCGTTGGCTTTGGGATTTAGCTGCTTGGTCATTACGTGATTTTGCAGAGTTTAAAGAAGGACCAGAAGGTAAATATTTTTTTCTTAAAGAAAATCCATTCGTTGGTGAGGAAATACCCGAGGGGCCTTATCGAACAGGGCGTAATGTCGAAGATACTTACCTTTTTAGAGTCGGTCATCCTCTTGCCCAGCGTTTATTGGACCAATGGGAACTTCGTAAATTACCTTCAGCAGATATAACCCTTGATTTAACCGGTTCCCGTTTAAATATAGCCGCTATTCAAACTTTGCTAGGTAAATCTGGCTGGTTAAGTCTTTCTAAAGTTGCAGTACATACATTGCAACTTGAGGAATACTTAATTTGGGCTGGCATCACAGAAGATGGCCAACCGTTAGATACTGACCAATGTCGCCGTTTGTTAGGACTTAATGTTCTAAGTTCGACTCAATGTAATCTCTCTTGCCCAGATATTCTGATAACTCAAACTGAAAATCAACGCGGTATTTTGTTAAGTCAGATGGAGGAAAGAAATCGTAACTACTTTGAAACCGAATTAGACAAGCTGGAGCTTTGGCACGAAGATCAAAAACAAGGCCTGGATTTCGAGTTGACTTCCATTGAACGCGAAATCAAAGAAGCCCGCCGACAAAGCCTACGAGTGCCGAGTCTAGCTGAAAAAGTTGAGATTCAACAAAAAATCGCGGAGTTACAAGTTCAATTGAAGAGAAAACGAGTTCAGATCTTTGCCGCCCAGGATGAATTGGACGAGAAGCACCAATCTTTAGTTCAAGAACTTCAGGAGAGAATGGGAAGACAAATGAAGACAAGTGAATTATTCACCGTTCGGTGGACAATTCAATAAGTTTACTAAGCGTTAGAAATACATCTACGAAAATGGATCGAAAATGAACGGGCAAAAAACAAAACTTGAACTTACTTGGATTGGCAAAGATAACAGGCCGAAGTTTGAACCGCGGGTTCTTATCCACGACTTCGCAAATTCATTTCACTCTAAAACTCGACGAGATGTTGATCAATTTGATAATCGACTAATTTTCGGAGACAACCTATTAGGATTAAAGGCATTGGAAAACGAGTTCGCTGGAAAAATAAAATGTGTTTGCATTGACCCACCTTACAATACAGGTAGTGCATTTGAACATTACAAAGACGGCGTAGAACATTCCATTTGGTTAAGTTTAATGCGGGATCGGTTGGAATTACTGAGAAACTTGTTAAGCCCAGACGGAAGTATTTGGATAATTATCGACGATAATGAATGCCACTATTTAAAAATCCTATGCGACGAAATGTTCGGCAGGGATAATTTTTTCGGTTCTATTACTTGGCAACACAGTATTCAAGGCAAAAACGACGCGAAACAACTTTCATTACATCACAACTACATTTTGGTTTATCAAAAGTCAGATAAATTTATTCGTAATAAACTGCCCAGGACTGAAGAAAATAACATTAATTATTCAAACCCTGATAGTGATCCGCGCGGCTTGTGGAGAAGCGGTGATGTCCGGAGCCCTAATCTTAGGGAAAATTTAAAATACGTCATTGAAACACCAAACGGGAATAAAATTGCGCCCCCAGATAAAGGTTGGCGCTGGTCTAAGGAAACGTTTTATGAAAAGGTTTCTACTGGAGAAATCACTTTTGTAGATGGCGAATCAAGGATTTTGAGAAAGATATATTTGGAAGATCAAGACGGAAGAGTTCCCGAAAGCATATGGTTAGGTGACGATGCAGGTACAACAAGAGAAGCGAGTGCAGAAATTGCAACTTTGTTACCAACAGCGCCTGTTTTCGCTACACCGAAACCAGAACGTTTAATTCAAAGAATTTTACAAATTTCTACTAACCCTGGCGATTTTGTTCTCGATTCATTTGCTGGTTCAGGCACCACTGGGGCAGTAGCGCACAAAATGGGTCGTCGTTGGATAATGATAGAACTGGGAGAACATTGCCATACCCATATCATTCCTCGACTTAAAAAAGTTATTGATGGGACTGACCAAGGTGGTATTAGCGAATCTATTGGTTGGAAAGGTGGCGGTGGATTTAGATATTACAGACTTGCCCCTTCGCTGATTAAAAAGGATTCTTGGGGGAATGAGGTTATTAATCCAACATTCAATCCCGAGTTGGTAGCCGAAGCCGTTTGCAAATTAGAAGGCTTTACTTATTCCCCAAGCGAAACTGAATTTTGGCGACACGGTCAGTCCACCGAAAATGACTTTATATACGTGACGACACAAACTTTAACAGTTGAACAATTGGTCAAGATTAGTGATGAGGTGGGTTCTAAACGCAGTTTATTGATTTGTTGCGGTGCTTGGAGAGCAAAAGACCTAACCCAATGGGGCAATTTGTCGCTAAAGAAAATCCCAAAAGCTGTTTTGGATAAAGCGGAATGGGATAAAGATGACTATAGCATGGCAGTAAGCCAGTTGCCGGTGGTAGAGGACGAGAATGAAGAAATCGAAGAAAACATAAATAATCACAAAATTTCCAAATCCGTTACAACCGGGCAATCTGATTTGTTTAACGAGAAAAATAAATCCCAAAATTCAAAGAAGAGATAACGAATGTACCCACTAAACTCACAACAAATCAGCTATATCACACAACGCCTATCACTTAGGGAACCACAGCGACGTTCGCTAGAAATTTTAGCCGACTTAGATGAAAAGGTAGCTTTTCATAAAGAGCAAAATTCGATTTCAACGCTAGAGACCATTAAGGCTAACTATTCAACTGTGCAGGATTTTGAACGAGAATTCCCATCACTTTGTTTTGCCCTAGCAACCGGAGTGGGTAAAACTCGGCTTATGGGTGCCTTTATTGCCTATTTGTACCGAACCCATCGCAGTCGGCACTTTTTTGTGTTGGCTCCTAACCTAACAATTTACAACAAACTAATTTCCGATTTCACACCAGGCACCCCTAAATATGTTTTTACTGGAATAGCCGATTTCGTAACGAATACTCCCGAAATTATTACAGGCGATAACTATGAACAAGGACGCGGAGTACGAAACGAAGCTCGTTCACAATTGCGAATGTGGGATAGCGGTGAACCTCATATCAACATTTTCAATATCAGCAAAATTACAAGTGAAGTTCGTGCAGGAAATGCCCCTCGAATTAAAAGACTCAGCGAATACATTGGACAGAGCTATTTTGAATACCTAAGTAATTTGCCCGATTTAGTTTTATTAATGGATGAAAGTCATCGTTATAGAGCCGCTGCTGGTCTCAAAGCAATAAATGAACTTAATCCGATTTTGGGTTTGGAACTAACCGCAACTCCGCATATTGAAACCGGTGGAACCCAGGTTGCATTTAAAAATGTTATTTATAGTTATCCCCTATCGGAAGCTATGAAGGACGGTTTTGTTAAAGAACCTGCCGTGGCTACTAGAGAAAATTTTAGTACTGATAGTTATAACCCAGAAGAATTAGAACTTTTAAAACTTGAGGATGGAATCCGTGTCCATGAAGATACAAAGGTTAAATTGGATCTTTATGCCCGAGACAAGGGCGTGGACCGTAAAAAACCCTTTATGCTGGTAGTAGCAACCGATATTGAACATGCTGGAAATTTGCAAACCTTGATGGAAAGCGATTCTTTTTTTGAAGGTAGTTATAAAGGTAAAATTATCACAGTCCACTCGGGTGAGGGTCGTGGTAAAGAAGAAAAAGATCATATCGTTGCAAAATTACTAACGGTTGAAAGTTTAACTAATCCTGTTGAAATCGTAATCCATGTGAACATGCTCAAAGAAGGTTGGGATGTCACTAATTTGTATACGATTGTTCCACTCCGGGCAGCTAATTCTAAAACTTTAGTTGAGCAGAGCATTGGGCGAGGTTTGCGACTTCCCTATGGGCGTCGAACCGGGGTGGTGGCCGTTGATCGTTTGACTATCGTCTCACATGACCGATTCCAAGAAATAATCGATGAAGCCCATAAACCAGATTCGATTATCCGAACTGGTGTCATTATTGGAAAAGATATTTCCATTCAACGCCAAGAAGTGGTAGATGCCCCTAACGCCGTGACAGCGCTTTGGCGGCCTGATCCAAGTATTATTCATCCAGGTGCAGATGAAGTCCCTGCTCTTTTTTCAACGGAAGAGGAACGAAAAGTTGCAGATTTTGCTTTGACCGCTATTCAGGAAATCGTCCCTTTACACAGGTTAAGCCAATTAAAAGAAAAAGAAACACAGAGTAAAATTGTCCAATGGGTCCAAAGTCAGTTAGGACCTACTCAGGAAGAGTTAGTTGGTGTAACCCAATCTAGGGTGGATATTACACAGATCGCAGCAAAGGTATCTGAATTATTTTTAGACCGTTTTATTGTTGTTCCAAAAATTAATATCACGGCTAAGGATGTGAAGGAGAGTGGTTTTCAAGATTTCGACCTGGACCCATCAGCTGTTCATTACCAACCGGTTGAAGAAAATATTCTTATTCAGCATCTTCGCACCAATGATCAAGAACGCCTTTCTGGTGGCACAGGCACCCATCCGGAAGTGCGGCTTGAGGATCACCTTGTTAGAGGACTAATAGACAAGAACGATATCAATTACGATCAGGATCAGGCCCTGCTTTACAAATTAGCTGGCCAGATGGTGGTTCATCTGCGTAGCTATTTGAAAGATGAAAAAGAAATCAGGAATGTTCTTGCCTATTACCAATCTCCACTCGTCGATTTGATTCACGGTCAAATGCAGGATCATTTTAAGCAAATCGTTACCCAATTCGAGGCGGAAGTTCATGATGCTCATGATATTTTTCGAAGTAGTCATGGAATGGCGAGAACGGTCGGAGAAAATCCTGTCGATTTTCATATACCAGTTATGGACCGGATTCGAATCCGTTCTATGGTCTTTTCGGGTTTTAAAAAATGCCTTTTCCAATACCAAAAATTCGATTCAGATCCAGAACGCCGTTTTGCAATTATATTGGAAGGCCCCAACGATGTATTAAAGTGGTTCCGGCCTAACGATCACGATATTCGTATTTATTTAATAGGCGAAAGCCAATATAGGCCGGATTTCATAGTTGAATCTAATTCAGCCAAATACGTTTGTGAAGTCAAAGATGATGATGAGATAAAAAACAAAGACGTAGAAGAAAAGACGCGTGCCGCTGTTTTGTGGTGCAAAAGAGCAAGTGAATATGAAGCTACTATCGGGGGTAAGCCTTGGTCATATTTGCTTATTCCTGAAACCGGAATTGACGCCGCAACCACATTCCAACATTTATCACTAAAATATTTAATCGCAAATTAGGAGGAATGTTGTGGAATCTTTACTTAATGAAAATGATTTGAAAAAAGAATTGGAATCCTTTAAAGAAAAATTCCCTAAATTATCTCTCAACGACTTATTCAACACATGGTTTCTGAGAGCTTTTATAACTGAAGATGAAGACGCGGCTATTAAGGCATTAACCGGAAAAACAAATGATAAAGCCGTCGATGCGATTTTAATTGACGAAAAGTTAAATTTAGTAATTATCGTTCAAGGCAAGTACCGAAAATATTTTAGTAAAAGCAGCGAAAAAAGAGCTGACGTTTTCGAATTTGCTGATTTGGCAAACAACCTAACTGGCACAGAAGAAGAATTTAATAATTACATAAAAACAATTGATCCTAATCTGGAAAATAGATTGCGGGAAGTGCGGCGGAAATTAAAAAAGGGATATAAATTACAACTTTATTATTTAACTACTGGTAAATGCGCGAACAATTTATGCGAAGAGGCCATTAATAAAGTTAAACACAGCGCCGAAAATGCGTCATTAATGATAGTTCAAGGCAAACAGGTTTTACTTTTATTATCCGATTACATTAGTGGTGTGGCCCCACCAGTACCGAATATAGATTTAGAGATGGAGTCTGGTTCCGGCGTTGCAGTAAAAGGCACTTTAAATAGGTATGACAATAATACAAAAATAGAATCATGGGTTTTCTCCATGAATGGGCATTCAGTTGGAGAAATATTTCAAAATTCTGGCGTCAGAATATTCGCGAGAAATGTTCGGGGATTCCTGGGCAGCACCGAAATTAATAGGAATATGGAGAAAACGTTAAAGGAAGAACCAGAGTATTTTTGGTATTACAACAATGGGATAACAATAATTTGCGACCAGGCTGAAAAAAGGAGCCAAAACGGGAAAGATATTTTAAGTGTTACAAATCCACAAATTATTAATGGTCAACAAACAACAAGAACTTTAGCACGTGTGGCTTCTAATTCTTCTATTGGCAGCGTAATAGTGCGTGTCATTCGTGTTCCAAGAGACATTCAAGGTGTCCCAAGTAATTTCGAAGCACTCGTTTCTAACATAGTTTCTGCAACGAATTGGCAAAACCAAATACGACCATCTGACCTAAGATCAAACGATCAAAAACAAATCGCCATTGAAAGGCAACTCAGAAAATTAGACTTTCACTATATAAGAAAACGCCAATCAAAAAGCGAAGCCCAACGTGAAGTGCTTGGTAGACATTTTTCTTTAATAAAAAAAGAGGAACTGGCACAGGCGGTTGCAGCTTGCGACCTCGACCCACTTTTAGTAAGGCAGGGAAAAGAAGGTCTTTTTGAAGAATATTATGATTCTATATTCCCTAATACAGATCCAAATTATTACTTAAATCGATACTTCTTAATGCGAAATGTCGGTTACGTCGCATCAGGTTACCCGGAAAGAGCTTATGCTAAATGGTTAGTTGTGAATTTTGTTTGGAAATATTTAAAAATTACTCTTCGCTCAGATCATTCGATTACAGCTTTTAGAAATAAATGGATCACTGGCGATCCAATGTTTGGGCCATTTAACAATTCAATTAAATACGTATTTAATTCAGCAATTAATTTTTATCGAAAAAATAGAGGTAGCGGCCAAAAGGCCGCTGACGTTTCAACATTCTTTATGCGAAGAAATCTACATATCCTTTTCGCTAAATATTGGAACAGTTCATCGAATCAATACAAAACAAAATTTAATAATAGTTGGAAGAAATTTGAATCGAAATTGAATAGTTAGGAAAATCAAAAATCGGGTACATACCAGAATGGAAAAAATACGTAGTACCTCAAAAACGGCCACAAACTGGTTGTGTGCCAACAGGGTATGAAATAATCCTTAGAGCAGCAGAAGTAAAAGGAATAAATTACGAAAGCTTTCAAGACGATTTTGATTTAGACAAAGACAGAAAACCCGACGAATTGCACTTTAATAGTTTTGGCAGTGTCGCCAACGCAATCAATCAAAAATATCCTTTTGTCAGTTTTACAGAAAAAACTTTTGATAAAGGGGATGGGAATAAAAAGATTAAGTTTATTGAGGATATCGTCTCTCAAAAGATTCCTTTACTAATTTCCTTGTCTCAACCACCCTACAACAAAAATATTTGGCACACCTTTCTTGTTGTGGCTATGAATGAAAAAGAACTTATTCTTTACGGGGGAATGTTTTCTCCCGATCAATACGACATTCGGCAAATCTTAAAAAGTGAAATCATTCGTATTCATGATGAATATGAGGGTGGCAAAGACGTCGCATTTTTAATTAAAAAGCAAAAGTGAATTTCTTAATAATAAATCTTCATCCCTGATATATAAGTTTTTGTACCGACCCCTAAAAAAACCTTAAAACCCGTAATTTTTAAGTTTGCCAACTGATATCACTGATATATAGGATATATCATAATACTTTTGACGTTTTAGAAAGGCTGGAATAAATTTATGCCCATGCAGAAGAATAATCGCGGCCCTAAACCCAAAGGTGGAATTCGAATCATTCTTCGTCTCTTGCCGGATTTAGTTACAGCTCTTGAGGCGGAGCAAAAGCGGTCTGGTAGAACTAGGACCGACTTGATTCAGAGGGCTATAGAAGCCCAATACCTTGGGAAGCGCCGCAAATCTGATTGGGAAACCCGCAAGCAATAGCTTGGCGGATACCCGCCAGGCTTTGCTCGGAAGTTTTCCGGAAAGCCAGGTGCGGTATGAGATTCGAAGAAAAGAAGATTATCAACCAGATCATTCTTATGTTGTTGGCTCCACCCTATTTTTTTGTTCTCTTAAACATTGTTCGGCCTTACATAGGCATGGCACCTTTAGAGAACCCTTTCCTACCCAGAAACGAATTCATCAACAGTTTGCACCTTGGCCCATTCCCTTTTTGGTTATTCCCTATCTCTTATGGAATTTTTTACTACTTACGGCATTCTGAGAACATCTTTTGGTTCACTAAAATCGCGGCGTGTGGTTCCGCAGCCATAAGTTTATTGGACCCCATTACTGATTATTACGATCTCCCCCATGTCGGTCTTATCGTATCAACAGCCGCAATGGGAGTTTTCTTCCTCTATTGGGAGCCAAATGGAACTCCCAATATCAACAAACGATTGGGCGATTACCCACTCTTCTTGGACAAGAAAAAGAAAATTGGGATTTCCACATCCGCCCTTCATGAAAACACCCAAATCATCGGTGGAACGGGCACTGGTAAAACCCATTACGTCATCAAACCTTTTATTCAACAGACCATCGAGCAAAGAGTCGGATGTTTCATTCTCGATGTTAAGTCGAACATGTATAAGGACATTTCTTACTACGGCTCTAAACAGCAAAAAACAGCCCAGTATTTATTTTCATTAGCCGAACCTACCAAATCAAACACCTATAACCCCCTCTTTGGCGACAATCCGGACGCAATCGCCAACCGAGTTTTTACAGCCTTGTACTACGACACACAAAACACCGAGCCCTATTACGTCAAATTAGCGGAAGCCTTTCTTCATAACTTGATCGGATTGCTCAAGCTAAAGATAGAAACCATCACCTTTCAGGACTTATTGACCGCAACCCAGGAAGTGGACACCTTCAGGACAATCTCATGGTTTTGCGCAAGATACCCAGATACCGGTTATGCGCGGTACTTTCGTGACCAATGGCTGGGTAAATCACCTAAAGACCGCAGGACAGAACTTTCCGGCTTGGTCACCAAGCTTCAAAGGTTCTGCAATAGCGAATGGTCCTATTTGCTCAATGTCCGCAAACCGAGTATTCGGATGAAGAGCATTTTAGAGTATGGCCAAATCTTTCTTTTTTCACCGGATTCGGCCCGGTATCCCGAGGACTCCAAACCCCTTTGTATTCTCGCCATGATGGATTTGGCCGAGCAATTGTCCGACCGGTATAAGGAGATCCCCGACAAGCCTTTCCGGGTTTTTCTGGACGAGTTCTACAACATCGCCTATCCGAAGTTCATCGACTTCATTAACAAGTGCCGCGAAGCCAAGGTGAACCTCTTTTTAGCCCACCAGTCTATGGGTGACCTTAGGTGGGTATCCCCTGAGTTCTTGGAACAGGTCATGAATACCGCCAGCAACAAGATCATCCTCAGGGTCAACGACCCCGACACAGCCGAGATCTTTGCCCGGCAGATCGGGACCGAACGGGATACTGAATACAGAACGGAAAGCTACAATTCCCAGGGCCAGATGGCCGGGTATTCCAAACCCCAGGTGGAGAAGTTCCGTGTCCACCCCAACCAGATCAAGGAGCTGATGGTGGGCCAAGCCATTGTCCGGATCATGGATAACGGTGGGGTAAAGGTCGGGAAGGTCAATTTGAACCCCGCCGAAACTGCCCCTGCGGATTACCAACCCTTTTATTCCACGGATTCAAGCATCCATAGGAACCGGAAGAACGAAAGTTCTATTCCTGAATTGATAAAGGAAGGGGAAGGCGGAACGCAAGGCAAAGGCCCCAAGCGTCACAATGACTTCATGGGGGACGAATATGTTGCCTAATCCAACCCCCACCCCGAAACCGGCTGGCTTTATCCTGTCCCTGGACCCCAGAGACGTGGATACCCTGGCCTATATCCATTCCAACAAATTCATCACCACCAACCTTTTCCATAGGAAGTTCCACCCCAACCATTCCCTTTGGACCGCCTGCCTTCATTTGAACCGCATGGTGGAAAAGGGGTTGGTTTTAAGGTCAAGGAAACTTCCCAACGAGGACTCTTTCTATTGCCTGACCCGTCCGGCCTTGAAGCACCTGGCGGGGATAGCCCGAATCCTTACCTCCCCCGAAATCCGATCCCCCCATATCAACCTCTTTGAAAGGGAGCATGACAAGCGGGTGCTTGCTATGCGTATTCAAATTGAGGAGGGCGGGGGGCTGGAAGGGCTGACCTGGCTTTCGGACTACGAAATGCGGTGTGGGTTGAAGATGGCCTGGAAGAGGGCCCTATGCCAGGGCCGGGGTTGGGACCTGGCCGGGGCCAAGCTTCACCGGGTCCATGACCGTACACCAGACGGGTACTTCGAAGCCACCCTGGAGGGCAAGGCTTATGGCTTTGTCCTGGAGTACGAGCATACCTCCTACAACCGGGACAAGATGACCGCCATGGTCCTCAACCTCGACCGGGACTTCCCCACCGCCTTCCGGCTGGTGGTCAGCCGGGATAAGGCCCATGCGGTGAGGATGCTAGAAGGGTTGGAGACTTTCCTGAAGGGTGACCCCCGGAGACGTGGGCTTTGGGGCTTTTCCTTCTTTGAGAAGGTGACCCGGATTCCCTTCCGGCAGGTGCCTTGGGTCAACCTGGACGGAGAGTACCTACCCTTCGTGAAAGACCCCATCCTCAAGAACCCCCAAACCGGGGATAACCCAACGAGACAAACGGCATGAATAAGGGGTCTCAAAACTTGAGTCAGAGGTTGAGTCAGACTCAACCCAAAATCGAAGGAAACGCCCGCGTTTACAAAGAGTTTGGTTGTTCTTCGACGCCAGCCCCCACTCCCCCAGTATCAATACTTGATAACTGGAATTCGGTAGTGGGGGCTGGCATCTCTAACAACCAAGTAAACGCGGGCGCGGGCGTGAAGATATTAGAAGTTAAAGAAGAAGCAAAGGCGTACGTCGAACAGCAACACCGTGAAAAACCCCCCTGCATGTCCCTGACGGGACCGGCGGGGTTTTTCACCCTTTTCCCTGAAGGTAGGACCCCTTCGGGGTCTTTATTTTTAAATCTTATTTGCGGAGGCAAGACATGGAAGACCGCAGGAAGAATGACCGTCGGTTTCAGGACTATCTATTGACTGAAGAGCAAGTGGCTGAGTTGGCTAAGGTGTCCCCCCATACCGTCCGGCATTGGCGGCAGGCGGGGATGCTTCCCTTTGTGAAGGTCGGAAAATTCCCCAGGGTCTGGTATTCGGTTTTCCTTAGGGTCTTTCAAAAACCCCTTACCTATTCCCCCTTAGGGGCTGATAAAATGCAAAGTGCTGGGGACATTAGGAGGCAGTTATGAGCAAACCTAATGTTCATGGATTGCCCCAACACCTCCGCAAGGATGGTAAGGGGTATTTCCTGGATTATTTCGTCAAGGAAGGGGGTTTAAGAAAGCGCAAGAGGGTTAGGTTAGGCCTGATACCCCAGGTCCAAGCCAAGCGGATTTTGGCGGAGCACATGAAGGAGATCGTGGCGGAGGAATTTCTGCCCAACGACAAACCTAAAGTGAGCTTCGACGAAGCGGCGGATTCCTTCCTGGCCTTTTCGGAGGCGAGGAAAAAAAGCTTCATCAGGGATACTCATTCGGTGAAGGCCTTGAGGGCCTTTTTCGGGGGGCGAACCCTGGAAAGCTTGACGCCAAGTTTGGTGGAAGACTACCTGACCCAACGGAAGAAGAAGGCCGAGGAAAAGGGAAAGAGCCTGAAGGGCTCCACCTTGAACCGAGAGATTGCCTGCCTGAAGACCATCGCCCGTAGGGCGGTGCTGGACAGGAAGATCGAACGGAATCCGGTGGAAGGCGTCAGGATGTTCCGGGAGACTTCGAGGAACCGGACATTAACCCCGGAGGAATTCCAGAGGCTCTTGGAGAACTGCTCCTCGCATTACAGGCCCGTCGTGCAGTTAGCTTACGTCACGGGCATGAGGCGGGGCGAGATCACTGGGTTGAAGTGGGATCAGGTGGACTTGAAGGAAAATATCATCACCTTGAAGTCCGAGGATACCAAAACCCAGGAAGCACGGGAAATTCCCCTGGATGAGGGTTTGATCGACCTTTTCAGGAAGGTTCCCAAGGTCTTGGGCAGTCCCTATGTCTTCAATTTCCGTGGCCATGGGTTGAAAGACCCTAAAACCGCTTTCCTCAGGGCGTGCCAGCGTGCTAATATCACGGACTTTCATTTCCATGATTTACGGCACTGCGCGGTTACGAACTTCCGGAAAGCCGGGGTGAGTGATTCCACGATCATGTCGATCTCAGGACACAAGACGTACGCGGTCTTCAGGAAGTACGACCGTATCGACCGGGGCGACCGCAAGGAAGCCTTGAGTCGTGTCCGGAAGTTGAATGACACGGGAATGACACCGGAAGGGTTTCCGAAGGCCCAAGGGTTTGGCGCTTGATTCGAAAACATTGTGCCGTAAGGTTTTAGTGGAGATGGAGGGTTAGTCCTAATTGGTAAGGCAGTGGACTTGAAATCCACCGGGGGAAACCCCTTGCAGGTTCGAGTCCTGCACCCTCCGCCAATCATTTTAAAAAATTTTACGCGACTCCACCTTTAAGGGTGCATCGCGTTTGAATCATTTCTTACCGCGTGGAGAGGTGGCCGAGCGGCTTAAGGCGACGGTTTGCTAAACCGTTGGAGGGGTAACACCCTCTCGAGGGTTCGAATCCCTCCCTCTCCGCCATATTTTCAATTATTCCTGCCACAGAAAACATTGTTCCTTTTCCTACTGCATATCCTTTGCAGTAAGGTTCGAACCCCAGGTATGGTGTCCCTCAGCTTCATTTCCTTCTCCAGTTTCGGCAAATATTAAGTTAAAATAAGAAAAATCGATTTTCAGGGAGTCTTTTTTGAACCGCTATTTTTCTCTCATGCCATCGTTCCTGCTTTTGATCGCTTGCACTTTATTATTACCGGCTTGTGGCGGCAATGAAATCAAAGGGCAAAAAACCCCTGAAACTGTTCTAAATGCCGAAACCTCCGCTACGCCTAATGCCGCAATCAATATGGGACCCTCTCCAAACGGTTCCGAAGTTTCCTCCAACCCAAAGACGGGCTTTAACTTTGATACGCCAAACCGTCCCGTTGAAAGATCAGTCGCCCGTTCCTACAAGGAAAAAATCGCAAGGGTTAAGGGTCCGCAGTCGGTGCAAACCGTCCAGGTGATCACGACCCCCACACCCGAGACAAGCGCCGCGATTTCGAGTAACTCCACCCCCACGTCTTCCCAACAATCCCAACCCCCCATGGATGCCAGCACGAATAACAAGCCTAAAGGTTCCCATTGGTTCATTTGGCTGATTGTTCTCGCGGTTCTAGGCGGAGGGGCCTATTGGTATTGGTCTCATCGTCGCGAGGATGAAACTCCTTACCAGCCCCAGCCGCCTGTGGGCGGGCTGTCTCCGGTGAGTGGTTTCACCGCCAGGAGAAACCTGACCGAATCAAAAAAGACCTCTTTCTGGAACCGAAAACTCTTTTAACCCCTTTCAGGATCGCCTAATGACCGTTCCGTCGGATCCTGAACGGTTTATCGAAGCTCTTCAACCCAGACGCTGTCCCCTTTGTTTTCTTGTGCGTCAATACGGCTTTGACCATTTAAAATCCCTCTTGGATGAAAGCATCACCGATCCCCACACCCGCGACCGCCTTTACTTTTCCAAGGGTTTCTGTCGGCGTCACGCATGGCAGGGAGTTCAACAGCGCCAATCCCTAAGCATGGCGGCCATTTATTCAGGACTATGGGATAAGGAACTCGAGGCATTCCAACGCCCGCCCAGGTTTTGGCGTATCTTGCAAAAAAAAATCTGTCCCATTTGCGAATCCGAATCCTCCTGCGACCGGGTCTATTCCAATCAATTCGCCCATAGTTGGCTCCGATCCGATCAACTGAGAAGTGTTTTTAAGGAAAAGGGGATCCTTTGCCTGCCCCATTTGAAAACCGTCCTTCGCCAAATGCCCTCCAAACCTTTATTGAAAGATTTTCAAGAAACAGCCTTAAGAGCCCTGGAAAACCTCAAAAAAGATTTGAATGAATTCCTATCCAAACAGGATTATCATCAAATTCAGGGAAAAACCGGCGGTGACGATAATGCCTGGGTTGATGCTGTTCGGATGTTTTGCGGCGATAGGGATTAAAGATTTATCCAATTCCCCCAAATCGCCTTTTTAGGGAGTTTTCAAATGGCCGAACCCCTTCAATCAAAAAATAATCGGGACTGGGGTATTACCGATTACTACTTCATTGACTTAGTCGTCATGCTGGCTTCCTCGGTCAAAATCGACTTGGGCGAGATTCCCCACCCTTATTACAAAGACAAAGACCTCAACCTAGCGCGCGCCCGTATCACCATAAATATGATTACCTCGCTTGTTAAAAAGACCTCCGGAAACCTGAACATTGAGGAAAAAAAGGTATTGAGGGAGGTTTTGGAAGACCTTCAGAAAACCTATGTGGATATCACTCGTGAAACGGCTCGAACCGCTTCCCCCAGTCCTTCTAAAAGCCCTATCAGCAGGCCATTGATCCCAACACCCCCATCGGCAAGCCATGGGCCCGATGTGAAGGATTGGATCCATATGGTTCAGCAAGAAATTGCCAAAAAGAAGCAAACCCCGCCATCTTCTAAATAAATGACCGATTTACCCTAGGACGGCAATCCTAGCTTTCTTCCTTTCCATCGTCCTCGGCCCAGCCAAAACCATAGAATTGAGTTGATTCCGATGAGGGCGAAGAGAAACGACCCCAAAGGATGGAATAAAACGGAAATCCGGTTCATTCTGTAACAAACCGCATGAGTCAGGCGGATGCCCCATTGAGATAAAACCAGGGCCAGACAAGGGAAAAATAAGGGGGAAGCGCTCCCCCAAGTCAAACCGATAAAGGGCGCGATGCCTATTCCAAGAAGCACTAACAGTATTGCGGCCATACGGGGAAGCGAAAAGCCTGCGGCCGGAAACATGTTTTTCGAAAAGCCTTCCCAAACTTCCCGGGCATCCGCGTACATCCGGCAAAAAGTGAAATCACTTCCATTCCCCAACACGACCCGATAACTCCCTTTTACCAATTCCCTTCCAAAACTTAAATCTTCCACTATTTCGTTTTTGACAGAAAAATGTCCGCCAATGTCCCTGTAGACTTTTTTCCGGACTAGAATAAATTGCCCTCCCACTCCCGCGAATTTTCGAAATGGACTTTGGGGATTCAAGGCCCAGGAACCCGGCAGATAGGCCACTAGCGAATAGACCATTACCGGCACCACCAACTTTTCCATCCATGATTCCGTGACCTGTTCGTTCATCAGGGAAAGGGCGTCCGCGTTCTTTTTTTCGGAAAATTGAATCGACCGCTTCAACATGTCTGGGCCATGCCAGGTATCCGCGTCGGTATAAAGAAACCAATCCCCTTTCGCTTTTTGGGATAGTTGATGACAGGCCCAGGGCTTGCCCAACCAGCCTGAAGGAAGCTCCTTCCCCGTTATCACCCTTAAGTTTTTGTGTTTTCGCGCGTAGGTGAGCAGTAGTTTCAAAGTTTGGTCGGTCGACCTATCGTCTAAAACCAAAATTTCATAGTTGGGATAATCCTGTCGAAGGAGGCTTTCAATGAGGGGCCGGATTCTTTTTTCCTCGTTGCGGGCAGGAATCAGTATGGAAACCTTCGGCCATTTCTTTTGAATCCCATCGGTGGGTGGAACCCTTTCAAAAAATCGGATATTTTCCCATGCGCAAAAAACCATCCAAGCCGAAACTAGGTACGCAAAAATTGAAATGAGTATCAAAAGAACGCCCTCGCTTTATATCTAACAATGAAATAAAAAAGGGGAGACCTCGAAAGGCCCCCCCTTTATACCTTCTATAAAAGTTTAATTCAGCGTTTTGGAACCAGGCGTCCAATTGCAGCCTGTCAATTTTCCGGTCTCAAAAGCCGCCAAGGTACGGATCGTTTCGTCCACGTTGCGGCCGACAGCCGTATCGTTGATGGTGGCGTGTTTCAAATTCCCCTCGGGGTCAATGACGAAGGTGCCGCGCAAGGCGATACCCTTCTCCTCGATCAAGACGCCGTAGGCGCGGGAAATATGGTGCGCCGTGTCCGCCAAATGAGGGAACTTCAGCTTGCCCAAGGTGGGCGATTCCTGCCAAGCCTTGTGGCTGTACACGCTGTCGGTAGAGCAGGTGATCACTTCTGCCCCCATCTTTTTAAATTCCTCGTACTTCTCATTGAAGCCTTGGATTTCAGTCGGGCAGACGAAGGTGAAATCGAGCGGGTAAAAGAACAACACCACCCACTTGCCCTTGTAGTCGGAAAGCTTTACTTCCTTGAATTCGCCGTTCGGCATAAGGGCCTGGCCCTGAAAATCCGGCGCTCTTTGTCCCACTTGAACTGACATGACGTCCTCCTTGAATAATAAACAGGTGATTATGGCCCTGGCGGTTTTCACCCCACCAAGGCCGGTTTGTTTTGGGCGGGCCTCCCGAGGAGGCCCTTTCCCTGATATCCATCCCTCCTACGGGGAAAGTCCGGAAATCCGGTCATCCCGCAGGGAACGGAAACTTCTTTTAGGCCCGCGAAGGCAATTTATTACGGGCTTTATTTTTAGCGCAATTCCTGCAATATCCCCGGAAATGCACCGAGTAATCCAAAATCTCAAAATCCCCAGCCTTCGAGGAAGAAAGCTTCAAAGAAGGAAGTGCGGCTTCTTCCAGATCCACCACTTGGTGGCAGGAAAGACAAGTCAGATGGTGATGCCGCTCGGTATTGGGATCGTATCGGGCGGCCGAACCCAAGTGGATCGCCTTATGGATGACGCCCAAACCCACCAGGGTTTCCAAAACCCGGTAAATGGTGGTTCGGGACAAACCGGGAAGTTTGGAAGCTACATCCTCGAAAATTTGATCGGCGGTAGGGTGATCCTCTCGGACGGCCAGGGACTCCAAAATCACACGGCGCTGAACCGTTAAGGGAACACCCTGTTCCCGGCACAATTGCTCGAAGCGGGCCATCTTTTCCTGAGTGAATTGGGGCGATTTCATGGATGGTAAACTATTCCAATTGGAATTAATTGTCAACAGATGAAACGCATTTTTTTACGGCCCCCCATCCTTGTACTGGGGTTCTTAAATATCCAGGGTAGAAAGATTAATTCGGGGTTAACAGGCACTGCGCCGGATCTCGTCGTTGGGTCCGGGGCCAGTGTTTTTGAAGAGGAGAGCCGATACGGGCAAACCACAAAAGCCGTTCGCCACTAGGAATGTTTAATAAGTTAAAAAGCGCCGGTTGGCTTTCGTCGAAAGTGAGGGGAAGATTCAAACCTTCACAAGCCAGCTCCAGCACCGTCAAGGTCAGCCGCAAGCGGGCCTGCCAACGGCCCGATCGAAAATAAGCTTCCGGACCCGGTTGGGAAGTGCTCATGTAAATATAAGCCGAGGTCGTGCCTCCTTGGCTTTGTAAGATCATCCTGCGGGCCGCCTTCCTTTCCCAAGCCAGGGGGAGAAGGGACAAAAGAGGGCCAGGATTCAATCCCGCGGAAGAAAAAGAAATCCCGTCCAGGGCATTGGAATCTTTTCGGGCCCAGCCTTGCGCCTCCTGAATAAGATCCTCCCGCTTAAGAACCGCTTGGCCCAGATCCTCATGGAACCGACGGAAAGCCTCCAGGTCCTTGGGATCGGTTAAGAACTCCAGATGCTCTTGATCCGTTGGGGATGATATCTTCCGAAGTCTTTCTAAACGCACCTCCCCCACCGGATCATTTTGATAGGGCCCGCCATGGGTTTGCCGGGTTAAAAGGGCAGAAAATATCTCCTCAGGTTCCACATCATCCTGCGGCTTGAAAACCAATCTTGCCGCGGTATTCGACACCTCCTTACCTCGAGGAAAGGGAATAACTTCCGCCGCCCATCCCAAACCCGAGGCCGCGATCGCCATGAATTCGGCACAGGCTCCCAGTGCCAGGTATAAATCACGTAACTGGGGGTCGATGCCAACCGGCCTGGCTCTTTTCAAGTCGGCATAAAGGTCTAAACTTCCCCGCTTCTCATCCGGTTGAAAAAGCCAGGGCTGGCTGTTATAAACCGACGGCGCCAAGACGCCATATTCCATGATCCTCCGGATAATTTTCCCGTATCCCAAAATTGTCTCCCGTTTTTCCCTTGTTGGCATCTTAGGCAAATCTTAAAATGAAAGAAAGGAGCCTTACCCCCATGAACCCAGGTGAAATTCCGATCAAACTCATTTCGGTCGACGAAGCCAATTCGCTTATTCCACGGGTCCGCCGCGCGCTGGCCGCCCTTCGCGAGCTGCGGCAGAGGGTTCTCCGGGTCGAGGCCCAGATCCAAATCGAGGAAATGACCGGTTCCGGTCCCAATAATGTGCTGACCTCCGCCGCCGAAGCCGCCATCGCCACCCAGATGGGCGCCTTGCAGGATCTCAGCCGTCACTTTGAGAGTCTGCTGGAGGAACTCCAAACCCAGGGCGTTTTCATAAAAGATCTGGAATCAGGCTTGGTGGATTTTTACAGCCGCCGCGGCCCTGAAATCGTGTTTTTATGCTGGCGGGAAGACGAAAAAGAAGTTGCCCACTGGCATCCCCTCGAAGGGGGATACACCAACCGCCAGAAGATCTGACGAAATTTTCCGCCCATCTTTTTCTTGGGTTTTACTTTTCATCCCTTCCTTTGGGAAAACCTTCCCTTTAAGATAGTGCCCTTCTTTAAAGAGATTCTTGAATCCGCTGAAATCTTTTTCAAATCCCAAAGGGGACATCATGTCTAAACCGTTCGACCAAGCCGACCAACTAGCCGTCAATAGCATCCGCCTCCTGGCCGTGGACGCCACCTTCAAGGCCAACTCGGGCCACCCCGGCATGCCCATGGGAATGGCTCCCGTCGCCCACGTGCTCTTTAGCCGCATTCTGAAACATAATCCTTCCAACCCCCATTGGTTCAACCGGGACCGGTTCGTGCTTTCGGCGGGCCACGGTTCCATGCTGATCTATTCCCTGCTCCACCTGCACGGCTACGGCTTGACCCTGGAAGACCTTAAAAATTTCCGCCAATGGGGCAGCAAGACACCCGGCCATCCCGAATACGGCCATACGGTCGGCGTCGAAACTACCACGGGGCCCTTGGGCCAAGGCATCGCCACCTCGGTGGGGATGGCCATGGCGGAACGCATTTTAGCCGCCCGCTTCGGCGACGAACTGGTTAACCACAACACCTGGGTCATTGCCTCCGACGGCGATTTGGAAGAAGGCGTTTCCCACGAATCCTGTTCGCTTGCGGGGCATCTGAAGCTCTCCGGGCTCAAGGTGATCTACGACGACAACCACATTTCCATCGAGGGCGATACCAACCTTGCCTTCAGCGAGGACGTATTAAAGCGTTTTGAATCCTACGGCTGGCATACCCTTCGGGTCTCCGACGCCAACGACCTTGGCGCCTTGGAAAAGGCCATGGAAGAAGCCCTGGCCGAAAAGGAAAGACCCACTCTTATCTCCGTTCGAAGCCACATCGGCTACGGCAGTCCGGTTCAGGACAGCGCCAAGGCCCACGGTAGCGCCCTTTCCGCTGAACACGTGAAAGCCACCAAGGAATTCTTCAAATGGCCGCAGGAACCCGCCTTTTACATCCCTGAGGAAGCCAAACAACGCTGCCTTGAATCAGTTGAGAAAGGCAAAAAAGCGGAGCAGGATTGGAACCAAAAGAGGGACACTTTCGCCAAGGCGGACCCCGCAAAGTTCAGCCTCTTTCAACAGGCCCTGACCAAGGAACTTCCCAAGGACTTGGATTCAAAACTTCCGGTTTTCCCTGCAGATGAAAAGGGCCTGGCCACCCGTTCGGCCTCCGGAAAGGTCCTCAACGTCATCGCCAATGAAGTTCCCTTCTTTTTCGGTGGCTCCGCCGACCTAGCGGGTTCTAACGACACCAATATCGTGGGCGGCGGGGATTTTGAGGCTGGCCAGTACCAAAACCGCATCTTCCATTTTGGCATCCGCGAACACGCCATGGCCGCTTCCCTTAACGGCATGGCTCTGCACGGCGGGGTCATCGCCTTCGGCGGAACTTTCCTCATGTTCAACGACTATATGAAGCCCGCCTTCCGCCTGGCCCACTTGATGGGCGTTCAGTCCATCTTCGTTTTCACGCACGATTCCATCGGGCAGGGCGAAGATGGCCCCACCCATCAGCCGGTGGAAACCCTAGCCGCCATGAGGTCCACTCCCAACGCCTGTATTATCCGCCCCGCCGATTCCAACGAAGTTTCCTACGCCTGGAAGGTGGCGTTGGAGCGCAAAAGCGCCCCGACTGCGCTCGTCTTGACCCGCCAAGCCGTGCCCACTTTTGACCGGTCTAAAACCGCCTCGGCCTCGGGTCTTTTAAAAGGCGCCTACACCCTTTCGGAAGCCAAGGGCGGCAAGTCCCAAGTGTTGTTGATCGGCACCGGTTCCGAGGTTCAGCTTTGCCTCAAGGCCCAGGAAATGCTGGAGAGGGAAGGTATATTCGCCCGCGTCATCAGCGCCCCCTCGCTGGAACTTTTCGCTTCCCAACCCGCCTCCTACCAAGAGGAAGTTCTTCCTTCCTCGGTAAAGGCCAGGGTCGTAGTGGAAGCCGCCACTTCCTTCGGCTGGCACCGCTGGACGGGGGACAAGGGCCGTTTCGTGACGCTGGAACGTTTTGGCGCCAGCGCCCCAGGCCCCGTGGCCATGAAAAACCTAGGGTTCACCCCCGAAAACGTGGTGGCGGCGGCGAAGGAAAGTCTTAAAGCCTGATCGACCCAACGGCTTTCAAAGAAATCGATACGGCTCCATGATCACCACCAGCCACGCCATCCTGAATGCCGCCCTTTTGGGCCGTAAGGACAAACCCCAGCGCCATTGGCCCGCAGTTTTAGGAGCCATCCTTCCCGACCTGCCCATGATCTTGTTTTTCTTTTTGATCCCCACCGGTTCGCGCCTTTTCCACCTTTCCCTCCCAGGCCGTTTTTTTTATTTCCCCTACTACCGTTTCCTCATCGACTGGGGCCATTCCATCCCCCTGGCCCTGACGGGTATTCTGGTTTGCCTGCTTTTCAAGAAAGAATGGGGTTGGGTGTTTTTCCTCAGCATGCTTTTGCACGATTTTGAGGATTTTTTCGTGCACGCCGTTTATCCTCACGAGCATTTTGTGCCCTTCAGCCGTTGGACCTTTTCCGGCCCCCTTTCCTATTACGAACCGGCCTACCACGGGGCCATCGTCGCCACCATTGAATGGGCCCTGGTCTGCCTCTCGGCGTGGATTTTATATAAGCGGGGAATCCAGTCCTGGGTCCAGGTCCTGCTCCTCACCATCGTGATTTTTCAGGGAACCTGGTGGATCTACGCCTTTACCGGAATCCATTGGTAATGAAAAGAGACTCGTAGGTATGCGCCTTTGGTCCCTTCATCCAAAGTATCTGGACGCGAAAGGCCTGGTGGCCCTTTGGCGGGAAGGCCTTTTAGCCCAAAAGGTCCTTCAAGGTAAAACCAAAGGCTATCGTCACCATCCCCAGTTGGAACGCTTT
This sequence comes from candidate division FCPU426 bacterium, assembly GCA_963738405.1. Lineage (GTDB taxonomy): Bacteria > Oederibacteriota > Muellerivitia > Muellerivitales > Muellerivitaceae > CAVTWJ01. The sequence goes on along the minus strand of CAVTWJ010000009.1, from coordinate 112,402 downwards.
CAAAGCCAGCCTTCTCCCAAAGCCGCCATCAAATGGTATCTGTTCCAGATTTGGAATGAATCAAAGGAGCGGGGATATTCCTTCCAGCGCCAAAAGGTGGCCGGAGCGATAAAAGCGAAGGCTATCCCAGTCACGCTGGGCCAACTTCAGTACGAAAGGCGGCATCTGCGGAAAAAATTGCGTCAAAGGGACCCTTCGCGCCTGAAACTTTTACCCCCCATCACGTCACCCCAACCCCATCCTTCTTTTAGAGCGGTTCCGGGAAAAATTGAAAATTGGGAAAGAATCATCCGCTAGATTTCATGACTATTTCATCGGCTTTCTAATAACTCTTGTTAAGTCCAGGTAACTTCCCCTTTTTCAGCCCTCTATTTAAGGGACGTGTATCTTTCCTATCGGCGTTTTTTTCGATTATGATTCTCCGAAATAACCCCAGTTCTGGAACCCTTTGACGCGGTTTCCGGCCATCTTCTTTTTTCGAGGCTTTCATGGAGTCCGACCCCAAAGCCAGCCCCAGCCCCACCTCCTCCTCCAATCTTTTCCACACCATGGCCCAGACCGAGGATTCGCAAAAGGTCTCGCAGGACCTTTCTGAGACCGAAGAATTCAAGCAAAACGAGGAAGCCCCGCGCATCCCCGGCTATATGCTGCTTCAGCCCATCGGCCGGGGAGCCTACGCCCAGGTTTGGGAAGCCATTCAAGTGCGCACCCACCGCTTCGTCGCCGTAAAGGTCTTCCTTAAAAAAGCCGGTGTGCAGTGGATGTTTTTACAGCGCGAGGTGGAGCGCCTGATTCGCCTGGACAAGCACCCCAACATTGTTTCCATGCTGGATGCCGACTTCACCGCCGACCCTCCCTATTACGTGATGGACCTGGCTCGCGAAGGCTCGCTCGAAAAACACCTGGATCACTCCAACCATGGCGGGCCCGACGCCAAGGGGCTGGACCGGATCGTCCAATGGATGGAGCAGATCGCCAGCGCCCTCGCCTATGTGCACGCCAAACAAATGGTTCATTGCGACCTGAAACCCGCGAACGTTTTGCTGGATGAGGAAGGAAACGTCCGGGTGGCTGACTTTGGCCATTCCCGCGTCATGAGCGAATCGGGCAGCGCCCTGGGAACCCTTTTTTACATGGCGCCCGAACAGGCGATCAAACCCGACCTGGACCATCCCCTCCAGCCCGACGGACGTTGGGATATCTACGCCATGGGTTGCACGGTTTATGCCCTGGTCTCCGGCTTGGTGCCCCACCGCGAAATCGGCCAGGTGCTTGAAAACACCCCCGAAACCGCCGAGCGCCTGCGCATTTACCGCGACGCAATCTTAGGCACGCCGGTACCCGAGCTTCACATCCTCACCAAGGGCAAGGTGGACCGGGACTTGTCCGCCATCGTGGCCAAGTGCATGCACCCCAACCCTCTTAAACGCTACGCCTCGGTCAATGAGGTATTGAAGGATCTCAAGAACCGGCGCGAGGGAAAACCCGTTTCCCCGCTATCCCACGACCCGGCCTATTGGTTGGGCAAGTTCGTGACCCGCTTCTGGCTCGTTCTTTTGGTGGCCTTGCTGGCCCTTTGCGGGGTCTTCGCGGCCTACCTGATCAACAAACAAAAGGAACAATCCCAGCTTTCCGACCAGGCCTTCAGCGAGATTTTGAGGGGCCGGGACTTTTTAGATAAAGGCGACCAACCCTCAGCCGTGGCCTTCTTCGCCGATTCCAACAAGCTTTTTCCCTCCGCCCTGGCCCGTGGCAGCGCGGCCATCAACATGCCGCCCATTCCCCTTCGCGTGATGGATCAAAAATCGCCCCTCATCGGGGCTTGGTTCACCCCCTCGGGCAAAGAAATTTTAACCGCCGGGGAAGAAGGCCCCTTGAAGCTCTGGAACCCCGAAACAGGGTCTCTAATAAAAACCTTTAAGATCGGAGGTTCCCTGCAGGCCTATTTCTTAAGTTCGGACGGGGGAAAGATGGTCGTCGCGGGAAAAGACGGCGATATCCGGCTTTTGAACCTGAGGGAAGGCGGTTCTTCCCTTGCTTCGCTGGAGGGAAAAGAAGGCATTTCCTGTCTCGCCCTCAGCCCCGACGGAAAATATCTTATCGCCGGAAACCAGGATGGCACCGCCCAGGTTTTTACAGTTAAGGACAACAAGCCCCGCCCCACGGCCATCCAGGCCGGAGCTCCAGTTGCGGAAGCCCTCTTCAGCCCTGATTCCAGCAGGGTCTTGACCCTCAATAAAAACGGCATCGCCCAGCAATGGAACCCGGATAACGCCGACCACCAGGGCGACCCGGTGAAGGTTTCCTTTCAGGGCGCGCCCGCCTGGTACCTGCCCTCCATGGCCTATAGCCCCGATGGAAAAACCATTCTCTTTAGCGATTGGGACGGCAATATCCGTTTCTACGACCATGACGGCCACAAACAGGGCCATCCCGTTTATTTCGACGGGTCCGGGGCGCTTTTTAACCCCTTAGCGGATGGAAAGACTTTCATGGTCAATACCATTTCCCATGGCGACGGCATGGTTCGGATTTTCTCGTTTCGGACACACCAAGTATCCAAAACTCTTTTCGCTCATAAGGGCCGTGTACTGGCCTGGGTTTCAGGAGGCTCAGGCAAGATGGCCCTAACCGCCGGGGCCGACCATCAGGCCCATCTTTGGGAAATCGCGACCGGCAAGCTTTTGGGGCGCACCCTTTGGCACGGCGATGCCATCACCACCGCGGCACTCAGCCCTTCCGGGCGTTTGGCGGTCACCGGGGGCAAGGACGGCTTAGTCAGGCTATGGGACCTTTCGGAATCGGGGGCGAACCCCCAATCCTCCTCTAGCCCCATCGCCAAGGTTTTCACAGCCCCCTTCGCCCTTTTCTCCCATGACGGAAAGAAAGTCCTGACCTTCGGCGGAAAGGCCGCCCAAATTTGGGATACCGCCAGCGGCAACCCGATCGGCAAGGCCCTGGTATTTCCCGGAACAGTCAGCAAGGCGCTCTTCAGCCCTGACGATTCCAAACTGTTGATCGCCGGTTCGCAAGCCTGCCTATGGGTCAACCTGGCAACCGGGGACCTCCATCCCCTGGATTTGGATTCGTCTGCCCTCGGGATGGCCTTCAGCCCCGACGGGAAATTTCTGTCGGTCTCAACCAACGGCGGGAAGCTTTTTGTTTCGAATTTGGCCTCCGGCCCCCTTCCCGGTTCCCCTGTTAATTTAGGGTTCAAAGCCAGCAGGCTTTCGCTTCACCCCGCGGATCTTTCCATGATCGCCTGGCAGCAGGGCGGTTCCCTGGCCTGTCTATCCCTTTCCCCCACGATCAATTCCAAGCCCATGTGGAAACTGAACAAGGGCGTGGAAGCCGCGGCCTTGAATCCGGCGGGCACCTGGGTAGCGGTGGCTTCTTCCGGGTCCGTCCAGTTCCATGAAATCATCTCCGGCACACCTAAGCCCAAGGCTTTGAAACCGGGAGGCAGGGTCGTTTCCCTTTCCTACAGCCCGGAGGGGCAAACCCTCTTAAGCCTCGGCGCGGACGGCAAGGGCCAACTCTGGAAAACGGAAACGGGAGAGGTGCTGGGAACCCGCATGAATCCGCCCGCCCCGGCTCAAAGCCTTTCTTTCAGCCCAGGGGGCGAGGGCCTGGCCGGTGTTTACGGCAAGGGCCTTTTGCAATTCTGGGATTCCCATACGGGCGAACCCATCGGGGGCAACCTGCCCTTGAACCAGCCCCGGACCGCCGCCTTTGCCTCCGACAGCAAAACCTTTTTCTGGCTGGGCCCGGACGGGGTCATCCATACCCTCGACAGCTCCTGGCTTCTTTCCGGCCGATCCGCGAAAGACCTAATCCTCCAGGCTGAGGTGGCGGGCCAAGCCCAATTAAACAGCCACGGCTCGGTGGACCCTATCCCCTCGGATGACTGGCTTTCACTGTTCAACCAATACGGAGACCATTGAAATGTCTAAAGGCAAACTGGAAGTTTTGGGCCCGGGCAAGGAAACCGCCCAGTTCGAGCTGGTGGAAAACAAAGCCGTGGTGGTGGGGCGCAACGAGGAAGCCGAATGGGTGGTTCCCTTTGAGCGATTCTTAAGCCGCAGGCATTTGGAGTTGAATTTCCATTCCGGCTGCCTGACGGTCACCCGCCTCAAGGGCGCCACCAACCCCGTCTATTACCGGGGGAAGGAAGAGGAAAGTTTTACCTTGGACCCGGGCGACCAGTTCGTCGTGGGCAAAACCCGGTTTGTTTTTACCACCGCCATTTCGGAAGAAAAACTGGGTGATTCCCCCCTCTCGCGTTATTCCATGGCCTCGCCGGAGGTTTACAGCAAAAGCCTGATGTCCGACCGCCTGCGCCTATTGGACCTTTTGGAACTTCCTGAAATTCTTCGCCTAAAATCCCCCGCCGAATCCTTCGCCCATGTGGCGGGCCTGCTGCGCACCGTGTCGGGGGGGCACTTCAGCCGCATCGCCGAAGTGGGCGGAAGGGTTTTGGGGGTGGATTCCACCCTTGACCAGGGGCAGGAACCCAAATTTTCGGAAGACCTGGTCAAAGAGGCCCTGGCCGAGTCCCCCCATCCTTCCCTCTATACCTGGAACGGCGTATGGGCCATCTGCGCCACCTACCAGGTGCCCGGCGAAGCGCCCCTGGTGTTTTATGTGGGCGGCAAGGGCGGGGATGAAAAATCGCTGAAGGAAGGCTGCCGCCTGGCGGGCTTGATCGCCGACATGGTTGGCCGAAGCCTCTCGGTGTCCCGGCTCGAAGGGTTCAAGAAAAGGCTGGAGCGTTTTTTTTCGGGCGCTATTGTTTCCAAAATCTTCGAGGCCCCCGACGCCAAGGATTTGGAACCCCGCATGACCGAAGGAACCGTCATGTTTTTCGACATCCGGGGTTTTTCCAGGCTGATCGAGGGCAACCAAGAAGACGTTCTTTTGCATATGCGGCAGTTGAAGGACGTTATGACAGCTTTGACAGAAGAAATTTTTAGGGAAAACGGGGTGGTCTTGCAGTTTTTGGGAGACGGTATCCTGGCCTGTTGGAACGTGCCCTTTTCCGACACCGACCATATCAACCAAGCCTGCCGCGCGGCCTTGGCGATGGTGGAGGCCCTGGGCAAGGTAGCGCCCGGTTGGCGCTGCGGCATCGGCATCCACACAGGAGAAGTCATTGCCGGGCCCATGGGGGCCAAACAATTGTTTTCTTATACCGTCATGGGTTCGATCGTGAACCAAGCCTCCCGGGTGGAAGGTATCACCAAGACCGTTGAAGTCCCGGTGCTTATCACCAAGGATGTGGCTGAAAAGTTAACCCCCGGCGTGGTCTTTACCCGCCGCGTGGGCCGGTTTATTCCCGTCGGCATGACCACCGCCTTAGACCTTTACCACGTCTCGGGCCAAACCCCCAACCAGGACCATGAGGAGCTATTCGCCTTTGGTTTGTCAGCCTTTGAAAATGGAGAATGGGAGAGGGCCTATGAGATTTTGGATAAATTGCCCTCCCAGGACCGCCCGGCCCGTTATTTGAAATCCATGGCCGAAACCTACCGCCGTCACCCTCCCAAGGACTGGCAGGGCGCTATTGAGCTAGCCGAAAAATAAAGGTTTTAACCCTTCATCTTCTCCGATAAAGGTCGAGAGTTATACTAAGGTTCTAGTCCAACCCGAGGAGTCGCAAATTTCAACGTTAGGATAGATTTATGTGGAATATTACAAAACATATAAAAAGTTTTCTTATTTATTTGAAAGCAGATTCAGCGTACAGAAAAGCGCTACGCCTAATAAACGAAGGCTTATCGGAAGAAGCGTACAATACCGCCTCCGATTCCTTAGAACTTCTTCGCCAGGCGGATGTAATTCGTGATTCTGGGCCAGAAGGTACTCAGATTGTATTTTCAACAATTTTTGTTGAACAACTTGCACACGAATTGAGAAAGCCTGGTGCAAAAGAAGAGGATATTCGACATTCTTTTAGATTTCTAAACGATGTTTCAGCTTCAAAAAATTCCTCTGTTCAAAATATGCGGAAAGAATGGTTGCCATATTTGGAAAAAAGAATTAACGAATATTCCGGAAAACCTCAAATTTGACTGTTCGCAAATCGTACGGAACAGGAGGGTATTTGATGAGCTTCGTAACTCTTTACCGAAACGACGTAAGACCCCGACTGCGACAAGCTTTTCAAATTAGTTTTTGTTTTGCTAGCAGTTTGTTCATTTTTTTCATGATTTGTATACACATAGTCCTTAAATTGCCCTTTCAAATTCAGGAAATATTCTTTTATTTCAATATCATCATGTTTGTGATGAGTATTTGGGCAGGGGTTCTTATTAGTCCTTTTGTGGCATGGGCGCTTAGAACTGGCAATAAAAACATGTTCAAGTTCGGTAGTCTTTTGTGGATTTTCATGGCCTTACTTACGGTTTTAAGTCTTTTTAATAATCTTTCGGATTATCTTATTTTTTATGAATTCGCATTAAGTGTAATTGGTTTTATTGGTATTGGATTTATTAAGCCTAGATTAAATTAGATTCAAATAACCTCGAATTTCACGGTTCTCAAATCCTAAGAAAATGACACCTAACAGCTAAAACTAGTAATTTCTCTGGAACCAAAACTTCTTGGGCGGGTCCAATTCATCAAGACCCACTTTTAAAGGAGTTTTCGATGAAAAAGACCCTGCTTTTCCTACCGTTTCTCTCCTCCCTGGGCTTTGGCGGCGCCTATCGCATCCTGGTTGCAAAGTGAAAGCATCCTGAATATATTATTCTTAACTTGTTTTACAGGAGCCTTTACATGCCCATCCTTCATGTGCGCGATGTGCCCGCGAATCTCTATCAAAAAATTCGTAAATTAGCCGCTCTTCAGCGCCGTTCACTGAGCGCGCAAGTGGTAACCCTATTGGACCGGGCCGTTGACGAAGAAAACCGCCTCAAGACTCAAAGCGAAATATTGAAAGACCTCAAACAAAACAGGGCCAAACTGAAATATGTCCATTCCATCCCCGATAGCGTCTCCCTGTTGCGGGAGGACCGCGCCCGGTGAGCCGGCCTAACCAATGGGTCATGGATGCCAGTGTCGGGGTCAAAATTTTTCTTCAAGAACCTTACGCCAAGCATGCCGAATCTTTCGTAGGAAACTTGGGCAACGATCCTTCCTTTACCATTCACGTCCCTGACCTTTTTTACGTCGAATGCGCCTCTATTCTTTGGAAACACGTCAAACGGTACGGTTATTCCGCCCGTAAAGCACAACATAACCTAGAGCAACTGGCCTTTCTCGGGTTAAACCCTGTCCCGACTCAAAACCTCTTTCAGATGGCCTTGAATATCGCCCTGGAAAAGGACATAACCGCCTATGACGCTTGTTACGTCGCCCTTTCGGATCTCTTAGGCTTTCCCTTGCTGACTGCGGATCAAAAATTGGTCCATAAATTGAAAGCCTATTCTCATCAAGTCCGATGGTTAGGCGAATGGGAGAACTTATGAAGACCTTAACCGCCAGCAAAGCCCGAGCTAGTCTTAATCGACTTTTGGACCAGACAGCCAAAAGCCACAAACCAATCCACATAATAAGAAAGCGCGCCAACGGGGTTCTGGTTTCCGAAAAGGATTGGCAGGCCATCCAAGAGACCCTTTATCTTCTATCCATTCCCGGCATGCGCGAATCCCTCCACAAAGGGATGGCCACACCTTTTTCCAAATTGAGCAAAAAAATAAATCGATAATAAATTCCTGGAACCAAAACTCCTTGAGCGGGTCCAATTCAACAAGACCCACTTTTAAAGGAGTTTTAAATGAAAAAGACCCTGCTTTTCCTGCTGTTACTGCCCTCCCTGGGATTTGCCGAAGTATCCGTCACGGCCTACAACGATAACCTGGGAGTCATTCGAGAAACCCGGCCCTTCGACCTCAAAGAGGGCCTTCAGACCCTGCGCTTCCAGGATGTGGCCTCCCAAATCGACCCCACTTCGGTGGCGCTGGACGGCCCCGAGGGCTTTCAGGTGCTGGAACAGAATTACGATTACGACCTGGTTTCATCCGACATCCTGCTTCAAAAATACATCGGCGAAACCCTTTCGGGGTTCGACAAGGCGGGCAAACCCTACGAGGGCAAGCTTTTCTCTTTCGATGGGAACCAGTTGGTCTTGGGACTCAAGGACGGCGGGGTGCAGATGCTGAACCGGTCCGAATTGGTTCGGTTGGACTTTCCCGACCTGCCTGGAGGACTCATCCTCAAACCCACCCTCGTTTGGAAGGTCAAATCCCCCCTGACCGCTTCCAAACCCCTGACCCTTACCTACATGACCACCGGTTTAAGCTGGCATTGCGAATATGTTGCCAAGGTTTCGCCGGACGAAAAAACCATGGACCTAAACGGCTGGGTGTCGCTCGACAACGAATCGGGCGCCAGCTACAGGGATGCCCGCCTGAAATTGGTGGCGGGGGACGTAAACCGGGTCGAACCGGCACCCTCTGGCGGCGCGATGTATGAGATGGCCAAAGCGGAGAATGCGGCCCCCCCAGCTCCCCAGTTCCAAGAAAAGAGCCTCTTTGAATACCACCTCTACACCCTTCAGCGCCCCACCGACCTGTTGGACAAGCAGGTCAAACAGGTTCAGTTGATGGAGGCCCAGGGCGTGCCCGTATTGAAGAAATACACCTATGACGGGAGCCAGGATGATAAAAAGGTGAGTGTGACCCTGGAACTGGATAACAAAGAAGCCAATGGCATGGGCATGCCCCTGCCCGCCGGAAAGATACGGGTCTATAAGGCCGATGAGGATTCAACCGACCAATTTATCGGGGAAGATTCCATCGACCACACCCCCAAGGACGAGAAGGTGCGCGTGAACATGGGCAAGGCTTTCGACGTGGTGGGTGAAAGAAAGATACTGGCGGTGCGCCGGGCGGGAAGCCAAACCAACGAACAAGACATCCAGATTGTCTTGCGCAATCACAAGGATACGGCCATCCAGGTCGTCGCGGTGGAACACGCCTGGGGTGAATGGCACATCACTCAAAAGAGCCAGGACTTCCGCAAAAAAGACGCGAACAATTTTGAGTTCGATGTGCCGGTCCCAGCCAACGGCGCCGCGACCATCACCTATACCTTGCACGCAGGCACCCTAGAGGGCCCCCAGCCGGTCAACTAATGGATTTGGCTTTATTTTTTGCTGAGTTTTTTGCCCGCGGCAGCGTCCATCAGAAAGTCAAACTGGCCGGACGCCGGCCGGATGTATTGGATGGGATATTCCGGCGGGTCCTTGGGCCCTTCCAATACGGCTTTCACCCGCGCCGCTTTTTTTTCGCCTTCCACCAGCGTCATGACCATACGGGCGGCGTTCAAGACTGGGAAAGTCAGGGTGATTCTTTCCTTACGCGCGTCATCGACGAAATAACCCACCACCCATTTATCCGTCTCGTTCAAAGTTTGCATACCGGGGAAAAGGCTGGCCGTGTGGCCGTCATCGCCCATGCCTAAGAGGACCATGTCAAACTGGGGCAATTTCATTTCCTCACCGAAAAATTTGTGCAGCTTATTTTCGTAAGTAGAGGCCGCCTGATCGACTGGCTGGGCGCCCTTGGTCATGGGAAAGATGTTTTCCTTCGGGATCGGCACTTTGGAAAGCAGGTATTCCTGGGTCATGCGGTAGTTGCTATCGGGATGATCCAGGGGAACATGGCGCTCATCCACCCAGAATACGTAGGTTTTGTCCCAGGGCATGAGGCTCAAGACCGGCTCTTCAGTCAATTGTTGAAACAAACCCTTGGGGGTGGAACCTCCCGAAATTGCCCAAACAAAGCGGCCCCGTTTGTCGGCGGCTTCCCTCGCCCTCATCATCACAATGGGAGCGGCTTCCTCAAATAAAATTTCCTTCGTGGGGTAAACCCGGACTTCGGGATCAAAAACAGCGGGTTTGATTTTGGCGGGCGACGGGACTTTCTTGACGGCTTTGACGAACTTGGACTTAGGCGCGATTTTCTTTTTCTTGACGGCGGTTTTCTTGGCTGGACTCATGGATTCTCCCGGTGCAGGAAGGCCTGGATCAGCGTCCCGAATCCATAGGCCCGGAAGGAAAGGGGAAAAGGGGGAGGCAACCCCCTTGCCTTTTAATTGTAGCAATCGGGGGAGAGCCTTTCCAACCAGGGAAGACCTTGTCGCCGAAATTCTTTTCTTACAATTTGGCTTTTTCCAGCATCAAAGCTGCCATTTTCATGGTCTTTTCAAAAGCCGTGTCGGTTTCCAGGTGCCGGATGCCCTCGGACAGCAATTCATAAGTATGTAAATGTTCGAAGGTGACGGTGCGAGAAAAGGTCGTGCGGCCTTCCACTTGAGAACGGGCGGTGACGGTGAAGGGGTCCTGGCCCCGGTCGATGGTGAACCGGCCCGGGTTTCCGTTGGCGGTGTTGATTTCGACCGAATAGATTCGGTCTTTCAGCTCATCTTGAAGCGGCACGGGCTCCAATTTCACCGCGATATCGCCCCGGCGCCCCGTGAAATGAAAGCGTTCGGGAATAGTCTTATAGCGGGTATTTCCGGGACGCCAGCCCAAGAGGGCCCCCAGCCAGCAGGCAAGGTAGAAAGGGCGTACCGGGTGGGACTGATCCCCGTATTTGATCGTCACTTCCCTTATTTGTGAAAGATAGGGAGCCCATTGGCCGTCAAAAAACTCGGCGATCAAGGCGCGCCAGCGGTGAAGTCTCACCCAATTCAAGTCTCCCAATTGAACACGGGGATAGAGCCCCTTCCAGGAATCGGCCAGGGACACCAGGGGGTTCAGGACGCCCTTGAACCGGGAAGAATCCACCCAAACCCGGCTCGTTTCCCCGGCCATTTGGCTGAAGAAAGGATGTCGTGGGGCTAGATCCCCCGGCCACCAAAATTCCACGGGCAAGTCCGGCAGGAGGAGCGAGAAGGCCAGGCCATAAAGATGGTCCATCTTGGCCGGATCGGCCACCAACTGCACCAGCTCGCAGCAAACTCTCTTATCGCGTCCTTGGAATAGGAAACAATGCCCCGAGACAAAATGTCGGACCGGGGGAAGGGGTACTTCTTCCTCTTTTTCCCCAGGCTGCACCAGAATGTAACGGCCCGGATGGATCTCTGCCAGGTGATGAAGGGTGCGCTCCACGCGAAAACCCTCGGCCGGGTCCTCCGCATAAGCCACCAGGTTAGTGGTATAGACCCTTTGAAGACCCAGGTCTTTGGTTTCGTCCCCCGGAAGAGTCTTCCACAATTCCCCAAGGTCTTTTTCGACCTGCTGAGCGGTGAGGGGGCTCACAGGTGCCGCCATTCCCGCCAGGGTTTTTCCAACAGCGCGTCGGCGGAGGCCGGGCCCCAGGTGCCCGCCTCATAATTGGGAAAGTATTCCTTCGGAAGTGTGGTTTCCCAAGCGTTGAGGATGGGCATGACCGCGCTCCAGGCCGCTTCCGCCTCGTCACCCCGGATAAAGAGGGTCGCGTCTCCCAGCATGCAGTCCAGCAGAAGCCTTTCGTAGGCTTCGGATGTGCCTTCCGCGAAGCTGGTGTTATAGCGGAAGTCCATATTCACGGTGCGCACTTCCATGGTCATGCCCGGCACTTTGGTCTCGAATTTCAAGGTGATTCCCTCATCCGGCTGGATGCGCACCACCAGAACGTTGGGGGATAATTCCCCCATGTTGCCTTTGAAAAGAAGGTTGGGAGGCTCTTTGAACTGGATTGCCACTTCGGTGGCCCGCTTGGGAAGTCTTTTACCCGAACGGAGAAAGAAGGGAACCCCATGCCAGCGCCAGGTATCGAGAAACAACCTTACCGCCGCGAAGGTGGGAGTCGTGGTGGAAGGCTTCACCCCCTCTTCTTCCCGGTAGCCCGGAACCTTTTCCCCGCCCAAAAACCCCGGCCCATACTGGCCCCGCACGGCCCATTGGTCCATCTCGGTTTCCGGAATAGGACGGATAGAGCGCAAAATTTTCAATTTCTCGTCGCGGATGGCGTTGGCCTCAAAGGCCGCGGGCGGCTCCATGGCCACCAGGCAAAGCACCTGCAGAAGGTGGTTTTGGAACATGTCCCTCATCACGCCGGAAGATTCGTAATAACCCGCCCGGCTTCCTACGCCCAGGTCCTCGCAGGCGGTGATCTGCACGTGGTCCACGTATCGGCGGTCCCAAATGGGCTCGAAGATAGAATTGGCGAAGCGCATCACCAATAGGTTCTGCACCGTTTCCTTGCCCAGGTAATGGTCGATACGGTAGATCTGGTGTTCCTGGAAGGCTTCCTTCACTTGCCGGTTCAGTTCCTGGGCGGTGGCCAGGTCCCGGCCAAAGGGTTTCTCGATGACAATTCGGGAGTAGCCCTTTTCTTCTTTGTTCAAACCAGCGCCGTTTAGGTTGGTGATGATGGCCTTGAATACGTTAGGCGGGGTGGAAAGATAAAAGATTCGGTTGCCCTGGGTGCCGTTCTTGGCGTCCAACTGACCAATCATTTCGGCCAGGGCCGTAAAGGCCGCTGGATCGTCATAGCCTCCGGCTAAATAATGAAAATTCTGCGAAAAGCTGTCATACAAAGCATCCGACAAACCCGGGTCCTCTTCCTTCAAGAAATCCTTCAACCGCTGGCGGAATTCCGGATCGGTCAACTTGGAGCGGGAAATGCCGATCAGGCTAAAGGCCGCGGGAAGCTGGTGGCGGCGGTAGAGATCAAAGAGGGCCGGAACCAGTTTGCGCTGGGTCAGGTCCCCGGAGGCGCCGAAGATCACCAGGGTGCAGGGCAGGGGCACCCGGTCGGAGAAGAGTCCTTCGCGAAGTGGGTTTTCCAGGTTGCTGTCGCCGGCCATGGGGACCTCGTGGGGTGAAGGATGTTGTGAATGGGCAATACCTTAACCGTCGAATGGGGTGGTTTTCAATCAGGGAGGAAAAAACATAACAAGCCCTTTACTTTGTCAGGGTTGCCATCCCATCTTGGACATATGGCCGACTGGAAAAAAAGGGTTTCTAACAATGTTGAAGGTGAATTCTTCGTCGATTCCACCTGCATCGACTGCGACACCTGCCGTCAATTGGCGCCCGCGACATTTGAAGACGCGGGTAATACCTCTTTTGTCCGGGTCCAGCCCCAAACGGAGGCGGAAATCCGCTCCGCCACCCAGGCCCTCCTGGCCTGCCCTACCGGCTCCATTGGAACCAAAGGCCCCAACGAGTCTTCAAAAATTCTGTCGGACTTCCCCATTCCTATTGTGGAGGGCGTTTTTTACTGCGGGTTCAATTCCCCCAAGTCTTTCGGAGGCAACAGCTATTTCATCCAGCACCCGGAAGGAAATTGGCTGGTGGATTCCCCCAAATTTCTTCCCCATCTGGTAAATAAATTCCGGGAACTTGGCGGCCTTCGCTTTATCTTTCTCACACACCGGGACGACGTGGCGGAAGCTGAAAGGTACGCCAAGGAATTCGGAGCCCAACGTATTATTCACGAGGAGGATTCGGACGCCCAGCCGGGCGCGGAAATGCTCCTGAAGGGCGCCGGTTTTTTTGAACCGGTTCCCGGTTTTAAAATCATTCCCACTCCCGGGCACACGGAAGGCCATTGCGTTTTGCTCTATCAGGACAAGTATCTTTTCACCGGGGACCACCTCTGGTGGCGCCGCAAGCGAAAACAATTAGGCGCTTCCTCCAGCGTGGCCTGGTATTCGTGGAGAAAACAAACCGAGTCCATGGAAAAACTTCTTCGTTTTGATTTCGAATGGGTCTTGCCGGGTCATGGGGAAAGGAAACACCTGCCCCAAGAGGAGATGAGAAAAGAATTGGAGGCCCTTGTAGGCCGGATGAAAGCCTCCCTGGAACCCGGCTGGGAGGATTGATCCCTTTCCTCTTATTGTCTTTCTTACAGCCTAAACCTAAGATGAATCAAGGCTTTAAGTTCAGGGGACTTCATTGAAAAACTACGACTTTGACGCTCTCAATTTAAAGTTCCAATCCGGCGACCCGCTGGTCCTGATCCGATGGGCCGTGGATGAGTTTGACGGCAAGCTGGCCATGGCCACTTCCTTCGGAGCCGAGAGCGCCGTTTTACTCCACCTGGTAACCCGCGTGAAGCCCGATATCCCCGTCTTGTTCACCAACACGGGTTTTCATTTCAAGGAAACCCTCGAGCACCGGGACCGGTTGGTTTCGATGCTCCACTTGAACCTGCGGGAATTAAAACCAGAAATCCCAACCGAAGAATTCCTCGCCAAGAACGGCAAACTTTACGAGCGCGACCCTGACGCCTGCTGTGACGTGAACAAGATCGCGCCCTTCGAGAAGGGCTTGAAAGATTATGAGGCCTGGATCACCGGTGTGCGCCGCAACCAGGCCCAAACCCGCAACGCCCTTCCCTATGTCCAGAGGGACCGGGAAACCATGGTCAAGATCTGCCCCCTATTGGACTGGAACAGCAAGAAACTTTGGGAATACGCGAAGGAACACGGCCTTCCCTACCATCCCCTTTGGGAAAAAGGATATCTTTCCATCGGCTGTTCCCCCGAATGCTGTACCCGGCCCGTTTTGGCCGGGGAGGACCCCCGCGCGGGCCGCTGGGCCGGAAAAAACAAGATCGAGTGCGGAATTCACGTGGCCGAATCCACCCCATCCCCGCTGCATCCCCCTGCCTGAAACCACGTCTTATTGGATAAAATAAACGGGTTCCAACTTTTGGACCGCCGGACCGTCCAATAGAAGGATGAACCTGATGTAGGTCTTTTCGAATAAAGACTTCCGGAGACCCCTATGAAAAAATCAATCTATGTCTGGGCTGGTATTTTCTCCGCGTTGGCTTGGACAACCTCTCTGGGAGCGCAAACCTCTAACCCCTCCACTTCCCCCGCCGATTCACAGGATAAAGCCGTGTCCGCACTCTCCTCGAATTCAGGGGAGGACGACAGCGACAAACCCTTCAAGCCCCATTGGTCCAAGGAATTCAGCTTCAGCCATTCCAACCAGCAAGCCGGGCAAAACACCACCACCCTTTCCTTTACCGGCACCTATGAGTTCGACGAGGGGGGCGATTCCCTTGGCGCCTTTCTGGAATATTCCCGTCAGAAAATCGAGGGGGGCGACTCCAATACCGGCATCCTGGGCGGCCAGGGAACCTTAGGCCTTGGCTCTTTTTCCCCCTCCCTCTTGGTCCAATTCCAGGGCGGCGAAAACGCCTTGAAACTTTTTTCCGGAACCTTGAGCCTCCCTTTTCAGCTCTGGGACCCCTTTTCGATAAGTCTTTCCTTGGGAGGTTCGGCGGGAAATCACCAGGGGGATCTTTCCCAAATTTCATCCTCCTTCACCTCGGATAAACTTTGGGAAATTGATACCGCAAGTTGGAATTCCAGTTTGGAATTAACTTACGAAGCTTGGGATTGGCTTTCCATTTCTCTTACCGCCGAGAACGAATACGACATTACTTATCAAATAAGAAGCATTAACCACTCACTAAAATACCCTCTCAATCAAAGCGACCAAATCGCTTCCCTCACCCTGGGACTGGATTTCACCCTGACCAAGGGCTGGGTCCTAGGGGTCTCAGGAGAAGGCGGGCGGGAATATTCCCCGGCGGGGTCGGTCTATAGCCCCCTGGCGGGCGGAATCGTCAATTTCAGCAGCCCCACAACCCAAAATTTCGCCGCCGGAACTGTTTCCCTCACTTATAGTTTCGAGTAATTTAATCGGGTTTGATTCGTTGGGCGCATCACATTTACGGGGAAGCCAATGAAGAGAATCTTTTGCGGCGCCTTCATCTGTCTCTTTTTGTGTATTTCATCCCTTGGAGCCCAGACAACCCCGGCCCCCACTTCCGCTGCCGAAACAACGGCCACCCAGCCGACCCCTTCCACAACTCCTTCCGAAGCCGTCACGGAGGGTGGGAGCGCCATTTCCCCTGAAACCGTCTCGCCCGATACCGATGAGGAAGACAAACCTTTCGCTCCCCATTGGACCGGTCAGGTCGGTTTTACCTATTCCAACCAGCCCAGTTCTGCGGGCCAGGGACAGATAGAAAAACAATTGTGCCTGAACGGCACCTATAACCTCACCGAAAGCGGCCACTACCTTTCCATGGGGCTGACCGGGGGCCAGGAAATAGTGGAAGGCTCCAACACCAATTTCGGGGAAATTAGTTTGGAGGGAGGGCTGGGGTTGGGATTTTTTAATCCCGCGTTGGAATTGACGACCCAGCAGGGCGCCGCCGCCTTGAACGAATACGGCTCTACCCTGACGATGAACTTGAAACCTTGGGACGAGATCACCATCGGCCTCATCGGCGGAGGGGGGCTTTCCAGCCACCAGGGGCCCCCGCCCAACCAAAGCACGGATAAAATCGACGAGATTGACGAGTACAGCTACAGCGGCGAGCTCCAGGTCTCGGTAGAACCCGCCGATGATCTATCCCTCTCTCTCACGGCTGAGGATGAGTGGGACACGACCTACCAATGGCAAAATGTCACCCACGCAAACGTCCATCCGCTCAATAATGAGACGGATCAGATGCCGTCCCTGACCCTAGGGATCGACGTGACCTTTTTGAAAAATTACGAGGCGGAATTGGACATTCAAGCCGGACGGGAATACCAACCGGCTGGGCTTTTCTACTCGCCCAAGTTGGCCAAGTTTCTCTTTAACGCCAACCAAGCCGAGCAGAATTTTCAGGGAATAAGCCTAGTCTTCAACTACAACATCGAATAATACCTTCCACCCTCGCCGTGAATTCAATCTATCGATATGTTTGCTGCTTTGATTTTTCTAAACTAATTTTTCCAGGATGCCTTTTAATTCGTCATAGGTTTCCGCGCGGAGCAGCTGTTTTTCCTGCTCTTTGAGCGCGTCACAGGCCCTGAAGAGAATCCCCACATCGGCGCCCTTAAGCATCCGAACGTCATTAAACGAGTCCCCCACCGCGATGGTTCCGAAGCCGCCTTCCTTGAAACGCCGGATCACCTCAATTTTTCCATCCGGCTCCCGCAACTGATAGCCCGCCATCATCCCCTGTTCATCGATGAGCAAGGAGTTGGCGTAGGTGAAGGGGTTTCCGATCTTTTCCAGGAGCGGGCCGATATAGTCGTAGTAACTGCCGGTCAGGATGGCCACCTGCGCCCGGGTTCGGAGCCAATCCAAAAACTCCCTCGCGCCCGGGAGAGCGCTCATTTGGGAGACGATCTGGTGCACTTCTTTCATGCCGAGATGGTGCTGTTTCAAAACGGCGATCCGCATTTTCATCAGTAAATCGTAATCCGGCTCTTCCCGGGTCGTTTTCATCAGTTCGGGGATTTTCGTCATTTTCGAGAACTCTTCCCAAAACTCAGGAACAAGCACCCCTTCTAGATCGAAACAAACCACCTTCATAGCATGACCCCCGACGAATGGATTGAGATGAAAGAACCTATGAAATTCAGGCCGCAATATAGCGCATCAAGAATCATTTTAAAAAGGATTCGGGACGAATCCGATCCTAAAACCGAAAAGCCAGGGTCACGCCCGTTCCATCTCCCCGGGGGCCCATGGCCTGCACCCCCAGCTCGGGACGGCCCAGGAATTCAAGGGTCAAGAGGGTGCAGGCGTGGGTGCCCAAGGCGATCCAGGCCCGGTTACGGATTTGCGGGTCGGAGGAGGCCAGCAGAACCACCGCGGGATAAACGGTTTTGGAGATGCCCGCCGCGTTCACAAAAAACAGCCCCGTGTAATCGGGTGAAAAAGCCAGCCAGCCCCACCCAAGAGCGTCCACTCCCGCCGTGGTAAAGCCGTAAACATTGGCCCCGTCCTCAAATGCCTCGGTATAGGCCCAGGCGTAATAGTCGCCCAAGACCAAGGGGACCGTCACCAGCTCATTGGCGGCCCTGGCCCTTTCCGCTCCCATCACCCAGAAAAGTCCCAGGAGAAGGGCCGCAAACCTGTTAAACCGGCTGTTGAACATGCCGCCTCCTGTGTTTGCGGATAGGGCTGGGTGCCGGAGTGGGGGTAACGGTAGGTGTGGCGGTCACGGTGGCGGTCGGGGTGTAGGTAGGGCTCGGTTGGGGAGTGGGGGTGATCCATTTGAAGGAAAGGGGAAGGTTGGTCCTCGGAAAAATATAAATGAACACGGGAATCTGGCTCAGAGGCCCGGGGTTGCAGGGGGGAGCCGCGGTTTCGATGTAATTTAAAACAGAAATGGTATAGCAGTCGGTATTCATCCCATCCTGGTAGGGAGAAACGGTTTGGCAGGTGTTATTGACCGGCATCACCGCGAAATAAGCCGTTTGGTTGGCCCAATCGATCAAGGGTTCGCCCTTGCTGTTGACGGGCACACTGGGGTCCAGTTGGGCATTCACCTGGCTCCACCAATAATCGAAATCAGCCTGGTCGTTCATCTCGGCGCCGCCTACGACCAGCATGGAAGAAGGCATACTGGCAGTCGCCGCAATCAAACGATGCGGCAGGGAGTGCGGCTGGCAGACATCCAGAGGGCTTCTTCCCCGGTACTCAACCTGGCCGGGCGCGTAAACGGGAACATTCTGGCTGATGGGGACACAGCCAGCCCATATCACTAAAATCGCCGCGAGGCTTAAAAGCCACAGGCTTTTTTTCAAGGCCGTGCCTCCCGGTGTTGTCTCGCATCCAAAATAAACATCTTTCCCTCCGCTAGGGCCCACTCTATTTCCGCCCCCCGGCCCCATCGGGCCGCCAATTGGCGGGCGACCCCGACAAGCTCAAAAAGCTGGTACCCCCTCAATGGAAACGAGGGGGGGAAATAGCCCATCGGGTTTTCAAACCAGCCTCTGAACAAAAGCGGCCTGGATGACAGCCTTAAGGCGGATGTTTTTCCACCCGCCAAAAGGGTGACCCGCAATTGAACCTCGCTTAAAGCCGATCCCTTCGGGGGAAGACCGCGGCAGACGCCGAGCGCATGGACCTTGATTGCCTTTTGGACGATCCACCGCTCCTTTTCGGACCCCCTGTCCAAGAGGGTCCGCGCCACCTGTTCCAGGGATAAAGCCTTCAAGGCCCTCGGTTGGGAAACCGGCCCCCTGGAGGGTCTCAGCCAAAAGGGCCCCCCTCCCAGGTCCTTCAACGCCCGCCTGAGGGGTTCCTCCGCCCGGGAGGGCGATTCCTCCCCGCAAAGAAACCCGGGAACCGTATCCACGCCCAGGGCCAGCATCTCGCTCAAGCGCTCGGCCAGCCGGCCGGAGGGCTTTTCCATGCCCTCGGTCAAATCCAACAACCACACCAGGGGCGGATGGAAGGAATGGCGGTAAGCCCTGGCCATTTTTTCAAATCTCGGCGCGGCCCAAGCGCTGACTAAGGCTAAAAGCCCCCCGCTCACCAGATCGGGAAAATAATGGAACCCCAGGAAAAGGGTCGAAAGCCAGATGGAAAGCCCCAAGGGGATGCCCCAAACCAGTGACTTTCGGTCGTGCCGAAACTGCCACGCCGCCAGGTAACCGGAAAGGGCCCCATGCAGGCTGGGAAACACGTCGAACCTCGCCCCCAGCCGGGAAATCAGGCCCCCGGCGGTTTGGAAAATCCATCCCCCCTGAAGCCAGGTCCATTCCTGGGGATAGGCAAACCGGGGGCCGATGGCGGGATAGAGAAGGTATCCGAGAAAGCCGCCCATATAGACCAATATCAACCCCAGCATGAACCGCTGGTAAAGGGCCCGCCGGAACCAGCTGTGGTAGAGGATCAGGCCGACCAGCCAGGCGAAAAGGCCCAAGTAGCAAAGACTTAACAGATCGGTGAGATGCGGGTGGCCCAAAAGACCCCTTTCCCAAAGGGAGGGTCCCTTCCCCATGGAGCCCAGGTCGAGGCTTTTCAAGTCCGCGTCAAAAAGTTTTGGATGCAAGACGGGAACCAGGGGCTTCATGAGGCTGTAGCATAAAACCAAGCCCAGCCAGGGGCCGAGACCCCGCACCAATCCCCATCCCCCAAAGGGGGGAGGCCGTCGGAAGGCCACCAGCGCCATCCAGGCGGTCCAAATCAGGATATTACAAGAGGCTTCCAAAAGGGCGGGAGCAGCTCCCGGCCGCTCGGCGAAGAAAGCCGACAAGGCCAATAGGTAAAAAATGCCGAAGAGAGCGGAGATCAGAAACTCACAAGGGGAAAAAGCCCAGAGGCTTTTTCGAAGGGGGGTAAGAACCGTCAAGGAGAACTCCCGCGTTAAAGGGTTAAACGACGCTTAGGCCTGCCCGGGTTTGGGGGTGATCACATAGGCGAATTCCAGCAGATTGCCGTCGGGGTCCGAGAGCACGCAAAAATATCCCCTCATGTGTCCCCCGTAATGCGCCCCCTCCACCAGACAACCTTCTTGTTTGGCCTTCGCCCCTATTTCTTCCACGGGTTTCAGGTCGTTCAATCTAAAGGAAAGGGTAGGCAGGGTGGCCTGGGCGGTCGCGCCTTTTTTAAGGCTTCCCTCCTCCATTAAAACCAGGAAGGGCGCGGTGGGATTTTCGGAAAACCGGAGCCAGACCCAACGGCAGCCGTCGTTGTCCTTCTGATCCACAACGGCGGCCATACCTAAGAATTCGGAATAAAAACGGATGGAAAGGTCGGCGTCCTTGACCTTTAGAAGAAGGTGGTGCCACTCGGGAAAATGGGAAACAAACTCAATGCCCATTGCGGCGGCCTTTCGGGAATCTGAATGGACCCCTCGAGACCCTCAAGCCAGCAACCGGCAGACATCGTCGATAAATTTGGTCCGGGAGGAAGGTTGATTTAAGCAGGTTTGAATGAGCTGGGCAAGGGGGATGGGCGAACCCGCCCCCAGGGCCCGAAGAACGATGGGGCCGTTTTGCGCGCCCTCGGGCAGGCTGACGCCCAAGCGGGAAAGGGCCTTCTCGGTTTCAACGCCTGTTCCAAGGAGTTCACCCAAGCGGCGGTTGTGGGAATCGCGGGAGAATCCGGTCGTGATCAGGTCCCCCAATCCCGCCAAGCCGTCCAGGGTCTCAGGCTTAGCGCCCCAATGGGCCGCGGCTGTTTTCATTTCCGAAAGGGCCAGGGTGGCGAATGCCGACTTGAGGTTGGAGGAGCCGTGATTGAACCCGTCGAGGAGGCCGAATCCGATCGCGTAGATGTTTTTCAACACCCCCCCGATTTCCACCCCTGCTAAATCAGCGCTTACCTCAACGTGAAAATAGGGATTGCGCAAAACCTCGGCTGCCTTTTGCGCGTGGGACAGGCTTCCGGCCACCACCACGGCGGTGGGGCGCTTTTGGGCGAATTCGTTGGCGATGGAGGGGCCCGAGAGGGCCAGGTAATTCTCGGTGGGATGGGGGGAAGCCACGGCGTAAACCTCGCTGAGCCGTTTCCCAGTGGAGGCTTCCAACCCCTTGGCGGCGCCGACGACCAAAGCCTGGGGCATGGCGAAGGGGGAAAAACTTTTCACCACATGGCCAAAATAGGTGGAGGGGACGCAGACGAGGATGAGCTGGGCTTCTTTGACCACATGGTTCAAGAGGTGGTCGGCGGTCACCCCGGGTGGAAGGTTGATGCCGGGCAAAAACCGCTGGTTGACGTGGTTTTTCCGGATGTCTTCCACAACTTCAGGAATATGGTCCCAACAAGCCACCGTGTGGCCGTTGTCGGCCAGCACCAGCGCCATAGCCGTCCCCATGTTGCCCGAACCGATGACCGCGGTCTTCACTAGCCCTCCCGAAAGTGGCCCTTACCGGCCCCTATTATAACCTTGGGCCGTTCCACTCTGGAGAGTAGTTCAATGTAAATGAACATGAAAAACCCACCAATGGAGGTTTGGGTGGGTTGAACCCAGGAAAGCCGCCAACCTTTGTTCCGTTTGCCAGAGCCGTCGGAAAGGTCGGAGCGATTGATATGGCGTCATTTGCCGCGCCTTTATTCCATCGCGAATAAAAAATATAGTTTGGATTTAATGAGGCCCGATCTTCCCAAATCCACTTAAAATACCGGTAAATATTGGGCCCGTGGAATTTCCATCCTAAAGTTTCCTTGCAGGGAAGCTTTCCAATTCCAACCCTCCAGGCATTTTCAGGGTGCAAGCCCGGATAGGGACAAAAGGGTTCATTCAGATTCGTGGGCGGGGAAAGAATAAAAACCTCCCATCAATCACTATAAGGAAAGGGAAGAAATGTCCGACGAAAGGAGCCTGGTTGAAAGGATCCTGGCCGGAGACAGGGAGGCCCAAGCCCAATTTTACGGGGATTACGCCAGGCGGCTTTATCCCGTCTGCGTCCACTTTTTGGGTTCGGGGGACTCGGACGCCGAGGATGTGGTCCAAGACACTTTCATCATCGCCTGGCGCAAATTGGGAAAATTCCGGTTTGAGTCCAGCCTTTACACGTGGCTGAACCATATTTGCGTCAACCTTTGCTACGAAAGGCTCCGCAAACGTAAGCGGCTCTTGTCTTCCTTAGAGCAAGATTTGGAAAAATTAACCCTTTCCCAGTCCGGCTGGTTTCAAAAGAGAAAAGACGAGGAGGAGGAAAAAAAGGCGCTCCTTTTAAAACTGAATACCCTGATTGACTCGATGGGAGAAAAGTGCAAGGAGATCCTTATTTTGAGGGACCGGGAAGGGGTAAGCTACATCCAGCTTGCGCAGCAGTTGAAAATCCCCCCGGGAACCGTGATGTCCCAGTTGGCCCGGTGCCGTAAAGCCTTGAAACAGCTGATGCAAAATGAATTGAAAGAAGCGAAACCGTGAACGATTTGGTGGAAGAATATTTTAAGCGCGAGTTAAGCGCCCCCGAAGAAGCCCAATTGACCCGGCTTCTGGATCAATCGCCCGATGCCGCAAGCCGGATGGCCGACCGCATGGCCGAGCTTTACCGCCAGTCCGGCCAGGCCGAGCCCCAATGGGCTGAACACGCCCTTCCCACGAGTTTTTGGAGCAGCATCGGTTCTTGGATTCCCCTGTCCCTTTTAGCCTTGTTAAACCTGGGATTGATCGCCCTCTTGGTTCATCTGGTGGGAATCTTCCTCAATTACCACAGCCCCATGCCGGCTTCCTCGGTGACTCGGCTTCCCGAGGATCATCCCTCCCTGGAATTACGGGTGGTCCCCGTCGAAAAAAAGGCTTCCCGGATTCCCCCGGCGCTGTCAGTGCCAGTTCCCTCATTCTCTTATTCTTCCCCGCCTGTCCCCCCGGTGCCGACGGCCTCTAACCTTTCGGTTAGGGGAAAGCAGTTCGAACAGCTTTCGATGGTCGTGGACAACCCGGAAGCGGGCCTCGCGACCGTCAGGGTCTTTGACGCCGATCATGTCCTCATCCGGCACCTATTTAACGGAATGCTCCCAGCGGGCAAGCAAATCTTCACTTGGGATGGAACAACCGACAGCGGAACCCCAGCCCCGCCCGGCGCCTACAGTTTTGAAATCCAATCGGGTGAACGGACGATACAAAGCAAAGTGCGGATTAAGGACGGGATCATTCAATAGGGCGGGCACTGCCGCCTCCTCAGTCCAATTCCCTTTCCAAAACCTTAAAAAAGGTTTCCCGAGCCCTTTTTTCCATCCAGGGGGTATGGCCGCATTTTTCGAGGAGAATGAATTTAAAATCAGCCAAAAGCCCCGTTAGAGGGGCCTCCACACCCGCTGAGGGGTGGGGATCATGGTCGCCGTGAATCGCGACCACGGGACATGTTATTTGTTTTGCTTCCTCCAAAAGTTTCCCACTTTTCCGCAAGGCAGAGGCTTCATTCCAAATCCTTTCAAATTGTTCCGGATTGAGAAGGAGCCCCTCCGGCTTCAGGGGAAGGGGGTCGAAATCGTCCGCGAGGACCATCAATTCCCCCAGACGGGCGAATTCACCCGGTTGGAGGTTCTTCTTGCCCAACAGGTGACGGGCCTCTTTCCTTTCTTCCGAACTGAGCCTGTTCAAACGGGTTTGGGTGATTTCAGCGGCGTATTTTTCCTCAAGGGGACCGCTGGAAACCAGGATGAGCTTGCGAACCAGGTTGGGAAAGCGCGCCGCGGTCAAAAGCCCCAGCCAGGCTCCCCAGGAATATCCCACCAGAACCGTCGGGAGAACGGCATGCTCTTCCAAAATCATCTTTAATTCCTGAATGAGGTCTTCGATGGTGTTTCGGGTTTGGAGGGGTTCCAAAACGCCTCGGGCCAGGGCCAGTTCATCGGCAACAGGGGCCATTTCACCGGGCGCCCCGGGCCCGCCATGCAGAAGGGTGACTGTGAAAGGGGCAGAACCGTAAACTCTTAAATTTTCCATGGTTGTTTCTCGAGGGAGCCCAAAAGGCCGCCAGGGATTAGCGGATCAAGGGACTCTTGCGTTTCGATTTTGTTTTTTTTGCCCTGGGCGGTTTGGGAATCGCGCCCAATTGATAAAGGATCAAGCCGCATATCTTTTCGACCGAATGGCTGGCGCCGTCCACGGTCAAATCGGCGTAACGGTCGTAAAGGGGCTTCCGTTCCGCGAAGAGCGCCCGCAAAGTGCTTCCTCCCCGGCGTACCACATGCGCCTTTAACGGCCCCCCCACGCGGGCCTTCAATTCCCCCTGGGGGACCTTCAGGAAAACGCAGGGGCCCAAGTTTTTCAGATGTTTCATGGCTTTGGGATAATAAACCGCGCTTCCTCCGGGAGCGATGACGCAATGGCGGTTGCGGAGGGTGAGGATCACCTCTTCTTCCGCCTTCATGAAGCCTTTCATTCCCAGCATATCCATCACCCGGCCGAGGGGCTTCTGGTACCGGCGCTCGATCAACTGATCCACATCCACAAAATCGTAGCGGATTTTTTGGGCCAGGTGGCGGCCGATGGTGCTCTTCCCGCTCCCAAACATCCCAATCATGATCAGGTTGTTCGGAAGGACCTTGCGGTCAATGACAGTTGGTTCCATGGGTTCCCCGTTAAAAAGTGTCTGTGATGGAAATGCCGCTTCGGTGCGTCAGCCCCGCGAGAGGGCCGTCCTCCGCCCCGATGGGCAGCCAAGCCTGGTAGCTCAAGCCCAAATTCGGGTCGAGGTCCACTTCGGCCTTAATCCAAAAAAGGGCCGGTCCCCCGTCCACCGACTTGAGCAGACCTGCGAAGGCCCCCCATTTTGCAGGAAACCTCTTCTCAACCGAAGCGAAAAAATAGGAAGCGGATGTATATCCGTTGGAGAAACCGCCCAAGACTTGACCCGAAGCGTCTTTATAAAACTCAAGATTGAAAGTGGTTTGGTTTTTCACGGTCGAAAGACCCGCCACCCATTCCAGTCGGGTCGTGCCGTCCGAGTAAAACCAGTTCACTCCCTCCAGTCTGGCCTGAAAATCAGGAAAGGTTCCGGAGAGTTCCAACCCCGCCCCGTTACGGTTTGACAAAAAGGCAAAACTGGGGCTGACCCCTATCCCAATCCCCTTGTTCACGAGCCGAATAACTCCCTCGGCCCTTCCTGAATCGAGAAAGCGGACCGCCCCCTCGGCGGTTAGAAATTCGAAAAGGAAGCAGGAGGCGTCCAGGGCCTCGCTTCCCAAGGGCTCGTCCCTTTGCCAAACCAGGGGAGGTACGGGAAAGAAATAATCCGTCGGGCGGTAAAGATAAGAGGAACCCCAATCGAAATCCTGAAGGCCTGCTTTAACTTCCAAGGGGCCGGTGGTCCATTTTATAAAAGCCCGGTCCAATTGAAGGCTGTAAAGGGTTCCATCCGTTCCGGGCAGATTATCGGTTTGAAGCCGCAGGGCGTTGGTTTGAGGGTAAACCGGCCAAGAGGGCGATAAATCGGATCCGGTGGCCTGTGCGTCAGCTTCCCCGGCGAAGGAAAGCAAAAGATCCGAATCCAGGTCATCCTCGTTTTTTAATAGAAGGCGTGAAAGACCATAGGTTCCCGTGGTGGAAGGGCTATACAACCCCGCTTCCACCGACGCCTCTCCGGAAAACAAACTTCCCTCTTGGGCCCGGGCTCTCGAATCCAAAGACCCGCAGGTCAAAATAAGAAACAGCGCCGCGCAGACTTTGGATTGATTGATAGGGTTCATTGTTGTTTCCGGTAATAGAAGGGTTCATCTG
This sequence comes from candidate division FCPU426 bacterium, assembly GCA_963738405.1. GTDB lineage: Bacteria > Oederibacteriota > Muellerivitia > Muellerivitales > Muellerivitaceae > CAVTWJ01. The sequence goes on along the minus strand of CAVTWJ010000009.1, from coordinate 86,477 downwards.
GAACTGCGGAAGCTAAGAAGGGATAGACTTCCTTTCCCAAATGATCACTGAAATTCATGACCTTTCCGCTTTCGGGATTAAGCAGGTAGAGAATATCTGTGGCTCCCGGTCCTTTTAGATCATGGACCGATACCATCAGCCAGCTGTTTCCCTTTTTCTTATAAAGAGAAAGCGAAGCCTGGTCCAGTTTTCTCCCGGCGTTTTGGAAAGGGAGCTGGGTTTTCCAGGCGATGGTTTTATCGTGGTGGATGCAAAGTACCATTCCATCGGTTTGAACCGCATAGGTATCCCCTAACGGGCCCCGCAGAGCGTCCTTAAGAGAGCTCGATCCCTTGTCCGCATTCCATTGCCATGCCAGTTGATCCACTTGAAACTGGATTTCCTCAATCGTTCCGTTTTCCAAAAGCACAAGAAAATTTCCGCTGTCCGGGCAGACTTTTACCTTCACGGGCAGATCTGGAAGGGGATATTGCCACCGAATTTTTATTCCGGTGGATTTCGCCTCGGCCAAGATCAACCGTTTGCCGAGGGCGTCCCCCGCGAGGATGAGGGTGGGTTCGCCCTTTAAATTCCAGTCGGCGGCGGCGGCGCTGACAATGGAAACTCCCTCCAGGTTCGACCAGTCCCAAAGGATTCTTAAACCGCTGTCCACCTTGCGCAAAAGATAAACTTGGCGCGGCCCCCCAGTGACCAGTACCCGGGCCTCGGCGGGCTGGGGCTGAATTTCACGGGCTTGGCCGTCCCCGTCGTATTCCAAATCGATTTTATTTTGAGAAACATGGGCCACGTGGCCCCGCTGGGTGCAGAGGACTAAAGAAGGAAAAACAGGGGGCTTTATTTTCGATCCTGCCCACACCGGTTCTAAGAATGAAAAGACTGCCATGAACATGATGGCAGTTTGGATTCGTTGTATTTTCAACACAGGGGTTTTCTCATTTATTTCGTGGGCCGTTTCAACGGGAGATGGACTGGCTGCCGACTGCAAACTGCCAACTTCGGACTGGTTTTAAGTGCACCAGAACCGGATAGTTTCAAAGCTGTGGTTGGCTTCACGGATGCGGGAGCAAAGGGTCACCACTACTAGATCCTGAACCCTCAGGGCCGTGGCCGGATGCTCGGTTTTGAGCCTTTCGTACTCGGCATGGGGCATCCAAAAGAGGGTGGATTTTTCCTCCGCGATCGCGTCCGCTGACCGGGGGGCGTTATCCACGATGGCCATCTCACCAAACAGCATTCCCGAGGTCAGAACGATCAAAAGCTGCTCATAGGCTTCCCTGCGGCCATCGGGCACCACTTGGCGGCTGATGCGGATCTTGCCGGAACGAATGAGGAAAAGTCCGTCCCCGGGATCGTTTTCTTTGAAAACATGGGCGCCCACAGGAAAGGATTTTTCCTGAAAAATCCCTCCGAAAAGGTCCCAATCCTTGTCTTTGAAGCCCCGATAGGGGACGGCATCCTTAAAAACTGTGAAATCAACCGGCATCATTCGCCTCTTTCATGACCTGCTTTCATTTCGTTGGCTTATTTTAGGTGTTTTTTAGAATTTTTATCCCCAAAAGAGGAATAAAATAAGGATCTATCTCTCTAGATTATGAAGAGCCAATATCTTTTTTTGATACCAAAGTTGGTTTGAGGAGGGGGCGCTATGTTCTCCCGTCACACTTTAATTGTTTTGGTTTTTCTTTTTGTCCTGCCGATCCTTTTATTCCTTGGCTGGGCTTGCACGAGCAGCAAAACCTATTCCCTCAGTCCCACTTCCCCCAAACCACCAAATCCAACCGCCACACCCGTACCCATCGCGACCCAATCTGAGTTTGTCGACAAAACCGCGGGCGCGACTATTTTTCTTCCCGACCAAACAGGAATCATTATTCCCCAGGGAGTCTTGAGTCAAAGCACGACAGTAAGCATTACGGAGGCCGCCTTTTCTACCGCCCCACCCCTGCCCAGTTACCTTAAAGCCGTAGGGGATGTTTATTATTACGATTCAGGCTCGGCCACCCTGACCGGCAGTGTCTCCATGTTTTTCACTTATAACCCGGCCAATATTCCATTCGGTTCTACGACAAGCCAATTGGAAGTGATTTTTTACAACGGCAGCGCTTGGGTAGAAGCACCCACTCAAGCCCAAGACACGGTGAATCATGTCTTTACCGTTACTTCTAACCATTTTTCACCCTGGGGCGTCGGGGCAAACCAAAGTTCTACCTTTACCCCCGTTCCAACCGATCAACTCACACAAACGGTTACACCCACCATTACCCCATGCGTGACCCAGACCCAAACCACCACGAATACTCCGACTCAAACGATAACATCCACTCCCACCAGTATCGGCAGTACAGTGACTCCAACCAATAGTCCCACATTTTCACCAACCCAAACAATGACCGCCACCCCGGAAGGAACCCCCACTAACACAATGACCAAAACGATGACTGCAACAGTCACCATCACCCCTTGCGTGACCCAGACCAAAACCACCACGAATACTCCGACTCAAACGATGACATCCACTCCCACCAGTATCGGCAGTACAGTGACTCCAACCAATAGCCCCACATTTTCACCAACCCAAACAATGACCGCCACCCCGGAAGGAACCCCCACTAACACGATGACCAAAACGATGACTCCAACAGTCACCATCACCCCTTGCGTGACCCAGACCAAAACCACCACGAATACTCCGACTCAAACGATGACATCCACTCCCACCAATATCGGCAGTACAGTGACACCAACCAATAGCCCCACATTTTCACCAACCCAAACAATGACCCAAACCGCCACTTCTACACTGACAAATACGCCAACCGCCACTTCCACGGCAACCAATTTGGGCGGGTTTACTTCCACTACTACCGAAACCTTTACGGCCACGCTTTCTTTCACAGCAACGAATACCTCGACCCAAACGATGACGGAAACTCCCACCAACTCCTACACCATAACTCCAACTCCAACCGACACTTTCACGCCCACCCAAACCTTTACGGCAACAATTACACCGACCATTACCGCTACCAATTTGGGGGGATTTACATCAACCATCACTGATACCGAAACCCTCACACCATCTCTTACTCCTACAATTACGCCAACGCAGACAATGACGGCTACCGCTTCAGCCACCAATTGGATGGGTTGGACCTCCACCGTTACTCCAACACTCACTTCTACAAACACCCCGACCGTTACTGCTACTCAAACATGTACATCCACACCCACTCAAACCATGACTGTCACTCCATGACGACCGTTCTAGCCACCATCTAAATTCTCCCTTGCAGATCATTAATAAACTGCCGTGCCGTTCTTCCCGACCGGCTGTTGTTGGCTCTTTCCCATTGGGCGGCCTTTAGGTGTAATTGATCGACCGGAATTTTGATGCCTTCGGCCTTCGCCCAACTATCCACCATTTTGAAATAGGTTTCCTGATCGGGTGAGTAGAACGAAATCACCAGACCGAAACGGTCAGAGAGGGAAAGTTTTTCCTCTACCGTATCCGCCCCATGAATTTCCCCATCCTTCTGAACCCCTTCGGTGCGGTCGGAAAAGAATTCCTTCACCAGATGGCGCCGGTTGGAAGTGGCGATCAGGATGACGTTTTTGGGTGTCGGCTCCAGTGTTCCTTCCAGAATGGCCTTGAGGCCCTTGTAAGATGTCTCGTTCTCCTCAAAAGACAAATCGTCCACAAAGAGGACGAACTTTTCACGCCTGCCCCGAAGCAGGGGAAGGATATCGTGCAGTTCCTTTAAGTCCGTCGGGGAAACTTCCACAAGCCTTAGCCCCTTATCCCCGTATTCATTCAACAGCGCCTTTACCGTGGAAGACTTTCCCGTTCCCCTTTCCCCGTAAATCAAAACGTTGTTGGCGGTTTTACCGGCGACAAAGGCTTCGATATTATCAATCAAAGGCTGGCGCTGTTCCCCATAGCCCACCAACTGGTTGAGACGGATAGGGTCCAGGGATTCCAAGCCCACTAGGTTTCCGCCCGTTCCCCGGTCTTCCCACCGAAAGGCCCGGTAACGCCCGAAGAGCCCCCAGCCGTTCTCCTGAAAATGTTCCGCGATCAATTCAACTTTGGACCTTATGGGCTCCGCGCCACGAAGCAAAATATCCTTCAAAGCCGCGCGGGAGGCCGTGGGGACCGTAAGCTCTTTGGTTTTCTTGGTTTCCTTCACGCCCTCAAGCGAGGGCGCTTCCGCCCGGCCCAAGAGGCCGGACTTTTTCAAAAACTCCCCTTCCCAATCGATCTTGAGAATCTTGAGGTATAGGTCTAATTCCCTTAAATAGGCCTGGTAAAGCGATGGGCTGATGCCCGATAGCGGAGATTGTTCCGCCTTGCGGTGAAAGGCGTTGGCGTCTTCCAAAAGCCGCTCCAGCCAGAAATCCTGCAGGAGGGTCCCGATTCGTGGGTGGGTGACAAATTCCTCGAACTCCAAAACTTCCCTCCAAAATTTTCCCCATCGGCGAAAACCCTTGGCCGGGTCCTCCTCTTCTTTGCTGGAAAGCCAGCGCAAGACCCTGCGAAAAGCCTTCCCCGACTTACCGCCGAAAACGCCTTCCAACAAAATGAGGGCGTCCAGCCATTCCAGGCCCTTGCGGGCGTTCGCGGAGGAGGGGACGGGTTTGGGGACATCCTTGGGGATGCCGAGTGCGGCCTTACGGGCTTTAGCTTTGGACATGTTTTCCTTCAATCTTTAGTGCAAATGATTTTACGTCTTTTTATGCCCGAGGGAGCCCAATTTTGACACCCGGCAGGTCTAAAATGAGGCCATGAGCGAGAAAACCACGCTGGAAAAAATGCTGGGGGCCCGCACCGTACCAGGCGAGCTTTACGAAAAACTGGAGGACGGCAAGGTCCGTTGTTACGCCTGCGGGCACCGCTGCCCTATCCCCCTAGGGCGCAAGGGCGTCTGCCAGGTGCGTTTCAACGAGGCGGGCATCCTCAAGGTTCCCAGCGGCTATACCGGCGCCCTTCAGGTGGACCCGATCGAGAAAAAACCTTTTTTCCATGTTCTTCCCGGCTCCCGAGCCTTTTCTTTCGGCATGCTGGGATGCGACTACCGCTGCGATTACTGCCAGAACTGGTTTACCAGCCAGGCCCTGCGGGACCCGGACTGCGCCGAAGCCTCCTCCGCCCTGACCGATCTAACCGCCCGGGAGATCGTGGACCTGGCCTTTCAAAACGAATGCCGGGTGGTGACTTCCACCTATAACGAACCCCTCATCACGGCCGAGTGGGCCGCCCAGGTATTTGATTTGGCTAGGACCCGGGGCTTTTTAACTTCTTTCGTCTCCAACGGCAACGCCACCCGCGAGGTATTGGAATATCTTCGGCCCCGGCTCGACCTTTATAAAGTGGACCTGAAAAGCTTCAAGGACCCAACCTACCGCAAGCACTTCGGCGGAACCCTGAAACCCGTCTTGGAAAGCCTAGAACGGCTAAAAAACATGGGCTTCTGGGTGGAGGTGGTGACCCTGGTGGTTCCAGGCTTGAACGATAGCGAGGAGGAGCTTTCCTCTATTGCCCGCTTTATCGCCTCCGTCTCAAGGGAAATTCCCTGGCACGTGACGGCCTTCCACCCCGATTACAAAATGGAAGATAGGCCCCCAACGGGGCCCAGCCAATTGAACCTAAGTTACGAGATCGGCCGCGCGGCGGGATTGGATTTTGTCTATTCGGGCAACCGGCCCGGCGAGGTGGGAACCACCGAAAATACCTACTGCCCCTCCTGCGAAACCTTATTGGTGGAAAGAACAGGCTACCGGGTTCAAAAGAATCTACTGCAAAAGGGGGGAACCTGCCCCCAATGCCAAAAGGCCATCCCTGGGGTTTGGGAAGTGCCGGTCCGAAAACCCAATCAGGTGGTTTCCGTGGCCGAGACGCCTTTGGCCCAAGGGGCGCTGGTGAAGTAACCCGTCTTTGCTTTTATAATGCGGCTCGCCTTTTAACAGGCCAATCCATTCCATGGGATTTCCATGTTATTCATCACCTTCACCGAAGACACCCCCGCCCCCAAGCGGCTTCCCCTTTCCAATACATTGATGATTCTGTTGAACATCGGCATTGCCTTTATCACCCTGGGACGCCCGGATTTTCTTCAAATACTGGACCGGTTCGGTTTTATTCCCGCCCGGCACCTTTCCTATACCCTGGTCACGGGCCTCTTCATCCATAGCAGTTGGGCCCAACTGGTGGCCAACCTGACCTTCCTTTTCATCTTTGGAAGGGGCGTAGAAAAGGAATGGGGCCATGGGCGTTATTTTTTTTCCTACTTGGCCTGCGGTATCGCGGGCGAATTCACCCAGCGTTTGATCCATCCGGACGGTGTGCTGGCCTTTGTGGGCGCCTCTCGGGTCGTAACGGGCTTGGGGGTCATCTATTTGCTTCATTACCCCTGGGGGCGCATGAAGTGGTACATCACCTTCTTCGGGGCGCCGGTGGTGGAATTTCCCTCTCGGACCATTTACACCATGGTGCTCTGGGTGGGGATTCAAGCCGCCATGGCCTTCTTGCCCTGGTACCGCCTGTCGGAGATGTTTCCATCCCTCAACAAGGTTTGCGGGCCGCTCCTGACGATTCATCCCACCGCGGGAACGGCTTGGATCGCCCATTTGGGCGCGGCCGCCGTAGGATTGGTCCTTTTCCTGTTTTTTTCCATGGGCGCCAAGGGAAAAAGAAAAGTGAGGTAGCCGATGTTTTTTGTGTTGCCCGTCGAGGATGGAAAACCCGCCAAGCGGTTTCCCCTCGCCAATTGGATACTCATCGGACTGAACTGTTATTACTTTTATAAATCCATGATGCTCCCCAACTTTGACGCTTACGTCTGGCATCATGGATTCATCCCCGCCCACCCCTACTTAAGGGACATCCTTTCTTCCATGTTCCTCCACGCGGGGCTGGTCCATCTTTTGGGCAACATGTACTTTTTATACGTGTTCGGGGAAAAGGTGGAGGACCGGCTGGGCACCTTCCGCTACATCATCGCCTACCTTTTAAGCGGCTTCGGGGCGGCTTGGGTTCAGTATTCGGTGAACCCCCATTCCACCATCCCCATGATCGGCGCCTCCGGGGCCATCTCCGGCATCTGCGCCCTCTACATGATCTTCTTCCCTTGGCAAAAAATGCGCCTTCAGTTTTTCTTTTTAATCTTCCCCATCTTTTCCATACCGGCCCGGGCATTCTTCGTGGTGGGTTTCTGGTTTTTGGAACAATATTTCCTGGCCGCCTATTCGCCGGTCAACCAGGGCGGGGTGGCCTTTTGGGCCCATGTGGGGGGATTTTTTACGGGGATGCTGCTGTCAATATTGCTGGACCCGGGGGTCAAGCAAAAAACCAGAAGCCGGGCCTAAGATTATTTGAAAAGCTTTCGAAGAATTTCTTCAGGGGTAGTCACGGCCTTGGCAACGCCCAGGTTTTCCCGAACATGTTCCTTCTTTTTCATGCCCACCAAGGCCGCCGTCACACCGGGAGTGGACCGCGCAAACTGGATGGCCCTTTGGGCATCCGTAGGAAGGTCGGGAAAGGCTTCCAAAACCGATGTGGGAAGGTTTCGGGTCAGCTTGGCCTGTAATAGGGAAGCGCTGGTAAAGACCGCTATACCGTTGGACTGTGCCGCCTGAAGAACCGGAAGGGTTTGGTCCCCCAGAAGTTGGTTTTTCAGGATGAAGGCTTCCGGCATTCCTAAATTGTAAGGCAGTTGAATGGCCCGAAAATGGTGGCGGCTGTTTCCCGCCGCCCTTTCGGCCGTGCGCAAGATGTCGTGAAGCGACAGGTATTCCTGCCGGTCCGACCGGGCCCGGTAGCCGTTCCAGGTGGCGGTGCCATAGGCTTGGATCTTTCCTTCCTTCACCAATTTTTCCAATTCCTCGAAAGCCAGCTCCAGCCGGTCCAAGAAATCAATCCGGGGAACCTCATCCAACTGCATCTCGGGATTGTGGACATGAAAAAGGTCGATGGTCTGAAGGCCCAGGTTGTAGAGAGACCGTTCTACCTGGTTGCGGAGATAATTAGGTGTCATGCAGTGGCAGCCCGCCACAATGTCTTTGGAGCCGCAGATACCCGGTTTTATGTATTCTTCCAGAAAATATTTCGCGGGGTCGGCAGGGGGCCTGCCGTCAAAGGGAATAAACCCTCCCTTGGTGCAGACCACCACCTCTTCCCGTGTGATCTTGCCTTCTTTTTTCAATTCCTTAATGGCCGTTCCAATGTTGCGCTCGCTGCGCATACAACGGTAGTTGATGGCCGAATCGAGGAGGTTGATGCCGGACAGGAGCGCTGTTTTGATCGCCTCGACATAGAGATGATCGTCTTCGTCGGAGAATTCCCCCAGATAGGTGCCAAGCCCCAGGGAAGAAACACGAGTTTCCATGAAATCGCAGTAAAAACCGGCCTTTTGATATTCAGGAAATCGGGCGGCGTAATTTTCTGTTCCCTGTTTTGTGGCCTGCGGCATTCCCGGTTTCCTTCCAGCGGATAAAAAGTGGGCACATCTTATGGGCCAGTGCAGAGGGAATGTAAGTAGAAAACAAACTTATTGATGCTTTATTGACGCGGGTTGAAGCTGAAACTCATTTGATCGAATCGTTTAGGAAGTCCATGGCCGAGACGGCATCGGTGTAGCTGACCAGTTTCTTATAACCCTTGCGGCCCGGCACCTGCACCACCATCACGGGAAAACCCGTGACTTGGAACTTGTTCTCAAAATTCATCACCTCGGCGCTGTTGTGCCCTTTCGATTTAATCTCGTCGGTCACTCGAATGGGAACGAAGGACCGGTTGATGCGGGCGGCGATTTGACCTTCGGCGAAAAAATCGGACACGACCTTTTGGCAAAGCGCGCTGGAACCGTCGGTAAAGAAATAAAGCAGGGCCTTGCCCGTCGTTTGGCTTTCCGTCAAACCATCGGCGAAGCCCCGCCAGACCAAGGTCTCGGGAGCGGTTTTCACCACGTTCACGACTGGTTTGGGTTCCGGCATTTTCGCCGGGGGAACGGGCGTCGCTTTGGGCAGAAGTTGGGGCGGTTCGGCCAGCTTGGGTTTTTCCCAATAACCGATCGTCTTTTCTTGCAGGTTCACGAAAACCATTACGAGGGAAATAAAGACTGCAGCGCAAAGGGCGCCGATGACCACTGCGGCCGCAGGGTGAATCCTAGGTTTTTCGGGTTTGTTTTCAGTCATAAGTTAGCTCCTGGGGATTGGTTCTGCGTGACGGCCCTATTGTGAAATCCTTTGCGGGACCAAGCTATGACAGCGGTCATAATGAAGCTAACAAAAGGTCGCCCGTATCAAAGATCCCATCGATAGGAAACCAAGTTGATGGAATCGGTCCCGATAGCGAGTCGTTTGGTTTCAGTTTGAAGTTTCCCCCCAACCTTCTCGTAAAAACCCCAGGAGGGCCCTTCCCGCAAGACCCAAGTACGAACGCTGTGGAATTTTAAGACCCGGAATTTATCAAAAGCTTGTCGCAGAAGCTCCAAGCCGGTTCCTTTACCTTGAAATGTTTCCTGAACATACAACCCGTATATCTCGCCTAGGTTTTTCTTTGGGTCTTCCCGGTCTCCTCCCCCGTCCAGATAGCCCATGATTTCACCTTGGGAGCTTTCAGCCAGAAGAACGTAATAGGAATAACCCTGGGAGATAAAACTTTCCCGGAAAGTTTTATCAGCGCTGATAGGATTTACGGCTTTCAGGAAAGAACCAGGCACCAAGCCCCGATAGGTAGAAAGCCAAGTCTTTACATAGATATCACTAATGACTTGGATGTCTTTTTCAGAGGCTGGTCGGACAGGCATGAATTCATTCCTCTTCAAAGAGGGCGTGGGAAAGGGCTGCTTTTCTAAAAAATGGACCCTAGGGCCTATTGATCATACGCAAGGAGCCAGGGTTCAGAAAGGGTTTTGGGAGAAGGGTTGGTCGCTTTTAACTTGAAAGGCCGTGTTCGGTTGACTCAACTCAGCGTCAATCCCGTTTAGGGGAAACCCGGTAAAACTCGGGCGAAATAGGGACGCAGTATAAGCTTCAAGGAATCGTGACGGGCTGGTCCTTCTCTTCCCATAACTCGATGGACCCGTAGGCCACGGTCGCGTTGGTCGCGGTCGTGCTGTCGTGCTCCGTCCGCACATCCACATCGTAGACCGTTCCCGATCCGCCTGGATAAACGGAGCTGGTGGGCGGGGCCAGGGTCACGGGGAAGGCGGGGTTGGAAAGATTCAAGGTCGTCGTGGTATACGGGTTATCCTCGACCACCACGAACCCCTTGCCTCCCGGTAGGCCCGCATCGGCCAGGGTCACGGCCCCGTTGGCGTCCAGGCTGAGGACGACATTACCGGGCGCGGTGACGGTGACCGCGGCGGTCGACCCCAGAGCCGTCGTGCTGATAATGTAGGTTTGCCCCGCCGTATAGGTGAAGGTTTGGAACTGGTAATCCGCGTATACCTGTCCCGAATGGGTGATGGCGGACTGGTAGACGGCCGTCACGGGCGCACCGGCGAAGGAACCGGAAAGCGTCACGGCGGCGTTGGTGACCGGGGACCCGTTGACCTGGAGCTGGATGTAGGCGCTCGGGGAGTTGTTCGTAGTGTAGATCTCCGGATAGGCCCAGTTAAAGACGACGGTCGGGGTGGGGGGTAGGGTTGCTCGTTGCGGCCACGGGTGAGGGACCGCATCCTTGCATCCATAGAACGGCCACACCGCCTAAAAGGAATATCCCGAGGACAGCGGCTTTCAGGCTATTTTTCATGACGAACCTCCCCAATTTATAAAATGTTTCCCGCATGCCGAGCTTGTGATCCCTCAGGGTGAAAACCAAACGTCATTGACCGCCGTGGAGGTGTATCCGCCGATGATCCACATGTGGTTGTTGAATACCTCGCAGGCTTGGTCGAGCCTTCCGGTGAACCCCGCCGCCGAGGTAGCTTTGGTCCAGATGTTGCCGTCGGTGGTATACCAAACGTCGTTCGCGTTCCCGCCGCTGAAAGGGTGCCCGGCGATAACCCACAGGGCCCCGTTGTAGACCAAGGCGGAGAAGCTGTCTCTCGCGGAAAATTCGGCGGCTCCCGTTACCTGGGTCCAGTGGGCCCCGTCCGTGGAATTCCAAACGTCGTCGGTAAAGGTCCCGTTGTACCCGCCGATCACCCACATGGCGTTGTTATAGGTGACAGCCGCGAAATATTCCCGGGGCGCGAAATCCGCGCTGGCCGTGGCAAGGATCCAGCTGACCCCGTCGGAAGAGGACCAGACGTCGTTCTTGTAGCTCCCGTCGTTCCCCCCGATCACCCAAATCCTGTTGTTGAAAACAACGCTGGAATGTCCGTACCGCGGCGAGAAGGTGGCTCCCCCGCTGGCCGAGGCAGCCCAAGTGACGCCATCGGAAGATGACCAGGTGTCGTTGAGGAAGACGGTCCCCGCCCCCCGATCACGTACATTTTGTTGTTGAAGACCACGCTAGAGTGCTCGTATCGCACGGGAAAGGTCACGCCCATGGAACCGCCGGCAGTTTGGGTCCAATGGACACCGTCGGCGGAAGACCAAACCTCGTTGGTGTAGTCGGACGTATATCCGCCGGTAATCCAGATCTTGTTGTTGTAGACCACGGCCTTGTGGCCGTTACGGGCCGACCAATCGGCCGCCGACGTGGCTTCGTACCAATTGGCCCCGATGGCGGGATTCCAGGTGGGTACCGGGGTCAGGCCGTAATTATTGGTGTTGTTGGTGACCGGCCCCGCAGGGGGATTTCCACAGGCCATGTGGAAAAAGGCCAGGGGCATCAAGCCCATCAAAAATAATATTCGTTGGATCATCCGATCCCTCCTGTTTTTTTAATTTAAAATGGGCTGTACCACACGTCGCTATAGAAAATAGATGAGTTATAGGTTCCACCGATCAGCCAGAGGCGGTTGTTAAAAACCACACTGGTAGCTCCATAACGGCCCGGAAAAGCCGCGGAAGCCGTCATCTCGGTCCAGTATTGTCCATTCGTCGAATACCAAACATCGTTGAGGCCGTTTAAGTCATATCCGCCGATGACCCACATGGCATTTCCATAAACAACGCTTGTTTGATAGGACCTTTGGGGAAATTGGCTCGGCCCGGGTGAGTTGTTGTTGGCCAATACCGGGGTCCAGGTTATTCCATCGGTCGAGGACCAGACATCGTTGGATATACCTCCCGCGGTTTGCCCCGAGATCAACCACATGGATCCGTTGTAGGACAGGCCGGTGGCGCCCGAGCGCCGGGAAAACTGGCTCGAAGTAGGCGAAGCGGTGTCCGCAAGTACCTTGGTCCATGTCACTCCATCGCTGGAAGACCAGACATCATTAAAGGGATTGGCGGTGGTATACCCTCCGATGACCCACATTTTATTGTTGTAGACCAGGCAGGTTTGGCCCTTCCTCTGAGCAAACTGGTTGGGCCCGGGTGAGTTGTTGTTGGCCAATACCTGGGTCCAGGTCATTCCATCGATCGAGGACCAGACATCGTTGAGGTAGGAAGTATTCCCCCCGCCAATGACCCACATCTTTCCGTTATAAACCAGGCAGCTGAGGGCCTGCCGTGGGGGAAATTGGTTGGGGCCAGGCGAGGCGTTACTTGCCAGAACGGAAGTCCAATTGATCCCATCCGCCGAGGACCAGACATCGTTTGAGAACCCATAGACTCCTCCCGCGATTTCCCAAATGAGACCGTTATAGGTCACGCTGGCACCATCGAGTTTGTAGCCAAATGGGGCGGAGAGGGTGGCGTAGTTCCAATCCCGTCCCGCTAAGGTATTGGGCGGAGGGGTGGCATAGGCAACCTGGGTCACCGTGACGGGAGCTGTGGCGGACTTGTCCCCGCAGCCCCCCGTGGAAGAGATAAAAAGGAACCCCACCAAAATCGGAAAAACCGAAATAACAACCAAACCAATACTTTTGATAAAGCCCATGCTCCCCTCCATCGATCACAAATGATGATGGCAATTATGGGAAGGGGGAATCTTTCGGATAGGCCCCTTTTGGTGTAGTTTTCAGGGAATTATCAATGAAAGGCTTTAGGAACGTCTCAGGCCCGGGGTCTTAATTCTTCCTGATGGTTTCTCAGGTAATCCATCAGGTGCCTCCGCCTCTGGCGGTTGCGGCCTTCCCCGGCCTCACGGGACCCCGAGTCGTCGACCAGGTCGGGGTCCGCTTTTTTGACCTTCAGGTAGACCGACTGCCAGCGTTTCTTGACCGTCCAGTGGGAAAGGTCCAGGCTGGAAGCCATTTGCTCGTCGGTCTTCCCTTCCAAAGCCAGTTCCAACATCTTTTGCTCGCTGGGTGACAACCGGAACCGGGGCTGAAGGGTCTTTGCCTGGAAGATCGAGGCGGCGGTGCCGGGGTTGGCCAGGGTTTCCTCGGGCCGGAAGCCGGTCAGGTAAGGCCAATCCGCCTTGGACACGCCTTTCAGAGCGGCTTTCCATTTCTTTTCCTGGTAGTCGTGGCGCAGGACGCTTCCGGCCCTCAGGACGAAATCCCTCAAATAAGGTCCGTGGACTTCCTGCATGTATTCCTTGACCCGGTAACCGGCGTGCTGCTCGATGAAACGCTCGGTCTGTTTCAACTGGACCTTGGGGATATCCACAGGGTTTATTTTTTTCTCGTTCCATCCATAGTGGAGAACCAACAGGTTGAGCCCGGTCCCGGAGTTGGCCTTGGCCACTTCCTTTCGGGAAAGATAGGGCCTGTCTCCCTTTTCCCATTGCTCCAGGAAGGCGTGGGAAATCAGGGGTAGCCCCTTGAGGGCCCGGGCCGTGAAGGCCTCGGTAACGAAAACCGAGATGCCGAAACCGACCAGCCTCTCTCCTGGGAGAAGACGGCGGTCATCGATCGCCACAGTGTTCCACCCTCCCGCCGAGTCCAGTTCCTGCCAAAGGGAAAGAAGCCTGCGGCGGAGGCCGGGATCATAGGCAAAATTTTCCCGAAGGTTGGAGGCGCAAGATTCCATGTCTTTCGGAAGGATGGAACGATGGGTGAATGACATGGTGGATCCTTGGGTGAAAAGCGTCTTTCAGGGCGTTTTCTAACCCAAATATTTTGTCAAAGGAGAACCCAGAAAACCAATGGGGTCTTTTGATTATCTATTCAAAAAAGGGGTGGTGTTTTTAGGAAAATCTTATCTCGAACAATAAAAAACGGGTCCCAGTCGTGGATAACACCATCAACTTAATGTTTTATTTCTTCCCCCTAAAACCCGCGCCGTCATCCACGATGATTCCTTTTTCCATCCATTCGTAAACGCCTTCCATAGCCTTTACCGCAACCTTGGAATCCCTGATGTCGGTGTTCCAGCAGACGCCCACAAAATAGTTGTAGACGCGGATGCGAGCCTGACGGCAGAAGAGGTCCGCTAGTTCGCGGGAGCACTGAAAGTCAGGGTTCTCTTTTTCAACCGCCATGGCCTTGGAGCAGGCGGCCGCCATGGCGAATAATTCCGTGCCTACCTCGACTAGGCGGGCCAGGATCATCTGCCTGCGTTCCAACTTTGGGCCGAACTTGATCATTTGGTGAAAGAGTGTACGGGCTAATTTACGGGAATTCCTTTCAACGAACCGCATGTGTCCAGCCAGCGAACCGTATTCGGAGAAGCGGGGCCAGCAACCGGTTGGGAGCCACATGCGCAGGTACCAGAAGGGATAGAAAAGGGCGCACTTCACCAGGGCGTTTATTTTTTGGCCCATCGAGGTTTTGGGGGAAAGCAGGTCGCCCGCCAGGCGCATGTGTTTATCCAACGCCTCCCGGGCGATGAACAGGTGCTGGATTTCGCTGGTGCCTTCGATGATGCGGTTAATACGAGAGTCGCGCATCATGCGCTCCACCGCGTAGCCCTTTTCGCCACGGCCTATAAGTGAAGCAGCTGTCTCGTATCCACGCCCGCCCCGCAACTGCATCAGGTCGTCGATGATTTTCCAAGAGGCTTCGGAACAAAACAGTTTGGCCATGGCGGCCTCAAGCCTGATATCCGCCCCGCCCTTATCCACCAGCGCGGAGGTGTAATAGGTCATGCTTTCCTGGGCGTAGGTAGAGGCGGCCATGTTGGCGATCTTGACGGCCCCAGCCTCATGCTTGCCGATGGGCTGGCCCCACTGCACCCTTTCTTTGCCCCAGTTGCGGGCGATTTGCAAAGCCTGTTTGCTCATTCCCGCCGAGGCGGCCGGCAGGGTGAGGCGCCCGGTGTTGAGGGTAATGAGGGCAAGCTTCAAGCCCTGTCCCTCGCCCCAAAGGATAGCGTCAGAGGTTACCTTCACGTTGTTGAACTTGATGACGCCGTTTTGAATGGCCCGGATGCCCATGAAATCGCACCGATGGGTGTATTCGATTCCGGGGGTTCCCTTTTCGACGATGAAGGCGGTGATCTGTTGTTTCTCTTTGCCGTGAACCATCTTAGGGGGTGTGCGTGCCATTACCGCCATCACGTCCGCCACTAGGCCGTTGGTGCACCAAAGCTTTGAGCCGTTGATCGTCCAGGTCTTGCCGTCGGGCGAGGGTACGGCGGTGGTGGTCATCTGGGCGGGGTCGCTTCCCACACCGGGCTCGGTCAGGGCGAAGGCCGAGACAGCGCCAGCCGCGAACTTGGGAAAATATTTTTTCTTTTGCTCCTCGGTTCCGAAAAGCTTTAGGGGTTGAGGAACGCCAATGGATTGGTGGGCGGAAAGCCAAACGGCGGTAGACCCGCAATAGGAGGCCACCAAGGCCACCGCGCGGTTGTAGTTGACCTGGGAAAGGCCTAGCCCGCCGTACTCCTTGGGGATCTTCATTCCCCAACAGCCCAATTTGGCCAGCCCGTCGATCACCTTTTGGGGAAGCAGGGTGGTCTTATCCACCTCGTCCGGGTCCAGATTTTCTTTAAGAAAAGCTTCCAGGCGGCCCATGAACTCATCGCCCACGGCCTTATCCTCAGGCGATTGCAGGGGATAGGGGGAAATGAGATCGGGACGAAAGTGCCCCATAAAAAGTTCGGCCACGAAAGAAGGCTGGGTCCATTCGGTTTCCCGGGCCCCCTCGGCCACTTCCAGGGATTCTTTCTCTTTTTCGTTTAAATGTTTGGCGGTATCGGCGACGCTCATGACGGCCCTCCTAACGTGGGATAGAACGGCCTCTCGCCCCTATTTTAGTCCTCTTGGGGCGGAAAGACTCACAAGAAACAAGGGAACTTTCTTGTAAAAAATGTTTTAAAGCCCCAGGCCAAGGGATAAACTGAAGACATGAACCCGTTCGCCAAACCCGAAGAAGCCATGCCCTACACCTACCCTGAGTTTCCCGCCCCCGAACGGGCGGCCCAGGATTTTTCCTTCTCCGACAATCCAGCCTCCACTAAATTTGCTCCCTTTGACCCGGCCCAAAACACCATCGAACAGGCATCCCTTCCCATCGTCCAAAGCGTATTGCTTCAGGACTTCAAGGAAGTCATCTCCGCCGCCTCTTAAAGTACGCCTTTCCCGTGGATACCCTCCCGGTCCCTCCCAGCCCCCTTTACAGCCGGATCTATAAGAGACTTTCGCTTTTTCTTGCCGACCCCTGGGTCTGGCCCCTTTCCCTTTGCTTCGCCCTGATCTTCCTTTTCGCCGCGCGGAAAAACTTTGATTTCGACCTGGGGTTCCACCTGGCCACGGGTAGGTGGATTCTGGATCACCTGGACGTGCCCCGACAGGATTCTTTCACTTATACCGCCGCGGGCCATGAATACCTGGACAGTCAATGGCTCTACCAGGTCTTTTCCCTTCTTCTTTACCGGCTGGGGGGCTATTCCCTTTTAACCGGATGCCACATGGCCCTGATTCTTCTGGCCTGCGGCCTAACCTCCATCCGACTTTCCCTGGACGGCTGTCCCCGCTGGCTTCAGGTTTTCTTTTTGCTTCCCTGCACCCTGGCCATGGAAATCCGTTTCTTAGCACGTCCCGAAATTCTCACCTGGGTCTTTTTGGTTTCGGTTTTTCTATGCTTGGATCTGTACCGCAAGGGAAAAACGGGCGGTTTGTTTCTCATTCCCGTGATTCATCTTCTCTGGGCAAATGTGGAGGGCCTTTTCCCCCTGGGCTGGACGGTCATCGCCGCCTACCTGCTGACCGATTATTTTGAGAACCACCGGCTGAACCCCTCCCTGCTCAAAACCTTTCTTGCTTCCGTCGTTATCACCCTGGTGAACCCCTATGGGTTTAAGGCCCTTTCCTTTCCCTTTTTGCTTTTAACCCGCTTGGCGCCCGCGAGTTATTTCAAGAATACGGTGTCCGAACTCCAATCCCCCTGGACGGCCTCGGCGGTCGCCAATTCTCCCTTCTTTCCAGCCTTTCCCGTGGACAGCTACCGCGTCCTCTCCATTGTTATTCTTCTCTTAGTGCTGGGAACCCTGCCCCGCCGAAAATTCCACGAATATGCCCTGACGGTTTTCTTTTTCGTCCTTTCGGCCCTGGCGATCCGCAATGTTCCGCTTTTTTTCCTGTCGGCCCTGCCTTTCGCGGCAAAGACGGTAAGGGAACTGCTGACCTTTCGAGTCGCGGGAGAAGAAAACCAATGGAAGCTTTGGTCGCCGCCTAAGTGGCTGGGGTTGGGCGCTGCCGTCTTTATATTTTTTATCTGTCTTAGGGTGGCGACAGGGGCCTATTACGTTTCGGAGCGCCGGATTGTCCATAACGGCTGGGGCATGGACAAGGAGCACCTTCCCTTAAGGGCCGGTGAATTCCTAAAAAACAGCGGCTTCCAGGCGCCCCTATTGAACAACATGGCCTTTGGGGGATTCTTGGAATGGGAAACCCAGGCCCCGGTTTTTATCGACGGACGGTTGGAAGTCATGGGCGAGAATCTTTTCAGACAGTATTACCAAAGTTACGCCGAAGGCGGGCTTTCGGCCCTTGCCCAAAGCTATAACTTTCAAGCGGTGGTTTACGACCACATGGCCGATATCCCCTGGACGAAACAACTTTTAGCGATGCCGGGATGGCGGATGGTTTATCTGGATGACCTAGCCGCCGTTTGGGCGACTCCCGGCGGAGCGTCGAACCTTCCCACGGTCACCCCCAGGGATTTGGAGAAGGATTGGGGCATAACATCCCTGGACGAAGATAAAACCTTAAATGAAATCAAAACCATGCCCCGCAACGCCTTGGCCGACTGGCTGGATGGTTTTCTTTTTCCCCAGCGCTACCCCATGCCCTGCATGAGGCTGGGAAGCTTGGCCTATGAGATGGGGGATTACCAAACGGCCAAGGACTTTTTCTTCCGCGCACTGGTTTTGTCCGGCGGGCGCTATTACGAGATCTATTACAACCTGGCCTCGGCCTACGCCAAACTGGGCCAGAAGGCAAAGGCGCGGCTTTGCTACCAATCGGTTCTGGCCTTGAACCCCTCCTGCCCCGGGGTTATGAGCCTCATGGCGGCTCTTTAGAAACCTTGATATGCTGGATATCTCATCTTTTCCCGTGCCTTTTTTAAATACTATCCACGCTCGTAACGTTTGAAGCTGTCCATACGTCCAAATTAAGAGATTCATTAAGGAGACTCGCATGAAGAAAACCCTGACGCTGTTCAGCTTTTGTTCTCTTTTTTTGACCCCCTACTTGGCCGGGGCACAAATGACATCCCAAGAATACGATTCCTTGGGACAGGCCGTATTTCAAAAGGGCCTCTACGATAAGGCCGTGGGTTATTTCCGGCAGGCCACCCAAGCGGACCCCGCCAATGCCCAGGCTTTTGAAGACCTAGGCAACGCCTACATGAAGCAAAACGACCAAACCGACGCGGTGGCGGCTTACCAGAAGAGCCTTCAGCTTAACCCCAACAATCCAACCCTGAAGGTGATGGTGGACAACCTGAGCTCCACTAACGTCAATACGGCCCCCGCGCAGACCCAGCCCGAACAGCCTTCTTATAACCAAGAACAACCCGCGCAGGAAACCATTGTTATCAAGCGCAGACGCCCGGTCATCGTTGAACCCACGCCGGTTAATTACAACGATGGCTTGGCCCCCATGGATCACGCCAAGATGTGGTCACGTTTTGACTTTGGATATACCTATTCCCAGCAGGGCGATTTGACCAATAGCGTCAACAGCCAAAATGCCCAGGTAGCCGCCGGGAATTTCTTTGGCATGACCAATGGCAACGCCTCCATGCAGTCGGGAGGTTTCA
This sequence comes from candidate division FCPU426 bacterium, assembly GCA_963738405.1. Classification (GTDB taxonomy): domain Bacteria; phylum Oederibacteriota; class Muellerivitia; order Muellerivitales; family Muellerivitaceae; genus CAVTWJ01. The sequence continues at coordinate 67,332 of CAVTWJ010000009.1, read as the reverse complement.
ACGTCGGCGGGGAATTGGGATTCCTGTTGAATCCCAACAACGGAATCGCCATCGGCGTGCGCTATATCCAGGCCAATGATTACACCTTCAATGCTTCTGATTCCGCGCCCGCAACCGAATATGACAACAATGGAAATCTTAACCAAGATTCCTGGTCCACCACCCTGACCCCCTATGTGGTACCCATTACTCTCGATTATTACTTGTTCCTTCCCGACTCGGGAGGCCGTTTTTTCCTTACAGCCGGGGTCGGCTATTATGCGGGTACGGTCAGTGTGGCGGAAAACTACAGTGTGGTGAATTATGAATTCTCCAACGGCGATCCCAATTACTTCAACGACTTCAATAACCCCAGCGGGGATTTGACTGCCGGTACCGTGGGTTTCCAGTTCGGCATCGGGCGGGATTTCGCGGTAGGGCCAAACTTTGGCGTTTCACTATTCGCCAGGGGGCGGTACGCCAAGATTTCTAATTTCCGGGGTTCTCTCTCCGACGGCAACTCCTGGGTCCTGGCCAAGTTTTCGGACGGTACCGTGGATATCGACAACCCCGCCAATATCGGAACGAACGGTGAAACCTACGCCACGGTTGATTTTACTGGTTTTGATATCGGCGCTTCCATCAATTGGTACAGCTTCTAAAATAAAGTGTCGAAAAGGCCGTTCCCTTATAGGGAGCGGCCTTTTTTGTTTCACCTCTTGTAACTTCCTTCCCCTTGGGCCGTATTTCTTAGCAAGAACTCTCGAAAGGCAGACCATGAAAAAATCGATTCTTTTATTCCTGTCTGGGGGAATGCTAGCGGCCGCCCTTGCCTTCGCCCAGCCGCAAACCCAATCCGCCGTCTTCGCCGGGGGCTGTTTCTGGTGTATGACCCCGCCCTTTGAACAGCTCAAGGGCGTCTTGAAGGTGACCGCGGGTTATGCCGACGGGACCGGCGAAAACCCCACCTACGACGACTACGCTGAGAAGGGTTTCACCGAGGGTGTTTCCATCACTTACGACCCCTCCAAGATCACCTACGCCCAGCTGGTGGATGTTTTCTGGAAACAGATCAACCCAACCGACCCGAACGGCCAGTTCGTGGACCGGGGCCCCCAGTACCGCGCCGCGGTTTTTTACCTCAGCGAGGAGCAGAAAAAGCTGGCGGAAAAATCAAAGGCGGACCTGGACAAATCGGGCCGGTACCCCCAGCCCATCGTGGTGCCGGTCAAAAAGTTCATAAACTTTTATCCGGCCGAAGACTACCACCAAGACTTCTACAAAAAGAACCCGCTCCATTACAACCTTTACCACTCCAACTCAGGCCGGGACGAGTACCTGGACTCGGTTTGGGGCAAGGGGAAGCACTAAGGCATTTCGCCATTCACTGTTGATATTCTCCGGGGACCCCATAAAATAACGCCGCCACGAAACATTAAAGGGGAGTCCCATGTCCAATATCGGCTTGATCGTCGTTCAATACCTGCACGTGATGTTCGGTTCGATTTTGATCGGAAGCGCGGTCTATATGCATTTCGTGCTTTGGCCCGGCATCTTGTCTAGGCCCTCAGCCGAGGCCAAGGCCTTCTACGAGGGTATTTTGAAGAAAACCAGTATCCTCATGGCTTCCTCAGGCGGAATGACTTTTCTTCTGGGCATCCTCCGGGGAACCCTCTTCGGGCCCATCCACACTGCCAAGGATATGGGCACCCCCTACGGGATCGCCTTCTCCATCGCCATGACGGCCACCTTGATCCTATTGATCTTCGCTCCCCGGATTGGCCCGACCCTGCTCAAAAAAGTCTGGGACGGAAACAAATTCGCCCCTAACGCCGAAAAAACGGTGAATGCCATGAGTCTTGTTCCCTTGGTGGCTTTGTTGGTCATCCTGCTTTGCATGGTTTTGATGCGTTTGGTGTTATAAGACCTTCGATCTTTTTTCTTCATCCGATCCCGGAAAGTGTTAATCCGCCTCGGAGACCGTTTCGAGCCCGGGAACCGCTCAATCGATTTCCCTTTTAAAGTCCTTTTCCACTAGAGAGATCGCCAAAAGTGTTTCTATAGTGAACTCCAATAAGTATTAAAGAGTTGGAGTTTTCATTTGGATTCGCTCACGTATGAAATAAAAGCCGTTCCCCGACTCACGAACACTTTCTGCCTTGAACTGAAAGGTTTCCTTTACGCTGGAACCCTCACAAAGTTAGCTGATGCATTTCAATCCGCCCCTTCTTCCATGGTCAGGCTGATGCTCGATTTGACGGAGGTGCAGTATGTGAGCACCGGGGCTTGGAGCCAGATCTTGGAATTTCAGCACCGGTTGAAAAACGCGGGAGGGAAAATGGTATTGTTCGGCCTCAAGCCTGAAGTCCAGGATGGCTTTGAGTTTATGGAATTGAGTCAAAACCTGGAAACCTTCCCCGACCGTAAGGAAGCCATCACCGGGGAATTTACTTCTAAGGTCTGACCGCTTCCGCCTCCCCGTTCCCGGTTTCCCTTGCCCTTCGCCCTTGCTCTCCTTATGCTTCCCCTCTAAATGAACAGAACAACAATTCTTCTAATATTGCCCGCGATTTTGTTTTTCACGGCGGTTCGCAATCCCCTTTGGGCTGAGGATTCCCTCCGGTTAGGCCAAGAGGCCTTACGGGCCAGGGATTTCACCGCCGCCCTGAGTTATTTCCGCCGAAGCGCCCAAAAGGACGACCCGGCGGGCCAATGCGCCTTGGGGCTGATGTATGAAAACGGCTACGGGATTCTGAAGGATTACACCCAAGCGAAAATTTGGTTTGAGCGGTCCGCCCGCAAAGGTGATCCGGGCGGGCAGAACAACCTGGGTTTTCTCTACCATTCGGGCCTGGGCGTGAAAAGGGATGACGCCAAAGCCCTCTATTGGTTCAACAAGTCGGCGACGCAGGGTTTGGCTTCGGCCCAAATGAACCTCGCTTTGATGGCCGCGCGCGGGGAGGGCAGAGCCAAGGATCTAACCCTTGCCCTTTCCTGGTTTCAAAAAGCCGCCAACCAGGGGGATGAGGATGCCCAGGTTAATCTGGGGCAGATGTATTCCATGGGCGAGGGAAACCCTAAGGATTTTGTAGAATCCTACAAATGGTTCTCAATCGCACTGAAACAGGCGGACCTGGATGAGGAAAAAACCAACGATCTGCATGATGATTTGGAGTGGCTGGAAAAACGCATGACGGGCGATCAAATTCACGAGGCGCAAAAAAGGGCCGGTCAATTCAAGCCCTCTTCCCAGCCGGTCGATTTCCCCATACCGACCACGGTTAAGTCGAATCCATGAACCTCTATTTCAGACTTTTAAAACTCATTTTAATTCTTCTCTTAAAACCCGGAAAATTGAGGTTGAACGAAACTTCCCTCCTGGCCGGCCGGGTCTGGCCGACGGACCTGGACAATAACCTGCACATGAATAATGGCCGGTACCTGACCCTGATGGACCTGGGCCGTTTTGACCTGGTGGTGCGGGCGGGGTTTCTCCGCTCCATCCTGAAAAACCATTGGTTTCCCGTGCTGGGCGCGGCCCGGATCAGCTATTTCCGCCCACTACGGCCCTTCCGGTCCTACCTGCTTAAAACCCAGCTCATCGCCTGGGATGAGAAGTGGCTTTACCTGCGCCAGGAATTCGAGTCGGAAGGAAAGCTCTGCGCGCGGGCCTATGTTCAGGGTTTGTTTTTGGGACCGAAGGGAAAGGTCTCAACGGAGGAGCTTTTTTCCGTCGTGGGTTTTCAACAGGCTTCCCCACCCCTCCCTGAGGATTTGGCCGAATGGCGCCGCCCCCTCCAACCGCCGACAATAAACGGGCAATAAAAACAAAAAAACGATCCAAGAAAATCTTTTTCCTAACTGCAGCTGTTACGGCGGAGTTAATTTCCTCTTCTATCCGCATGAAAATTAAATTTTTTTCCAAAATGGGACCATACTAGTTCCATGAGTGATTCGCCTTTCTTGAATCCTTCCATCCTTGTTTGGTTCGTCATCGGCTTTGTCCTCTACTTCGGCCTCAGCGCCTTCCGTTATATCCGCAAGGTTCTCCGCAAAAGGGAGGCTTTCCGTTTCCAAGCCCATCAAATGGGATTCGGATATTTTGTTTTTTCCTCCGACCTCGCTAACGCCGGTTACGACCTCCCCTATCCCTTAAGGCCCCGGCAGGCGGGATTGACCCGCGGCCGGCTGGGTTTGGAGCCGGCCACCCAAAACATCCTGCGGGGAGAAAAAAACGGCTGGATCCTTTTTTACCTGGAAACCCCTTCCCAGGAAAGGGACGGCTCCATGGAAACCCTGGCCCTCTTCCAAAAACGCGGGGCGGGCCTTCCTTATTTCGAGCTGGTGCCCTTGAGGCTCTTTGATAAATTTCACCGGCTCTTGGAATTGGACATCCGGGATATCGTGGCCGGACCGGCGATGGGCCGGATCGAAATGAAGGGATTGGGGGATTTTAAAAGACCCCGGCATCATCTGTGGGGAGAAACCCACAACGCCCAGAAATATGAAAATGTTTTCTCGAAGGAATTCCAGGAGTACCTGCTCGAACACCCCAATTGGCGCCTTCAAGGCAGGGGCGACTGGGTAATGATTTACGAGGAGAACATCGCCATCCCGCCTGAGGCGCTTCAAAAATTCGCCGATGAAACCTCCAAAGCCATGGAGCTTTTCTTCGCCGGATGGGAGGCCTTAAGGGATCGGATCCCGGTAGAGGCTGTTCAAAGGGGGGCTTCCGGGCCCCAGGACGGTGGAGGGAACTCCGCGGATCAACTGGCTTCCGACAACCGGACGGCCGGAAGCGCCGTTGGGGAGGTTTCGGGGGGCCGAGAAATTCCCCCGAGTGGGAGCGTTCACTTGCCCATTTCCGTTTCCCGGCGGATGAAGTGGAATAAAGCCGGGCGTCTTCACGGGGATGGGCGGATTTTTCTTCCAGCTTTTGCGGAGCGGACTTAAGCCGTTTGTGGTGAGCCGTCTGGAGGGAGCGGACCAGACATTGGTCGCGATAGGGGTAAGCCCATCTTCGGCCCAAAGGAAGGGAACTCCCCATCCGGCGCAGAGGCCCGCCAAAACCATCAGATATTTTAAAGTTCGCTTGAGCATTCTCAGCATTCTAGGTTCGCTTTCCCCAAAATCCAGAACAACCGTCATTACCCATTGTGAGAGGGCCTGGATTTCTTTTACCCATCTCAAACCTTTCTCATCATGACCCTTAGGCCGCAAACCGGCCTTTTTAGTCCTTTTCCCAAAAAGAACTCTTGGCATGTCCTTTGCTTTGTCATGAAGGGACATTTTAAATTGAGAAACGGGGACCCCAATGAATTCGACTCTGCCGAAAACGCGCCACGACGTTCGTACCAAATCCAAGAAAAGCCCTCCGCCGCTGCCCTTTCCCTGGACCCCCAAGCCGGAGGAATGTTTCATCCAGTTTGCTCAGTCCCTCAAAAACATCGGCGAGATTCCCATCCATTGGCTCAATACCTTCCGCATTCAATCGTCCGACATGAACCTGGCCCGCACCCTGCGGGTAGGCGGCGAAAAGGGCCTGGTCTGCGTGGTTCGGACCTCACCCAGGCTTGAAAACTTTCTCCAGGAAAATGCCAGCCCCCTATCCCGTGTCGGCGGAGCCCTCTTTGACCGGCTGGCCGTGGAATTCACCCAAAGGATGGCCCGCCTTTGCCTGGGAACGGCCTTGATTGAAGCTCCCGAAATCCAGCCTGGAATACCCAAAGAATTTCAAAATCAGGAACCGGACGCCGTCTGCAAGGTTCTGGTGGATGTGACTTTTGTTGAAATTCAGTTGTTTCGCAAACCCCTCACCCTGAGATAACGCCCCTTCGCGACAAAGTCTTTTCTTTACTGCAAAGGTCTTTGTTTTTCCCGGCTTTGTCCTATCTTAAAGCTTGAATGGTTTTCAAGTTGAGAAGGGACAAACCATGGCTGTACCAGCTGAAACAACCTCAAAAAATCGCCGAATGCCGGTAGGATTCGTGGGCCACGGGGCCCCGACCCTGGGTTTGGAAAACAATGCCATCACCCAGGCTTGGCATCGTTGGGCCCAAACTTTCCCGAAACCCAAGGCCATTCTGGTGCTCTCGGCCCACTGGTTGTCCCCTCAACCCCAAGTAGGTCCCTTAACCCCACAACCTCTTCTCTATGACTTCTACGGATTCCCCGATGAGCTCTATCGCGTCCAATACGCTCCCCCGGCGGCCGTCGAGGAAATAAATAAGGCGTTGGAGCTTTTACGTTCTGCGGGGTTCAGGCCCTCGCCCGCCCCTCAAAGAGGATTGGACCACGGCGCTTGGGTGCCTTTGATGAAAATGTTTCCGAATGCGGATATCCCGGCCTTCCAGGTTTCCCTGCCTACTCGGGTTCCCCTATCGGAACATCTGGCCTTAGGGCGGGCGCTGGCGCCCTTGAGGGACGAGGGCATTTTCATCCTCGGAAGCGGAAACGTGACCCACAACCTCCGCCAAGTCAACTTCGCCGACCGGGAAGCGAAGCCCGAGGCCTGGGCGGCGGATTTTGACGCTTGGGCGGTAAAAGCTTTGAATCAGTTTGATTTGGAACAGCTAACCCGATACCGGGAGGCGCCGGGAGGCGCCCTTTCCCATCCCACGGATGACCACTATATCCCTTTGGTCGCCGCGGCCGCAGCCGCCGAAGCCCAGGGAACGCCAAAGATTCGCTACCCTTATGAGGGTTTTGACTATGGAACCCTTTCCATGCGCTGCGTGGAGTTCGGCTGACGCTTTAAGTAAGCGGCCCTTGGCTGGGAACCTTTTGCCATTCAAGCTTCGCGCCCGGCGTCAGGTTATCCATGTGCTTTAAGAAAAGGGTGATTTTCCAAATTTTATCGTCGCTGAGTGTGCCGCTGAACCCCGGCATGCCGGTGAGCCGGATGCCGTGTTTGATTTTCCAAAATATCTTTCCCTCCGGGTCATCCTCTACCCCGTCATCCGCTAATTGGGGCGCGTGCTGGTACAGCCCCACCGCGATGTTGGAAGGTTTCGCGTCGGAAGCGCCGTGGCAAACCGCGCAGTTTTGCGCGTAAAGATGAATACCCTCGATTAAATTGGGGTTGGTCAAAGCCATGGGATTGGGCCCCTGGGGCGCTTCCCTTTGTATGGACGCCCGCAAAGAAGCGTGAGCCGCCCATTGCTCCAGGGCGGGAGGTTTGCTGTCGGCATTGGCGGGCATCATGCCCGTTGAGATAAACCAGTATCCCCCGCCCAATAACACCAAAAGAACCGTGACGCATCCCCAAATGTATGCCTTTATCATGAATTTTTCCCTTCAAGATGCTTCGTTTGCCTAGCTTTTGACGTTTCTTCCGTTGAAAAAGTAACTTTTAACTAGTTACTGTCGTCCATATTACAGGACTTATCAATCTTTGGAACTTCTCAAATGATTCCTGAGTCGATCAGGTCCGAAGCCGTCATGAACGGCCTCAAAGAATTAAGGGGAGGGTTTGAAGAATGGTGATTGCCTATGAAAAATTCAGGACGGTCCGACGCCAACTCAACCTTATCTTTACCCAAAATTTGAAACACCTGGAAATAGGCCCCAAGCAGGCGGTCATGCTGCGGTTTATCGACTCCACCGGCAAATGCTCCCTGGCGGATTTATCGCGCGCCACGGCCACGGACCCCGCCGCGGTGAACCGGGCGGTCGCCTCCATGATTTCCCGCGGGCTGATCCATCGGCAGGAACATGAAACCGACCACCGCTGCTGGCAGGTTTTGCTGACCGAGAAGGGCCGTAAAATGGCCGCGGAAATCGACCAGATTTATGGCCGGGTGGCCGAAGTCCTTGTCGCTCCCTTGAACACCGAGGAACGAAATACCCTCTTGTCCCTCCTCGACAAGGTGGCGGAATCGATCACGCCGGTCAAAATGGGAACCAAAAATAAAATTCAATCGGCCCTTTTAAAACAAAAAGGCTGAGCCTTTGGGCTCAGCCTTTTTTTATTCGAGGGCGGTTCAGGGTACCGCCCCCCAGAGACCCCTTCCTCTCTCCTAGGAAGGATCCCGATGGACCGTCGCGGGGGAAAAGGCCGGAAGACAGACCGAGATATATTCGGCGCCCCCGCCATGAGGGGTACTGTATTTGACCCATTCCCCTTTCAAAAGATGAACTCCTTGCCCTGGTTTAATTTCCAATACTCCCGTTTTCGTTTCCACTCTCAACAAGCCCGACAACACCACCGTATATTCCTCAAATTCTGGCGTTTGCCCCGGCTCCACCCAGCCCTCGGGGCTTTTCATACGGGCAATGCTGACAGCCCCCTCCTTCGAATTGACAAGGCCAAAAAATTCCTCAATGCGTTTGGGTTTATTTCCCGCCGCCTCCACGATCGAGGCTTGATGGATGAACTCAGCCATTTAATGGGCGTCCATCGGCCCGCCCATCTTGGGCGGACGCTTGAGAAGAAAGGTGGGAATCAGGGTCAACCCAAAAACCAACACCATCACCCACATCATGAAATCAAAACTGACCACGAAGGACTGTTTCTGGACCCTGAAATAGGCTTCCTTGGCCAAAAGGATATTGGGATTCATCATGCCCACCTCGTTGGAGAACCGATACCCCAGGGCCTTGGCGGATTGGGCCCACTGGTTAAAGCCCAAATTTAAGGGGCTGATGTATTTAACCATGTTGTGGTACACCCGGTCCTGGGATTGTTTGAACATGGTGGAAAGCACCGCGATGCCCACACTGCCGCCGATTTGGCGGGACAGGTTCATGATGCCCGCCGCCTGGCCCAGGTTGGGCCCGGTAAATTGTCCCAGCACCACCGCGTTGATAGGCACGAAGAGGGCCGCCATCCCGGCCCCGCGGATCAATAGCGGCCAATAGAGGTTCCAATAGGTCGATTGGGGGGAGAAGTGGGCGATCATAAAGAGACAGATTTCGATGCAGGAGAGCCCGTAGACAATAAAAAGCCGCGGGTCCCTTTTCTGCAGCTGCATGCCGATGACCGGCATCATGAGACCCGAAAGGATCGCCCCCGGCATAAATATGTTCCCCGTCTGGGAAGCGTTCATATTCAGGATATTTTGGCAGTAGATGGGGACGAAGAAGATGAGGGAATAGAGCATTCCCCCGACGGAAGCCATCAGAAAGGTCCCGTTAGCGAGGGCCATATTCTTGAACAGCCTCAGGTCCACGATCGGATGCTCGGTCTTCAGTTCCCACCAGATGAAGGCCGGGGCGCAAATGCCCGCGAGTAGGGTCATGATCAAGATAGTGCCGGAGGAAAACCAGTCGTCCGCCTCACCCCGTTCCAATACGAACTGCAGGCATCCCACTGCGGCCACGAGCAGGCCCAACCCTACGGCGTCCACGGGAGCGCTCTTCATCCGCTCATGGTGTTCCGCGTGGTGGCTTTCCACCTTGTGGTCCTTAATGTAAATGGAGGCGAGAAAGGCCGCCAAGATCCCCAGGGGAATATTGATGTTGAAGATCATCCGCCAGCCGAAGTGATCGGTTAGGTAGCCGCCCAAGGGCGGGCCCAAAGTGGGCCCGATGATGACCACCATGCCGTAAAGGGCCGACCCTAGGCCCGATCTTCCCGGAAAGGCCTCCTGTATCAGCGCTTGGGAAGTGGGAAGCAGGGCCCCCCCCGCCATGCCCTGGATGACCCGGAAAACAACGAGGGTGGACAGGTTGGGCGCCAGGCCGCAGGCCACGGAGGAGGCCACAAACAGCATGATGCAGGTGAGGTAATAGCGGCGGCGGCCGAAGCGCACCCCCAGCCAGCCCGAGATGGGCAGCACGATGGCGTTGGAAATGATGTAGCCTGTCACCACCCAGCCGATCTCATCTAAGGTGGCGCCCAGGTTGCCCATCATGGTGGGGATGGCCACGTTTACGATGGAGGTATCGACGATTTCGAGCATCGAAGCCAGACCCGCCGTGATGACGATCATCAGGGCCTCCCGCGAAATACCTTTTTCAGGCGCGGCTTGTGCTGCTTGGCCCTGCGGGCGGACGGGAGTGCTGGGGGTTTTGGAAGAAAACTTCGCCATCTGGATTCCTCGAACTCTTGGGGGCCCCTTTTGAGGGGCCGTGAGGTTTAAATGTTAAGAAATTAAAAGTTAGGAACGGAGTCCTTAGTGGACTCTCACATCCACCACCGCAGACAGCCCCGCCGCTAGGCGTTCAATATCCTCGGCGGTTAGGTTTAATAGGTAGATCTTCACCGGCACCCTTTGGACCACTTTGGTGAAATTGCCCGTGGAATTATCAGGCGGCAAAAGAGTGAAAATGGAACCGGTGGCCGAACCGATCGAATCCACCGTTCCCTCGAATTTCTTTCCCTTCACCGCGTCCACATCCACTTCCACCTTTTCGCCGGGTTTGATGACCGCGAGCTGGGTTTCTTTGAAGTTGGCGGTCACCCACCTCTCCCGGGAGGAAACAAAACCAAAAAGGGCCTGACCGGGGGGGATCACCATGCCGGGCTCCACCGACTTCTTGGCGATGGCCCCATCCTCGGGGGCGGTGATCTGGGTGTAGCTTAGGTTCAGCTTGGCCTGATCGGCCTTGAATTGGTCCGCCTTCAGCCGGGCCTGCAAGTTGCGGTAGAGAGCCACCGCCTTGTCAAAATCGGCCTTGGAAACGGCCTGTTCCTGGTACAGCTGGCTGATGCGGTCGTAGTTTTGGGCCGCTTGGACCAAATCCGCCTGCACGGAAGACTGGTCGGCGACGGCCTGGTTATAGGCCGCCGAATAATCCTGGTCGTCAATCTGGGCCAAGAGTTGACCGGCCTTGACCTGGTCGTTCTCGTTCACCAGCACCTTTTGCACCGTTCCCCCGATGCGGGAAGAAAGCATCAAGGCATGGGCCTGCACATAAGCGTCGTCGGTGGATTCGTAGAAGTAAGCGTGGATGCCGAAATAAAGCACCGATCCTACTGCCACAGCTAGGACAATTTTGATTAAGAGCGACTTTTTTTCGTTACTCATGGCTGATCCTTTTTCCCACGGCGGTTTCAAGGTGGATGAGGGCTTCCAGCGCGTCGACTTGGGCTTGGACCAAGCCAGCCTCCGCGCGAAATTCCTCTAATTCGGCGTCCAAAACGTCGGTGGTAGTGCGGGTGCCAGCCTTGAACCCCAGGGTGGCCAGCCGCGCGCTTTCCTTCGCCTTGTCGATGTCGGTGAGTTTCGCCTGGTACAGGGAGACCTTGGAAACCAGGCGGCGCTTCCATAGGTCGAAGTCGTAGGGCGCCTGCAGCCTGGCGCTGTCGAAATCATTTCGGGCTTCAAGGGCCTTTTCGCCAGCCTCGTTGGCTTTCGCGAAGGATTCCCCGCCATCCAAGAGGTCCCAGGTGGCGGCGGCGCCTAGGAAATAGCTGCTGTTGAAATTGCCCGTATTCTCAACCGGGCTGGGGGCTCCCAAGAAATAATTCTGGGCGTCGTACCATTCGTATTCACCGATGAGCGAAACCCGGGGGAACCAAAAAGCAGCCTTGGCGGCATTGTCGTCTTCCGCGGCTTTCGTTTGAAGTTCCTTGGCCTTTAAATCCGGCCTGTTTTCAAAGTCGGCGGGGGCCATGGCCGCGAGTATGCCATCCGCGTTTAAAACCGGAAGGTCTCCCGTGAGGTTCCTATCGTCGCTTGGAAGCCCCATAGCCTGGGCCAAAGCCTCCCGGGCCAAGACGACGTCGTCGTTGGCAGAGATTTGGTCCGACTTGGCTTCCGAAAGCTGGACCTCCACCCGCAAGAGGTCGTATTGGGTGGCTTGTCCGTTGTCCAGCTGGTCCTTAACGATGCGCTGGTGGTCTTCCAGGGTCTTCACGTTTTGATCCGCCATATCGGAAAGTTCCTTAGCGGCTTGGGCTTTGTAAAAGGCAAGCCGGACTTGTTCCTGCAGTTGAAAGGATTCCCAGTCCGAAAGCAGTTTGGCCGAATCGTGAATGTTGTTGGCCGAATCGAGCTTATGGATGTTCTTAAATCCGTCGAAAAGGTCGAAACTTGCGTCCAAGGATAGGGAAGCGATGGGAAAATTTTGCAGGAAGGGTTCGAGGGGACCCGCGAAGGACACCTGCTCCTGGGCGTATTGATTGTCGAAGAAATATTTACCCCCGATGGAAAGATGGGGAATAAAACCATTCGAGATGGCTTCCACTTGGCCCCAGGAGGTCTCCCTTTCGAAATTCACGGCTTTTTGATATTCGGGAGAATGCTGAAGGGCTTCCTGTTCCGCCGTAGAAAGATCCAGCTGGGCCGAAGGTGCCGTTGTCACGGCTGGTGAAGTGGCGGGTAGCGGAGTGGCGGTAGCCGTTTTTTCCATTCCTTGGCTATGGGCCAGCCGGGCCAAACTTCCCATTAACAACAGGGTCCACAATAAAGTCAGTCGTCTCATGGCGTTCCTCGATTCGCGTCAACGGCAAGATGGGACAAAACCAGCTTTTTCAAAAGTTGTAAAACTTCTTTTTGCTCGCGGGCCGACAGCCCCGCTAAAAACTTTTTATCGGCTGCCTCGCCCAGCTTATGGGCCTTCGGGATAACTTCTTTTCCCTTGGCCGTTATTACTAGCGCGTGGGTCCGCCGGTCGGTGGGATGTTCCTGCCGCTCCACAAGTCCCTTTTGCTCCAAATCGTCGATGATGGCCACCATGGTGGTTCGATCGATTCGGGTGCAAAGACCGATCTCATGCTGGCTCACCGGCCCTTTGGAGCTCAAGACCAGAAGGACACCGTATTGTTTTCCGTCGATCCCCAGGGGTTCCAGCGCCTCTTGGTAGGCGTCCCGGATCTTTTGGGCTCCCTTATTGAGCAAAAAACCCATTCGGCCCAAAAGAGCTTCGGGTATCCCATCCGGGAGATTGGATTTTTCAAAATGGGTTTTGGTGACCATTAATTGTTTTTCCTTATCGTCATGGTTGTGATCATCAGTAATACTGATTATCCGAAAGAGTGTCAATCCCCCGAATCAAATTTTTACCCTCTTGTTAAATGGGATCGGACGATTGCTTCCAAGGGTGGAATCCCGGCCCGACGCCCAAAGGCTATCGATTTTCGTTACCCAGGGCCTAAAATCTTTTTCCGCGGTCTTTTAGCTTCCTAAATTGCCTTGACCGGTTTTGAAACGGCGTTTAGGCTTTCCCCATGTCCAAGCTCATGGATTTCCTTAAAAAGCCCCTCTCGTTCCAAAAAAATCCTGCCTTTTTGCGCTTTCTCGTGCATTCCAAAGATTATATTCCCGGCGGGGATTTGCCCTGGTTCACCCGGGGCGACCTGGACGGTTTCTTTGGGCTCTTTATCGACAATCTTCTTCAACTGATGCTGGTAGGCGGGCTCTGCAAGGTCTTTTGCGGTTTCCCGACGGAATTTATCACCGGCCAGATCCTGCCCGGCGCCGCCTTGTCTATCCTCATCGGGAATCTTTTTTACGCTTGGCAGGCCCGCAGGCTGGCCCTTCAAACCGGCCGCACTGACGTGACGGCCCTTCCCTTCGGCATCAATACTCCTAGCCTGATCGCCTTTATCTTTCTGGTGATCGCACCGGTCTATCAGGACACCCATGATTACCACCTTGCTTGGCAGGTCGGGCTCTTCGCTTGTTTTTTAAATGGATTGATGGAAATCGGCGGGGCTTACGCGGGCGACTGGTTGAGGCAAAACACTCCCCGGGCCGCCATGCTTTGCGCCCTGGCCGGAGTGGCCATTACCTTTATCGCCATGGGATTCATCTTTCAAATCTTCGCCAATCCTCTAGTGGGGCTTTTCCCCATGATGTTGATCCTGATTTCCTACGGTTCCAAAATCAAATGGCCCTATTCCCTGCCGGGCGGCTTTTTGGCGGTGCTCTTGGGAAGCCTGATCGCCTGGGCCCTCTATAGCCTCCACGTCATCACCTTAAACGTTTCGACCGACCCCATCCAATGGGGCTTTTACCCGCCCCACGCTGTTCCGAAAGACCTCGTGGCCTTGATGTTTAGTTCCTCCGGTTGGAAATACCTAGCGGTCATATTCCCCATGGGCCTCTTCAACGTCATCGGCTCCCTGCAAAATCTTGAAAGCGCCGAAGCGGGGGGCGACCGTTACCCCACCAAACCCTCTCTTCTGACCAACGGCATAGCCACCATTGCCGCGGGATTTTTCGGAAGCGCATTCCCGACCACCATTTACATCGGACATCCGGGCTGGAAAGCCCTGGGCGCCCGCCACGGTTATTCCATCTTGAACGGAGTGATCATCGCCCTTTTGTGCCTCTTCGGGGGCGTGACCCTTTTCCTGCAGGTGATTCCCCAGGAATGCATTTTGGGAATCCTGCTTTGGATCGCCATCATCATCACGGCCCAGGCCTTTACGGAAATCCCGAAGGAACACGGTTTGGCGGTTGCCTTTGGCCTGATCCCCGCCTTCGCCGCCTTCGTGCTTCAAATGGTGATTCTCCCTACCCTACAGGTATCGGGCGCGACACTCTTCACGGCTTGGGATAAATTCGGAAGCCTTCTCTATATCCGGGGAGTGGTTTTTCTCAGCCAGGGTTTTCTTCTGACCTCCATGGTGTTCGCCTCCATGATGGTTTACATCATCGACCGCAAATTCGAGCGGGCCGCCTATTGGTCCTTCGCCGGTGCGGCCCTTGCCATGACGGGCCTCATCCATGCCTATCGGCTGACCGACACGGGATTGCAAAATAAGTTCGGCCTTTTCGCCGCCCCGCAATTCGGCCTGGTTTATTTTCTGGTGGGGGGCGTCTTGTTGATCCTTCACTACAAGCAAAAGTCGGACTCCAAACCCTCCCGCCGCAAGCCCAAAAAGGTAAAGAAAGAACCCGAGCCCCCCAAAAGCCGGGTCAGTTACGTTTAGATAAAGTCCGTTTACATTCCAAAATTTTAAAGATTAAATTTCAATTAAGGTTCTTCGTTTATCCCTTTTGATTCAAAACGGAAATCGAATTCCGTGGATAAAACAACCGATGAACTTGGCTTATTTTATGCGCCGTTAAATTTTTTCTGGAACGAACGAAGTCTTGAATCGTCTAGGCTCGGAGTGAAGGATAGTCCCACGCCGCGCTGCCAATCAGAGTATGGGCCACTCCCACTTTAATTACAGGGTGAGCCCCTGATCTCCGGGCTTCCGGAGCGTGCGGCTTTTTTATTGCCCGAATCCCTTCCGCGAAGCTGTCCCGATCCTTTCCCTGTATTCCCAGTCCCACTCATTTGAAGGCTTCGTAAAGAAGCTTTTCGCCTTTATGATGAAGGGGCGTTCATCCGAAAAACACGAGGTTTCCTTGACCGAATCCAATTCAACCAGTCCTCTCGATGGCAGGTTCCTCTGGTTCGGGTGGTTTTTGATTTTGGGTTCGGCGCTGACCTTTCTCCCCATGAACGGGTTTGTTCAGTTGGCGCTTGTACTGGGCGGATTCGGAATACCGATTTATAACGCTTGGCGGAAACCACTAGCTCCCTCTCCGCTCCCTTGGAAAATTGAAATCCTCTCACCCCTTTCCCCTTGGGCTTGGCTGTTATTCATCGTTCTTGCCCTAGCCTTCCGCTTAACCGCCATCCAATCCCTTCCCGCTTGGCCTAACTCGGACGAGGGCGGTATCGGTACCCTAGCCTTAAGAATTAGCCAGCAATGGCCGCACCGTTTCTTTTATTCCTTTGCCCAAACCCCGCCTCTGACCTTCTTCCTGACCGCTTGGGCCGTTCGATTGGGGTTTAATCCTTTTCTTAGCCTTTGGCTTCCCCCGGCCATCGTTTCAGTTTTGACTTTGGGAATAGGGTATATATCCGCCCGGCGGCTCTTTTCATCCTCCCTGGCCTTGGTTTTTTTCGCCCTCCTGGCATTCTCCTTCTGGCCCCTCTATATGGGACGACACTGCCATGAAGGCATGACACTACCTCTTTTCGAATTCTTAATTCTTATTGCCCTAGCCTGGGTTCTCCATCTTCCAAACACAGCAGGTGCTTTTTTAAAGATTTTTATTTTTGGTTTTACGGCGGGTTTGGGATTTCTTTCTTTCACTTCTTGGGTTTCAGCAGCGCTTTTGTGCGTTCTCTTCGCAGCCTGGAATTATTGGAAAAATTTGGAACCCCGCAAATTATGGCTTTGGTTTGCTTTGGGGCTTGGTTTGGGGGCTTTTCCATTCCTTTGGGCGGTTCTCACCGAGGGTTTTGGGAATCATTTGGCTTCCTTGACCCCCTGGAGCGGATGGTTTCCCTGGGCGCACCAGGTGGAAGTGGATTGGCATTACCTGACCGTTTTATTTTGGGGAGCTTTCGACCGGGAAGCAGCCTATAGCCCTGTTGAGGGCGGTTTCCTTAACCCCCTCCTTGGAGCGTGTTTTTTCCTGGGGTTGGTTCAAGTTATCCAACGTCGCAAAGAATCATGGGCGGGATGGGTTCTTCTATCTTTTCCAATTCTTTTACTTCCCGGGCTCCTATCTATGAACCTGGAAGCTTTTCGGGTCGTTCAAGTGCTTCCCCCGCTTCTATTCGTTTCCGCCCTAGGCCTTCATTATCTTTTGGAAGGGTTGAATCCGCCACGGCGCTGGCCCTACCTGGGTTTATTGCTTTTGATTTCCCTGGTTTTCGATTTTTCCCGCCTGGTGGAACCCTGGGCCGATTGCGAAGCACAACCAGAAAACTTCGACCGCCCCGTCAAATCGGTGGAAAAACTTCGCGCCTACCGGGTCTTAGAACAAACCTGGAAAGAAAAGGGCCCAGGCTTGATCCTGGCTGATTTCGATACCGAAGCCCAGAATGACGCCACCCTTTCCCTCTTTTCGAGGCCTCTCTCCGGCGAGTGGGATAGCCTCAAGCTTCCCGGGAAAATCGGCTGGGCAGCCCTCTATGTGAACGTCCACTATCAGCCTTTTTTGGAAAAAAGATTCCCGGAGACCCAATGGTTTTGGGTGGGACAGGATTTGAAAAAACCTGATGGAGGCTTGGTTTTGGCGGTGATTCCCATTGAGGATGAAAAAGATGAATTTTGGTACCGGTGGAGAGATCTAAACGCACTCCTGCGGGAAGTGGATGGCGACAGGCTCTGGCAACCGCATGAGGATTGGGACGTGCTTTTACAAGAACTCTCAAAGGGAGAAGAACTGGCGAAGGGCGATCCTTTTTTGGAATCGGTCTATTGGGACAAGGTGGCGGCCTTCGAATACGGCAAGCTGGACTACCCGGCCCACCTGGCGGCGCTTCAAAATGCAGTAAGTGAGGGTTACCCCACCGCGGCGATTTGTTTTGAACTGGGGAATTTATACCAGACCAAGGGAATGAACGCGGAAGCCATAAAATCTTATGAAAAAGCCCGCCAGGCTCCGCTGGACCTTACGCCCTCGCGGTTAATTTTGAAACAATTGAAGGGAACCTAACTTCTCGGATTCACTTTCCTTTGGGTATCACCGAAATCTGCCCGTTTTCTTCCAGCACCGCAAAGCGCACTTCAGAAACATTCACCACCCCGCTTTTGCGCAAGGCCCCCTCCAGATCATCGTGGGTAATGCGCTCTCTTTCTAAACGATGTTGAAGTATTTTCCCGTTATGCACCAAAAGGGTGGGCTCTCCTTCCAAAGTCCGGCGGGCGCCCTTGAAGCGGTAGGCCAGTTCCACCACGCCCCAGTTCAAGAGAAGGATGGTCACCGCCCCGATCAGCCCCCCGCCCAGGGAATTGTCGTTTCCGATCACGGCGTTTTGCACCACATTGGAGATGATCAATAGCACTACCAGGTCGAAGGGCGTCATGGATCCCACTTGGCGCTTGCCCGTGAAGCGGAAAGCCAAAAGAAGAAAAAGATAAACCACTACCGAACGCAATATTTTTTCGGCCAGCGGAATGTCGGGCATCCATAAATGTTCCATTCTTATTTCCTTTCAAAAAACAAAAAGCCCCTTGCCCGTATGGGAAAGAGGCTTGGTTTTAAAACCGGTTCTCAGGCAAGGCGTCAGGCTTTATAAGCATCCGCTTCGATCTCGACCATCATGTCCGGATCGATCAGCCGGGAAACTTCCACCAGCGTCATGGCGGGGCGGATCTCGCCAAAAACCTCGCCGTGAGCCTTGCCGTATTTTTCCCATTCGGCGGCTTCGGTCACGAAAAGCCGGGTGCGCACCACGTCGGACGCTGAAAAACCCGCCTTCTCCAGCCCGGCCTTCAGATTCTTCAGGGCCTGCACCGTTTGGGCGTAGGCGTCGCCGACGCCCACAATTTTGCCGTCCGGTCCCGTGCCGGTGGTGCCGGATACGAACAAATGGGAACCTACCTTGACCGCGCGAGAATAGCCTAAAATCGGCTCCCACTTCGAGCCCGTGCTGATGTTTTCCCTCGGCATAACAACTCCTTTAAACCATCTTTACCACCAAGACGCCAAGTCACCAAGAAAGACAGGTTAAAAAAGCTTAAAATCAAGAAAACTTCGTTGTCCTTGGTGTCTTTGTGCCTTGGTGGTGAAAATTATGTTTTGAAAGCCTTAAGACGATCCTACCTTGCGGGGAGCGCTCGTCTGTTTGGAGGTATTCGTGGAAGTATGGGGCCTGGCCGGACCGCCCTTCTCATGCTTGTGAGCGTGGGGATGCTCATGGTCATGGTGCTCGTGGTCATGCTCGTCCTCGTGCTTCTTCGCCTCGGCGGCCGCGGCGGCGTTCACATTCGCCAGGGCCTCGCTTTCGGCCTTTTCGTCGGCCTGCAAATGGCACTTCTTGTATTTCTTTTTCGATCCGCAGGGACAATCTTCGTTGCGCCCCGTCTTGATTCTTTCCTGCCAGGTTTGTTCCGCCATTGATTCCTCCGCCTTTAAACAACTTTTGGATGATTATAACGGCCGCCCCTAAAGAAGGCAGGTCCGCGGTTTATTTTTTGGCGCTTTTCGCCGCTTCTTTGGCCTTTTTGACTTCCCGGGCCGACCAATCCTCATATTCGGCGTAACTTCCCTTGAAGTCCGAGTAGGTACCGTCGGGTCTCAGTTCGAAAATCCGGTTGGCCACCTTGCCGATCAAATCCTGGTCATGGGATGAGAAAATCACCGTGCCCGTGTACTCTTCCAGCGACTTGCTCATGGACTCGATGGATTCCAGGTCCATGTGGTTGGTGGGTTCGTCCAAAATCAGAACGTTTCCGCCTTCGATCATCAGGCGGGATAGCACCATGCGTTGGCACTCACCGCCCGATAGCACCTTCACGCTCTTGTCCTGCTCTTCGCCGGTAAAAAGCATTCGCCCGAGCATACCGCGGATTACCTGGCCCTCTTCCAATGGCGCGAACTGTCGCAGCCATTCCAGGGCCGTCATGTCGGTGGTCAATTCTTCCTTCACGTCCTGGGGCATGCTGGAAAGTTTCACCGTGGAGCCCCAGGCGATCTGCCCCTCGTCGATCTTCAAGCCCCACTGGGCCAGGTTGGACCCCTCGTTTTGAAAGGCCCCGACCAGACACTTGATCAGGGTGGTCTTGCCCACGCCGTTGGGGCCGATGATGGCCACCTTGTCGCCGTTGCCCACGATGAAGCTGACTTTTCTCAGCACTTTCAAATCGCCAAATCCCTTGCTGATGCTTTTGACGTTGAGGATGTCCTTGCCCGCACCCTGCTTTTCCTTGAAGAACAAGCGGGGATATTGCCGGGTCGAGGGGATGATTTGTTCCAGTTCGATTTTTTCCAGGAGCCGGGCACGGCTGGTGGCTTGGGCGCTCTTGGAGGCGTTGGCCGAAAACCGGGCCACAAAGGCTTTCAGTTCGGAGATTTGTTTTTCCTTGCGGGCGTTCTCGGTCATCTTGGCGTCCAGGTTCTGCTGGGAGGCGTGCACGAAGAAATCGTAGTTGCCGGTATAGACGGTCACCTTTTCCCGGTCCACGTCGGCGATATGGGTACAGATGTGGTTTAGAAAATGGCGGTCATGGGAAATGACGATGATGGTTCCTTCATAAGAATTCAGGTAATCCTCAAGCCAGTCGATAGTTCGGATATCCAGATTGTTGGTGGGTTCGTCGAGGAGCAGCACCCCCGGCTTGGCGTAAAGCACCTGGGCTAACAGCACCCGCACCTTCCAACCGCCGGTCAAAAGTTTCATCTTGGTTTCGTGCCGGGCAGTCTCAATCCCCAAGCCTTCCAACAGCTCGCCCGCGGCGGCGGCGTAGGCGTAGCCGTCCATGTCCCCGAACTGGGCTTCCAATTCGGCGGCCCTCAGGCCCTCGTCGTGGGTCATCTCGGGTTTGGCGTAGAGAGCGTCCTTTTCCTGCTGGATTTTCCAGAGCTCTTCTTGCCCCATCAAGACCGTATCGAGAACCGTGTACTCATCGAAGGCGTACTGGTCCTGCTTGAGCATAGCCACCTTGACGCCCCGGTCCACCGCGATTTCTCCCTCGTCGGGCTTGAGCTGGCCGGCCAGGATTTTCATGAAGGTGGATTTACCCGCGCCGTTGGCGCCGATCAGGCCATAGCAATAGCCCGGGTTGAACTTGACCGTGACCTTGTCGAATAGGGTTTTCTTGCCGAAGCGGAGGGTTACTTCTTTCGCTGAAATCATCTGTGGGTCTCTATGCCTTTCTTGGTGGGAAATCCTTGCCGGGTATGGTCCGGAAGGCCCCCTGGGGAGGCGTAATTGTCGGGGGTTTCGCGTGGGGAGTCAAGCATCAATGCCCCTCAACGTCGGGGTAAATTAATGGGGCCCGCCGTGGGAATGGCCGGTGCGAATGTCGTGCAAATGCTCCCGCCACTCGGTTAAATCCGCTTCGTCCTCGGTGGAAATAGAGTACTTATCCTTAAATATTCCACCCGTATAAACCACCACCTGGCCCTTTTTGGCGATTTCGGTCCTTCCCTTACTGCTGGTCACGAAGGCCCCCTGGTGGGAATAGACCTTCACCTGGTCGCCCTGCTTCACCACCTCCACCAAGGTGCCGTGGGCCTGGCAGACGACATCTCCGGCGTAAATTTCAAAGGGGTAGTCGGGTTTTTGGTCCATCTGGGCCACTAATTTTCCCGACAGGAGTGTCACTCGAAAGGTCAGTCCCCGTCCCTCGAAATAGCGGAGGCGGCTGATGGAAAGGCGGGTGTTTTCAGCCAGGTGGAGGTAAAC
This sequence comes from candidate division FCPU426 bacterium, assembly GCA_963738405.1. Taxonomy (GTDB): domain Bacteria; phylum Oederibacteriota; class Muellerivitia; order Muellerivitales; family Muellerivitaceae; genus CAVTWJ01. The sequence continues at coordinate 46,320 of CAVTWJ010000009.1, read as the reverse complement.
CCGGTTCTTCAGCCTCAAAACCGCCTCGGACTTGGGGCCGGTGACGATCCTGTCACCGTCATCCACGTGCAGATCTGCGCGCAATCGGGTGGTTTCTTCCGTTTGGTCTCGTAATACGGTCACATTCCCCACGCAATCAAGCACCCGAAGCCTCGGGTCGGCGTCATCCGACCAAGCCGGGGTGGAAAAAAAGGAAAGAAGAGCTCCGGAAAAGAGGAGGAGGGTTAGGAGGTTTTTCATGAGGGCGTATTATAGGAAATATAAAAGGGAACAAGAGTCTTTAGGAAAGGATTTTTTCCAACCGTAATAGTTCTCCCAGGGACCATGCCTGGAAGGGACAACCTCCGGCTTGGAACGGTTCTTCCCCGTCAAAAAGTTCAGGCAGGTGGTTCGTTTCCGTTTCCTTCAGGCGCTCCATCAAGGGATCCAGGAATTTTTTCTTCGCTTCGGTTTTATCCGCCCCCTCAACTTTCAACCAAGCCTCCACGAAGGGTCCCAGAAGCCAGGGCCAAGCCGGGCCTTGGTGGTAGGCGCTGTCCCTCTCGATGACGCTTCCCCGGTAATGGGGCTGGTAGCCCGGTTCCCCGGGCGCCAAGGTTCTCAAACCGCCGGGAGTCCAAAGCCTCTTTTCAACTTGCTCCACGACCCGGCGGGCCTGATCCGGCGGCACCAGCGTCAAGGGAAGGCCGCCGGCCGCGAATATTTGATTGGGTCGAAAGCGAGTGTCGACCGAATTGGGAAACCGGTCCCGGTCCACCACGTCATAAAGGTAGCCGCCCCGCTCATACCAGAATTTTTCCTGGAAAGATTTCATCCCCCGGTCGAAAAGCTCTTTCCATTCGGGATGGGGAGTCTTCGTCAGCGTGAGGGCGAAGAAGATCGCGTTGAGCCAAAGGGCCTCCACTTCGACGGGTTTCCCCACCCGGGGCGTGACCGCGCCGCCGTTGACCCTCGCGTCCATCCAAGTCAGGGAGCTGTCGCCTTCCCCGACCCACAGGAGGCCGTCATGATCCACCCCGATTCCCACACGGATCCCAGCCTTATAACCTTCCAAAATCTTCCACACCGCCTCGGCCAGTTCCTTTTCCCCGCCCTTCCCCCCCGCGAGGAAATATTCCCTCACCGCCTGGATGAACCAAAGGGCCGAATCGGCGGAATTGTAATCGGGGTCTTCCCCCTTGTCGGGGAAACGGTTGGGCAGCATGCCTTGGGGGTCGAGAGTGCGGGACCATTCGAGCAATATATCCCGGCTTTCCTCCATCCGACCTTGGGCAATGCCCAGACCCCTCAGCGCGATAAAGGTGTCCCTTCCCCAATCGGTAAACCAGGGATAGCCCGCCACGATGGATTTTCCCTTTCCTCTTTTCACGAAATAGGATTCGGAGCTTTTTTGAAGCGGGGAGGCGAAGCATTTTCGCCTTTCTTCCTCGGCACTCCGGAGCGAGTCGTACATCTCCTCAACCTGGGGCAGGTCCTGTTCCCCGGCGGGGCGGATGCCGTTGGCTGAAAAAAGGATGACCGCGCGGGTCTTGGTGATGGTCCATTGAAAGAGCCCCGGGGAGGCCAGGTCTTCCAGATGGTCCAGGCCCCTTTCCCTTTCCTTTTCATAAAGGAATTGGCGGTACCAGTCGGGTTTGTGATGGTAATGGCCGTTGTGCAATGCGGAGATCACCGGCAATCCCGGATAGGGCCTCCACTGGACCAACTTATCGAACACATCGGCCTCAAACCGGAAATCGGGGTTTTCGTGGTGAAGGGAATGGTAATCGCAGCCCGCCAAAAGGGGCCTTAAGGAAAGCCGAACCGAGCCCGATTCGGAAAGCAATTTGAAAGAAAGCACGGCCATGGGTTTTCCATGGGGCACGAAAAATTCGTATTCCAACAAAAGCCCGTTGCTGAGCTTGTAAACCCAGCGGGGCCAGGGCTTGGCCTCAAAGGAAACCAGGGCATCGGTTTTTTCGGGAACCAACACATCGGGATAATAGGCCTGGGGATTCAAGAAATTAAAATCGTCGCCCGTTTCCACCCAGGCATCCACGCCCTTGATCAGGGCCATGCGCCCTGTCGGGGGTGTGGTAGCGGTTAGAAGGAGGGAATGGTACCTGCGGGTGCGGAGCCCCAGGGCCGTCCCGGAAGCAAAGCCCCCTAGGCCGTCCGTTTCCAGCCATTCCAGTTCCCGGTTTGTGGCGTCGGTCATAAGTGATCCTTGGCGTTGTTGCCGCCCTGGGAATGTATGAACGCAGGGCTAAACACTACTTTAACTCTAACAATGGGTTTTACCCACACCAATAGGTTTTTTCAGGTTTCAAAAGAAAGATGAAAGATTGTTACCCTTTCGTAACCGCAATAAAAGCCGGGAGGTTGTATTTAACAGGCAGGCTCCCTAGCATGAAGGGACTGTTGAGTTTGTCGAAAAAATTTTAGGAGAGCCCCTATGTCCGAGCCGAATATCGCCGCCAAATTCCCCGCCAAGGTCGAGTTGGAATCCGGAAAAACCTACGCCTGGTGCGCCTGCGGTTATTCCAAGAGCCAGCCCTTTTGCGACGGAAGCCATAAGGAACACGAGGGTTTTGCGCCTATCGTATTCAAGGCCGAGGAAACCAAGACCGCCTTCTTGTGCCAGTGCAAGCATTCCAAGAACAAGCCCTACTGCGACGGCACCCACAAGACTCTGTAATCCCTTTTTATTTGGGAAATCGCGCTTCAATTCTTTTTTTTATTTCATCGCGGACTTCCCGGAAGCTTTGAAGCTTTTCTTCATCGGTGTTTTTTCCCACGCCCGGGTCTGGAAGGCCCCAATGGAACCTTTCGGCCTTTCCTAAAAAGACCGGGCATTCCTCCTCGGCGCAAAGGGTGATGACCGTGTCCACGGTGGAAGGGTCGATCTCTTCCACCGACTTGGACCGGTTTTTGGAAATGTCGATGTTGATTTCAGCCATCGCCATGACGGCGTAGGGATTCACCTTCGAGGGTTTGGATCCGGCGCTTTGAACGAGGGCCTGATCCCCAAAGTAAGCCTTGGCTAACCCTTCGGCCATTTGGCTCCGGGCCGAATTGGCCACGCAGAGAAAAAGGATTTTTTTCATGGGTTATTCCTTCATGATTTAATTTGAGACGAGCGCCATCGTAAATCAAGCGGTTGAAAACTCCTTCCCCGGCCAGGACTTACGGGTGGAGCTGCCCGTTCCAGTGGGCCCCGCAAACCTGACCGGCGGAAAGAGAAAGTCAAAACCAAAGACCCGCAGGGTCTTGGAACAAAAAACACTTTCGGGGTCAGCCCTTTTCAAACCATTTTTTACTCGAAACGCAAATGGAACAAACCGATAGCATGACCGGAACCTCCACTAGGACCCCCACCACCGTCGCCAAAGCGGCCCCGCTTCCGGGCCCGTAAAGCGCGATGGCGGTCGCCACCGCCAACTCAAAGAAATTCGAGGCGCCAATCAACGCGCCCGGCGCCGCCACCGGATAGGGCACTTTAAAAAGTTTCATCAAACCGTAGGCCAAACCCGCGTTGAAATAGACCTGGATCAGGATCGGGATGGCGATGAGGAACACATCGACCCAGCGGTTCGTGATGTTCCCGGCCTGAAAGGCGAAAATTAAAACCAGTGTGGCCAACAGGGCCAGGATGGTGAGGGGATGAAAGAAGGTCATGAATTTTTCATTAAACCATCTGGCGCCCTTGGCCCGAATAAGGGTCCAACGGCTCAAAGCCCCTAGACTTAAGGGGATCACCACAAAGATGACCACCGAATATAAAAGAACCTGGAAAGGCACTTCCAACCCCGAGGCGCCCGACACAAGGAACCGCACGATCGGGGCGAAAGCCACCAACATGATGAGGTCGTTCACGGAAACCTGAACCAGGGTATAGGCCGCGTCCCCGCCCGCCAAATAGGACCAGACAAAAACCATGGCCGTGCAGGGAGCGGCGGCCAGGATAATGACCCCCGCCAGATATTGGTTGGCCATCTCGGGCCCCAGCCAGGGGACGAAGAGAACTTTGAGGAACAACCATCCGAAGAGGGCCATGGAAAAGGGTTTGACCAGCCAATTGACGAAAAGGGTCACCAGCAAACCCTTCGGCTTCTTCCCCACGCCTTTGAGGGACGCAAAATCAATCTTCAACATCATGGGGTAGATCATCAGCCAGATGAGAATGGCGATGGGAATGTTGATATGGCTTCCAGTGCCGAATTCCATGCCTTGAAGGGAGGTAACGACCTGGGGAAAAAATTTTCCGATGAGGATGCCTAAACCCATGCAAAGAGCGACCCATAGGGATAGGTACCGCTCGAAAATGTTCATCTTGGCGGCTAGGCCCGTGGCGTTCTTCCCCTTGCCGGCTATTGGGGCCGCCGGTTTCAAGGCTTCACGCCCCAAACCGTGATGCTGGCGATGCCTAAGCCCCACGCTTCCATTTCCCGCAATTCAGCTTGGCTCAGGTACTTCTTCAGGATTTCCTGCGGAACATCCACCCGGCGGTCTTTTTGAACCCGGACATCTTTAAAACCCGCGCTTTGAATCAATTCCAAATATTCACTCCGCCGGCTGGCTCCCGAAACGCAACCCACGTAAAGTTCGGCTTCCCTGCGGAGTTTTTCGGGCAATTCCCGGTCCAGCACGATATCCGAAACATTGAAATGGCCCCCGGGTTTGAGCACCCGGAAGATTTCCTTAAAGGCTTGCGCCTTGTCAGGCACCAGGTTCAGGACGCAATTGCTGATCACCACATCCACCGTGCCGTCAGCTAAGGGAAGTTTTTCGATTTCACCTAGAAGAAAATCCACATTGGCATAACCCAGCTTTTGGCTGTTGGCTTTCGCCTTTTCGATCATTTGGGGCGTCATATCCACGCCGGTCACCCGGCCCTTTTCCCCCACGATCCGGCGGGCCACGAAGGCGTCGTTGCCGGCCCCGCTCCCCAGGTCAAGGACATGGTCCCCCTCCTGGATAACCGCCAATTCGGTGGGAAGGCCGCAGCCCAGCCCCAGGTCCGCCTCGGGCTGGTAGCCCGGAAGCTTCTGGTAATCTTCCCCGATGAAGCTGTAGGAGAACCCGCCCTTCTCTTCCCCTCCCCCGCAGCAGGAAGAAGGCGTTTGGGATTCTTCCATCCCGCAGCAGGAGGTCGGCTGGGCTGATTCGGCGATCTTGCCGTATCTTTCCCTCACGGCGGATTTGATCTTTTCAGACTCGGCGGGATGATTTTCCATTCCAGACTCCTCCTCGAATTTTTAACCCTTCGACTCGGCGATAAGCGGGAAGCCCTTCTCAGCGACTTCCTTGAACTTTACGACGATCTCGTCCCTCACCTTCCGGAACTCATCCAGAATCTCCGGCGTTTCCACTTCCGTCTGGGGCGGGTCGTTAAAGGGCCAATAGAGCCTCCTGGATACCCCAGGGAAGATAGGGCATCTTTGATCCGCGTCGGAGCAGACGGTGATGATGTAGCCGAAGTAATCCCCGAGAAAATCGACTACGTCTTTTGAATGTTGCCCCGAAATGTCGATGCCGATTTCCGCCATCACCTTGATGGCGTTCTTGTTGACGTGGGTGGGCTCCAAGCCCGCGCTCTCGACGATGAACTTATCGCCGCCGTAATGTTTTAAAACCCCTTCCGCCATTTGGGACCGGCAGGAGTTTTTTGTGCAGAGAATCAAGACCTTTTGCGCCATATCAGCCTCCCTTACTTTTTTTCTTTCCCACCCAGCTTCCCAACACGGTCTTCAATTTCTTCTTCATGCCCTGCAGTTCCTTGATCTTGGCCTCGAACTCGTCAATTTTTTTCGCGAACAGGTCCACCGTCAGATCGCAGCAGGGGCCCAGCCCCTGGTCCCCGCAGCACATGATTTGCTTGATCTCATTCAGGGTCAGCCCGAAACCCTGGGCCTTCTGGATGAAAAGCAGTTGATCTACGGTTTCACCAGGGTAAAGCCGGAAACCGCCCCCGCTTCGAAAAGGCTCTTTGAGCAGCCCCTCCTTTTCGTAATAGCGGATGGTATGGATAGAAAGTCCGCTGGCCTTGGCGACCTCGCCGATCTGCAGGCTGACTTGGATTTGTTCCATGGGGCTCTCCCTGAAGAAAGTATAGACTCTAGAGTATAGTCTAGAGTCAAGGGAGCGGTTATTGAGCTTTTAGGGGAGATTTGAGGCGCGGTTGGAGGATTATTCAACAGCCTTGCCCAGGAAGGGCACATTGGGCACCGGCAGGTTTTGGAAGGCCCTGGGCAGGGCCGGCTCCACAAAAGTTTGAAGCACTTCCTGGTGCAGAACCCCCAGCAACAAAACCCCCGCCGCCAAAACCATGATGGGGAACAGGGATGAAAAAGAGGGGGGCGGCAGGTCGGGCACCGAAGGCCGGTGCTCGCAAAGGTAAAAGGTAAATTTGCCCAGGTAATAAAGATTAAAGATGGCCGCCGCGGAAAGAATCGCCAGCAGGACCCAGTCGTGTTTTTCCAGGGCGCCTTGGAATAAATAGAACTTCGCGAAGAACCCGCCCGTGGGCGGGACGCCCACCGCCGAGGCCAGAAAAACCATCAGCGCCGTCCAGGTCCAGAAGCGGTGCCGGGCCAGGCCGATCATCCGGGAAAGGGGGTGGGGCCCCGCGCCCTGGCGCAGGCTCTCCGACACGAAGAACAACCCGGCCACGGCCAGGGTTTGGCTTAACAATTCCAGCAGGCTTCCCGCCAGGCCGCTCTTGTTGCCCAAAATAAAACCCGCCAAAAGGTATCCGCCCTGCGCCACGGCCAAGTAGGCCATGGCCTGTTGAAAATCTTTCTGGCGCGGGGCCAAGACAAATCCGGAAAAGAAAAAGAGAACGAGGCCGTAAAGAAGCGCCTCGGCCCCGAGGGGTAAAAGAAGCCCCGGCACATTCAGGGTGAAGAAACACAACACGAATAAAAGGTAGCCCGTAGCCCTAGCCCCCAAGGAAACCAGAAAGCCGGTGACGAAAGAGGGGGTGTGGTTTAAGAGGCGGCTATAGAGGGCCGGCGCGGGGAATAGGGCCGGGAAGGCCCAGGCAAAGACCGTTAAAAACCCTGCGGCCAGGGCCACGCCCGGGGTCTTGGAGGTAAAGAGCTGGGCAAGAATGTCATCCAGTTGGACGGTTCCCGCCGAGGCTGCGAGAAAAACCACTCCCAAAAGATAAAGCGTGGCGGCGGCGCTGCCCCAAAGCAAAAGCCGGTAGGCGTCCAGCGCGCCCTTAGGGTTGAGGAGGAGGATCGTCCCCGCTCCAAAAATCACCAGGGCTTCCAACAGCAGGTAAAGGGAAAAGGCGTCCCGTAAAAGCAAAAGCCCCAAGGCGGTCCCGGTAAGAAACAAAAAGAGGGAAAGGAGCCATCGTTCGCGTCTTGCCCCCGTGGGCCCCGGCAGGCGGAGCCTTCGGGCGTAAAACCAGGCTGAGAAAGCTACCAGCAGGACAAAACCGCAAAGCAAGGCGTTGAAGGGGGTTTCCACCAGCTCAATCCCCCAGGGCGGGGCCCATCCTCCTAACTGGTAATTCAAAAATCCGTTCGTAAGAACCGGAGTAAAGGTTTGAAAAAGAATCCAGCCGTCCAGCCCCAAGGCCGCGAGATAAATCAGGGAACATAATCGGCGGGAAAGAAAAGCCGCCCCCAGGGTCAGCAAGGCGCCCACCCAGGGCAGAAGAAGGAGTAGGATCGGCCCGTTAGGATTCAAGGTTTCAGCCTCCGGTTGATTTCATCCCCGTCCCAACTGCCGTTCTGCCTCTTTAAAAAAATGGCCAGCCCCAAAAGAAGCGAGAAAACCAAAAGACCGGTTAAGGCGACCATCACACCTAAAGAAAGAACAAAGGGATTGGCGCCTGTGGAGCCTGCGGCAGGGTTTTCAAAAGCGAGTTGAAGGAGGAAAACCCCAACGGCCAATTGGAGCATCAACCAAGCTCCCGCTTTTTGGTCCAGGCGGGTGAAGGAAGTCAGGCCCCAAAAACCTAAAACCGCCAAACCGAACGGCAGAATGTACTGAAAGATAAGGGGAATGTGGGGGGTCATGGTTTCCCTTTGGAACGGACAAAGAAAGAAAGAAAAAATACCAGTAGGGCCAGTCCCAGTGACCATTCGGCGCCTAATACCCTGGCCGCCGCGGGCGGCGCGAATTGCACCCAGCATTCATAGTCGAGGAAACGGCATCCCTTGAAGAGGGTGTAGAAACCCAGGCCGATGAGGGCCAGGCTTCCCAGGACGCAAAGAACGAAAAAGAGACGGCGCAGGGGGGGCAGTTGGGATTCCTGTTCCCGGGCGCTTCCCCAACCCACCAGGCAGGCCCCCAGGGAAAGAAGGGATAAGAGGACAAGGTCGAAAGACCGGTAGTCGCCCAGCACCGCGGACAAGGGGTTGTTAAAACCCGTTTCGGAGGCCGATTGGGAGGCGTATCGGGAACTGATATGGACGGAGAGGGGGGCGGTAGGATCGCCGGGTGAGGGCATTTGGGAAAGGGACCAGACGAGGAGAAGCGCGAAAAGTCCAGTCAAGATCCAAGAGGCGGCTTTCAAGTTCCCTCCGGGGGAAACTAATTTTAAAAAAGATAAAACAGATTTTAGGTCTGTTTGTCATTCCGAGGAGCAAAGCCGATAGGCTTGGTTTGCGACGTGGGAATCCCAGGTTTTTTTCGGCTTTTAACTGAGATTGCCACGGCTCAAACCACCCCGATTGGGGCTGGGCCTCGCAATGACGGCGTTAATTCAAACTGAGCCACTGCCGGTACTTTTCAGCAAGACCTATCCTAGGGCCGGGCTGAAGGACCGTCAACGGCGGCCAAGCCCTCGGATGGGTTATGATAGTGGCTGATTTCAACTCAAGGATCGCTCTTGCCCCCTTCAACCACACGCCCTTCCTGGATGAAATGTTGGGCGCCGCTTCTATCGGCGGCCTTGGGGCAGTTCTGGATGGCCCAGTCCGGCGCACCCTGGACCTTGGCTCCCGGATTATTTTTTTACGGCCTGGCCCTTTGGCTGTTGTTTCGGGACCCCCAGATCGGCTCCCCGGCTTTCGAGCCCCTTTCTCTTGATGTCGAAACGGTTGCCTTTGTTTTTATTTTCCTGATCGCCCTCTTCCTTCGGGTCTATCAACTGGATTCCATGCCCGATGGGATGCACACCGACCAGGGGCTGGAAGGGGAATACGGCCTTTGGGTTTTGAAGGGCTGGCGGCCCTTTTACGACATTTACAGCTACCCGGTTCCCGAACTGCTGATTCCCTATTTCCTGGCGGGTTGGTTTTGGCTTTTCGGTTCTTCCTACCTGTCCTTCCACCTGTTCTTCGTAACCCTCGCCATGGCTTCTTTCCCTTTCATCTATTGGGCCATTCGGCAGTTAGCGGGCCCCCGAACCGCCCTCCTTTCGTTTCTATTATTGGGGCTCATGCGGTGGAACTGGATTGAGCCCCGCACCGGGTATCCTTCCTGCCAAACCGGCTTTTTTCTTTTCGCCGGGCTGGCCTTTTGGCTCCATTGGGTCATGAAGAACCAGAAATCTTCTTTTTACCCTTCGGCGCTCTTTTTGGGACTGGGGCTCTATACCTACCAAATCTTCAAAGTGGTTCCCCTTCTCTTTTTGCTCTTCGGGTTTTACGAGTTTCGCAGGGGATCAAAGAAGGCCAGGGCTCTGGCTCTTTGGGCGGGGCTCTTTTTGCTTTTGGCCCTGCCCCTCTTGGCCTATTTGGTCTTGAACCACACGGCGGGAAACCGGGAGAGCGACATCTTCATCGGCAACAACATCAAAGCCCAGCACAGTTTGAAACCCCTCTGGGACCAGGCGGTTTCGAATATTTTGATGTTCAACCGCCAAGGCGACCCCAACCCCCGCCATAATCTGCCGGGAACCCGGATGCTGGATGACATCACCGGGGTCTGTTTTGTTTTGGGGCTGGGCCTGGCTTGGTTGCGGCGCAAAGAAAGGGGCGGGTTTTATCCCCTGGCGGGTTTTCTGATCTTCCTCGCCGTAGGGACGCTGGCGAATGACCCCGCCAATTCCAACCGGCTTTGGATTCTCTCGGTCTTTGCCGCCTATTTCGCCGGAACCACGATGGAAGAATTCTGGCGGCGCTTAGCCCTTTCCAATAAAACGAAATGGCTTATTCCTTTTTTGGGTTTTGCCCTGATTGCCCCCATCGCGGTTCAAAACTACCTGATCTATTTCGAGAAGATGGACCAAGACCCCGCCTGCCAGACCTCATTTGGGTTAGAGCAGACTTACATCGGCCGGGGCGTTGAAAACCTGGAAAAACTATATCCGGGCCGCTACCGCTTTTATCTCCCGCCCCTTTACTACGAAAACCATACCACCCGGTTCCTCGCCGATGCCTCGGGGGCGGCCATCGTTCGTTTCAATCTCAACGATCTGGCCGCCGGAAATTTAGCTAAGGACAAGGACGCGGTTTTTTTCACGGAGGAGGGCAAGGCCGGGGTTTTGGACCTTCTCAAAACTATTTTTCCTGGAGGCACAGAGGATGCTTTGCAAAGCCCGGATGGACGAACCCTTGTCTCCTGCTACGCCATATCCAATCTAACGGTCAATTCTTTCAAGGGTTGGGATAAGGGCCTGACGGGAACCTATTGGAACACCAGCTTCTTTTTGGGGACTCCCGTGACGGTAAAGAGCGACCCTCTTTTGAATTTCACCAGCAAGCAGGACTTTCCCTTCACCAACCCGCCCCCCTTCAGCATCCGCTGGAAGGGCCATTTGGAAATTCCAGCTTCAGGCGAATATCAATTTGAATGCCTGACCCAGGACCAAGGGACTATTTTCTTGGATGGGAAAAAGATTTATGGAGCGGGAATGCCTTCAGATAAAAAACTGAACCTTCATAAGGGAGAACATTCGATCAAAGTGGAATTTATTAAGACGGGCGGGGATTCGATGGCCGTGAATCTGATCTGGATGCACCCCGGCTCCACCCATTGGGAAGTTGTGCCAGCCTCTACTTTCGGGAAGATCAACCAACGTAAGCTTTGAGTCTTGGACTTAAAAATTTTTCGGGTCTTATAACTTTATTTCCACTATTGTTTAAATAAGTTTTTCCCACGTTTTGGAGTCTAAACGCTTAATTGCGCCTTTGGGAACATCATCCATAATTTCCACAAATGAATCGCCGCCCTTGAGGTTATTCGGGAAAATCGCAAAACACTTTTTATTAGTGTATTTCGAGGAATAGACAACCCCTTCGATTCCTGCGTCCCAAACAAGCTGTCCAAATATTTGAGAATTTGCGGGTACATCGACATGCATTGGAAATTGTCTCCAATTAGGATTCATGAGGGTTTCCATAAGAAGATCCACGCTATTAACCGTGCCGCCATTTAGATTGATCCGCACTTCCTGGGCCAATTTTTCAAGACTTTTGGAAACGGTAAAAGTTTTAACTACATCAATAAATTCTTTCAGGCATTCCCGATTGGTCAAATCCACCACCGATTCAAGTTCCCCATAAGTTGCCACAATTGATAATGATTTCTCATTAATCGAAGCCAAATCAAATTGGTTGAATGTTTCCAAAGGATTTCGTCTCGGTCCTATCATTTCACAGAGAGCCGTATCTGCGTCTTCAGCCAAATAAAGGGCGGGAAATTTCTGAAATAAGCTCTCGTCGATGTCACCGATATTGAAACGTCCACCCGGAACCTTAAGGCTTCCTTTGGAAGAAAGCGGGCCCAAGGCCCATTTAAAGCGAAATACCCTATAACAAGGGGAGAAAGAATAGGGTGTGCTTGCCTTCTGAAGTGAGCGATTGATTGATTCTTTCGCCCGGGAACGTTGCCTGGCTAATTCGAAATACCATTGCCCATAAAAATCCTTGAGCTTTTGTTGGCCGGATTGCCAACGCTGCACGTCAAGAACATTGAATTGATCCAGAGGTAAATAGGTCGGGAGGAGAAAGGATAAGGCGCGGGAATCAAGTTTCTTTTTTCGCCGGCTCTTATCCATCTTAAATACCTGTTTTAATTGTCTTCGATAGCCTGTGAAACAAAACTATAAAGTTTTTTATAGCGGCCCAGCCGGATCATATCTTTTGGAGTTATATTTCCCAACAAAGGATTCGGAACATTGAACCAAAGATTCGTTTTATAAACATCGCCCTTAAAAAATTCCGCTACTTTATTGAACAAAACCGCCCATTGAAGAAGTATCTCGGATAATTCCTGAGGTATTTTCCCATCAAAACGGACTGAAGAGGTCGCCAGCCCCGTTGCCTTTGCCACATCCACCCTTTTGAGATGTAGGAAATCCACGATGTTCTCATAGTCGGGTTTGTTTTTTTTAAATAACGAAAGATGGTCTTTTGGCAGATCTAAAAGCGGCGTGGACATGGTCGCCTCCCTCTAAGTAAGTTTACGCATTCTATCCGGTATTTTCCAGTTATCAACCAAACATTAACCAACAATAACCCAATATTATCTGATAGGTTTTGAGCGCTAAAGGGGATTGGATGGCCCTACCTTTGATCTGGATGCACCCCGGCTCCACCCATTGGGAAGTGGTGCCGGGGACCGCGTTTAGAAAAACGAACTAAATAAATTCTGACCTTCGAAAAGCTTTTAGAAAAAGTGGTATTCCACCGCCGCGTTGGCGTCGATGCCCGAAAAGTCCATCCCGGCGTAGGAAACGATGTTGGGATTCGCATCGATCAGGTTGTTCGCAATCGGCACCAGGAACCGGCCGGTCGGGCCTTGCTGGATGAGCGCCAGGGAAATGGTGCCCGATCCGCCAGCGTAGCCGGCAGCATTGCTAGAACTGGCCCGGCTGAAGTAAGCGTAACGGCCGTTCAAGGAAAAATTGAACCCAAAATTCGAACCTAGGGCGATCTCTTCCCCAATCCCCAAGGTCCCACCGATATTGTCGCCCGTGAAGGTTCCACTGCCGTACCCGCCCCCACTGCCGTAATAAGCCACGGCTCCATGGTAATAGCCGGCCCCCAGGGCCACGTAGGTCCGGCTTCCCGGTCCCTGGATGAGGTTGAGGGAATAGTCGATGGAGGCGCTAAAAAGTGAAGGCAACAGGTTGAAGCTGGCCACCTGCGTCGTCCCGGTAGAAAACGTCAAACTGCTAGGCACGGTCGTGACGTTGCTGATATCCAAGGCAAAACTGCTGGAGGAATCCAAGTGGATGCCGTAAAGCACCCCCGTGCGGATACCGCTGTTTTGAAAACTCCCACCCGCGGCCGATAGGCTTGGGCTGCCGTTGAGGAAGGCCGGCTTGAGGTTATTAAAACCGTTGCTGATGTCGCCCATGATGGAATAGTCGTAGCCAGTGTAAAGCTGTACGAAGGTTCCCGAACCATCGAACAAGTTGATGGTTTCGTCGGCGGCGTCTTCGGTGTGCTTTGTGGGTTTAACGGCCTTGGCGAACTGCAATAAGTTGGATGGGTCCCGTTGGTAAGCGGAAGATTGGTTGGAATTCACGGGTTCAAAAAGCGTATCCGCATTGGAAACCGCCACAAAACTGGTAAGTAACAAAACAATCCCTGCCAATTGGCTCAAATGCTTCATGTTCACTCTCCCCTGTTTTTCTTCGCCTCAAAACACCTGCTAACGAAGGGAAGTGTAGGAAAAAGCCTGCCAAATTGACATAGTCATTATTTTTATTAGGGCTTAACTCAAAAGGGATTTAGTTGAATGGACGTCGTAAAACAGATTTTTTCAGGCCTAGCCTCGTCCGCCTTTTTGTTTCTCCAGCCATTTCTTGAGGACCGGATAAACACCCACTTCTGTTCCAAGATCATTGGCGAAGATGTATTTCTTCCCATCTTCGGCAGTCAGTTGAATTCGGTAATAAAAAGTCCCGTGTTGGCCCGCGATACTATCCATGGAAATGTCCGCCACTTCACGTCCTTGTAGAATTTTCTTTCCAAAAAGTTTGCGAAGGATAATTTCATTTCCGTTTAAGGTCAGGGCCTTCACCGCTTTTGTTTCCGCGAAAAGAATGAACAAATAAAAACCCACTAAAAGGATAATTAAGAAGTTAAACCCGCTCGTATCGCCTGTGGTTTTTTGGCTGAATCGGGCGAAACACAATAGTCCAATAAAAGCTCCCATAAATCCCATCAAGACAAAGTTGGGATGAATCCATTTTGGGCCGTAGGTCGTGGCCACCACTGGCAAGGACAGCCTTTTCTCGAATTCCATAAAAACTCTGTCTCGAATCTGCTCGAACCCTTCAAATTGATAATCCACCATGATTTTTTTAGATGGGTCCAAGCTGGTAACCACTATGTCTTTCATCCGTTCCCTTTTGGTCAACCGGGCTACATCCTCCCATTTAATAAAAACCCGGTTTCCAGCTTTCTCTAGCCTGGCGATTCCCGATTGAGTAATTTCGATTTTGCTGTATTTAACTCTCACACCCCACCAAAGACAGTAAACCGCAAGGGCAATGAAGGCTGGGCCGAAGACTAAAAAGATGATCTCATTGACCAATGGATTAACTTTCGTGTCACCATAACCCATGAGGGTCATAACACCGCCTACTACCGATGTCAGACCAAGAATCAGAATAAATAACCCACCCCAAAAATAAATAATGCCGACTTTCGAGGCCATGCCATAAAGGGCGGCTTCTTTCGCCTGGGGAATTCTTTTTGTTTCGTATTCTTCTAAAACCCTTTTCTTCAGTTGGTCAAAATTTTTATAAAACTTCGAAAGGTTGATGGTTTTTTTACCGGTTTTGTCCTTAACCCGAACAATACCGCCCTCATCCACCAAAACCTGGCCGATTTCATCCCAGGGAATATCGACCTGTTTCCCAAAAGCATTCACTTGCGCAAGACCCTCCGGTGATGTTTCGGCATGAGCTTTTTGACTTTTCAACCTCAAAAAGACAACCAGTAAATTAAAAACCCAAAATACATACAAAGAACGGATTCGTGGTGACCACCAGGGGAAATAAAGCCTTCCCGTATGGAAATAAATGCTTAGAAATATAAAAAGGAACCCCAAAGGAACAAATGAAGCAAATAAAATTAAGGGCCAAAGGGCTTTTGAACCCTTTAGCGTTTCAGGATAGTAAACCTGCCGTTCGGATGATGGCTGTTCGATAGGATTTGGTTCCATTATTTATCCATTTAATTAAAAGCGACTTTTACCACTAACGGAGACACAACTTAAGGTCTTGTTCGAACTGATTCAGGACGTGGATATAAGTGATGTTAGTAATTGTTGTGCGATTAACTTTAATTTTCTTTTTTCATGCCTGACCCCGTCCGTTTCTTCCATACCAGTTCAGGAGTTCCTTTTTTTCAAATCTTCAAAGTAGTTTTTTATTTTCGGGGGTATGTGAACATAGTCCTTTATGGATTCGTAAGTTAAGAGGCGTCTTTCTTCATTGCCTGAAAACAACGGAGAATTTTTAAACCAATATCCCATGAGAGACATTTCATTCCCTTTGAAACGACCAAAGTAAGAATTAAACCAAACCAAACTCTGATATAAGCCCTTTTTCTTTTCCTTATGAACATCTTCTAATACTCCCGACCAAAGTAAGAATGTCCCTTTCAAGAATGATTTTTTCAATATTTTTTCGTCCGCCTTTTCCAATAAAGAGATTCTGTTTCTCTCAGGCTGACAATAAATCCTAAGTTTCCAAACTGCATAATCTAGTTCGAATAGATACTTATAATCACCGGCAAATCCTAGCGATAAATATCTTGGGTCCCCGAAAGTATTATCAAACCTTTCAATAAAGGTCTTTATTCTTGGATTATTTCCGATCTCAAACTCAGTGATTTTACAAATTTCACCAAATAGTTTTGTAATATCATGTCCGATTTTGTTTTTTCGGAGATGAAAAAGTAAAATGGACTTCATGTACTTTTCTAGAGATTGGTAGGCAAGATATAAAAATTGGTCTTTGCAATGGTTTCTAAGAAGAAGTCGAGCCGAAATGTAATCGTAATCAGCAATGTCTCGCAAAGTTGAGGCGTAAGAATTTTTATACATGATTTTATATTTATCTTTTACGGAATTTTCTGTGTGGATTTCGGATGGCATTTTAATAGCCTCCATGGTGTTTTTAGAGCTTAAGATTTATCTTTTGGATATTCCCATTCTTGCTTGAAGTGTTCTTCTGGTTTGGTGTAGATCCCTAACTTATTTTGGTATTGTTTGATTTCATCAATATCACTTTGAGAAAGTTCTGGAATATTTATATAAAAAAACTCATATCCAAATGTTGGGCCATACGCAGCACTTGTAGAAATGCCGATTACGGTTTTGTTTTCAGGCTTAAGCATCCGTACAATCATACAAGTATGAAACAAGAGATTTTTTCGTTCCTCGATATCTTTTTCAGCTTCACCAGCGAATAAAAAACAATAAGAAACGCCTTTAATTGCTATTGTTCGTTTGAATAATTTATTCGGATCATTCTTTAGCGACAAATGGGCTTCAATAAAACTGTTACTTGCCAATCTTCTTTCAAAGCGATTTAAACGAGCCAATTCACGAGCTATTATTTCGTATTCTCCCGTTTCTGCTTCATGGGCTCTATTAATCAGATTGTCCCAAAAATAACTTTTCTTATCAGCCTTTTCTCGGCGGTTGTAATTTTCAGAAGTGGAAAATCCTTTCCAAATATCATCCGCAACGGTTAATAAAATAGCATTATTGAATTTGTCTAAATTTCTATCATTTAAAAGATAAAGACCGAGAAAATCTTCTTCGCCGGAAAGAGTAATTATCCGTTGATTAAAAGAAGTAATGAATTTTTCTTTGCACCTTAAGTATTCTATAAAATCAGTAATGGTATCTAGCTCGTTCAAAACTATTTCTAAAAAAGGCATTATGAAAATATGGACCAAATATTTTTTGATTGAATCAATTAAAGGAATGCTTGATTGAAAATCACCGATGAAAACTGCAATTAAATATATTTCTTTGATTTTTTCAGGGTTGAATATTTCTTCCCCTCGTCTTGGATTATTCAACTTAATTGGAGTTTTAAGGTCGAAAAGGGTACGGCGTGCGCCGGACAGTTGTTTTATGTTTTTTTCAAAATCGGACTCTTTAATTCCTCCGTCTTTATTGGGCTTCAAATCCTTTATTTGCCAAATAATTGCAATTTCGTCAAACACAATTAACAGATCACATAATTCTTTTCCGTCTGGTAACAGAGGGTTTAAATAACACCAATCTACAAAAAAAGATTTCTTAGAAAGCTCGTATAAAAAACTTTCTGCATTTTTGCCTTTGGCCGAGAAATAATTTTTGGAGATTGGAATTTCGGAATTCGACATTTCTACATCCCTTTGGCGAGATTCAATAAAGCTAATATTGCTGTTAAAAATATTCCACAGGCTGGCCAATTAGCTTGAGAAGCAAAATAGATGGTTGTGCCCAGGAGTGGGATAAAAAGTATAAGGATAGAAATTTGTAAAATTCTTGGTTTTTGAGCCTGAATGGAAATTTCACCAGGAACAAGAACATTATCAGTCAGGGATTCCTTCCCTGAGAGCCAACGTAAAAATTTGTTTTTTTTCCAGAATTCTCTCTTGTTGTCATTTACGTCTCGCTCAAAATTAGAAATTAAATTTCTATACCACTCTTCATATTCTTCCGTTGGTTTAATGCTGATGTTGAGTGTTGCATTTTCAAATAATGAGGAACCTGAAGACCAAGAAGAGCAGTGTAATAATCCTATATCGCACAACATACGGATTTTTTCCTCGAAAGGTTCATCTACTTTCATACCAAGTCGTTTGGTCAGCTCGTCAGCCTTATATGAAATAGAAGTATGTTCTTTTGCATCTCTTTCTTTAATTTCTTTCAATGCTTCGAAAAGTTCTTTCGAAATTCTCAACGGCTCAAGGGTGTTGTCAAAAAGAAATCGGTAGCAAGGTAATAGAACAAAAGTTGTTTCGAGATACTGACTGTCATGAAGAATTATTGGATGGCGGTTAAGAGCAATAGCGATTTCTTTGACATTAACCTTCCCGTATTTGGTTTTATAGCCTGCGTCTGAAATAGAAATTTGATTGCAGTTTGGTTTGAGCCAGGAATACCATTCAGCGACAATGCCCCAAAACATTTCTTTATTAGCTTTTGGGAATAGCTCCTTTCGGAGTTTTGCAATAACATTTTTTTCGCTGGTTGTTGGCACTTCGTAAAGTTTTATTTTTAAAGTTTTCGGTTTTAAAAACATCGAATTTATATCCTTAAGTTCAAACGATTCGTTAATTATCGTAAAAGGGGGCAGATCTGAAAAAAGAAAATTACAGACTACGTAATCCAAATTCATTTCCCTTTATATACCTCTTTTACGGCACATCCAATTCAAGCTTCGTCCTTTTCGGGTTGAAGACCCAGGTTCTGTTTCTTGGGCCCGTCATTCCCTTCACCCATTCGCCCGGGTCCACCACAAACAGCGCGTGCGGGCCCGGCGACAGGTCTTGCAGCCTCGAAAGCAATTCCTCGTTGCCCATGTGTAAAAGGGGTCAGGCCTGAAAAAAGAAAATTTCAGATCCACTCTAATACACCCCTTTTAAGGCACCACTACATCCTGTGTTTTCCGGATCGGACTAAAGAGTTAATGAGCGGTTGGATGCGGGCGTTTTTTCTTGGCTAAGTAGTGCTGATCCAATCCCTGGCGCAGGAAAGCTTTGATGACCGCCTGACGGCTTACGTTCATCTCGCGGACCAAACCGTCCAATTCCCGCAGCATGTTTTCGGCGAAATCCACATTGACCCGGCGGATGGCGGGCATCATTTTTCCATGGTTCGTGAAATGCTTGGAAACATCCTTACCCTTGTCGGCCATTTGGGCTATTTGTTCCGCCGTCAGAACTTTTTTTGTCTTAAGAATGGGTTTCATATAATTTCCTTTCTTCCTTGGTGGATTTCCAAAGAGTGACCAAGTGGATGTAATCCCCTTCCCGGTCCCTTCTTTCTTCATAGATCACGGAATAAAGCCTATCTCCCACCCAGCCAATGGCCCTCCATTGTTCCGGAAAGTCGGAACGTTGGTCGAGGTAGTAAGGGCTTTCCCATATTCTTTGGGCTTCCTCGAAACCAATGCCGCGCGCGGGGTTTCGGCGGAGTTTATGGCTCTTGTTCCTGTCGAATTTAAACCGCATCCATGCTCCAGGTATAACTGTTATACCATCTATTTTAAATCAACTCAAGAAGACGACTTGGTCGTCACAGTTAATTTCATCTCTGGCATTCGTTCACAAGACGAATGCCACGGTTTGAGGACTCCAATTACTGAACCAGCAATTGAAGCTTCACTCTTTTCGGGTTGAAAACCCAGGTTCTGTTTCTTGGGCCCGTCATTCCCTTCACCCATTCACCCGGGTCCACCACAAACAGCGCGTGCGGGCCCGGCGACAGGTCTTGCAGACTCGAAAGCAATTCCTCGTTGCCCATGCGCATGCCGGGGTTCGAATCCACAGACCATATATGATCGCCCGGCATAAAACCCGTTTTCGCGATGGGGCTGTTATCCCAAGTACCTATCACTTCCCCTTCACTGCCCAACAGAAGGCCCTGGTACAGATAGGGCAAACCGCCAATCGGCGCGTTCTTGCCCCCCTGCGCGTTTCGCACCCAAAATTCCAGCCCCGAAACCAGGTGCCCCAAGTCCTCAACACTTGCGCATTGCACGGTGATGGGCTTTTTCAAACCCGCAATCAGCAAACCGCATTGGTAAAGGGTACGGGGGTGATCCCCCAGCACATCCACCTCGCAACAATGGATGGCCCGCACGTCTTCCCAATAAAACGCCATTCCCTTTTTTGATGAATCGCCCAAGACGCTGTTGATGTCCCCCAGCGAAAAGCCGCCTTGGATTTCCATGTTGAAACCGGAGCCATTCACCACCGCCGATGTAATCTTTTTTTCATCGGGCCCCACGCGAAGCGAATATTTTTCCGGGTCCTGGATATCCGAGAGGCGGCGGCCTGCCATTTCGGCGCCTATATTGGGGTCGGGTTCGATGGGAAAATCTTTGACCCGGCAGGGCCGGGGCAGGGCGGCGATTTCTGCTTCTAAAGAGGCCCGGTCTTCTTTGGGCATGGCCTGTACACCAATTCCTTTTTCCGGAATTGGTGCACTCAAGTCACGCCCGTCGGTTTGAGACCTCCGGGCAGAGGGCGCCTGGGCCGAGACGACAGGTCGAGGCCCATGACTTGGCTGTGCCGGTTCCATAGGGGAACCGGCCGCCTTGGGTGGTGAGGTTATGGGGCTTTGGGTTTTGCTGTTATCCAAGGCTTGGTCGTTCTTGGTGTCTTGGAGACTTGGTGGTGAAAATGGGTTTGTCAAATTTGGTAGATGTTCCATTACCCAGCCCCGGAAATACCATCCCGCGCCCAAAACCGCCGCGACGATGAGGGTGGCCATCAACCCGGCGTGGAATTCCTTGTGAATCCACCAGACCAGAGCAACGCCTAGCACTAGAACCACCCAGGGCTTGGCCAGCGCCTGTGCCAGGAGCCATAGAGGCAGGTGAAGGATGAAGTGGAAAAAAGCCAGCCGAAGGCCGTCGATCCAGGGGCCCACCCCGGGGATAAAGTGCCCCACGAAGCTGATGCTACCGCCATACATAAACAGGACGCAAAACCAGTAGAGCCCCCAATGGCCCGCAAAGCGGAAGAGGTTGGGCAGGGACTGGGCCCCTCCCCGCTTACCGCTAGAACGGGAGTGCAAGGGAATGAAATAATCGGCCACAGCCTTACTGCCCGCTTTGACATATTCGTGAATGTATTTGAGGAGGTCTTTAAACCCGCCTTTGAGGGCCTTCTTGGCGGGTTTTAGGTTGGGACCTTTGGCCTTACCCATTCCTTTTTTGGGAATGGGTACACTCAAACCTTGCCCCTCGGTTTGAAACCTCAGGGCAGAGGTCTTCTTTTTGGCCTTTGGGTTGGTTGGTTCTTCTTCCGGTTCTTCATCCTCCGAATCCTCTTCGGCTTCTTGGGGTGGGTCAGGGCTTGGGGATTGGAGGGAAAGGCCACCCTTGGGGGTCTTTTTAACCTGGGTCGGGTCAAATTCCTGGGCGGGTTTGCCGCTGGCCATATGGTCCACCAGGGCTTTGATCTGCAGGGTGGCTAGGTGGTGGGGCAGAATCTGGTCTAAGGCCTCATGGACCGCCTTTGACAGATCAGGAACCCGGCCCTCTAGCTCTGCCAAGGCCTTGGCGCTTTTAAAGGATAGGGTAAAGGGGTGATCCCCCTGGGCGGCCTGACGGATTTTCGCAAGGGCCGCAGGGTCCAAACACCGGTGGAGTGCCAAAAGGAAGGATAACTTGGTAGGGTGAAGGTCGAGGGCGTCCGCCCGATCGGCATGTTTAACTTTTTGATGTTTTTCAATGTCGGCGGCCAGGTCGGACAAACTTTCCATCCAGGCCTTTGATTCGGGCGTAGGTTGGGGCACGGCAAAATCCTTTGTTTACCCGGGGAAATCTTGTTTACCCGGTTGAGAGTGGCTGTTTACCCAGTTATGGGTCCCTGTTTACCCGGTTGGCGTGGGTTGTTTACCGGGTTACGGACCTTGTTTACCTAGTTGAGATTGTTGTTTACCCGGTTATCCGAACTGTTTACCCACTTGTGGATTTTGTTTACCGGGTTGAGGGTACCGAAGGACGGGTTTGGCCCAGACGGCCCCAACAAGAAATATTATTTTCAAAATTGAGAACCGGGCAATATACGTTTGTGAACTTTTACCGATTTTTTACGGCGGGAGGTAAAAAGGGGGGCAAAATCGGACAAATTTTCAACACTTTCAACCCCGGACGGGGTAATTACCTTTGCGGCCAGCCCTCTTTGCCGATAAGGGGCACAAACTTCACCTTGTACAGTTCCTTCTCCTGGAAATGGGTTTCGGACCTTTTCACAACCCTCACCAGCTTTTGTTCCTCCCTGCTTCCAATGGGAGCCAGCAAAGTCCCACCAATCTTCAGCTGGGCCAGGAGGCTTTGGGAAAGTTTAGGGCTGCCCGCCGAGACCAGGATGGAATCAAAGGGAGCTTGTTCCTTCCAACCCAAACTGCCATCCCCCTCTTGGGTTTGGATGTTTAGAAGGCCAAGTGCGGCAAGCCGGGCCTTGGCCTGATCCAGCAACTGGGATTCCCTCTCCACCGCGTACACTTCCCCCACCAGACCGGATAAAACCGCGGCCAAATAGCCGCTCCCTAAGCCCACTTCCAGCACCCGGTGGGTCTTTTGGGGGTCCAGCAGTTCGATCATGGAAGCCACGATATAGGGCTGGCTGATGGTTTGGTTACAGCCGATGGGAAGGGGGCCGTCCTGGTAGGCCTTGGGGCTTTGGTCCTCAGATACGAAAAGGTGCCGGGGAATATCAAGCATCGCTTGGAGCACCCAGGGGTTGCGGACACCCCGGGCCTGAAGCTGATCTTTGACCATGGCGTGGCGCTCGTCGAGCCTGCTTGCATCCATCCCCGCCTCCCCACTTTCCGACGTTAGAACGAAAAAGGAACTACGGACGCGAATGTGACAGGGCGACTGAACTCAGCTTTTCAACGGCCTTGATGATCTCTTAGTTGAATACTTTCCCACGAGGTAGCTGGCGTAGAGCTTTTTTTCATCCGTCCCTTTTTTCATCGGGGCGACGCCGGATAATTCCCGGATGAGAGGAGTGATTTTCGCTTCTTGTCGTCGCTTAGGTTTCCGCATGATCTTCACTTTGGTTGGTTTCATGATACGTATAATTATAATCGACCCATACGAGATTGGTAATTTCCCCCTCATCCCAACCTTCTCCCTCCAGGGGAGAAGGTGAAAACTACTGTATCAACTTAGGCCTCATGGATCTTACCGCGAAAAAGCCCATCACGAAGGGCACGATGAGCACATAAGCCAAACTAAAGCCCCAATCGGGGGCGATGATGCCAGTGGTGAACATGCGTGATAGATGGACGAAATGGTAAAGGGGCAGCACATAGGCGATCTGCTGGATGACCGGGGGCAGTTTTTCGATGGGGAAAAGGGTGCCCGAAAAAAGCATGAGGGGCGAAATGATGCCGGAAACGAAAAAGTTGAACTGGTTGATGCTCTTCACCACCGCGTTGGCGAAATAACCCAAACTGCCGAAGGTCATGGCAGTCAGGAACCCCACCAGGGGAAGCAAAAAGGCCAGCGGCGAATGGACGGTATGGAAAAGGGAAAGCACCCCCAGCATGACGGCAGTGTAGAAGATGCCCTTCACCGAGATGAAGATCAGTTCCCCCCAGAAAACCTCGTCCACGCTCACGGGAGTGGAAATCATGGCGTCGTAGTTGTGGTCCATCTCCATTCTTAAATAGGTGCCGTAGGAAGCGTCGAAGGCGGAGGCGAAAACCGCCGACATCATGATCTGGGCCGGGGTGATGAAGCTGAGGTAATCCACCCCGTTGATGGAACCGATGGCCGCCGACAAGCCCCATCCCACCGCTAGGATGAAAATGAGGGGCTCGAAGACCGTGGGAAAGGTGTTGGTCCAGAAGTCGTTGGTGTAGACCCGGTAGTGGCGCATGAAAACCGCCCAAAGTCGTTGAACCAGGGTGGGAACCACCCTAACCCCCGGTTTAATGGAAAGAGCCGAAGGCTCAGTCGGATTCACGCAGGTCCCTCCCCGTGAGTTTTAGAAACAGGTCCTCAAGCCCTGTGGGGCGGATTTGGAAATCCACCTTTGAGGAAGCGGCGATTTTTTCAAGGGAAGACGCCGAGCGGGCATAGAGGAAAACCCGGTCGCCGTGGGTTTCGGACCGCACTTGCTTGAGGGAAGCTTTGGGAAGCTTGCACTGTTTAGGAACATCCATCACAAAGGGTTCTAGGTGTTTCTTGATCAATTCGGCGGGCTTGCCCTGGGCCAAGACCTTGCCGTGGTCGATCACGAGAAGCCGGTCGCAAAGCTGTTGGGCCTCTTCCATATAGTGGGTGGTGAGGAGAAGCGTAACGCCCTGAGCTTTCAATTCCCTTAGCTTCGCCCAGATCAGGTGGCGCACCTGTGGGTCCAGCCCCGTAGTGGGTTCGTCGAGAATCAAGAGATCGGGGTCGTTCAGGAGGGACCGGGCAATGACCAGGCGGCGTTTCATGCCGCCCGAGAGGGCCCGCACGTTGGCGTCGGCGCGGGTTTCCAGGGCCATAAACTGAAGAAGCGTCTTTATCTTTTCTTTTAGGATTTTTCCGCCTAGCCCGAAAAACCGTCCGTAGATTTCAAGGTTTTGGGCGGGAGTAACTTCGTCGTCCAGGTTGTCGCTTTGGGCCACCACCCCTAAACGGTTCTTGATTGCGGCGGCTTTATCTTTCGGGTCCAGGCCAAAGACGGATAATTCCCCGCTGGTGCGGGGGGAAAAGCAGTAGATCATTTTCATCAGGGTCGATTTGCCCGCGCCGTTAGGGCCCAAAAAGCCGAAACATTCCCCGCTTTTGACCTCAAAATCCACGCCGTTGACGGCGGTAAAATCGCCGTATTTTTTGACAAGGTTTTTTGATTGGATCAGGGTTTGGGCGGGCATGGGTTTCTCTTTAGGGAGGATTAAACGGAAGTTAAGCCCGTGACTTCGTAAACCTTGGCAGGGTCGGTGAATCCCTTGAGAAGAATAGGTTCCAGGGCCTTTACTTCTACCAGGCCCTTGAGCTTGCGGTACATGGATTCGGAAATCAAAATCTGCCCCGGCGCGGCCTTCGAACATAACCGAGAAGCCAAGTTGACCTCTTCCCCGATGACGGTGTAGTCCGAGTGCTTGTCGCTGCCCAGGTTTCCCGAAACCACCACGCCGGTATTGAGGCCGATGCCCATGGTGAGGGGCACCTGGTTTTTCTTCAACCGCTCCATGTTCAAATGGTTCAGGGCCGCCATCATTTCCAGCGCGCATTTGACGGATCGGAATTCCTTGTCCTCAAAGGGCACGGGCGCGCCCCAGACCGCCATGATGGCGTCGCCGATAAACTTATCCAGCGTTCCCTCGTACTTGAAGACCACGTCGACCATCTGGGTGAAATATTCGTTGAGTTCGGTGACCAATTTTTCCGGCGCCATGTTTTCGCTCAGGGCCGTGAAGCCCCGGATGTCTGTGAACATGATGGCGCATTCCCGGCGTTCGCCCTTCAGGGTCATTTGCTCGTCGGAAGCCAAAAGCTTCTTGGCCACCTGGGGCGCCACGTACTTGCCCAAAATCTTCGTGACCCTTTCCTTCTCGCTTAAGCCGATGATCATCTCGTTAAACGCCCTGGCCAGAACACCCAGCTCGTCCCGGCTTTTCACATCTACCCGGACGCCCAGGTTTCCCTTGCCGACTTCCTGCACGCCTTTGAGCAGAGTATTCAGGGGGGCTGTGATGCGCTGGGCGATGACCAGGGAAAGGATAAAAGCCAAGAGCACGCCCACGATGCCGAAAGAGAGAATCGAAGCCTGGATGGTTTCCTGGACGGCCAGGGCCTTTTCCTGCGGGCGTAACAGCACGTAATCCCCCAGCTTGGTTTGGTTCATGTCTTGGAAGGGGGAAAAGAGAGACAGGTAGTTTTTTCCGCCCAACACTACGGAAAAAGATTTGGGGGATTCGTTCGACTTCATCCATTCGGAGGCCGAGGCCTGGATGGGCGAAAGATCCTGGGCCAGGCTGGCCATGTGGCTAAGGTTCTGGGTGGAGCCGTAGATCTTGCCGTCCAGGTCGAAAGCGATTTCGCTGTCGGTCATCTTGTTCATCTGGATGGCCAGCTTGTCGTCGAGGGCGAAGCCTAGAAGGAGTACACCCAAGATGCGCCCGTGGCTACCGATAGGCACCGCCACCGCCTGGAAGGCCAGGTCAGCTTCCGGCACTTTGGGATCGTCGGGCTTGAGGTGATAGATAAACCCGCCCCGGCTGGCTTCGCCGTTCAAGGCTTTTTTGACCGCCGGGCGGTCGGCGAAGGATTCGGGAGGAGAAGATTTCATGCGGGCCGGGTCCGGCTCCCGGCCTTCCATGAGGGCCAGGTTCACTTCAGGGATGTGGAAGTCGTTAAAAAGCGCCCGGCCTTCTTTATCGGTCACGATAAAAAGGGGGACCCTTACCGTGTCGTTTAAGTCCAGGCAGAGCTCGGTGACGGTGGCGGCGATGGTGTCGAACTGGGGGTGTTTCACGTCCAGGGCCGCGGTGAGGCGGGGGAGACCTGCGATCAAAACCGCTTTGTCTTTCAGGTTGGCGGCGCGTTCCTCGATGAAGCTGTTAAAGACGGTGCGGGTACGGTCCAGGTCCGCGTTCAGGGCCTCGATGCCCACCGGCCCTAAGCGCGCGTTGAGGGTAAAGAGGACGCCCCCCACCAGCACCACCACCAAGAGGGTGATGACGGCCAGGAGCTTGTCGCGGAGTTTGAAAATCGTGACGTTCGCCATGGACAACCTTTGGGTTTTAAAAAACGGCACGGGAAACGCTAGAACCTTAGCCGGTATAGAGCCCGCTTTTCAAGGGTAAATCAATCCTGTGTTTTAAAGTTTTAAAATAAATTTTCAAAAGCCGTCATTGCGAGGTTCAGCCCCAATCGGGGCGTTTTGAACCGTGGCAATCTCAGTGTGATGACTTAAAAACTACCGCAAAACCTGTGATTCCCACGTCGCAAGTCGAGCCTATCGGCTCTGCTCCTCGGAATGACATCAAACCCTAACACAACTTCAACCCTTCGAGGCGGGGTTGGAAAAATGCAATCCGATGCTGGTATTGAGCTGGATCAGGATCCGGTGATCCCAAAGTGTCGCTCCGCCCCCATCTGGGTCTTCCCGGGTCAGGTCGTATTCCACCCGTATAAAGGAAGAATCGGAAGGAACCCAGGCCAGGTTCACGCAAAGTCTTTGCAGGTGGCCGGGCTGGCTTCCGGCATTGCTGTCTTCTTCCAGATCATTGGTGGACCCGTGGAATTCTTCTTCCGCCCTCACGCCCGACCACCAAATGGGGGTCCAGCGGTATTGCAGGGAAGCGTACCAGCCGTCCGAACCCGGAGCGTAAGTCCCGGTTGAATCATAAGAAAGGCGGTTCAGGTATTCAGTTTGCACGATCACTCCCCCGGCCGCGTCATCCCCCGTGGACAGAAACTGAAAGGTCAGATCCGCCCCGTAAACGGCGTTGTGGATGCCGTTCGATCCCATGCCCGTCAGGGAAGACCCGCCAGCCTCCAGGGTGGTGTCGTCGCCCAGGTCGAACTGGTTTTTCAAATGAAGAAGGTAAGGGAAGTTGTCATATGAAGTGCCCCCCAAATCCAAGGGGCTGTCGCCTTTTGCCCCGGCTTCCTGGTAGCCGCCCAGTACCAACTCGCAATCCCAGGGGAAAGGCGCGGTCACGGTGGCCTCCACACCGGCTTCATTCAGCCCGTCATCTCCCAGGGTGTTTTCCACGGCCAGGGGCTCACGGACGAAGGGATAGGCGTATGGGCGAAGAAGGGCTTGCTTACCGACAGGCACATACATCTCCCCCGCCCGGAGGCGTAGCCAAGGCAAGGGGTTGGCGACGGCGAAAACTTCCTCAGGGCTCAACCCTCCGGAATTGATCCTCAGGTCCCCAAAGAGGTTCCAAGTAGGGTCCACGGTGCCGGAAAGGGTCAGGTCGGCTTGTTGAAAAGCAAACTGTGAAGGCTGGGGGGAATCGGAAGCAGCCTGGCCTAAAAAGAGGCCGTCGAACCCCAAGGTGAAATCCTGCCTTCCGGCATCCGCCGAGGCCCCAACCGGCAGCAGCGTCAGCAGGATCGGCAAGAGAAGACTTTGTACCCCGATCGTTTTTTTCATAACTCCGCCTTTGGGTTTAGTCTTGAACCTTATCCAAAACGATATCCGCTTCCACCGTGCCGTTTTTCGTGACCGTAATTAATTTTCTCACCGGCTGCCAAAAGTCGTGCCAGGCTACCAGGGTATAGGTACCGCAGGGCACCGATTCCAATTTAAAGGTTCCGCCAGGGGTGACGACGGTGAAAAATGGGTTTTGCAAAACCAAAATGTTGCTCCGCATCTTGTCGTGGATCTCGCAAAAGACCTTGACCGGAATTTCCGGATGGTTCAGGTTCGCTGAGGCTGTCTCGCCCTTCTTGCGTTTTCCCAGGTCGAAGGCGTTCTTTTTGGAATTGGAAAAAACATTGTGGTAGATGGGATCGTGGTTCGTGAAATCGACAATCGTTCCCGCGAGGATGGGAAGCACCCGATGGGTGAACTGGGTGTATTTCTGGTCCAGCTTGGCGTGTTCTTGGGGCGGTTTCCAGTAGCCCTTCACCGCCTCCAGGTAAACCACGATCTCTTCCGGAAGCGCCGCGTGGACCTTATGGGAGGAGGCCCAGCTGTAGGCGGAAGAGCCGAAGGGGTTGTAATCATTTCCCGTGGAGTCAGTTTCCTCGGCCCTGGCCGGGGCCGTCACTTGAAGGGTCCCCTCGATGGTGCCGGTGCCGTTGGAGGGGTTCTCCTGCCCCCAAAGGCCTGAGCCAAACCCGCCCAACGCAAAAAAAACGATTCCCGTCAGGAAAAAAGTTTGGAATCTCGGGGAAACCATTTTTAATCCTTAACGGAGGAAAGAGTCAGATCCGCCCGGGTGGTTCCCTTTTTCTTGACCTTGATCTTCTTGGATACAGGCGACCAGTAATCGTGCCATGCCCGGAGCGTATAGGTTCCCGCCGGGACCTTGTCAAACTTAAAGGTTCCTTCCGGCTGGACCACCGCGAAGAAGGGATTCTGCAACACCAGGATATTGCTTTGCATCTTGGGGTGAATTTCGCAATAGAGCTTCACAGGGACTTCCGGCTGGTCGAAGGTAACGGAGGCCGTCTCGCCGCTTTTGCGCCGACCGAGATCGAACTTCTCGTTTTCAAAAGAGTTGGAAAAAATATTGTGGTAGATGGGGTCGTGGTTGGTGAAATCCACCGTCGTGCCCGCCAAAATCGGAAGTACCCGGTGGGTGAATTGGTCGAACTTTTGATCCAGCTGGGCGTGTTGAGAGGGCGGGTGGAAATGCCCCGGGACCTTGCTTAAGTAAACGACGATTTCTTCTGGCAGGGGCGTGGTGGCGGGCATGACTTCGGGCTTGGCTCGCCCGTAATAACTGTCCACGGGCTTCTCCGCACCATCGTCATGGTTTTGGATTTCTTTGCGCGGGGGCGCGGTGACCGTGACGGTTCCCTCGATGGTTCCGGCCCGAAGGACGGATGGAGGGGTGAAACCCATTGGGGCCAAGATAAGAAAGGGAATCCAATAGAGGCGCGGATGAACCATGGTTTCTCCTGAGGGGTGAGGTCAAGCTTCCTGTAGGCGGCACATTATAAAGTAGTTTTGGAAATTGATAGAGGTTACGGGTTTTGTAAGAAAGACCGGGGATATTCAATATGAATAGGCCGGTTTGGTTTTTGAATCCCCAAAAGAGACCCGCCCATTTTTAAGCATCATCTTTAAAACCTATTAGGGGGTATTCCAGACGTCGTTAAACAATCCGGTGGTCGAGCCGTCCCCTCCGAAGAGATAGAGCCGGTTGTTTAAGGCGAGCAAACCAAAACTGTCCCGGCCGGGGAAACTGGCCTGGTCTACCACCTGGGTCCAGGCGATCCCATCGGTCGAGGTCCAGACGTCATTGTAGAGAATAAGGCTCGATCCGATGTGGGTCCCCGCGATCAGCCAAAGAGCGTTGTTGTAAACCACCAGGCCAGGCCCGCCCCGTGGAGCGAAGCCGGTATGGGCCGCGACCCGGGTCCAAGTGGATCCGTCGGTGGAATTCCAAACATCGTTGTAAAGGGCGTAGGTATCGGCGTTTTCCCCCGCGACGACCCACATGGCGTTGTTGTAAACCGCAGCTCCCATGAATTCCCTGCCGGCAAAGGGGGCTGTTGTGACGGAAGCCCAACTGACTCCGTCGGAGGAGGACCAGACGTCATTTAAGACCCCGCTAGCCCCGTAGCCTCCAATGACCCATATCTTGTTGTTGAAGACCAGACTGGCTTGGCCGAAACGGCTGGTAAAGGTCGAGGCCCCGCTGGCGGATTGGGTCCAATGGGCGCCGTCCGAGGAGGACCAGGTATCCGCCAAACCGCCGGAACCGCCCAACCCCGCCATGACCCATATTTTGTTGTTGAAGGTGACGGCCGAGGCAAAGGCCCGCGCCGTGAAGGTGGCTCCCGCCGCCCCCTGCTGGCTCCAGGAAACCCCATCGGAGGAGGACCAGGCATCCCCTTCTTGGGTCGTGTCGTATCCGCCCAGACTCCACATTTGATTGTTAAAAACCACCGAAGCCATTCCATCTCGTTGGGAGAACCCGGCGCTGCCCGTAGCCCTGTTCCAAAGGCTTCCATAGGCAGGCGAATTGTTTTGGTAGATAGTCGTGGGACCGCTGGCGCTATTGCTGTTGCTGCACCCCGATTGGAAAAGAAAACATCCCCCGGCCAGAAAAACGAATAACAAAAAATATCGCATAAAACTCCCCCTTTGTTGTAGGCGCCATTATTCGATGCTTCCGATGGGGTGTAAAGAAACATCCAGGCAAAAAAGGGAAAAGGCTTAATACGGCTGAAAACAGAAAAGGGAGCCGGATAACCGGCTCCCTCTCTCCTTCCGCGGTTCCGCGCCCCTCAGGGCGGCCGGTTAACCTTTGAACCTTAAAAGGAGAACCGGCCATGTGCAAATATCCTTTTTAAACGGCAAAAGGAAAATTTGCGGGGCGGGAACTTTGACGCTCGTTTACTTCTTTCGGCGTACCTTTACGGGCACCTTAACAGGGGACAGCTCGTCCGCTTTGGTACCGAATAGTTTCCTCAGCCAAAGCCTGAAATCATCCACATAGCCGAACACCGAGGGCACGATGACCAGGGTCAAGAGGAGCGAGCTGATGAGGCCCCCCTCGATAGCCACGCCCATAGACTGCCGAAACTTGCCCACTTCGGTCAGGGCCAGCGCTACCGGAAGCATCCCGGCAATGAGGGCGAAGGTGGTCATGAGGATGGGGCGCAGACGCACCTTGCCCGCCATCTTCAGGGCCTCATCCCTCGGGTGGCCTTTTCGCATCATCTGAAGGGTGTAGTCCACGAGAAGGATTGAATTTTTCGTCACCAGCCCCAAAAGCATGATCAAGGCGATCATGCTGAAGATATTGAGCGAGAGGGTTGGAACAAAGATCTGCCCGATGAAGAGCGCGAAGAAGGCCCCCACCACCGCCAGCGGAATGGCCAGCATGATGGTGAAGGGGATGATGGGCGATTCGTAGAGGCTGGCCAGGATCATGTAGGTAAAGAGAATGGCCAAACCTACCGCCTCCATCATGCTCACCATCAAATCTTGCAGGTCCTGGGCCTGGCCCACGAACGAGTAGGTGACGCCGGGGGGCATCTGGATGTTCTTCATGATGTCCTTGGCCTTATCGATGGCCCCGCCCAAGGCGCCGCCGGGCGCCAACTGGCCCGAGATCATGATGTAGCGGGCGCGGTCCTGCCGGTCGATGCGGGAAGGGCCCTCGGTGGTGACGGGGTGGGAAATTTCAGACAAGCGCACCATGTTATGGTTTTGGTTGGGCACCAGGATGACCGGGTATTGCTGTTCCAGGTTGCGCTGGTTTTCCTGTAGACGCACCCGGATGTCGTAGTCTTCCCCGTGCTGGCGCAGTTTGGCCGCCACCAATCCTTCCACTTGGGTTCGCAGTTCCTCCCCGGCGTCCACGCCGGAAACCCCCAGCACCTTCATGCGCTCCGGGTCCAGCACCGCCTGAAACTCGGGCTTGCCCCCGTCGTAGGTGGATTGCACATCGGCCAGGTCTTTCACCTCCCGGATCTTATCCGCGACTTGGCTTGCGAAGGGAATCAGGGTGGCGTAATCCTCCCCGACCAAATTCAAATTAAACGGCGCCGCGTCCCCGAAGGCGCCCGCTTCCGCCACCTGGGGCTGGAGGGAATCCCGGTAGGGGTCCAGTTCTTTTCGCACGGTGGCCATGAGCTGGCTGGTCGTGATGCTGCGCTCCTGATAGGGCTTGAGGCGGATATAGAGCCTCGCCTTGTTGACGCCCGAGGTGGCGCCCGAGGCGTCGGTTCCCCCGATGGAACCGGAAAGCACCACCACTTCGGGGTGTTTTTGAATCACCTGCGCCGCGGTTTCCGTCATAGTTTTCATTTCATCCAGCGAGGTGCCGGGCGCCGCCTTCAAAAGCACCACGAATTCCCCCACGTCCGCCGTGGGAAGGAAGGTGAATTTGATGTGGGGCCCCAGCCCCACCATGGAGAAGATAAAAAGGAAAACCGCCGAGCCGATCACCTTCTTGCGGTTCCCGAGACACCAATTGATGAGAACCGCGTACTTCGCTTCTAAAAAGGTTTGGAATCGGTCGAAGCTCTTGAGGATCGGGCTTATGAAGGGAACCTCGTCTTTTCCGGGAACACTTTTTTTGGCCCAATAGGCCGAAAGCAAAGGCCCCATGACCATGGCTTCGAAAAGGGAGATGGCCATGGCGAAACAAACCGTCATACCGAACTCGCGAAAAAACTGGCCCACGATTCCTTTAAGGAAAGCGATGGGCAAAAAGACCGCGATGATCACCGAGGAGGTGGCCACGACGGCGAGTGCCACTTCCATCGCGCCGTCCACGGCGGCTTTTTTAGGGTCTACGCCCTCCTCGATATGCCGCCAGATGTTTTCCCGCACCACGATGGCATCGTCGATCAAGAGCCCCACCGCCAGGGAAAGGGCCAAAAGCGTCATGACGTTCAGGGTATAGCCCTGGGTGTTCATCAGAAAAAAGGCGCCGAGAAGGGAAACCGGAAGGGACGTGATGGTGATGAGGGTGGAACGGAAGCTGCCTAAGAAGAGGAGCACCACCAGGATGGTCAGGATGATGCCCTGCATGATGGTGAACTGCACATCCTTCAGGTTCATGCGCACCGGGCGGGCCAGTTCCTGGATGAGGGAAAGTTCAGGCGAGCCGGTTTTCGTTTTGAGGTACTCGTTGATCGTGTTCATTTGTTTCAAGGCGCCGTCGACCACGGCCACCGTATTGGCTTTGGACTGCTTATAAACTTCCAGCACCAGGGTGGGCTTGCCGTTGACGAAGCTGAAGCTGTCCGGGTCGACCACCGTGTCGACCACCTGGCCCAGTTTGTCCACGGTCACGGAAACATCGGAGCCGAAAAAGTTGACGGGCGTGCGTTTGATGCGATCCAGGTCGTTGTATTCGCCCACGGAGCGAAACAGAAGCTCGCTCACCCCCAGGTCTACCTTGCCCACCGGCACGTTCATGCCGTTCAAGCCGATTTTGTCGGCCACCTGGCCGGAGCTTAAGCGGTAGCGGTTGAGCTGGGCGCGGTCCAGCTGAACCTGAATTTCCCTCTTGTGCCCCCCGATGATATTAACGACCCCCACGCCGGGAACCTCGGCGAGTCTCGGTTTGATGTACTGGTCCGCCAGGTCGTAAATTTCAGCATCCGTTAGGCCCGGGGCCTGGAGGCTCAGGATGGCCACCGCCTGGTCAGTAGGGTCAAAGCGGCGGATGATGGGTTCATCCACGCCCTTGGGCAGTTTGGGCCTCACGAAGGCCACCCGGTCGCGCACCTGTTGTTCGGCGTCCTTGGCGTCGGTTTCCAGCGTGAACTGAACCGTCACAACCCCGAAGCCTTCCTGGTTGGTGGACATGACCTTTTTGACTCCCTGAATGGAGCTAAGCTCGTCTTCAAGCGGCTTGGAAATTTGGCTTTCGATTTCTTCGGGGCTGGCGCCTTGATAAGGAACCGTCACGAAGACGAAGGGGAATGACACGTCAGGGAAGAGATCCACGCCGAGTGAGCGGTAGCCCATGATCCCCAGCACCATGATGAGGATGACCACACAGCTCATGAAAACCGGGCGCTCGATGGCGAGTTTGGGAAGGTTCATTTTCCTTGCCTCATTTTGTCATTGCGAGGAGCTGCACCGATAGGTGCGTTTAGCGACGTTGCAATCTTAGTTGTGCTTCTATAACCCTTCATACAAATCCTTCCACGTTTCATTCTTAATCCGAATCAGCTCAATCTTCCTTATCCTGGAATATTTTTTAATCTGTTTTTCTCTTTCAATGGCTTCCAACATGCCGTCCAAAACTTCGTAATAAACCAACTTCGTTAAGTTAAACTTTTTCGAAAAACCTTCAAACAGCTTCTCTTTGTGTTCATAAACTCTGCGTTTTAGATCGTTAGTGACCCCTGTATAAAGGGTCGTGTTGTTTTTGTTGGCAAGAATATAAACGTATCCGTTTTTATCCATGTTTAATCCCGGCCCAAGCCCTAAAACCTGAGATTGCCACGTCGCCAACCATGCCTATCGGCATGGCTCCTCGCAATGACGTCAACTTCCTCTTTTTTCTATTCCTTTTCCTTGGTAAGCCACCATTGGGCCTGGGCCAGGAGCCCCAGCTTTTCAGCAACCAATGAGAGCCGGCTAAGCCGCGCCAGCGAATATTGGTTCTCGATGGAGAGAAGCTGGAACTGGGTGGTTCGTCCCAGGTCGAGCTGTTGTTTTTCCTCGTCCGCGTTTTGCTTTTGAAGGGCCTCGATATCGGTGGACATGGCCAGGCGCTTATCCACATCGACCAGCCTGGCCTGGATATCCCGCCAGTCCTGGTCCACTTCCAGTTTTTTGTCCTTGAGGGTGAGGAGAGAGCTTTCGTATTCCTTCTGGTAGCCTTCGGCGGTGCGCTGCGCCGTGAAGACATCCAGCGACAGGTTGAACTGCGCCCCCAGCATCCAGGTGGGATGGTCGGTGCCGAAAGCGGTGGTGTTGGCGTTGGAAAAATTGGGATCCAAGCCGTTGCCCCGCCAGGAGGCGATGGCCGTGATGTCGGGGTAAATGTTCTGGTAGGTTTCGTCGTAGGTGGCCTTAGCCTGGCGGGTTTGGGCCTCCACAGCCTGAAGGTCGATGCGCTGGGGTAAGTCGGCGGGAAAATCCACCTTCACCAGGGTCAGCGAATCTTCCAGGGCCTCCAGCTGTTCGGGCACATCCTCGGTGGCGCCGTTGCGGAAACGGTTAAAGGCCAGCCGGGCAGAGCGCTCGCGGTTTTCGGCGGTTTGTAAATCAAGCTCTGCTTCCCGCACCGAGGCCTCGGCCTGCAGGGCATCCGGGGGGTCGGCCAGGTTGCGCGCGACCCGGCGTTTGGTCCAGTCCCATATCTTTTGGCTGCGGTCCAGGGTGTCTTGGCGGATATCCACTTCTTCCCGGGTGAGGGCCAGGTTCCAATAGGCGACCTTGGCGTTATAGAGGACGCCTTCGCGCTGGAAGGCCGAAAGTTTTTGCGCCGATTCCAAGCCGTACTGGACGGCCTTCACCCCGGCATTGGTTTGGGCGCCTCCGAAATCCTTGAAGAGGGGGACTGACAGGGAGACCACAGGGCTGATTTGATAGTAAGAATTTAAGAAGGCGGAACTGTTGCCTCCGAAAAAATTAACCAGCTGGGGAGCGTAGGTCAGGTTGATGTCGTCTAAGTGTTCCCGATGGTCGCTGGAGTGACCCCGTTAATCTTGGTACGAAGATAAATACCGGTGGCTATGAAGGATCCCCATTTATGGCAGCCGATGGTACGACGCTCTATTTTGCATCTGATGCCCCCAGCCGCGATCCTAATCATCCTGGACTTGGCGGGCTGGATATTTATCAATCGGAATGGAAAGGACCCAGCGATACAGATTGGACCACCCCCGTTCGGCTTCCTGCTCCGATCAATTCTCCTTCTGACGATTTCTTTCTTTCTGTTCCGGCCTCCGGTAACGTACTCTTTTTCAGCAGCAGCCGCCCTGGCGGAAGTGGCAAGCTCGATGTATATGTTGCAACAAATCCTCCGGCGCCCAAGCCAACCCTTGTGCTGCATGGTCGTGCGTATGATATCAATACAAAGGAGAACCTGACCGCGCACGTCGTAATTATCGATTCGCGCACGAAGGACACGATCTATAATAAGACTACGAACAGCTCCACTGGAGAGTATCTTGCTATTCTTCCGAGCGATGCCGATGGCAACCTTGGGGGTACCTATATCATTAGCGCGACAGAATCGAACCACTTTAATTATGGCCCGACCTCGGAAGTGATCCCGTTGCGCAACGATTCCTCCCGCAGCATCACACACGATATTCCGATGAATAACGAGAATCCACCGGTCGTGCATTGGGTGACTCAGGATCCTCAGCTCGTCAAGGAAAAACCCTCGCTTTTCCCGAATTTCAAAGGCGTTATCATTCGCGAGCAAAAGACGATCGATTTGTATGCACTGCTGCCGATGGTGTTCTACGATGCTGGAACTGGCACGCTCCCATCGCGATATGTGATGTTTACCAGCCCGGATCAGACGAAGGGTTTCACGGAAGATACGATCAGCGGTACGTTAAATGCTTACTATAATTATCTTAATATCGTTGGACTTCGGATGCGGAACAATCCGGATACGAAGATCGGCCTGACGGGTACGAACTCGCAGGATGTCGATAATGAGATGTCGATCGATCTTTCCCGCCAGCGCGCAGAATCGGTCAAGAAATATCTGGTCGAGATCTGGGGTATTAATCCAGAACGCATTTCCGTTGAAGCACGCAAACTTCCGGAAAGCCCAACACTTCCAACTACTCCCGAAGGCATTGCTGAGAATCGCCGCGTAGAGCTTACGAGCGATTCATGGGAGATCATTCATCCTGTGTTGCACAACAGCAATGTGAAGCGCCCCGATGCGCCGACAGGGGGATTCAAATGGGAGAACGGACTCCGAGACGAGACGATCCAAAGCCGTGCACTGGAGATTGGTTATCAAGGCAAGAAATGGGCGGAGATCACCGATCTTGGATCGCTATCGAAGATGGATTACAATGGTTATAACTGGCGCTCCTCCGATGGCAAACTTCCATCTGGTGAGGATATGATGTCCGTTCAGCTCAATGTCACGGATAAGACCGGCCGCACGGTTTCTTCCAATGTCGATAAGATCAGTGTCAAGCAGTTCTCCGTTAGCAACGTTGTTGCGGAGCATTTGGCCGATAAGACCCGTGAGACTTACAATCTTATCCTTTTCACCTATAACAAGTCCGATATGGGCAAGTGGAATCACAAGATCTTGGATTCTTACGTTTATAATCGCATCCAGCCGAATTCGGATGTTTCCGTCAATGGCTACACGGATATCTTAGGCACCGAGGATTACAATACCAAGCTCTCGACGAACCGCGCAAATGCTGTTAAGATGGATATTGCGGGGCACATCAAGGGCAAAGTTAAGTCGCTGGTTGCGCATGGCTATGGGAAAACACAGCCGCTCTATCCGAACGAGCTTCCTGAAGGAAGGTACTATAACAGGACGGTTCAGGTTCTTGTAGAAACCCCTCTCGATTCGAACCCATAATTGCAAATGTATCAATAATGGCGAAAAAGTGGCAAAATGTACTTTTCTTTAAGGCTTTCATGAAAAATACGATGCCACTGTAAAATTATTCATAATTTTTTTTTGTAACCCGAGCGACCCAGCGCGTTTTAAACATTAGGAGGGATTCGGCAAGAGCCGAGATCTGGTAATTTCAACAGAGATTATTGGGTCTTATAGAATGCGATCTTTCATTTGGGAGCAAAATAGCTTTCAAACTAAGATTACGCAATCGGTTTTCCGGACCCCATGAATCAAAACATGCTTTTGGCGGTTGCACTTAATCGCAGCTACTTCTGGCATCGGAATTAGGTTTTACTTACAACTTCTGCTTATTTATTCGTTGTTTTCTTTTTCAAATAAGACCATGACACATTCTAACTCTTTCGTTTCTTCGTCTTTGAAGATCCGTGCGGCATTCTGGGCGGCGCTTGTCGTCCTTTGCTCGGTGGTGCTGCTTCCAAGCGGCACGGTATCGGCA
Organism: candidate division FCPU426 bacterium; assembly: GCA_963738405.1. Classification (GTDB taxonomy): domain Bacteria; phylum Oederibacteriota; class Muellerivitia; order Muellerivitales; family Muellerivitaceae; genus CAVTWJ01. Next base: position 8,561 of record CAVTWJ010000009.1, on the reverse strand, counting down.
CAGAATGCGCTGATCCATCACACGATCGTCAAGAACCCGCAGCATCCGCCGCATTCCGGCCGCGATTTCTGGTTCTCCATGATGTCCAATTACTGGGGCGAGGACTTGGGCGGTAAATACATGCGTATTTATATCACGTCCGCCGAAAACTGCACGGCCTTCGTCGAGTCGAACGGCAGCAGAACTACCCGTTCCGATCCAGGCGTATAAGATCGGCAGCTTCAAGATCCCGGAATTCTGGGAGCTGGAGTCGAGCGGTGAAGTAGAAAACAAAGCGATTCATGTGTATTCGCCAACGGCGGACATCACAGTCTATGATATGTCCCACAATCCGTACACGTCGGACGGTTCCTATATCATTCCCACGATCGGCTGGGGTACCGATTACGTTTGCGGAGCCTATGGTTCGCTCTTCGAGGGATTCGGCACGTATGTCTACGATCTTCCATCGACGATGGTCGATCACCGCAGATCAGGATAATACGCAGGTCACCATCACCCCTTCGTGCGATTGCCGTCAATGCACGTCTGGAAACGTCAGTGGCGATGCCAATTCAGGCATCGTAGTGTATCCACAAGGGCAACCGGCATCTTCACGCTTAACCGCGGACAAGATGTTCAGATGATGCCGGTTCGCGCATCCGATGGCGATAATTTCGATATGACCGGCACGATCGTCCATTCGAACCAGCCCGTCGGTGTTTCCGGCGGATCGGGCTGTCCGAATATCCCTGCCGACTTCCCTTATTGCGATCACGTCGAGGATATGCTCCCCCCGATTCGTACCTGGGCAGAAACCTATTACGCCACGAACCCCATCCAGCCGCCGGGAATGCCGGGCCATGATTTTGCGCGGTATCTCTTCATTTCTTCCGTGCCAGGACAGACGATCTATCGTCAGGATTGCCAAACCGGCCAGCATACCGAGTGCATTATCGATAATCAATACGGTATCTATTGGGATGAGCTTGAACTCGGTCAAAAATTCTGGAGCAAAGAACCGTTCCTCTGTGTATGGTACATCAATAGCTCAACCTATCCGGATCATAACAACGGCCTCGGCGATCCTGCCGAGTGCGTTATCAATCCGAAAGAGCAATTTACCAAGACCGTGCTCTTCCAAACGCCGCAAAGCGTCGGTAATATCGTTCCTTACGTGAACTATGCGAATATCATTATCAATGTGAACGATGAGAAGAATACGAAGTTCGATGGCCAAAGCATTTTAGGCAAGACGAGCCAGTGCATTGACGATACCTTCGAGATCTTTAACATTCCGCAGATCGCTCCGGGCGCGCATATTATCAATGGCGATACGGATGGCGTGGGGTATATGTCTATGGTTATGGATATGACGAGTCCTACGCACTGGTCTGGACCGTTCGCAACCGGTACATTTCACTCGCCGGATACCGTGGCGCCGAAAGTCGATACCGTTGGTGAGTGTTTGAATGCCTATGTACATGTGAGCGATTCCGGTCTCCTGCCGGATGGAGTTAACCAGCAGTCCTTACTTTCTGCGATCCAGGCAGATACCTCCTATAATATGTCCTATATCATCGATCCAAACTTTATCGAAGGCGCCGGAATCGATACCAGCGATTATTGGATGTATCCCACCGATCCGACAAAACCCGCAGAGCTGATAATGGATATCTATGACGTAGCAGGAAACCTCACGGTCGTCACCAGTATCTATAAGCCGCAGATCGATAGCATCAAGCCGCCGCTTAATAATCTTGGCGTGCTGGATCAGTGGGGCTCTCAAACGTCGCATACGACACGCTTTATAATTTGGGGCAAACCACATTTAATCTTACCACGCTTCAGTTGAAGTATGGGAATGTCGGATTCTCGATATTCGATAGCATTGGCGGACCGCTCGACATGTCTCCGCTTCCCCCGGGGCAGCGTAGAGTGATCATGGTGAACATGGCGCCTCCTGCCGCTAGGCCGGGCTTGCCGGGCCCCTTTCCAGTTGCCGATTCCTGGGCGGCCAGGCGGTCTTGCAGGCGGGCGTGGCGGAACTGGTAGACCGGCCCGACCGTGCGCAAGACGTTGCGGCTGCGGGCGTCTTCGAGGAACCGCATGAGGCGAACCGGAGTCCGGTCAGATGCAGCGAGCTGTGCAAACGCGAGGGAGGATGACCACGACTGGGGATACACGAGCCCGACCGCGAGCCCGGCCACGAGCCCGACCACGAGCCCGCCCACGAGCCCGGCCACGAGCCCGCTCGTGAGCCCGAACAGGGACTCGCCCACGATCGAACCCGAGCCCGAGCCGACGAACCCGAACGCCGAGCCCGACCACGAGCCCGACTACGAACCCGACCACGAGCCCGAACGCTCGATCACTGCGCCATGAGGAGAGTGGACTAAGGGGACTGATGTTGTCAGTTCCTGGCCGGGACATCCCGGTGACAACCCCGGCCCCAAGCCAGGCCACAAGTCCCGACCACGACCCCGGGCTCGAGCCCGCCCGCGCAGCCCGCGGCCTGCCCGCCCGCGAACCCGAACAGCGAGCCAGGCCACGAGCCCGGCCAGGACGCCCACCACAACCGGCCTGCGTCGAAAAAGTTGTCGCCACCGCACGGGCGCCATCCGTTTGGGGATCTTGTTTCCCCGCCCGAACGCTATCCCGGCCGCTATCCCGGCCACGAGCCCGACCGCGATCCCGTCCGCTATCCCCGCCCGCGCCCGGCCACGGAGGCGAGCGCGATCCCCCTGCGATCGTGGCCGCGATCCCGGCCGCGAATACGGCGCCGAGCCAGGTCGCGATGACGCGAGGGGCGGCATGGGCCCAGGCAGGAACGTGCCACCATCGCAGGTCCCGGGTGCCGTCTGTGTTCATCCGCGCGGCGATGCACCGCAGCGCGCGTTCCGCGGTCAGCAGGTCATAGCGGGGCGGTGGTTCGCCCGGCTGCTGGGTATAGGCGGCGGGCAGTACCCGGTCCAGGAGATAGCCGGTGATGTCCCCGCTCGAGGCGGGCTGCCCGGCCGCGCCGCGCAAGCCGAGGAGCTCACCTGCGTCGTCTCCGGCGTGGTAGGTGTCGCGGACCAGGGTGAGCATCAGCGGGTTGTTCAAGGCCGGCGCCAGCGGGCTGCCCGGTTCCAACCGCAGGCGGCTGGTCAGCTCATGCCAGCCTTGCGGCGGGGGGTCGAGCTGGGTGCGGGTGAGGTAACCGGCGGCGGTACCCGGGTCGATGTCTTGCAACTCGATGGCCGCCGCGCCCTGCAGCATGGCCCGGGCCGCGGCATCAGCCATCTCGGCGCTGCGGGTCAAAAGGACCAGCCGGAAGGTTGCCTGCTGGCTAAGCGCCCGCAGCACGGCTGGCCGCAGATCCTCAGGGATCTCATCCAGCCCGTCCAGGATCACCGCGATCCGGCCCTCATCGAGCATGTCACGTGCCGCCCCTGCCCCTTGCTTGCCCGCGAACAGCGGGTAGGTCCGCCACAGGCGCTCAGCCAGCCAGTCCCGAACCCGCTGAGTGCCGGGGTCCCACCCCTGCAAGGTGAACATCACCGGCACCGGCACCTCGGGCCGGACCTTCTCCGCGACGCTCCGCCGGTAGCGCAGGGCGGCCAGGATCAGCAGTACAGCCGCGCTGCTCTTCCCCGATCCGGGGCCGCCCGCGATCACCAGCCGCCCCGACCCCAATCCCCCGTACACCTCATGCAGCTCACCCACCTGGCCCGCCCGCAGCCGCTGCTCCCCGGTTGCGGCAAGCCCGGGCAGCGGCGCAAACCGCGTCGAGGCCACCGCGGCCGCGGCAGGCCCGGCGAACGACGCGGCCGGCCGTTGCCACCGAACCGGAATGGGCACTGGCTCCAGCAACCCCCGCTCACCGGCCGCCCGGGTCCACTCCTCGTCAACCGACCCGGCCAGCAGCTCCGCAAGTCGCCCGGATTCTTGCCCGGAAACAGCCCCGCTGGCCTGCTGGCTCCTGGCCCGCCATAGCCAGGCGATCCAGCCCGCGGCGATACCCGTCACCGATATGGCGAGCCCCGCGAAGCCCTCCAGCTCGTCGCGGTGCGGAGACCGCCACACCACAACCAGGCCTGCCGCCGTGACCACCGCGATTGCCCCAACCGCGACAAACGGCCACAAGCCGCGAACTCGCCCACCCATAGCCAAAAGTCTGACAGCAAGCACCAGCATTTGACCCTGCTCGCCTAGCGCGCTTTTATCTCTATCCAGGTCCTCAAGGACCGCGGGAACGCTGTCCGATAGACCAGCCCGTTCGATAGCCCGGTGACCGGGACCAACCGGAACTGTGCCGGGATGGGCAGACTCATCGGCTACGCCGAGTGCTCCGCTGTTTGCAGGACAGCGGAGCACTGCCCAGCGACAGTCCCTGACCGCGCTCGCCATCTCGGACGACGGGAGCCACCTCGACGAGGGCCTGACCGGCACCAGCCGCGCTCGCCCCCGACCTGGACCGGCCAGAACGCCCCAAAGACTCGGGCCATCCAACGGCTAAAGTCACAGCCGTCCCCCGTAGGACGACAGACCGGGCTATCAGCGATAATGGCCGGTTATCCGGCACATCGGCGGGCGAACGCCTCGACGGCGATGGTCATGGCGCGCAACGTCCATACGTCGACCCGCTCGCCCGCACGCCCGGTGCCGGCAGCGACGGCCTTTTGAATGGGTCGCCCGTAAGTACAGCGGACGACAACCCTCGGCGCGTACATTGGCTGTTACGGAGAGCGAACATCCAGCGAGCGTGACAGCCGGACATTAAGTACATATCCCTGCCGAATCGGCGCACCTGACCATCAAGGGGTTTTCTGCACGCAGATTATCCGGTTCTGAAGTTCTGGCGCCAACCTCAACCATCTCGACACCGGAACATGAACTGGGCTATCCCTCGCAACCGTGTTAGAACTCGTCTTCGAGTCTGCCGGTATGGCGCACGCGTTCACGGGCTGCTCATACGCTGGTCGCTCGCGGATACGGTCCAGGGCCCAGCGGATGGCCTCCGCGCGAGTGGCCGCGATGCCCGCCATGATCAGTGTGTCCAGTGTTTCCAGGCCGACGGGTCCCAGCCGGGCTTTCACGGGCTCCCAGGAGGCCCAGGTGGACCCGGTGGCCCAGATCCCGGCGGTCCTGGCGGGCCCTGGGGCCCTGGCGGGCCAACCGGGCCTCCGCCGACAATTCCCGGCGGACCCGGAAGGCCTGGAGTACCGGGCTGGCCGGGAGAACCGGGTGGCCCAACCCCGATGGGCCCACTAGGACCTACCGGACCGGGCGGTCCTGGGTCGCCTTGAAGCCCCGGTGGCCCTGGCGGTCCCGGCGGGGCTTTGAAGTTGCTTATCTCGGCCTGCAGGCTGGTTATGGTGGTGAGCAGGTCGGCGGCTAGTCCGGTAATGAACAGCTTGCCGTTGACGGTCACGTTGCCGTCGAAGAGCCCGGCATGATTTCCGCCCGTGCCATGAACGCCGGCGCCCTGGGCAGAAATCCCGTGAATTCCGTCCCCCGCCCCGGTAGAGCGGCCGAAAACACCCTGCTGGTCACTTTCACCGTACAAGCCGGCGTGCTGCCGGCTGCACCTGATCAAGGCCGCCCGCAATGGCGCGGCCGCCCACGCCGGTGGCCTCGATCGCCCACCCGGCCTGCGAACTGGCCGTCAGCGCCGTCCCATTAGTGCTCTGAGCCACCACCCCCTGCCCGTCATCGGAGCTGCCCTGCACGCCGACGCCGACCTGAATCGAAGGCTTACCCCCCAGCGGCGGCCTGACGAATTGCCCAAGCGACTCACCACTGATCGCCGTCTGCTTACCCTGCACCGTCACCGCAACAGGCGTATCGCCATTCGCCATCGGTAATCGCCTCCTTTATACGTCTCCGGGTGGTCCCGGCGGCCCCTCTGAGCCAAAACCCGGCAAACCAGGAGGCCCTGGCGGTCCCGGCGGACCCGGTCCCCCGCTGATCCCTGGCTGCCCTGTAGCACCTATCGGCCCCGGTGTTCCGAGAGGTCCAGGAGGTCCGGCATCGAACGCTCCCTTGGGGCCGGGCGGGCCCGGCGGGCCATTGATGCCTGGTACTCCCGGAGGTCCCGGCGGCCCAGTCGGAGATCTGAAATTCGCTATCTCGGCCTGCAGGCTGGTTATGGTGGTGAGCAGGTCGGCGGCTAGTCCGGTAATGAACAGCTTATCGTTGACGGTCACGTTGCCGTCGAAGAGCCCGGCATGATTTCCGCCCGTGCCATGAACGCCGGCGCCCTGGGCAGAAATCCCGTGAATTCCGTCCCCCGCCCCGGTAGAGCGGCCGAAAACACCCTGCTGGTCACTTTCACCGTACAAGCCGGCGTGCTGCCGGCTCACCTGATCAAGGCCGCCCGCAATGGCGCGGCCGCCCACGCCGGTGGCCTCGATCGCCCACCCGGCCTGCGAACTGGCCGTCAGCGCCGTCCCATTAGTGCTCTGAGCCACCACCCCCTGCCCGTCATCGGAGCTGCCCTGCACGCCGACGCCGACCTGAATCGAAGGCTTACCCCCCAGCGGCGGCCTGACGAATTGCCCAAGCGACTCACCACTGATCGCCGTCTGCTTACCCTGCACCGTCACCGCAACAGGCGTATCGCCATTCGTCATTGGAAGCCCATCCAGTAGTTAATCGAGAAGCGCGCCTCATCCCAGTTCCCTTGTTGCATTTTGACGACTTCCACTTCATGAAAGGTGAAAGAAGGAAATACGACAGCACGATTATGCTTGGGTTCGATCCGGAGGCATTCACCGTCCTGCCAGAGGACCAGGGAACCTCCGGTAAACTTCTGAGGGAGCTTATTTACGAAATATACGATAGTAACGAGCCGATAGGTGATATGGTCGCGCCTAGTGTCTTGGTGTTTCTTATAGAAATTCCCGTCTCCATATCGCGAGACTACCGCCTCCCGCCAAGTCGAGTAATTGATGATATCAAAAATATAATATCCGTCGTGCCATAGAGACTGGGACTCCACATCCCAGACTCTTTCCTTCAGGATAGTCAGGATATCTGATCGATGCGGCTCGCTGCGGAAAATATCGTCAATCATGACGACGTCATTTACGCGGTAATCAAGGTTAATTTTCGTGGCGGCAGGGCCGTCGAACACGCTCGCCTGCAAGTATACCTTCCTGAGGTCAATGCATTCCTGCAGGATTCTGCCTGCGTCCGCCTGGCTTAGGAATTCGTCAATGCACAGAGTAGGTATGCTGAACGCAGCCGCGTAACTTGCATTTAGGCCCGACTCCGCGATCGTTGACCCTGTTCTACCTGGATTTAGCCTGGAATACGACATTTGCTGACACCACATCTGCGCGTCAGCAGATTAAGCTTGGAAATGGTCAGCGATTAGGCATACAACCACGCCGTCACCTCATATTTATTTTCGCACCAGGTATGGTCCGGCGTCAAGGTGCCGCAACTTGGGGACTTACTCGGCGGGATACGGCAGCCACGGGGATCCGGTCGGGCGTCGACTAATGGTAGATTGTTAATTCGAGATGTAGAGGTGCAGGCTATAGCCAGCCGCGACCGAGTCCATCAAGGCTTGGAGCTGGCGGGGCGGGGGCGCTTTGGACCATGCGGCCCACCAGCGCTGCAATGCGATCCAGGGGAAAGCCAGGCGCGGACCGCCCGGATCGCCCGGGGCCAGGACGCGGCGGGTCCGTCGCGGCGGGCGGCCCCCTCTCTCCGCGGCCCGGTTCCGGCAGCGGTGCCGCGTCGTGCTGTGGCACGTGATCAGCGATCCAGGCGGCCCAGCAGAAGCTGAACGCGTAGTTGACCAGTACCTGGTGATGACGGATCGCAAGATCGGAGTGGACCTAGAAATCAGCCCAGCCGAGTTCGTCCTTGACCTACTTGTAGCCCTGCTCGATCCGGTCGCGGATGCCGAAGATCCGCACACTATCGCCCGCTCAAACCCCTTCGCCCGCGCCTGTCCACCGCCTGGCCCAGCCGGAACGCTTTGGCCCGCACCGTCTTGCGGGCCAGCACCCGCACATCGTGATCGATCACCACCAGCGCCTGCTTATCCTCGGCCAGGTCGATGCCGATCACCGCGCCATCGCGCAGCAGCAGCTTCCGCAGCCGGTCCTGCCGCGCGTTCCGGCGCCGGTCACCCCCGCGTCATCCCGCCATCGCCGCTACCCTATTACTACGGAAGAGGTCCGTGGTTCAAGTCCCTGTAGCCCTCCAACGCCGATTAGACAACCCGCCCGTTAGGTCCAGCCGGTGCGCCCGAGTAGTCGAGACGGGCCTCGGGCCGCACGGAAACGGACTACCACGTGGCTTATTCCGCTCCAATGAGTTCTGCGAGTGATAGTTGGGGCGGTAGTTGTGGGCGGTCCCGAATGACTAGTTCTGCACGCCACCGTTGGCCCGACTCGTTGTACTGATTTGGCCAGGATTGGGCGGATATCGCGTGCCGCGCGACTGCCGAGCTGTGACTATCTGTAGCGAACCGCCAGTGCCCGGGCTTGCCGACGTAGCCACGGCGGGCATTCCGGTTCGCGTACCGCAGTGAGGACAAGACGGCGTTGACCACGGCCTGGATAGTGTGTGTGCCCCGCTCG
>CAVTWJ010000008.1:0-16245 GCA_963738405.1 candidate division FCPU426 bacterium | reverse complement strand
TGAAAAAAATATAGACGTTTTAAGAGTTTTCAAATCCTGGCCTTGTCGTTCTTGGTGTCTTGGTGGTGAAATCTTGGGTTTTTAAGTATAAACGCGGGTGACCCTTTCACCCACAGCGCATAAAAGTTCATAAGAAATAGTACCCGCAAGGGACGCCTGTTCTTCCACGCCGATTTGGGCCTTTCCCTGGCGGCCAAAGAAAACCGCCTCATCCCCAACCTTCACGTTCTTCACTTTAGAAACATCCAGCATCACCATATCCATGCAGACCGTCCCGATTTGAGGAACTCTTTTTCCACCCACCAGGAAATCGCACTTGTTGGAAAGGTTTCGGTGTACCCCGTCGGCGTAGCCTAAAGCCACTGTGGCGACGGAAACAGGTTTTTTGGCGGTGTAGGTACGCCCGTAACTGACCGATTGGCCCTTTTCGATCTTTTTTAGATGAATAATCTTCGCCTTTACCTGCATCACCGGTATCAGCGCTACCCTATTTTTGAAGGCGGGATTGGGATAGATGCCATAGAGGGCGATGCCGGGTCGAACCCAGGTGCCGGCGGATTGAGGAAAATAAGTGAGGAGTGCCGCACTATTGGCCACATGGGTCATGGGGAAAAACCGTTCTTTTTGCCGAAGGGTTTCGAGGGCCTGGTTGAATTGGGTAATCTGTTTCCAAGCGTATTTGGGGTCCGTCCAATCGGCGGTGGCGAGATGGCTATAGACCGCTTCCACCCTCAACCCCTCAACCTTTCGAATGGCCTGAATTTCAGCCAAGACACTCTTCAACTTAACGCCTAACCTTCCCATACCCGTGTCGATTTTGACGTGAACGGGCACCGGCCCGCTTTTCATTTTCTTGGCGGCCTGGGCCAATTCCATCGCACCCCCGAGGGAACTGACCTGGGGAGTCAGGGCGTTATCTAACAGGTCCGGGATTTCTTCTTTTAAGGTGGGGGTCAAAACCAAGATGGGGACATCAACGCCAAAGGCCCGCAATTCGGCCCCTTCCTGCACAGTGGCCACCGCCAGCATCTTGGCCCCCGCTTGGAGAAGCGCCTGGGAAACCGGAACCGCCCCATGACCATAGGCATTGGCCTTAATCACCGGGAGAATTTGGGAACCTTGGGCGATCTTGGCCAAAGCCTTGAAGTTATTTTTCAGGGCCTTCATGGAAATTTCCGCCCAGGCGGGGGTTTTGGATTGGGTTGGCATGGGGTTACCCTTTAGGCGATTTTTATTTATCCGAAACCTTTGAGGCGGATTCGAAAGTCGTGTATTGGTTGCGGAAGACCACATTGATGTTTTCCGTGGGGCCGTTACGCTGTTTGGCCAAAACCAGCTCGTAATTGAACATAGGCTTTTCACCGTCCTGGCCTGCCGATTCCCGGTGGATGAATATAACCACGTCAGCGTCTTGTTCGATGGCGCCCGATTCACGAAGGTCGGACAAGACCGGTCTTTTCTCTTCCGCGCCCTTTTGGGGTCGGGACAACTGGGACAAAACCACCACCGGGATATCCAAATCTTTGGCCAGTGCCTTCAACTGGCGGGAAATGTAGGCGATTTCCTGTTCCCGATTGTCGGTTCGGATTCCCGCTTGGATGAGCTGAAGGTAGTCGATCAGCAAAATCCCGATACCATATTCGCGTTTCAAACGCCGGGCCTTGGCCTTAAGGTCCAACACGGTCATGGAAGAGGTATCGTCGATGTACAGCTTAGCCTCGTAAAATTGCCCTGTCACGCCGACCAAGCGGGCCCTTTCCTGGTCACTCAGGTAGCCGGACCTGGCTTTTTTCAGGTCGATACGGGCGACCGAACAAAGCAGACGCAGGGCCAGCTGTTTGGCTGTCATTTCAATGGAAAAGAACCCGACGGGGATTTTTTTCTTGAGCTGGTTCGTGCCCATGCAGGCGTGCTGGGCGATGTTCAATGCCAAGGAAGTTTTACCCACCGAAGGCCGGGCACCGATGACGATCATTTCGGAGGGCTGGAACCCCGCGGTCAATTCATCGAGGTCGTAAAAACCGGTCGGCACACCGGTGATGTGCTGCTGTTGGTCGGTCAGGGTGTTGACGTACTCGAAGGAATTTCCGATCAGATCCTTGATGCTGGCGAAATCCTTGCTCTCCCGAAGCTCGGTGGCCTCGAAGATTCGGTGTTCGGCGCTATCCAACAGTTCCTTGATGGGCATGGCATCGGCGTAGGCGTCGGCTACGACTGAGGTGGCTGCGCTGATGAGCTTCCGGGCCGCGGATTTTTCTTTCACGATCTGCGCGTAAAATTCGGCGTTAGCGGCGGTGGGCACCCGATCCACCAAGGCGGTCAGGGCCGAGACCCCGCCCACAGTGTCGAAATCCCCCATGCGTTTGAGCTCGTTGGTGAGGGTGATGATATCAACCGGTTCCTTGCGGTCGTCTAATGCCACGACCGCGTGAAAAAGTTTGCGGTGGGCTTCTCGGTAAAAGTCCTCTTCCCGGCACAAGGGGATGACAGTTCGGATGGCGTCGGAAGAAAGCATCATGGCCCCCAAAACCGATTGCTCGGCTTCTAAATCCTGGGGCGGTACGCGAAACTCGGATTGGTTGTTGTTGGGGAAAGGCGAAGGCGGGGAACTTTTACGGGCGACTTCCATGAAAACTCCAATACAGTTGGTTGGATTAGTTTAGGCGAAGAAGGGATGTATTTTAATCCGCTATGAAAAAAAGGTGGGTTTTATTAAAGGTTACGTAAAAAGTTATCCAGAACCTATTCAGACTTATCCCCATATCCACAAACCCAGCTTCTAAAGCTTCATCACTTCCACGGGAAGGGATGCGGTTACCTCGTGGTGCAATTTGATGGAAACATCATGGTGGCCGACTAGGCGAATGGGATCATCCAGCACGATCTGCTTCTTATCAATCTCGAAACCCTTGGCCTTGAGGGCGTCCGCGATCTCGGCCGCGGTAATAGAACCGAATAGTTTTCCCTCTTCCCCCGCCTTGTGGCGGAGAGTGACGGTAAGACCTTTTATTTTGGCCGCCAGGGCCTGGGCCGCTTCTTTTTCTTTTTCTTTTTTGCGTTCCACGGCCTTCTTCTGCTGTTCCACCTGCTTCATGGTGCTTTCATTGGCTTCCACGGCCAGCCCGTTGGGGATCAGGAAATTGCGGGCATAGCCTTCCTTGGCTTCCATAATCTCGCCTTTTTTACCGATCTTGGGCACATCCTTGGTTAATAGAACTTTCATGCGGTTTTCTCCAGGGGAGGGGTTTTGATTTTTCGCAAATCCATCCAGACGTCCAAAATGCCAAGGCAAAAGAGGGGTTCAAAAAGGAAAGTCATGATCACGTAAAAGGGAAAGCGGAAAACCATGGGCACGTTATATTTTTGCAAGTAGTAGGCGATGATACTGAAGCCCCCCAGGATGTAAAGACATCCAAAAAACACCAAAAGGTTGCTTCCCAACACATCTTCCCAGCTGTTATCGGCTAAGCCGAAATATTTCAGGGATATCTTTAAAAGGGCCCCGATGATGAACCCGAAGATGAGGGGTTCGGGAATAATCCACTGGCGAAAAGGCATGGGCCTGGGAATGCGGGGGCTGAACCGGCGAAAAAGAATGGGAACCATATAATAGGAAATGAAACCGAACCAAACGCAAGTCAGGGCCAGCCAAGCAGGGTAGGCCTGCACCCCGTATTTCTCGGCCCAATCCATGTTCTCGTCAATCTTATCTTGGGGAACACCCTGGGTCTTCAAGGCCGCCATCTGGGCCTGCAGGTTTTCTTCCAGGTAGCTCTGCATGTCCTTAAAGTTTGGACCCTTTCCATCAATCCGGGAAAGGCCGAAAAGAGCCATGAAGAATATGCCGCAGGCGAAGGAACCGGCCAAAATGGAGGCATTGGGCCTTGCGCCACGCAAAAGCGCGAACAAGATCGCCAGGCCGCTGATGGTAAGGATCGCCCCGAAGAGCAAAATCCAAAGACCGATAGCGAGAACCCAATCCAAGGCCAGCCCCTTCCCTTCTACTCTACTTATTAATTACGCGTTGGCGAAAGGCAAGAGGGCGATGTTGCGGGCCCGCTTGATGGCTTGGGTCAGTTCCCGCTGGTGGCTGGCGCAAGTGCCGGTCATACGGCTGGGAACGATCTTGCCGCGGTCGGAAACGAAGGTGCGGATGCGGTTGTAGTCTTTGTAATCAATGGCCACTACCCGGTCCTGGCAGAAACGGCAGGACTTGCGGCGCGGACGACGGAAACGGCCTCCGGGGCCTCCCTCGCGGTGGCCTCCTTCGGGACGGTGGCTTCTTTCTTTTCTCTCTTCCATTTTCAATCTCCTTGGTTCTGTGTGAATGGGTGATTCAGGGCTTTTAAAGCCCGGCTAGCTTGTCTTAAAAGGGAATGTCTTCCTCACTGCCGGAGGAAGGGGCCGAACCGCCTTGCGGAGCGCCTTCTTCTTCCACGGGGGCGGCCTCGCCGCTCCCGCCCTTGCCGCGGTTCAGGAACTGGATGCGGTCAGCCACTACTTCCATCACGCTGCGTTTTTGCTTGTCCTCGGTTTCCCAGGAACGGCTCTGCAGGTAGCCTTCCACGAAAAGGGGATCGCCCTTGTGCAGATACTCTCCCACGGCCTCTGCGGTCTTGCGCCACACCACAACGGTGACGTAGGTGACCTCTTCTTTTTTCTCGCCCGACTGGAGCGAGTAAACACGGTTGATGGCGACCCGAAGGTTCGCCACCGCGGCACCGCCGGCGGTGTAGCGAAGCTCGGGATCCTTCGTCAACCTTCCCATGAGGAAAACCTTGTTCAAATCAGGCATGGCAACCCCCTAATGATACGGTGCGGGTTAATTTCCAGCCGGGGCGGCTGGAGCCTCGGGAGTAGCGGAAGCAACGGGAGCGGCGACAGGCGCAACGGGTGCCGGGGCTGGCGCGGGTGCTGCGGCCGGGGCAGTAGGAGCGGATGACGACGAGCTTGAAGAATGCGGGGGTACATAGGGGGCCGAGGGGCCCGAGTGCCGGGTTGGCGCATGGGGCCTGACGGAGGCGCCCTCTTCCGGAGCCTTGCGAATCGGCTTCGGACGGGGCTTCAAATGGCTGATGGTGTCTTTCACGATCATGAACTTGATGACTTTTTCGAGTAGTCGGAGGTTACGGTTCAATTCGGCGACGGCTTCGGTGGAAACCTGCACGTGAAAGAACACATAGTGTCCTTCCCGGTGTTTACCGACCATGTAGGCCAAGCGGCGCTTTCCCCAGTCGTCTTTCTTGAGGATGGTTCCCTTGGATTCCGCCACGATCTGTTCGACCTTGGTCGAGACAGCCGTTTGATCTTCAACGGTGGAATTGGGATCCAAAATGTAAATGACATCGTACTTAATGAGACTCATGCACTACCTCCCTTTGGATTCCTCACCGGAGTGAGGGTAGCCCCCTCTCCTTAACTGACGGGAGGGAGCAGGGTTCCAGCTGGGGCTGTGGGCCCTTGGCGGGAACTCTTACCAATTTTTCAATCCTAAACTTTAAATTGAAATTGGTACTGTACCGGCCCCTTTAAATGTTTCATGAAAGGCCGGCACGATACCCCGGAAACTGCTTCCCAGGGGAGGTGAAGTATAGGTCAGGGGGGCTTCAAGAGGCAATACGAAAAAAGGGGGAAAGGGCTCATTTTCAACGGGACTTGGTTATACGCGATCAGAGAACCATTACGAGCTTTACATATTAGTTAGTCGCCACCGAATGAACCTGATAAGCAGTGAAAAAGGGACAGGAATAAACTGCTTCCAACCTGGTTTCTAATTGATATTTCTCCCTCATGTGGATGCCATAAGTGTCCGTTTCATCGGGTGTACAGACTAGAAAGAGGTTGGGATTATCAACCATATCCCTGAAGAGATCCTTGACCCTAAAGCGGCCCAACATGGCTTTGACAGTGGGTGAGCGTTGGAACCAAGTCAAAGGGATGATGTTGAAGTGACGATAAGCCTCAAAATCCTCGAAAAGGTTGAAAAACTCATAGGGAAAATGGGAACCCCAGAGAGCATACAACTGATGGTCCTGCGGATGGAAATCAGCCATGTAGTTCTTCATGAGGCTTTCGCATTGCACCCAACGGCGGTTGCGGGAATATTCCTGTTGAAAAAAGTAACCTGTAAAGAGCGTTAGAAAACCGAGCAACAGTACCGTTATTGGAACAAGAGCCGGTGATTTAGGAGTTCCCTGGGAACGAGACTCCCATTTCGGGACGATAAAAAAAACAGGCAGGGTGGAAAGGAAAAACAAGGCCGGCAGGTACACCCTTTCCGGAAGCTTTTCGTAGCCCATCAAAAAGAGCAAGACGAATAAGACCCAAAAGGCGGTTCCACCAAGAAGCCGAAGTGAGCCACGGGGAACGAGCCATAAAAAGGCCAAAAAGAAATAGATGACAATCTGTGTCGTCGGAAAGGCTATCTTTTTGGAAAGGAAATAGTTGGTGGATTTGTTGAAATCGAACTTTGGAAAATTTCCGCTCAGTTTCCGAAGATGGTCGACGCTATAGATATCCTCATCCATAAAATACCAGTCTTGAAACAATTCCAGATCATTGGAGGTCCAACCGATCGAATCAAATAGGGGTTTGCTCTCCTGGTCATAAACCGGGTCACGGGTTTCGTGAAGCTCAAAATGTTGGTCAAAAAAATCGATGTAAGGGGCCCAGCCGGGGATCCGTTGGTAATAAAAATGATTGAACCCAATGGACGAAACGGCGATTAACAAGGTTAAGGCCAGAAAGCCGAACAAGGTGCGACGGGTGGCCGTTATTTCCCTTTTCCAGACAAGAGCCCCGGCGACCGGCAGGGAGAGAACAGCAATCAAAAAAAGCGAGGGATACCGGATTTGAACCGACAACATGACGAGCAGGAAGATCAGAATAAAGGCGATCGCGGGAGGTTTTAGATCCTTCTCCTTCCAGAGGGAGATCAGCAGTAAAGTCGCACCGATGGCCGCAAGGGAAGCCGTCATAGTCCATTGCAGGTTAGTGAAAAAATAGACTCCTACCCCTGCGAATCCAAATAGAAAAAGAAGGCTTCGGAAACCCCGATAGGCCCCCCATTGAAACGCCGCGAGAATGGCCCAAAGCGACAGGAACTGGGCGGACACGAGAAGACAGCTATACCATTGAACTTCCGGAAAAAAAAGGTAGAGGTCCTTCAGTAGCGAACAAAGAAGAATGTTTTCGCGTGCGTTGAGGGCACTCGGAGCCTGATCTAGGCCTACCCCTTTCAACAACAGGAGCACCTGAACATCATCGTTATATTGAAAATGCGGACTGAAGAAGAGGTAGGTCAACAGGATGAATCCCGTCGCCAACAAAAATGAGGATATAAACGGTTTATCAACAAAAAAAGTTCGGAATAAAGTTTTGTAGCAACTAATGCCGAAACGTTCGGCGTTCAATATCCCATTTTTCTGGATGTTATTTCCCAAACTGACCTTCCACTTATGATCGATCACGCCTGAAACCAAAAACTTGTGTTGATTTTAATTCAAAGCCAAAACCTTTCCCCAAAATAAAAAGGACGGAATTGCTTCCGCCCTTCGAGTTGAACATCTCATTTTGTTGGTGTTTTTTACTTCCCCCGCTCCAGGCGAAGGGTTTCGGGCACCGCGTCGGCCACTTCGGGCGGCCCCCAGAACTGAATGGGACCGGGGCTGGCAAAATCATCTTCCATGGCCCATTTTTTACGCAGGGACGAGAAGGCCTTAAAGGGTTTGCCCTTCAAATCCACCAATGCCTTTTGAATGACCGCCTTTTCCTTGCCGTTGCGGCGCTCCAAATTCATCATCATGGTTAGCGGCACACCGCCAGCCCTCCATTGGGAGGTAGGTTTCAAGAGATCCCGCACACTGGAAAGGTATCCCGTGAAGCCCCCCGTCACCAAAAGGGACGCGGTATAACCCAGGGCATAGCAGTATTTGGCGTCAAAATTGGAGGGGGCCCCGCATCGGCCCTCATAGCCGAAGAAATGACCTTGGCCCGAGAACTTGCCCTTGTACTTCCCTTCGGATTTCCATGTTTCCAGCTTCAAGGCCACGGTTTCCAATAAAAGTTTCTCTGTGTCGATTTTCGAGACCTGCACATTGCCATGAGGATCCCGGTCGGCCAGCAGCTGAACCTGAATCGAAGCGGGCATGTGGTTGAGGGCGTTCAGGGATTCGGCTGAAAGTTTGCTCCGGACGTAAGACTCCTTTTCTGAATATCTCCTCAATTTCTCAAATTCGGAGTTGTGCGCGAAAAGATCGTTCATTTCCCCGATAAGCTTTTTCATCTCCGGAACGAATTCCAACAATCCCTCGGGCACGATGGCCACTCCGTAGTTCAGCTTTTTTTCAGCCCGGTCGGCGATCACTTGGGCCACTTGAGTCGTAATATCCTCCAGGGTCCATTTATTCTCGGCTACTTCCTCCGAAATCAGGCAAATGTTGGGGTGGATCTTTAAAGCCACCTCAAGGGCGATGTGGCTGGCCGACCGACCCATGACCTTGATGAAGTGCCAATACTTCTTTGCCGATAGGGTATCCCGACCCACGTTGCCGGCCAGTTCGGCGTAAATTTTGGTAGAAGTGTCGAAACCGAAACTGACTTCGATCTGTTCGTTTTTCAAGTCGCCGTCGATGGTCTTGGGGCATCCGATAACCCGGACTCCGGACTCCTTGGCCTTAAAATATTCCGACAAGACCGCCGCGTTAGTATTGGAATCGTCCCCCCCTACCACAACCAGGGCCGCTACACCGTCTTTTTTCAGGTTCGCGAGAACCTTGTCGAATTGTTCCGAGGTTTCCAGCTTGGTGCGTCCCGAACCGATAATGTCGAACCCGCCCGTATTACGGTAACTTTCCAGCAACTTTTCGGTAATCTCAATTTTTTCGTTATCCACCAGGCCCGAAGGACCGCCCAAGTAGCCTGTAAGGGTGTTTTTTTTGTTAAGCTTTTTTAAGCCGTCGTAAAGGCCCGCCACAACATTGTGCCCTCCGGGGGCCTGCCCGCCGGAAAGAACCAAAGCCACCTTGATAGGCTTTTGCACGGAAGCCGACGCCTTGCCGGGGCCGAAAACCACCTCGGGCTGGCCGTAGGTCATTGGAAAAAGTTTCCAGATAGCTTCCTGATCACTGATGGAGCGGGTAGGTTTGCCCGACTTGAAACCAATCTTGGAAGGCTTCAGGGTCAGAACCTTGGGAAGGGTGGGCTTGTAATTGAGCCGGCTTTCTTGAAGCGGGGAAACGTTGCTTTTCATGGTGCCTCCGGGGGTGTTGAACAGGGCGTTATTATAAAACCCACCTGCCCTGTTGATATGGTGAAAATCATAGAAACCAGCACCAAGGCCGCGTTAGACAATCCAACCGACAAAAGATGACAATGGATGTGATTTATAAAAGAGAACGAATTTGAGCGAAGTTTTTGATCCCTGCGGTGGCTCCCAATGCCCTCACGGCAAAGGCTCCGGCTGAATTCCCAAGTTTCATGCAATCCCGCAGGTTCCATCCCAGGGAGAGACCCTTGATAAACCCCGCGCAAAAGCAATCACCCGCCCCAGTCGTATCCACCACACGGGACCGGAATGCCGGAACATGGATTTCATCCCCGTCCCAATTTAAAAGGTAGGACCCCTTCTCGCCCCGCTTGATCACCACCGTTCGGCAGCCCAGTTTCAAAAATTCCCTAGCGGCCTTACGGTACTGCCCCGGGCCGAAACGGGGCAAAAGCATTTCGACTTCCCTTTCGCTCGGCATGAAATAATCAAGATAAGGCAGGCAGGGTTTCAGGGCCTTCATCCACCTTCCTCTGAGGTCCCAGGCCGTATCGAGAGAGGTCGTAACGCCCCATTTGCGGGCGGTTTTGAGGATTTGGGCCATGGGTTTGCCATCGAGCGCGGGAAAAAGGAAATAGCCTCCTATATGAAGATGATCCAAGGCCGGGAGGAGCCTGAGGGAAACATCCTGAAAGCGGATATGGTCATTGGCCGCCATGGAATGGAGGAAAGACCTTTGTCCCTTGGAATCCACCAGCACCAAGGTCGCCGAGGTAGAAACTGAGGGATCGCTTTTGACCTGTCGGACATCCACTCGGTCTTTCTTGAGTTCTTTGAGGGCATAACCGCCGAAGGTATCGCGGCCCAGCTTGCCCCAAAATGATGTAGCGACTCCAAGACGGCTCAAGGCGATGGCGGTGTTGGACGCGCACCCACCCATAGCCATTTCGATGTGATTTACAGGAAGCAGGCCCCCGGGCGGGGGGAACCGATCCACCGGTTTGACCAGCATGTCCACCAGCACATTGCCGAGACAGGCGGCGCGGTAGATACCCTTCCGGTCGATCTTATTTTTTTCCAATGTTCTCAAGGCCGGTTAAAAAGGCAGTGCTTTTTGAAGGGTATTGTTCAGGTCGTTTTCCTGCTTCTCCGGAAGGATGCCGGTATGAATTTTTGTTTTCTCCCTCGCGTCATTGAGCATTTTCGTTTTTTGTTTTTCAATGAGCTGACCCGCGAAATCGTTAAAACTTTGGAAGGAGGCGATATCGGAGGATGTCATGGATCCCAAGAGGGGAATCCCCGTCTTGCCGATGAGCATGGACATGCCCTTGTTGACCAGCTGTTCCTTGCCCCCGACCTGGGTGTAGATGGTTCCCTCAAAGGTTTGGGCGGCAACCTGCTTTTGAGCGGGGTCGTAATTCACGCCGAAGACGGTGCCCCTAACCCCCGCCACCACCCCGCCCGCCTGGATTTCAAAGCTGGAAGAGCTCGTCGTTAGTTTTTGAACCTTGGCCTTCAGTTTTCCCCAGGCCAAAAGAAATTTCGCCTTAAAATCATCCCCCGTGATTTCCAGTGTAGTGACCGTTACATCGGTGGAAGGCCCCACCTCCACAATGCCGCCATTGATGAATTCAAGGTAAGCCTTTGAATTTTTGCCCGTCACGATGTGGTCCTGTTCGGAAAGGGACTGGGATGGCACGCCCTTTTGGGTCACCCCGCCGCTGACCACCTTCACGAACCCTTGAATCTGGGATAGGTAAAGGCTCGCGGGTTGGGAAGAATCGGTAGAGTCCTGGGCCCAAAGAGGGGCCGCTATAAATATGGATATGATCCACCAAGCCAACCCCGCCATTCCCCGCCAAGTCTTGACCATAGGGAGCCTATCCTTTATTTTCTTCGATCATTTCACCATTGGAGAAACACCTTGCCAAAGTTTTACCATTATCCTAACTGCTCCACCTGCCGGAAAGCGCAAAAGTGGCTGGAAAACAAGGGACAAAAGCTGGATTCGGTGGACATCACCCTGCATCCGCCCGAAGTTTCGGAGTTAAAAAAAGTTCTTGAGCTCAGTGGACGCGAAATCACGAGTCTTTTAAACACTTCCGGCGAACAATACCGGCTTTTGAACCTGAAAACGAAAATAAAGAACATGACCGAGGCTGAAATCCTCCTACTCCTTTCAAAAAATGGAAAACTCATCAAGCGTCCCCTGGTGATCGGCTCCAACAAAACCACGATCGGATTCAAAGAAAACGAATTCGAAAAAACTTGGAAATAATCCGTTGGAGCGGCGTCCAAACTTTGGCTTGCTTAAACGATTTTTATTCGGTATGAATAAAAGGCTTTTCCGGCGCCCCAAGAAGGGGAAAGGGCCCGGTTAGGGGAAAAATCGAAGCGAAGGATGGCATCATGAATTTAGCCGAAATCGAAAACTACCTGGGCAAAGACGGCAAGGATCTGTTGTCCTACAAGTGCAAGGGCATCAACAAGGACGCTTTGCACATTCCCGGAAACGACTGGGTGGACCGCATCTTCTCCCATACCGACCGCAGCCAGCGTGTCCTGAACAATTTACAGTGGCTCTATTCCACCGGCCGCCTGGCGGGCACCGGCTATGTTTCCATTTTGCCCGTCGACCAGGGCATCGAGCATTCCGCCGGCGCCTCCTTCGCCAAGAACCCCATCTATTTTGACGCCGAAAACATCGTCAAGCTGGCCATCGAGGGCGGCTGTAACGCAGTGGCTTCCACCTTAGGCGTCTTGGGCATGACCTCCCGCAAATACGCCCACAAGATTCCCTATATCGTAAAGTTGAACCACAATGAGCTGTTGACCTATCCCAACAAGGCCACCGAGTTCTATTTCGGAACCGCCAAACAGGCCTATGAGATGGGCGCGGCCGGTATCGGCGCTACCGTTTATTTCGGCAGCGACACGGCCCAGAGGGAAATTGAGGAAACCACCAAGGCCTTCCGGGAAGCCCACGAACTGGGTATGTTCACCGTTCTTTGGTGCTACATCCGCAACAAGGCCTTCAAAACCAAGGAGAAAGATTTCCATTTGTCCGCCGACCTGACCGGCCAGGCCAACCACCTGGGCGTCACCATTGAGGCTGACATCATCAAGCAGAAACTGCCAGAAAATAACGGGGGATTCATCTACTTGAACCAGGAATCCTCCTACGGCAAGTTCGACAAGCGCATGTACGAGACCCTGATCCCCGACCACCCCATCGAATACACCCGTTGGCAGGTCGCCAACTGCTACATGGGCCGGGCGGGCTTGATCAACTCAGGCGGCGCCTCAGGCGACAACGACTTCGCGGAAGCCGTCAAAACCGCCGTCATCAACAAGCGCGCGGGCGGCATGGGGCTGATCTCGGGCCGCAAGGCTTTTCAGAGGCCCATGGCCGATGGGGCCAAACTGCTCCAGACCATCCAGGATGTTTATTTGTCCAAGGATGTCACCGTCGCCTAAATCTCAACCCCAAGACAGCTTTACAAAACCCCAGATTCATTAGAATCCGGGGTTTTTTCATATAGAGGAGACTCATGAAAGAAACAACCGAAGTGACCGTGGTGATCGGCCAAAGGGGCGGCGGCCAGGTACTGGGCGTTTTCACCAACGAATCCAAGGTCAAGGCGCTCAAACAGATGGCGGAGGAATTTCACGAAAAGGGTTACATCGTTTTCGAGAAAGTCAAAATCAACGAGTTTCAGGTCAAAAAGTTCGGCCTTTACTTTAAGTAACTAACAAACAAATTTGTCCGCCGGTTGAAATCATATTTCAGCAAGCCTGTCGGAAGGTCTGTATAATAAAAACGTTATAAATCGGCTGGTTTTGGAGGAATCATGCGAAAGACGATCGGTTTGTTTCTTTGCCTGTTGATGGTAGGTCTTCCCCTTTCCGGATGTTACACCATGAACCACACCATCGGCACAGGCGGCGACACGCCCGTGGCCAGTGACCGGCAATGGTTTATTCTTTGGGGCCTGGTTCCCATCACGAACGTGGACGGCGGGCAAATGGCCAAGGCCAAGGGACTGACGACCAACTATACGGTCCAAACCCAAGCCAACTTTTTGGACTGCATTCTGAACTTTGTAACCGGCATCGTTTCCGTCTGGGGACAGACGACCACGGTTCTGGCTCCCGCAGGTTCGGCCGCCACCGCCTCCGCCGCTTCCCCCAACCCGGGAGCGCCCACCGCGAGCAAAGCCGATCCCTATCTGAACGCCGCCAACCAGATGATGGGCACTAAGGATTACGCGAATGCCTTGAAGTATTATCAGGCCGCGGCCAGCCTGGATCCCAATTCGGCGGCGGCTTTTCAGGGCGAAGGAAGCTGTTACTACTACCTGGGCCAAAAGGACCAGGCCCGGGACGCCTTCAGCAAGGCCCTGGCCTTGAACCCCTCCAACACCTCTCTTCAAAACTTCGTCAACTCGCTGAAATAGTCTTTAAACACACCAAGGCCTCCGGCTTCATGGCCGGGGGCCTTTTTTATTTCAGATGTTATTTAGTGGACCACTAACATCTTGAGCCGATCCCGGCCCGCGAAGCTTCCGTCCGATTCGAAAAGTTCAATCACCGCGATATAAAGGCCCGACGCGAAACCCTTGCTGTTCCAAGTCGCGGTATTGGTGCCCATGGGACCCGGCGTTCCTTCCCCTACCCTTTCACCCGCCATGTCATAAAGGCCGACCCGCAAGGAAAGGACATCGGACCCGGCGGCATAAAAAGTGGCGATGGGGTCCACTCGGGTGAGCCGGTTGGGCCTGGCCTGTACGAAACCCTTTTCCCAGTTGGTCCCATTGTCCAAAACCGTCACGCGTTTGGTGATGGTGGTGGTTCCGCTCACGCCGTCTTGCATGTGAACCTCGATAAAATACTGCCCGCTGGTCACCAGGGTTCCGGCGCTGGTCCTGCCGTCCCAAGAACCCAATACAACGCCCTGGTCGGTCGTAATGGTCACCTGGTCGGGAACCCCCGATGCGGATTGGCCCGGAATCAGCACCGAACTGCTCAGGTTCATGCCCGTGATCGGCTGAACGCCCGGGTCATCCACATAGTTGTAAAGTTGGCGCACCAGTTCCCCCGCCTCGTTGTAAACATTCACCGTAATTTTTTCCAAGGTGCGGTTGACCATAACAGGCTGGGTCACCGTTGTGACCACACCCAGGGTGTCGATGCTTTCAACGGAAATATGATAATTTCCATTGGTGGCGGGGTTGCCGCTGGAGGTGTCGCCGTTCCAGGTCCCCAGGGTGACCCCCTCGAACATCACTTCCGCCTGGCTATTAATGGAGGTGAGGCTGGAAGGACCCACCGTGAAGTTATTCACCGGTTGATTGGTTTTAAGCACATTGAGGGTCGCAATGAGTTCCCCAGCCTCGTTATAGACCCCCACGCGGACCGTATAGGACCCAATCACCTGCACTTGGGCCTGGGCGGTCACCGGGCCTCCCCCGGCGTAGGCCAAAATCGCCGTATTAATAAGGGCTTGGCCCGGCAGCAGCGCGTTGTTCACCGAGGCGGTATAGGTGAGGTTGTAGGTTCCCGGGCCCAACAGGGGCAGGGTCCAGCTTAAAACGCTCCCTGAGTTTTGGAATTGGGTGCCTGCCGGTGAGGATCCTTGTGATTGGAACGATTCTCCGTCGGGCAAGTTATCGGTGACCACCGCCCCAGAAACAGGACTTCCAGAGAGGGTGACCGAAAGACTGTAAACAATCAGGTCCTGGACATGGGCTTGGCTTTCGGACGCGCTCTTACCCATGGTCATCACCGTCGGCGGCGTAGGGGTGGGTGTGAAGGTTTCCGTAGAGGTCGGGGTCAAAGTCGCCGTATAGGTTTGCGTCGGCGTGGCGGTGGATGTTTTGGTGGCTGTGAAGGTAAAGCTCAAGGTGGGAGTGAAGGTCGTCGTTTGGGTCGGGGTCTGTGTCGGCGTGAAGGTAGTCGTAAAGGTGAAACTAGGCGTGGGACTGACGGTAAAGGTCGGAGTATAGGTAAGAGTCCAAGTGAAGGTGGGGGTTGGGCTGAAAGTAGGGGTTGGGGTCTGAGTAAACGTGAAAGTTTCCGTAACCGTAGGCGTCCAAGTGGGGGAAACCGTTAGCGTGAAAGTGGCCGTTTGGGTCGGGGTGAGGGTAGGCGTGGAGGTGTTCGTCAGGGTTGGGGTCAAAGTCGGGGTAACAGTAGGAGTCACCGTCGGGGTCCATGTGGCTGTGAGAGTGGGGGTATCGGTAGGGGTTTGGGTTGGGGTCGCCGTAGGAGTGGGGGTATAGGTAAAGGTGAAGCTGTACATGGGTGTAAAGGTTGGGGTTTGAGTAGCTGTAAACGTGGCGGTAAAGGTGGGGGTTTGGGTCGGGGTCCATGTGGGCGTCACAGTCAAAGTGAAAGTCGGGGTCTGGGTGGGAGTAAGGGTATTGGTAAAGGTGGGGCTGGGAGTAGGGGTTTGGGTGTAGGTAAAGGTGGGGCTAGGGGTGGGTGTGTTGGTCGGTGTTGCGGTCAGAGTAAAAGTTTGGGTAAAGGTGGGGGTTTGGGTCGGCGTAAAAGTCGGCGTGCGGGTCGGGGTCTGGGTGGGAGTAAAGGTTGGAGTCGGGGTATTGGTCGGAGTGGGGGTATAAGTGCAGGTTGCCACGGAAGCGGTCACGGAGTTGGAAAGAATCGTGCTGACCCCGGCCGCCGAAAGTGAGGAGGTATTGACGATGGCGCCGGTGGAATTGCAATCCACAGAGCCCCACCAGGTAATAGCGCCCGTGGGGCCGTTCACGAGGGTTCCAGGAAAGCTCCAGCTCAACGGCGGCCCCTGCGAAAAGGAAACCGCCGCCGAAGGGGTGGCGA
Source organism: candidate division FCPU426 bacterium (assembly GCA_963738405.1). GTDB lineage: Bacteria > Oederibacteriota > Muellerivitia > Muellerivitales > Muellerivitaceae > CAVTWJ01. The sequence goes on along the minus strand of CAVTWJ010000008.1, from coordinate 140 downwards.
CCACGGCTCCAACCATATTTCCCTGGTAAACCACCCCCGCCGGGACCGCGTCCGAAATTCGGGTGTTAATGGCGGGATCAGGCCCGAAAAGTTTCAAGTCGGAATAATAATCAATATTAGCCGATCCGTCGGCCTGCCAA
>CAVTWJ010000007.1:0-36089 GCA_963738405.1 candidate division FCPU426 bacterium | reverse complement strand
CCGATCTGGTATTGCCCGCAGGGAAGAGGGGTTGTGTCGGTATAGCAAAAGGTCCATCCGATGGGCTGGGTGCCTCCGGTCGGCCAAATGGAAGCGCAAATTTGGAGGCTCGTGGCGGATAGATAGGTGATTTTGGCTAATTCGGTGTACCAGACCCCGGCGGTGATGGTGGTGCCAATGGCGGGGTTAAGCATCGTGACAGGGTCGGTCACAACTCCGGACAGGTTTTTTTGAAGAAAAAAATTGCCTGGATAATTGTCCAGGGAAATTCCGACCATATAAGCGTTGGTTCCGGAGGAAGCGATCACCATATGGGCGTCGGCCCCCTCGGGATCACCCGCCGGGATATACAAATTCCCCTCGACCGTGTAGCCGCTGCAGATATTCACTGTCGGTCCGGTTCTTAACAGTGAACCAAAAGTGGTGCAGGTCGTGCTTTGGGATTGTCCCAGGCAGGACTGCGCCACAATGTAATGGTTGTTCTGGCTATCGGAAGCGGTGGTAAAAGAAACCCCCGCCGAGGCCGAATAGGGGGTGGTGTCAAACCCTTGGATCGCGTTGCCGTTAGTTCCAACCGTGTCGTTATCGTAGGAATCGAATAGTTGCAGGCTCTGGCCACTGTGGCTGTAATTCAGCACATAGGTAATGTTTTGCCCGGGAAGAAAGGGACCGGGGGACTGGCTTTTCGTGAGGGTGTACCCGGCCCCCACGGTGACCGAGGCGGTATCGGTGGAAAGAGGCGTGGTGAAATCGTTGGAAGTAATGGAAGCGGTATTAGTAATGGCCGTGCCCGAAATGGGCCCGGAGGCTCCTGAATTGACCCGAACCAGCATCCAAACCTCACCGGTCGTTTGAGTGGTGGCGGCTCCCAGCGACCAAGTCACACCGCTCCCCGGTCCCGCGCCAGGCCCCGCCCCGCTTTCGATTGCCGGCGGGCCGGCGGAAACCAAAGTGGTAAATGGCGGAACCGTATCCGAGATAATAAAACCAGTGGTATTCACAAAGGAATAATTAATAGGAAACAACAAAAGATCCCCAGGATTAACCGTCGTTCCGCTTTCCTCCACGTTTTTGGAGGCTGAAATGGCAGGAGGGGGAAGCGGAATGGTGATGGGTACCGAAACGAGGTTTGAAAGGGTTCCGCTGCATCTCAGGTTGGTGTATCCGCCGGCCGCGACAACCACGTTATAGGTGCCGCCGACCTGAATACCGGTGGGAACGGTTAAAACCCATGTGACGGAATGGTTGCTGGTGCAGGGTGAACCGCTGCTGTTGGAAGCCTCATCATTCATGTAGTAGCCGATATCGCACCCGCTGCTGGCCCCGCAGGGGTTGGTGTCATTGACATTTTTGCCGTTCAAATCCACCAGGAATATTTGTCCCGAGGTCGGACAGCCTTGAACCGTGGCGGCATTGTTGTTCAAGGCCACCACGAACTCCGTGCCGTTGCCTCCCGTAACCTGGCTGCAATAATTGGCGGTGAGGGTGATGGAAGACCCGGGAGAGGGGTTCGTGGGCGAAACCGTGATGCAAAGATTGGGTACGTTGGAAGTATTGTTACTGCAGGTTTGGGCAAAGGAAGGGCAGGAAAAAAAACAAAAACCCGTCAGCATTAAGCCGAAGAGAACCCATCTTTTTGAAAAAAAAGGTGTGTGGCAGAAATAAAAACGCATCATGCCGCTCTAGGTCCAGCCGATAAAACGATTTTTGTTCTCGAATCGGGGGCCTGAATAAATTTTTGGGGGAAAAGGTCACCTCTCCCCGTATTAATTTTTACAGAGTTGGCCGTTTAAAGCTTGAACATTGAAGCGCTTCCACGAATAAAAAGGGTCATTCGTTATCCAAAATAATTTTCGACGCCAAGTACTATCGAAATGGTACCGGATTCAAGAGTTGAACTTTAAACCCATTCTTTGTAACCGGTTCCATAAACATTCTTTGGTAACGGTTTCATTATGATTTTAAAAATTATTTTTTGTACGTAATGACTTCTCATCGCACTCAATAAAAAAATTGATCCGATGGGTCTTCAAGTCTCAATGGGATGAGAAGCCAAGAGAAGGATAGATCAGCAGGAAAGGTCTAAGACAAAATCAATGTGCTTCTTGCTCGATTCGGAGCGCTTCCCGCATTTCGGTTTGTGCTTCCTCATTCATTCCCATCTTTTGATAGGCCGCCGCTAAATTTTTATGGGCCGGCGCGTAATTCGCGTCCAAAGAAATAGCCGTCTTAAATTCTTGAACCGCCTCTTCCCTTTTCCCCCTGTCAAAAAGAAGGGTTCCTTTTCCATTGTGGGCGGAGGGCCAGGGAGGGGGCAGGGCGATGGCGGCATCATATTCCCGCATGGCGTCCTCTGAGCGTCCCGCCACCTGATATGAAGCGCCCAGGTTGGAATAAACAAAAGAGGGGGAATCATCCGGATAATGCCGGACCACGGTTTCCCAAAGGGCGGTGGTATTGTTCCAAACGCCGATTTGACCCGCCGTCAAAAAACCCAATAGACCCATGATCACCGCGAATACCCCAAACCCTACCGCGCGGTGTTTCAGGATGAGGGGGGAAATCCAAACCGACAAAAGAAAGAAAACCCCGACACAAGGCAGGTAAGCGTAACGGTCCGCCGCGGCGTGATATCCCAGCTTCAATATTCCAAGCACCGGGCCCAAAGTAACAAGGTAAAAAAACCAAGCAGCGGCTAGATAGGGTCTTTTGTTTCGCAAACTGAAACAGAGGACCGATAGAAAAACCACCAGCGCCGCCGCCAAGGCTCCCTCAAGGTAATACACATTATTCGGAGTCCGTGGCAGGGGATAGAGAGGAACCAAATCCAGGGGTAACGCCATTTTCTCCAAATAAAAGCCAAGGGACCGGAACGCGGTCAGGACCCTGAAATACCATGGGAAATTTTCGATGGTTTGAAGAACATTGACTTGGGCATAGAAATGGGCCGTCAGGATTCCATCCGATAGGATAAGGACAAAAAAGAGCGCCTTTTCAGCAATCACTTTGAAAAAGTCTTTTCGAATCCTTCCCAAGGGCCATCCATCAAGGATCAACAATACAAAAGGAAGGGTCACGGCCATGGGTTTGGACATGAGCGCCAAAAGAAAAAAACCAAAACAGGCCCAATAAAACGAAGCTTTTCGTTCAAGGGCTGCCGCGTATTTTAAATAGAACCACAGGGCCAGCAGATAAAAGAAAGCGCAAAGTACCCCCTTCCGTTCGGAAGCCCAAGCCACGGTTTCCACTTGAATCGGATGAAGCCCAAACAGAAGGGCGGTTATGAAGGCTGGAAGGATTTCAGAAATTTTCCGTTCCAAAACCCCATCGGAACCGGATCTTTCACTCCCTATTTTCAGGATCTTGTGGCAAACCTGAAAGACCAGGGCCGTATTCAACAGGTGAAGGAAAAGATTCGTAAAGTGGTAAAGCGCCGGGTCCAGACGGCCGATGAGAAAGTCGAGGGCATAAGAAAGCCAGGTCATCGGGATCCAATAACCGGCGTGAAAATTAGAGAACATCCATTGGATGGATTCAAAATCCAAGTTTCGAATGTGGATATTATTGAGGATCATGTCCGGGTCGTCCCACCCGACAAAACCGTTTTTAAACAGGGACCAATAGAACAAAGCGGTCAGCAAAGCCGGGAGGAACGCGTAAACCCAAAGGGGATACTTCCCCTCTCTCAACGTCCCCTCCAACGGGGACTGCCGGTGAGTCGAAACCTTCGTCTTGGCCGAATCCATCAAGCGTCTCTTTTCTTCTCAAGTTCAATCGGCAGGCCGGGTGATTATACGAATCAGGACTTTCTAAACCGCCGCTTGGGCTTTGCTTGGCGATTCAAAGAAAGGGTCTTTTCCGTCTCTTTTAAAAAAAGCCGCTTTCTTCCCCCAAAAATGGAGGTTCCAAAACAAACCGCGAAAACCAGGGACAAAAAGATTCCCAACCTCACCGCGACCGGTTCATAGCGGAAAACAATCCGGTGGGCCCCCGCCTCCGGGATCATGGCCGCCATCCAATAGCCGTAGGCCCTGAAGATGGTTTCGGGCTTGCCATCGCACCAGGCGCGCCAGCCCGGCGCGAAGCTTTCGTCAAAAACAAGATATCCCGGCCTGGGGGAGTTGGTCTCAAACACCGCCTCGCAGGGCCCGGGGCGGGAAGTTTTCAAATCGGGGCTGAGGTCGAAGATTTTTCCGGCCCATTGGGTCAGCAGGCCCTTTGCCTGGTCCAAAAGCGAAGGCTTCGCGTCCCCCTCCAAAACCCTCCCCGCGGGCGGAAGCCGCACCGCCTTGCCATCCGTTGATTTTTCGGTAAAGACCTGGTTTTCCAAAAAGGCCCGGGGGTCCAAAAGTGCGTTAAATACCGAAGGCCGGTTGTCGAATTCCCGAACCTGGTCCGCTTCCCAGGCCCCCGCCATGGCGCCGGCGTTTTGAACGTCAAAAACCGGTCCCTGGGGATAGGCCAGCTTGTACTTGAAAGCGGAAAGCCTATCCGGCAGGATCAAAACCTTCGCGTCGGCTGCGTCCAAAACCCTGCCGTCATAAGGGAAAAAATTTTCCGTGTAGCGGCTCAAGTTCTGGTAGCCGTTCAGGTAAATGGAAAGATACCCCACCGCGGAAGGGATTCCCCACACCACTTGGGTATTGGGGCGAAGGGTATAGGCCGTCTCCAGGAGGGAGCTTTCGATATCATGCACATCGCCTGAGAATAATTTTTCACGGCTGCGCAGGCTTACGATTCTTCCTTCCCCCGCCAGTTGTTTGGCTCCCTGGGCGGCCTGGGCAACCTGGGGATTGCGGTAAGGATCGGCGACCAGGTGCAAAACCCGGTAAGGAACGGCCAGGGCATCCATCAGCCAAAAAATTCCCAAGGCCCAAATCAAAAGCCCCTGGCGGGAAAGTGTTTTCCGGTTGGGCCTCATCCGGTTTGAATCAAATATCCGGCCTGAAAGGGCCGTGCCCGCCGCCGTCAGGGCGCAAAAGACAAACAAAAAGGCGGCCTTGGTAGGTTCAAAAGTTTCCAAAAGCCTCTTCGGCAAAAGCTTCCAGGGCGGGAAATAAACCCCCAGCATCCAGACCCCAACGCCTAAGGCCGAAAACCCCCAAAATTTTCCCCGCCCTTCACCCTTAGGTCCCAGGGCCCAGAGGAACAACCCCAGCGGCACCAGCCCTAAATAAAGATTGCCGAAAATAAAATTGGGGTAGTCCCCCACATATCCTTGGGTTCCCGGGATGCCCAAAACATTGGGGGAAAACAGGGTCAAGAAATTAACCCACCTGAGGCAATAGACCGGGTCCTGCCATCCTTCCCTGCGTAAATAACCGAGGAAATCGGCGAAGGGCAGCCAATGGGCGCAGGTTAAAGCCAAAGCCGCGAGAAGGGCGGCCCCGAGTCCCAAAACTGTTTTAAAATTCGGCCTTTCCCGCAACAGCCAAACACCCAGGAACAGGGTGGTATAGAGGGTGAAATAGGGATAGCCCGCCAAAAGCTGGAGGCTCCAACAAAGCACAACCCCCGCCCAGGCCCCAATGCGGGGCTGTCGGAGATAGTTTGAACAGGCCCAGAAAACCCATGGCACCCAGGCATAGGCCGCCATGTGGGTGGGGAAACCCCAGTAAAGCGCCGCCATGGCCGAGGTTCCGTAGCTAATCCCTAAAAGGGCGGAAGCCGTTGGGTGGGTTTTGTTTTCCACCATCCAAAGATAAAACCCCAGCGCCCCCCAAAGGGAATGGGCCAGGGCCATAAAGAAAAACCAATTGGTCAGGCCCGTCAGGCCCCACAGCCAGAAGGGCGGGTAAAAAACAGCCGACTGGAAATTCGCCAGGTGGGGCTGGCCGCAAGCCACATAGGGGTTCCATAGGGGAAGGAGTCCGGAACGGAAGCTTTCCACGTTGAACCATTTTTCGGGAAAAACATATTCGAGCGTGTCGGCAAAGGCGGGAAAGTGGCCGGTAAAGCGGATAGCCCAGATCAGAAGACTCAGTAGAAGAATGGCCCCGACGGCCTTGGAAATTGGGTCGTTTTTCATGGGGCCTTATCATAACAACTCGACCGAGGCCCCGAAACCCTCACCCTAAAAGGAAAGAAGGCCAAGCCCCAAAAACCCTAAGCCTGAAACCCACACAGCGCAAACCAACAATGCGAGGAAAAACCCCAGCCTTACCGATTCCGGGCTATAGGTCAAAACGACCTGGCATTCCCCGTCTTCCAACTCCACGCCCCGGAAACAATGGTTCACCGTCACGACGCTTTTTTCTTGTCCGTTCACGTAAGCCTTCCAACCGGGGAATGCTGCCTCGGATGAAACCAGAAGCGCCCTTCCCTTCCCCGGCGCCTCGATTTCCACCCCTTGGGCGTAACGGGAAATCATCCGCACCGGCCTCACGCCATAGGCCCCGGCCAAGTTCGGGTCTTGCACCGTGCAGGTTTGGCCGTAATTCCATTTTTCCTTGGCGGCTTTTTTAAAATCATCCCCGATGGAACCAGCTGCTTGGGCCTTCGATACCGAATACCATTTAGATTCCGCTAGGCTGTTTTCGTAAAGCCATTCCCCCGAACCTGCCGGGGCGATGGATTTCAAACCCTTCAACCGGCTGGTCCCCAGTAGGTAGCGGATGTCCAGGTAATCCAAAACCTCTTTCGTGTGTCCTTCCGAATATTGAAAGGCCTCCTGCGCGAAGGGCTTCGTCGTGGAAAGCTGAAAGGTGTTGTAGAAGGGAATTTCTTCCAGCCCCTCCGCTAAAGGCCAATTGGGGTAGAGATCATTTTTGGCCTTTCCATAGGCATCCTGGTAGTTCGCACCCTGAAGACGAAAGGCGTCCTTCATATAAGACGGCGTAAAAAAGACCCTGCCCGGTTCCGGCATGTTGGAAACCAAAACGGGGGGCTGGTCGTAATAGGACCGATCGAGCAGGATATTCACGCTCGAGGCGATCGGAAAAAGAGAGAAACCAAGGGCCAGCACCCAGGCGATTTGGCGTAGGTAAGGTTTCAAGGGAGAAAGAGGCGCGGAAGCCATCATCAGAAAAGCGGAAATCAAAAATAAAGCGGGCTGGGCAGGTTTACCCGATAGGTAAGAGATGCCGAAAATTCCCATCGTCGAGAAAACCCAAACCAATAACGCCCGGGAGCCCGGTCCATCCTCTTTTTTCTGATGGTCGAATGACAGGCCCGCCATCCATGCCGCGCCAAAAAGAAAAAGCGGAAGCCAAAAGCCGGACCGGATCACCAAGGAATAGCCGGGAAGAATGGTCTTCAGCCATCCCCCGACTCCTAAGGTTTCCCCCAGACTTAATATTCCAAGCGTTGAAAAACCCGCCATCGCTGCCCAGGTAAAAACCCCCTCCGCCGCTCCCATCAAAATAAAAACCAGAACCGGAAGCCCTAAGTAGTATGTGGAGATCCAGTAATGAGGCCCCTGGTATCCGGCCTCCAAAGGATGTCCCTGGTAAAAGGGTGTCAGCAGGGTGGCCAGGTCCTTGAACCCTAAGGCCTGCAGGTGGTTCCCGCCCCCCTCGTAATTGCTATAAGGATAATATTCGGCGAAGGGCAACATCCAGCTGAGGTTGTAGAGCAAGGCAAGGATCGAGGCTATACCAGCGCCTTTCACCCATCCCCAATTCCCCTTATGGTTCTGTCGGGAATTATTTTTTTTATCGTTATCGAACTTTGGGGCTTTCTTGGTGTCTTGGTCATCGACACTTCGGTTGCGGGCCGAAGTGTTTGGTGGTGAATCATTGAAGCATTTAATTAATAACCCCGCGCCCAGGGCCAGCGCGGTCAGGTAAACCAAAACGGGGTACCCGGCTGAAAATTCCATCGCCGCGCAAAAAGAAAGGGCCAGCGTCGCACCCCTTTTCCCTCGGTAAAGCGCAAGGGCCGCCTGGACGGTCCAGGGAATCCAGCTGATGGTAAAAAGTGCCACCGGGGTCCAGGAAGAACAAACCACGTGAAGGGAAAAACCAAAGGCCAGACAGCCAAAAAAAGCCGCTCCCAACCCCATGCCTTCCCTTCGCGCGAAACGCCAAAAGCCAAAAAGCGCCCAAAAATGGTGGAAGATGATCAGCCAGGCGAAGGCGTTATCGGCGCTGAATAGGCCGTAAAAAAGGGGAACGGGCGGGTAGGCATAGGCCATCTGGGGGTCGGCGAAAAAGGGAACGCCGAATTGGGCCGCGGGGTTCCAAAGGGGCAGACGGCCGGAAGCCAAAACCCCCGCCCCCCATTTCCACAGGGGGTAAAAAAACCGGGAGGCATCGACGAACATAAACAATTGCCCGCCCCAAATCACCGGGGCATAAAAACAAGCCAGTATCACGGCCAACGCGATCACCATACCAAGATCAAACGCCCAACTTTTTCGGTTTTTAACCCATTGGCTTATCATTGCGCGGCGCGCCTCTTTACTGGTTATTTTACATTTCCAGCCAACAAAAATACTTGCCACAGATTCATGAGATACATGGGATTAAAGTCACAAAAGATTAAAAGCCCTTTTGGGGGCCATCTGTGTGCATCCCATGAATCTGTGGCTAAAATCCGATTTGGTTTAAAATCATTAAGCGAAAGAAACTTTTATTCATTCGAACAGTTATCACTTGATGTTCAATTCCTGACGGAGGCTTTGCAACTGTTCCGGGGTAAGACTCACCAATAGTTTTTCCAGGGGATCAATCCTCTCCGCTGATTGATAACGGTCATAGACCTCGTATGCCTTTTGTTCATCCAAAGTGTAGTTTGGGTCCCCCATTCCCTTGCGGCAAAGGGCGCTGTAATACCAAGCCTGCGCGAAATTCGGTTCCAACCCTTGCGCCTGTTGAAAACATCTCAAGGCCTCGGCCCCATCCAGGGCCGTAGTCAGGTTCCAGATTCCCGATTTTCCGGGCCCCCGACCGTAATAGAACATGCCCTTCTCAAATCTCACGAAGGCGTTGAAAGGCAGAGCCCTCTGCGCCATTTCCCAGGCGTCTTTCGCCGCATTGAGGCTTTCGGCATCGGGGCGCAGGTTGTAGCGCGCGACGAGGCGCTGGGCTTTTTCGAACCTGAGGGACCCATCGGTTCCTTCCATGGCGGTCAGATGGTCTTGGGCGTCATCCGCTCGTTGTTTCCAGGTCGGGTCGCCGGTGGAAAGATAAAGCTTCTCCAGAAAATCCATCTTTTGGGCGGTCAAGCGCATGTCCCAAGGGTTCAGGTTTTGGGCCGTTTGAATGTAACGCAGGGCCTGGGGCAATTGGTTCGCGGTGATGGCGGATTCGAACTTGTCGGTCACTTGGGGAATAAAAACGGGAACCGCGAACAACCCTAAGGCGATTCCCAAAACCAAAAATCCCCTAGTCAGGTTGGGGGCTATGAACGGTGTCTCGCGGGGCGAACTGGTTTTTCCAATATCTAAAAATCGGGTTTTCTTGGTGTCTTGGTGTCTTGGTGGTGAATCATTGGAGCTTTTGAAATTCAAAAAGGCCGTTCCCCAAAGCGCTATCAATGGCGTGTGGAAGCAAAAGTCCGTCAGGGAGGCCGCCCCCAGCCCCAAGGCCGATACCCTGTTCCAAGCCTTGTCCTTCCCCGGCCAAAACAGAAACAACCAGGCCGAAAGAAAAGTGAATCCCACGAGGCCAAAGGCCGCCAGCAGTTCCAAGACCTCGTTGTGGGCATAGCGGGCGTCCATGAGATAACGGGAAACGCCTCCTTCCCTCGGCTCTTTGACTTGATGGTAAAGGCCGGCAAAGGCCCCCGGACCCTGCCCCAGAATCGGGTTCATGGCAAAAACCTTCAGGGCCGAATCCCAAATTTCGAACCTTCCCCATTTGGTGGAACTGGGGTCGGCGGCGCGAAGGGCCAATATCCCCAACAATAAGACCACCCCTGTTCCCAAAATCCAGGGAAGGAATTTTTTCTTGGCGAAGCACGATAAGCCCGCGAAAAAACCCAAAAGGGCTCCCCCGCTTTTCAAGCGAAGAGCCGTTAAAAAGGCGGCGGCCGACGCGGCCCAAAGGGCCTTTCGATGGCGAAATAGAAAGGGAAGAAAAAGCAAAGGGATCAGGAAGAGGCCAATTTGTTTCGGGTTGGGAAAGATGATCCAATCTTTCACGTCCGAGAATTGGAAATGGATCCAGCCGGAAAACCCGCCTTCGTTGTAGTGAAAGGTTTCCCACCAAACCTTCAGGGCCCAGATCAGTCCCAAAAATCCAAAGGCCTTCAAAAACCGTTCTTTGTTCGGAAGAGCGGGAAAGACCGTGGCGAAAGCCAAAAGAATGCCGGACAATTCGAAAAAGCGGACGCACCCCGAGGCGGAGGGGGAAGCCAAGGCCCTGAGGATAAAAAAGCTAACGCCCAGCAGGGTCCAAAGGGATATTCGATCGTGGGTTTTGCCGCTTAAACCCGCAAAGGCCCAAAGGGTCACGGCCAGAAGCGCAAAGTTCCAGGGCCTAAAGGGCGGCCAAAAACCGGTGATCAAAAATACGGCAAGCAATATCCACTCTATCGCGTTGAAACCAAAAATTTTCCTTTCCCTAAGCCTTTCTCCAAAGACCTCCATCGCAAAATGGAAGTTGAAGGTATTAGAACCCACATTTTTCAATTCGATTCTTCCCGCGGTCGCCGCGAAAAGAACCGCCAATTCGGGCATCTGAAACGGAAGATCAACGAGTGAAAAGAAAAGAACAGAGAGAAGGCCCGTACCCACGCCCCAGGCTTCCCATCGAGGTTGGGGTTTGACCCTTTTAAGAATCGAAAACACGGCGATCAAGAGAAGCACCAGTCCCGGCAATCCCAGTTCCACCAAAACCTGCAGGGGTAAGTCGTGGGCGTAGCGGGAACCGGTGTTCGGGTCGTACCCCAGGTTTTGGTAAGCCTCCCCAAAGCACCCCAAGCCCCAGCCCAGCCAGGGCTTCATCAAAAATAACTGCCAGGCCTTGTTCCAAAGTTCGAGCCGCATGGAAAAGGCGGCCAGGTGCCAGCTGTAAAGCCCGCGCTGAGCGATCAAATATAAAACCCCCGCCAGGCCCAACCCCAACACCCATCCCAGGGCTTTATAAGATTTGCGGATCGCCAAGATGATGAGAACCGCCAAGGTCATGGAAGCCAGGGCGCCCACGCTTTGGGTGGACCAAAGCCCGGCGGTCAAAACCAGGGCCGCTAAATAAAATAAATTTTTCTTAGTGCCCGACGCAATTTGGGCCCGAATGAAGGCCTGGGGAAAAAAGAAAATCATCAATGCCGCCAAAGCCCCTGGGGTCACCAAGGGTCCGAAGGCCCTTTGGTTATGGATCGCCGCCTTGATGACATCCAGCTCTTCCCCATAAAAGCTGGGCAGAACTTGGGTTAAAGCCGGCAATCCAAAAAACCTTTGTTCCAACCCCATCACCGCCGCCGCAAGGGCCAGCAAAAGACCGAATAGTTCCACCCTTTCCTGAGTCTTCTTTCCCCAACCGGCCTGGGAAAGAAAAAGCAGAACCGCGAGGAAAAGAAAACCCGCCGAAACCAGGCTGACTCCCGGCTGAGAGGACCATATAAAGGAAAGAAGCGCATAGCTTAAGAAAGCCCAGGCCAAAAATCCGAGATGGGTGGGCTTCATCGATAGGTTCGGGGAGAAAAGAGTCAGAACCAGCCCGCCCCCCAAGGCGATGGCCGTAAAGAGGGGGTTGGCTAAGGGGGGATTAAAGAGGAGAAAAGAGGCCAGTATCAGGAACCCGGTTTGCCAGATGGCTTCGGCAGAAAGGGTCATACCCAGGATGGATTTCATGAGGCCATTTTAGGGGAAAAGGCTAGGCCGGGGCATTTCCTTTTCGGGGTTATCGACCCATTCAATGGAACTTCAGCCTGGTTTTGCGGAGGATTTAAGCTCCATCTCGGCTTCCGGGCGGTTTTGATGGGTGATGGGGTCGGGCAAAAAGACCGGGGTTTGAAATGTCGACCGGGATCATCAACCTGATTCATTCAGAAGAATGGAATAGATGAATTTTCATTATTCAGGCTTGATTCTTTTTACTTTTCGAATTGGGCGCAAGAACTTTCAGCCATGCGGAAGCCATTTCTTCCATCGTGAATTGCTTAGCCCATGTGAAACCGCTTTCAAGCTCTTTTAAAGAAAAGTTTGCTTCCAAGGACTTCGAGAGGTTCACCATGCTGTCTTTGGTTTGTTGGCGGCAGGTGGGATGGGATAACACAAACATCAAAATGCCTAATGCCTTGTTTTTTTGATTTCGAGCGTTCAACAATCGGGCTAGGCTCGTCAGGGCGTCCGTTAAAAGCGGCCTGCATTGGGTGGGAATCACCCAGTGGATCGACTGAAAGACGTATTTTTCCGCTGCCGTAAAATCATTTTGCAGGCAGGCAATCTCCCCCAGGTGGGTGCAAGTCGCCACCTTGCCCAAAACATCCCCCAACCGGGTAAAAATTTCGAGTGCGCGCAGAAAACCTAAACGCGATTCCTCCAATTGGTTGCGGAAAAGTTGGATGGCCGCCATGTGGTACTCATGCCACCCGAGGTTTTCCTGTTTTTCACCAAGGGCCAACACCCTCTCCAAGGCCGCAAGGTGTAATTTTTCAGCCTCCATGTCATGGCCTTGGGCGAGTTGGAGATTTGCCTTCATGTCGATGACCCATGCCTCGCCCGACGGGTCCGGGGATTCCTTAAAAAAATGGCCAGCTTCATTCAGGAGTTTCTCCGAAGCCGCATAATCGCCCTGGGCCCAAGCCACGTTTCCTAAAAAAGCCTTAGATCGGGCGATACCTGAGATATCTTTCAACCGCTGGTAAAGATCAAGGCTTGCCTGGTAGGTTTCTTTGGCCCGTGGGTACTCCCCCATCAACTCCACGACCCTTCCCAACTTCAAAAGACAAGCGGCGATGCCCCCAGAATCATTGGCGTTGGAATAGAACAGAAGGGCCTGATCCAAGTGGATCCTGGCTTGGCCCAACTTTGCCTCATTGAGGCCCTTGGTGCCCCTTTGAAAAAAGCGGTCTCCCTTTTTCTTGAGGGCGTTGATTTTTGGTTTGGATAATCGATGTTCTTCAGCCAAATGATCTCCCCTGACAGGGGATGGAAAGAAAAACGATGAATTCCCGTTATTCAAACGGTTTCTTAACTCTTTCCAAACCCTCAGATCGAAGTGTCTAAGGGGACATTAGTTCGGTATGACCGTAAATGCAAGGTAGGCCGTTTACCTTCATTGTTTTATAGTCTTTTTAAGGTTTTTCTTTGTAAAAAAAGGGCCTGCTATCGACTTACCCGAAGGAACTACTTTATGGCTTCCTTCAACGCCTTGAATAAAACAATGAGCCGGGCTTTCACCCGGCTCAAGAACCCACCGAAACCTCTTATTGGGCCATCGGTGTGGAAACCATGGGTGTCGCTGTCCCCATGTCCTTGCTCATCGCCTTCATCTTTTTCTTTTTCATCTTCCTCTTCATCATCATTTTCGGCGCCGGTGTGGCGCTCATCGAAGGCGCCATGGCCCCCGGGGTGGCCATCATGGCGTCATCCGCCAAAGCCAACCCGCTCAAACTTACGAATAGCCCGGTCAACAAAACGGCTAAAAACTTCCTCATAACTTCCTCCCCAGTCCAAATATGAAGCTACCCGAGAACGGGTTCTTCGATTTCTTTTGAAAGGTATATCTAAAAAATTTCCCTTTAGTACTGCTGGTATCAAAAACATGTCTCTCTTGGTGTCTTGGTGGTGGAAAATTTGAGATTTCACCCAAAGGTAAAGGCATAGACCGATGTTCCCGGGTCCGTAAACTCCACCCTCAGGCGGTGGGTGCCCGGCTTTCCCTTCAAATCCACCAGGTTGTAAAGCCTTTGGGTGTCCAAAAGCACCTTGCCGTTTTGTACATCCGTCCCCGAAGCGTCGCCGATGGGCTTTCCATCTAAGAAAATGGAAACCTGGTCCCCCTTTTGCGCCGGGCCGATCACCAGGTACACCTTGTCCGCCGTGAACTGGAATTCCAGGGCCGAACCCTGGGCCGGCTTGGCGGCCTCGCCCGTCAGTGTCCAGGCGCCTTCATAGGCCAGGTGGTGGTTAGGCAGGGTTTGGGGCAAGGAATAGGTATGGCTTCCGGCGGCGGGCTTTTGCGGCGAGGCGAAACGGTCCAGCCGGTCCAGCCCCAAATAAGATTCGGGGGTCTGGTCGTAACTGTCGCTGGGGGCCTGCACCAGGGCCGCGCCCCCGGCGACCGGGTGGCCGGCCTCGGCCAACAGCTGGCGGATGGCGGCGTCCATTTCGTCGTAATGCCCTTCCCCAAAATCGGCCAGGCGGATATGCCCCTTCGCGTCAATCAGGTACTCGGCGGGCCAGTATTCGTTGTGAAAGGCGCCCCAGGTCTTGAAGTCGTTGTCCTGGGGGACCGGATAGGTAATGTCGAATTGCTTCAGGGCCTTTTGCACATTGGCGGTGTCTTTTTCAAAGGCGAATTCGGGCGCGTGCACGCCGATCAGCACGAAATGGTCGGGCCCGTATTTTTGATACCAGGCCTTGGTGTTGGGCAGTGTGCGCAGGCAGTTGATACAGCTGTAGGTCCAAAAGTCCACCAACACCACCTTGCCCTTTAAGGAAGCCAGGGTCAGGGGCGGGCTGTTGAGCCAGTTCGTGATGCCGGTAAATTCGGGCGCTGGCCCCAAGTCGGCCAGTTTCCCCCCCATGCCAGCGGTGGCCTGGGTGGCTTTGGTGCCCCTCAGGGAATCCAATTGATCGCTGACGATCTTGTTGTTTTCCACGCCGCTGAGCAGGTTTCCGTAAGAGGGAAAGGCCTCCAGAATCTTCAGTTGAATCGTCTTGTCGTAATTGGTGTAAATCAGCAATGCCACCGCGATCATCACCACGCCGAAAGCCTGCTGGATGATCCCCGTGTACTTGTTGACCTTGCGCATGCGGGCGAAGATGACCGAACCGCCGAGCGAAACCAGCAAAAGGGGAATGCCCAACCCCACCGCATAGGCCAAAGTCACCAGGATCACCTGGAAGCTGACGGATTGGGTCGCGGCCAGGGTGGCGATGGTGGCCAGGATGGGCCCGGCGCAGGGCGCCCAGACGAGCCCGATGGAAAAGCCCGCCACATAACCCGCGCCAAAGCCTGTTCCCTCGCCTTGGCCCTGAAGCCTGTTTTGAAGGGGCTGAAGCACCTGGTTGATCCAGGCTTCAAACCTGGCGCCGAGCGCGGGAAATAATAGGGATATGCCCAATAGACCGATAATCACCACCGCCATCAGCCGAAACACATTGGCGTCGATGTGAAGAATCCGCTCTAAATAAGAAACGAACAGGGTGAAGAGGGTGAAGCTGGTCATGACCCCCAGGGTCAGGCCGAAGGGTTTTCGCTTCCCTCCCGTGGAAGAAACCGAAAGCACCAGGGGCAGAAGGGGCCAGATGCAGGGCGCGAGAATGGTGGCGAAACCGGCGAGAAAGCTGAAGAAAAGAAGGAAAAGCATGGCAACCCCTTGGATTGAATTGAACGCCTGAATCTACTAGGGGCCAATCCAAAAGGTTACAGGATCAGAGTTTTGTTTTTGTTAAAAGGTCATACCAAGGATGGATTTCATGGGGCGATTTAAAGGGATAAGGCTAAACCAGGGCATTCCCTTTTCTGGGGTATCCATTATTTCGGGGGAGGATCAGCCTGACCCTATTTTTCCATTCATCGGATCAAGAATTATTGAAACTTTATTGTACAGAGCAAAAAAACGACCATTAACAAATAATTCATCATAACTTCGTTAATTTCATTTTCTTCCATCAACCCATGGAACATATCATTACGCCAATTCAATCCCCTCTTTTCGGTGAGCAAAACATTCAAGAAATTACAAACATCTTCACCAAGAAATTCTACCAGTTGTGAATCCCTTAATAGTTCATGAAGTATTTTGTAATCATATCCTCCATTTCTATTGAACTTAATAGTCACGATACCAATTTTCTTCGCTAGTCGTCTTAAAGCTGCTTCTATTTGAGGAATTAGCACATGCGAAGATTGAATATATTTTTTTTCTAAGTAATCCTTAAGCGCTTCTTTAATAAAAACATGAGAGTCTTTAGGAAACAGCGGTGATGTTGTTATCAGTCGCATGTAGTCGTCAATAATTTTGAAGTGTTTTTTATTTAATTCATCAAAAATGAATTTTAGATAAATTCTATTCATCTGCAAATTACGCGAAATCTCATAAATAATATTTCCATCAAGGTCGTCATTCAATGAACCTATATAAGCAACAGTCAGGCCCTCTTTATCGACAATTTTCTTAGGCATTAAAAATAACAACGGATGATCTTGGGCCAAATCTTTTAACAGTTCAAATATCTTTTTCTTTCTTGGAAGAAAATAAATTATTAAATTGTTAATTGTTTTTTCTAAGTCATCAACTATTACAGCCTTTAATAGTTGATCGATTTCTTTTTGTGTTATTTGAAATTCAGTGCCCACCGGTTTTAAGCTATCTAAAACAGCGGGGCTTAAATCTCTAATTTTAATTAATACCCTATCCGCTTCATTAGCATCGCCAAGCTCACCAAAGATTCGATGAATTTTCTTCAAGTATTCAACAGCTATCAATGGTTCGAATTTCGAACTGATCTTTTCGAGCGCGAAAACGGCATTCCTCAAAATCTCGTCTTTCTTAGCAGAATTATTTGTGCGTTTAAAATATGCAGATAATATTTCGGAGGTGTTTAAAATGTCAAAAAAATCAAAATCATTTGATAAACAACAGTCGTTGAAATATTTTTCTAAATCATTTACTAATATTTTTTCATCGTTGGGAGAAATATTTGTTTTTTGATTGAGAAATAAATCAAATGCAAATGTTTTAGAAAGCAGACCATCTTCCATTTTTATTTGATCATGTAACTTAATGCCGATTTTAATAACCGCTTCTTCAAGAGAATGATCTTTTAAACACTTTGAAATATAGAGTGCTCGCCTCAATAATCCTATTTTTGATACTTTTTCAGTAACTGAACTAGATTCGTGGATTAAATTTTCGTCAATTATTTCTTTAGTGCATTTAATTATCTCCCTTGCCACATCTGCTTTTATGCTTTTATTTATATCCCCTTTCGAAAATTCCCATATCAAATCCGCATATCTCAGTTTTAATAATGGATGCGAACAGTCTAAAAACCTTCTTCCCCAATATTCCAAAGCATTTTTATTTGCAACAATTTCCTCAATAGGAATATTTTTAACCTGATTTTCTTGTTCATTAACTAATCCCCAACCCATATAAAAATAAATCTCATCGAAAACAAAATTCATGTTTGGCCTGAAAAGAAATGCTACAACTTCCCAGTACAGATCATCAGGAATTGGTTGTTTTTGTTGTTTTAATTTTTCGATGAAAACAGGCAGTTGATCGGATAACCAAAATGTCGAGAAAGGCTCACGACTCTTACATAAAACTTTAAGAAAATCTTCAAAGTTACCAAATTGCCCCGGATTAGGAAGACTCACTTTTAACCTCAATAATAAAACGGCTTACATTTATCACTAAAGGATTATCGAATTACAAAAAGTCTTGTTTGATCGCCCCTTTATTTCTATTTAACAGGGTTAGTCTTCAAATTAACACCAGCTTTTCCAGCACTCATTAGGAAAATAAGTTGTTCCAAAATCATCATCCCGGTTAAAGCTGATTTAAGATTCAATTGCTCTTGGGGTACAACCCCGTGCGAAACGGTATGGCGTGAAACCCCTTCAGGATGAGCTGGATCAAAATCTGCAAAATAAATATTATCTAAAAATTCTAAAAACTTTGGTACAAGAAGCAACCCAGAGGCGATCGGCCTGCCATTTAAGGAAGTACCTGCGCTTTTTACAAGATTGTTCTGATTAGCCTGTGTCCCAATACCGACTTTTTCATGCCAAGAACGAAGCACGCCTTCAATGCGTGGGTAAAGCATAGATGAACAACTGAGCCAGTCAGAATTTTGAAAATGCTCAACGGTCTTTAATAGGTAATCCCTATGTTTTTCTAATTCGGCATGGGTAGAAATTGCAGACCGTATTTCAGAACACCGTTTGAGTAAATCGCCTTTTATTTCATTTTGCATATCATCAATCGGCAAGCTGTTTTCAGCGTAATTTTTAATACTTTCAATCCGTTCGGAATTGAGAGACGAATAGGGGAACCAGGCTTGCTTAAAAAACTCTTCCCATTGCTTTTCGGAAAAGGCCAAACGGTTTTGCAGGGTGATATAGGCCCATACCTGTGCAAGTGTCGCTTCGAAATCGTATTTTCGGTCACTATCCTTATCGGGAAAAAAGGGTCCATAATCGAAAAACAAGCCCCGACGCCACCCCGAAGAAAGGACTAATGCAAAACCAGCATCGCTTGGAATCGTTATATCTTTAATTGTCATTCGAACAACATCAGCAATGTCATCGGTATATACCGCATCATTTTTAGCCGCAAATCGTTTCGTAATAATTTCTGCCACAAGTTGTAGCTCGTTTATATACAGGGTACAGCTCTTATCCTTTCGGACTATCGCAAGCAAGGAATTTATTTGGGACTCATCGGGTCTTTTTTCCTTTGGAAGCTGCGAAAGATATGCATGAGAGATTCCATCCAACGCTCGAATTAATCCTTCACCATTTTCAATTGTGTAATATCCCGATATATGGACTTTTAGTGGACCTGGTTTTCCTTTGGGGTGAAATTCAGCCACGTAACCACTTGGCAACTCTGGAAGAATAAGATCAAACTTCATAACAGGACCTCCCAAAAGAAATAAACAGATAGTGTCTAGCCAACATATTCCACTTTAAACTTCAAATTCTCCTTTGAACGGGGTCAGGCCTGAAAATAGAAATTTCAACGAATTTCAGACCAGACCTTAACTCGCCCGTACAAAAAAGGGGCCAGGCTGGAGTTCCCCCGATTTAGTGGACAACCTTCAGTGCCCATTATCCCGTTTTCTAAAATTTCAGCGATCACAAGCGTGAACAACCCTTAGAATTAACCTAATCGGCCAAACAAACCACCCCATACTATGGTTCCACAAAACCGCCCTATATTTGGCGCTTATTCGTACTAAGAATCGAGTTTGATTTCCTCCCACCTACGCTTAAGCTTCGGTGGGGGAGCCGGGGGGCAGGCCAGGTGGCAAATCAGGGGGTACAGGTATTAGCTTATACCGGACATACTTACCCGCCCCCACCCGAACCACGCGATGGCCCTTCAAAAGTTCCTTAACGACATATTCTGCCGAACGGTCCGTTTGGGGCTTTTGGCAGTAATCCAATAGGTTATTCAAATTGTATTTGAGGGTGCTTTTGGGCAACCCCAAATCCCTAGCTATTTCCCCGGGCGATACCTCCCCCTTACTCAGCAGGTAGGGGCAAATGACCTTGAGATAGCCCCATGCGGAGTCATGGACCTTTCGGCCTTTTCGGCGGTTGAGATAGGCTTCGGACCTAGGTTGGGGTGACCTCGCGGTACCCCCATTGCCCTTTGCAATTGGGGCAACCAAATCCCACCCCTCTATACCGGCCCCTTTAGCTGACGGGCCGGTACTGCCAAAGCTTGCTCCTCGCCTAGTAGGCTCGGAGCTGGGGTGTGGCCTCGGGGTAGGTGGGTTTGGGGCTTGGGATGGGGCCGGTTCTGAAGGTTTGGGCTTGGGTTTACCCCAACCCAGGAACTCCTTTAGAAAGCCATTAATGGATGGTTGTTCTTCCATGGCACCCCCTTTGCCATTTCTCACGGCCAATTAAGTTATTTTAAATAATTTAATTGGCCGTAAGAAATTGAATCTATACATCATGTATACATTTAGACAAAACTCTTCAAAAAACCCTTAAAAATGATCCTCACCCGCTGAGGACGAAAAATAAGGGGTTTATTCAAATTCTCGCATTTTGCCAGAAAATCATTATTTCCCTTATTTTGAGTGGTAGTAATACTACCAATCTCACGGCCAATTAAACGTCAGGACATGACCATTAATTGGCCGTGAGAATTTCAACCTCAAAAACCCTTTAAAATCGTGTTCAGACTCTGAACGCAAAAAATAAGGGGTTTATTCAAATTCTCGCATTTTGCCAGAAAATCATTATTTCCCTTATTTTGAGTGGTAGTAATACTACCAATCTCACGGCCAATTAGTGAGGCCCATTCTGTTTTATATCCTCGATCTTCTTATCAAATACCAGAATTTGCACCTTGTCCGCCCGGCCCTGGGAATCCAGCACCGAAACTTCCCATTTGCCCTGTTCGGGCGCCCAAAAGAACGATTGATCGGGTTTCGACTGCCCCAGAAGCTTCCCATTCACGAACCAATAGACCTTATCCACGTCCGGGCCGGTTTGAACTGAAAAAGACATCTTTTGGTTTTCCGTTCCAAAGTCTTGCTGAAGCTCGTACTTAACGCCCGACTTGGGTGAGGTGATGTGGGGTTTGAACCTGGAATAAAAATAGGCGCAGTCGGGATTATGCCGGGGGATGGGATCGAACCTTTTCCCGTGGCTTCTGAGATATCGGGTCACGTCCGGGGGCCATACCTCGAAGATCTTGGAATAATAATCCGTTGGTGGACCCGTCATGCAGTACCGGCAAACTTCCCTGCCGTCCTTTTTCCTGATCCAAACCTTCTGGTGAACCGGGCAGGCGGTGTTGTCGCTGACGCCGGGAATGAACAGGTCGTCCACCACGTCGTCGCAATCGGGCCCCGCGGGCTCGCCCGAAATGGCGCAAACCTTGCGGGTCTGGATGCCGGGCGGTTTCTTAAACCAGGAGTCGGTGGAGCGGGTCAGGGCGTCAAACAGGTTGATCACCACCGGCGCCGCGGCATCGTGCCCGATGAGGGCCGGGGAACCCTGGTTGTCGACGTTGCCCAGCCAGACCCCGATGGTGTAATCCGGGTTGTAGCCCACGCACCAGGCGTCCCGGTGGCCGAAGGAAGTGCCGGTCTTGAAGGCCACCTTTCCCCGGGTGGGCGAAAATTCCCAGGAGGCGGGAATATCGGTGCGTTCCACCTTGGAAAGCATCTCGGACACCAGGTAACTGGCCTCGGGGGAAATCAGTTCCTTACCTTGTTCCTGGGCCTGGTTTTCACCCTCGAAAAACCTCAAGGCCCTCATGCGCCCGCCGTTGGCCAGCGCGGCGTAAATCCTTACCATTTCCTCCACCGTCATGGGATAGGCCCCCAAGACCACCGAGAGGCCCGGTTCCATCTGGCCCCGGCCCCGCCCGATACAGCCGGCCTGCTTGATCCAAAAGACCAGGCCGTCGGTACCCATGGTTTCCAGGGAAGATTCCAACCCCACGGCCGGAATATTCAACGAATGGGCCAGCGCGTCTTCCGCCGTGACCAACCCGCTGTATTTGCCCTCGTAATTCGTGGGTTTATAACCGGCGTAATCGCGCGGGATGTCGAAGAGAACAGTCTTGGGGGTGATCAGCCCATGGTCGATGGCCAACCCGTACAGGAAGGGTTTCAAGGCCGATCCCGGCGAACGGGGAATGTTGGCCCCGTTCACCTGGCCCCCATGGGGATCGGTGTCATCGGGACTGCCCACGTAGGCCACCACTTTCATCGTGTGGTTGTCCACCATGACGACGGCCCCGTTATGGACGCCCTGGTTGCGGATAGGCTCGATGGCGGCTTCCAGCATCCGCACGGCCAGCCCCTGCAAGTTGGGTTGGAGGGCCAGCTGGACCACCCCCCCTGCATGGTTGGAAAGCGCGGAGGCCCGACGGATAAGGTGCGGAACGGGATTGGGGTTTTTGTAACGCCCGTTGGGAAGGAACGAATGGTAGGCTTCATCCGCCTCGGCTTGGGGCGGGTTTAATATCGGGAGGATTTGCGCCAGCACCCGGTCCCTTCCCGCCTTGGCTTTTTCGGGATAACGGTCCGGGCGACGGGCCGCGGGCGACCGGGGAAGACTGATCAGAAGCGCCGTCTCGCCCCAGGAAAGCAGTTTGGCGGGTTTGCCGAAATAAAGCAGGGAGGCCGCCCCCACCCCCTCGATGTTGCCCCCCATGGGGACGCTGTTGAGGTAGAACTCCAAAATCTGTTTCTTGGAATAGCGGGCTTCCAACTGCATGGCCCGGAAGGCCTCAATCATCTTGGCCCAAAGGGTGCGGGGCCTGCGGTCAATCAATTTGGCGACCTGCATGGTGATGGTGGAGGCCCCGGTGACCGCCTTGCGGCGGGAAAGATCCAGGTAAAGGGCCCGGGCCAGCGCTACCGGGTTTACCCCGTAATGCCAGTAGAACCAGCGGTCTTCGTAGGCGGTGAAGCCCTGAACGACCTGGGGGGAAATGTCCTCGAGCTTTAGGGGCAAGCGGTACTTGCCGCTTTTGGAAAGGTTGAGGCGCAGAAGGCTGCCATCGGAGGCCAGGTAGGCGGTGGAATAATCGCCCTTGAGCTTTTGAATGGGAAGGGGCAGGGCCCGCAGGAGGACATAAAAACAGAAGAGGGCCAGTAAAAGCCGGAAAAACCATTTCCCGGGATTCCAAATAGGTTTTTTCATGGGAAGCATTAAAACCGTTTTAGGATGGAACGACTACCCTTTTGGGGGGAGGTTCGCGCCCCGGGAAACGAATCCCGGGGCGCGGCCGAAAACTCAGTATTTGGCCGGCGCGATGACCAGTGTCTGGCCCTCGTTGGACCTTCCGTAAATCTGTGGGTCGTACATGGCCTCGGCCTCCAGGCCCGGCACCTGGAAGGAACCCGGCGTGACCGCGCGCACGCTGTAGGAGAAGGTCTGGTCCCCTTCCACGTTGCGGGAGAACAAGAGCACCCGGTCGTCCCGGAAATCCTGGAAGGCGGGTTGGAAGGTACAATCCGGCTCAAAAGACAGGTTGCCCCTGGAGGACAAGCGGGGATTATCCACCTCAAACCCGGCGGGAAGCAGGTCCACCACCACCAGGTTATCGAGCGGCCTAGAGCATTTCACCCGCAGGGTCACCACCACCAGCTGGCCCTGGGAGATCGATCCCAGGTTGATCGTGCTTCCTGTCTCATCCCGATACTCGCGGCTGACAAAAAGCCCGTTGGAGACCGATTCCTTTTCGCTTTTCAATTTGGTGCCCTCAGCCATGAGGTGATAGTAAAGGTTGCGGCTGCCCGTGTTGTTCAGGCTGACGTCTTTGCCGGAAAGCTCCTCGTCCTTGACCACGGCGGTTTCCCCCGCCAGGGCGTTGGGGGTTCCCCCCTTCACCGACCACTGGGCGCTTAAAGGGTAAGCCAGGGTCGTGGCCTGGACCGCCTTGCCGATAGCCATGAAGCAAAGGGCGTCTTCCTGGGTGGTGCCGAACCAGCCCCGGCCTGATTGCTGAAGGGTCTTGCCGAACTCGATAATCAACTTTGGAATTTCGGCGTTTTGCGGGTCCGCATCGGTGAGGGCCAACAGATAGAGGGCCATTTCCCGGTTGGGCGAGAACCAATCGCCGTCCAGTTCCCTTGCCAGGTTGGTGGGCAGGTAATGGACGGGAAGGATCGCGAGGGCCGTCGAGCGGTCGCCCATGGCCGAATAGGCACGGGAAAGGTAGCACCGGTCCGAAAGGCTGCGGGCCTTGGGGTCTTTCATTTGATCCCGCATGGCCGCCATGGATTCGGCGTCGGTTCTTCCGGCCAAGACCTTCAGGTAAAGCACGTAGGCGCTGTCCTCGATCTCCACGTTCTGCTGGCGCCGGTCCAGCCGTCCCACGCCCTGGCCCGTGACCTTGATGGCCCCCAAACGGTTCAGGATTCGATTCATCACATCCGGGTTCACCTGATAACCCATCTTTTGGGCGGTGAGGAGAAATTCGGAAACGTAATGGGAAAGGTAATCCCCGCCGTTTTCCTGTTCCCCCGGCCAAAGGGCGAAACTTCCATCCGATAACTGCATCTTGGAAAGGTCATCCACCGCGGCCTGGACGTACATCTCCACCGCGTTGGCGCGGCCCTCGAACCGGCCGGTCAAAAGACCCATGTCCTTGAAATAAAGCAGGGGGAAGGCCTGGGAAGTGCGCTGTTCGGCGCAGCCGTAGGGGTAATGGATGAGATAGTCCATGCTGCCCAAGAAGGTTAAGAGGGGGCTGGAGGAAACGGTGAGGCGGACCTTTTGGCCCTGCTTGATGAAACCGCCGGGGACCGAGAGGGCCTGGCTGCCCCCGCCGGACAATTGGCCGAAGCTGATCTGGGTCGTCAGGGGGTTACCGGGCCTTACCGCCAGTTCGGTATCCACGTCGAAGCTGTTGTTTTCATCGTCCGTGGCCGTCACCTTGAAATGGGCCACCCCCGCGTCCATGTTGGCTTTCGCGTGGAAGAGGATCTGTTGCTGTCCCTCTTCACCCAGCTTCAACACCTGTTCCTTCTCGCCATCCACCGCCACCGGGCCGTCCGAGGAGAGGGCGATCTTGATGGTCTGGGCCTTCTTCGTATTGTTGTAAACCAAAACCGGCACGTCGATATGGTCCCCGGGCGCCATGAACCGCGGGAAGGAAGGCTCCACCACCACCGGATCGGCCACCTTCACGTGGAAGGCGGAAGCCCCGAACTTGTTTTCCTCCACCCCCAGGGCCATAACCCTAACTTCGCCGTGGAACTTGTCCGTCGGGAAATGGTAGCTGAGGTTCCCTTCTTTATCGGCTGTCAGTATCCCTGAGAAGAGGGCGAAAGATTTCACCCGCTTGGCCTCGATGGGGTTCAAGTGGCGGAACTGGAACGATTCGCCCTCGTCCCCGCCCACCGCGTCCTTGCGGTCGAGGTCGGGCAGAATATCCTCGAACAGGCTCAAGGTGGAGGTCGTCAGGCCCCTCTTGCGGTAGAAATACTTGAAGGGGTCGGGCGTGGTGAAGGCGATGATCTGAAGAATTCCCTCATCCACCGCGGCCAGGACCACCTTGGCCCCCGGCGCGCCGGTGGACAGGTTGACGTCGATGCCCTCCTGGGATTTCACCGATTCGGGCGCCTTCCACTTGAGGTCGATTTCATGGCTGGAGGTATCGATGCCCAGGGGAATGATGCCAAAGGAGGCCATGGGCAGGTTGCGGAGGGACTCGTCGGGCTTGCGCACCAACAGGCCCACCACATAGGCGTTGGGCAGGTAGGCGGTCGCGACGGCCGGAAGGGGAACGACGTTTAATCCCGCGGCCACGGGAACGGTGGAAGTGTAGAAGACCTTTTCCCGCTCGATGGACAACATCAACCGCCCGGCGAAGGGCGCCCGCACTTCCAGGCTGGGGATTTCCCCGACCTGGTACTGGGTCTTGTCGAGGTTGAGGGAAAGCTTGTCCGGTTCCCCGAGGTCGGTGGATTCCCCGGCATTTGCCTGTTTTTCCTCGGGCCCGGAGACGGCGATCCGGATGGAGCTGCGCATGGATTCTTCATTGCCCAGATAGATGGTGTATTCGCCCGGCTTGTCCGGGGTGAAGGTATAGGCGCCCTTGCCGTCGACGTCGATTTCCTTGCCATCCACCACCTGTTCGTAATAGTCCGAATCATAGCCCTCGCCGGACCACCCGCTGCGGCGGAAGATGGAATACCAAATCTTGCGCTTCACGATCAGGTCGGCCTTTTCCACCTTGGTGGGTTCGCCGTCCGGGGTGATGGCCACGTATTTGATGTGGACTTTTTTATTCGGGGCCACTTCCTTGCCCTCTTCACACTTCAAGCCCAGGTAATAGGGATAGCGGTGGACATTGATGGCGGCGTTGGCGCCCACGGGACGGCCGCCCGTGTCCAGCACCTCGGCATAGACCTCGGCCTGCAGCATGGAAGGCGGAAGCATGGAGATGGGAACGGGCAGTTGGACGTCGAAATTGCCCGCCGAGTCCGTTGTGCCGCTGGGGACCTTCAAGTCTTCCCCGTTGAACTGCCTTGTGGGATCGGAGAACTGGTATCCCTTCCAATTCTTGTTGGTGTATTCCAAAGCGCTCAACTGCACGGCCGTATGCACCTTCAGGTTGGCTCCGGGGGCGCCGAAGAGCTGGCGGACGGCGACTTCGAAGGCCAATTGTTCCCCGGGGGCGGTGGTCTTCTTGGCGGGGCGGACCTCCACCTTGATCTTGTTGGGAATGAACTCCTCGACCTTGATGGTGGTGTTCGCCAAATGGACGCCGTTTTCCAGGCCCAATTCGACGTTGAGCATGCCGGTGGTGATGTCTTCAGGAATCGGGAAGGTGAAGGTGGCCATGCCGAAATCCTGGAGTTTGGCCGTCAATTTGGCCACCTGACTGCCGCTCCCGTCCCGGATCGTCACGTTGACGGGAAGATCCGCCGGAATTTCCAGGTCCGCGTGCCTGACGACGGCCGTGAAATTGGCCGTTTCACCGGGCCGGTAAAGGCCCCGGTCCGAACTCAGGAAGGCGTCCCACCCGCTGGATTGAAAAGGGTCCCCCCCGACATCGAACCGGGATTGGTTCAAGGCCTCCTGGTCCAGCCGGAGATAGGACCAATCGTCGCCCAGTTCGGCCACGATCACGAAGGGACGGAAGTTATAGGGGTTGTTTTTCCAATCCGTGAACCAGGCCCGGCCCTCCAGGTCCGTTTCCTTTTCCTGGATGACCTGGTTGTTTTCGGATATCAACTGCAGCTTGACCCCGGCGCCCGGGGTTAATTTGGAGATGGAAAGCACCTGCACCAGCAGGTCGTCGCCCGAGTGCTTGAGCATCAGCCCCAAGTCGGTGCAGAGGAAAACCCGGGAATCCCGGCCGCCGCCGTTGGAGCCGTTGAGGGTGACGTTGAAAATGCCCTTATAGGCCTGGGCATGCCACTTGCTGAAATCCAGGTCCGTTTCGGTTTCCTGGTTGATTTGGCCGCCCTTGACGTCCACCTTCCCGTTCCACACATTGGCGCCCAGCCCGGCATCGTAATTGTTCTTGAGGTATTGGACGATGTTATTGCGGAAGATCTTATTCACGTAGACCCAGTAATTGTCCAGGTTCATGGTTTTGACCGCGACGATTTTCCCGCCTTCCAGGGGGATCAACCGGCCGGAGTCGCCGAAACGCACCGAGGGCTGGATGTCCTCCAGGCGGATGATCTGCTCGCTGGGATGTTCCAGCGCCTCCCCCGATTCCGCCCGCAAGCCTTCCTTGACGTGGATCTTGTAGTCGATGTTGGGCTGGAAATCGGCCTTCAGGACCGCGTAGCAGTATTCGGTGTCCACCTTGAAGGCAAGGGCCGGCTCGATGGTCACGTTGTTTCGGACCTGGTCGGCGGAAGCCGGCAGGGAAAAGAGGATGGAGATCAGTGTATTGCCCGGCACGTGGTGGAGCTTGATCTCATTGACCAGCATCTTGGGCTTGGCTGGAAGGGTGACGGTGTTTTGGTATTTATCGCCGAGAGGCTTGCCGCCGTCCACGCAGGTGAGGGCCGGGTCGACCGTCAAGGTCAAAACCTGGGGCTCGGTCTCCCTTTCCAGGCCGCCCGCCTTGAAGAAAAAGCGGGTGGGAAGGGTTCCCTGTTCCAATTCATAATTCAGGGGGCTTCCGGCCCTGGCCACGGAAAGGTTCTGCTTGAGGACGTTCATCTCAACCGGATAGTTGAACTCGATCTCCCCCACCAGTTCCTTTTCGGTTTCCTTGATCAGGTCATAGGTATAGAAAAGGCGGCTGGAAACCACTTTCAGGGGCTCGGTGGCAAAGGCGGTTTTGGAGCTTCCCTGGACGAACCATTTGTTGGATTTCAGTTTTCCGGAAACATCCAATTTCACCTGGTAGGCGGAGGCGGGTTTCAACGGCGCGGAGGGGGTAAAGACCAGGGTGTTGGAATCCTCCAGTCGGGTGGTGCCGGGGAGGGTCGGAACGATCTCAAAGGCCGAATCCAGGGAGCCGACGGCCTGAACGTCATCCGAAAACTTGGCCCGGATCACCGTATTGGGCGTGGTGATGATGCCCTGGGGGGTGAAACTGATGATGTGGGTCGTGGAGAAGTCATAGACGAGGGTGAAGATGGCCCAGGCGGCCGCCAAAGCCAACAACCCGAGGGCGCCTTTGCGGGCCGCGGGGTTCTTGGAAATTTCGACGATTCCTTCACCGCCCTGTTTCCCCTTTTGCTTGAGGAAGCGGGCAGTCTTCTGGTAAAGCGGACTTTTTTGGATGGCGTTCCATTTCGTTTCCCAGTCCACCTCCGGAAGGCCGTCCTTGCCCAGTTTACCGGCCGCGCCGAGGGATTGGTAAAACCGCGTCAGATAGAGGACCAAAACCTGGAGGGCCCAAATCAGGTTTTTTTTAAACAGCATGAAGGGAATGGGAAGCAGGGCGTAGATCCATATCCAAGCCCGCAGGTTGCGGTGCTTTTCTTCCCTCATCCTTTCCCAAAAAACGAGGAACAATCCTGAAAGAATCAAATGCCCCGCGAGGATCCATGGGTTATCGCCGGAAGAATATAGGGTGGTGGCCCAGCCTCCCACCCCGTAAAAGGCCAAGGCCCGCAGGAGAGCCTGGGGCAGTTTGAAGTATTGGGTCCGGACCTGAGCTGTCGCGAAGGTTAGAACCAGGAGGCCCATCGGGATCAGCCACGAACCCGTATTGGCCTGGATCATCAACAAGGCCGCCAGCGACCAAAGGGAAAGGAAAACTTCCTTGGCATGGGGTTTGAGCCAGGGGTTCCAACCCCACAGCAGGCCCAAAACCAGGATTTGAACCGGCCAGGCCCAATTGCCAAAACCAAAATAATGAAAAGGGAGCATGGGGAGGATGGCGAACAGGGATAAGTAAATCCTTCCCCGTTGGGCTTTGGGTTCCTTCAGTTTTTCCCAAAACAGGAAAACCAGGGCCGAAAGGAGGAAGTGGTGCAACAGAAAAGCGGTATTCCATAATCCCTGGAAGTTGTGAAGCCAGGCCCAATCCGTATAGCCGGAAACTTCAGGAAAACTGCGGTAGAGCCAATCGGTCAGGAAAAACAAGGCGAAGGCTTTGGTGATTTCCGGGTCTCGGTTCATAAAGTAATAGCGGACCAGGGGGGTAAAGCCCAAAAAGAGAACCAAGGGAAAATAGGTTGGCGGGAGCCCCATGAGGCAAACCGCCAGGGACGCCCCCGTGAAAAGCATCAGGAGGATTCCGATGTTCACTTTTTTGAGGGCCGGTATTTTTTTAAGGGCGTCCTGCGCGGTTTCCCAGCCCAAAAGGATCAAAGCGTAAAGCGATAGGGCCAGGGCAGTGAACCAGACGATCTTTAGGTGGGAAAGGCTGGAGGGCACCCGGTCGAAACATTTCGGCGTGAGAAAGGAAATGAGAACGGCGGTAAAAAACCCTTCAGCGAGACGGAAGGGGAGTTTTAAGAAAATCCTGCGAAGCAGGCCCACCCCGATGAACAGGGAAAGAAAGAGCCAAAGGTTTTGGTGTTGAATCAGGCTGACCACTTGGGGATGGTTCATCCAATTGGGAAGGGCCGACATGAGGATTAAAACAACGGAGATAACAGCCCAGGCGTTCCATACTTTCTTCGACGACATAAAGCCCCTCCTTGAACGAAGAGCTCAGCACTTATAATGGGGTGAATGATTCAAAATATATTTTTATTCAGCTTAACCGTACTGTTTTTCCTGCCGCCACCGACCATGGGCGGAGAGGAAAATAACCCGATCCTCTGTGTCCGAATTCTTGAGAAACAAAACCTTCAAGCCTTCGAGATACAGTCCCCCGCGGATCAAGGCCCCTGGAACCAAGTCAAGCTAACACGGGGTATTTGGACGGTCAACGGCATTCCCCTCACGAGGATGTCCTATGGGTCGCCCCAATCCAAGGTGAAATTAAAAGCCGCAAATTTAACGAGAATTTATCCAGGCCAAATCGTCCTTTCGTCCCAAGGAGGGCCCCAAGACGCGGAAATGGTCATCTTAAATCTCGTTTCCCTCTCGGATTACACGGCTTGCGTCACCGCTTACGAGTCCGATTACGATGATTCCCAACCCGAATATTTAAAGGCCCTCGCGGTCGTTGTTCGAACCTTTGCTCGCGCCCACCGGGGAAGACACCGAACCTACGACCTTTGCGACCTTTCCCATTGCCAGGTCTATCAGGGTCTGCCCCCGCGTTTCGGCTTCTGGGAAAAGATAGCGGAGGCGGGCGCGGGATTTTATTTCCCGTCTTCTTTCGACGCCCGTTCCATCTATTTTCACCGCTGTTGCGGGGGCCTGCTGGAATCAGCCGACCAGATTTGGGGCGGAACGCCCTCGCCTAACCGGACCGGTTCGGATGAATGGAATGGGGAAATCCTCTGCCGGGCGGACCCCTTCTCCCATTGGACCTCCACGACGGCGGTTCAAAACGCGGAAGGAATTCTCCGGGCGATGGCCCAACTACCGCCCGATGCCGTGTTGAAAACCCTGGAAATCGAGGAGAAAACCAAATTCGGCCGGAACAAAACCCTGCTCGCCACCTTTCAATTGGCGGCCGGGGAAACCCTGGCGATCCACGAAAATGCGGTCCGGTTCGAATCGGAGTTCGGAAAAAAATTCGGTTGGCGCGTCTTTCCCAGCGATCTTTTCGAGATTCATCAAAAGGACGATACCTACCAATTCACCGGCCGGGGACTGGGCCACGGCGTTGGCCTGTGCCAATCGGGGGCCTTAAGACTTGCCCAGTTAGGTTGGAGTTACGAAAAAATCTTGAACTTCTATTTCCCGCAAAATTCCGGGACGAACTGAGTTCATTTCCTTTCCCAGCGGTCGAGCCGAAATAAATCCCTGTAAATTTTTTTCGGCAAGGAGGTTCGTTTAACCTTTCTTTCGTTCCAATCAAAAAGGTTATTGATTTGATTCCTTTATGAAAATGATAAACTCCTTTTCGCGATTGATTCCATTTCCCATTCCACGCCGATGAGGGACACGATTGATCAGGTCCAATGCACGGCTTCTCACTATCACTCAAATTGTTTTTCTGTTCCTTTTTCTTTCATCCTTTCCCATCTTGGGGCAAACCCCGGTCACCCAGGCCTTTTTCACCACCAGCGACCATGTGAAACTGCGCTACCTGGAAGCCGGCACGGGCCAGACGATTCTTTTTATTCCCGGCTGGCTGATGCCTGCGGAGATCTGGGAACTGCAATTACGAGACCTTTCAAAAGATTACCACGTGGTCGCGCTGGACCCCCGGTCGCAGGGGCTTTCGGACATGACTGCGCTAGGCAACGACCCTATTCGGCGCTCGCTGGATATCCGCGAACTGCTCGACTACCTTCATATCGACTCGGTGGTGCTGGCCGGGTGGTCGCTGGGCGCTTTCGACTGTCTCGCTTATCTTCGTCAATTCGGGGACGACCGGCTCGACGCCCTCGTCTTAGTGGATTCCCCTCTCGCGGTTCCCTCAGGTCCCAAGCCGACCAATCGCAGTTCTTTTTTAGGCAGCTTTCAAACCGACCGGGCCAATGCCGATAAAAGTTATGTGTGGGGCCTCTTCAAAAGCCCCCCCTCGACGTTATTTGTGAATAGCCTGGCTTCATCGGCGGACCGGATCCCCACCGACATCGCCCTGGCGGCCCTGGACAATACCCAGCCGGGGGATGCCTGGCAGCCCGGATTGAAGCTTCTCAACCAGGTTCCCCTGCTTTACGCGGTCACCCCCAAATTTTCTTCTCAAGCGGCTTACCTATTACAGGTGGACCCCCAAGCGCGGGTGGAAACCTTCACCCAGTCGGGCCATGGCCTCTTCGTGGACGAATCGAAACACTTCAACACCTTGATGCGGGATTTTATGAAACAGATTTCGCTTTATCCCCCCGGCCTGCCCGAACCCCGGCGCAGAAAAGCGGTCCAGCCCGGGCCCCACATGGCGGCCTTCCCCTCAGCCCTAGGAACGGCTCCGCAGACTTCGGTCTCAATCGGGACTCCAGTCCCAACGGGGACTCCGGTCCCTACCTCTACTTCAACACCCCTGCCCCCAAGGACGCCTACCCCAATGTCTGCCGCCACTTCGACTTCAACTCCCGTCCTAGTCGGGACTCCAGTCTCATTCGAGACTCCTGTTCCGGAGGTAACTCAAGTCCCAACCGCGACCAAGATTTCGACAGAAATAATTGTCCCGACGGGGACCCCGGTCCCGAAAGGGACACCGGCACCAAGCCGATTGCAGAATTTATGGTCGGCGTTGAAATCTTTCGGTTCCCAATCCCCTTCCCAAATTTCAACTCCAACTGGGCCGCCTACGGCCATCCCGGCCAAGGCGCCGGGATTTCATCCCCTGACGGTCACTTCTGAAAACCAGGTTCAGGACGGTTATTTCTACACCAGCGACCACGTCAAGCTTCACTATCTGGAGGCGGGACAGGGCCTGACATTGCTTTTGATTCCCGGCTGGCTTTTGCCCGGCGAGATCTGGCAGCCCCAATTGGAAGACCTAGCCCAGGATTACCACGTGGTAGCCCTGGACCCCCGATCCCAGGGCGGGTCGGACGTCACCTCTGTTGGCGATGAACCCATAAGGCAGGCCCAGGACATCAAGGAACTGATGGACCACCTTCATCTCACATCCGTCGTATTGGCGGGCTGGTCGCATGGGGGCTTTCAGGTTTTAGCCTACATGGGCCAATACGGCACGGACCGGCTCTATGCCGTCATCTTGGTGGATTCGGCGCTGGCCGCCGCTTCTGCCCCCGCCAGTTCCCCCGCCCAGGCGCGGTTTTTGGAAGAATTCAAGGCCGACCACGCCAAGGCCGCCCGGGGTTTCGTTTGGGGCCTCTTTAAGACCCCGCCCCCGCAGGATTACTACCGTGACCTGGGAGACGCCGCCGCCCGGGTTCCGCCCGAGATCGCCATGGCCTTGTTGAATAACGCCTTCCCCGGCGACAACTGGCAGCCCAACCTTAAAACGATTTGTACGGTCCCCCTGCTTTACGCGGTCACCCCCAAATATCTTTCCCAATCCGCCTACCTGACCCAGGTGGACCCGCTGGCGAGGGTGGAAATTTTCGAAAACACCGGACACGCCTTGTTTGTGGATGACGCCCCGCGTTTTAATGGCCTGGTCCGCGATTTCCTGGGGCGGTCCGCGATTTATCCGCCGGACCTGCCGCACCCGGCGCGAAAAAAAGCCGCGCCCGGTCAAACCCCGGTATTTAGATAAAAAGGATGACCTATGCCCTCGCCAGCTTCTGACCGCCGCTACAACCTTTCCCGGCCGAACGTTCAGCTCTTAGGCGCCCTCTTCGCGGTTTCCGCCGCCAGCATCGGTTTTGAAATCATGCTCACCCGCTATTTCGCAATCGCCAGCTGGGCCGAATACGGCTACTGGGTTATTTCCATCGCCATGGCGGGCTATTCCGCCAGCGGAGTGGTCTTGAGCCTCTTTAAGAATTTCTTTTTCAAGCAGGCCCACCGCTTCTTCTTTTTTATTCCCCTGCTTCTGCCCATCCTGGCCTGCCTGGGCTTTTACCTGGTGACGGTGAACCCCTTCAACCCCCTGGAACTTCAAAACATGGACCTTTGGGAGGACCAGTTCAAAAACATCGCCCAATACTATGCCGCCCTTTTCCCCGTCTTTTTCCTTTCGGGTCTCTATATATCGTTAAGTTTCCTGGCCTTGACCAACGAGAAGATCGGGGCGGTATACGCGGTGGATTTGGTGGGGGCGGGTTTTGGTTCCCTGGCCATGCTGGCGGCCATGTTCTGGATGAACCCCTTTTACCTGCTTTGCGCGCTCATTCCCTTCTGGTCCCTGGCCGCCTTTTTGGCCCATTACCGGGCCCGCTTCCAGGCCAAGGCCTGGGGATATGCGGCCATCGCCCTGGTTTTGATCTTGGGCGAAGGCACCGCCTTGAAATTCAACAAAAGCCATTTCTGCGCCTACAAGATGATCACGCCCGCCTTGAACGTTTCGGACGCCTACGTGAAGAAGCGCATCTACTCGCCCCAGGGCTATTACCTGATGTTGGATAATTTCACCGAACGTCTCGACATCGACCTTTCCAACAACTACGTACTATTAAAGGTGGAGGGCCCGCCCAAGGCTTACGGCCTTTATTTGGACGGCAACCGAATCACTTCTTTTCCTAAAGAAGGTAAACCGGATTTCGGTTACGCCAAGGCCGCGCTCGACCTCTTTCCCTATGTGCTCAAGCCGGGGTGCCGGACGCTTTTAATCGGAACCAGGGGCGGTTTCCGGGTGGGGGAAACCCTGGCGACCGGCGCCTCCGAATTGGTGGCCCTGGAAAGCGACCCCAATATTGTTTCGCTGATCAAGGGCCCCATGGCCCACAACGAGGGGAAATGGCTGAAGAACCCCCATGTGACTTTTTTGCGGGAAGACCCCGAATCCTACCTGGCGGGCTCCAAAAAAGGATTCGACATCATCGACCTTTCGAGCGAATTCTTAGGCCAGGCGGACGCCAATAAATACGCCTTTACCAAGGAAGCCCTTCAGGCCGATTGGCGGGCCTTAAACCCGGGGGGGCTTGTTTCCCTGCCGGTGAACATCCGCGAATTCACGGTTTACGCCCTGAAGCTCACCGAAACCGCCCGGGAAGCGCTGACCGACTTGGGGGTGAAGGACCCCGAATCCCATCTGGTTCTTTACCGTTCCGCCTGGAACGCCAGGCTCCTCATCACCAAAGACCCCTGGAGCCCGGAGAATCTCACCGCCCTTCAAAAATACTGCGACCTGCGGTCCTTCGACATTTCTTATTACCCCGGTCTGACGGCGGCTTCCGCCACCACTGAAATTTTCAATGACCTCCCCCCCACGGTTTGGTCCGGGGCGGACGACCAAGTGGCCGCGCCCACGGAAGTCAGCGACGCGTTAAGGGACGACCTGCTTCAACTGCTTTCCCCCCAGGGTCCGGCCTTTTTAAAAAACCACTTTTTCAACCTGGCGCCCTCCACCCGAAACCGGCCCTTCTTTTTTTCCGTGCTGAGGCTGAACCATTTGCAGGAAATTCTGCAGAATCTTTCCCAGATTCCCCGGGAAGAAATCGGCTATCTCATCAACCTGGCGGTGCTGGCCCAATCCCTGGTTTGGGCCCTGCTGGTTTTGGCGCTTCCTCTTTTGGGACGGGCCCGGGGCGCGGTGCCCCTGCCAAGGCTAGGGAAAACCCTTCTTTATTTTTCCTGTTTGGGATTGGGCTTTCTTTTTATCGAGATCGAGTTGATCGAAAAGGGCGCCTACTTTTTGGGGGACCGCACCTACGCCTTTTCTTTGGTGCTCGCCGCGATGCTGGTTTTTTCAGGGATTGGAAGCTGGCTTTCGGGGGGCTTTTTAAAGGAACCCATGGAAGGCTTGAAACCGGCCGCCATCGCGCTGGGGATTTGGCTTCTCTTGAGCCTGGGCCCCGTGAACTGGGTTTTGGAAGCCCTGCTGGCCTGGCCCCTTCCTGTGAAATGTCTCGTCCTTTCGGCTTGGGCCGCCTTGGCGGCGCTGCCCTTAGGCTTTTTCTTTCCCTTAGGTCTTAGCCGACTTCCCCGTGAGAGCGGATTGATTCCCTGGGCCTGGGCCTTGAATGGCGCCTTTTCGGTGGTGGCCACGCCCTTGGCCAATCTGCTGGCGATTTCCTCCGGTTACCAGGTTCTGGTACTGGCGGGCTTGGGACTTTACGCGCTGGCCATACTGGCCTTTCCCCCGGGGCTGGCGAAGCTGGAGAAGGGGGGAAACAACTCATGAAGGAATCCTCCTTTTTAGCGTTCTTTCTAGCCTTGTCCCTGCTTCTTTTTCCCACCCCGCCAAAGGCAAGAGCCGATGCCCCAACGGACAAGACATCGGTCGCGGCAAGCCCGGACAGCCAAAGCTGGACCTATAAAAAATACCTGAAGGCCTTCAAAAAAAGCGGACGGGTCACCCACCTCACAGCCCAGGAATTCGACAGGGTTCAGGAACGCAAACCGGCCATGATGAAGGACATCCACCGTTATCTGTACCGGAAATTCGGCGAGGCGGACCCCAGGGTGCTGAAGGCCTTTCAGGACCTGCCCCGGGAATATTTCCACTTCGACTACCAGGCGGGCGAGGATTTTTCCAAATCCGCCTATGAGTTTCCGCCCCGCACCTTCGCCTTAGGCTGGGGTTCGGCCTTGAGCGATTACGAGGGCCAGGCCTATATGGCCCAGTTGGCCCATCCCAGGGCCTCCGACCGGGTTTTGGAAGTGGGGACCGGAAGCGGGTTCAATATTTCCCTGCTTTCCCGCATGGTGAAGGACGCCTATTCCATCGAGATCATCAAGCCCCTGGGACAGGCGCTG
>CAVTWJ010000006.1:0-19958 GCA_963738405.1 candidate division FCPU426 bacterium | reverse complement strand
TGGAGGGGTGCGACGATCCGGATCGGGCCTTCCAGCCCGGCAAAAGCGGCTGGAACGGCGGAAAGATATTGGCTCATGAGTGAGCTGGTGGATTCGGTGGTTCCTACTTCCCCGTTGAGGCTGGGTCCGCCGGCGCCGTTGTCGTAAAGGTCCATGAGCATGGAAATGCCGAACATATCGACTTGGGTGGTGTTGCAGAAAATCTGGCCGTTTCCGATGTTGTACTCGATCCAATCGAAGGAGGTGTTGATGCTGGGGTCGGTGGGATTGCTGATATTGGGATAGGCGATCCCCACCGGGGTTCCCGGGTTAATGGGGATATTCAAGGGCGCCCCTAGCGAGACATAAAGCCTGGCGGAGGTCATGACCGGCGGAAATTGGAAACCTGGGAAAGCGCTCAAGGAAAGGAAGTAGCTGGAACCATTCTCCCCCGCCACGCAAGGCACCATGTTGCCCGCGGCGTCCAAGTGGCAATATTGCCCGGCGGCGTTTTGGGCGATCGCCACCACATAGATCTGGCTGTTGGAGTATTGGCCGCCCGTGTTATTGACGAATTGGCAGGTCATCTGCATTCCGGAATTGAGGGGAATCAGGGTAACCGCGTGGACGAAAATAGGTAACGCCCAAAGGGTGAAAACCGCCAGATCGCGGTACTTCCTATATTTTCGTGAAGTCGGCTTGGTTTTCATTCAATGGCCCATTCACTTCACGTTTTTTTAATGCAACACCAAGAGTTTCCAGATTTGGTTGGACTGAACCGGGCCCGTGACCTGGACTCTTAAATAGTAGAGCCCGTTGGCGACCGGCTTTCCGTAGGAGTCCTCTTGGGTCCAAACCAGAGCGGCCTTTTGACCCTGAAGGGTCACGGATTGTTCCAAAACTTTGCGGAAACCGATCGTAAATACCGTCCATTCGATTCGGGATCCGGATGGGGCCTGAACATCAATATGGATGGGCCCCTTACCATTCGCCGGATTGGGAAAGGGCGGTTCAAAAACGACTCCAGTTACGACCGTCGTTGAGGTTTCGGTGGGGGTCCAGGTATAGGTCGGGCTCAGGGTGTGGGTGGAAGTTAGGGAAACGGTTTGGGTAGCCGTGGGTGATGAGGTGGTAGTGGGTGTGGTGGTGGAACTATAGGTTGGTGTACTCGTAGGGGTCCTGGTAAAAGTAAGGGTGTTTGTAAATGTGAAAGTATTTGTAGCGGTGGGCGTATTCGTCCCCGTGTTCCTGGGGGTTGGGGTGGAGGTTGCGGTAAAAGTGAAAGTCGGAGTTAGGAGTGAGGTGGTAGGAGTTGAAGTCAAAGTTGCCGTCGGGGACATCGTCATGGTTGCTGTTTTAGTCACAGTAGATGTGGACGTCCCCGTAGGTGATGAGGTTGCCGTAGGGGTTTGAGTGACGGTGGAAGTCACGGTCGGGGTCGAAGTAGCCGTTGAGGTGTTCGTGCGGGTCGACGTAAAGGTATAAGTGGCTCCAGCGATGGTGGAGGTTGAAGTCGCCGTAAAAGCCGGGGTCACCGTAGGCGTCGCCGACCAACTGGCCGTAGGGGTCAAGGTCCGCGTGGCGGTCGAAGTGGAAGTCATTGTAGAAGTTGAGGTAAAAGTCTTGCTGAAAATCGCAGTCGGGGTGGAAGTGGGTGTCCGGGTCGCCGTCGGAGACATTGTCCAAGTAAATGTTTTAGTTACCGTAAATGTCGACGTTCCTGTAGGGGATGGCGGCACGGGGCTGTTGGTTTTGGTCGGCGTCGTTGTGGGCGTGGAAGGCTCGGGGATAATCTGGATGGCGTCCACCATCGCGTTATCCACGCTGGCCGGGCCGAAGGTGATCGTGATGGCCCCGCCGGAAGGCGCGATATTGTTGAAGACCTCGTCGATGGCCCGGTTCGCCCCTCCCGCCGTTTGGAAGATATCGAAATTGTTGAGGACCGTATTCCCATTGATGGAAACATTGAACACCCTGGCCCCGGCCGCGGTCCAATAGGTCTCCGCGAATTTCAGGGTCACCTGATAGGAACCCGCCGGAACGTTGAAGACATAAGTAAAGGGGTTTCCCCACCTCTGGCTCTGGTAAAGGGTCTGGTCCCCCGCCCCCGGCAGGGCCCCCGCGATGGCGCTGTTGGTGACTGCCGCCGTTCCCCCCATATAGTTCTCATCCGCGCTCCAAACATTGCCCTGGCTGTCGGTGTACTGGGATGCGCCCGCGTTCACCCTCCAGGTGGAAGCCACCACCGGGGTGGGGGTGGGCGTCGCGGTCCCGGAGGGTTGCTGGTAAACCCGCACATAGTCCACCAGCATCGTCTGGGGAAAAGAGGTGCCGGCATCCGGCGACCCCGGCCAGCTTCCCCCCACCGCCATATTCAGCAGAAAAAAGAATTGGCTGTTGAATTCGTAGGTGCCGCCGGCGCCGGCCGCCCCCGCCGCGGTCTGGGTTTCATAAAGGGTGCCATCCACGTAAAACTGCACCTGGTCCTGCTGCCAAAGAAGCCCGAAAGTATGGTAGGCGTTATGGTAAAGCGCGCCTCCGGGCAGGCTATAGGTTCCGGTGGGGTTCCAACCGGGGGCGTGCAGGGAGCCGTGGTTGAGGGGCTGGTCTGAAACGTTTCCGATATTTTCCATGATGTCCATCTCGCCGCAGGTGGGCCACCCCACCGAGCCGATATTATTTCCCAGCATCCAAAAGGCGGGCCATATGCCGTCGCCATAGGGCATCTGGATGCGGGCTTCCATGTAGCCGTATTGGAAACTTTGAAGGCCCGAAGTCAAAAGGCGGGCGGAGGTATACCGCCCCACCGTGCCGTAATTGGTGTTGCCCGGCTGGGTATCGATGGCGATCAGGGCCAGGGCCTTACCGTCGCCGGCGTTAGGGTCGGAGATGATCTGGGAGTTGGCGGTGCTGGTCGTGTAGTTTTCTAATTCGTTGTTGCCCCAACCGCCCGCGCCCGTGTTGTAGGTCCAGTTGGCGCTGTTCGGGGCGCTCCCCACGTTTCCGTTAAACTCGTCGCTCCAAACCAGGTTGTATCCAGCGGGGGGCATGGCCCAGACAGGCGAGGTCATGTAGAGGAAAATGATCAAGGCGGCGAAAGCGCTTTTACGAGCCGACAAAAAAACAGACCGCGCTTTGGGTGCCGACGAATTTTTTCCAAAGACGATCTTCATGGTTTCCCCGTTGAAACTGTTTCAAGGCCGTCAGTCCATCGGGCCTTGCTTGTTGTCAAGCTTACTCCGCCGGGTTCAATAAACCATGTACAGGAATGACCAATGGATGGAAGATTTTGACTTTGAGGCGGGGTGAAACCGGTTTAATTTCGAAGCCGGGTTTATTTTCGGGGCTTGTGGTAGGGACTGTTGTAAAGGGTCTGAACGATCGGGTTTCTTTGGGTGATCCACTCGTTCAATTTGGACGTTTTGAAAACCTTGGGCGAAAGACCGTAGACCTTCTTGAAACTCTTTGACAAATGAAAGGCGTCATAAAAGCCGGTCGCGGATGCGATCTCCTTGATGCTCTGGTTGGTTCTCCGGAGAAGATGGGCGGCCCTGTCCAACCGGACCAACTTGGCGTATTCCAGCGGGCCCAAATGCAGGGATTTCTGGAAAAGACGGCACAAATTCTCAGGCGAGGTATGGACCGCCTTGGAAAGTTCGCTCAGGCTCAGACGATCGGAGGGGGCCTGTTCAACCCGCCGGGTGATGATTTCTACCGATCGCTCGACCAATTCGGGCACTTGAGAAGCCAGCTGGGGTTTGACTCCGACCTGTCCGGAAATATAACTTTTCAGCATCAGTTCCAGGGTCGGGATCATGAGCTCGGTCCTTTTGGGTTCCTTCAAGGCGTCCAGCTTCAATAAATAATTGAAGAGAGGGCGGAGCACATCGTTGTCCGATATCGTTCGGGAAGCCGGTATGCCTTTGGGGGGCAGGGCGAACCCTCCGCGGGGAATCTGGAATTGGACATAGGCGTGAACCGTCCGGCCCCGGGTGGACCATTCGTAATAATCACGCACCCCTGGACGCCGGAAAAGGAAGGTGCCTTCTTTGCCTTGGATTATGGCCTGGCCGAAAGTCGCCTTGACTTCCCCTTCCATGATCCAAATGAGCTCGTAATTTTCAGGAAGCCTCGGGCCATAGGTGGCGCCCGGCGGATCGGCGGTGACTCCGGTCACCACGACCCAGAGGGAGGGGGGCGGTTTTTTCAAGACGGCTCCTTCGCAAGGGTGGCCTTTATCATCCATCCAAACCGCCCTCAAAACAACTTCCCCACCGCCCGCGGTCGGATAGTCCGCCGGGCTGCCCTTTTACGCCGAAGGCGCCATGGAGCTTTGGCTTAAGACGTCGCTATATCCATCCTTCATGTTGATAAAGCGGCGTTCATAAAAGTAGAAAGAAAGCGTAGCCAGCGTGACCGAGAAAAAAAGGACTAAAAAGAAAAGAAGGGCGCTGGATTGAAAGCGAAAGGACATCAGGACGCGGATCACCGGCATGTGGTAGCAATAAAGCCCGTAGGAAATTTTTCCCAAATAGTCCATCACCCGGTTTTCAAGATCGACCAGGGTTTTCGGGTTGGTGCTGACGTTGAGGATGAGGATTAAAAAGATGAAGGCGTATAGGTCGTGATCGATCAACGGATAGACGAGGACCGGTTTGTAAACCGTCGCATAAATAAACAAGCCCCAGGCGGCTATTTGGGATAGGGGGTGGTAGGCCCATTGGAGGAGCGGTGATTTTTCCTTGAGCCATAGCGCCCCCAGCCCGCCGATGGCCATGCTGTCGAATTCGGTGAACCGCGCGAGGCGGTAGAGGTGGTCGTTTCCGTAAAGTTTCGCCCCAAGCTTCAATAAGACGCAAACCAATATGACCAGGGCAAAAGAGGTCTTGAGCGAGCCTGATTTTTTCATCAGCCAGGGCCAGAAGGCGTAAAACTGCTGTTCCACCCCGACCGACCACAAGGGGGTCAAGGCAGGGATGGAGAAAGCATAGCTATAGGCGATGTTGGGGAAAAAGAAGAGGTCAAACGGCAGGGATTTGGCCGTTGTAGGATTAAACCCTACCGCAGGGACGAACGGAATCAGCGCCAAGCTCATCAGAATGGTCAGGTAATAAACCGGCCAGATCCGCAAAATGCGCCGGATATAAAAATTCTTAAGGTGGAGGGTGCCGGTTTTGGTTTTTTCCACCGCCAACAGGTAGGTGATCAAAAAACCGCTCAAGACGA
Organism: candidate division FCPU426 bacterium; assembly: GCA_963738405.1. GTDB lineage: Bacteria > Oederibacteriota > Muellerivitia > Muellerivitales > Muellerivitaceae > CAVTWJ01. The sequence goes on along the minus strand of CAVTWJ010000006.1, from coordinate 14,753 downwards.
AAAACAAGGTGACGCTGTAACCCGCCCAATCATCCATCCAAAAACTGTAGCCTTTTAATTTGAAATCGGGAAGAAACGATGTGGTATGAAAAAGAATGACGGTCAAGGCGGCAATGGCCCTTATTCCGTTAAGACCCCTGAAATGAATGCGATCCGAATTCATGGCCTGTTCCTCGGTTATAAAATCCGGAATGGAGCGGCGAAGGGTATCCATTCGACTATTGAATCGAATCCAATATCACGTTCTCCAAAAAATGATCTTCCATCGAATAAATCAAAGCGCTGGAGCTGGCCGCCGTCATCACGCAAACCAAATCCGCGTCGGGGGACACGTAAATTTCCTGGCCCATGTAGCCGTTGGCGAAAAACACCCGGATCGGGCGGTTTTTCCAAAGCATGGTTTTGATGTGCCACAGGTAGCCGTAATCGTGGCCGAAAGCCTGGCCCCTGGGTGCGTGAACGGCCGTGGCGTCTTTCACCCAGTCCGCCGAAACGACGCGCTTGCCTTCCCACAGGCCCTGGTTCAAATAAAGCTGTCCCAGCTTGGCCATATCCCGGGATGTCCAGTAAAGGCCGTAATCCACCCGGTTGTCGCCGTTGGGCCCGGTGACCCAGGTGTTATTTTTGATCCCCAAGGGCTGCAGAAGGTATTGGTTGGCGTAATCGGCAAAACGCATCCCCGTTTTTTCGGCGATGGCGTGGGAAAGAAGGGTCAAACAGCATCCGTTGTAGGTCCAAACCGTTCCGGGCGGATGGGCCATGGGAAGCCCCAAGGCAAAGGAAACCCAGTTGGAAGATTGGCCCATCACCGCCCCGCAATTTTGGTTTCCGATTCCCATATCATTGCAGTCCAAACCGGAAGTCATGGATAAAAGCATGCCGATGGTGATAGCGTCTTTTGGGGGGTCCCACCCGGCGCTTTTTCGGGCGTCGGGGTAAAGCTCGCCGATTTTTTGGTCGAGGTAAAAAAGGCCTTGGTCTTGGGCGATGCCGACCGAAACCGGAATGCCCGTCCACTGGTAAATGGTGGCCTTCATTTCTCTGCCGTATTCGGTAAGGTCGCGATGGGCGAAGCCTTGCAGGCCTACAAAGGCCTCGTCGATGGAATATTCTTCAACCATCGGGCTGAACTGGCGGATGGTTTGCATGACCCGCCGTGAAAAATCGCCATAGAGGGTGTAGTTGGAACTGAAAACATGAACCTTGTGTTTTTCGATGATGTCTTTCAGCTCAAAGAAGGGCTTGGCCATTTCGATGCCGACGGCCTTGGCCTCTTCGGATCGGGAAATGGGCATGCCGTCGTTGTTGGAAAGGACGATAACGGGCTTGCCCGTGAGCTTGGGGTTAAACACCCGCTCGCAACTGCAATAAAAATTATTGCAGTCGATTAGTGCTATTGGCTGAACGGCACCCATTACTTCTTCACCCCATGCGAATGGATGTTGTGCAACAGCACCCCGCAGATTTCAAAACCTTCCATGTCATCGATCACTTCGATGGTCTTGTAGGCCGGGTTTTCGGGCGCCAGAAAGACCTTTCCCTTCACAAGCTTCAGGCGCTTGCACACCAGGTCGCCCCCCAGCTTGGCCACCACCACCGACCCGCTGACTGGCTTCACCGCCCGGTCCACAATCAAAAGATCGCCGGGGAAGATGCCCGCCCCCACCATGGAATCTCCGGACACATGAAAGGCGAAGGTGGCGGCTGGGTGCTGGATGAGGTGTTCGTTCATATCCAACCCCTTTTCCACGTAATCATCCGCGGGCGAAAAGGAGCCCGCCGAGACCCGGGTGAGGTAAAGGGGAATGCGCAGCCTCTTCGCGGGGGTGATGCGGTAGAGGGTGGGTACGGCTTTGGCTTTGGCGGTAACGGGCATAGGGGCCTCCTAGATGGTATACAGGAGTATACCATCAAGCGGCCAGCTAATAACGCATTTCGCTTAGGTAGTTTTTTGGCTTCTTGGAGAAATCCGGGAGGGGAAAATTAAATCAAACCTTTTGAGAAGCGGAGCTTTTGTGGACCCGAACCGCCTTGACCTTGCCGGATCTTAAATCCTCCAGGTCCTTGAGCATTTCCCTTTCTTCCTTGGCGTTGGCCGCCCTAAAGTTCAGCGGATAATGCTTCGAGACGACATCGGCGATCTCCTGGACGATCTTCTTGGCGGGGGTATCGGCGCCCAGTTCATCCTTCAGCGCCCTTTCCACCGCGTGGTCGATAAAGGCGTTGACGCTCCGGTATTTGAGTTTTTGGACCGCGGCCTTTTCCAAAAACTTCCGGTCCAGCTTGGTTCGGTAGGAAATGACGCTCATGGGTTCTCCCTTCGTCTCAACCAAATTGTAGTCATAATGTAGTCTATTTTCAAGTCCTGCGGGCGCTGAATTCGGTCACGTAAAGCCAAACCGAACCGGCCTTTTCTTCCACAACGATTACTTTGATGATGAAGGGCGTGTGGTGATCCGAGACGAAAGTGCTTTTCCCGAATTCTTCCCGAAGCCTCCCCCACTGCTCAGGGGGAAATCCAAAAAGTTCGTTGTAATACCTTTGGGCCAAACCGCCAAGCCGTTTATCCTTGGAAAGCCGGGTGTAGTTTTCAAACGCGGACGGTTTGAAATCGATGATTATTTTTTTCATGGCGCCACCCATGAAAACGAAGTAAAGAAATAGGGGTCCCGGCCTACATTTTTCACTTTAAGCTTCGACCCTTGGCAACTTATTTAGTTACTGATCTTAAAATTTTTAGAATTTCGGGTGGGCAAAGCACCTTCTTATTCACTTTGCTTAAAACAATATTGGCAAGATTCTTTAAATCGCTCGGCTTGATGGTTAAGGGTTGCGGGCCGCCAAATTGGACATAACTTACAGATAAACCACCATGCAGGCTTACGATAATATCGGGTAAAGGGATTCGCAAATCACCGTTTTCCCCATATATCAAACTAACTTCCAGGTAAAAGGGGAAAAGGCCTAGCCCGGAAAAAGGCATTTCGTCCGTAATGAGCCTAAATGACATGGATGAGGATTTCTTAGGCTCTAGGGTTAAATCTATAGCCTTATTGGCCGCCGAATTCTTTTGGCTGGAAACTTTAATAAACTTTTCACCCTTTGGTAAAAAATTTACCACCGGCTGCATTGTTCCCGACCTTACGGGATCAGGTATTGCCCAGTTTTCTTTGGTCACGAATTCCGCCGAAACGACATAAATCGGTTTGGAGCCTGAATTGCTGAATTCGAGACGAATAATTGGGGCATGAGGTAAATTTTCATCCATTTCTACTTTCATTTCGACTTGCAACCTTGGCAGTTTGCTGATTTTCCACCACGCAAGCCCCAAGGAAATTAAAGCTATCCCAATGAGAAACTTTGGCCATTCAGCATGAATATACGGAACAAGTCCTATTAAGCCACCGCTTATCAATGCCGCAATAACCGCACTCCAAACCGGATCGCGCCAAAATTTATCAAAATTAAAATTCATCCAATTCACTCCATCTCCAGAAATTGATTATAAATTTAAAAGAGTTCAGACCAACGCTTAACACTTTAGGATTTGCTGAAACGATCACACCGTTATCGTACATCTCAAATTAACAACACCCTTCAAGAAACCGCCCCAACGCTTAACTTTCCAATGGGTCTGTTACATCTTTGTAGGGGATAAAAACTGCACTTTTTTTGACCGGTAAAAAAGGCTTTCCGATTCATTTTCCAATTGCCTCCCAAAAGACTCTGAATTATTTTCACCGTAATGTACCAATGCCTTCTATGGGCATTGGTATAACCAAGGCCCGCCCATTGGTTTGAGGCCAATGGGCTAGGAAAGTATCTTTCAGCACCTATTTGGAGGTCCCTATGTCCGTCCCAGCAGACTTTCCCTATCCCATCGGCCAGGTCGTCGAAATCCCCATCGACCAGATCCTCGAAAACCCCAAACAGCCCCGACGGTCCAAAAAGAAGGAAACCATCCAGGAACTGGCGGCTTCCATGAAAGCCAAGGGGCAGAGAACCCCGGTTAGGGTTCGGCCCCTTACGGACGAAGAGCGGGCGGCCAACCCCGGTAACTGGGTCATGCACATAGGCGGTCACCGAAGACGGGCGGCGGCGATCCTTAACCAATGGAAGACCCTGAAATGCATCGTGGATGATATCCAACCAAGGGAGACCCACCATGAGGCCGTTCTGGACAACCTGCATGAGGATATGGACTGGTGGGATTGGGATGTGGCTATAGCCATTGACCATGAAGACCAACCGAATATGACCCAAAGGGAATTGGCGGATTGGGAAGGTGTGTCCGACTCTAAAGTTTATAACGCCCTTAAGATTACAAAAGCCCTCAACCAAGCCTCCCGAGCCTTGGTGGATGAAAATCTTCAAAAAGGCCTTATTTCGGATGCCCAGCCGCTGGGCACGAAAAATAAGGGTTTTTTGATAACTGAGTCCATCCTCCTGGTATTAGCCGACCTTGGGGACCCGGCCAAGGTCGAAAGGGCCCTACGGAAGGTCTTCGATGAGTACCTAACCGAGCCTGAAACCAAAGGCCTGGTCAAATGGGTTAAGGATGGCAATGAGCCCGAAAGCTACAACCCCCACGCCAAGGCGGTTGTTCCGCAGCAACCCGCCGTGACTGGGCAGGTGGCCCAAACGCAGGGTTCGTCCCCCGCTATAGATACGCAAGCCGAGGGACCGGCAGACCCTAAAGTAGAGCCCGCTGAGCACACTACAAGGCATAACCCTAGCAAGACAGCTAAGACCCAAGCCACTCTTGGGGAAGACCTTAAACAGGTCTGGCAAGGCTTTGAGGGGGCGGGGGTTAAGGCCATCTTTGGCAAGCTGGCCAAGAACCCCTGGGAGGCGGTGGGGCAAATCCTATGGAAGACCCTTGTGACCCTCTGGAAGCTCTTCTGGCACATGGTCGGGTGGGTTTTCAAGGAAATGAAAAAACAAGCCGCGGCCCTGGGCCATCTTCTCTGGAGCGGCTTGAAAAAGGTCTTGGGGCCGGTGGTGATATGGTTCCTCCGGGTAGGGGCGATACTGTTGGTGGTTTGGCTTATTTGGACTTATGTGTTTCATCCGGGCGATCTGGTTGCCCGGCTTAAAGGGTTTATTCCCTCTTGGAGTAAACCAGCCCCCTCGGCCCCCAAGGCCGATCAGGCCCCGCAAACCATGGCGGTAACAACTCTCGCAACGGTTGTGAAGAAGATCGAGCCTAAACGAGCCGCTTTGAAAACTTCAAAACATACCGCCACGGTCGTGGTCAGCGAGAAACCCGCGCCTACGCCCGCCGCGGCCGATTCCCCTAAGGAATCGGCACAGCCAAGTCTTGGGTCTCGCCTTGAAGGCTCGACCCAGGCGGCCGGTTCCCCTAAGGAATCGGCACAGCCAAGTCTTGGGTCTCGCCTTGAAGGCTCGACCCAGGCGGCCGGTTCCCCTAAGGAATCGGCACAGCCAAGTCTTGGGTCTCGCCTTGAAGGCTCGACCCAGGCGGCCCCCACCCTTTCCCCCAAGGATCAAGCCAAGGTCACCGCGTACCAGATGTTCCTAAAAATCTTCGCCGACGATGCTTTCGGCCCCAGCTACCACGACATCCCGACCTGGCTGGCGAACCTGAAAAGCGAAATCGTTGATGGCTACCAGGCCCAGTTCTTCTACGAAAACTACCCCCCCGCCAAGATTCAGGAAATCCAAGACAAAAAATGGGTGGCTTACTTCAAACCCACCCAGCCTCCTCAATGGGTGGGCACCGACGGCGCTTCGGACCAGTTTTTGATAGAGGGTGTGGTGATCACTAAAAGCGACCAGCATTACCCGGGGGAAGTTGTTTCCACCCAGCCGATCGACTTGAAGGTTTGGGTGCATGAAGGTGCGCAAGGCCCACAGGTGACCCGGGTGGAAAGGGTGCCTACACCCTAACTTCCAGTTAGGGTGTGAGTCTTGGCAATGCAAATGCCAATGAAGGCATTTGTGCATCTGCGCCTTAGCCTCAAGCTAAGGCGCACGCTTTGATAACCCCAATGCCATAAAAAGCATTGGCGTGTGAGTTTTGGCGGTGCAAATGCTTATATAGGCATTTGCGCATCTGCGCCCTGATGATCCCAGTCCCATAAAAGCATTGGAGTGAGCGGTGGATTGTATTGATTAGATTTCGGTTGTATTCTTACTGGTAAGATTACTCGGAGGTAACCTATGACCATCGCAACCACAAAGCTTTCCTCGAAGGGACAGGTCGTTATTCCCGAATCCATCCGCAAGAGTTTGCGCCTCAAAGAGGGGGATCAGTTTGTCGTGATGGGCCAGGGAGATTCGGTGATTTTCAAAGCCATTACCCCGCCTTCGTTGAGCCAACTTGGCAGCCTGCTGGCCGCCGCGCGAAAGCAGGCGCGTGCCGCCGGATTACGCCCATCAGACGTGAAGGCCGCCATTGCCCGCGTTCGACGCGGTAAATGAAACGGGTTGTTGTCATAGACACAAATGTTCTTGTCTCTGGTTTTTTCTGGATGGGGACACCTTACCAAGTCCTCAAATCTTGGGAACGTGGTGATTTCAAGTTATTGGTGTCCCTGGAAATTCTCGAAGAATACCGCCGCGTTATGGAAGACTTTTCCAAGGGGCATCCTGGAGTCGAAGTTGAGCCCTTCCTGGAATTAATCAGATTGAATTGCGAAATGGTGAACGCTAAGCCTGTTCGAGGCATTTGCAAGGACCCCGATGATGATAAATTTATCGCAGCCGCCCTGGCGGGAGGAGCTGAATTCATTGTCTCGGGCGATAAGGCCCTGTTGGATGTCGGAACCTACCAAAATATTTAAATCCTGAATCCATCCAGCTTTTTGAAAACTTTTTAGGTTTGCTGTCCACAACGGGGAGCACCAAGCCCCCGGCTTGGTGCAGTGAGATTGGACAGGTCATATTTCCATGAACGTTGGGGTCCGGCCTATTCAGCGGCTGGAGTTGCCCCCCAAAAAGGCCCCTGGCCAGGGCCTTGTTTTTGAGTAGAAAATAGTTAATATTCCCCACCGTGAACCTAACCACCGAGATCAAACCCAATTACCTCCACATGACCTTTGAAGGTGCCGTGGAAGAACTCTTCCCCACCCAATTTCCGGAACTGCTCATTGAGGCGGCCCGCGCCCATCAATACACCAGGGTCCTGGCGGATCTTCGCAAGGCCGAGGGAAATCTCACCACCCTGCAGCGCTTCACGATGGGGACCGCCGGGGCTGAAAAATATCATACCGCCTTGGCGAAAGGGGAAATTCTAAAGTGCCGGTTCTCCGTGGTGGCGAACCCTCCCCTGATGGACCCCGTAAAATTCGGCGAAGTGGTGGCGACCAATCGGGGAATGCCCGTCGGGGTCTTCACGAATTTTCAGGAAGCCCTCGACTGGCTGCTGAAATATCCTTACCCCGCGCTCAAGAAAGAATCTTAGAATTCGAGGGTTCGCGAATCGCAGCAATGGGGAGACTTTGATCAACCTGGGGGATTTTCTAGGAATGAAACGACGGGGAACTAGGTAAGGTTTTTCTGAACCGAATCCACCAAATCCTTTTGCGAAGGGGTCAGGGCGGCCCAGTGCCTGCGCAAATACCCCGCATCCTCCGTGATTCGCATCAGTTCGGTTTCGATGCCGGCTTGTTCACCGCTGATCCGTTCCCGCAAGATCTGGGTTTCATCCGATAAGATCCGGCCCTGGGGCTGGGCCTCCAAACTTTGCTGAAGCCGTGACAGATCGGACTTTAGGAATTCCAAGTCCAATTCGGTTTTTTGAAGACGGGCCGCGCGCAGGGTGATGTCATTCGGCTGCCCGCCTTTTTTAACGTAATAGGCGGCTCCCGCGCTCCCCACCAGGAGCAGGGCGGCGATCAAAACGATCAGGAACGGCTTGGTTCGGCTTGTTAATTTCATGTAAATTATTTTACCGCTAAAACAACAATTGATCCAGCCCGATTGAGTGAATGAAGCGAAGGGGTTCGAAAGAAGGTCTTTGAAGGGATATACTATTCGTATATACCCCCAAAGGAGCCCGAAATGACCAAAGTGCTTTCCCTTAAAATTAAAGACGAGATTTTCGAGGACGTGGAAGTCCAAACCAAGCGTCTTCATATGCCCCGAAACACCTACATCAATGAGGCGTTGGATTTTTATAACGCTTTCAACCGGCGCAAAGGACTTCGTCAAATATTAAAAAAAGAATCCCTGCTAACGCGAAATAATTCCATGGATATCCTGAGTGAGATGGAAAAACTTGAAGAAGCAACCCTTGAATGAAAATCAGGAAATTTAATATCTACCTGGCCGATCTAAGCCCTCGGTTCGGGACGGAGCCGGGCAAGAAAAGGCCGGTCGTCGTTCTCCAAACCAACCTTTTAAACGATAGTCAACACCCCAGCACTATTGTTTGTCCCGTTACCACCCACGTCATTCGCGAAGCGGAGATACTCCGGGTTCACCTTTCCAAAAAGGGAACCAGCCTCAAGAAAGACTCCGATATTTTGGTTGATCAGATCCGGGCCATTGATAACCGCCGGTTCGTCAAGCATTTGGGGGAGTTAAACCCGATCGATAAGGTGAAGTTGATCGAAAACCTTAAAATTATATTATTCGAATAGTTAAAAACCTTGTCCACGGCGGGGACCCATCGTGGACACCTAAGAAAGCAATAATCAGTACTTGCCACGGAGAAACTTTGGGCATAAAATGTACATCATCATGTACATAAGGAGTTGCTCGTGACACCAACTAGCTTTACCATTGCACAGGCCCGAATCCATTTTCCCGGGCTCATCCACGATGCGGAAAAAGGGAAGCCGGTGGAGATAACCCGGCGAGGGAAACCGGTTGCCGTCTTGGTATCGGTGGATGCCTACCGGCATTTGACCGCACCCCGTCCCGGGTTTTGGGAGGTTGTTTCGGCCTTCCACGGCCGTATCAAAGCCAGTAAGGCCGGTTTGGAACCTAAAGATCTCCGGGGAATCCGCGAAACCGGACCCGGAAGAGAATTTAAGTGGTGAAGCCCCGGTACTTGTTAGACACCAATGTCGTTTCGGAAGCAGCCCGTGTAAAACCAAATCCCAATGTGATGAGAAAACTTGAGCGGCACAAAGACGAAATGGGAATCGCAAGTATTGTTTGGCATGAACTCGTCTTCGGCTGCGACCGCTTGCCACCCTCCGAAAAACGGACCCTTTTAGAGGAATTCCTTTCGGAATTAGCAAACTCCTCCATGTTAATTTTTCCTTATGACACGGAAGCGGCTGCTTGGCACGGCCGGGAGCGTGCCCGTTTATCCAGGCTGGGACTTACACCGGCATTCGCGGATGGGCAGATTGCTTCCATCGCGAAAGTCCATGATTTGATCCTGGTCACCAACAACATCCGGAATTACCGTCATTTCGATCAACTGAAGATGGAGAATTGGCACGGCATGGCTAAAAATTGAAAAATTCTTGTCCACGACGGGGACCCGGATTGGACAAGGCTCAATTGACAAAACGGTATCATAACGGTATCTTTTTGATATCCTTTGTTAGGGAGGTCCTTGTGTCCAGCCTGTTGATTAAAAACATTCCGGAAAAAATCCGAAAAAAATTGAAGGAGCAAGCCGAACTCAATCACCGCTCCATGAACAAACAAGTGGTCTCCATTCTGGAGCAGGCATTGGAAAGGCCGGGTATTGGCCGGCTCCCTACTCCGGTAAAATTGAAATTCCGGCCGACCAATGAATGGCTCGATAAAGCAAAGCGTTGGGGCCGTCAATGATCGTGGTGGACGCCAATATTCTGGTTTACCGGATCGTGGAAGGGGAGATGACGGCGGCGGCATTACGCTTGCAGGAAAAAGATCCGGACTGGCGGACATCTCCGCTTTGGGAATATGAGTTTGGCAATGCCTTGGTCTTGATGATCCACCAGAAACATATCACGTCAAAGATGGCCGCTCATTTATTTCAAACGGCTAAAGGGGTTTTTAGTCCGGGTGAAATCCCGTCCGATCCGGACTTGGCGCTTCAACTTTCGACCGAAAAGAAAATAAGCTATTACGACGCCCACTACCTAGCCTTGGCCCAAATGCTGGACGTCCCGTTGGTAACTGAAGACAAAGCTTTGAGAAAAGCATCTGGGAAATCGGCACTAAGCATCCATGACTTCTTGGATTAATCACGTTAGAAATAATGCCGGCGGTTTCCAGTTAACCATCCACATGACGTTTTTTGCTTGTCCACGACGGGGACCCGGATTGGACAAGGCAAATAGGGTTAGTTCCGATATTTCGCCCAATTGGCTTGGGGACCTGGTTTTGATATAAGTATGGTAAGTAGTGCCATACCTTTGGAGGATGAAATGAAAATCACAACCCATATTGATGAAGAACTCTTAAAACGCGCAAAGCGGAAAACGGGCATTGTTTCCCAACGGGAAGTCCTGGAAACCGGCTTGCGAAACTTATTGGCCGATATTCAAAGAAAAAGTTTCGTGAAGGATTTCGACAAGTTCCGTCTTGATCTTCCGCTCAAATCGCTGAAAAAGTCCAGGGGTTGAATCAACTTTACTTGATCGACAGTTCCGCGTGGATTTTCGCCCTGGGCCCCCGGCCCGTGGAGGTTATACGCGCAAGGGTGGAGGAACTGGTGGAAAATAACCTGGCGGCCATCACCTCTCCGATCTTCTTCGAGCTTGTTTCCTCCGAAAAAAGCCAGGCCCATTCGGCCCTCTTGGCGGCTCATTTATCCGCCCTTCACCCTTTTCCTTTATTACCCCATGAATGGGCGGAAGCCGCTGAGTGGACGAGGGCGCACCGCCAAAAAGGGCACAAGCTGAAGACGGTTGATGCCCTGATTGCCTATAAAGCGCACAAACATCATCTCACCTTGGTCCACGCTGATGCGGACATGGACAGAATTGCCGCCCATGGAAAATTGGAAGTAGAAAGCTACGTCCGACATGTTCGTTCCATCCACCCAAGCAATTAAGGTTGTCCACGACGGGGGCCCGGATTGGACAAGCAAAATAGAATTATGGAGTGATTTTTGAATACTGAAAAATGTTCTGAATGTCAGTCACCCAGCCGACGACTTTGGCCACCGATGCCTGTAGCTAAGCTACCCAAGTTAACAAAAGTTATTGTTGGCAATTACATCTATCTTACTAAATGTTCTGTTTGCAATGAATTATGGTGCACCTCGCCTTATGAACCCTATCTAGGGTTCCCTTATTCAGGGAAATGGGATCTGTCTGAAATTGATTGGAAGAAGCTGCATGATTTTGATAAAGGAGAGACTCTTCGGCATTGGCATGTTTGCAGCATTAGAAGTTTGTGGAAAGAATTGGATGAAAATGGGAAAAACGCTATAGAGAAACACAGAAAAAGGTCCGGTGACTACAATCCTATCGATGGGTTATATGAGGGCGAGGCACCTAATTTAGAATCCCTTCTTAAGAAATAACCAGGAAAGTAGAAATTAAAACCGCAAAGTACAAAACAATGATTTTGGTTTGTCCACGACGGGGACCCGTAGTGGACAGGCGATTGTGGAAAGGTAAGTGGATGAAAATCTGTTTGAAGATATTTATCGTCTTGTTTGGAGTTCATGCTTTTGCCATCTGGGGTTGGTGTGATAACCCTACTCCTACACCGGTGCAAGAGAAACAGCAGAAAAGCACTAAATCCATTCCGGAGTTTGAAGAGGCATATCGAAAGGCCTCGGATTCATTGAAACAACCAGGTCTTGATGAGAATACAAAGACACTTCACAAAATGGAGAAAAGCGCGATCGCCTATGAATTGATTTTGTTGAAAGATAAAGATCCCCAATACAAACAGTATTTGCTTTCCTTGGTTGAGCCTTTGATCGACAGCGATATGCCCGACCCTACTGTTTACGATAAAAACGGTAAATTTATTCCCAATACTCAATCTAAAGAATTCCTGACGTGGTGTTCGGATCGCGGGCTGGATTGGAAGGCAGAATTAATTGTCGGTTACCAGGAAGGCCCGATAAATTTGACATATTTCGCCATGATGAAGGATTTGGACAATGTTCCGCTTTTTTTGAAGGGGCTGAAGTCCCCCAATGGGGAGGTCGCATCTATTTCTGCAAAAGGATTGGTTCACCTTAATTACAAGCCAGCCATTCAAGCAATTATTTCAAGTTGTCGTCAAAGACCTAAAGCGGAAAGATTGTTGTTTGCAGAATACCTTTTAACATTCGATGATTCGATCGCCCTGGCAGCGGGTAAAGAACTAATGCCGAATAAGGGTGCTTTGGATTATTTGCTTAAAATGGATATCAAAAAAAGACGGAAATTTCTTGTGGGAGAATAGGTCCAAAGAGAACAACTTGGTTTAGTTCTGTCCACGACGGGGACCCTTCGTGGACAGGGTAAAAGTGAGGCGAATCTGATGACCAAGAATTTATTTAAACTTTCATTGTTACTTATTTTCTTATCGGGAATGTCGATTAGACAAACCCTTCTTGCTGATCAAATGACCGCGACGCCCACCGTGGACCCTTATATGGATTTCAAAGGCCCCTGCCACGACGACCCGCGAATTGTTGGGAAGAGTTTTACTTTTAAGGGCCGGGCAAGTTATCTGAACGGAAATCTAACTTCCCTCAAAATTTGGATGATTGGCACCCACCGTATAGTGGGTGTCCGAGATGGTTGCCCTATTCCTGAAAACTTATCAATAATTTTAAAGGACGATTTGAATGTTGAGGTCTATGGAACATTTACAGTTTATCCCATCACTCCTTTCAAAAAAGGTGTGATGCAATTCGTTTGTGTCGATACCGTTAAAATCACGAAAGTGATCAAAGGCACGAAATAAGGTTGTCCACGATGGGGACCCATCGTGAACAAGATAAAGGGTGAAAATGAAGCCGGAAAATGCAAAAAAAGAATTTGAAGATTATCTAATAAACCGGGGACTTAATTTTGAACGACTTATCACTTCAGCAGGCATCGATGCCATGCTTTCGTTTTATGGGACAATACGCGCTGATGGATGTAATGACGAGGGCCAGGACCAACTTCTTTTTCAATGGGGCACCTACAATTGGGGCAAGGGCGAACATTTTGAATTGGATATCGCCCGGCAACTAATAACAGGCGGAGGTGAAGATGATGATATCTGGCAACTTCATCTCGATTTCAAGTTTATCCCCGATGAGAAACTGCGCGAACTTAGGAAGGGTCATAAATGGTGTGCTAGTCCTAAAGCGTTAATTGATTTCACGGGGTTTATCCAGAACGGCGAACCTTATATTGCGACCGCTAGCCGTTTGGACGCCAAAGTTGATTTGAACTACGAACAAGCCGGGTAGGTTGTCCACGGCGGGGACCCGCATTGGACAACTCAAAAAACCCTTTACTCCAAGTTGTATTGCTTGATCTTGGCCAGCAGGGTGGTGCGGCTGATGCCCAGGTGCTTGGCGGTCTGGGTTTTGTTTCCCTCGAAAGCCTTAAGGGCCTTGCGGATATTTTCTTTTTCGGCGTCTTCCCTGCTCATGGCCCGGTCCGAACGGCCCTCGGAAACCGCGGGCGGCGGCGCCAGCACCTCGGGCGGAAGATCCTTCACGGTCAGGCTGTCCCCCTTGCAATAAAGGATGGCCCTTTCAATGACGTTTTTCAGTTCCCTCACATTCCCCGGCCAGTGGTAGGCCACCAGGGCGTCCATCACCGTGGAATTCAACGGCTTTAACTTTTTTCCAAACACTTGCGAAATTTCAGAGAAAAAGAACTGGCTCAATCCCCTGATATCGTTGGGCCGGGAATGCAGGGGCGGAAGGGCGATATTGGCCACATTGAGGCGGTAATAAAGGTCGGCCCTAAACCTGCCTTCTTTCACTTCCCTGTTCAAATCCCGGTTGGTGGCGGCCACGACCCGCACATCCACCTTGATTTCCTGCAGGCCTCCCAGACGGCGGATCGCCTTTTGCTCCAAGACCTTTAACAGCTTGGTTTGCACGGTCAGGGGCAGTTCCCCCACTTCATCGAGAAAAACCGTGCCGTGGTTGGCCACCTCAAAGAGGCCTGGTTTGGATTTGCGCGCGTCGGTAAAGGCCCCCGGCTCATAGCCGAAGAGTTCGGACTCCAGAAGATTTTCCGGCATGGCCCCGCAATGAAGTTCAAGGAAAGGGGCGGCGGTGCGCTTGGAGAGCACATGGATCAGTTTGGCGGCGTGTTCCTTGCCGGTTCCCGTGTCGCCCAAAATTAAGACCGTCACCGTGGATTGCTGGGCCGCCTGCTCGATCTGCTGGTAAACCTTCTGCATGGCGGGGTCGGAAAGAAAAAGGTAGTCTTTGCGGTAGACATCCTTGTGGTGGTCTTTCAAGGCCGCCACGTCCCTCTTCAAACCCTGCCGCTCTTCAATTTGCTTTAAAAGCACTTCCAATTCTTCCAGGTCCAGGGGCTTGGCCAGATAATCTTCCGCGCCCCGCTTGATGGCTTCCACGGCCACCTTCACATCCACATTGGCGGTGATCATCACCACCGAGGCGCCGGGGCGGACGGCCGGCAATTGCTTGAGAAAATCCAGTCCTGTGCCGTCCGGAAGGTGGACATCCAAAAGCACCAGGTCGGGCTTGAAATCGCCCGCCTTGATCAGCCCCTCGGCCACCGAAGCGGCAGTCTGGACCTCATGCTGGAGCTCCTTCAGAAAGGGCACCATCACGGCGAGGATGGGTCTTTCATCGTCCACCAGTAGAATTTTCACGCGCCCGCCTTTTCATCCAAGGGAAGCCGCAGGGTGAAGGC
>CAVTWJ010000005.1:0-110139 GCA_963738405.1 candidate division FCPU426 bacterium | reverse complement strand
TGGTCGAGATTGAAAAGAAAGTTAAAACCCTCCTGAAGACAGCCACGGCCAAACCCAAAGACGACGAATCCAAGAGCTAATCCGAATGCCCTTTTCATTAAAAACTTACCTAAAACAAAAGCGCCAAGTTGTGGACAAGGGACTTCATCAGGTCTTTCGGGATGGTTCCAACTGCCCTCCCTTACTTTGGAAGAGCATGAAATACAGCGTCTTCGCTGGCGGGAAACGCCTTCGGCCGGTTCTTTGCTTGGCTTCTGCCCAAGCGGTTGGCCTATCTGCTAAGGAAGCTCTGCCTATCGCCTGCGCTCTGGAGCTGATTCATACCTACAGCCTGATCCACGACGACCTTCCGGCTTTGGACAACGACGACTACCGGCGCGGTCTTAAGACCAACCACAAGGTCTTTGGGGAAGCCATGGCCATACTAGCGGGAGACGGACTTCAAACCCTAGCCTTTGAATGGGCCGCCAACCCAAAAGCTTATGGCCCCCGCTATCGAAAGAACTTGTCCCAGGTAGTAAGCGAACTGGCCCATCACGCTGGTTATCCGGGAATGGTGGGGGGGCAAGTGGATGACGTTCTTTCCGAAAAGAAGATTCCAAAACTTGCTAAAGTTTTTTCAATTCATCGGCGCAAGACGGGAGCCCTGCTTCTCTCTAGCGTTCGCTTGCCAGCCCTATTGGCGGGGGTATCCTCTGAGAAATTAAAGGCCCTCACCCGATATGGCCAATCAGCTGGGTTGGCCTTTCAGATCGTGGACGATATCTTGAATGAGACGGGGAACAGCAAAAAAATGGGTAAATCTGCCGGAAGCGACCGTGAGAGGGGAAAAATGACCTATCCCGCCGCCGTGGGACTTGAGAAATCCCAGTTGGAAGTCCAACGTCTGACGAAGGATGCACTAGCGGCTTTGAAGCCCTTCGGCCGCAAGGCCGAACCCCTAAAGGAAATCGCTTTATATATGGCGACGAGGACCACCTAAATTTGAACCCCTTCGAACACCACCATTACACCAATATCTTCTATGTCACCACGATTTCATGGGTGGTGGCTCAGGGGATGAAAGTGTTGATTTACTATTTTCAGCACCATAAAATCAACTTCCGTTTGTTTGTCGGCATGGGCGGCATGCCAAGCTCCCACTCGGCTTTTGTGTGCGGTTTGGCCACCGAAATCGGCCTGGACACCCATTGGGATTCCCCGGCGTTCTGGCTTTCCGTCGGAATGGCCCTGATTGTCATGACGGACGCGGCGGGGGTGCGCAGGGCGGCGGGCCAGCAGGCCAAGATTCTGAATCAGATGATGGAAGACCTGGAAGAATCCCGGCCCATTCCACAGCAAAAATTGAAAGAACTTTTAGGCCATACCCCTAAGCAGGTTATTGCCGGGGCGGCCCTGGGTATTGGGATCGCTTTAGCCCTTTACCCGATACTTCCTTTGTAAAACGGAGATTCATGTACCAGTACCTGGATAAAATCGAAAGCCCACAACAGTTACGCACCCTGCCTAAGGAAGCCCTGCCCAAGGTGGCAGAGGAAATAAGGGACTTTTTAGTGACATCGGTCTCCAAAACCGGCGGGCACCTGGGCGCCAGCCTGGGCACGGTAGAACTGACCCTGGCCATGCATTATGTTTACGATACCCCCCAGGACCGCATCGTTTGGGATGTGGGCCACCAAGCCTATGGCCACAAGGTGATCACAGGACGTATGAACCGTTTTTCGACCCTTCGCCAATTCGAGGGGCTTTGCGGGTTCCCAAAGCGCAACGAAAGCGAATATGACACCTTCGCGGTAGGACACGCCGGAACGGCCCTCTCGGCGGCCTACGGCATGGCCCTGGCCCGAGATGTTCAAAAGAAAAACTTCAACGTGCTGGCCGTGGTTGGCGACGCTTCCATTTCAAACGGCATGGCCATGGAGGCTATGAACAACATCGGCACCCATCCCGAACTCAACCTAACGGTCATTCTGAACGACAACGAAATGTCCATTTCCCCCAACGTGGGGGCCATGTCTTCCTACCTAAACAAAATACTGGCAGGAAAGACCTTTAACGAGGCCAAGGCCAACTTTGAGCACATGATCCAAAAGTTTCCCATGGGCAAGCAGGTCATCAACATTTCCCATCACGCCGAGGAATCCTTGAAGGGTTTTGTCACACCCGGGACCTTTTTTGAGGAAATGGGACTGCGTTATTACGGCCCCATTGATGGTCACGATATGAAGACTTTGGTTGAGATTTTCCGAAGGGTGAAACAGCTCAAGGGCCCGGTCCTCCTTCACGTCATCACCAAGAAGGGCAAGGGATACGCTCCCGCCGAGGAAAACCCTGAAAAATACCACGGGGTCAGCGTGTTCGATAAAGAAACGGGAATGACCCAGACCCCGCCCACACCTGGCGCGCCGCCTTCTTACACCAAAGTTTTCGGCGACGCCATGATTGAACTTGGGAAAGACCATCCGAACCTATTTGCCATTACGGCGGCTATGCCGGAGGGAACGGGCCTGAAGAAATTCGGGGAAACCTATCCCGACCGGTTTGCCGACGTGGGTATCGCCGAAGGCCATGGGGTCTGCATGGCGGCGGGGCTTGCCTGTGAGGGCTTGAAACCCGTGGTGGCCATCTATTCCACCTTCCTTCAAAGGGCCTACGACCAAATAATTCATGACGTTTGTCTGCAAAAACTGCCGGTGGTCTTTGCCTTAGATCGGGGAGGATTGGTTGGTGAAGATGGTGAGACCCATCAGGGTGTTTACGACCTTACCTATCTTCGCTGTATCCCCAACCTGACCGTGATGGCCCCTGCGGATGAAAACGAATTGCGCCAAATGCTTTATACGGCGGTCGAACACGATGGCCCCATCGCTTTGCGCTATCCCAGGGGCAATGGCGAGGGAGTGGCCTTGGAAAAGGGCTTCCGGAAACTGGCGATCGGCAAGGGCGAAATCATCGAACAAGGCCGGCATTACGCCCTTTTGGCCGTTGGACGCATGGTGGGTGTGGCCAAGGCGGCCCGTCTATTGCTTAAAAAAGAAGGGCTGGAAGGCACCGTTGCCAATATGCGGTTCGTGAAGCCTATGGACGAGGATTTGATCCTGTCCTTGGCCCGCGACCACAAGGTTCTTTTGACACTGGAGGAAAATGTCTTGATAGGCGGTTTTGGAAGCGGGATATTAGAAGTCCTTCAACGCCATGGCATTACCGATTGCGCGGTTAAACAGATCGCCATTCCGGATGAATACATCGAACACGCCAGCCCCAAGAAACAGCGGGAACTTTGTGGTTTAGAACCTTCCCAAGTGGCCGAAGGGGTAAGGGAACTTCTGAAGAACCAGAACGCCCTACGGTTGGGTGTCGTTTCCTAAATGCTGCTTTTTCCCAGGCTGTTCACTCTCCCGCTTTTAGCCATAGGTCTATTTTTAGTGGGTTGTTCGCACACTCCCGCCCCCCCGCCCAGCGAACGGATTCTCGAAACTCCCGGTGTTGAAACACCCGCCGAGTTACCGATACCCACTCCGGCGGCAATCATTCTCACGCCTGCCCCAGTTTCCCCAGCCACAGCGGTCCCAACCGTGGGTGAAACCCTGGCCCCGACGGGTCCGGTGACCCATATCGCTACCTCCGCCGACGTTATCGACATCAAACGCCTAAGAGATCCAAAGGCTTTGAAAGAAGTCCATAAGGTCGATGAAGGCGAGAACTTTTGGACCATCGCGGGTGACAATAAAATAGACCTCTTCACCCTGATTGGGGCGAATCCGGGTCTGCCCATGAAGGCCAAGCTGAACTATTCGGTGAACATCCTTAACGAAAGGGGAGTGTTGCATACCGTTCAGCCGGGCGAAACTCTCCCAATCATTGCCGCACGTTACAAGGCGGACCCGAAAGTTTTGAAATCGGTCAATGACATCCATTGGTGGTGGTGGAAAACCCTGAAGGCGGGAGATGTGCTTTTTATTCCCGGCGCCAAGCCCCTACGCATGACCCAGGATTGGCAAACCTATTTTTCCAAAAGGGGAATCTTCGGCGACCCCCTGGGCCGGTGGGGAATCATCACCTCGCCTTTTGGAAAGAGATCCGATCCGCTCACCGGGGATGTCCGCCATCACTCGGGCGTGGATTTAAGGGCGAAATACGGGGACAAGGTTTATGCCGCGGCGGGGGGGAGGGTTATCTTCACCGGTATTTCGGGCGGATATGGAAACCTCATCCAAATCGCGCACGGCAATGGCTTCATAACTTTTTACGGACACTTGTCCAAAATTTTTGTGCAACAGGGACAGAAAATCCGCCGCGGGCAATTGATTGGAAGGGTTGGCGCCACGGGAAGGGTAACGGGGCCTCACCTACATTTTGAAATCCGCAAGAACGGCAAGGCCGTTGACCCCTTGCCTTACATTTGAGAACACTTATCAAAACTTAAAATATTTTTCGCTTCTATTCGCCTCCATGGCTGTTAAACATGAAGAATGTGTTGAGAACATGCTTTTAAAGGCCTTTGTTTAGTTGATAAAACACCACTCCAAAGGTAAGGTAATCGGACGATGGATCAACGGTTTTTGAAAGAAAAAGGCACCGAAACCTTCACGGGGAACGAACTGATCGTGAAGGGTGGACTGGAAGCCGGGATGAACCTCCTGACCGGCTATCCCGGGTCCCCGGTTGCGGATGTATTTGAGGCCGCCGCCAATATCACCCCCTACCTAAAAGAAAAGGGCATCCTCGCCCAAATCGCCAATAACGAAGCACTATCCGCCGCCCGCCTCAACGGGGCCCAGATCGCCGGTTTACGGGCCATCGCCGTCATGAAATCGGTAGGATTCCATGTCGCCGCCGACGCCCTCTTTGCAGCCAGCCTGGCCAAAAAAGACCATAAGGGAGCTGGCGTCATCGTCATTGGGGACGACCCTTGGAGCGACACCACACAGGTGCCGGTCGATTCCCGCAGACTTTCGGACCATCTTTTTATTCCCGTTTTGGAACCCGCCACTTTTCAGGAAATTAAAGACTGGGTCAAGGTGGCCTTTGAGTTGTCCGAGGAAGCGGATCTTTTTATCGCCTACCTGTTGATCACCTATACGGCAGAAGGCGGGGGATGCGTTGAGGTGTTCCCCAATGAGCCCCCCAAGGGAACCACCACCCTCAATAAGGTCACCATCGACAGTTCCACCATCGATGTCAAATACAGCATCGTTCTTCCACCCCATACCATCCATCTTGAAAAAGAGGCTCTGGAAGTCAGATTCCCTCGATTGATCGACGGTGCCCGTAAGAGAGGATTGAACCAAATCATCCCCGGTGACGGCAAAAATGGCCTAGCCTTTATCACTGCCGGGGCTTCCTACACTTATTTGGAGCAAGCCCTGGCCGAGTTTGGTTTGACCGGAAAGATTCCTATCCTGAAGTTGGGTTTGACCTATCCCGTCGATACTCAGGCAGTGGAAGAAATACTGAAACATTCCAAGAATCTGGTAGTGGTGGAGGAAAAGCGCCGGTTCATCGAAAGCCAAGTGCGTAATATCGTCATGGACCTTCACCAGTCGGGCAAGATTCCCGAAATGCCCACGGTTTGGGGCAAGGAGTTTCCGGATGACCTTACTGGTTTTCCGACCGACCAGGGCTTGAGCCCGGCGGTCGTAATGCGAATCCTGGCTCCCTTGCTGGACAAGTACGAACGTTCCAGCGCCAAGGTGAAAAAAGAAATTACCTTCCTAGATTCGCTGGAACAGGTAGAGATGGAAATCCCCAAGCGCACGCCCTCCTTCTGCCCCGGATGCCCCCACCGGGATTCGGCCTCGGTTTTCCTGCAACTGGTTTCCGATTTCAAAGACCCCGCCTTTATGAAGAAAAAGTACAAGCGCAAACCTTTGGACATTCTGTTTCACGGCGACGCGGGTTGTTATGTTCTCTTATTCATGCCCCCCAACGGGCCCCTCATGCACAACTATATCGGCATGGGCTTGGGCGGCGGCACGGGGGCGGGTCTTTCGCCCTTTTCCACCAACAAGAGCGTTTGTTTTATCGGCGACTCGACCTTTTTTCATTCCGGTCTTTCTGAAATTTCCGATTCCATCAAAAACAACCAAGACGTTCTTTACGTTGTGCTCGACAACAAAACAACCGCCATGACGGGCCATCAGCCCCACCCCGGTATGGACCAGGACCTCATGGGCAACCCCACCTTCGCCCAGGACATCGAGAAGGTGCTTTCGGGATTAACCGAGGGGCAGGATGTTTCCATCGCAAGGGTCAACCCGGAGGACCGGATGGCCTATCGGGAATTGCTCGAGGAAATGATTTTGGAGGATGGGGTTAAGTTCGTGATCGCCGACAAGGAATGCGGCATCACCTACCACCGACGTTTTCGCCAGAAAATGAGCCGGGAAAGCGCGAACCTGGGCTACCACCCGAAGCAAAAACGCATCAACATCAATGATCACACTTGCGAATACTGCCTGGAATGCACCAATTTGACTGGTTGTCCGGGGTTAGCTATTGAAGACACCGTTTACGGACCCAAGGTGGCAACCGACCTTTCCTACTGCGTTTCCGACATGGCCTGTACCCGCATCAAGGCCTGTCCATCCTTTGAAGAATTGACCATTGTCCGCAACCATAAGGCCCCGACCCTTACCCTGCCAAACCCGGAAACCCTGCCCCTTCCCGTATCGTTAGATTTTGAGAATGACTGGAGAGGTTATTTGGCCGGGGTAGGCGGCATGGGTATCGGCAGTTCCACGGCGGTGCTGGTGCGGGCCGCGTGGAAAAAGGGCTATCACGTCACCTTCTGCGACAAGAAGGGAATCGCCATCCGAAATGGCGGGGTCTATTCGCAGATAACCTTTTCGAAGCGCAAAAAAGTGGTGTCTCCCCTCTTTCCCCAGGGGAAAGCCGACCTGCTACTGGGGCTGGATATCCTGGAGGCGGCCCGGGGCATCGATCCCAAGATGAACTTTAGGGTCGGCTCCAAGGAATACACCCACTCAGTGGTCAACACTCACAAGACCCACACCATCCTAACCCTGATGGGGCAGGACGACTTTTCCACCGCCCAATTGGGCGAGCTTTTCAAAAAATACACCAAGGACTACTTGGGCGCGGACATGAGCCAGATCGCCGAAAAGTACCTGGGCAACAAGGTGTTTGTGAATGTGCTTCTCTTGGGGGTGGCCTTTCAGCGGGGCCTTCTGCCATTGGGTCTGGAAGACTTGATTGAGTCCATTAAAGAAAATTTCCCCTCCCGCGCCGCCGAACACAACATCAAGGCCTTTCATTTGGGGCGAGACCTGGCCCTGCACCCGGAAAAATACAATGCTGAGGTGAGGATGGGTTTCCAGGAAGTGATGCAGATCAAATCGCTCATCTTGGGAGAGACCCGGGCAAAGCAATACCGAGAGTTGGCGGACGGATTCCTGAAGGCCTGGGAAGGGGATGAGGAAACCCGGCTTCAATTTGTGACCCGCCTCTACGACCTGATGGAGTTCGAGAATTTGGCCTACGCTAAGGGTTACCGGGATCGGGTTCTTACCCTGTTGAAAAAAGACAAGGCCGCGGAGGGTTTCGCGGCTACCCAAGTGGTCGTCAAATACCTGCACAAGGTCATGGAAATTAAGGACGAAATCTATGTGGCCCATCTTTTAACGAGCCCGGAAAAATATAAGAAAGACGCCAAGCGCTACAAGGTCGATTTGAAGGGCGGGGACAAGATCATCTACAAGCATATCAATCGGCCCCATTTCGACATCCTAGGGTTCGGGATCGAGTTCGATTTCGAGAGCCGGGATTGGATGCTGCAAATCATGAAGCGCATGAAGTTTTTGCGCCTCCTCATGCCTTCATGGCACCGCAGGGAAAAAGCTTTTCGGAGCTGGTATCAGGAAATGGTGGACCGGTTTGAATATAAAAATTCCGTCGAGTACCGCCGCTGGGTCCGGGCCTTGAGTGTTCCTGAGGAAGTAAGGGGCTATCGCCACATCAGGTACCCCAAGATGGAAAAGGCTATGGAAACGGCCAAGGCTATCCTTGCGGGCGCCGAAGAACCCATGGCTTATCCCCTGGGCTCGGCGGATCCCAAACAACCAGCCGTCGTATAATCTGTAATCATTTCTGAAAGGCAGAACCCTCCTTGAAATATTCTTTTGTTTCCTTATGCTTCGCCGCCGGGCTTTTCTGCTGCCTATCCACAGGTTTGGCCAGGGGAGAGGATAAGAAAGCCGTCCCGGAAGCCTTGGTCCTCAAGGCCCAGAAGATCGATGAAAGCCATTTGATCCTATTCTGGGAGGATCCGAACCAGGTTTTGGTTCAGGGTTACAACGTCTATAGCCGTGAGGGGGCCAAGGGGCCGTTTTTTAAGCTGAATTCAAAGATTTTGCGTTCGTCCCAATACTATTTAACTTCCTCCCTTAAATCTCCCTTTCATTTCCAGGTCAGAGAAGTGCTGAAGGATAAACCTTTAGCCGAAGGGGTGAGATCGCTTGAGCTGATGTTTTCCCCGAAAATGAAGGTGGTTTTAAAAAGCGATTTGGACCTTATGCCTCGAGGCCGAATCGATTTGGTCAAGACCGCGAAGATGGCCCAATGGACCGATCCAGGCACAAAAAACCTGGCTGGCTACAACGCCTACTATTGTGAATCACCCAAGGGAGCCTATATCCGGGCGAACGAGGCTCCTTTTGGCAAGGATGAAGCTGTTTTGAAATACCTGGAACCGGGGAAAAAATATTACCTGGTCTTTACCGCCCTAGGGGCGAATGGGAAGGAAAGCGAGCCTTCGAAGGTTTTGTCCGCCGAGGCTAAAAAGGGTCCCCCGGACCCGACGCCTACCCCTGAACCGTGAAGCGGAAAAAACTTAAGCCCCTTCTTTTCATAACAACTGTTGGTTTGTTTTTTGTTTTGACAGCCGTCCGCGCTGGCGAATCCTATTACACTCTTCCTTTCGAAAAACTCCTCAATCTTGCCGCCTGCGCCGAAATGAAAACACTGGGCCAAGATTGCGCAACCCATCCCCAACAGCTCGACGAACGAAGCATGGCCTTGGAATCGGGGTTGGAAGATCTTTGGGCTTTGACCTTTGGCGAGAAAACTCCAAAAAAAGTTCAGGAGGCTTCCCGAATAATCCGGAGTTTAGTTCGTTTTGATTTGGGAATTTTGATAAAAAATCCGCTTTTCGCTAGGGCGGTTTTATTGCGAGCGGAAACGGGTATAAAGTTTCTAATGGAGAAAAATTGGCTAGGCCCATTGATGGAATTGAAAATGCGTGAATATCGAAAAATGCAAGTTCAAAAAATTGTTCAAAGAGCAGAGAATTTGTTCACGAATGGAAAGTTTGATGAAATGCGCCTTCAGCTTTTCCAAGCCCTATGGCTGGCCGACCCGGTTACGACCGGAGAACCGATGATGGACCCCGACCATGGCCAAGGGTTGGCGAGTCTTGATGGGACTAAAGGCCAAGGGTGAATGTTATGAAGAGTGAGGTGAAAGGGTTAGTTTTTCTCGTTTTATTTGTCGTTGTGGGGGCGACAAGTCAGTTCCTTTTCACATCCTCGGGAAATCCCCTGGCATGGGGTGTTGGTTTTCCGCTTTTTCTTTTTTCCCTCTATCTGTTCAATGGTTTAAGTTCCCCTCCTCAATTCCCATCCGGGTCGGGTCGGGATTTTTCCTCCGGCGCCGAGATGGGAATATTGTGTGTCCTTGGGGTTTTAATATTGTTTTTTGGCTTCTTCGGGATTTCCTCAAATCCGCCGGGACTATTCATCGATCAGGGCGCCATGGGTTTGGACGCCCTCCGGCTTCTCAGGGGACATCAACTTCCGCCTCTCCAGTTAAACTTTCTCCATCATCCTCCTCTCGCCATTTACGGTTTGGCTGGTTGGTTTAGTTTTTTTTCACCGACTGCATTCTCGCTCCAAGCCTTTTTTATTCTCCTATCCATTTCTGGCCTGTCGATTTATTACCGGTTTTTTCAAAGTATGGGCGGAAAAGCATTAGCCCTTGTCGGTTTGGCGCTGTTGGGGATAATGAGATGGCATTTCATGACGGCGAGATGCGCTTTTCCCAGCATCCTGGTGCCGTTTTTCACCTTTGCCGTATTGGTCTTTTGGTGGAAAGCCCTTCGAACCCAAAGGGGAATGGATTTCCTGATGGTCGGCGTCTTGATGGGCGCGAGCCTCTACACCTATCAATCGTTAAAAGTGTTGCCGGTGTTCCTGTTTATTCTATTCCTGTATGAAAAGGGCAAAAAACACCCTGGCGCGCGCTGGAATAGAGCCACTCTGATGGGGGGGGCGTTTATCGTCGTAGCTTTTCCCATTCTCCTCTCATGGGTCCAACAGGGAAGTTTGGGGACCCGAGAATCAGAACTTTGGATCGGCAATGAAATCGCCGCTCAAAAAAGCCTTGCGCCTCTATTTAAGAACCTGGCGGATTGGGCGCTCATGTTTAACCGACTTGAAGTCCCTTATCCCTGTATGGGGATTCTGGGCCATCGACTTTTGGATGACGTCACATCCTTCTTGTTTTGGATTGGCTTTTTCTACGCTTTGTGGAATTGGAAGGATAGGGTTTGTTTTTATACCCTTTCAGGCCTTCTGGTAATGAGTCTTCCCATGATATTGGCCTCCGATTACCTTGGGTTCCAAAGAATCGTGGGTGCCGCCCCCTTCGTGTCCATCCTAGCCGCCTTGCCGGTCATAGCCATTCTTCGCGGGGCCAGGGAGAGGCTCGGAAGGTTTCAAAGAATCACGTGGTTGCTTCTGGCCATGGGTTTTGCCTTCGCCATTTACCAAAATTTTGACGTTTATTTTCAACAGCAAACAGGAGACAGGACTAGTTGGAAGTCTTTCATGCCGGAAGCGACCCGGGTGGGTGAAGAAGTAATCTCCCGCCCGGGCGTTTTGTTTGAGTTGACCCCGTATTTTTGGGGTCATGAAACCGTCAAGTTTATTTGTTACGACCAGGCGAGACGTATCCAACTCCTGACCCTAAAAGAAGCCCTTAAGCCGGACGTCCCACTCAACGAAAAGATTTGTTTCGTTTTGGAGGATGGAAAAGAACCAACCTTGGAATTGCTGAAGAAGGTTTATCCTGGGGGAATGGAAGAAGAAATGAAGGACCCCTGGGGTTTTCCCATGGCTTATTTTTACTATTGGGACCCGGCTTCCCAAGGGGCTGTCCGCCCCGCAGACCGTAGGGGCCTCTTGGGACGATATTTTGTGACGGGTAATTTTTCGGGCGTCCCAAGCGCTGTCAGGTGGGATCCAATTGTGAATTTCACCAATCTGGGTGATTTTCCATTGCCGGGCCCGCTTTTTTCGGCTCAATGGAACGGGGTTTTGAACGCGCCCCAAAAAGGCAAATATGGGTTTCTGGTTCTGGCGACCGATCACGAGAGGATGTTATTGGATGACCGGCAGGTGATTGAAAAAACGGGGGCGGGCCAAACCTTCATAGAACTCACCAAAGGACCGCACCGGATCGAGCTTTTTGATGAAAGGGCCAACCTGGGGGAAGTTCGCGCCGATCTACATCTTTTGTGGAGGCCGCCTGGCCGGTCCCAATTCAGCATCGTGCCATCCAGCGCTTTTGGGATTGTGAAGACACCTAAGTGAGGACATAAAAAAAGCAGGGGCTCCTTGGAGGCCCCTGCCTGGTGACTCTTGGAACTTCCGTCTTTATTTAAGGCTGGAAAGACCCTTTTCGGCGATGAGCTTGTTCGCCAAGGCGGCGTTGCGCTTCACGGCGTTATCAACGCACATCTTGGCCAGGCCCATCTCGTTCTCGCGGAACATGGTCACGGCTTCCTTGACGTAGAACTTGGCGCGGATGTCGTTGGCTTTCACCTCATCTAGCGCGCCGCGCTTCTGGGCCAGCTCAATGGCCTTTTCCACGCCCGCCGCGTCCACCCGGCACTTGGTCTCGTAAAACTTCGACTTTCCACCCTCGCGGCTGCGCGAGGCCGACCCCTGGGTGTTTTGCGGAATACGGTAGTTGGTGGGGGTCAGGGGTGTGAAAACAAACTCCGCGCCGCTGGCCGAGTAGCAAAGCCAGGCGTAATAGTCCTCGCTGGCCTTTTCCCCGGGGAAGGGAATGTCCCGAGCGATACCGGTCAGGACTGAGGTTGTGGAGGTTAGGTTGGTGTAGCCTGCCTCGGTGCAGATGTTGATCCAGGCGTCCTTGCCCTGGGGGGCGTTGCTGTGGGATTCCAGGATCTCCACGATGGACTGGGAGCACTTGGCGTAGGGCGTGGGTTTTCCGTTTTCGTCGATCACGTTAAAGGTGCTGTAAACCACCCCGGCGTTGGAATTTTTCTTGAAGATATCGCGTACCACTTCCACCCGCCATGGGTGGGTTAGGTCGTCGGCGTCGATGAAAACGATGAAAGGATATTTTTGCTCGTAGGCGTATTGGATGCAGACGTTGCGGGCATGGCCCGGGCCGTCCGAATGGTTCATATAAAGAACCTTGAGCTTGCCGGCGTATTCCTGTTCGAGTTGGTTCAAATAATCCTTGGCCTCAGCGGAGGGGGAATTGCCATCACCGATCAAGATGACCCAGTTGGGGTCGGTTTGCAGTTTGATCCTCTCTAAAGTCTCATCCAGCCACTTGCGTTCCATGGCGGAACCTTGGCTCCAGTGCGGAATCACAAACGCGGCGGGACCATCCAGATTGAATTTTTCCATTTTTCTACCTTTTCTTTGGAAATAGGAAGCTGAAACAAGGGCACATTATACTTAGAAGTTATTTGGAGGCTAGAACTAAGCGATGAGACGAGGGGAACTCTTTGCCTTGATTTATAGGCCTAAACCACCTGCCCGGCGGCCCAGGCGGAGGACCAGGCCCATTGGAAGTTATAGCCGCCCAGCCAGCCGGTCACATCCACCACTTCCCCAATAAAATAAAGGCCCTTCACCTTGCGGCTTTCCATGGTTTGGGATGAAAGTTCTTTTGTGTCTACCCCCCCCTTGGTGACTTCGGCCTTTGAATAGCCCACGGTCGAGTGGGGCGTGAGGGAAAAGGCCGTCAAGGTTTGGGTGAACTCCTTCATTTGCTTATCCGACATTTGGTAAGCGGTCGCCCGAGGGGGAAGATAAAGCTCGCATAACCTTTCGGCCAGACGCGAAGGAATCCTTTGACTCAATAGGGTTTTGGCTTCGGATTTAGAAGCGTTCTTTTGCTCCACCCACCACTGAACGAGGCTTTCCTCGGTCTCGTCGGGGAAGAAGTTGAGGGTTAGGGGATCCCCCGGTTCCCAATAGAGAGAAGCTTGCAGGGCGGCGGGACCGCTAAGGCCGGCGTGGGTGAATAACACGTTTTCACGGAAGTCCTTTCCCCCACAGGAGGCGGTGCAATCCACCGAAAGACCGGTCAGGTCGCCGAATCTCTTTTCGTCTTCCTTGGAAAAACGAAAACCATCCAAGGCGGGCCGGGTTGGGACGACGCCGATTTCAAATTGCTTCGCTAATTCGTATCCAAAATCGGTGGCGCCAAGTTTAGGAATTGAAAGTCCGCCGGTAGCCACGACAAGGGAATGAGACACATAGAGATTCTCCGAAGTCCAAACCTTGAACAGACCGGCCTTTTCTACCGATAGAACCTTGACCCCAAGATTGACTTGAACTTTCCCAATCTCACATTCCTTCAGGAGCAAATCCACGATGTCTTGGGCCGAAAGGTCGCAAAAGAGCTGGCCCAGTTTTTTTTCGCGAAAGGGGATTTGGTGTTTTTTCACCAGGTCCAGAAAGTCGGAGCTGGTGAAGCGGGACAGCGCTGACTTACAGAAATGGGGGTTTTGCGAAAGGTAATTTTCTGGCCCGGCGTTTTGATTAGTGAAATTGCACCGTCCCCCGCCGGAAATGAGAATCTTGGAGCCCGCCTTGGGGTTGTGGTCCAGCACCAATACATTCCGGCCCCTTTGGCCCGCCTCCTTGGCGCAAAAGAGGCCCGCGCCCCCGGCTCCGATAACGATGACGTCGAATTGTTTCATGGGCGGATTATAAACCAACAATTCACCACCAAGACACAAAGACACCAAGTTAAAGAATTTTTGATGCTTACAAAACCTCTTAAGAGCTGAATGTTTGATGAGTCGTAAAAAGTTTTAGAACTTCCCGTATTTGTTTGTGATTTTCTTGGTGTCTTTGTGTCTTGGCGGTGAGATGAGTCTTTGATTTTGCCTTTTTATGGTTTTATAGTGTCCCCATGCTCCGCCAGCTCTCCATTAAAAACTTCGCCATAGTCGAATCCGTGAGCCTGGAATTCGGGCCTGGGTTTAATGTCTTAACCGGCGAGACGGGCGCGGGCAAATCCCTTATTGTGGACGCCCTCTATTTCCTCTTGGGTGACCGCATTGACTCCGAATTGCTGCCCGCCGGGGGCGACCGCACGATTGTGGAGGCCCTTTTCCAAATCCCAAAGGGTCATCCAGTGATCGCTTTGCTGGATGAAAAGGGCATCGATCCCAAGGGCGGTGAAATCCATATCAAACGTGAATTCACCCGCGCCTCCGGCAAGACCCGCAGTTTCATCAACGGCGAAATCGCCACCGCCGCTCTGGCGGCGGAAGTGGGCGAAGGATTGGTGGATATCCACGGTCAGCATGAGCACCAGGCCATTTTTAATACCCACAAGCACCGTCATCTGATCGACGCTTTCGGCCATTTAGACTTAGAACTCGCATCTACGGGCCGGGCCTACCAAACCCTCAAGGCTCTGCTGGATGAAAGGGAGACCCTGGGCGGCGACCCCCGGGAAATAGCCCGCAAGACGGATTTACTTCAATTTCAGGCGGAGGAAATCGGCAGGGCCAAGCTTGAGTCCCTCAACGAGGAAGAACTGCTCCAACGATACCAAAAGCTCAAGCATGCCGAGAAAATCACGGGGTATTTACAGGAAGCCCAACGGCAAATGGATGAGGAAGGGGGCGGGGGAGTCACTGGTTTGTGGGGAACAGCCTTAGGCCGCCTGAAGGACGCCTCCCGTCTCGACCCGGACCTGGAAAAGATGGTTGAAACGGGCGCCGTCCTGCAGGAATCCCTGAACCAGTTTTCCTACGACCTGACCCAGAAGCTGGAAGGCTATGCCTTTACGGAAGAGGAATTTCAGGAGATTTCAGAAACCATCGATCTATTGACGACGCTCAAGAAGAAATACGGGGGATCGGTGGCCGAAATTTTGGCCTATCACCGAAAAATTGAGGAAGATCTCAAGTCGCTCCTGGGACGGGAACAAAGATTAGTGGAGATTGAAAAAGAAATCGTCTCGGCCTCGGAAAACTACCTCCGACAAGCCTCTGCCTTGAGCCACCGCCGGGTCGAAACCGGCGATGGGTTGGCCCATCGGGTTGAGGAAGCCTTGAAAGAGCTCGGGTTGACCCAAGCCCAACTGGGAGCCAAGGTGACGCCCCAGGAGGATGAATCCAGCCCCGTTCGTCAGGAAGCTAAGGGCCTGGCGCTCACGCCGCACGGTTTTGACAAGGTCGAGTTCATGTTTTCGGCCAACCCGGGCGAGCCTCTGCGTCCCCTGGCCAAGGTAGCTAGTGGCGGGGAGGCCTCCCGGGTCATGCTAGCCTTGAAGGCGGTATTGGCTGAAAGCGATGACGTGAATACGCTCATCTTTGATGAAATCGACACCGGTGTCGGCGCCCGCACCGCCTCGGCGGTGGCGGGACTGCTGCAGCGTCTCGCTTCTTCCAAACAAGTCTTCTGTATTTCCCATCTGGCGCCGATCGCCGGATTGGGCGATTACCATTACCAAGTGGTTAAATCCTTCGACGGTGGAAAGACCTCGGTGAATGTTTACCGTTTAACGGAAGAGAAACGCATCGAGGAACTGGCCAAAATGCTTGGAGGGGAACCGATTTCCGAAACATCACGGGTTCACGCCAAGGAACTGTTTGCCAGAATGCGAGCTTCTCGGTAAGCTACAAACCGAAATAGCCGCAAAAAATATTAATATCCGGGGGATTAAACATGAAGCTTTGGAACCGTTTGGCTTTGTTGGTCTTGTCCGTGATCTTCGCTTTAAGCCTGGGCCTTTCGCCAGCCGCTGCGGCGACGAAAAAGAAGAAAGCCGCCGAGGAAAAACCTGCCGTTCATCACAGGAAGCACGTGGAAGAAGGGGAAAAAAGTGTAATCGACGGTGCCAACCTGAGCGGCAAGCCCGGTTACATCATCGGCGACACCGCGACCGTATTGAACCAGGGGCAGTGGATGGGCGGGGCCCATTTGGCATTTGATACCTGGGGCAGTGCGCTTCAAATTCCGGTAGGGGTATCCTATGGGATCACCGACAAGATCCTGGTCAATGTTAATACCTCCTTTTTCACGGCAGGAGGCGCCAGCGGTATTTACTTTCTGAATTTTGGCGGGAAATACGGGTTCAAGAATGTGGGCGACACGGACAATCTTAATGTTGCCGCTGGACTGGATTTCTCACTCGGTCCCTTGTCGAACAACCTTTATGGCTATTCGGCCTTTGCATTCGATCCCTATGGCGTCATTACGTACACTCTGCCAGATGGTTTGCAATTGAATGGGAAACTGGGCTTGTACGTTCAAACCTACAGCAACACCGTTCCGAATATTGTCCCTCCCTATACCGGAACCCATTCGGTTTCGTACAGTTTTTCTTATTTCCAATTGGACTTGGGCGTGGCATATCCCTTCAGCTCCGAGTTGACGGGTTTCGGCGAATTGGCGACCAACGGATTGGTTTACAACGGGGCGGGTGGTACGCCCCTCTTGGTGGGTATCCGTACCGGAAAAGATGTTCAACTCCAAGCCTTTGCTGGATTGGATTTGGGCGGCGCGGTCGGATTATTCCTCGGCGGCGGCGTGGTGTTCATTTCCGAATAAGATAAACCTTTTAAAAAAGCTGGTTTCCCTTGGATTGGGAGGCCAGCTTTTTTTATTATAGGGGCCCATGACTCATCCCATTCTCCGCAAGGCCAGGCCGTCCGACACTCGGGCCATTCTGAACCTGATCGCCACCTATTCTTCCCAAGGCCTCCTTCTGCCAAGACCCTATGCCCAAGTCATTGATAAAATCAGGGATTTTGCCGTGGCAGAGGAGGGGGAGGGGGCACCCCTCTCAGGCGTGGTAGCCCTTCATGCTGTGGGGGAAGATTTGGCTGAAATCAGGAGCCTGGCCGTTCGGGAAGACTGGAAGGGCAAGGGGGTGGGGCGCCGGTTGGTCGATTTTTGCCTGACGGACGCCAAAGACATGAGGCTGCAAAGAATTTTTGCCCTGACCTATCAGATCGAGTTTTTCGAGAAGCTGGGTTTTAAGAAGGTTGAAAAATTGACGCTCCCCCAGAAAATATGGGGTGATTGCGTCCATTGCGCCAAATTCACGGATTGCGACGAGGTAGCCATGCTCTTGAGTTTAAATCAATCATGACGGACGCCACGACCACCACCCATACCGACCCCAAGAAAAAAAGCCCCCGCCCCGGGTCGATCCGTCAGCTGGCGGGTTATTACGTGGACCTTTTGTTTTCGGCCTTTCTGGCCTGGGTAGCCTGCTTTACCTTCAATGGACAGGCCTATTGGTTGTCCATCACCCTTTTCCTGTGGTTCGCTGAGGTTTTGTGGTGCCGGGACCGCCTGATCCCCACCGCAGGGGAATTTATCCTGGGGATCCGGTACATGACTTCCTCCTCCAGCCATGTGGTGGCGGATATTCAAGTGCTTCATCCCAAGCTGGTTTTGAACGCCTTTCTGGTTTTTGGGGGCGTGGTGGATTTAACCCTTTCCCTCATGTTTTTAAGCGGATGGACCTTTCTGGGCAGGGCGGTGGTTGTTGGAATAGAGCTTCCCGCACCCTGGCCCCTGGTTTATTGGGTTGGGTCCGGTTTTCTTTTTTTTCTGGCCGCTACATCCTTGTTGGGCGGGTCCAAAAATGCGGTCTGGATGGTGCCTCTGATCCACGCCTGGTTCGTGGTGGATTTTTACCAGTCTTTCCGGGCCTGGACGGATCTTGTTCACCATGAATTGATCTTCACCCCCTGGATCTCGGCGGCCATGATTTCCCTGGCCAAAAACCAGTCCTCCCTCATCCTGGGACTTTTCTCCCTCTACAGCCTTTTCCTTTTGGTGACGGTGACATTTTCCCGCAGGCACCTCGTGAATTGAGCCTTCAATGAAATCCGCGAATAAAAAATTGAAAGTTGTGCTCTTTGGCGCAACGGGAATGATCGGCTCTGGCGTCCTTCGGACCTGCCTGGACGATCCGGGCGTGGAAAGGGTTTTGGCCGTCGGGCGGACATCCTGCGGGCGAAGCCATCCCAAATTAAAAGAATTGCTGGTAAAAGACTTTTTTAATTTCGAGCCGGTGAAGGCCAAACTGCGGGGTTACAACAGCTGTCTCTTCGCTCTCGGCGCTACCTCGGTGGGGCTGGATGAGGCGGCTTACACTAAAATCACTTACGACCTGACCCTTTCCGCGGCCCAAACCCTTCTCAAATTAAACCCCAGCATGAGCTTTTGCTATGTATCGGGCCAAGCCACCGACAGTACGGAAAAGGGGCCTGTGATGTGGGCTCGTGTGAAGGGGCGCATCGAAAACAAGCTTTTGTCCATGAAATTCAAACCGGCGGTGATGGTCCGCCCAGGAGGAATCAAACCCATTAAGGGCGTCCGTTCAAAAACCGGGTGGTACCAACTTTTTTACACCGTAGCTGGTCCTCTTTTAACGATCTTTCTTCCCATCTTTCCCCAATTTATCACCACCTCCGAAAGGTTGGGCCGGACCATGTTGAAGGCGGCTCGTGGACTGGTGGATAAGCCAATCCTTGAGTCGGTGGATATCAACCGCTTGGGGATGGAATAGGGTTTTTGCCTTCCGTTTTTTGATTCCTCGCTTTTTCCAAATACTGACAGCCGGGAAGGGGTTGGCTATAATCAACCCTCTTTTCCCACACAAAATCAAGGAAATCCATGGAAGCCTATAACTTCGCCGAAATCGAACAACGCTGGAAACGCCACTGGAAAGACGCCAAAGTCTTTGCCTGCGACCTGTCCAAACCTGAAAACAAGTATTACACCCTGGTCATGTTTCCTTACCCTTCAGGGGACTTTCTCCACGCCGGCCACGGACGCAACTACATCATCGGGGACGCGGTTTTCCGCTACTTCCGGGCCAAGGGCCATAACGTCCTGAACCCCATGGGTTTTGACGCTTTCGGGTTACCGGCCGAAAACGCCGCCATTCAAAAGGGAATCCACCCCGAAGATTGGACCCTCAAGAATATCGAGCGCATGAAGGGCCAGTTCTACGACTGGGGCATGGGCTACGACTGGGATAAAGAGGTGGTTTCCTGCCTTCCCGATTACTACCGCTGGACCCAGTGGATCTTCTTGCGCCTCTACGAAAAGGGGCTGGCCTACCGCAAGAAAGCCTATGTGAACTGGTGTCCCTCCTGCATGACGGTTTTGGCCAACGAGCAGGTGACGGATGGCCATTGCGAGCGCTGCGATTCGGAAGTGGAGCAAAAGGACCTGGAACAATGGTTTTTTAAAATTACCGCCTACGCCGAAAGGCTTTTGAAAGATATCGACCGGCTCGAAAACTGGCCCGACCGGGTCAAGACCATGCAGAAAAACTGGATCGGCAAAAGCGAAGGTGCCGAGGTTGATTTCAAGGTGGAAGGATCGGGCGAAACCATCACCGTCTTCACCACTCGTCCCGATACCTTGTTTGGAGCCACCTATATGGTGCTGGCACCCGAACACCCCCTGGTCCTGCCGCTCGTGAAAGGCAAACCCCAGGAAGGCGAAGTAAAGGCCTTTGTGGAGAAGGTGAAAAAACAAAGCTCCACAGACCGAATCGGCGAAAATGCCGAGAAACTGGGTATGGATATCGGCGTGAAGGCCACGAACCCGGTCAACGGCAAGGCCATACCCATCTTCATCGCCAACTATGTGCTGACCAATTACGGCACGGGGGCCATCATGGCGGTTCCGGCCCACGACACCCGCGACTTTGAATTCGCCAAGAAATATAACATCCATATCATCCAGGTCATCGACCCTACCGACGAGGTCAAGCATGCTTGGAAGGCCGAAAGCCATGTTTATGATCCGCAAGCCGAACCCTATACCGACGACGGCAAGTTGATCAATTCCGGTTTCTTGGATGGGTTATCCGTATCGCAAGCCAAAAAGAAAATGTCCGAATGGCTCAAGGAAAAGGGTCTGGGGAAAGAAGCGGTCACCTACCGCCTTCGGGACTGGCTGATTTCCCGCCAGCGTTATTGGGGCGCTCCTATCCCGATGATCCATTGCGAGAAGGATGGCTGGATTCCGGTTCCCGACAAGGACCTGCCGGTGAAGCTGCCCCGTGCGGTGGAGTTTAAACCGACCGGCGAATCCCCCTTAAAAAGCATTCCCGAATTCGTCAATACCACCTGCCCCAAGTGCGGGGGCATGGCCCGGCGTGAAACCGACACCATGGATACCTTTGTCGATTCCAGTTGGTATTACATGCGCTATGTCTCCGCCAAGGATTCCGGCCAGGCCTTCGACAAGAAAACCGTTAACCAATGGCTTCCCGTGGACCAATATATCGGCGGGGTGGAACACGCCATCCTGCATCTTCTGTATTCCCGTTTCATCACCAAGGTCCTAAAAGACCAGGGTTTTATTAATTTCGACGAACCCTTCGCCCGTCTCTTTACACAGGGCATGATCACCAAGGGTGGGGTCAAGATGTCCAAAAGTAAGGGCAACTCGGTACAGCCGGATGACTTGATTAACAAATACGGCTCCGATACCTTCCGCCTCTATACCCTCTTTATCGGCCCCCCTGAAAGGGATGTCGAATGGGACGATCGGGCGGTTGAAGGTGGCTTCCGTTTCTTGAATAGGGTCTGGAAGCTTTACCAGGAATTTCTATCACGTTTGGACGCGGCGACAAACGGTAAGCCGGAAGCGTCGACCGACGCCGATAAGGAACTGAAACGCAAAACCCACCAAACCATCGCCAAGGTGAGCGAGGACATGGTGGGGGGGTTCCGGTTTAATACCGCCATCAGCGCTATGATGGAACTGCTCAACTTGCTGACCGACTATAAAGACAAGGAAGACGCTAAAACTTCTTTAATCCGGGAAGCGCTGGAAGCCTTGGTGAGGCTGATGGGCCCTTTCACCCCCCATATCGCCGAGGAAATGTGGAAGGGCTTGGGCAAAGAAGGCGGACTTTTCGCTGGGGGTTGGCCCTCCCACGACCCCGCCTGGCTCAAGGCGGACGTGGTGGAGATTGCGGTTCAAATCAACGGGAAATTGCGCTCCCGCTTGACGGTCCCGATGGGAATTGACGAATCGAAGGTGAAGGTTCTTTTGGAAATGGATGAAAAGGTGCTGAAATGTCTCGAAGGATCAAAGGTCCAAAAATTGATCTGGGTTCAGGACAAGCTGGCGAATTTCATTGTGAGGCCCGCATGAAAAAGACAACGCCCATTCCACCACCAAGGCACCAAGACACCAAGGAAACATTTATTGAGAAAAAACGTAAAGGTTTAAACGGTTTTAAAAGATATAGATCTAAAACATTTTGTCTTTCTTGGTGTCTTGGTGTCTTGGTGGTGACAGGGTTTATTTTGT
Source organism: candidate division FCPU426 bacterium (assembly GCA_963738405.1). Classification (GTDB taxonomy): domain Bacteria; phylum Oederibacteriota; class Muellerivitia; order Muellerivitales; family Muellerivitaceae; genus CAVTWJ01. The sequence continues at coordinate 88,540 of CAVTWJ010000005.1, read as the reverse complement.
CGGGGTGCCGTCCCTCCATTATGATTATTCCGTCCTATATTAAAACCGTCGGGGTCGCGCCGACTGAAAACCGAACCAGCTGGTTCGGTTTGGATACGGCCCTCACTCAAAACCTGATCCAGCAATTTCAACTGGATGGGCGGGTCGGCATTGAGGACCCGGACCATTCGGACATGGTGGTGAAGGTGACGATCAAAAAGTACAGCGAAACACCGCAGGTTCAGGACCCCAAAACCAACGCGGTTTTGCAGTACCTGATTTCACTCGATTACGACGCCGTGGCCCTGGACCACGTGGAAAACAAGACCCTGACGGAAGTCACAGGCCTGACCGACAGCGTTTATTACTACACGACTTACAATGTGGGGGCCATCCCCCAAACCCGGGACCAGGCCCTCCAGCAATTGGAGCAGGATATGGCCCGGCGGGTGGTTGAAAGGGTTTTGCAGGGGAACTGATGTTGATATTGTGAAACCCGGGCCGAAAGGGAATGGAAATGAAAAACTTAAATATCCTCAAGGGTATAGCACTGGTCGGCGCACTGGTTTGGGTCTCAACCGCCTGGGCCGACCTGCAATGGATCACGGGGGGCATCCCCAAAAACGCCCCTCAAAGCCAGACGGGAAACGTAGTCACCGACGCGCCCGGCGCTGGGCCTTCTGCCGCCCCCGCACCCAACCAGGAGGTTGTGGTGAGCCACATGATCACCTGCTCCAAGATCGTCAACGAATATCCAGCGGACAGCGTCAATTACTTCTACCTGGATAAAAACCAGCAGATCAATTATTTCGCCTACTTTCTCATGAAGCCCGCCAGCCGAATCCACACGGTGTCGGTTGAAATCTACAATCCCTTAGGGTTCAAAATTTTAAAGCACGACCAGGAATTTACGGTGGGATTCACTGACCGCCTCCTGACCATCGAAAACCAAACCTACCAATGGTATTTAGTTACTGCCACCGCCGACATGAACGACATGAACGCGCAATTCGGCCAGACGGGTTTGCCTAAGGATGTGGGCCTCTACACCATTCACTTGATTGTGGATGGGCAGCTGGTAGGCATCACTTTCTTTTACGTGAAGGCACAGGCGCCCAAAGCGCCTCAGGGAATTATTCCCATGGGAACGCCTTCCGCCCAGAGCGCCCCGGCCCCTTCCGGCCCCTCCACCTTTTCCATTCCGGGATTGAACGCCCAGCCCATTCAGCAAATACCCCAGGGTTTGGAATGAACGAAATAGGGGCAACCTTTGTACTTTGACGATTTCCAATCCCGGCTCAAAAAGGGCCCCCTGGCCAACCTGGTTTTGCTATTCGGCGAAGCCGAGGGTGTGATTTCCGAAGGGGTTCAAGCCTACAAAAAGGCCTTTGATCTGGCCAATCCCCAAGCCGAGTATCAGATTTTTGAGGGCGGGGTACATTCCATCGGCGATGTGCTCAACGCGGCTCAAACGGTCTCGCTTTTTTCCCAAAGCCAACTTCTCACTGTCAAACGGGCCGAAAAATTCCTGGGCGGAAGGTCGGATGATGCAGTGGAACGGCTTAAGGATTACGCCGCCAATTTGAATGGGTCGTCTTATTTGATCTTTCTCGCCGAAGGATTGCGCAAAAACGCCAAAGCCGTCAATGCCTTCGAGCGGTCAGGTTGGGCAGTGCAATGCTCCGAAATACCCGATTGGAAAATCCCCGCCATGGTCAAGGTCGAGGCTCAGACTTTGGGGCTTGCACTGCCAGAAGACGCTTCCCAGCTTTTGGTGCAAAAAATCGGCCCGGACTTGGCCTATCTGAAAAGGGCCTTGGAACAGCTGGCCCTGATGATCCATCCCCGAAAAAGTGCCACGACGGAGGATGTGAAAGAACTGCCGGCTCCCGGGGTTGAGGCCGAGGTTTTTCCCTTTTTGGACGCCGTGGGTTCAAGGCAGGGGGAAAAGGCTCTGCGGATGCTTTCCCAAATGCCGGGAGGCCCCGACCCCGGAACCTTGGCTTTGCTTTATGGAAGGGTCAGGGAATTACTGGGGATGTGTATGGGACGCGCCAAGGGCTTAGACCAAGGGGCACTCTCTTCCCAGATGGGTTTGAACCCCTACCGGGTTAAGGTGTTATGGGATCAAAGTGGCAAGTACAAGGCGTCGGAATTAAAAGAGGCTCTGAGGGATTTAATTCACCTTCAAGCGGGGATGGTAACCGGGCGGCTGGGCAAGGATGCGGTGTCCGTTGCTTTGGAAACATGGCTATTGAAATGGACTGCGCCGTCGAAAGCAGGGGTATACCGAAAATAAAAAAGGCGTTCGTTGGGTAACGAACGCCTTTTAGTGAAACGAAAAGGGAGTTGAGATTAGGCTTTGAACTTCTTGGCCACGAAAGCCGAAAGACGGGCGGCGTGGCGGGAAGCGGTATTGCGCTTGTAAATCCCATGGGACCAGGCCTTGTCCAGGGTCTTGATGGCGGTCACGAGGTTCTTCTTGGCTTCTTCGGCGGTCTTGGCGTTGCGGACGGCTTTCATGGCGGTGCGGATGCGGTTTTTCTCGGCGGAATTGCGAATAGTGCGGCGTTCGGTGCGGCGGACATCTTTAATCGCGGACTTAATAAGCGGCATGGATCCTCCAACGGTTTTTACAGGCAATGAAAAACGAGGGCACATATTAATAGAAGGCAGGGGGGCTGTCAACAATGGGTGATTCCAAGGGCTCGGCGGCCCAATCGGGACTGGGCGGGCATTTCCGACTGGTGACCTTCGCTACCTCCATCAGCCGGATCACGGGTTTCATGCGCGACCAGCTCAACGCCGCCCTTTTCGGCGCGGGATGGATGTCGGACTCCTACTTCATGGCCATCCGCATTCCCAGCCTTCTTCGCGACCTGTTCGCTGAGGGGGCCTTATCCAACGCCTTTATCCCCGCGCTGACTTCACGTCTGAGAAACCGGAAGGATGCCTGGAAACTAGCTTCGCAGGTCTTCACCCTACTTTTATTAGTTACAGGTGGACTCTCAGCCCTAGGAATCCTCTTTGCGCCCCAGATCGTCTGGGTGATTGCCCATGGCTTTACCCAATCCCCGGACAAGTTCGCGCTCACGGTGCAATTGACCCGGTTTTTGTTCCCTGTTTTGGCCTTTGTTTCCATGGCGGCCCTTTGGATGGGCACCCTTAACTCTCTCCACAAGTTCACCTGGCCCGCCTTTGCTCCGGTTTTCATGAACCTCATTCAAATCATCGCGGGTGTTCTATTGCTGAAAGTTTTTAAAGCGGAAACTCCGATGGAGGAGATACGCAACGTTCAGCTATGGACCCTTTCAATGACCCTTGGAATGCTCCTTCAATGGTTGGTTCAGATCCCTCCGGCAGATAGGGAGGGGGCTCGGTTCAAGTTGAGTTGGCCTCCTAACCATAAAGGCGTTGCCGAGATGTTACGATTGATGGGCCCGGCCGTCGTGAGTTCTTCGGTTTTGCAGGTGAACATTTTAGTGAACCAGTTTTTTGCGTCATTTCTTGCTACGGGTTACGTGACATATCTTTATTACGGAAACCGCCTATTTCAGCTTCCTTATGGAATTTTCGGGGTTTCCATTGCCACTGTTGTATTCCCTCTTTTATCACGCCTATCAAAATCGAAAAAAGGAGAGGAATTTGCGGATACGCTTTCTAAAGCTCTCTCGGCAGGATTGTTCGTGATGGTGCCCTGCACAGTCGGAATTTGGATTACCGCTCAGGAGGCCTGTCTTCTCGCCTTTCAGCATGGGCGGTTCACCCCGGAAGCCAGCCAAGCATCTGCAGAGGCCACTGCGATCTATGCCCTGGGGTTGGTTGGTTCCACCGGTGTCAAGATTCTTCTTCCCGCTTTTTACGCAAAAGGGAATTCGAAAATACCTGTGGTGTCTTCTCTCTGGGCTATGGGATCTAACGCAGGTTTGAACTTAGCAGGTTTTCTGTTTGTGGCTGATTCTCATATGCGTTTTTGGGGGCTGGCACTCGCTTCAGGAGTTGGGTCCTTGGTTAATTTAATCTGGCTTTTGACACATTTGAAAAAAGTAAAAGTAACTCTTCATTGGGCTTTTCTTTGGAGTGAAAGCATCAAAATTATTTTCGCCACGGCCATCATGGGGATAGTGGCATGGATGATTCGAGAACTACTCATTCAGAATCCATTGTACTGGCCTCGAGTAACGAATTTCCTCTTCCCGGTTTTGGCCGGGGGGGTGGTTTATTACCTTTTAGCCCGTTGGATGAAAATGAGCGGGTTGGTTTGGGTTACGGGAAGACGAAAACCGTGAATAATCCCGATAAAGGGTCTAATGCGGGCGTGGGTACTGGCAACAAATGGATGGCGTTCGCTTGGATTTTAGTCACCCTTTGTACGGGCCTTTTGCCCTCCTTTAGAGATATTGATTACAAAGACTTCGCACCCCTTCTGGGCTTTTTTCTACTCCTAACCCTTTGGACCCTGACCGGGTTAAAAGAACGGGTCCTTCGCTGGTCGGCTTTGGAGATTTTCCTTTTCCTATACATGGCCTGGGCCTGTCTTTCGGTGGCGTGGAGCTCCATGCCCACGGCGGGCCAGGATTTCTTGGGCCGTTTTCTGCCTTGGATTGGCCTGTACCTCTTGGCCCGGCAGGACCCAAACTCCCGAAAAGCGGCCTCGCTGGGTTGGAGTTGGGCTTATGTGCTGGTTTGCCTCTATGGGTTAGCCCAACAATTTCTTTGGGGTTTTATCCCCCATTTACCGGGCGGGCAGCCGGACCGCATTTACTCCCTCTTCGGCAACCCCAACGTCTTTGCGGCCTTCTTGGTTCTTTCTTGGCCGGTCCTGCTGGTCAAACCCATGGGGTGGAATAATCAGAATAGGGAAGTTTGGTTTCGAATCGCGGTTGGGGTTTTAGCGCTCGCCAATTTGATCCTAACCGGAAGCCGGGCGGGTCTCTTAGCCCTGGTCGCCCAATTTGTCCTGCTCGTGGTTTTGATGGGTATGAAGCCCTACCAGGATCGACGGGTCAGGTGGGCCGTGGCGCTGGTGACCCTTGTGGTATTGGCTGGGGTTGTCTTTTTCGGCGCCCGATTGGGCAACCGGCCTACGGAAAGATTGGAAGTATGGAAAGGCGCCGCGCAAATGGCGATGCAAAAACCCATCTTGGGGTGGGGAATCAATCAATTTTCCATGGGTTTTCCTGATTTCATGAGCGGAAGACTGAACCAGGAAATGCAAAAGGACAACACTTTTGCCGAGCACGTTCACAATGAGTTTTTGGAACTTTGGGTGGAATTGGGACTGGTGGGATTGTTTTTGGCGAGTCTTTTTTGGCTGAGGGTGGCTGGAAAACCCCTGGCAGCTCTTTGGGCGGGCCGGGATGGGGAAGAAACCCAAGATTTTGCTTCGATGGGATTATTTTTAGGCATTGTGGGCGCCGGTTTTACGAACCTATTTGATTACAACTGCAGACTAACAGGAGTTGGAAGCTTTCTATGGTTGGCAACAGCCTGGCTTGTAAATGTTTTTGAGTCGGGGAAGACATTCCGATTCTCGGAAAACTCCGGGAAGATATTCACGGCCGGTCTCTTGACCCTTTCTCTGTTTGGTTTCGTCTTTTCCATCCCGGCAGTTTTATCCCGGCTGTCCGCCCCTCCTTCGAGCGACTTTTTGAAAGACCTTCCAACCGATTTGCCGGGGGAAAAACAAAAATTGGAAAGCGCCATCTCCCAAAACCCCGCGAATGCCGATCTGTATCACCGGCTGGGAAACGTGGACGCTAAACTGAACCTGATGGATGAGGCTGAAAAGGCCTATAAGAAAGAAATATCCCTCAATCCCTCGGCGGCGGGAGCCTACCTGAACCTCGGAAACGTTTATTTTTTCAAGGCAGATAAGAATCCTGGGAACCTGGACCAAGCCATCGCTTATTACGGCCAAAGCGTGGTGTTGGACCCCAATTCCATCGAGGGCCATTTCAACCTGGCCTACGCCCTCTTCGTGAAAAAGGACATGAAAACCGCCTTGAGCCAGCTGGATGAGGTGCTACGCCTGGACCCCCATAACGACCGGGCCCTTTCCTTAAAAAGGCAAATACTCCCGTGAAAGAAACTCCACCGAATCAAATTCTAGGATGGGAATTGGCGCTGGACCGCGCCCCGTTATTTTTATCCGTTCTAGTTATGTTTCTGGTGCCTTTTATCACGCAGGACAAGGGAATGGACCTTCTTCTTCCTAAAGTATCCCTCTGTCGGATCGTGGTGTTCTTGGCCCTGGCCCTATGGTTCTGGCGGGTTTTTCAAACGCAAAAGATCCAATGGGCTTATTCGGCGGCCCTATGGCCCCTTCTGGGTTTGGTTTTATGGACGGCTATGACCGTACTTCTTTCACCTTGTTCCCAAATCGGCTGGGAAGCCTGGGGAAATTGGATCTGCTTTCTTTTGCTTTTTCTTCTTTTCACGCTGGTCTGCATGGAACTTTGGCAGGCGGAAAATCTTTTAATTGTCTTTATGGCGGCGGCCCTGGGAAGTTCGATCAGGGCGATTGCTCAAGCCGCTGGATGGGGCAAGGGGCCGCTCCTTGATTTGGTTCAAAACCAATATTCAGGCCACCCGATTGCCGGGATGGGAAACCCGGACTTTTTGGCCGGGTTTCTTCTTTTGGTTTGGCCTGTAGGTCTTGCCCTTTACTTTCGCGCCGGGCAACCGATCACCAAAATGGTTTGGATACTTACGACGGCCCTGAGCCTGGGCGCATTGTTTTTAACCCGGAGCAAGGCGGGAATATTGGGCTTGGGATTTGGAATTATTTTGTTCCTCGTTTTTTTTCTTTTGGGAACCAAGGCGGAGGGGGAAGGGAAAAACCAAAGAAATTCCCTTTTGCTTTTATTGGGCGGGACCTTCCTGTTAGGCGCATACCCGGCGGTTCAAATATTGGGCCCTTTGGCGGACCCGCAAAATCCTTCCGTCGTTTTCCGCCGACAGCTTTGGTCGGGGGTTTGGAAGATGATTTTGGACCACCCATTAACCGGGGTGGGTTTCGGAACCTTTTCGGCCCTATACCCGGCCTACCGGCCCTTGAGCCTGATGATGGGTCAAACCCAAAGAAGCTACGAGGTGAACGACCCCCACAACTGGGTGCTTTCGTGGATAGCCCAGACGGGGTTTATCGGCTTGGGATTGCTTTTGGCCTTCTGGGGAGCGGTGCTTTACCAATGGTGGAAACTCTATAAAGCCAATGCCATTCCCCCTGCCTTGGGTGCGGGGGCATTCGCGGCCTTGGGCGGGGCGGCCCTGGATAATCTTTTCGACCTCAACAGCACCCTTCCAACCACGTTGGTGCCCCTGCTCTTTTTGGCGGCTCTTCCGGTGGCCCTTTCCCAGCGCTTTTACCGCATGGCGGGTTTTCCCATACAAGCGAAAGAAACCTCGCTGGCGGGGGTCCGATTCACGTGGCTGGCCCTGACCCTCTTGGCATCGGGGCTATGCCTTTTTCAAATCTGGACGGCTTTTGAGAAGCAATGGGCGGATGTGCAGTTGAAATGGGCGGTGGGGTTATCCGAATCGAAACAATGGGAAGGGGCCTTAAAGGCTTACGACAACTCAATTCGACTGGACCCCCTGAATGTCATGGCCCTTTATTTGAGGGGATCGACTTACGAGAACCGGGGGCAAATGGGGGATGATGAAAAGGCGCTTGAGGATTTCAATCAGGTTACGGCGTTGGAACCGGATTATGTGCTCGTGCATTTTAAAAAGAGTAAGACCCTTGAAAGGCTAGGCCGGGCATCGGAAGCCGATGCGGAAATGAAAAGGGCCATTGCCCTAGATCCTCAATTGATTTTTCAACTGCAGGCCTACAGTGAAGCCCGTGACAAAGTAGGCCGCAAGGATTATTCGGGCGCATTAGTGATTTATCAAAAATTGGTTTTCGACTATCCTACCTGCGTTCCAGCGCTGGTGGACGAGGCCAACTGCCTGTTCCTGCTGGGGCATAAGGCGGAGTCCAAAGCCATGTACCAACGGACGCTTCAGTTGGACCCGGACAACGCCCAGGCCAAGCAAAACCTTCTCCAACTCCTCCAAACGATAACAAATGATTTACCGCCAAGACGCTAAGACGCCAAGTAAGGCAAAATCTAAGATTTAGGTTTAAAAACATTGATGGTTTTCTTGGTGTCTTGGTGCCTTGGTGGTGAATAATTAGGTGTTCTTAAAGGGGTGGTCTTTTGATTCGCATAGCGGTTTTGGCTTCGGGCGGAGGTTCCAACCTTCAGGCATTGATCGACGCCTGTGAAGCGGGTTCCTTTAAGGCCAAGTTTTCTTTCGTCTTCTCCAATATACCCGGGGTTAAAGCGCTGGAGAGAGCCGAAGCCCATGACATCGAGTCCATTTCCATCTCAAGCAAAGAATTTCAGGGTTCACGGGAGCACTACGACCAGGAAATCCTGAGCTTATGCCAAGACAAGAAGGTCGACCTCATTTGCCTGGCGGGCTATATGCGCATTCTGACCCCTGTTTTGATCAAACCCTTCCTTCATCGCATGATGAACATCCACCCGGCCCTCTTACCTAAATTTGGCGGAGCTGGCATGTACGGTCATCATGTGCATGAGGCGGTGATCGCTGCCAAGGAGAAAGAATCGGGCGCCACGGTTCATTTTGTGACCGAGGGTGTGGACGCGGGTCCCATCATTTTGCAGGGATCGGTTCCCGTATCTGTCAAGGATACGCCGGAGACCTTGGCCGAAAAGGTCCTCAAGGTTGAACACCATATTTACCCCGAGGCGGTAAAGCTGTTTTGTGATGGAAAAATTAAAGTTGAGCATGGGCGGGTCAAAATCTCCCCTTAAGCTGAGGGGTTAAATCATTCAATTTAAGGAGATGTTTATGGCGGAAGACCTAGTAAAAATAAAAAGGGCTTTATTAAGTGTTTCGGACAAATCAGGATTAATCGACTTCGCCAAGGTGTTGGTGGAACACGGGGTGGAACTGATTTCCACCGGGGGAACTGCCAAGGCCATTAAGGACGCAGGACTGCCCGTTAAGGACATCTCTGAAGTGACTGGGTTCCCCGAAATGCTGGATGGGCGGGTGAAGACCCTGCATCCGGTAGTTCACGGAGGACTGCTTTCCCTTCGGGACAACGCCGAACACATGGCCACCATCGAAAAACACCACATTAAGCCGATCGACCTGGTTTGCGTGAACCTCTATCCCTTCGAGGCCACCATCGCCAAGCCCAATGTGGAACTGCACGAAGCCATTGAAAATATCGACATTGGCGGGCCTTCCATGATCCGCTCGGCCTCCAAAAACTACCGAAGTGTGACGGTGGTCGTTAGCCCCGCCCGTTATGCCGATATCGTCAAAGAAATGAAAGAAAACAACGGCGCCACCACCTTTAAATTGCGCCAGGAATTGGCTATTGAGGCCTTTGGAAACACCTCCCGATATGACGGGATGATTCACGAATATCTTCACAAGCATCTATCTGAAAAGACCTGGCCCGATGTCTTTACCCTTTCGGGGGTCAAGCTTCAGGAAATGCGCTATGGAGAGAATCCCCACCAGCCTGCCGCCTTCTATAAAGAGAGGAATACGGCGCTGCCGGTCATTGTGAATGGCAAGCAATTACAGGGTAAGGAACTGTCCTACAACAACATCATGGACGCGGACGCCGCTTTAATGCTGGTGAAGGAATTTGACGACCCTGCGGCTACGATCATCAAACACACCAACCCTTGCGGGACGGCCATAGGCTCGGATATCGCCGAAGCCTTTACCAAGGCTTTCGAGGCTGACCCCCTTTCCGCCTTTGGCGGAATTGTGGCGGTGAACCGGCTGGTGGATGAAAAAACAGCCCAACTGATATTGGAAAAACTGAGCTTCTTCGAGATCATCATGGCCCCATCTTACGATGCTGGTGCCTTGAAGGCCTTTGAGGCTCGTAAGAACCTGAGGGTTATGAGCCTGGAAGGTTTGGGCGGAACCAAGGGAACTACTGCCGGATACCATGTGCGCCGGGTTGAGGGAGGCTTTCTGGTTCAGGATTTCGACCAGGCCCCTGAAGATAAGACCCAATATAAAGTTGTCAGCGAGAAACAACCGGACCCGCAACTGGCAAAGGATATGGAATTTGGCTGGAAGCTGGTCAAACACGTGAAGTCAAACGCCATTGTGCTAGTTCGGAATGGGGTTTCGCTGGGAGTGGGCGCGGGGCAGATGAACCGGGTGGGATCATTGGAAATTGCCATCGCCCAAGCGGGAGAAAAGGCCAAGGGAAGCGTGATGGCTTCCGACGCTTTACTGCCTTTCAGGGACAGTGTGGATGCCTGCGCCAAGGCGGGGGTTGCGGCCATTATTCAAACGGGCGGAAGCGTTCGGGATAAAGAAGTCATCGAGGCCGCCAACCAGCATGGCATCCCGATGATCTTTACGACTTACAGACACTTTAAGCACTAATAAAAAGTATCGAGGGCTCTTGTGGACATCCTTGTTGTAGGTTCGGGGGGGAGGGAACACGCAATTTGCTGGGCCCTGGCCAAGTCATCCCGCAAACCTAAAATTTATTGCGCCCCTGGAAATGCCGGGATCGCTCAAATCGCCGAATGTATCGACATATTGTCGGACGATATCCCCGGTCTGGTTGAATGGGCTGAAAGACATGAGCCCAAGCTGGTGGTGATTGGTCCGGAAGTTCCACTTTCCCTAGGTTTAGCCGATGAGCTGATGAAAAGAGGGGTGATGGTTTTTGGGCCTGTGAAGGCTGGGGCTGAGCTGGAAGCCAGCAAGACTTTCACCAAGAAACTGTTGGTGGATCATCAAATTCCGACTGCCAAAGCGGCCGCCTTTACCAGTTACAAGAAGGCCCTGGCCTATATCCACGAAGAAGGAGCGCCCATTGTCATCAAGGCGGACGGATTGGCTGCGGGGAAGGGCGTTACGGTTTGCGAGAATATAAAGCAAGCCGAACAGGCCTTGGATGAGGCTATGAAGAAGAAGGTCTTCGGAAAAGCCGGGGCTCGAGTCTTGATTGAAGAATGCTTGGTGGGTGAGGAGGCCTCTGTACTCGCGTTTGTGGACGGTGAAAATATTGTTCCTATGGTGAGCGCCCAAGACCACAAGCGCATATTTGACGGGGACCAGGGGCCCAATACGGGCGGCATGGGAGCCTATTCCCCAGCGCCGGTGGTTACGAAAAAGATGGATGAGGAAATCCTAGAAAAAATACTTAAACCCACGGTCGCGGCTCTTCGAAGCATGGGCATTACCTACCGGGGTGTTCTTTACGCGGGGTTGATGATCACCAAGGACGGCCCTAAGGTTATTGAATATAACTGCCGATTTGGCGACCCGGAAACCCAAGTGGTTTTGCCCCGGCTGAAGACCGATTTCGTCAACGTTTGTATGGCCGTGGCCCAGGGAAAATTGTCCCACCTCAAAATCGAATGGGACGACCGGCCCGCAGCCTGTGTGGTGATGGCGGCCAAGGGTTATCCCGGGAGCTACCCCAAGGGGCAAGAAATTTCGGGCCTGGAAGAAGCAGGCAAGTTACCCAATAGCATGGTTTTTCACTCGGGAACCGCCTTAAAAAATGGCGCTATCACCACCAACGGGGGGCGGGTTCTTTGCGTCACGGGAATAGGGACCACGATTGAAAAGGCCGTTCAACGGGCCTATGAGACCCTTGAAGTGATTCATTTCGAGGGAGCGCAATTTCGAAAAGATATCGCCTGGCGGGCCCTGAACCGGAAATGATTTTCAAACAATAACGCTTTCGCACCCTTGAAAGTTCTTCAAAAACAGCTGAAAATTCAGCGTTTGTTTGAGAAGATATCTCGAGAAGACGTTGGTTCAACATTACCAACCAAGAACGGAATACCATGGCTGGCGAGAAAACAGACAATAAATCCTTACCCTATACCCCCTCGAACCTTCTGCAGGTGGCGAAGGTTATTAAAGAGGGTGGGATAGCTGTTTTTCCGACCGATACGGTTTATGACATTGGTTGTTCCCTGAAAAAACCTGAGGCTTTGAAGCGCATCTTCGCTTTGAAAGACCGGCCAGCCAACCAATCCCTATCGATTCTCATTTCCCGTCCCGAAGTGGCCTTGGAAATAGCCGATTTTCGGGAAAGGGATCTCGATACTCTTAAAAAAATATGGCCTGGCCCCTGGACCTTAATCCGCCGGGCTAAGGTTTCTTCCCTCTCGCCTGGCGCGGTGGGCCCGGATGGAACGGTGGCCCTGCGGTGCCCTGACCATGGGATTGCGCTGGAACTTTTACGTAACGTTGGCGACACCTTGGCGGTGTCGAGCGCCAATTTCACCGGCGGGAACAGCCCGGTCCGGCTTGAGGACGTGGACCCGGAGATACTTGAAAAGGTGGACGCAGTTCTGGACGCGGGAATTTGTCCCCTGGGCGGGGAGACCGCCGTGGTCCGCATTGACCGAAAAAATTTCTCGCTTGTTCGCAACGGCATTGTCTCGGCGGAGGAACTGGCCAGGGTTGAAAGACTCTTGGACCACATGATCAGCGAATAAATCGTTTCCTTCCGGAGGCTAGGTTGCCCCAAAAGGTTCTTTTTGTCTGCACCGGCAACACCTGTAGGAGCCCTCTGGCGGAAGGTCTTTTGAAAAAAATGGCCCAAGAAAAAGGATGGGGTCTTTCGGTTTTTTCAGCCGGCTTGGCGGCCTTTCCTGGAGTGCCGGCCGCACCCGAAGCGGTGGAAGCCGCTAAGGAAAAGGGATTCGACCTGGAACCGCACCAAAGCCAACCCCTCTCCAAACCCCTGGTTTTAGAAAGCGACTTGATCGTTACCATGACCGCCCGGCACAAAGAAATGATTTTAAAAAAAATGCCCGATTTAAGCCCGAAGGTCAGAATGTTGTCGGAGGTGGCCGGTGATGGCGAACGAGATATTGAAGATCCCGTGGGTCAACCAATCGACGCATATCGAGTTACTTTGAAACAAATTGAAGATTATTTAAATAAATCCGCCGGGCATTTTGCCTAGGCTTGAATAGAAGGCAAACATGAAAATCGCCATTGGGTCGGATCACGCTGGGTTTACCGTCAAGGAAGCGGTGGTTGCTTTCTTGAAGGGCAAGGGGCATGAGGTGACGGATATGGGTAGTTATAACGCCGAACCTTCCGATTATCCCCTCTTCGCCGAAAAGGTCGCCGTGAGCGTATCGTCGGGCCAGTCGGAGCGTGGAATTGTGGTTTGCGGCAACGGAATTGGAATGTCCATCGCCGCCAACAAAGTTCCCGGTATCCGCGCGGCTTTGGTGACGAGCGAAAAGATGGCGCACGATACGAGGGACCACAACGATTCCAACGTGCTTTCGTTAGCCGGAAGGGACCTTCCCGTGGACCTGAACCTTAAAATCGTGCAAATTTGGACGCAAACCCCCTTTAGTGGTGTGGATCGCCACCAGCGTCGTATCGATGAGATCACTCAAATCGAAAAAAAGTACGAAGAAACCAAGGCTTGAAATCTATTACCTATACGGCTGACCGTCATGGTTTGAGGAAGGGTGGGACAGGTGATTAATACCGGCAGGATCAGTTTAATACTTGGTTTGTTTATCCTGTTTTGCGGCTGTTCCATGACACCGGATGAAAAGGTGTCGAGGGAACAAGCCCTCAAGCAGGCGGTGGATAATTTCACCGCTTCCGCTGTCCAAGGAAACTTTACCGATATGTATCGGATGACCGACGGCAATTACGATAATGCCGATTCGCTCAAATCGGCCTTGACCAAAAGCTGGGTTCAAGACGCCACCTTGACGGGCGGGCAGATCGCTTCCATGGCCTGGGTGAACGATTCCACGGCCAAGGTCAAACTGAACTGGGTTTTTCAAGCCTTGAGCGTCCAGAGCCATTCCAGTGAAACTTTTATCTGGGGCTGGAAGGGCGGAGTCTGGAAATTAAAGGGAAGGGCCCTTCGATAAATAAAAAAGCCGCTACTTTCCCAGAAGGGAAGAAACGGCTTTTATGATGAAACTGAATTGTTTAAGCGGTAACCGGAGCAGTTGCGGCCGGAGCGGCAACAGGCGCTGTTTTAACCTTTGGAACGGCCTGCCTCTTTTGAACCTTGCCCGTCCGCAGGCAGCGGGTGCAAACCAAGACACGCTGGGGTTTCCCGTTGATGACGGCCCGGATGGACTGCAAATTGGGCATTTGGCGGCGCAAAGCGATACCGGTAATGTTGAGTCCGATCCCGCCCGACTTTTTCGATTTACCACGGCGGGTGATTTTGCGGGCCTTGATCGGTCCCTTGCTGCAAATGTCGCAAACCTGAGCCATTGTGACCTTCTCCTCGTCCATAACGGTTGACCCTTTCGAAAAGGGCCTTTGGATTCCTAGGAATCTCGATTCGGCGGGACATCAAAAGCGGAATGGAACTGCTTTGGGGGTCCAACCAAGAACGCGCATTATAAGCAAAGATTTTCAAGAATAACAAGTTTTTTTGGGGTTTTACCTTTGTTTCGGACTTATTGTTATGGGTCTAGCTGTTATTAGCCATAAGAGGAACCATGCCTGCACCGCTTCATCCCTTCCTGAAATGGATTCACCCCTTAAAACTGGAGGAACGTCAGGGTTTCACCAACCGGTCGGTGGTGGGAGGGGCAGATAAGTTCCTGATGGAGGCCATCGACCGTTGGATGATGGAAAACGGCCCCCTGTTCAAGCAAATGCCTGAGATCGGCGAAGGGCTTTCGGCCCTTTCTAGTGATTTTTCAAAATATCTTTCGTTGGAAAAAAACCAGAGACAAAGACTGGTTCAAAACGCCCTTCGGGATCTGCCCGAGTGGCTGGAGAAGATAAAGTCGTTAAAAGCGATGCCTGCGCCAACCCGGCACCCGACACTCCCGCTCCAGGACCTGATTCCCGCTTCCAAGCAGAGGGCCTTTCGTTTGTTGGGTCTCAAGACGATGGAAGATCTGTTTTATTTCACGCCCAAATGGGCTGTCGACCACACTCTTCTAGTTCCTTTGGCGAAGGGAACGGCTGAGGAAGCGGCTTTTTTTCTGGCCCAAATCAACGGGATTTCGCAATCCCGTAAGGGCAAACAGGAAGTCCTGAAGGTGAATCTACAAGATGCTTCGGGCCGGCTGACTTGGGTTTGGTTTAATAGGCCTTATCTTAAAAAGGAAATCGAGAACGGCCGCTGGGTTCTTCTGCACGACAAGGCCCAGGTGACCCCCTGGGGAAGGCAAATTGTGGGTCGGGCTGGGACCCATGAGTTTCTGGATGAGGGAGAAGTAAAGTCCCTGCGGGAGGGGAAGCCACTGGTGTTTTATCCCTCGACCCCCACCCTGGACCAAAGTTTTTGGCGGACCCTGATGGAAAAGGTTTTTGAATTGGGGGCGGATTTTTTGGACCAGGCCCTGACGTCGGAAGGCGTTCCCTTGCGCCAGTCCCTTCAACAGCTCCATCGGCCGAAGAGTCTAGAGGATTTTGAACAGGGCCGCCAAAGCCTGGCTTTTGAAGAGTTCCTGACCCTTCAAACCTATCTCTTGTTGAAGCGCCGGGAA
Source organism: candidate division FCPU426 bacterium (assembly GCA_963738405.1). Classification (GTDB taxonomy): domain Bacteria; phylum Oederibacteriota; class Muellerivitia; order Muellerivitales; family Muellerivitaceae; genus CAVTWJ01. The sequence continues at coordinate 73,037 of CAVTWJ010000005.1, read as the reverse complement.
ATTGAACGGCGGCAGAAGGGAAGGGCCTATCAATTGGACGGCCCCCGGGTGAAGGCCTTTCGAAAAACCATTCCTTACCAGCTGACGACGGCGCAGAAGAGAGTCCTCAAGGAAATTCGGGAAGACTTGGCCCAACCCTTTCCCATGAACCGGCTTTTGCAGGGGGATGTGGGTAGCGGTAAAACCCTAGTGGCTGCCATTTCGTTTCTCTACGCCGCCGACTCGGGCGTTCAAAGCGCCCTAATGGCTCCGACCGAAATATTGGCCCAGCAACATTTTCGTTTTCTTGAAAAGATTCTCCGGTCGGAGGGTCTGCGGACCGTGCTTTTAACCAGCGACATGAAAGCCGGGGAAAAAAGGACGGTACTGGAGGCGCTTCGAAAGGGTGGGGCGGACGTGGCAGTGGGCACTCACGCCCTCTTGGAGAAAAAGGTTCAGTTTTCCAATCTGGGGTTTATGGTGATCGATGAGCGGCATAAGTTCGGTGTATTACAGCGGGCGGGGCTGGAGGAGAAGGGCCGATGGCCCGACGCGCTGATGATGACTGCCACGCCCTTTCCCCGGGCGCTGGTTTTGACCGAATACGGGGACACGGATCTTTCTCTTTTGGATGAGTTCCCGAAGGGCCGTAAGCCGATACAGACTTTCTGGCGTATGGAGTCCCAGAAAAACGAGGTTTATCAGAAGGTGAGGGAAAGGGTCTTAAAGGGAGAGCAGGCTTTCATTGTTTACCCCGTGGTGGAGGAATCTAAAAATTTTCTCAAATCAGCCACCCAGATGTATGAATTCTTCAGGCGCGAGACCTTTCATGGGTTCAAATTGGGCCTCTTGCACGGCCGGATGAAAAAAGAGGAAAAAGACGAGGTGATGGGTAAGTTTTTGGAGAAGGGGATTCAGATACTGGTTTCGACCACGGTTGTGGAGGTGGGGCTGGATATCGCCAACGCCACAGTGATGGTGGTGGAACACGCCGAGCGTTTCGGTTTGGCCCAATTGCACCAACTGCGGGGCCGGGTGGGGAGGGGCGAGCAAGCTTCTTATTGTTACCTTCTAACCTCCCCCGTCATTTCCTCGGATGCGATTCTTCGCATGAAAACCATGGTTTCCACCCTGGACGGGTTCAAGCTTTCGGAAATGGACTTGAAGATGAGGGGGCCGGGGGATATTTTCGGTTTGGCCCAGTCAGGCCGTCGGGAGGGAGGCTTGATCGATCTAAAAAGGGATGGGGATTTAGTCGATCAGGCCCGCCAAAAGGCGGAAAGTATCCTTGCGGAGGATCCCCGGCTTGAAAAGCCCACCCAAACTTTTTTGCGTGAAAAACTGGAGGTTCGTTATCGGGAGCTGTTGGATCTGGCCCAAATATCCTAGAGAAGACATGGATTGATTCAGTTTAAACTGAAAGGGAAGGACGAGACTTTCGCTTGCAAAGATTTTTACTATGAAAGAGTGGGATTGTGAGAATCATCGCTGGAAAATATCGGAGTCGAGCCGTCAAGGCCCCCTCCCACGAGAAGATCCGGCCCACTTCAGACAAGGTGAAGGGCGCGCTTTTCAACATGCTCGGTTCCCTGGAGGGATGCCGGGTCGTTGATTTTTTCGCGGGGACAGGAAACCTGGGGATTGAGGCGTTGAGTCGAGGAGCCTCGGAAGTGGTCTTTGTGGACAAATCTTTCGACAGCGTCAAATTAATCCAGGAAAACCTTAGTGCGCTGGGGCTGGACGCCAAAGCCCAGGGGTCGGGTATTCAACTACTGACGATGGAGGTTTCGAAAGCCTTCTTTTTTCTCCACCAAAGGGGAAGCCAATTTGAGGTAGTGTTAGCGGACCCTCCCTATGAGCAGGGAGTAGCCCAAAAGGTTCAAAAAATGCTGAAAACCTATCCTATCCTGGTTCCCGGAGGTCTCTTTTCCATTGAGCACGAGTCCAAGGACATCGACTTTGACCCTGAATTTCCTTATGCTTTAGTCCGCCAGAAAAAGTATGGAGATACCATGTTGAGCCTGTTTCATAACGAATCCGGAGCGGGGAAATGACGCCAGCGGCAAAAAAAACGGCTCCCCAAAGGGTCGTGGGTTTATATCCGGGATCGTTTGATCCTGTCACGAACGGCCACTTGGATATCGCGAGCCGGGCCTTGAAACTTTGCGACGAACTGCATATCGCGGTGGTAGCCAACCCCTCCAAAAGCGCCTTTTTTTCGATTGAAAAAAGGGTGGAGCTTTTGGAGAAGACGACAGAGCACTTTCCCAAAGTCATCATTTCCTCCTTTACAGGGTTGTTGGTGGATTACGCCAGGGAAATTCAAGCCGGGATCATTTTCAGAGGGTTGCGAGCTGTTTCAGATTTTGAGTTTGAGTTCCAAATGGCGCTTATTAATCGAACCCTTAATCCCAACATTGAGGTGGTTTTTTTAGTCCCGAACGAGAAATTTATTTTCGTTTCCTCCAGTTCCATCAAAGAAGTGGCGAAATTGGGTGGAGATGTCAGCGGTTTTGTGTCTCCGGTAGTCCAGAAGGCTCTTCGTGAACGAAACGGCATGAGGTGATTTCTTGGCAAATCCAAAGGGGAAATCTGCCTTTGAGATGCCTGAAAGTTCTGCTATTTTCTTGACACTGAAAGAGACAGATTTTTATAATCCCCCTTTGCTTTTATCAGCCTTTTCACCCCATTTGGATTGAGCTTTAAGCGCTCTTAAGCTTTGGGAAGGGGCATTTTGGGGAGGAGCGCGGTAGATGCTGACGGTTGAGTTGCGCGCCCTTGATAGGGAAGACGCTGTAATCCATGAAAAAGGCTTGGTCTCATCACTAGGCATTGACCTGGACCCGGGTCTCATCGCTTCACCCTGCGAAATATTTTGCCAGGTATCAAAAGGTGGCGGCCAAATATCGGCCAAGGGTTGGGTCTCAGGCAAGCTAAAGTTGATTTGTGATCGGTGTCTCAAAGGGTTTGAAGAAGAATATAAGTCTTTTTTTGAGGTTCATTACCGGCCAATCGCTGAGGCTGTTCAGGGTGAGGAACCGGAAAAAGCCCTTAATCCTGGCGAGATGGAAACCGTTTATTTCGACGGTGAAATCCTGGATATTGGGGATCAGATACGGCAGACAGTTATATTGTCCGTACCCATGCGTTCCCTATGCCGGGAGGATTGCCTGGGACTTTGTGGTCATTGTGGGTGTGATTTAAATAAAGAAACATGTAAATGTTCAGGACCTCCCCCCGATGCACGGTGGGATGCCCTTAAAAATTGGAAATCTTAAAGCCCTTTAAACTCTAAGGGCGAAGCGGGAAGCGGGCTTTGCCCGCCTGACATTGATTCGGAGGATGTGATGGCTAACCCAAAACGGCGGCATTCCCGCCAGCGCCGCGATAAACGCCGTACTAATTGGAAGATCAAGACGAAATCCCTTTCGGTGTGTCCGCAATGCAAGAGCGCGAAGCTGCCCCACCGCGTTTGCCCTAATTGCGGCTACTACAAGGGAAAAGAAGTCGTCACCGTCGATATCGCCTGAGTTGATTCCTCTTTCATGAAAATCGCCCTTGATGCCATGGGAGGTGATCACGCCCCGCGAGAAATCGTGCTGGGTGCGGTGATGGCCGTCAAAGACGCTGAAGTCATGGAAATGGCCAAACACGATCTTCAAGTGGTATTGGTCGGAAAAAAAGAAGAGATCGAAAAGGTACTTTCCACAGCTGGTGATTACCCCAAATCCTCCATCTCCATCGTTGACGCCCGTGAAGTCGTTGAAATGCATGAAAGTCCCGCCCAGGCCTGCAAACAAAAAAGAGATTCCTCGATTGTTCGATGCCACGAGCTAGTAAAGCGAAAAGAAGTGGATGCCTGTTGCTCGGCTGGCAATTCGGGAGCCACCATGGCCTCGGCGCTGATGACTTGCGGCCGTCTGGATGGGGTTTATCGGCCAGCTATTGTGACCATGGTTCCTAGCGTCAATGGCGTTTCCGTTTTAGTGGACGCGGGCGCTAACGTGGATTGCAAAGCCAAACACCTTCTTCAATTTGCCCTCATGGGTGATGTTTTTGCCCGTACGGTTTTGAATTTCAAGGAACCGCGCGTTGGCCTTCTTTCCATCGGCGAGGAAGAAACCAAGGGCAATGAATTGGTGTTCGGAACCCAAGCCCTCCTTAAAAAAGTGCCGTTGAACTATATCGGTAATATTGAAGGGCGCGACATCGTCAATGGAAACTGCGATGTTACGGTTTGTGATGGTTTTGTCGGAAATGTGACCTTAAAAGCCATTGAAGGCGTCGGGGAACTTGTGTTTACCTTGTTGAAAAAAGAAATGCGCTCTAATCTCTTTACGCTTTTAGGGGGGATTCTGGCCGGTCCTGCCTTCCGACGCTTCAAGCGAAGTGTGGATTATAAAGAGTATGGCGGTGCGCCTTTGCTGGGAATCGACGGGCTCAGCCTTATAAGTCATGGAAAATCCAACGCCGTGACCATGAAAAACGCCATCCGAGCCACCTTAAAATGCCTTAATCGCAATATGAACCAGGTTTTGAAAGAACAAATTATTCAATTTGGCCAAGTGAACGACAAGCTGGACGTAAAGCCCCAGGGAGAAACAACGTGAGCGAATTGAGCCGGATTGGCATCTTAGGAACTGGGTCCTATATTCCCGAAAAAGTCATCACCAATAAAGATATCGAGAATTTGGTTGAAACCACCGATGAATGGATCATAACGCGAACGGGCATCAAGGAAAGACGCATGGCGAGGCCCGATCAGTTCACCTCCGATCTGGCGGTTGAAGCCGGCAAAAAGGCCTTGGAAGCGGCTAAACTTTCTCCGGCGGACTTGGATCTCATTATGGTAGCGACCATTTCTCCGGATATGCCTACTCCGGCAACCGCTTGTTTTGTTCAGGCGAAACTTGGTGCTTCCCGCGCAGCGGCTTTTGATATTTCGGCGGCCTGTTCAGGTTTTGTTTACGGAATATCGGTCGCCAAGGCCCTTGTTCAGTCCGGGCAGTTTAAAAAAATACTCCTTGTGGGTGGAGAAAAATTGACGGCTTTTATCGATTGGACCGACCGAGGTTCCTGTATGCTTTTTGGGGACGGGGCAGGGGCTGTGATTTTGGGCGAAGTGGGCGAGGGTGAAAAAGAAATCCTCTCCACTTTTATGAGCGCAAACGGCCTTGAGGCGGATCTTTTGAAAATTCCAGCCGGGGGATGCCGTCTTCCCTCCAGCGAAAGCTCGGTTAAGGATAAACTCCACACGCTCAAGATGCAGGGCCGGGAAGTTTTCAAAATCGCGGTGAAGGTGATGGCGGACGCCGTTCTGGAGGGTCTCAAAAGAGCCGGTCTTACCCTGACTCAGGCGGATATTATTATTCCCCATCAGGCAAACCTTAGGATTATTCAAGCCATCGCCGAACGGTTGGGATTGCCCGAAGAAAAATTTTTTGTCAATATCGAGAAGGTTGGAAATACCTCTGCGGCCTCCGTGGCGATTGCCCTTGATCATGCGGTCGGGGAGGGGCGAATTAAAAAAGGAAACATCGTGGTTTTCGTGGCTTTTGGAGCTGGAACTACCCTCGCTTCCAGCGTGGTGAGGTGGTAATGATGCTCCAAACCGCGTGGGTCTTTCCAGGCCAGGGCTCCCAATTTGTGGGGATGGGTAAAGAGTTGGCGAATGCCTATCCTGAGTGCGCTGAATTGTTTGCCCAAGCCGATTCCATCCTTGGGTTTTCTATTTCCGGACTTTGTTTCGAGGGGCCGGAAGAGGAACTTAAGAAAACTCCCAATACTCAACCCGCGATTCTTACCCACTCCGTAGCGGTTAGCAGGGCGCTCCATAAGGCGGGCTTGAGACCCAACACCGTTGCGGGCCACAGTTTGGGGGCCTACAGCGCCCTTGTTGAAACCGAGGTTTTGTCTTTCGAGGACGCCCTTCGATTGGTCCGCCGCCGTGGGGAACTGATGGAATCGGCTGGACAAGGCCGGGGGACGATGGCGGTTATCCTGGGTTTGGATGAGGAAAAGGTGCGGGAAGCTTGCGTCCAAGCATTGGAAAAAGGAATTGTGGAGCCGGCGAATGTCAATTGCCCCGGGCAAATTGTGATTTCAGGCGATCTAGGGGCGGTTTCTCTAGCCTGTGAGAAGGCAAAGGCTCTGGGAGCCAAACGGGCTATGGTTTTACCGGTCAGCGGACCCTTTCATAGCAGCCTCATGAAACCTGCGGCGGATGAGTATCAAAAAACATTAGCGCTGGCGACATTTCATGAGCCGAAAATTACTTATATTTCGGACATTGACGCGGTCGAAATAAAGGATCCGCTTGCGATTCGTGAAAGCCTGGTCCGCCAACTACTGAAACCCGTTCAGTGGATAAGGGTTGTGGAATCTATTTCTTCCCGTGGGATTAAAAATTTCGTTGAATTGGGCCCGGGCAAGGTTTTGAACGGATTGATTGGAAAAATTTTGAAGGACGCATCGGTTCAAAGCGTTGGGGATCCCGCTTCTTTTGAAATTTTGACAGGAGCATTATGAATTTCAAGGACAAGGTCGCGGTAGTCACGGGCGGTAGTCGAGGAATTGGCAAAGCAATCGCATTGGAATTTGCCAGGGCCGGGGCTTCGGTGGCTATCTGTGGTTCTAAGCCGGAAGGGCTTGATGAAACGAACGCTGAACTATTGGCTTGCGGTGTGAAAGCCCTGACATTGAGGGTGGATGTATCTCAAGCTTCTGAAGTTGAAGCCTTTGCTGCGAAGGTGCTGGAAACATTTGGGAAGGCCGATGTTTTGGTTAATAACGCGGGTATTACGCGCGACAATCTGGTTTTGCGCTTGAGCGAAAGTGATTGGGACGCGGTTCTTTCCACGAATTTGAAAAGCGCCTTTCTTATGACGAAAGAATTTATAAAGCCCATGATGAAAGCGCGATCGGGACGAATCATAAATATAACTTCGGTTGTTGGAATTAAGGGAAACGCGGGTCAGGCAAACTATTCCGCAAGCAAAGCGGGGTTGATCGGTTTGACAAAAACAACGGCAAGGGAATTCGCAAGCCGAAACATCACTTGTAATGCCGTGGCCCCAGGTTACATTCAAACAAAGATGACTCAAGCGTTGAATGAAAAGGCTACCGAAGCAGTTCTCAAAGAAATCCCATTGGGACGCTTGGGAGAAACGGATGATGTAGCCCAAGCGGTCATTTTCTTAGCTTCAGATGGTGCGAGATACATCACCGGACAAGTGATTTGCGTTGACGGGGGAATGGTGATATAAGAAACTGCATTTTCGGCTAGAGTTAGGTTGTGGTTTTCGTTCGGCGAAAAGCCGATAACAAATCAGGAGGTTGTTTCAATGGCTTTAGAAGACAAGGTGAAAGAGATTATTGTTGATCAGTTGGGCGTAGAAGCGGAGCAGGTGAAACCGGAAGCTTCTTTTGTGGATGATTTGGGAGCTGATTCGCTCGATACAGTTGAACTCGTCATGGCCTTTGAGGAAGAGTTTGATTTGGAAATACCCGATGAAGATGCCGAGAAGATTAAATCGGTTGGCGACGCAATTACCTATATCAAGTCCAAGGCCTCGGAATAAGTTCGACGGTTGTTGAGATAAAGAGGAGGATTTCTTGAAACGTGTCGTCGTGACCGGCTTGGGTGCCATCACACCGAACGGAAACAATCCCATCGACTTTTTTAGAAATATTTGCGATGGAAAGAGCGGGATTGCCCCCTTAACCCGATTCGACGCTTCTCGGGTTCCTTGCCGTATTGGCGGGGAAGTAAAGGGCTTTGACCCCGTTCAGTTTGGGATTGAAAAAAAAGACATCAAGAAAATGGATTATTTTGTCCAATACGCTGTGGCGGCCTCTCTCCAGGCGGTAAAGGATGCGGGCTTGGATTTATCCACGGAAGATCGGACCCGGGTGGGAGTACTCATTGGGTCCGGAATCGGCGGCCTTCCGGTTCTGGTAGAGCAACATACCCGGCTGATGGAAAAGGGCCCGGACAGGGTTTCTCCCTTTTTGATTCCAATGATGATCATCAATATGGCCTCTGGAATGGTGGCGATTTACCTTAAAGCCCAAGGCCCCAATACCGGTACGGTTTCAGCCTGCGCCTCCGGCGCCCATGGGATTGGGGAAGCCACAAGATGGATTCAAAATGGTGAAGCGGACATTGTGGTTGCAGGCGGAACCGAAGCCTGTATCACCGAATTGGGTTATGCAGGGTTCTCCAATATGCACGCCCTTTGCACGGATGGAAATGACCATCCCATGAAAGCCAGCCGACCCTTTGACAAAAACCGTTCGGGATTTGTGATGGGTGAAGGGGCTGGAGTCGTGGTTTTAGAATCGCTTGATCATGCCCTTGGCCGAGGGGCCCGCATTTACGCTGAAGCGGCGGGTTACGGTATGACCTGTGACGCCTACCATATGACGACCCCCGCAGAAGATGGTGCCGGGGCTGCCCGGTCGATGGCTCTTGCCCTAAAAGACGCTGGTATTTCTCCACAAGATGTTGATTACATTAACGCTCATGGAACTTCCACCCCTTATAACGATAAATTCGAGACAATGGCCATTAAATCGGTTTTCAAGGAACACGCAAAAAAGGTTTCTATTTCTTCCACCAAGTCAACCACCGGACATCTTTTGGGGGCCGCTGGCGGAATTGAGTATATCGCTTGTGTCATGGCGATTGGTCAAGGTGTTATGCCGCCGACCATTAACCTCGAGACTCCTGATCCGGAATGCGATTTGGATTACATACCCAACGTGAAGCGTGTGAGGCCTTTAAACTGTTGTCTTTCCAATTCCTTGGGCTTCGGGGGCCACAATGTCTCTCTCGTTGTTAAAAAGTTTAATTCCTAACGCCAAGAGAGTTTCGCCGTCTGGGGAAGAATTGGAAAAGACCCGGGTAGTCGAACTAAAAGAATTGACACGACGATTAGGAATTCCCACCGGAAACTACGGGTTACTGAATGAAGCGCTGACCCATAAATCCTTTTCTTATGAACGAAAACTGAATTCTCAAAAGAATAATGAAAAACTAGAATTTTTAGGCGATTCTGTTTTAGGTCTGATTGTATCCCAATATGTTTTTGAAACTTTCCCAGAGGTGACCGAGGGCGGACTCTCTAAAGTGAAAAGCGTAGTCGTAAGCGCCCAGGTTTTGGGGGACAAGGCTAAGGAACTCGACTTGGGGCGCTTTTTAAGGCTGGGGAAAGGTGAGGAAAAAACTGGTGGTAAAAATCGGCCTTCCCTTTTAGCTGACGCTTTAGAGGCGGTCATTGGCGCGGTTTATCTAACCCATGGGTTAGAGACAGCTGGGAAACTTGTTTTAGGCCTTCTTAAGGATGATATCGAAGGTGTTTTTACCGGCAGGCTTGAGAAAGACCATAAAACCTTATTGCAGGAACATTTTCAAAAAACCCGGAAATTGGCCCCTCATTACGACATGGTGAGGGAGTGGGGCCCAGACCACAACCGCAATTTTGAGGCGGCCTGCAAGGTGGCCGGGGAAGTCATTGGCCGTGGCGTCGGCAAAAGTAAAAAAGAAGCAGAACAGCTGGCGGCTCAGGAAGCTATCCGGGCGTTGGGTGTGGTTGTAACCACGCCTCAAGACCATCGAATTCATCGTTAAGGAGAATAGAGATGGCTAAAAACATTGGAACTTCTTTTCTTTTCGTTTTGTTGGGTGGGATTTTGGGCGGGTATTTCGGCGAATTAATGGCCCTTTTAATTCCGGCTGGTTTTTTTCACGATGTTTTTATCAAGGGGTTTACCTTGGGTTTTGACGAACCCCTAGTGTTTAATCTGCGCATCATTGTCCTCACCTTTGGGATCAAAATATTTTTGAATCTGTTCGGACTAATCGGGGCGATTACCGGGTTGTATTTCGCGAAATAGGGAATTTCTTCTGCCTGCCCAACTTTTACTCGCGTCTCAATCTCCCAGGCGTAAGGCTATTCTTGATTTTTGGGGCGTTAACTTTCGGGTCAGTCCGCCCCTGGGTATTCATGAAACTCCCCGCCGAGGTGAAACCGCCGAACACCTAGTCCGGCGTTTGGCCTTTCAAAAGGCAGAGGAAGTTTCCATACGAAATCCAAATAAATATGTCATTGGTGCCGATACGGTAGTGGTGGCGGGGAATGCCTTGTTGGGCAAGCCCAAAGATGCCCAGGAAGTGTTGTGGGTACTACGGCGGTTATCCCAATATCAACACTATGTTTTTACGGGAACGGCTCTCTTGGGACCGGGGGGTAAAAAAATAGGTATCAAATTGGAAGTGAGTCGAGTAGGTTTTCGACGGTTGAGGAAAGAAGAGATGGATATCTACACCCAAACCCTGGAGCCTTATGACAAGGCCGGCGCCTATGACATTAGGGGGCAGGCACGAAAATGGATTAACGATCTTTCTGGAGATTATTTCAACGTGCTTGGTTTACCGGTCGATTGGCTCCTACCCGAATTGAACCGTTTGGGACTTATTCGGTGAGGAAAGTTTTAACTTTCAGTTCTTTTCGTTGTTCCTCTAAAAAATCCTTAAGCCAGAGGTTTACACGGTCCTTTTTAAAGGTCTCGTAAATGCGGGCAAGGTCGGATGGATCTTCTTTTTTCAAAGGTTGGGCTGGTTTTTCTTCGGTGACCTGGAAAAAATATTGAGATTCGCCAATGGAAAGGGGTCCTTTCCATTGGCCGGTATAAAGGTCGCTCAAGGTTTCGGCTGCCGAAAGAGAATCTTTTAAGTGAGGTATTTCAGCCCGACGATTGAACCAAAGGGTTTGAGAAACCGTGAGCGACAACTCTTTTCCAATTTGCTCAAGAGTCTCATGTAATTGAAGCTTGGAGCCAATTTGTCCTGAAAGGGCAATAATTTGGTTGATCGCTTTTTCTTGACGATATTGCTTTTCAACTTTGCCACGAACCTCTGAAAATTCGCTTTTGTGGGCCCCCTGGTAATCCTCAAGTTGAATGAGGTGGTAGCCGAATTTTGTCTGAACAGGCTGCGAAATTTCACCTTTTTTCAAGTGAAACAGGGTCTCATCGAACTCCTTAACCGTCATTCCCCTATCCAGCCAGCCCAATTCACCGCCTTTTTTCCCGCTTCCGGTATCCTGGGAAAACTTAATGGCAGCAGCCGCAAATGTTGTTTTTCCTGCGAGTATTTGAGACCGAAGATCGTCCAAAGTTTGTTTGGCTTTGGCTTGATCGGCCATACCGGCGGTGGATGGAACGCTTATAAGGATATGCCTGGCTTTGGCTTGTTCTTTTATATCGTACCTTTCACGATGGGCCTCAAAATAATCCTGTAGATCAGATTCATGAACGGTTATGTTTTTTTCGTAGCTCGAGGGGCTCAAGGAAATGTAGGAAGCCTTGAGATCCCGGTTGAGAAAAGTTTTAAAGGATTCCACGTCGGAGGGTGCGTAAAGATAGCTTTGGTCCAACAACCCTTGAATTTTTTGAATCAACATTTGCCGTTGTTGGGACGCTTCGAATAGCGCGGGAGTCAGATTGTTTTGTTGGAGAAGTTTGAAATAGATGTTTGCGTCAAATTTTCCGCTTTCATCCTGAAAATAAGAGGATTTTTGAATGGCGCTGGCCACCTCGTCCATGGAAACGGAAAGGCCAAGCTTTTCTGCTGTTTTTTCTAAGATCGCCTCGTCAATCAACTGGTTTAACACTTCTTCTTTTAAGTGTTTGGTTTGCTCTGGAGAGGGTTCAATTTCAGCCCGGCCAAACAAATTGTCATAGGCGGGTTGATAGGCTTTATCGAAATCAGAATAACTGATTTTTTGGTCTCCAATCTGGGCGAGGGTATTAGGGTCTTGCGTATTTCCCTTCATTAACCACCTTCCGCTAGCCAGAAAAAGGAAGCCAATGACGAAAGCGGCAATCAGAAGCCATAAAATTACATGCATCGTTTTTTTATCGCGTAAGGTGCGCATCATGAGATGAACTCCAAAAAATGTGTTGGATGGTTGAAAAACTTGCGCATTATAACAGCAATTGTTGAGGTAGCAATCGCGAAGGCTGGGCTTCGGAAGTTGGGGGACTAAGATGGGGCTGATGTTATGAAATCTTTACTGGGGCGAAAGGGAGGTCGATAAGCGGTATCGGTGGGGGTTCGTTGACACTGCACGGTTTTCACGTGTTATAATCCGAAAAAACCTTTAATCACAGGGTTTACATGCCCCAACGACATTTCTCTAATTTTGCTGTTTTGTGTTTTATCTTTTTCATTACATTTATTTCCCCATGTCTTTTACGTGCGGACAGCATTAGTTCGACAGGTGTCCAATTCTTGGAAATCCCAACAGGAGTTCGTGGCGCGGGCATGGGTGGAGCTTTTACGGCGGTTGCGGACGATCCCACCGCGCCCTATTGGAATACTGCGGGCCTTGCTCAAATCCAACATTTGGAAATCAACGCTCAACACATTTCCTATTTGGCCGGTACAAACTATGAATTTTTAGCGGGTGCGGTTCCCTTAAACCCTGGGAGCACATTGGGATTGGGAGCCTCTTATGATTTTGTCCCATCCTTCAATTCAACCAATAATCCATCGGCTATTCCTGGAAGTGCGAGTGACCTTGCCATTGAACTCGGGTTCGGACAGTCATTTGGTCCTAATGTTTCCTTCGGGATTGGGGCGAAATTCATTAACAGTAATTTACTAACATTTTCTGCCACAGGCGAAGCGGTAGATGGAGGTCTTTTACTTTCGACGGATCACAGAGAATTAACTCTGGGGCTTTCAGTACAAAATTTGGGACAATTATCCAGTTTTTCGCAATATTCAACCCAAGAAGATCTTCCCATGGTTTATCGAGCCGGCTTAGCCTATCGGTTTCAACCACAGGATCCCACGCATTTTGTGGTGGATGTGGATGTCCAAAAAGCGATTGATAGTGATCCGATTTATAACGCGGGGGGAGAGGTTTGGATCGGGGATAAGAACGTTTCGGTTGCGCTGCGGGGGGGCTATAGTTTGAATGATTTTAACCAGGATCTGGGAGGTTTATCGGGCGCCTCGATGGGGGTCGGGGTAAAATTCCAAGACTGGGAACTGGATTACGCTTTAGTTCCATTTGGGGCATTGGGTGACACTCAAAGGTTTTCGTTAACCTTCGAGTTAGAACCGGAAGAAAAAATTCAGCCCCCTGCAAAGCAAGTTGCTGTTCAAATTCAACCTCAAATCGCGGATTTCAAAACAGGTTCCCTAAAACAAGCCACCTTTGAGCTCAAGCCGATGGCTCGAACGGATATTAAAAATTGGTCATTGGAAATCACGGATCCAAAAGGAAATATTTTAAGGACTTATAGTGGCAAGGGTGTTCCCCCAAGGGAAATCGCCTGGGACGGCAAGGATGCCAATGGAAATGTGGTGGCGGGAGGAATTTTCGCGAACTATAACTTGAGGACGGTGGATACGAGGGGGCAACAAGTTTTAGCCAGCGACCCCATTTTCAGGGTTTCTCCAACCGCAATCGGAGAGAGGGAAGCGCCTGTATTTGCGGTGGAGGCCGCGGCTCCAAGACCGCCAGCCCCGCCTAAGATGCCCGAGAATGTTCAACCCCTTGGTTTGTCGGGTGTCATCAAATTGCCGAGCCTGTCATTCCGAGAGGGCAATAGTGAGGTGTCCCTCGACTATGAAAACTATCTAGCTCAAGTGGCTCGTCTCATCCGTAAATATCCCAATTCCAGGGTTTATATCGAAGGGCATGCGGATGATGAAGGAAGTGAGGATGAGTCACTTAGACTTTCCCAGTATCGCGCGGATTCCGTCATGCGGTTTTTAGTTGAAAAAGAAAATATTTCTCCCGATAACCTCTATGCGCGAGGACATGGAACCGCAGCGCCGTTGGAAATATCGGGGACCGAAATTGCGCATATGCGAAACCGTCGAGTCGATATCATCATACTAACGAAGTAAATTGGAGTTTGACTTGAGCCTTAATCCTAAAAGCCCAAATATCCTGGGATGTTTTTTGGTCCTGACTTTGTTTTTGGGGGGATGTCATATTTTTTCAGATTCGTTCGAAACGGCATCTGACTTGGATCGAAAGGGCCTTCGGGAACAGGCGTTAAAGGCCTATCAAGATTATCTTAAAAACCATCCCCAGACTGAACTGAAGGCGGTTATCTATTCAAGGATGGCTGCTATGGATATCTCTGGGTCACAATATGACGAAGCCATCAGTTGGTATGAAAAAATCGATTCTGAATTCCCTGGCACCGATGAGGATCTCCGTGGATTACTTAAAATGGCGGATCTCTACCGGAACCAACTAAAAGACCAAAACAAAGCAGTCGAGTACTCCAAAAAGGCTTTGGACATGTGTTTTTCAGACGCTCAGATTCACAATGCGGTACAAACAGTTATTTCTTCTCAGCTCAGTTCAGCAACCACCCTTTTTTATCAAAAAAAATACAAAGATTCCGGAGAATTGGTGCGAGCGCTTGTTGAAGCCTATCCCGCGGCTTTGGTTGCGCCCGAGCAAAGGGCAAGGGTGGAAGCTCTACAGGATAGGATTAGAAGGGAGGCGCTGATTGAGAATTGTGATTCCACGGCACTTTGGATTAAATCTGAAACTGTCTTTAACAATAGCTTTACCGCCGACTTTGTGCCCAGTCCTACCGGTGCGGAGTCGGGATTACTCTCGCCTGACGGACAAATTTTAGTTTCGAGAAAAAAAGCGAAGAACGGAATCTACTATCTTTATAGCGCAAAGGTTTTGCCCAACTCTAATGAAGTAAGTTTCAAATTGCTCCCGCAAACCTTCGGGGCGGAGCTTCCGACTTGGAGCGCGGACAGTCAATCCTTGGTTTATGAACGACTCGCGGGGAAAAAGCGGAAACTGGAAAAAACGAATCTAAATAAAAATATAACGAAGACTTTATACTTCACTGCATCTACTCCCATCCCTACTCTTGGGTTTCATCCAGCTTTTCATCCGGCTGGTAACAAAATTGCCTTTGTTTGGGATAGAAAAATATGGGTTATGACTGCGGATGGGTTGAATGTAACTTGGTTGAAAACAGCGCAACATTTTGACTATACTTCCGAATTGTCATGGTCTTTCGATGGCACAATGATCCGCTGCCAACAAGGCGGAACGAATCCAGTCGATGACCTGCTGATTCTTGACGCAACAACTTCTAATCCCTAACTAAATTATTTGGAGGTTTTTCTCATGAGAAGGAATCCCTTGTTTTGTTTTTCCCTCCTTCTACTTTTCCTTTTCCCGTTGTTACTGAAGGCACAAGACGCCAAGATTCAAGCTTTGCAAGACGCCATCAAATCCAACCCCAATGATCCAACGGCTCATTTCAATTTGGGGGTTAGCTATTTAAAACAATCCCAATATGATTTGGCTGAACCGGAATTTGAAACCTGTGTCAGGCTGAATCCAAACGATTCGCAGTCCCGCGAGTTGATGGAAAGCTGTCTGGGGATTTCTGCTTTTTTAAAACAGGATTGTTCAACTGCGATCACCCATTTTCAAAATGTCTTGAAAATCAAACCCGATAATAAAGATATCATGCTGTATCTATATCAATGCCAATCCAAAATCGCGATGAGTCAAAAAAATTACAATGGCGCCGAAGAACTGGAGCAACAAATATTAGATTTGAAACTCAACAATGATGACGCAAACTTCAATGCACTATTTGATCTTGGGGTCTTAAATTACCAACAAAAGCAATACAAAGAAGCTGTTGGTTATATGGAAAAGGCGGTTCTAATACAAAAAGATGCCCCTACCTATAAGTACCTGGGTTTTTCTTATTACAACCTGGGCAATTTTAATCAGGCCATCGAGAACTTCAAGAAATCAATCGAGATTGAAACCACTAAACCCGCTGCGTCCCAAGACGTAAACTCATTGGATGAAACCTACTACAACTTGGCGGTAGCTTACTACGATAACAGCCTTTATGACGAGGCGGAGGATGCCTTTGATCATGCTTTTAAATTGAACCCCAAGGATTCAAACGCTGCGGTGGGGAAGGCCCAGGCCATTGACGCTGCTATCAACGCCCATATGGACAAGGCCAATGGTTTTTTGTTGAACAACCGCTATTCGGATGCCATCGCCGAATGGCAGAAAGTTCTTACATACCAACCTGATGCCATCATCAACAAACAGGCTAATGATTTTATCGCCGACGCGAAAAAGAAATTGGAAACCGAGGTCGAGAAGCACTATCAGGCAGGTCTGAAATTTCAAAAAAACAAGGATAATTTAAAGGCATTGAGCGAATGGAATGCGGCTTTGGAAATGGATCCTGACAATGCGGAGGTAAAGAACGCTATTGCCAGCACGAAGGTGGCGAACGGCGAGCAGGTGAAGGCCCTTTTGGCCGAGGGAAACGAATTGGCAGCCGAGAAGGATTACTCCGGGGCCTTAGCGAAATACCAAATGGCTAAAAAAGTTAATCCTTCGAGTTCAACAGTACAGGCAAAAATTCGTAAGATCAAAGCCCTTCAAGTGGCGGATTTGGAAAAATCACTGGCCGTTGGAAAAAAGAAAATGGGAGCCGGAGATTTGAAATCGGCATTGGAAGCCATGGAAGCCGCCTACCGCATAGATCCAACCAACGTAGAAGTGAAGGAGAATCTATTCCGCATCAAAAAGGAAACACGAACTAAAGTCGACAGTTTATTGCAAGAGGGTGACACGTTGTTTGCTTCCGGCGACAAGGTGAACGCGAAGTCAAAATACGAGAGTGTTCTTTCCATTGATCCAAACAACGAGAAAGCCAACGATCAAATCCAACAAATGACCGGCCAACAGTCCCAGGAAAAGGTCGACGCGGACAAGGTCAAGGCGCTTTACTACGAAGGGGTGAACAATTATATTAACGGCAATATTCACGAGGCTGTACAAAAGTGGCAAGATTGTTTGAAGTTGGATCCCACTAACGTAAACGCCAAGAATAATATCAGCAAGGCCATGGCCAAGCTTCAGTCCATCGAGCAGTTGAGTCATAATTAGCTTTAGGGTTTAGGCTGATCTTAAGCGGGCGTAATTCAGCGGTAGAATGCCAGCTTCCCAAGCTGGACGTCGTGGGTTCGAGTCCCATCGCCCGCTCCATTTTTCCGCAGTTTCCCGGGAGGATGGTTTGATCTCAGCGGCTGAACTCATTTTTTTATTTTTTTTAACGCTTGCGGTATCCCCCCTATCTGCTCAAGTTTCCCCGGACCCCTATCAGCCCTTTCGGGAAGGGGAAGTTTTGAACTTTTCCGGTGTCGATCAATATTTGGGGGACCTTCCACCGGACATCCAAAGGTTTTCGGAAAACAGGGAATATCACAACCTCAACGGATCAGGCGCGGGTCTCCCGGGTTGGAATTTGAACAATCCCCAAAATCATCCTGGGATTGGGGCTTTTTCTACTTCTTCGGGCCTTTTCTTCGAGGACATAGCCAATCCGTTTGGCATGACGCCTTTTCTTTCTAATTTTCCAGGAGGATGGACCGCCGATTGGTTTGACCTTCCTTCAGAGGCTTGGTTGGGACCTGAAGGGGCCGCGGGAGCGGTTGTGGTTCGAGATTTGACAACACAGGATGAGACCCATCTGAAGTATTCGGGAGGGATAGCCGGAAACATTTCCGAAAATGGATTTTTTGAGATGGACGCAAAAAATTATTCTTTTTCTCTTTCCGCCCGTCAAACCAATTCGAATGGAATTAGTTCATCCGACCCGTCCTACGGCTTGGAAGCGAGCGCGGTTCCATATCAGGATGATTTTTGGCAACTTTCTCTTTTGGGGTTGGCCCTTCAAGAATCCTCAACACTGAATTGGGCGGTTCTCAGCCCCAAATTAACCTGGACTGATGGGGAATGGCTGACCGCCACCCTCAAGCCCTATTGGGCTTTCTCAACGGATGGTGATCAATCGGTTCAAGAAGGTGGCGGCCGTTTGCGTGGAAAAATCGACTTGGCCGAGATGATTCAAAGCCAATGGGGTATGGGGTTGGATTTCCAAAATTGGAGTTTATCAGGGATTTCAAGTCAGGTTTCGAAGGGCTACGTCCAGAATTCAGAATGGATTGACTTGATCGGTGTCTTGACCGCCCACGGATCCTTTCGTTTTGATTTCTCAAATGAAGTGCCAACCGAATTCAGCTGGGTATCCGGAGTGAAGTTTGTACAGGATGACTGGAATATATTTTTAGAAGGATCCAAATCGGTTCAACCCAATGGGGACCTATTGGAAGCGGAGGGCGGAGTTGGTTTCCAAAACGACAATCGCTGGCGTCTGAGATTTGGGTATCTTCACCTTGCGCTACCTTCGGGGAACCAGGATGGCGGCCGGGGACAGGGTGAATTTCTGGTGCCCCTTCCGCGTGTCTTGGGGATATCTTCTTTCGAGACCCAATGGACCATTGAATGTTTGGAAGATTCTGCGGGAAATTGGGACTACGATTTCGGTTCTGAAATGAGATTGAATTTTTCTGACCGATCAAGCGTCTGGGTTCTGTTGCGCAAAACATTGGGAATGAATTTGGCGGGGGAATGGGGAGCCGAATGGCGATGGAAACCCTATCTTGGCCTCTATGCCTATGTTTCGCAATCTCCGACAGGGAATGTTTCCTGGCCGGATTCGGGCTTTTCATCCCCCACAATCGTCGGTTTGGGTTTAAGGGGGGAGCTCTAAGGCGTCTCTTCTTGACCCCTTCCTGAAGGGGGTGTTAGTTTGGCTCAATGAGACATTCGCAACCCACGCCTCTTTTCCTTTTTCTTTTATTTTTCGTTCCCGTGCGTTTATTAGGTCAGGACGCCGGAACCACCGGCGCGGATCTTTTGAAAAGCCCTATTGGTGTTCGGCCAGCGGCCTTGGGCGGAACCTATGCGGCATTCGGCGATGACGTTTATGTCATTGGTTATAATCCGGCTGGCTTGTCTCGTGTATCCAAATATAGTTTGGGACTCGATCATGTAGAAGGGTTTGCGGGAGTAGAAACCGAAGCGCTTTCTGTGGCGGTCCCCACACAAAACTATGGAAATATAGGGGGACAATTAATTTTTCGGCATATGCCGCCCATCTCGAATACTCTTGCCACAGATCCCCCGGTGAATGTGAGTGACTATCTTTTAACGGTAGCCGATGCTCAACAGTTTGGCGCTATCGCGGTAGGGGGGGCGTTAAAAACGCTCTATTCGGTCCTTGGAGATAAACAGGCGTTTGTGGAGGCTTTGGATTTAGGTTTCAAGGTTCAATTGTTGGAAACCGATATCGCCTTAGTCGCCCAAAACATCGGCCCGGCGGTTCAATATCAACCCAGCGATGGTTCACAAGACCCTCTTCCCCTAACATTTCGATTGGCATTATCCCGGCCCTTAATTGTTTCCCCTACATCTACTCTTTTATCAAGCGTAGAAGGGTTTTACGTCCAGGGCGAAGGGAATCAAGCATCCGTTGGGGTTGAATATTGGCACCGCAGTATCCTCGCGCTAAGGGTCGGCTACCGGTTTAGTGATCCGAACAACCTAAACGGGGGATTTTCCGCCGGGGCCGGTCTTAGATACAATCTTGGGAAACTGGAGTATGAATTGGGTTATGCCTGGAGACCCTCCCAAATTAGTTCCAGTTTCATTACCAGTACCAGTTTATTCGGTCTTCTTCTTTGGTATTAGGCCGACAAATGCTTGACAAGAGCATTTCCCCTGAATAAACTCACTTTTCTTTGGCTCGGCTAATAGGGCCACATTTTCAGGAGGTTTTGAATGTACGCCGTCATACAAACCGGGGGAAAACAATACCGTGTTGCCGAAGGGGACGTGATTAAGGTGGACCGTCTGGGTGGCAATCCCGGAGATGCAATTGAATTCAGTCAAGTCCTTCTATTAGAAGACAATGGCCACTTGAAGATCAAACATGATGAAGTCAAAAAAGCAAAGGTGCAGGGAAAGATACTTGTAAATTCCCAAGGGAAAAAAATCCGGGTTTTTCGCTACACTCGCCGGAAAAACACCATGAAAACGAAGGGTTCACGCCCCAAGTTTACCTCGGTGACCATCGAAAAAATCATTCAGTCATAATTGAAAAGGGAGCAGGAAAATGGGTCAGCATAAAGCGGGTGGTTCCACCCGGAACGGCAGAGATAGCAATAGCCAGCGTCTGGGAATCAAGGCGCACGGCGGAAATTTTGTGACGGCGGGAAGCATTCTCGTTCGTCAAAGAGGCCTTCGGTACAAACCCGGCCTCAATGTGGGTGTGGGCAAGGACGATACTCTGTTCGCCAAGATTTCCGGAGAAGTAAGTTTCAGGGAATTTCGAGGTGGCACGAAGAAAGTAAGCGTCGCACCCCAGACTGTTTAGCACTCCTTTGTCCCAACCCCGTCCCAAAGGGCGGGGTTTTTTTATTTGTGGGCAGTCTCATTATGTTTGAAAGCTGATCTCATGATTGTTGATGAAGCGGTAATCACGGTGGAAGCGGGGCAGGGGGGGAACGGTTGTTCCAGCTTCCGAAGGGAAAAATATATTCCCCGCGGCGGACCGGACGGCGGCAATGGCGGCCGCGGCGGGGATATAATTCTGGAAGCGCGCCTCGATACCCGAACCCTCGTGGATTTTATATACCGCCCTCTCTTCCGCGCCAAACACGGCGAACACGGCAAGGGCAAAAATCAGCATGGCAGGGCCGCCGAGCCGGTGGTCATCCATGTTCCGGTGGGCACCATGGTCTGGTCCCCGGATCACGAGCTCATCACCGATATGCGGGAGAACGGCCAAAGATTTCTCGTGGCCAGAGGCGGCCGTGGCGGCCGAGGAAACACAACTTTTGCCACCGCGACTCAAAAGGCGCCCCGCTTGGCGGAAAATGGGGAACCTGGAGAAACAAAAGTATTGCGGTTGGAGCTTAAACTCCTCGCGGATGTGGGGCTCTTAGGCTTTCCGAACGCCGGGAAATCCACTCTCCTTTCAAGAGTTTCGAAGGCCCGCCCCAAAATCGCCGATTATCCGTTCACGACACTGGAACCCCAGCTGGGCGTCATTTCCCTTTCTGAAAATAGAAATTTTGTAATGGCCGATATGCCGGGGCTGATTGAAGGGGCAAGCCAGGGAAAGGGCTTGGGGATCAAATTTTTAAGGCATCTCGAACGCACCCGGCTTCTTCTTCACCTCGTCGACTTAACGTCGGTCAAAGATTTGAAGGACCTTCAGCGTCAAATTAAGACCATTGACCGGGAACTTTTTAATCACAGCGCCCGATTTAAAAAAACACCGCAGATTCTCGTCTTGACCAAGGCGGACGCCCTCTTGGAAAAGGAGAAAGCCTTGGCTTGGGCGAAAAGTTTTTCTAAAAAGGGAATAAAAGTTTTTCTGATCTCGGCCGTATCGGGAGAAGGTCTGGCGGCCCTTTTGGAAGAAACATGGAAAAGGGTCCAGGAACCCTTGCCCCTGATGGATGAAATAGGGCCCGAATCAGAAGTAAAATACGAAGTCAAAGCCCGTTTCCGGGTCTGGAAGGAAGGAAGCGGATATCATGTTTCGGGGCGCGAAGTGGATAAATGGGTCGCCATGACCCGGTTTGAAAGCCGGGACGGCCTCGAAAGATTTCAAAAGATCCTCAAACGCTTGGGGGTGATCGGCGAACTGCACCGCCAAGGCGCGAAGCCGGGTGACACCGTTTTTTTGGGGAATAAAGAACTTTTTTACGAACCCAATCGCTTGGAGACCCGCCATGAAAGCTGACCGCAGGAAATTGCCTCCCATCAAACGCATTGTTGTGAAGGTTGGGAGCAGTTTATTGACCGAGGGTAAAACCAAGGGGATTCAAAACCATTTTTTGCGCTCGCTGGCCAAACAAATTCATAGTCTTCAGGTTGGGGGAGTTAAAACGATCATTGTCACTTCTGGCGCGATTGCCGCGGGAATGCATGAATTGAATCTTAAAAAGCGTCCCAGGGAAATTCCACGGCTTCAAGCCTTAGCGGCCATTGGCCAATGCCGATTGATGCAGGCCTATCAGACATTGTTTAAAAATAAAAACCTCAAGGTGGCTCAAATCCTCTTAACACAAGAGGATTTGTCGGATCGAGAACGCTATACCAATGCCCACAATACTTTCTTGGAACTTCTGAGAAACCAAGTTATTCCGGTAGTGAATGAGAATGATACGGTCGCGGTAGAAGAGATAAAGTTTGGAGACAACGATACGCTTGCCATGTTGGTCAGCCACTGGACTGAATCGGACCTTTTGATCATCTTGACAGATACGGACGGATTCTTCGAGGATGACCCAAGGCAGAATCCAAACGCGAGACTTATTTCAGAAATCACCGCATGGGATGAACGTTATGATCGGGGAGCCACCGGAACCCGGTCCGGTGTAGGGACGGGAGGTATGGCCACTAAAATCCGTGTTGCGCGAAAAATGATGTTGTCCGGCATCCCAATGGTCATCGCCAATGGCAGGGACGTAAAAATCCTCCAAAAGATTTGTGAGGGTCACAAAGTCGGAACTTACTTTTATCCATCCGTTGTCAAAATGAATAGTCGTAAAAGATGGCTGGCTTGGAGTGTGAGGCCCAAAGGGGAAATTTGGGTGGATGAAGGCGCGCGCAAGGCCCTCGAGGGTCATAAGAGTCTTTTGCCTTCCGGAATCAAACTGATTAAAGGCGATTGGAAAAAAGGCGAAATGGTTAAAATTCTAACCCTTCACGGCTTGGAATTTGCTAAGGGGCTATCGAGTTTCGATTCGAGCCTGTTGGAAAAAATAAAAGGGTTGAGGACCAAAGAAATTCGAGAAAAATTAGGCCCTTCGACGCCGGAAGAAGCGGTTCATCGGGATAACATGGTTCAAACCCTTTTGTATTAGGGCGTCCATTTACCTTAAAATTAAACTTTTTTTCATGCTAGTATAGTTGACTTGCCAAATTAGTCTCGGATTACGGAATTCTAAATCTCTTTACTTTTGATGGGGTATCACGAAGTGGCAAAAAAAAATTATTATGAAATTTTTAAGATCTATCCCCCCATTGACCTGCAACATTTGCAAGAAACCTATAAACAACTTATTTTCCAGAATCACCCCGATACCAATCCAGGCCAAGTGGAATCGGCTATTGAGAAAACAATGGAAATTGTTGAGGCTTACAATGTTTTAAGCGATCCTCTGAAGCGTGAAATCTATAATTTTCAGGTCCGAAACGATATCCGAAAGGAAATGGGCTTGTTGGTGGGGGTTAAAAAAGGGCTGCTGAATTTAAAGAAATCAAAGGAAGAAATAGAAGCGGAGCTTCATTTCTTTAAAGGGAATGAATTTTTTCAGGATAAAGACAATTGGAACCAGGCCCAGCATGAGTGGGTGGCATCTGCGAAATTAATACCAGGGTTTGTAAATGCTCATTTCAACCTCGGGATCCTCTTTGGGTATCAAGGGAATTTCAAAGATTCGGTAGCTTGCTTTGAAAGACTATTAAAATATAATTCAGATGACTATGAAGCAAAAAAAACTTTAAGTTTGGCCATGGGCTATGTTTATGGCAAAAAAGCTTAGGTTAAGGAAGGTTTATGCCTGAACGTGCAGCTACCGTTGCTATCGGAATCGACCTGGGAACAACCAATTCTTGTGTGGCCTTCCTCAAGAGCGGGGAACCTCAAGTTATTCCGAATTCGGATGGTTACCGTACCACACCTTCCGTAGTAGCGTTAACGGCTCAGGGTAGTTGGTTGGTCGGATTGGATGCCAAACATCAGGCCTTCACGAATCCAAAAGGAACTGTTTCCTCGATAAAAAGGTTCATAGGCCGAAAGATTACCGATGATGATGTCCAAAAGGATAAAACACTCGTTTCGTACGACTTAGGGGGATCGGAAAACAGTGATATTCGGGTCCAACTGGATAACCAGCTTAAATCTCCCGAAGAAATATCCGCGATTATCCTCCAGAAAATAAAACAAGATGTTGAAACCAAGCTCGGTGAAAAAGTAACGCAGGCTGTTATTACGGTTCCGGCGTATTTCAACGATTCCCAACGTCAAGCCACAAAGGATGCCGGTAAAATTGCGGGTTTTGAGGTTTTGCGGATTATCAATGAACCCACCGCAGCCGCCTTATCCTACGATTTTGATACCAAAAAAAATCAAAAGATCGTCGTTTACGATCTGGGCGGAGGGACCCTCGACGTTACAGTGCTCGAACTGTTAAACGGGTTGTACCGGGTGCTTTCAACGTGTGGTGATACCCATCTGGGTGGGGACGATTTTGATCAAAGCCTTATGGAATGGGTCCTGGGGAAATTTCAATCCGAAACCGGGTTGGACCTTCGTGCGGATCCAGTCGCGATCCAAAGACTCCGGGAAGCATCCGAAAAAGCAAAATGTGACCTGTCCACAGTTCCCAAAACTGATATTAATCTTCCATTTATCGCTAAGAAAGACGGAATTCCTCTTAATCTCTCTTATGCCATATCCCGTGAACTTTTCGAGGAGTTAGTGGCTCCGTTGGTGGAGAGAACGCTTGAGCCGTGCCGAAAGGCCCTCAAAGACGCGAATCTCGCGCCTGTGGATTTGAACGAGGTGCTTTTGGTTGGCGGCATGACGAGGATGCCGAAAGTTCGCGAGGTTGTAAAAAGATTCTACAACAAAGAACCTAACACGAAAGTAAACCCAGACGAAGCGGTAGCGTTAGGAGCGTCCATTCAGGCTGGGATTATCAATGGAAACGTTAAAAACGCCTTGCTTCTGGACGTTACTCCGCTTTCACTCGGCGTGGAAACTTTAGGGGGAACTTTTAGCGCGATTATTCCCCGGAATACCACGGTTCCTACAAAGATGAGCAAACTATATTCCACGGTTAAAGACATGCAGACCTCCGTCAACATTAAGGTGTTGCAGGGTGAGTCGAAAATCGCAACCAATAATAAAACATTAGGCTTCTTTTCTTTCCTGGGGATTCCAGCGGCAGTTGCGGGAGCGGCCCAAATCGAAGTTACCTTTTCAATTGACGCTAACGGAATCGTAAATGTTACAGCCAAAAATGTCGCGTCGGGCCAAACACAACAAATGAAAGTATCGGCGACGAGCGGCCTAACACGTGACGAATTGGATAAGCTTATAGCGGCCGCGAAAGGAAGGGTTATTTCCGCTTCGCCCGAGAAGGAAACCCCGCAGGGACAGCCAGAAAAAGCCGCCCTGGAGAAAACGAAGATTCCCGTTGGAGACGCCCCGAACCTGCCACCCGCCAGCGCTCCTCAAGAGGGAAATGAAAACGAGTTTCTTACGGGCGATATGATCAATTCTTTCCTGAAGGATTTGGGAGAGTGAGCGGTTCAAAGTCGATTGCCATTTTTGGGGGAACTTTTAATCCCATTCACTACGGCCATTTAATCGTCGCTGAGGAAATCCGCTCAAAGTACAACTTAGACAAAGTGATTTTTGTCCCTGCCTTTTTACCGCCCCGTAAAGACCCGACGGATCTTTTGGAACCCCGCAAAAGATCCATCATGGTGCATTTGGCCACGGTGGGGAACCCGTGCTTTGAAGTTTCTGATTTCGAAATTGACCGCGGGGGCCGATCCTATTCCATTGATACGGTCCGGCATTTTTCCCAAGTTTATGGCGAGGACGCTAAACTTTACTTTATTGTGGGAGCGGATGTTTTGATGGAAATATCCACTTGGAAAAACATAGACGCTTTACTAAAACTTTGCCGGTTTATCGCGGTGCCTCGTCCTGGTTATGATGCGGGGAAAATATTTAACTATAAGATGTTGGGTTCGTCTTCGCGTCCGGAGGAATCGCATATACTCGACAATGTCATCATTGAAAATATTTCAACTTCCGACATCAGCTCCACGGATATTCGCCAGAAAGTGCGGGAATGGAAAAGTATTAAGTATTTGGTGCCGGAGCCCGTGGAACAGTACATTCATAATCAAAAATTCTATCTTTAGGATATTGGGATGAACTTGGTTAATTTTATGGAAGAGGCGGCGCGAAGATCACTGGAGGAAATACTGGTGGAGCCCGCTTTCAAGGATATAAATCTTTCGGAAAAAGAAAGACTGGATATTCTAGCGATTGTGCTTAACCGGCTTCCCCCAAAGTATCACGTAACGGAACGCGGTTATCTCTTTACAAGATTGGAAGAGCTTCGCCAGCAGTTCAAGACTGATTTATTGGTGGAGTTAGCTCGGGCCATTGATCATGTACGTCAAAATCCAAGAGGCTGAATTGAACACTGAACATAAAGAAATTCTAAAGGCTGTGATTGAAGCGCTTGAAGACAAAAAGGCGATTGACATCAAAACCCTCGACGTAGGAAATTTGGTGAACTATGCCGATTTCCTTGTCCTCTGCACGGGCGGGTCGGACCCGCAGATTCGCGCTTTGGCCGATTCGGTGGAAGATAAACTCAAAAAAGAAAAGGGCATCCGCCCGATATTGAGCGCCAAAGATATCAACTGGTACATCTTGGATTACATCGATGTGGTGGTTCATATTTTCAAACCCGAGGCGAGAAGTTTCTATGATTTGGACATGTTATGGGAAGACGCACCAAGGATTGATCAATCGTAGCATCGAATTCCGTCCAATGAAGCCTTGCAGAATTGGGTAAAAATTTCCCATGTGATCCGCTTAAAGATCATTCAAATGTTAAATTTTTAAAAACCCTTTAAAAGGCCCCTTTTTAGCCCTTCTTTTTAGTGCGAAATACAAGAATTATCCTGAGTATAACGTTATAATTCCTCGAGGTTAACCGGTTAACAAGCCTTGTGGTTGGCCCTGGGGAGAAGCTTTGTTTGCATTTTTTGTGAAAATGACATTTGAAGTAAGGAATGACCAAAAACTTTTTAAATCCAAGGTTTTTTGGTTTATAGCTCTGTGCCTGTTTTTTGTGAGTGTCGCTGGCCAAGTCCAGTCCGCCCCTCTTTGTGGAACTCCCGGAAAAGATCTTTCCCCCTCCATCTCCGGCGTCATTAACACCTACTACCCTGGAACTGCGTCTGCCGCCGCGGGAGCGACCGTTATTCACGTGGGTGCGGCGTACGGTTCCGCGACCGCCATTGCCGCGGGCGATTTGCTATTGGTGATCCAAATGCAGGACGCCGTCATTAATTCGGCGGTCACTAGCGTCTATGGTGACGGAACGGGATCAGGGTCCGGTTCAACCGCGATTCAGAACACGGGAATTTACGAATACGTCGTTGCCAAGGGACCCATTGTGGGCGGGGTTTTGTCTTTCACCGGAACCGGGGCTGGCAACGGTCTAGTTAATTCCTACACGGTTTTCATTCATTCCGGTGCCTTATTAAACGGGCAGGAAACATTTCAGGTAATCCGGGTTCCCCAGTACGCGTCGGCGAGTTTGGCCGGACCTGTGAGCTGTCTGCAATGGAATGGAGCGAACGGTGTGGGCGGCGTGGTTGCCATGGATGTCAGCTACACACTCAACCTTAGCGGCAGCAAAATTTTCGCGGATGGGTTGGGCTTTAACGGTGGTGGAGCAAAGCAGATCGCTGGCAGTTCTTGCGAGTCTCAGTTTGATTACCGGGATCTAGCCGCCAATTTGAATTTTGGTGCCAAGGGTGAAGGCATCGCCGGAACACCTCTTTACACCCTTCCGCAAAACGGTACGGCCATTCAAAATAACAATACCACTACCTACAACACGACCGGCGCCGATGGGTACCCTAACGGCGACGTTGGCTGGGGCGCGCCTGGCAACGCGGGCGGTGGTGGAAACGACAGCAATACTTGCGGCGCAAATACCATGAACGCAGGCGGCGGCGGCGGCGGTAATGGCGGTTCCGGCGGAAGGGGAGGGGACACATGGAATGGGGCTGCGACAATTGGAGGATGGGGAGGCGCGGCGTTTTCCGCGGTGGTCAACCAGATCATCATGGGCGGCGGCGGTGGGGCGGGGGATAGGAACGACACGAATAATAATAATCCGGCACCCGGGCCCTATAGCGATAACGGGATCATTGAGGGATCGGGAGGTTCGGGCGGCGGACTTGTTCTCATTCGCACCGGCTATTTAACCGGAACGGGAGTTATTTCCGCCGATGGTGGCCGTGGTTTTGACACTGAAAATGATGGAGGCGGTGGTGGTGGTGCGGCCGGAAGCCTAGTGATCCTTTCAAATGACAACTTTGCTTCGGCCGGAAGTATCACACTCTCGGCCGCCGGGGGGAACGGGGCCAACGCATGGCCGACTAAAAATGGGGGAGCGGCAGAACGGCATGGCCCCGGTGGTGGTGGTGGGGGCGGATATATTTTCAACAATGACGGAGGAACAAATTCTCCTTTTTACAACCTCCAGGCCGGAGTAAATGGATACACCACGACCGCTCAGGAACCCTATGGTTCCACCGCCGGGCAGGGGGGACAACAAATCGACGAATCGACAAGCGAAATCATCTCGCAAATCGCTGGTGCCAATGCAGGTTTCCAATGCGCTCCCACTCCCACAGTGACTCTTTCTCCCACGGTCACTCTTTCGCCCACCTATACCATTTCCCCGACCGGAACCATTGTTCCCAGCAACACGCCAACCGCCACCATCACTGCCACCAACATTCCCTGTTTGGTGACCTATGACAATTCCGCCGCATCACCCGCCATTGTCAATTTGGTAAATGCAAATACCTCGTTTAACTTAATGACGGATGTTTCTAACAGTCTTTTGATTGTTCAAGTGGAAATTCAGGGTTCGACGGCCGCCGAATCCTTGACCTGTACTTATGCCAATATGCCTTTGACGCAAATTTTCCCAATGCAAGTTGATACGACAAACCACGTCGCGATTGGAGAGTACTATTTATTAAACCCGCCGATAGGAACTGCCAGTGTGGCGGTTTCAATCACCCAAGCCGCAACTCGTAGTATGAATGTGGGCGCAATTCTTTTCGCCGGTGCAAGCCAATCCATCGCCAGTTGGAATTATGTAACCTCTTTGGGGGCGGTCAGCAGCCGAAACCAAAGCATCAATTTGACCGCGATCAATCCCAATAGCGATATTTTGGGCTTTTGTGTCGCGGATCGAAACGCGGATGGAATTACGCCCCAGAATGCCAATCAGACCCAGCGCTGGGTTCAATCTGCGGCGGCAATTTACTCGGCCCAAGGTGACGATATGCCGCTGGTTGCCGCGGCGGGTGTCACCACGCTTAATTACCGTTTTTCCAGTGCAACGGCTTGTTTTGCTCAATTAGCGGCGATTGAAATAGTACCTGCTGTTTGTAACCCAACCTTAACCCCCACCAAGACGTCCACCCGCACCTTTACCCCTACCATAACTAAAACCCCTACCGTAACACCCACCATTACCTCCACCTTTACAAAGACTTTGACTCCCACCGTGACTCAAACTCAAACACCGACCTTTACGCTTACACAAACTCCCACCTTTACGCTTACGGTTACTCAAACCGCCACGCTCACCTTCACCAAAACGGCCACTCCGACTAACACTTCGACTGCCACTCAGACGGCTACTCCGACATACACCCAAACTGCTACACCCACATTCACTCAAACGGCTACTTCGACGTTTACACAGACTGCTACCCTGACTTTTACAAAAACAGCCACTCCGACTAACACTTCGACTGCCACGCAAACAGCCACGCCTACCTTCACACCCACTGCAACCCCCACAGCCACTCAAACTGCTACCCCGACATTCACCCAGACGGCTACCTCGACTTTCACAAAGACCGCAACCTTGACATTCACACCCACTGCAACCTCCACCGCCACTCAAACTGCTACTTCCACCTTCACCCAGACAGCCACCCCAACCTTTACGCAAACCGCAACGTCCACCTTCACCCAGACCGCTACTCCCACGGCCACTCAAACTGCTACCCCGACATCCACTCCAACGGCTACCTCGACTTTCACAAAGACCGCAACCTTGACCTTTACATCGACTGCCACACAAACCGCAACCGCAACTTCCACGCAGACAGCTACTCCAACCTTTACGCAAACCGCAACGTCCACATTCACCCAGACCGCTACTCCCACGGCCACTCAAACTGCTACCCCGACATCCACTCCAACGGCTACCTCGACTTTCACAAAGACCGCAACCTTGACATTCACACCCACTGCAACCTCCACCGCCACTCAAACTGCTACTTCCACCTTCACCCAGACAGCCACCCCAACCTTTACGCAAACCGCAACGTCCACCTTCACCCAGACCGCTACTCCCACGGCCACTCAAACTGCTACCCCGACATCCACTCCAACGGCTACCTCGACTTTCACAAAGACCGCAACCTTGACCTTTACATCGACTGCCACACAAACCGCAACCGCAACCTCCACGCAGACAGCTACGCCTACCTTTACGCAAACGGCCACCCCCACATTCACCCAAACTGCAACTCCAACCTTTACGCAAACCGCAACGTCCACCTTCACCCAGACCGCTACTCCCACGGCCACTCAAACTGCTACCCCGACATCCACTCCAACGGCTACCTCGACTTTCACAAAGACCGCAACCTTGACCTTTACATCGACTGCCACACAGACGGCTACCCCCACCTCCACCCAAACTGCTACGCCTACCTTTACTCAGACAGCTACTCCGACCTTTACACAGACAGCCACTCCGACTAACACTTCGACTGCCACGCAAACAGCCACTCCGACTAACACTTCAACTGCCACGCAAACCGCAACGTCCACCTTCACCCAGACCGCTACTCCCACGGCCACTCAAACTGCTACCCCGACATCCACTCCAACGGCTACCTCGACTTTCACAAAGACCGCAACCTTGACCTTTACATCGACTGCCACACAGACGGCTACCCCCACCTCCACCCAAACTGCTACGCCTACCTTTACTCAGACAGCTACTCCGACCTTTACACAGACAGCCACTCCGACTAACACTTCAACTGCCACGCAAACAGCCACTCCGACATTCACACAAACCGCTACCCCAACCTCCACCCAAACTGCTACGTCCACGAACACGCAGACTGCAACTCAGACAGCCACCCCAACATTCACTCAAACAGCTACACCCACCTTTACCCAGACAGCCACTCCGACATTCACACAAACTGCTACCCCAACCTCCACCCAAACTGCTACGCCTACCTTTACCCAGACAGCTACTCCCACTAACACTTCAACTGCCACGCAAACAGCCACTCCGACATTCACACAAACCGCTACCTCAACCTCCACCCAAACTGCTACGTCCACGAACACACAGACTGCAACTCAGACAGCCACGCCAACATTCACACAGACTGCAACGCCTACCTTCACTCAAACGGCTACGCCTACTAGCACGCTGACCGCGACTCAGACGGCTACTCCAACCTTTACGCAAACCGCTACCCCAACCTCCACCCAAACTGCTACGCCTACCTTTACCCAGACAGCTACTCCCACTAACACTTCGACTGCCACGCAAACAGCCACTCCGACATTCACACAAACCGCTACGTCTACCAATACTCAAACTGCAACGCAGACCGCCACCCCGACCTTTACACAGACCGCAACCCCCACATTTACGCCGACAACTACACCCACCTTCACTCAGACGGCTACACCCACTTTCACTCAAACTGCTACCCAAACCTTTACGCAGACAGCCACTCCCACCGTCACCCAGACCCATACCCAAACTTTTGTGGATACGGCGACAATGACCAGTACCCCCACGAACACACCGACTGCTACGGCAACTTTCACCACGACATCAACACCCACGAGTACGCAAACTTCTACCACTACAAATACACAGACGGCTACCCCAACTTTTACCCAGACCCCGACGCCGACGGATACTCAAACCGCCACCCCAACCTTCACTCAAACAGCCACGCCCACTTCCACGCAGACCGCCACCCCGACCGACACCCCCACCTCCACGGCCACCTACACCACCACCGCGACACCCACGCAAACGCCTACATCGACGCCCACCTTTACCCAGACTTCGACTCCGACCGCCACCTCTACGGCCACTTTGACCGCTACACCCACCGATACGCCTACCGCCACGGCGACCTATACCACCACGGCCACTCCTACGGATACGACTACGGCCACGGCCACCTATACCCAAACCGCAACTCCAACCTTTACGCAAACGTCGACTCCCACCTATACGGAAACGGCCACGGCAACGGATACTCAAACTGCCACACAAACCGCCACCCCGACCTTTACACAGACGGCGACTCCGACCGCTACCTCTACCGCCACCTTGACCGCCACAACTACCCATACGCCTACCGCTACCGCCACTGAAACCACCACCGCAACAACTACGGAAACGCCTACCGCCACGCCGACCTTTACCCAAACGCAAACGCCTACCGATACAGAAACGGCTACGCCAACGGACACTCAAACTGCCACGCAAACCGCCACACCGACCTTTACTCAGACGGCGACTTCGACCGCCACCTCCACCGCCACTTTGACGGCAACCCCCACCGATACGCCGACCGCTACCGCCACCTACACCACCACCGCCACAACCACGGAAACGCCAACCGCCACGGCCACCTTTACCCAAACCTCTACGCCAACGGTTACGGCGACCCATACTCAAACTTTCATCTTTACGCCCACCATTACCAGTACCGCCACCGAAACCCCCACCGCTACGGCTACTTTCACGATGACCTCAACTCCCACGGATACACCCACCTCTACGCCGACTGAAACACAAACCGCGACACCCACCGATACTCAGACCGCCACCCCGACTTCCAGTTCAACGGCCACTTTGACTGAAACGGAGACCGATACGCCCACCTCTACGGCCACTGACACCCCCACCGCGACACCCACGGATACACCCACCGCCACGGCCACCTTTACCCCGACGGCGACTTCCACCGCGACCCTGACGGCTTCCTTTACGGCCACACCCACCGTCACCTCCACGCCAACTGAAACTTCCACCTTCACCGTCACCTCCACCTATACCCCGGTTCCGACGGTCACCAGCACCCCCACTGTCACCTCAACCCTCACCGCCACCCCGACCTTCACCCCCTCCGCGACCCCGACGATCACTAATACGCCCACGCCTTCATTTACCCCCACCATCACTTCCACTCCC
Organism: candidate division FCPU426 bacterium; assembly: GCA_963738405.1. Classification (GTDB taxonomy): domain Bacteria; phylum Oederibacteriota; class Muellerivitia; order Muellerivitales; family Muellerivitaceae; genus CAVTWJ01. The sequence goes on along the minus strand of CAVTWJ010000005.1, from coordinate 39,988 downwards.
ACCATTACGTCTACCCCGGGCGGGGTTGTAACCGGCCCTTGCGGCCTGCAAGTGGTGAACGTGTTCGATGGCCGCGGGGAACTGATCGCCAACTTCTGCGGCAATACCATCTTCCCGGCCGGAAGCACCTATTCGGCCTCTCTTTCCACCTTTGTGCCCAGCGCCTCCGGCTTGGGCGGGGCCATTACCATTTTCCTGAACAACCAACCCATCGCGGTATGGAACGGGCTTGATTTGAAAGGCCAACTGGTGCCCAACGGTTTCTATCACTTCACCATCATCGAAACGACGCCCGAAAAGAACACGGTCGTCATGGCCCGGGACGCCTTTATCGCGGACGAATCGGGAACCAACGGGCTTCAATTGGCCGCCTGGCCGAACATCGCCCGGCCCGGCGATACGATCACGATTCTTGCTTCTTTCTCTGGAACTCCACCCGACTCGCAAAGTAGAATCAAAATATATGACATCGCTGGAGAGCTTTTGCAGACCCTGAGTTTGAACAATGGTTCCACCGTTTGGAATCTGCAAAATCAGCTGGGCCAGGGTGTGGGTACGGGTGTTTACCTTGCGGTGTTCGATGGAACTGAACCTTCATCGGGCAATCCGGTTCGCAAGGCTGTCAAAATTACATTCATTCATTAAGAGCGAAAGGTCGGAATTGAAATTCCGTATGATCCGAAAGTCATTGAGTGGGGCTTCGACCCCGTTTTTCTTGACCGCCGTTTTGTTCCTTCTGGGTTCCCCCAGCTGGGCGCTCTTTGACCGGGGCGGGGAATTGGGCGTGGGCACCCGGGCCATGGGTTTAGCGGGGGCCTTCGTGGCGATCGCCGACGATCCCAGCGCGGCCTATTGGAACCCGGCGGGGTTGGCCCAATTGCCGGGGCCTGAAATTTACGGAATGTACGGTTCCTATTTCAACGACAAGGACCGCAACCTCTATTTTTCGTTTGAAGGCGTACTCAAAAACGACATTCACTTCGGCATCAGCACGAACAATATTTTCTACACCGATATCCCTGGTTCCCACGAGGACCAATACACCGCCTCGGCGGCGATCCCCCTGGATATGGTAAAAGACCACCGCTGGTTCGGCGGCCTCAACGTCCGCTACCTTTATGCCGACACCGGTTCGGCGGGGGCGGGAACGGTGGAAGGGGTTGGGGTTGATTTGGGACTTCTTTTTAAACAACCGCTGGAAAACAACATGCAGTTGAACGCGGGGCTGGCCCTGACGGATCTCACCACCTCGATTCGTTTTGACCAAACCGGCATTGAACAGTCCGTTCCCTCGGTTTTGACCCCAGGTGTGGCTTTTTATTTTGACCCTCAAACCCTTCTGGCGGTTGATGTGCCCTGGACATTAAGCAACGACGTTTTGTTGAACGACCAAAACCTCCGCATTCGCTCAGGTTTGGAACATTGGTTCTTGGATGGCAAGCTGGGTTTGCGGGGCGGCTATACCAGCTTCTTGACCCTTCCGGGGGATTTCAGCCTGGGGGCCAGCTACCGCAACCAGCAATGGACCGTCGAATACGCCTTCATGACCCATTCGGACAACCTGGGCAACAGCCACCGCCTGTCGGTGGCCTGGGATTTCGAAAGCTCGGGTCCGCCCGCCCCCAAACCCCACATTGTCGAATCCTACGTCGGGGACGAAAAAATATATCTGAAGTGGGAAATTCCCGAAGGAAGCCGCGCGGATGGTTATTACGTTTATTTAAAAACCGACTCCGATCTGGATTACCGCAGGGCCAAGCAACAGGTGTTGACCAGCGATTATTGCCTTTTGCGGGGCGCCCAAAACGGCGTCCGGTACCACATCTATATCCGCTCGGTGGTGGGGACCGAAGAAAAAGACCGCTGCGACGATTGGATCACCTCTCCCCGGCCCATGTCGGATGATGCCAAGCATTTTTATGACGCCGGTACCCAGTCCTTTGAGGCCAACGACCTGCCGGCCGCCCTCTTTTCCGCCCGAAAGGCGGAGGAAGTCGATCCGAATAATTACGAAATTAAAGACCTGTTGAGAAAGCTGGAAACCAGCCATCACGAAGGATTGGTTCCAGAAGGGGACAGCAAATGAATTTGAGAACTTGGCTTTTTGTTTTAGCGCTGATTCCGGCGATTTTGGGCGGGGCACAGGCCCAAATGCTGCCGTTGCCCAGCCCCACCGTAGTCCTTACCCCCACGGCGGCCGACGATGCTGAAACCTACTACCGCCAGGCCCTCTCCAGTTATCTCGATGGAGATTACGACAAGGCCATTGTCTATACGGCCCAGTCCCTTGAAAAAGATTCGAGCTACGAGAAATCGAAAAACCTATTGGCCCTCTTGTCCGCTGAAAAAGATAACGAAGGCAAAACGGTGATTTGGCTCGCGGGAAAGCATACCGCCGCCGAACCGCCCCCGGCGGTTGCCCAGGATTCGTCCCTTCCTTCGCCCGATTTGTCCCATCTTCAAAGCGAGATCGATACCGTCAAGGCGCAAGAGGACAATAACCGGAGGGTTCAGACCATTCGGGCCAACCAATTGGCGGGACAGCTGGAAGTGATCCACGACATGGTCAGCATGAACAGTTCGGGCCAGTTCCAGGAATTGAAAAACTCGCAGGCCGAACTTTACCAGCAGTTTTTGAAGATGGGCAGCGAGCGTTGGGGAAACCTTCTTTGGCTCATCCTTTTGTGTCTTCTCAGTGTCGCCTTGTCGCTTTACTCGCTTTGGACCGCCAGGCACAAAAAAAGGGCGACCCACTAATTGGAATAGTGTCTTTGACGTACTAAAAAATCAAAAACCCCTAACATTTTTTTAGCCACAGATTCATGGGATAAATGGGATGGGCCTTTAAGCCTTTATCCAATGCATCCAATGCATCTGTGGCTAAATGGGGTTACTTTTTTGTTTAGGTGTTTGGTACGCCAACAGTTCAGTTCGGAAAACATTAAATTCAAGGGTTTAAAACCGCGCCTCTGTGCGGTGCGAAGCATCGCCGTGATAAAGCTGTAGTTTGTTAGAAGGTTTAAATTGAAATACACAGTCCACTAACCAGCCTTGCCAAGGGCTTGCGCATCCCGTAAAATGCACCGGTTTTCCTGGGAATGACTCCGCCGGGGGCGGAGTTTTTTTTTGCCCTATTTCAGCCCTTGAAGGTTTTATGAAAAAGTCATCCACGTCCAAGAACAAAAAGGCCAACATCGTCATCATCGGCGCCCAATGGGGCGACGAAGGCAAGGCCAAGATGGTGGATGTTCTGACCGAACGGGTCGATATCGTCGCCCGCTACCAGGGCGGCAGCAACGCCGGGCATACGGTTGTTACCGGCGGCAAGAAATTTGTCTTCCACCAAATCCCTTCCGGCATTCTGCATCCCCATAAAATTTGCGTGATCGGCAACGGGGTCGTGTTGGACCCCTTGGCCCTGCTGGACGAAATCGCGCTTCTTGTTAAGGAAGGCGTTTCGCTTAAGGGCAGGCTCTTTATCAGCGACCGGGCACATTTGATTCTTCCTGTTCACCGGCTGATGGACGGCGCTTCGGAAAAGCAAAAGGGAACCACGAAGATCGGGACCACCAACCGGGGCATCGGCCCCGCCTATATGGACAAAATGGCCAGGGTGGGTTTGCGGGTCGCCGACTTTTTCGAGCCAGCGGAATTTCGCCGCAAGGCCGAAGCCATGGTGTTGGAAAAGAACTTTTGGCTGACCAAGTACTACGACCAGAAGGGTGTCAACGCCAAGGCCATCGCGCGTGAATATCTGGAAGCCGCTGAAATCTTAAAGCCCATGGTTCATGACACTTCCGCCTATCTGGAAAAACAACTGAAGGCAGGGAAGAACCTCTTGGCCGAAGGGGCGCAGGGAACACTCCTCGATGTGGATTTTGGAACCTACCCCTATGTGACCTCTTCAAACGCCAGCGTGGGCGGGGTCTTTACCGGGCTGGGGATCGGTCCCCAATGGATCGACGAGATTTACGGCGTGGCCAAAGCCTATACGACCCGCGTGGGCGAAGGCCCCTTCCCAACCGAAATGGACCCTGATTTTGCGGAGACAATAAGGCAGAGGGGCGGCGAATATGGAGCCACCACCGGCCGTCCGCGCCGCTGCGGCTGGCTGGATTTGACGGCCCTTCGTTATGCCTGCCGTATCAATGGTTTGACAGGCTTGTTGATCACCAAGGCGGATGTATTAAGCGGCCTGCCCACCCTGAAGCTGGGTACCTCTTATAAGATGGGTTCCAAAAAGGTGGAGGATTTCCCGGCGGGAATCCTGACCCTTTCCAAGTGCCAGGCGGTTTATAAAGAAATGAAGGGCTGGAACGGCGATTTAACGGATGCTTCTTCCATGAAAGATCTTCCCAAAGAAGCCAGCGCGTTTCTTTCGGAAATCGAAAAGGGCGCCGGGGTGCCGATCCGCTGGGTTTCCGTCGGCCAGGATAGGTCGCAAATCTTTCAAAACAAATGATGGTAGTTTTTGATATAGTACGTCCCCCCCGTAATTTGATTATTTCCGGGGCCTCCGTGAGTCGTTAGCTCAGCTGGTAGAGCACCACACTTTTAATGTGGGTGTCCCGGGTTCGATCCCCGGACGACTCACCGAGGCCCTGGCTTTTTAATGGGTTTTGGAATTTTCTTTTTTCAGGCATGACCCCGCCCACGAACAACATCAAAAAACCTCGAATTAATGGAAATGATTGTTTATGAATATCAGGACAGCCGGAAGCCAGTTATGGACATTCAAGACGGTAAAAACTGAAACCCATTTTAATAAAACAGAACCAACCTTTTCTATTCGTTCAATGATTGAGGTGTTTTCAGGGAAGAAAGAGGGCTTTTTAGGTTTCGGCATAGTCTCACCCTTGGTTTTGAATACCCTGGGGGAAGGCCACGCTTGGAAATGACGCCAAACAGTCCTGGTATTGGTGTTAGTTTTAAAGCGTTTCCGCTTTGAGTCACTCAAGATAAAACCCTTAGTGTTCAGAAGCAGGAAACTGAACGGGATTTTACCTTGTATCAAGATTTAATTACTGGTAAATCCCCTGCTTTTTTCTTCGCCGTGTCAATAAAACTTACTTCCAACGTTCCAGAGGCTTGTAACATCGTTGAAGCTGGTAAAACTTGTTTACTCTTGCTTGTTTTGCCGGTGTGTTGAGATGCCCGCACTCAAATTAAAAGTATTTCTCAAATAAAAAGAGTGCTAAGGCAAAGCACCGACCTTTGAATTATCCCTCTGAATTGCTGGCGGGGTCAAGTGGTGGGCGGCCCATATCTACTTAATGGGAAAAAGCCTGTTATGTTATTAGAGTTCAAATAACCAGTTAGCTTTATTTTAAACAGTGGGTAAAAGCGTAGAATATATTCCAGTCTAATCATTAAGGAATTACCCTTTTATGACAGATATCTTGTTATCAATTTCATTAGCTGTTTTTGGGGCTTCTGTAACCCTATTGCTAGAACATTATCAGGATTGGATTTATTGGTTAGTGACTTGTTGCTGTCTGATATTTATTGGATTTATTTATCCAAGAATGAAAAACCAATTACCAAAATATCTTGATTATTTGGATAAGAGAATAAAACTTGGTAGCGCCATTCGTGATAGATATTTTGCTTTAGATCATTCTTACTGGCACATATTAAATTATATGGTTCTATTTAAAACTGTTGGAATTGATTATCTGATAATACAAAACTTTAACCTTTTGGCTCAACGGGATGTAATAAATCTAACTAAAGAAGGCTTGAACGATGAATTACTTGAATTAGTTAGATTGAGGAAAAGAATAAAGAAAAGTCATTTGCTTAATAATTTTGATGAATCAATATTTAAAGATCACGAATTGCATTTGCGGGTTAATAAAACAAAGTAAAAATTGAAGTATGTAATTTATTAATCAGGATTACTAATAACAGCATTAAAAGTAATTTGATAAACCAGCCAGTAGACCCGCTTCGAATTCTGGACGACTCACCAAGGCCCTGGCTTTTCTTTTCCAAAGAACAAACTGACCCAAAAAACTACCCTCGTCTTTTCGCGTTTTTTGCACAAGAACTGGCTTCTCAAAACGCTTTCATGCGGTTGTCCCGCACTTCCCACAATAAGTATAAAAATACATCAAAACCCAAAGCCACTTGAAGCCTCGTGGAAGGTGTCCAATTAGGTAATACCTCATTAATTAGGTAATGAATTTGGTAATGTGGGCGAACATCCGCGGCTTGCCAAAATAAATAAAATATGTTAATTATTAATAATAGTTAATAACAAATCATAAGGGGCACTTATGGCTAACAAAGTGGTGGCTTCCATTTCGCTCCCGGCTGAAATATTGAAAGAGGCGGGCAAAATCGCCAAGGAAAAGCATCAATCCCGCAGTGAGTTCATCAAGGAAGCGGTTCTGCGGTATGTGGACGACCATCATTGGAAAGCCATGCAGGAAGAGGCCGCACCCTACGCCACCGCCAAAGGCGTGAGAACCGAGCAGGATGTGGAAGGCTTGATACGGGAGATTAGAAACCCTAAGCGCCCGAAGGCTTAGGTTGTTCCGCCTCGTACTCGACACCAACGTTTGGATTTCCGCCTTTCTCACTCCCGGGGGCTTGTGCGACAAGCTGGTGCGCGCCCGGGGCCGTGAGGACCTGCGTTTTTTGATGTCCCGGTTTATTTTGAAGGAAATCGAAGAAGTTCTTCACCGAAAATTCGAAATGCCGGGATCCCTGGTGGAAGCGCGGCTGAAATATGTCATCCAACACACCCAATTGATTGAATCCAAGCTGGTGCTTTCGGTCATCCCGGCTTGCGAGGCTGACAACCGGGTCTTGGAATGCGCGGTGGCCGGCAGGGCTCATTATCTGGTGACGGGGGATAAAGGCCATTTGATCCCATTGGGCCAGTACGAGGGGGTCGAGATAGTGACCCCGAGGAAAGTGGTGGACCTGCTCAGGTTATAAAAAAAGCTGGTAGCCGAAAGTTCACCCCATTTTTGTTTAATTTTTGTCCGAAAAAGGGTCTCAGGACAAATCTTGTGCTGAAAAAAATCCTTCCCGATTCCTTTTTCAATTGCCTCCCAAAAAGCTCTGAATTATTTTTCCCCAATGCAGTGATTACAGAAACTATTTGGAGGTCCCTATGTCCCTACTGATGCAAATCCCGCTTAATAAGATCCTGCCCAATCCTGACCAGCCTCGAAAAGTCATGGTTGAAGCAACTATCCAGGCCCTGTCTGATTCCATGAAGGAGGAGGGCCAAAAAACCACCGCCAAGGTACGTCCGCTCGCCCCGGAAGAAGCTACCCGATACCCTGGTTACGAATACCTCATGCTGGGGGGACACCGGCGCCTGGAGGCGGCCAAGAGAGCCGGGCTGGAAACCCTGCGCTGTGAGGTATTGGATACCAAGCCGGAAGATGATGACTTTGAGGGTTTTATTGATAACGAATCGGAGGGTTTGTTCTGGTTGGATAGAGCCATCATCATCCAAAAGTTGTACAACCGGGCCTCTAAAACCTATCAACCCCAAATTGCCAAGAAATTGGGGGTTGACCAGTCTACGGTCAGCCGATCCCTTAAGATCGCAGGTGCTCTAAACACCCACTCACGGGAGAAAATCTATGCGCAGCGCATACTTTTAGGTGACGATGGGGCTATTTCCGAACGTCCAATACTTGCATTAGCCGCCCTTAACGACCAAGAAAAGGTCGAAAAGGCCCTACCGTTTGTCCTTGACCCCCAATTTACCGAAGCCCAGGTGAAGGGCCTGGTCGTTCATATCCAACAGGGGGGTGAACCGGAACAGTACAAGCCGGGGGTGAAGTCCCCTAAGACGGCAAAAGCTGAGGAGGGGGCAAAAGTGCCTGAAACCCCTGTGGCTTCAAGCGTGGCCGAAGTAAGTCAGGTTGAAGCCCCTAACCCCACGCCGAAGGAGGGCCATGTCCACACAACCCCGAAGGCGCAGAAGCCATCCTCTTCCTTAAAAGAAGATTTGGGGCAGGTCTGGCAGGGTTTTGAGGGGACGGGGGTTAAGGCCATCTTCGGTAAGCTATCAAAGAAACCCTGGGAAGCGGTGGGGCAAATCCTGGGGAAAAGCCTGCTAACCCTAGGGACGGTCTTTTTCCATATCCTGAAATGGGTTTACGAGGAAGGGAAGGAGGTGGTGAAGGCCCAGATCCATTTCGTGGGCCGGCAATTGGGCAAGGTCTTTGGCCCGGTGCTCATCGGGTTCTTTCAGTTGGCACTGGTGGTGGTGATCGCCTGGGCGGTCTATACCCATTTCTTCCACCCGGGTGAACTGCTTTCCCGGCTGAAAGGCTTTATTCCCTCCTGGGGTAAAACCAGTCCGGCGGCCTCCAAGGAAGACCAAGCTGGGGTAACACCCTCTTCACCACAAACTACCGTTGGATCAGCGCTTCCGGCTGTCATCAAGAAGATTGAACCGAAGCATTCGGGTAAAAAGTCTTCAACTCCGGTCTCTAACACCCCAACCCAAGCCTATCTCCCCAGCCATGCCTGGCAGGCATCGGATGAAACAATCGAAATGATGGAGGCGGAGATAGCACCCATCCCACTACCTTCCACGATTAAGGATTATCCCGTCACGCCCGACAGTTCCATCAACCCCGACATGGCCGGGCGCCGAACCGGGGATACCCAAAACCCCGAAAAATATTCCATGAAATTGGGGAAGGACACCCAAAAGATCATCAATGTCATGCCCAACATGTCGAGCCTGGTTTTGACCTTTCAGGGAGATAACCCCTTTGGCCTTCCATTGGGCGGGCCCAGCAAGATTGAATTTTATTGGGAAGACGTTAGGGCCATCCACACCTGTCAAATCGAGATTCTGTCGGGGACGCCCCATTCGGTCTACCAACTGTCAATGGTGGTGACGGAGTTGAAGATGCCCTTGGTGTTTCAATGCGCCACGGCGGAAGATTGTTCGCGCCTGGTATCGGCCTTGGAATTTTGGATTCGCAACGCCAGAGGCGGGAAAGAAGCGCCCGTTGGCGGGTTGCCTTACCTGAACCAAGGGGTGTTGTTAGGCGAAGGGGGGCGGGTGGATGGGATGTGGCAAAACAGCCCGGCTGCCAATTCCACATCGGAATTGGCACAGCCACCCGTTGGGCTCATGGCCCAAGGGCGACAAAGTGCGTCGAGTCGTGGGCCTCGATCGGAAGTCTCGGCCCAGGCGTCCAACGCCGGATTGATTACGGGCGATCATGTTTGGGGTGTGGATCTGGCCCCGAAATTGGTTGAGAGCCCTAAGCAATTGGAAGGCGATTTGCAAAACCTCGCGCCTGGAAAACACGTTTTGTTTGTAGTGGACCCAGGCGAATGGGACAAGGTTGTGACCAACTGGCATACGCGGGGCGCCAAGCCCTATAACCCGAAGATGGAAAAGCTTCAATTATTGGTGCTATAAGGCTAGAAATGTTGCTGACTTGGAAGTGGGTGCATCCGGGTGATTTAGGAAAACCTAAAGACCCAATCCTCGAAGAAATGCTTCTGATTCGCGCACGAACTGTTCCCGTTTATATGAAATCATGGCCATACGCCATATACCTTGACAGTAAGTGGCTATGACAGCGGCAACTGTATGTGAGTCATAGCTTTTAGGAAGACGCCCCGCTTTTTTGTCTTCATCCAGCTTATCTTCAATTACCTTTTGTGCATGAGTAACGGTGGCAACAGCCGTTTTCTTTAATTCCTTATCAGCCATGACATCTTCGGAAATCATTGCCGCGAACATGCAAAGATACGAAGGATTATTCGGATCATCGAGACAATCGAACATAGCGCCCAGCAAAGCCCGCATCCCGAGACGCGCATTCGGGGCTGATGTCAGGGCCAAATGTCTTTTTTTGGCTTCAACCTCTCCATATCGATTCAAGCATTCGATGTAGAGTTGCTTTTTGCTTTTGACGGTATTGTAGAAGGAGCCTTCTCCAATTTTCATCGCCTTGAGAAGGTCTTTTAACGACGCTCCAGAGTATCCCTTACCCCAAAAGACCCGCATCGCCTGATCAACCGCGTTATCGTAATGAAATTCTATTTTTCGACTCATACCTCATTTTACCCAGACGAAACCCATTAAACAATTTATTTGTAGCAACCACAACAATATCGTTGACAGTGGATTGATAAATCTGTAGCGTGCACTACAGTAATAGGGCTGTGAAATTTCTACCATTTTAGACTTAGGAGACAAACTATGAAAAAGGCTGTTGCACTCGTTACCGGCGCTACGTCGGGCTTAGGATACTCGGCAGCCAAGCAGCTTGCCATGGAGGGTTGGAGTCAGGTGATAGTCACTGGACGTAGCCAGGCCAAAGTGGATGAAGCCGTTAACAGGTTAAAAACCGATGCCGGAACTAAAAATTTCGTTGGTCTTGCCCTCGACCTAGATTCGTTTGCAAGCGTGAAGAAGGCGGTCGCCGAGCTAGTTAAGGGAGAGGGAGGCGAACACATAGATTTTCTCCTTCTTAATGCCGGCATGATGCCAGGCAAAGAACGTGTTGTGACAAGCGAGAACATTGAGGCTTCGCAAGCGCCGCTGATCGGTCATCATCAATTGACCATGCGCCTTTTAAGTGCAGGACTTCTGACGCCGGATGCCCGTATCGTTATTGCCGGTGCGGAACCCGCGCGAGGTGATGTCCCCATGTTTCAATTTACCGACTTGGCGGCATTTGCCGCGAAAGAATACAAAGGCGACCGGGTTTCAGCCATAGAAGCGATTTTGCGCAGCTCCCCGAATGTAAAATACAAGGCTACCACGGCTTACTCTGATGCCAAAATATTTGTCGCGTGGTGGGTCGCGGCCCTTGCTCGAAAGCTCCCTGCGGACATGGCCGTATACGCGGTTTCACCTGGAAGCGCTCCGGATACCCAGGCGCCTCGCAATCTAGGCTTTGTAATGAAGCGCCTGATGTTGCCGATCGCGAAACTTATTCCTGGAATGGCACATTCCGTCGATGAAGGGGCCAAAAGATATCTCGCGGCCTCGAAGTTTGGCGTCGATGTTTCTGGTTCATTTTTTTGCTCAGCTCCAAAAAAGATGACAGGTCCCATTGTGGCAATGCGCCATAAACACCTCCATGACCGCGCAAGTCAGGACGCCCTTTGGCGCGCGGTTGTAAAAGTATCTGGAGTTGACGCCGAAATCAGAAGTCAAAAGTAGAACCAAAACTATGAACGTTTTGTTCACGTTTTTATTTAAAGGGGATGATTTAATGCCCTGCGACATGCGCTTTTGCTTAGCTGCAGGACGGGGACCCATCGTAGGCAAGGAAAATAAATAATGGATGCCTGACCCATTTTTTCGTTTTTGGTACACTGTTTAGGCTTTAAAAAACGGGGATATTCAGGCCAAAGGATGACTTGAGGTCTGGCCCCGTTCTTCATTTACCATCTTGTAAGGTGGATCATGTCGCCCCGGGCCCTTTTGACACGGAAAACATCCTTTTTACTTCTTGCGCTGATCGGTTCGGCCTTCCTGGTCGGCTGCCCCGGCGGTAAGAACCCCGTCGCTTTCACGCCGCCGGACAATAGACCGGGCCTTTCCGCGACCCCCACCCCGACCACCTTGGGCACCGCAACACCCACTTTTACCGCTACCAGCACGGCGAGTGCGACAAGCCTGCCCTCCACCCCCACATCGACGGGAACCCCGACTTTCACCGCGACTCCAACGGCTTCTCCCACGGCCAGCCCGACGGCTTCGGCGACATCGACCCCCTCGGCAACACCTTCGCCCACGGTGACCGCAACCTCGACTTCCACCCTCAGCCCCACCGCGACGGAGACCCCGACCCAGACGATGACCGCCACCGCCACTTCAACCGTGACCATCAGCCCCACCAAGACCTCCACCTTCACGCCGAGTTCGACCTGGACCTCCATCTTTACCGCGACCAGCACGCCGACCCAGGGCCTTACGACCCATTACAGCGTCACCTCGGCCTCTACCGTGGTCGCTGGGAGCACCATGCCGCTTACGGTTATCGCGTTGGAATCAAGCGGGGTGACGGACACGGGCTATACGGGGACCGTCGATTTCACCCTGTCCAGCGGTAGTGGTGAGGCCCTCCCTTCCCCCGGGACCTTGACCTCCGGTGTCGGTGTTTTTACCGTGACGGCCTCGACCTTGGCCAACAGTGTTTTCAGCGTGACCGCCACCGATTCCTTATTCACTTCGATCACCGGCACGAGGAGCACGATCACGGTTGCGGCGGGGCCCTTTTCCCAATTCACCGTGACGGCGTCCAATTATACCCCGACCCACGGGACGGCTTTCACGGTGACCGCCCAGGCCACGGACGCTTACGGGAACAATGTCCCGGCGGGTGTCTTGTCCCTCACGTTAACAAGCAGTGATCCGGCGGTGACCTTCATTCCTTCCAACTCGGTCCTCACGAACTCTTCGGGACAGGGGACCTTTACCGCGGTCCTCAATACCACGGGCCCCCAGACCATCACGGTCAACTCCTCGAGCTATACGGGGTCCGCCGTCTTCAACGTTAATTAGGACCCCAGCCCCGGGGTTGGTCCCTTGACCCCCAAGGGGGCGAATCCGAACACAGGAGTGTTGCTGATAGGTATACGATAAGGTACACTATTGGCAACAGGAGGTGAGCCATGAAATTCGTGACGGTCAGGGATTTAAGGGCCAAGTCGGGACAAGTTTGGAAAAACCTGCTATCGGAGAAAGATTTGGTGCTCACCAACAACGGAAAGCCCATCGCGCTTTTATCCTCTATTACTGAAGACAACATCGAAAAGTCGCTCGCGGCGGTGAGACGGGCGAGGGCCTTGGACGCCCTGGAGCAAATGCAGACCCAAGCGGCGAACCGCGGGTTGGACCGGCTGACCCTGGCGGAAATCAACGCTGAAATAGCGGAGGTTCGCCGGGCCCGCAAGAAATGAAAGCGGTCATCGACACGAATGTTTTTGTCTCGGGTTTCCTGTCGCCCTTTGGCCGTCCCTCGGAGGTCTTAAGGATCGTTCTTTCGGGCAAGGTGCAGACCCTGTATGATTCGCGGATATTGTCCGAGTACCGGGAAGTCCTCTCCCGTCCCAAATTTCATTTGAAAAAAGAAAATATCGAGATTTTGTTAGACCAAGTTAAATTAGAGGGGCTCTACGTTGTGGCGGAACCCCTTCGAAATCCACTGAAAGACCCTTCCGATGAAATGTTCCTGGAAATAGCGGTCTCGGGGGGCGCCGAATGCCTGGTAACGGGAAATTTAAGGCATTTTCCGCCTAAAAAACACGAAGGCATCTACCTCTTAGATCCAGCCGGGTTCATGGACTATTATCAAAAAAGAAACGATTGAGATAATTTGTGGTTCAATGTTGAGATCACCGGAGGCGGGGAATGGATATCTTAATAGTAGTGGGAGGCCTGCTGGCAGGCGTTTTATTCACTTTTCTCATCATGAAAGCCCAAAAGGAAAAGGCTGTTTTGGCCAAGGGGGCCGAAACCGAAAGCCAATTGGCGACCCTGAAAGAACGCTTGGCGGGCAAGGAAACCCAGATCGCCGATTTGCAGGCGCGCCTGACGGAATCAGAACACAAGGCCCAGACCTACGCCAACGATGCGGCGGCGATTAAAACGGCCAAGGCCGAACAGGAAGCCTCTTTTATAGAAGCCCGCAAGGGCTTGGACGAGAAACTAGAAGTCATTGAACACGCCAAGGAAAAAATGGAAGAGGCTTTCCAGGCCCTGTCGGGCGAGGCGCTCAAAAGCAACAACCAAGCGTTTTTGGAGCTGGCGCAAACTTCCCTGGGGCGCTTTCAGGAAACCGCCAAGGGCGACCTGGAAAAACGCCAGGAAGCTATCGATCAAATGATCCAGCCGGTCAAGGAATCCCTAGTCAAATTCGACGCAAAAATTCAAAGCCTGGAATCTTCCCGGGTAGGGGCCTATTCGGAACTAAGGGAACAGGTACGGAATCTTTTAGATACGGGAGCTAAGCTTCGGGAGGAAACGGGCAACCTGGTCAAGGCTTTGCGCCAGCCCCAGGGCCGTGGCCGATGGGGTGAAATACAGCTCAAAAAAGTGGTGGAGCTGGCGGGCATGCTGGATCACTGCGATTTTTTGGAGCAGGAAAGCACGGAAGACGGGGAGGGCAAATCCCTCCGGCCCGACATGTTGATCAAGCTTCCGGGGGACCGCCAGGTGGTGGTGGATTCTAAGGCGCCCTTGATGGCCTATTTATCCGCCGCGGAGGCGAAAACCGACGAGGAAAGGGAAACGCTTCTCGCCGATCACGCCCGTCAAATTCGAACCCACTTGAATCAATTGGGCAAAAAAGCCTATTGGGACCAGTTTGAGACGGCCCCCGAATTCGTGGTGATGTTTTTGCCGGGAGAGGACTTTTTTAGTTCGGCCTTGAAACAAGACCCTTCGCTGATCGAGGCGGGGGTAGTCAACAAGGTCATCTTGGCGACCCCCACCACTTTGATCGCTCTTTTAAAGGCGGTTTCCTACGGCTGGCGGCAGGAACAATTGAGCCGCAACGCCCAGAAAATCAGCGAACTGGGTAGGGAACTCTATAAAAGATTGGCGGATATGACCGAACATTTCGCCGACATGGGGAATGGCTTGAAAAAAGCCGTGGATTCCTACAATAAGGGTATAGGTTCTTTTGAAAAGCGGGTGACGGTTAAGGCCCGGGAATTCAAGGAACTGGGAATTGGAGAAACGGTGAAGGAAATAGCCGATATGGACCCGGTGGAGACCTATCCCCGTGAAATCCAAGAACGGCTTCTTTCCGACTAAGGTAAAGATGATGAAGGCTAAAAAATATAAAATTAAAAATGACCCGCTCAAGCGAATTCGAGGGGTTTGGGCCATCAAGCCCATCAGCCGGGTGAGTCCGGATAAAAGGCGCAAGGCCCTTAAACGTATCGAAGAAAAGGAAAAAGGAGAATCCCAATGAATTTTAAAAAATTCCTTCCTGTTCTTTTAATCTCGTTGCTGGTTCTTAATCCCTTTGGTGCTTCCTATGGCAAAGGCAAAAAGCAGGACGGGACAACCAAATCGAAACATAAGTCTTCCTCCAAAAACAAAAAGGGAAAGGGGAAGTCAAAAGACAAAGGGATGATGATCAAGGTCGAAGACGACAAACAAACCGGGCCGATGGAGGATGTTTCGAATCAAACGGAAGTTTCACAACAGCCTGGGTCTTCTTCGAGTTCCGGGAAGCCAAAAAAGAAGAAGAACTAGCCAAGAACAGGAGGGGGAGATGTCCTTAACCGAATCCACCATGCTGGCGTTGGGAACGAAGGTTCCCCCCTTCGAATTGTACGACGTTGTTTCCGGGGACAAGGTGACACCGGGTGATTTTGTCGAACAGGCCGCCCTTTTGGTCATCATCCTTTGCCGGCACTGTCCCTATGTCGTCCATATCCAAGCTGAATTACCCAAATTGGGGCGGGATTACCTCCCGAAGGGCGTCGGCATCGTCGCTATCAGCGCCAACGATCCAATCAGCCACCCGGAAGATTCTCCGGAATCTCTTCGCGAGATGGCCGTGGAACTGGGTTTGCGTTTTCCCCTTTGTTTTGATGTAACTCAGGAAGTCGCGAAATCCTTTAAGGCGGCTTGCACCCCGGAGTTTTACCTCTTTGACGGGGAACAAAAGCTGGTCTATCGGGGCCAGTTAGACGACAGCCGGCCCGGCAACGGCCAGCCGGTGGATGGCCATAGCCTTCGGAAAGCCCTGGATTCGGTTTTGGATGGAAAGCCGGTCGACCCCCATCAAGTGCCTGGCATCGGGTGCAACATCAAGTGGCGCAAAGGCAACCAGCCCCATTACTGACCGTTAAGTATTACGTGAAACTTCTTTAATTCACCCATTGGAAAAACTAAAATAGGGAAACCCTCGTTTTAAAGGTTCCTGCTTGAACGTACCGAACCGGCTTAAACCCATGCTTGAAACCGCTCTCCTAAAGGCTGTGGAGGGGCTGGGCGAAGGCATATTTATTTTTGAGGGTCAAAAACTTCTTTTCGCCAATGAGACTTTTTTAAACCTCTCCGGTTTTTCCGATGTTGAACTTTCCGCCCTTTCCTTTTTTACCGCCCTTTTCCCCGATATTGATCTATCGAAAATTAAAGAGACCAACGATTCGAAAAAATCTCGAACCCGCCTCCAGAACCAATGGACCACCAACCTGAAACGCAAAAACGGGGAATTGAGGAATGTGGAGCTTTCCCTTACTTCACTCAAGGAAAATGAAAGCACCCAATGGGTGGGAGTCGTCACCGACCTGACGGAACAAAAGAAAACAAAGGACGATTTAAAGACCAGCCGGGAAAGGCTTCAGGCGATCGTGACCGCCGCCCCCTTGGTGCTCTTCGCGCTGGATGAAAACGGCAACTTCACCCTCTCGGAAGGGAGCGGGTTGAAGGTTCTCAATTTGAAACCGGGGCAAGTCGTGGGGCATTCGGCCTTTGAACTTTACCGGGAATATCCGGATCTCATCCAAAACCTGCGCCGGGCCCTGAAGGGGGAAAGCTTCACGGCCACGGATAAGGTCGCGGATCTTTGGTTTCAGATTCAATACACGCCCCTTCTGGACGAAAAGGGGAAATTCAGGGGGGTCACCGGCATCGCGGTCGATGTGACCGACCGGAAAATGATGGAGGAGGCGCTCCAGAACCGGATGGAATTCGAGAAACTCATCACCACCCTTTCCTCCCACTTCATCAATTTATCCATGGACAAGATCGATCTTGGAATTCAAAACAGCCTGGCTTCCATCGGCCGTTTCATCGGGGTGGACCGGGTTTACCTGTTCTTGACCAAGGGGGATCTGGTGGATAGCCCCTCCTTTGAATGGTCTTCATCGCCGGAAAAGGCGGCGGAGGCATGGACTCCTAATATCTATTTATCCGATTTTCCTTGGTTTACCGAAAGGCTTCTCCGCCAGGAAGTGATCCATGTGGATCATCTGGAAGAATTGCCGGCGCAAGCGACCGCTGAAAAAAGATTTGTTTTCTCGCGCGGCGTGTTTTCGGTCGTGGTGATTCCCGTCGTTTCGGGCGGGCGCTTGATCGGGTTCTTGACCTTGAGTACCACCCGAAAACCCAAGCATTGGAGCGCCGAGGACATCGCGTTATTTAAAATGACCGGGGAGATGCTTTCCAACGCTCTGGAGCGGAAAACCTCCGAGCTGGCGTTGCGGGGAAGCGAAGAGAAATTCCGGGAGCTATTTAACAACGCCAATGACGCTATTTTTATTTTCAGCGTTTCGGAAGAGGGGTTGGTGGGCAAATTCGTGGAAGTCAACGACCTGGCCATCCAAAAAACAGGTTTCTCCCGCGAGGAATTGCTTCAAATGACGCCCTACGACTTATCCGCGCCCGAGGACATCAACGACCTTCCCAAGCACCTCAAGAAGCTCGTGGAACAGGGCCATGTCACCTATGAAAAGGCCCATCTTTCCAAGGACGGCCACAAGGTTCCTTTCGAGGTGAATTCCCACATCTTTACCTGGAACGGCCAAAAGATGGCCCAGTCCATCGCCCGCGACGTGACGGACCGGAAAAAAGCGGAAGAAACCATCCGCCGCCAGGCCTTTTACGACGTCCTCACCGGATTACCCAACCGGACCCTTTTTAAGGACCGCTTGGAGCAGGCCATGAAAACGGCCGCCCGCAACCAACAAACCCTCTGCGTGATGGTGCTGGACCTGGACCGTTTCAAGACCATCAACGAGACGCTGGGGCATCAAATTGGGGACAAGCTTCTCATGGGAGTCGCGGACCGGCTTTTAGGGATACTGGCCGATAACGGGACCATCGCCCGTTTTGGCGGGGATGAGTTTACCCTTCTTCTTCCGCAGATAAACCAGGTACAGGAAGCCACCCAGCACGCCCAGCGCATCATTGAAACCCTCGCGGCGCCCTTCAAACTGGACGGGCATGACCTGCATGTGACCACCAGTATCGGCATGGCCTTTTACCCGGCCGATGGCGAGAACCCCGAGATCCTCCTGAAAAACGCCGAGACCGCCATGTACCGGGCCAAGGAACAGGGGAGAAATAATTTCCAGCTTTATGCCTCCATCATGAACGTCAGCGCCTTTAAACAATTGCTGATGGAAAACAGCCTTCGGCGCGCATTGGAAAAAGAAGAGTTCGTGGTCTATCTCCAACCGCAAATCGACCTGGTTTCCCGCAGGATCATCGGAGCCGAGGCCCTGGTGCGCTGGCAGCATCCCGATTTGGGGCTTGTTTTTCCAACCGAGTTTATCGGTCTGGCGGAGGAAACGGGCCTGATCGTCCCCATCGGGGATTGGGTTTTGCGGCGGGTCTGCACGCTCGGGAACCAGTGGAAACAAAAGGGCCTGCCCAGCATCTGCGTATCCGTCAACCTCTCGGCGCGGCAATTTCAACAGCGCAATCTGGTCAACCGAATCGCGCAAATTCTCAGTGAGACGGGTTTAGATCCCAATTCCCTGGGGCTGGAAATCACCGAAAGCATCGCCATGAAAAACGCCGATTTCACCATTTCGGCCCTCAACGAAATGAAGAAGATGGGCATCCATCTCTCGCTGGACGATTTTGGAACGGGCTATTCTTCCCTCAGCTACCTCAAGCGTTTCCCGCTGGAAACCCTCAAGATCGACCGTTCTTTCGTGCGGGATATCACCACCGATCCCAACGACGCGGCCATCGTGCGCGCGGTGATTGCTTTGGCCCACAGCATCAAATTAAGCGTGGTGGCCGAGGGTGTCGAGACGGAAGGGCAGTTGAGCTTTTTAAAAACCCACGGCTGCGACCAAGTTCAAGGTTATTATTTCAGCCATCCTCTTTCCGAGGAAAACTTCCTTAACCTTTTGAAGGAATTTCCGTCGGCCGGAGGCTCCCACACTCCGCCCCTCACAGGCCTTCCCTCAAGACCTAAACTTTAAATTGTTTCCATTGCGCCTCTCCCCCCAATGACCCTGTTCCTTCCCGAGCGGCTTCAAGGCCAGTGATTCCACCGGCATCGAAATGGATTCGGATCCTTTTTTTTGCGCTTGGATTGATTTTTTGGGGGAACAGCTGCGCCAAGAAAGAAGAACCCCTACCCGTACACTTAAATGAATTGTCAAAAACAGATGCCGCCCAATTGGAAAATCAAAGGGCTTTCATCGCCGATCAACTCAAGCAAAGATACGGCATCCAAAAGCTTTTTCGAGCCAAAGAAGACCTCAAGGGCCTGCAGCGCCTATTAAATGACCGCGTGTTCGGGGCGAAACAAACCTATGAAATTCAAAGCCTTGCTGTGGCCTATGGGGACTTGCTGGCTTCCGAATTGTCCCTGAGGTGGGTGATTGAGACGGGTGAAAAGGGACGCAGCCCCGCGCTGATTTTAAAAAATTCGGACATCGAGATCAGGCCCCTGGAGATGATCTCCAGACCTGTCGCCAAAGGCGATCCGGTGGATCTGTCCTGGCTGCTCAACCGAATAAGACGGCAGTTGGCGCAATACGCGGCAAACGGTGAACAGGATTGGAAAGCGGAAGAGGGCCCCGGTAGTTGATAAGAAGTTGAGCTTAATCCATATCCTTAGAATGGAACCGGGACGGGAAATGGTTTTATGGTTAACTTAAATTAGCCGCCGCTGGGAAAAAGGGAAGAAACCGTCTGGGTATTGGGCGGGTTGGCGCTCAGCGGAATGGACAGATAATCGCCGCCCACCAGGCTGCCGATGCGATTGCGGCCTGTGGTCTTCGCCCGATACAGGCTTTCATCCGCCAGCTTCATCAAGACTTGATAGTCCACCATCGACTCAAAAAAGCTCGCGACCCCCATGCAGACGCTGATTTTTTCATTTTGCTTGCGCATGGCTTCCACCGGCGGCAGGGAATCGACGACGGATTTAAAAAGCCGTTCGGCCACCACCTTCGCGCCATCCGGGCCGACTTCGGGCAATATCACCGCGAACTCATCCCCGCCCATCCGCACTACCATATCGACGTTGCGCAGGCCCTGGGCCAACAGATGGGCCACTTGCTTTAAAACAAGGTCCCCGGCCGGATGACCGTATTGGTCATTGATGTTTTTGAAATGATCCAGATCGACATAGAGAAGGCTGAGGAGCCTTTTATAGCGGCGGCAGCGCTGAACCTCACGGGGAAGGTAGTTGTCGAAGTACCGGCGGTTATAAGCGCCCGTCAAACTGTCCTTGATGGTCAGGTCGCGTATTCTTTCGTGGAGCTTGAAGGACTCAATGGCCAAGCCCGCCTGTGTTGCGAAATTTTTCAAGGTGATGAGGTCGGTTTTATTGAGTTTGCGCTGGGTGAAAAGGTTGTCCACGGCCAAGATGCCGATGGTTTTATTGTTTTCCACCGTCATGGGCACCACGGCGTTGCAGAAAACTCCGGGATCGATCTTTTTTTTCCAGCAGTTTTCCCATTCGGCTTTGCTGATCTTTTTTTGGATATTGTTGGTGTAATGGCCCCTATCCAAACCGTTGATGATATTGGAAAAACCATGTTTGGAGCGGTTGGGAAGGAGGGGATATTCGGAACCCGTTCCCTCAAATTTCCCGAAGCGGTCAATGCCGATGACCCGTTCCACCACCATGCGGTCCCAGTTGGCGAGGAAGATGCCCGCGCGGTCGTAGCCTAGGCCTTGGGTAACGGAGGTGATGATGATTTTGAGGATGTCGTCGAAACTGTTCTCGTCGCGCATGGCTTCCATGAGGCGCTCGTACATGAGAACGACTTGCCGGAAGATTTTCTTTTCGAGGAGGGTCTTTTTCAGAAGACTCTGCTGGTGAGGGTGGCTTTTGGCCATAAAACCTCCTGCAGAAGGATTGCGATTAACCTTATAGGTTTAACGTATGAATATTAGCATTTTTGTGTTTTTTGTCAAATGGTTATTCAAAGCGGCCATTTTTCATAAAAAAGGCCTTTAAACTAATAGGGTTTTTAGATGGACCCTCAGTTGGGACATTGAAGTTTACGCAAAAGAGCATCGGACAAGCCCGCTCGGGAGGTGGAAAATGCTGGAGGAAAATAAGAAAGAAACCCAGTCGTCGATGAAGGATTTGGCGGTCCAATTTGCCGAAGGGGAAATGGTTCAAGCGGATTTTGTTTCAGCCGTTGAAAAACTCTCAAAGGAAAAGGCGAGCAGGTCTTTTTACTTAGGGATGGCGGCTTGTTTTTTTCTCTTCGCGACGGTTTTGGTTCTCGTGATTTTATTCCCTGGGGTCATTGCCTGGAAATATTAGAGGGATTTCTTCAAATGCGCTTTCGGTTTTTCATCACCCGTTCCACATCCCGCTCCGCTTCCTTTTCCCGCAGCTTGTGACGTTTATCCACCACATTCTTTCCCTTAGCCAAGGCCAACTGGATCTTGACCTTGCCGCCCTTGAAATAAAGTTTAAGTGGAATGAGGGTCAGGCCCTTCTCGTGGACACGGGCGGCGAAGCGCTTGATTTGCTCCCGGTTCAAAAGCAATTTGCGGATGCGGGTCGGGTCGGGGTTGTAGCGGTTGCCTTGGGCGTAGGGGGAGATATGCATGCCGTAGAGGAAAACCTCATCTTCATCCACCCGCGCGAAACTATCCTGAAGGTTGGCCTTGCCTAAACGGATCGACTTAACCTCGCAGCCGGCCAGGGCGATTCCCGCTTCCAGGCTTTCCATCACGAAAAAATCGAAATGGGCCTTGCGGTTGAAAAGGGAAGGGGCCCTTTCAGTCACGGGAAGGCTCCAAAATCATCCGCTGGAAAATACGATCGATGGAGTTGATCTTTACTTTCAACGAATCCCCCAAGCGAAGGTGCGATCCTGAAGCGGTTGAGAGGCAGAGCCCTTGGGCATCGTAGCGGTATCCCTCGCCTAGTTTTTCCAAGGGCAAAAAGCCCTCGACCCCGAAAGGCTGAATTTCCAGATAGGCTCCATAAGAAGTAACGTGCCGGAAAACACCGTTGAAGGATTGGCCCACCTTGTCTTCCATGAACCGCAATTGAAGCAGTTTCTGGCATTCGCGTTCGGCTTTTTCCGCGGCCCTTTCCTGCAAACTGCAATGGGTGGCCTGTTGAGCGAGCCCATCGGATTTCGCCACACCGCCCGGAACTCCCAAAGCTTTTTTCAGCGATCGGTGCACCACCAGGTCGGGGTAACGGCGGATGGGCGAAGTGAAATGGCAGTAGGATTCCAGCCCCAGGCCGAAATGGCCCAGGTTTTGGGTGGAATAGACCGCCAACTTCAGCGACCGCAGGGCGAGTGTGTTGACAACTGGTTCCAGGGGCTCGCCCTTCATCGAAGACAAGAGATCCTGCAAACCCTTGGGGGAAGAAAGATCCAAATGTTTGTGGGCGATTTTGTAGGCCCGCAAAAAGGCGATTAGTTCTTCCAGATCCATCGGCGAGGGAGGCTCGTGGATACGGTACATGGCGGGAATTTTATTTTGTGAAAGAAAAGTAGCCACAGCCTCGTTAGCCGAAACCATGAAATCCTCGATCAAGCGGTTGGTTTCAAGCCGGTCCAGTTGTTTCACGCCCGCGACCCGGCCTTCGGAATCCAAATAAGCCTTCACCTCGGGAAAATCAAAGTCCAGGGCGCCTTTTTGAGAGCGATTCTTTCGAATCAAGCGGGAAAGGTCCCGCATTTCAAAGAGGAGGCCCTTGAGGGATGCGTATTTTTCAGCGATTTCGGGAGAGGCCGTTCCATCCAAAACCTGCTGAACTTCGCCGTAAATACCCCTGCGGGAGCTTTGAATCACGCTGGCGGCGAATTCGGTTTTAACCACCCAGCCTTGGGGGTCGTAATTCATAAAGGCGCTCATGGTGAGCCGAGGAACCCCTTCCCGGAGAGAGCAAAGCCCATCGGACAGTGAATGGGGAAGCATGGGCAGTACGCGGTCGGCTAGGTAAAGGCTGGTGGCCCGGGCCTTGCCTTCTTTATCAATGGGGCTCTCGGGTGTGACGTAGTGGGACACATCGGCGATATGGACTCCCAGGCGGGTAAACCCGTTGGGAAGCTTTTCGAGTGAAATGGCGTCGTCGAAATCCTTGGCGTCGGCCCCGTCGATGGTCAGGATCGGCAGATGGCGCAGGTCCAAACGGCCTTGGAAGTCCTCTTCGGTGGGATCGGCGGGAAAACGATGGGCTTCGGTCTCAACGAGTTTGGCGAAACTTTCAGGCCATTGATGTTTGCGGATAACGGACTTTATTTCAACACCCGGGTCGCCTGAAAAACCGAGAATTTCAATGAGTCTTCCCTTGAGTTGATGCTCGGGGGGCCAATGGGTGATTTCCAAAACGGCTTTTTGACCCTCTTCGGCCTTCAATTGGGTCATTTCAATGGAGACTTCGGTGGGAAGCTTAGGGTCGTCGGGCCGAAGGACAAATTGGCCGTTCTTTTTGCTTAAGATTCCTACCAGGGTGCGGTTTTTTCGCTCAACGATTTCAATAAATTTCGCGGCGAAGCGATCCGGCTGACGGGGATCGGGATAAACCTCGGCCTTGATCTTGTCGCCATTGAGGATGCTTCGCATCTCGTTAGGCGGCAGGAAAGCGTCGGTGGTGCCATCCTCGGGAACCAGAAAGCCAAAGCCTTTTTCATGGGCTTGGACGGTTCCAATAACCTCGCGGCCCTTTTGATGGGAAGAACCGAAACGGTTTTTATGCCGGGAAGATCCCTTGGGGCCCGAGGAGCCAAAACGGTTCGGGGAGGGGATCAGTTTGCCCGACCCGGTTCGGCCAAATCGTTTTTTAGGGCCCCTTCCGCCTTTATGGGGTCTTTCTTGCTGTGAGGAACCCTGGTTGTGTACGGGCGGATTCGAAACCGGACGGCCAGTAGGGCTTTTCCAAACTGGAGTCTCCGTCTCAGGGGCGGAAGATTTTCCGAAAGAAGCGAAGAAACGCTTAAGGGCGCCCGCTTTCTTGGGGGGGTTATCCTTATGTTTGGGCGTATGGGCTGAATGGGACGAGCCCGGGGCATGGGGCCCGTGGGCGGTTTTAGGCGCCTGGGGCCTGTGGGGATCATTCCAGTGTTTCTTGTCATGACCACCGGAGGATTTATGTTTGTGCTTTTTCCTTACCAATCGATTTTCCTTTTAAGTTTTGCCAATGGAGAAATTCGGGAGAAGTGAGAAAGGTTCAAGGAGACTTGAATACATGCCCGGGAGACTTGGAAAGCCTCGAAATCACGAATGACCATCGCTTGACAGTTATTTTACCGTTAATTTATACTACGCGACCTCGTTAGACAAGCCCTTCAAGTTTGCCGCCTTTACTTCATTACTTGTGCGGAAGTGGCGAAACTGGCAGACGCACTAGCTTCAGGTGCTAGCGGGGGCAACCTCATGGGGGTTCAACTCCCCCCTTCCGCACCACTTTTTAAAATCCGGGGTCACCACCATGCCCAACACCGACCCTTCCTCTCTCGAGACCGGTCTGTTTCGTTTTTATCTTCCCAACGGCGCCGTTTTAATCGTTAAAGAAGTTCCATCCACGCCCGTGGTATCCCTCAATTTGTGGGTGGACGCCGGTTCCATCGACGAAAGGAAGGATGAGCGGGGCATGGCCCACCTGATCGAGCACATGATCTTCAAGGGCACGGTCAAGCGCGGTGTCGGCCAGATCTCCCGGGAGGTCGAGGCCGCGGGCGGCTACCTGAACGCCTTCACCAGTTTCGAGCATACCTGCTTTTACGTGGTGCTTCCCGCCGATCAAATCAAAAAGGCCATGGATGTGGAATTCGACGCCTATTTTCATTCCACCTTCGACGCCGGGGAATTGGAAAAGGAAAAGGAAGTCGTCTTTGAGGAAATGCGCATGCGCCGGGACGATCCTTGGAGCTGGTCCTGGGAAATTTTGTTCCGGGAGCTTTTCAAAAAAAATCCATACCATTGGCCCGTCATCGGGGATGAGAAAATCCTAAAAGGCGTTCCCCGGGAAAAATTGTTGGCCTACTACCGCCGCCATTACACTCCCCGCAATACCGTTTTGGTGATCGTGGGCAATGTCAAAGCCCCGGAGATCCATTCTTGGGTGAAAAAAAGCTTTGGAACCGCCAAAGCCGGAAACCCTCCCCGCCGAATTTTCCAAACCGACTCCGAACCCAAGGGGTTGAAACTGGTGGTGGAAAAGGGCGAAATCCAGCAAACCTATTTGTCCCTTGGGTTTCCTACCGTGTCCCAGGACCACGAGGATGGGCCGGCCATGGAGATATTGGATTCCATTTTGGGCGAGGGGCATTCGGGCCGTCTCAACATGGCCATCAAAGAAAAAAGCCGCTCCGCGGATGAGGTGGGAAGCGATCATTTTATGGGGAAGTACGGCGGGGCCTTTACCTTCCAGGGCCTGACCGACGCTGTCCGATGCGAACGGTTCCTAAAAGATTTGATGGTGGAGGTCCGCCATCTATTAAAAGAAGGTGTGGGCGCCGAGGAGCTTCAAAAGGTCAAAACCAAGGTCCGCGCCTCCAAAATTTTTGAAAAACAAAATGTGGATGGCCAAGCGAAGTCCCTGGGCTATTGGGAGCTGATGGGGGATTACAACAAAGAAGAAACCTATATGCGCGCCCTTGAAGCGGTCACTTCCGCCGATCTTCAAAGGGCAGCGGAACGTTATTTGAAACCGTCCCGCGCGACCTTGGTGGTGTACCAGCCCCAAACCGCGAAATTTAAATTTTCCGCCAAAGCCTGCCAAAGCCTTCTCGAAGGAGCGCTTTTACCCGCGCCTGTTAAGAAAAGTACGGCCAAGAATAAATCCCTGGCGATCGAGCGCGTTGAACTGCCGGGCGGGTCTTCTCTTTATTTAAAGTTAAGGCCCGATCTCCCGCTGGTTTCACTGGGACTTTTCTTCAAGGGCGGTTTCGTGAACGAGGGGGAAAAGCGGCAGGGTTTGACCCACCTCCTGACCCGATGTTTAACCAAAGGAACGGAAAACCGGACCTACGAGCAATTTTCAGCCCGTATCGAGGGGCTGGCCGCCCATTTGGACCCCTTCATGGAAAAAGACTATTGGGGCATGACCTTGGATTGTCTGGACAACCGTTTTTCCGAAGCCTTTCCCTTGATGATGGAAGCGGTGCTCCAGCCAGGTTTTACCCGCGCGGGCGTTGAAAAAGAAAAAGGAATGCAAATCGCGGCTTTGAAAAGGCAAAAGGACGACCCGGCGGATTACGCGTTACTCAAGTCAGACCTTCTTACTTTCCAGGGAACTCCCTATGGTCAGGAGCCCATGGGTACGGTCAAAACCGTTTCAGGGTTCGACGTAAAGGATATAAATGCCTGGCACCAGGGTTATTTGGGAAAAGCCAATCTCACCTGGGTCGCTGTGGGGAACTTCAAAAAAGAGGAGTTGGTCCGAGACCTTCGTGAAAAGACCCTGCTTTTTTCAAACGCCAAGCGAAAAGACTTTCCGTCCATTAAGAAGTCCTCGTGGAATGAGGGGCGGTTTCGTGAAATCTTGAAGAGCCAGCAGAGTCATATCGTTCTAGGGATGAGGGCTCCCAATTACCTATCTGAGGATTACATTGCCTTTAGGGTTCTGAACACCCTTTTGGGGGGCATGGGCGGGCGTCTGTTCGCCGAACTTCGAGATCAAAAGAGCCTGGCCTATAGCGTGCATGCCTCGCACGACGCGGCCATTCAATCGGGTATCTTTCAGGTTTACATTGGCTGCGCCCCGTCGAAGGTTAAGGCTGCCAAAGAGGGGCTGGTTGAGGTTTTAAGAGACTTTGCGCAAAAACCGCCCTCAAGCACCGACTTGGAGAGGGCCAAAACTTACCTCACCGGCCTCTACCAAATGAATCAGCAATCCAACCGTTCCCAGGTTTATTCCTACGGGCGTTATGCCCTTTCGGGGCTGGGTTTGAATATTATGGATAAGCTTCCGGTAAGGGTAAAAGCGGTCACGGCCGTTCAGGTCCAGGCGGCGGCCCAAAGGTATCTTCTTGATACAAACCAAACCTGGGTGGAAATAGGGCCTTGAAATAGGGTGGTTTAAAGCCATCTTTAAAGTTTTAAGTTAAGGGGTGGGAGATGTTTGTAATTACAGCCTTTTTGAATACTCTCGATGGCCTCATAAGTACCATCCTCAAATTGCTTGAATTTATCATCGTCGTCCGGGTTGTCCTCTCCTGGTTCAACGCTGATCCCTACAATAGTCTGGTTCAAATCATCTATCGGATATCCGATCCCATGCTGAAGCCCTTTCAAAAGTTGGTTCCGCCTTGGCGTTTGGGCGGATTGGATATATCGCCTGTTTTCGCCTTCTTTTGCCTCGAGTTTATTCGGCAGGTAGTTAGCGGATTACTAGGCCAGTTAATGGCTTCAATCCACTGATATTTGCCTTTAGAATGACATTGGCTTGGCCTATGATTAAATGCAATGTTAACGATCAACCTTCAAATCCTTAAATCTCAAAGAACCCTCAAAGTCCCTATTTCCAGGGGTTTTGGCTATGCCTTTGTCTTCATTGTTTTTTCTGTAATAGCCCCATTTCCCCAAGCCTGGGCCCAAAATTTAAACGTCGCACAGGATGCCTTTGGCATTGGGATGGGCGGAGCGGTTGCCGCCATTGCCGGTGGAACCCAGGCATTGCCCTATAACCCGGCGGGAACAGCCAGAGCCCTGGTGCCGATGACCCAAGGAGGCTTAGGTCTTTTGCCTGGCCCTATGGATGCCCAGTTTTCCCTAGGTTTTTTATATCCCCTCTCTGATGGTACGGTCTTGGGTTTTTCCCAATACTCCGACTTTCCGGAAGCGCCTTTTTCCAACACGGCTTATATCGGGTCCTTCGCCCTGCCGCTGGATGCCTCAAGGGATTTCCTCATGGGCATCAATTTGAAGTACCTGGCATTAGGGGAAGATATGACCGGGGGCTTAAACGGGGGCAGGGGGTTGGGGTTTGACTTAGGACTCAGTTACGACCTGCGAAACCCCCAAGGCACCCTGGCTTCCTTCGCGCTGGTCGTGCAAAACGTGGATACCGAATTGAGGTTTAACAACACCGCCGAGGAAGCCCTGCCCCGAACCTTTACCTTGGGAGCCGCTTACCAGCAGATTCAAGATACCCGTTTGGAGATGGATTTGCTCATCTATGACCAAATTCTCGAAAACACCAACCAAACGGATCGGCTTAGGGTCGGCGCCGAGAGGTTTTTCGACGAGAAGAACATTTCCGCCCGCGTCGGGTTCGACGGCCTTTTGAACAGCGATGGCGCCTTCAGTTTAGGGGTGGGCTACCACCCCGCGCAGCCCTATGAAGTGGATTACGCCTTCCAACTGCCCCTCAATGGTGCCCCCTCGGGCCACTATGTGAATTTCATTTACCGTTTCGAGAGTTCACCTTCAGAAAAAACCTCCCAAACCGCCGTGACGAAAGGCGGGCCTGAAGGCGTGCCGAACGGCATGTCTTCCGCTGAGATCGACCTTTCAAGCGGCGCGGGTATCACCCAGGAAGCTACCGGCGAACCCGTTTCCAATTCACCCTTGCGAAAGTTAGCCATCGCGGTCAATCCCTCTTCCTTCTCCCCTTCAGGAAAACAAAAGGCTGTCACCCTGACATTCCCCGGCGACCAATCGCCGGATATCAACCGATGGAGCTTGATTGTGGAGGATGCCGATAAAAAACCCCTCCGAAGCTTCTTCGGCACCGGCCCATTGCCGCCTTTTCTGGGATGGGAGGGAATGGATAACTCCGCCCACCTAGTTGGCGAGGGCGAATATCAGCTTCACCTTCGAACCTTTAATTCCAAGAATGAGCTTTTGTCCGACGACCGGGAAAGCGTGTCGATCATTGCTCCGCGATCTCATTTCGGCGTCCAAATCGAGAATCCCTATCTTTCTTTGAGGAAGGGCCTTTCCAAACCCCAGCTCAATTTCAAGGTTGATGCGGGCGGACCCCGCGCGGTGGCGACCTGGGATTTCGAGATCAGCGAGGCCTTTACCAATAAAGTGGTTTATGAAACCCAGGGCGATAAGGAACTTCCGGAAAATCTCAAGTGGAACGGAAGGAACACCGACAAGGAACCCGTTGCCGACGGCACCTACATTTGTTTCTTGAGCGCCGAGGATAAGGCTGGGAATCTTTTGAAATCCGACGCAGTGAATGTTTATGTCGAAACCGCTCCCCCCGTCGCCGATTTGAAAGGCTCCGGCCATTGGATCGATCCCTCCCAGCCGGTCAGTTTCACGCTGGGCCTCAACGCCGCCGATCCGGTTGGAATCAAGCAATGGTCTTTGGCCTTTACTTACGGCGAAAAAGAAGAACCCTTCCGTACCGTGGATGGCATGGGCGCTCCGCCCGCTACCTTCATTTGGGATGGCATGGATCAGAATGGACACCCCGTTCCTCAGGGTTCATTCTTAAACGTCGCTCTCACAGCTTTGGATAAGGCCGGGAACGAGGGGTCGTCCGATTCTTTCCCACTTCAAGTGGATGTAAAAGGCGCGGGGAAGGGCGGGAGCCTTTCGCTTAATTTAACCACCGTTTATTTCGACGCCCAGGGCTCGGATCTATCGGACGCGGGTAAGAAAGAAATTGAAACCGCCGCTTCCTCGATCAAGCCCTACCTGAATAAAAGCCTTCTGGTGGTGAGGGGTTTTTGCGCTTCTTCCGAAACGGGCGACTTGGTGGCGCTATCCCATGATCGGGCGCAAAAGGTGGCCGATTGGATGACCCAATACCTTCAGCTTCCCGCGGGCAGCGTCTATGCCGTCGGCATGGGGGATCAACTGACGGGTGAAGGTACCCCCTCCGCCGCCGTTCCCGACGAAAAAAGACGGGAAGCGGTGCTGACGGTCATCACGTCCTCACCCTGACCCCCTAACTGGGGGCGAGTTTGATAAAATAAACAGTCTTTCAATCCCATTTAGAAGATACCATGCGAAACATCTTGATCATCATCCTCACCGCGGGCGCCCTCTTCGGGCTGAGCCAATATCTATTCCAAGCCAGCCGCCAAAACGTGGAAGACCGCACGGTCGTTCACCTGACCCTTTGGAACGAGCCTCCCAAGTCCCTTCCCTTGGACCGCCAGCTTTGGGAAGAGGAAGTTTCCAATTTCGAGTCGCAAAACAAGGATATTCAAATCGAGGGCCTGGAAAGGGAATACCAGCCGGAAGAATTCATCACCGTCATGTCCGGCGGGAAGGGGCCCGACCTGGTCAAGGTATGGGTGGGCGCCATACAGACCCTGGCTTCCATGGGGTTTCTCCAACCGGTGGATTCTTATCTACAGGGTTGGAACCAAAAGGACTTTATCAAGCCGGTGCTTTGGGAAAGTGTGAGTGTGGGGGGCAAGACCTATGGAATCCCCAGCGACAGTAACTTTCTGTTTCTTCTTTACCGCAAGGACCTCTTCACCAAGGCGGGTCTGAACCCCGACGCCCCTCCCGCCACCTGGGACCAGCTGATTTCCGCCGCCCGGGCCCTCACCCGGCGCCATGACGGGGTTTACGGCCTGGGGCTGGTGCCCAAGACCTGGTACTTCCAGGATTTCGTTTGGCAGGCGGGCGGGGAATTGATCCGAACCGACAATGGAAAAACAAAGGCCGCTTTCGACAGCCCTGAGGCGGTCAAGGCGCTCCAATTTTGGAAAGACCTGCGCTGGAAATATAACGTCCTTCAGCCCGACATCCTCATGGGGGAACCGGAACTTTTGCATCTCTTCGCTTTGGGAAAGGTCGGGATGATCTTCGGGGTGGCCAATAACCTGCCTTCCCTGATCGCCCGCTACAAGATGGACCCCCAGGCCTTCGGCATCGCGCCCCTGCCCGCCGGCCCCGCAGGCAAGGCCGCCCATTTGAGCGGGGAAGTGTTTGTTATTAACGCGGCTTCCAGCGACGAAAAAAAGCAGGCGGCCTGGCGCTGGGTCCAGTTCGATCTGTCGCCCATCACCCAGCTTTGGAAATGGAACCGCATGCATGAACTGCAGATGCCCATTTTTCCCAGCGCCTTCTCCTCGGCCACCAACGTGATGGACCTGCCGGAATTTCAGATGGTGAAAGATTCCTTGGACATGGCGAGGGTGGAACCCCACGTGCCAGGCTGGCCCCAGGTCAGGGACCTGCTGGATGAGGACCCGCTTCAAAGCGTATTATTGGACCCGGAAGCGGACCCGCAGCTCTTATTGAGTTCCTTCGCCAAAGAGGCGGATCAAAGGTTTCTGACGGCCTCGCAGGACAGCAGGTAGGGAAGATGGGTTGGACGGTTGTTTGAAAGAGCCGATATCGAAAGAGGGGTGATGTTCCTTGGCGGAAAATTTTAAACCATTTTCCATCTATGATGACGATGATGAAAAAAAGCAGGATTCGGCCGTTCCTCCCTCTCTGGAGGAGGGAGGCCTTAATTTAGAAATCGAGGATGAGGGTGAAAGCGCCTCCCCCCAGGAGCCTTTTCACGGCCAGTTGGGCATGGCCCAAACCCATACGGGACCCATCGATGCGGCTCCCGTGCCTCCTTCTGAATCCCTTCAAAACGCCCCCTTCCTTCAGGGCCAACCCCGTGAAAGTATGGAGGACCGCACCAAGGAACTGATCCGGGAGAGGCAAAAGGCCGGAAAGCTCCGCGACCGCCGAATGACCGCCTCCATCTTCGATAAACCCATTGAGCCCGATAAGCCCATTCAGGCGGCCCGTTCCGCTTGGAGTCCCTTTGGGTTTAGGGCCCAGGCCTTCTGGTTTTTACTGCCCGCCCTGGTGTTTTTTGGTTTGTTCTACGCCTATCCCCTCGTCCAGGGTTTTCAAATCAGCTTGACCCACTTCAGCCCCTTGGGCGCCAGCGTGCCGGTGGGCTTTGACAATTACACACGCGCCTTCAACGACCCCCTTTTCTGGCAAACGGTGGTCAATGCCGCGGCCTTTACGGCCATATCCCTTCTGTTTGGATTTTGGCCGCCCATACTCCTCGCGGTTTTTTTGAATGAGCTGACGGTGGGGAAAGGCTTTTTAAAAGTTCTTTATCTTCTCCCCTTTATCCTACCGGCGGTTCCCGCCGCCAACCTTTGGCGCTGGATTTTCGACGATGGCTATGGGGTCCTGAACGCCCTTTTACAAAGGCTTTTCGGCGACCCGGATTTTCAGGTGGGCTGGCTGACCGACCCCCGCTGGGCCCTTATTTCCATCGTGCTCATGTTCGTTTGGAAAAACACCGGTTGGTTCATGATGATCTACCTGGCCTCCCTTCAAAATATGCCCGATGAGCTTTACGAAGCGGCGGAAATCGACGGGGCCGGGCCCCGGCACAAGTTCTTCAACATTACCCTGCCTTACTTGCGGCCTGTTATGGGAATCCTTTTGATCATCCAGGTCTTGACCACCTTCCAGGTTTTCACCGAGGTGTTCGTCATGACCCGGGGCGGGCCCATGCACGCCACGGAAGTCATCGGGACCTATATCTACAAGACTGCCTTTGGGTCCATGGATTTGGGCTACGCCAGCGCCATGGCCATGCTGATGTTCGGCGTTCTGTTGCTCTTCTCCATGGTCCGCCTTTTCCAAGTACGCCAAGCGGCGAGGTGATTTGATGGAAAACATAAAAACAAAGGCCCCCAAGGCGCCTGCCCCCACCACGGGAGCGGGCCGCGGCCTTTTTTCACGGACCGAGCGTAAAAAAACAGGCGCCAAGTTATTTTTGTTTTTCGCGTTTTTAGTTCTCTTTGTTGGGGCTCTCGTGACGGTGGCTCCCTTGGCCTGGATGGTTCTGGGCTGTTTCCGCACACCCGGCGAGCTTTACGCCATCCCCCTGCCTTTGAGCGTTCAGAACTTCAGCTCCTACAATTTTGACGAGGCCCTGCGCCTTCTTCCCTTTGGGCGATACCTGGTCAACAGCCTCATCCTTTGCGGGGGCACGGTGGCGGGCCAGCTGGTGGTTTGTTCGCTGGCGGCCTATTCGCTTTCCAAGCTGAGGGTTAAATTCGGCGGAGGCATCCTGCTCCTCTTTCTTACTAGTTTGATGGTGCCCTTTGAGGTTTTGATTATTCCGCTTTACCTCATCATGAAAAATTTCCCCCTGGGCACGGCCGGTTCAGGTTGGAACCTATTGAACACCTATTGGGCCCTGATACTGCCGGGGGTTTTCAGCGCCTTCGCCATTTTGGTCATGAAAGATTTTATCGACGGCATCCCCAATGAAATCATTTACGCCGCCCGGATCGATGGCTGTACCGAAGGCCGTGTGTTTTTTAAATTCATCCTCCCCATGAGCTGGCCCATTCTGGCCATCCTCTCGGTGTTTGGCTTTGTGACGGCCTGGAATGGGTTCTTCTGGCCCCTCATTGTTCTTAACAACCCCGACTACTACCCGCTGATGCTGGGGGTGCAGAAACTGGTGGACGCCGGAGAACCCTGGAACGTGGTGGTGGCTTCCTTAACCCTGGCGACCCTGCCCTCGGTCTTATTGCTGATTCTCTTTCAGAAGGTCCTTATCCGGGGTATCGCCTATACGGGGATCTACGGGTGAGACTCGACGAAGCAAAAATCAAAAAAATCAGAGTTTGGGTCAGTCAAAGGGTGGGGAAGGACCGTTATACCCACATCCTGGGCGTTGAAAAGGCCGCGGTGGTTTTGGGTAAAAGGTTTGGCCTGGGAGAACTGCCTTTAAGGGCCGCCGCCCTATTTCACGACTCGGCCAAAGAAATGACCCGTGGCGAAATGGGGACAATTTTGCGGAAGGGTCCTTTTTATTTGGATGAGACGGAAGAAAAAATCCCCGCCCTTTGGCACCCCCACGCGGGAGCGAACCTGGCCTATCACGAATGGGGATGCCGGAATCGGGACATTTTAGAGGCGGTGAGGTGCCATACCCTCGGTAAGCCGGGCATGGGCAAACTGGCTCAGGCGCTTTTTGTGGCGGATTACATTGAACCCGGCAGGCATTTTGACGGGCTCGCCAAGGCCCGAAAGGCCGCCCGTGAAAGTCTGACGGAGGGAGTTAAGGTCAAGGCATCTCAAACCCTTTCTTACCTGCTGGCGACAAAACGCAAAATCCACCCAAGGCTGGTTGAGACCTGGAATTATTTTTTGGTCAAAAACTAAATCAATTCAAACAAATTTTAGCCACAGATTCATGGGATTCATTGGATTAAAAGTCTTTAAACTCTTTGTCTTATCTGTGTGTATCCAATGTATCTGTGGCAAAATTGTCTTTTGCTGTTTTGTTATCTATCTGGATTTTATTTCGGGTGGAATGGCATCTTATTAGGTCTCTCTTTTTTTCTTTGTTTGAGCCGTGTTTTGCGGTTAAAACAACTTCTGACCCCGATTGGTTGAGACCTGGAATTATTTTTTGGTCAAAAACTAAATCAATTCAAACAAATTTTAGCCACAGATTCATGGGATTCATGGGATTTAAAGTCTTTAAACTATTTGTCTTATCTGTGTGCATCCCATGTATCTGTGGCAAAATTGCTTTTTGTTATTTTTTTATCCATATCAGGACTTTATTCCATGTGGAATGGCATCTTATTAGGTCTCTCATTTTTTTTCTTTGCTTAGGCGCCTTTTTACGGTTAAAACAACTTCTGATTGAAATGATAAATAAGACCCGCCGGGAGCCCGCTGGATGAACAACCGTCCGTTAATCACAACCCTTTTGATTCTGGGCCTCCTCGGTTTGGGCGCCTGGCTGAGTTCTCGGGGTCTTGCGCAACATCCAGTAAAGGCGATTGTCTTTCGTTTAACTCCGGGCCTCGCTACCGCCGACTCTTCTTTGGTTGAGGCCTTCGAGGTCAGCGCTCCCTTGGAGGGAAAGGAAGCCCAGGTTCAAGCCTTTCGCCTGCCGGGTAACCTTCAAACGTCCTTAAAGCAGGCCCTTACCCAAAAATCCATTTCCCAGCTTTTGTCGGTTACAAAGTCCTTGGGTTCCTGGCCCTTGGTAGTGGGCATGACGGGAGATGGAGAGGGTTGGCCTTGGTATTTTGGTGGGGGCATCAAGGGCTTCTTAGGCGAGACCTCCGAATCCTTTTTCGATAATTTGAATGTTTGGGACAGGCTCTACCTTAGTTTTAACTGGCCGGTTCCACCGCCAGCCCCCTTTACAGCAACTATTCCCCTGGATGGATTGGTTGCGAATACTCAGCCATCCACGACACCGGAAGTTACTTCTCCGGCTTTGGTTCCGACACCCGAAGCCTTCAAAGGGGAAGTGCGTCTGGAAATCTTGAATGGTTGTGGTATAACCAATGCCGCCGACTGGGTGGCCCGCAGGGTCAAGGGGCCGGGTTTGATGGTGACCGGCACGACGAACGCCGATAATTTTCATTATTCCCATACTGTTTTACAAACGGCTGTCGGGGTTCCCGTGGCCCTGGCAGAGGTCTTGGACCGTTTGGGTTTGACCCAGGATTCGGTTCAGGAAGTTCCAAGTCTTCCCCCGCCTAATGACGCGGTTTTGATCGTGGGTAGAGACTACCGAAAGCTTAAAGAGAGGCGCCATGACCGACTTCACCATTGATCGAAACAATTTCCGCAAGCTTTTCATCAACAACACCTCCCGCATGTTGTTGGGCATTTGGTACATGGCCAAGGGTTCCCGCTTTCCCTTTTCATCAATTATGGAATTGCTGTCCCTTCCGGAGGACGCCTTAGAAGGGAAACTGCAGACCTTCGCGGGTTTAGGTCTGGCCCATCTACACACGAACGCCCAAGGCGAGAGGGAAGTCGAGTTTTTGCCCTCAACCAGCCCGGAGGTCGACCGGCAGGTGACCGAGTTTTTTGCCGGACGCCAAAACGATTTTCAAGCCATTGAGCAAAAGTTCAACTCCCTGCTTTATAAAACCCTCCTGACGAACCCGCTTTAAACGATGATCTTCGATATCTTTACTATTCAGGACCTGCTTCGCCGTGCCTTGGAAAAGGCCGCCGCGAAAATGGGCGCGGAAGGCATGCCCGCCATCCTTGAGGCCCCGAAGGACCCGAACCATGGGGATTTTGCCTCGCCCATGGCTATGAACCTCGCCAAGAAACTCAAAAAGTCACCATTAGTTTTAGCTGAGGAATTGAAGTCCCATTTTTCTATTGAAGAACCCATCGTGGAATCTCTTTCAGTAGCCGCGCCGGGTTTTCTTAATATCCGCCTGAAACCCTCCGTTTTTCATTCGGCCTTGGCCCATGCCCTGGAACAGAAAGACCTCTATGGCCGCTCAGACAAAGAAAAAGGGCGAAAAGTTTTATTGGAATTCGTCAGCGCCAACCCCACGGGCCCTTTAAACATCGTCAGTGCCCGGGCGGCAGCGTTGGGTGATTCCATCTCCAACCTACTTCAGGCCTCAGGGGCCGAAGTTTCGAAAGAATATTACGTGAATGACGCCGGGGTTCAGGCCCGGCTCTTTGGGGAATCCCTTTTGGCCGCCTGTGACCGGGCCAAGGGCGGCACGGCCCAAGCCCCCGAAGGCGGATACCAGGGCGCCTACATGAATGACTTGGCCCAAGACTATTTAAAGCTTCCCGAACCCCGCCCCGAACCAGGGGAATGGGGAATGGCGCAAGTGTTAGATTGGCATAAGAAGACGCTGGGAGCCTACGGGGTCCAGTTCAACCGCTGGTTTTCTGAAAAGAAAGAACTGCACGCCACCGGTTTAGTGGAAAAGACGGTGGAACTGATCAAGCAAAAGGGATTGGCCTATGAGAACGAAGGGGCCCTTTGGATCAGGGTTTCTGAATATGGATCACCCAAAGATGAAGTGTTGGTAAAGAGTGACGGTTATCCGGCTTATTTCGCCGCGGATATCGCCTATCACCAGGGCAAATTTGAGCGGGGCTTTACTGAACTGGTGGATATTTGGGGCCCGGACCACCATGGCCATATCCAACGCATGACTTCCGCCCTGATCGCTTTGGGCCATAAACCGGAAGGGTTCAAGGTTTTGATCGCCCAGCAGGTGAACCTGCTTCAGGGCGGGGAAAAGATGAAGATGTCCAAGCGAGAGGGCAAATTCGTAACCATGGATGAATTGCTGGAGGAAGCGGGGAAGGACGCCGCCCGCTTTTTCTTTGTCATGCGCAGTGCCAATTCTCACCTGGATTTCGATCTGGAAGTGGCCAAAAAGCAGACAGATGAAAACCCTGTTTATTACATCCAATACGCCCATGCCCGTATTTGCAGTCTCTTGAAAAAGACCGCCGAAAGGGGTTTTGCCCCGGCGATGGAGGGTGAAAAGATGTCTGCCCTGGCCCATCCCGAGGAATCGGCCCTTCTAAACCGGATTCTTGAGTTTCCCCAGCAGGTGGCCGAAAGCGGCAAGGCCCACGAACCCCATCGTTTGGTGGCTTATTTACAGGTTTTGGCCGGTGAATTTCACCTCTTCTACGCGAAACACCGCATTTTGGATGCCCCGCCTGAAGTAGCCAATGCCCGCCTTAGCTTGGCTTTGGGGGTAAAGAATGTCCTGCGGAATGCCCTAGCCCTTCTTGGGGTCTCTTCCCCCGAACAGATGTAAAGGCGTAATAGGTAAGCCTGACCCTTTTTTCAGGGGTAAGGGCGTTTTTAATTAGCCTACTCCACCCCGATTTTCAGCCTTAAACCCATCCTTTAGCCTATAGCCCCATTCTTCGGTAAACCTCGCCTAAATCTTCGGTAAACAGCAAATATTCTTCGGTAAACAAAATTAATTCTTCGGTAAACATGATCGAAATCCTCGGTAAACAACCACAAATCTTCGGTAAACACGGCCTATTTCCTTTAAAACGCCGTATTTATTAGGCACATTCAAATTATTTCCGGTAAACTAAGCCGAATCTTCGGTAAACAAGAACCACTTCTCACCCGCATAGGGAGTAAATACTTGCCCCGATTTTCTCAATCCACCGGATGGCTTGATCGGTTGTCGGCCCTGTCCGCTGAACTGGATAAAAAGCCCAAACCCACCTTTGAGGAAATAGCCAAGACGCTAAAAATCACCAAAGGAATGGTGTCTAAGCTTTCGGCTATCCGGGATGTCTTGGACAGGGCTTCCCTGGAAAGGATACGCCAGGCTGATCAACCCAACTCAAGCTTTACCCTCTCTTATAGAAGCGCAAAGGCCTTAACGGGCCTAAAGGGTAAGGTTGCGGACCTCCCGAAAGCCCTCCAGGGGGCTTTAGATGAAATCTTTGCCCGTCACCTATCCACCCGGCACATTGAGGCCCTGGTGGATCATATCGCCAGCGGTAATCCGGCCCAGGATTTCAACCATACCCAGGTCAAATACAAGCCTCGAAAGAACAAGGCCGGCGCCCAAGAAGGGGATTCCGGGGATAAAACTTCGAGGAAAGCGGGCAAAAAGAAGAAGAAAGGGAAGGGCATCAAAAAGGCCCTCAAGAAGCTTCAAAAAGTTGGCGCTAAAGGCCTATTTTCCACCCTTAAATTCATAGCTGGGGTGATCCACAAGTACGTCCGTGAAGGCGCCAAGACGACGGCGGGCTATTTTTGCCCGCTTCACTCTAGGTCCAGCCGAAAGAATGGGGGTTCTTCCTCCACCCCCCACCCCATCCGGTTCCTCGGGCATTGGGGGCTCTACTGGTTTTGCGTCTTGTTTGGCTATGGCAGTATCGTCGGCATCCTCGGCTTCATAGGGCACTTTATCCCCATCGTGGGCCCCTTAATCGATACCGCCTGTGCGTTCCTATACCACCTGGCGATCCGCCTGATCCTATGGGTTTTGGCCCATGCGCTGGCCAACCCCTGGGTGGTGCTGGCGCTGGGCCTGGCTTTGGTTGGGTGGATCCACGAAAAATTCCAAACCCGTTTTTTTGAAACGGCCTTCATAGCGGCACTTTTAATTGCGGCTTGGTGGTTTAAAGGTTTATGGGTTCCAAAACTTGGCCTCGAATTGCCGGCGAACCCGCCCCAGGTGGTTATGGAAGCGACTCCCTCTGTCCAGGTTAAAAGCCGCGTGGGGTCAACTTCTAACCCCAAACCCCGCGTACTCAACCCGGCAAATCCAACCCCAACATTTGAGGTTCCTCCCCAATACCAGCCCAGGGAACGGGCGGATGAGCCGCGGGTGAAGCTTTTTGTCAGCGACCTATTCGGGACGAGCTACCACGATATTCAGGGATGGTTGGGGAACCTTAGGGACGAAGTCACGCCGGGTTATTGGGACCAGTTTCTTTATGAAAATTACCCGCCAGCCAAGATCCAACAAATCCAGGACCAGAAGTGGAACTGCTTCTTCAAACTTACACGCCCGATTCAATGCGTGAACGCGGATGAGGTTTTGGATGATTTTCGGGTGGAAGGGGTGGTGACCACCAAGGGCGATTCGCACTACCAGGGGGAAGTGGTATCCATCGTGCCCGTGACGGTCATCGTGGAAGTGCGCCAGGGTGCGAAGGGCCCGGAAGTTTGCAAGGTGGAGAGGGCGCCTACACCCTAACTTCCAGTTAGGGTGTGAGTCTTGGCGGTGCAAATGCTTATAAAGGCATTTGCGTACCTACCCCATAACCACAAGTAATGGGGTAAGGTTTGGTAATACAAATGCCAAACAAGGCATTTGTGTACCTACCCCATAACCACAAGTTATGGGGTAAGGTTTGGTAATACAAATGCCAAACAAGGCATTTGTGTATCTGCGCCTTAGCCTCAAGCTAAGGCGCGGGTCTTGATTGCCCCAATGCCATATAAGCATTGGGGTGTGAGGTTTGGTAATACAAATGCCAAACAAGGCATTTGTGTATCTACGCCATAACATCAGGTTATGGCGTGCGGTTTGGTAATACAAATGCCAAACAAGGCATTTGTGTACCTACGCCATAACATCAGGTTATGGCGTGCGGTTTGGTAATACAAATGCCAAACAAGGCATTTGTGTATCTGCGCCTTAGCGGTCACCCGTTGCGCAATGGCTGACCCTTTTTTACACGATGGGGACCCAGCGTGGACAGGAAAAATGGATAATGTTGGCGCCTATTTACATTACGATAGGTTCAAATAAAGAAAGCATATTTTTGTAGAATAGATCAGGGGATGTTTTGTATTTTCAGATGCTGTTTTATTAAATGTTGTTGGTAATGATACAAGGATGGTTTACGAAATTCGGGGGACAGGCCATATGGACTTGT
>CAVTWJ010000004.1:0-97046 GCA_963738405.1 candidate division FCPU426 bacterium | reverse complement strand
GGCCTGTTGGGTGGCTGTTTGGTTGGGCGTGGCGGAAGGCGTTGAGGTTTGAGTAGGGGTCTGGGTCGGGGTTTGGGAAAGAAGAGCAACTTGGGTCAAGGTCTGGTTGGCTTGCTGGGTAGCGGTTGAATTCGCCTGCTGGGTGGCTGTTTGGTTCGGGGTGGCGGAGGGCGTTGAAGTTTGCGTGGGGGTCTGGGTCGGGGTTTGCGAAAGAATCGCCGCTTGGGTCGCGGTTTGGTTGGCTTGCTGGGTCGCAGTGGAATTGGCCTGCTGGGTGGCTGTTTGGTTCGGCGTGGCGGAAGGCGTTGATGTTTGAGTGGGCGTGCGTGTCGGGGTCTCTGAAAGAAGAGCCACTTGGGTCAAGGTCTGGTTCGCCTGTTGCGTCGCGGTGGAGTTGGCTTGTTGTGTGGCTGTTTGGTTCGGCGTGGCAGAGGGCGTTGAGGTTTGAGTGGGTGTGCGAGTTGGGGTTTGCGAAAGTATCGCCGCTTGGGTTGCGGTTTGGTTAGCCTGCTGGGTCGCCGTCTCATTGGCCTGTTGGGTCGCGGTGGGAATATAGGTGGCCGTTAGGTTGGGCGTGAGAGTTTGCGTTTGGGTCGGGGTGGAAGTGGGGGGAGCGGCCGTAGGCGTGGGAGAGGGCGTATAAGAAAAGAGGGGAATGGGCGTTCCCGTCGGGGCGTAGGTACAGCTGACCCCCATGGAACAGGGCGCCTGGCCGGTGAAGTTATCCAACGAACCCGAACCGTTCGTTACTTCCTGCACCAGGATGCCGTTGTAGCAAAGGGAATAAAAAGGAGAGTCGTGCAGTCCTCCGTCGGGGCATCCGCTTCCCCCGCCGATGGGAATTAATCCCGTGCCCAAATGAGAATAGGCATTCGCCCAGGAGCTTGCGTAAGTAACTCCCCCGATCGTCACCAGCTGAGAGGTTCCGTCCATGGTGGGGTTGTTGCGGCCGAAGCGAACCGAGGCCCCGGGCGTGCTGCCGCCCGAATTGGTGATGAAGTACCCCCCGTTGGGCGGAATCAGCGAAACCGGCGTGGCCCCCGTGCCCATGAGAAAGGTCACCGCCTGGTTGGCGAAATGGCTGGGTTCAGAATTGCACGTGGTGGTGATATAGGATTGGACGCCCGCGGCGTTGGGAAGGCTGACCGCGGTGCAGATGCCGCCCGCGTCGCAAAGGGAGCCGGTGGTGTTGATCCATTGGTGGAAATTTTCCGCCCCCGTCTCATCCAGCCAAACCACCACGCTCACGTTGCTGAGGGTGACGGGCGCCGTGCCCCAGTTGATGATCTTGAATCCGAAATCCTGAATCTGGAAAGTCTCGCTTCCGCAAACCACTTCCAGGTTGAGCATGGGACTGGTCACCCCGCCGTTGGGGCAGGATTGGGCTTTCAGGCAGGTCGGGAGAATAAGGAAGAGGGCGAGGAAGATTGCGCCTAATAATTTTTTGGCGGTAAAAATATTGATGGTTTTCATTTCCCTTATCTAATTTTGATTTGAATTTTGGGGTAAAAAACGCAATAAACGCTTTAGTTAAACAGTTTACCCGCGAAAGTGTAGGCAAAGCTC
The DNA here is from genome assembly GCA_963738405.1 of candidate division FCPU426 bacterium. GTDB lineage: Bacteria > Oederibacteriota > Muellerivitia > Muellerivitales > Muellerivitaceae > CAVTWJ01. Next base: position 95,480 of record CAVTWJ010000004.1, on the reverse strand, counting down.
GCTGACAAAGCAACAAGGACCGCTTTAAATCTTCAGAACCACCCCACACCCATTTGAGATCAAAGGCCATTCGACTTGGTTTTAACTTTAAACAAAAAATACGAGCGTGATTTTATGGAATATCGGGCCGAACCAAACACTAGATATTGATGGAATAACTAAAAAGCGGTTTTGAATAACCCCGCCTTTTCTAGAGAACAATTAGTAGTACAAAAGGAATTAAGAATGGTTCGACACTATGGCGACCCCCAAAAACAGGCACCGGAAACAGGGCATCCTCTTGGGGCCGACGATTTGTTCGATGATTGGACCTATGAATTAGCTAAGAGCTTCGAGAATGACTTGAAACCGGCGCCTGAGCCGGTTTTGGAAAAGGCCAAAGTTAAACCTGCATCTCCCTGAAAATTACTGTCCGAAGACTTCCACCCGGGCGCCGTCCGGGTCGGCCACGTAAATATCCCCATTTCCATCAAATGCTAACATTCCAGGACCCCCATTGACTCCGAATTGGCCGGAACCTGTACCCGAACTTCCCCACTGGGCCAAGAAGGTTCCATGGGGGCTAAATTCTTGAACTAAATGGTCCACACAACTGCCCGAAAGGCAGGTCCCGTCACCATCGGTGATAAAGACGTTCCCGTTGGGTCCTACCACGATACCCTGCACCCCCGCAAAAGAGCCCAACCCAACCTCGGCGGAGACGGCCTCGCTTCCCCATTGGGTAACGGGGCTTCCGGACGCGGTGAATTCGTGGATCAAATGCTCGTTTCTTTCGACAACGTAAACGTCATAGGGGCTCACCGGGCTCGCCGCCACAAGAACGGGATAATTCGTGACCGGCCATTCGGTGATGGGGGTCCCTTGGGAGGAAAATTCCTCCACCTTTAAATTACCCTCATCCGTGATATAGACATTTCCATTTTGCGGGGCCACGGAGATGGCCGTGGGCGAATTCAAAGGCGTCGCACCATAGGTGGACCAGGAGGTCACCGGAATTCCATAGCTCGATACTTCAAAAACATCGGAGCTTCCGAAATCCACCATATAAACCGAGCCGTTGGGGGAAATCGATATGCCGTAAATATCGTTGTAAGGGGTTCCATTGTAGGAGGTCCAGGTAGCGGCCATGCCGTAGGGACCCGTCACAAACACTTTGGTGCCGGCGTAAAGATCTGCGAATAAATAGCTCGCGTCCGCGGTAATGGCGACGGCCCAGGGATTAAGGGTGGAAATCGACGTTTTATACGGATAGGGAGTCGGGACGGGGGTGGCTGTGGCGGCGGCAGGCGGGTCGGGCGCGGCCAGGGGAAGGTTCTTGCCGCATCCCGTAAGAATTAGGGCGGTCAGGGCGAAGAAGCATAGGTGTTTCCAGGTGTGCATAGTTTCTCCCTTGATAAAATTTCGCGGGAAAAGGTCATCGCGTGGCACAACTGTAAAAGGGGAAGTCAAAAAAAGTAAAGTGCCTAAAATCGTCTTTAGGAAATAAAAAGGAAAGGAAGGTTCGTGAAACCGAAAATAAATTTCCCGTATTTAAAAACTACTTCAGCACGATGACCTTTTGGATGTACTTCGTAGAAGGAGTTTGGATCAAAACCAAATAGAGACCGTTCCCCACCATATCCCCCTTGGAATTTCTTCCATCCCAAGAGGCCCGTGAATTTCCAACGCCCAAGTTGGAGTCGATAATCTTATACACCTCATCACCCAGCACGTTATAGACAATCACCTTCACCTCTCCCGCCGTGTCCACCCTGATATCCATTCCCAGCGGTTGGTTATTGGGATTAAAGCTGTTGCTGTCCAAATAAAGGGGGATGGCGGGCGTAGGTGTGGGAGAAGCCGAACCCGTCGGCGTTGGGCTGAGGGTTTGTGTTGGTGTGAAGGTATGGGTGGGGGTCACGGTCAAGGTGGGAGTGGGGGTATGGGAGACTGTGGGAGTATTCGAGACCGAGGGTGTATTGGTAACTGTGAGGGTCGGGGTGGGGGTGTTGGTGGGCACCGTGGCCGTAAAGGTCGGAGTTCCCGAGGGGGTGGGAGTAGGCGAATCGGTGACTGTCCAGGAAGGCGTAGGGGTTGGCGTATCGGTGGGAGTCGGCGTCGGGGTGTTGGTGGGCACGGTAGGCGTAAAGGTCGGCGTGTCCGTGGTGGTCGGGGTATCCGACGGGGTGACTGTATCCGTGGGGGTCGGAGTGGGAGTATCGGTTGGCGTCGTAGTCGGCGTGTCGGTAGGCGTTGGGGTGGGGGTATCGGTTGGCGTCTGAGTCGGCGTATCCGTAGGCGTTGCGGTGGGGCTATCGGTTGGCGTTGAAGTCATCGTATTCGTGGGCGTTGGGGTTGGGGTATCAGTGGGCGTCGAAGTCGGCGTGTTGGTAGGCGTTGGGGTGGGGGTAACGATGAGTTGGGTGGCCGCGTTGGAGAGGCTGGTGGGATAGGTAGAACCAGAAATATTGATGGAGCCAGCCGGAGACGAAAAGTGGAGCGTATGTCCAGACGGGGCGGTGGCGGAAATATCGGCCGTCACATAAATACCCCCTCCGTCATTGACGTTCCAATTGAAGGGAGTGGAGTTATTGTTCCAGGTATTGACCGTGATAAAGGTCAAGCTTCCCAATTCCACGGCCGAAGAGGGGACAAAGGCGCCTCCCCCGCTTTGATACCAAACATGGAGCGCCGTTATGTCACCTGAGGTGGCCGTTCCCGAATTATTGACCGCCATAGATTGCAAAAGAGAGGTTCCACTTAAAGAAAGAGACAATTCCATCACGGGAACATTCAGGGTGCCGGGAAGCACCTGGGTGGCCGGAGCGCCAAGGGAGCTGATGCCGTTAATGGTTCCTGGAGTGGCGATGGTTTGAACACCCGCGTTGGTGACGGCGGCGGGGCTGATACCCCCCGCGGTTCCTAAGGTAACGCTGGCGGCCGACATGGCCATGTCGATGGTGTTACCAACCGTTCCTGTGGAAAGAATACTGGTGGTCACGAAAAAGTAACCCGTCAGTGCCGTTACCGGAAAATTGAAGGAGGGGGTACTGTTATAGGGTCCATTTATCCAATCCGCATGGTCGATGGCCTGTAAAAACCCTATTGAGACAGCCGAAGCGGGAGAAAAGGTCGGGGAAGAAGCCTGATACCAAACTGTGAGGTCATTACTTAGGTCCGGAGGTGTGCCGGTACGGGCGGTTCCGGGGTTATTATTCATCGCCATATCATCGAAGGTGTCGACGCCCGAGCCTGACATCTGGAATTCAAAAACAACGTTATTTGACGACCCTATCACATAGGTAGCATTAGGAACGGGTATAGATGTAATTCCATTAATCGCGGCCAAAAGCGCGGAAGGGACAAGGGCCAGGAAAAGCCCAGCGGAAAGACGGTAAAGTTTCATGCGTCGCATGGTGCACCGTGGGTATTGAATGTGTAAACCGCCCCAGCCTTCGTTTGGGCTTGGGTTAAAGATACCGCATTCGGACCCCATTTTCTTAACTTATGGCGCCCTATTTCCACATCAATTATTTAAAAATATCAAAGGGAGGAACTAACCAGCCACCATTTGGTTCTTCTTGGCTTCCAGCTCTTCCCATCGCTTGAAAAGCACCTCAAGGGCGGCCTTTTGGGCATCCACTTCTTTATGCCTTTTCAATAGCTCGGTCACCTGGGAGGCGACGGCGGGATCTTCCATACGGGTCTGGGCTTCTTTTAACTTTTCCTCGGCGGCGTGGATGGCTTCTTCCATGCCCTCCAGTTCCTTTTGTTCCTTCGAAGTCAGGGACTTTTTAGGTTTGGCGGAACTGGTATCGGTTTTAGTGGTTGAGACCGATGCCTTTCGGCTTTCTTGAGACTTGCGGTTTGCCCGCCAGTCTTCCCATTGAGCCAGATCGGCGAAATATTCGGCGTGGCCCTTACCGTCCAGGGCCAAAATCTGCTTGCTCACCCGGTCGAGTAGGTAACGGTCGTGGGTGACCAGCACCAATGCCCCCGGAAACTCGGCCAAGGATTGTTCCAACACCTCAAGCGATGGGATATCCAAGTCGTTCGTGGGCTCATCTAATAAGAGAAGATCGGCGGGCTTGAGCATAAGCCGGGCGATAAGAACCCGAGATTGTTCCCCGCCAGAGAATCGGCTTAAAGGGCGGTCCAACTGGTCCTTGTCAAAAAGGAAGCGGGCGGCCCAGCTGGCAACGTGAATAGGGCGTTCCTGGTAAAACACATAGTCGCCCTTTTCGCAGAGGGCCAGGCGCAGGGTCTGGGTCAGGTCCAGCTGGTCGCGGTGCTGGTCGAAGGTGACAATGCGAAGCTGGTCGGCCCGGCGGACGGTGCCCGAATCGGGTTCAACCGTGCCTGAGAAAATTTTTAAAAGCGTGGATTTGCCGCTGCCGTTTTCACCCAAGAGGCCCAGCTTGTCGCCGGGAGTCAGGAGTAAATCGAGGTGCCCGAAAAGCTTGCGCCCCCCCAGGGTCTTGGAGACCTTATCCAAATGAACTAGGCGCTTGGTTTGGCGTCCGCTGGAAGAAAAGTCGATATCCACGTTCTTGCCCTGAGAATTGCGGTACTTCAGATCGTCCAATTCGCCCATCAGGTCGCCGGCCCGGTCGATGCGGGCCTGTTGCTTGGTTTGCCGGGCCTTGGGGCCCCGGCGGAGCCACTCGATTTCCCGGCGAACCTGATTGGCTACCGTGTCCTCCCGCTTGGATTGGGAATTAAACAGTTCCTCCCGCTTCTCCAGGAATTCGCTGTAATTGCCTCCGCTGGAAAAATAGCCTTCCGGGTAGCGCTTGTTCAGTTCAATGACCCGGTCCGTGACACGTTCGAGGAATCGGCGGTCATGGGTGACGACGAGAAAGGGAAAATTGAGGTGATTGAGAAAATCCTCCAGCCAAAGAACCCCTTCCAAATCCAAATGGTTGGTGGGCTCATCCATCAATAAGAGATCGGGCTCGCGGAGGATTTGGGCCAGAAGCGCCAGCCTTTTGCGCCAGCCGCCGGATAATTTTCCCACTTCCTGTTCGGGGTGCGTGAACCCCGCTTCTTCCAGGCCGTTTTCCAGGCGGATGTCGATTTCGTAGTCTTCCAACCCAAGCCCCTGGAGGGATTGGGAAAGGACGTCCCGCACGGTCAACCCGGCCGGGGGGTCTTCCAAATGGCTCTGTTGGGGCAGGTAGCCGACCCGAAGGCCTTTTCGAAGGGAGAGAATTCCGTCATCTGGTTTTTCAACTCCCGCCAATATTTTTAGGAGTGTGGATTTACCTGTGCCGTTGGGGCCAATAAGCCCCGTGCGCTCGCCCTCGAAGAGCCCGAAGGATAGGTGCTCGAAAAGGGGCCTTGTACCGAAACTCTTAGTAAGGTTTTGACAACTTAAGAGGATGCCCATGCTGTCCTTATATATGAATGAATTGGGGGCTAAGGATAAGGGGGGAAGCAGGAAAGATAAAGGGCATTTCGTGCCTTATTTGGCCCGGTTCGCTCCCTCCTCCTCCTCGGAACCAAGGGTATAATTACAGTCACCAGTAGTCCTCCTGACCCCTTTCTCGGGTCACTTCATCCTTAACCCCTCAAAGAAAGAACGAATGGGACCCGAACCTTCCCTAGTTAAAAAACCCAAAATATTTTCACCTCCCGCCCTCGCTTGCCTTTTTTTATTAATTTTTCCCTATTCCCTTTTTGCCGCCTGGACCACCGTAGGTATAGGCGGCGGCGGAGCCCAATACGCCCCGTCCATTTCCCCGGTCAATTCAAATATTCGTTTTATCGGCTGCGACATGTCGGGCTGGTACCGCAGTACCGACGGCGGCAACACCTGGAACATGCTGGATTTTTACCAGATCAGCACCGAAGTGGATTACGGCTACAACGACGGGGTGATGTGCCCCATGACCTTTCACCCTACCAACACCAACATTGTTTATGGTTTCGGGGCCCAGCAGGATACCCAACTTTTCTCCCCCAACCTTTTGGTCAGCAACGACGGGGGACAGACCTGGTCCATCGTGCCGGGGGCCAACCCGGCTCCCTGGCCCGCCTGGGGCAACACCGGGGGGCGTGTCACGATAATCTACATCGACCGGGGCGACGCCAATTTCATTTTGATCGGGACGGACAATGGAGTCTGGCGCAGTACCAACGGCGGCACCAGCTTCACCGCCACCACCGGCACCTCGGGGTACGTCAGCGGATTTATGGTGGACCAATCGAGCGCGGTGGGCACCCGCACCTGCTACGTCGGCACCTCCGCCGGGGTATTTAAATCGGTCAATGAGGGAAGCGCTTGGGCCGCCGCCAATACCGGGTTATCCACACCCGCCAATGTTTTGAGTTTCGCGGGAGCCAGCACAGGCGCCGTGGGCGGAACAAAACTTTTCGTGATCGACGGCAACAGCAATGAACTTTATACCTCCACCAACGCTTCCGCCTGGGCCCTATCGAGTAACGCCGATACCTTCGCCATGGTGGCCAGTTCCGACAACGACATCACCACCGCCTACGCCACCAACAACTACAACCGCGTCGTCTGGAAGACCACCAACGGCGGAACTTCCTGGGCGCAGGTTTTTTCGGATGTGTCACCCATGGCCAATCTTTTCGACGGATGGATTGATTTTGATTTGAGCTTTTCCGGATGGGGTTCGCCGGTGGACGGTCTGGGGGTGAATTCCGCCGCTTCCAGCCAGGTGATGTTCAGCGACCTGGGGGAAACTTTCAAAAGCGACACAGCGGGGGTGAGCTGGACAGAAGCCTATTCCACTTTCGCGGGATCCCCGCCCCCTTCCCAAGCCCAGGCCTGGTCCTCGCGCGGGCTTGAAGTTACCAGCGTTTTCCAATATGCCTTTGACCCCAACACAACCAATTATCATTACATCTGCGCCTCGGATATCGGCTTTTGCTACTCCTCGGATTCGGGGGCGACCTGGCACAATACGGCCCGCCGCAACGACGGTTCCTTCCCTTCGAACTGGACAGAAACCTTCTACCACGTGGCCTTCAACACGACCGCGGGCACGGTTTTCGCGGCCGTTTCCAGCCTGCACGACCTGGACCACTCCAACCCCCTGGGCAAGGCGGGCGTGGGAGGGGTGATCAAAAGCACCAACAACGGGGCCAACTGGACCAATTCGTCCACGGGCCTGCCCGCCAAGCCTGCCACCTCCATCGTTTACGACCCGGTGAATAACATTTTTTACGCGGCCATGTGGGGGCAGGGCGTTTATAAATCCGACACCACTGGAAACAACTGGTCCGCCTGCGCAACCCAGCCGGTGATCGGGACGAACAAGAATGTTTATTCCTTAAAGCTGGTAGGCGGAAACCTTTACTGCCTGCTATCCGCCCAATCGGGTTATGCCAATCCGGGCGGACTTTTTGTTTCCGCCAACGGCGGGGGCACTTGGACGAATATCACAACCAACGTGACGGGCGGCAATCCCCTCTATTACCCGACGGATTTCGACGTGAATCCTTCCAGCCCCATGACCATCTTTATCGCGGCCCAGGATTCGTCCCATACCCAGGGGGGCTGTTACCGCACCACCAACGGCGGCGCCAGTTGGACTCTCATGACGATTCCGGTGCCCACCCTTTACGGAATTCCCAACCATACCCCCTATGGTTACGCCCCCAGCATCGACCCTTCCAACCCCACCACCGTCTATTACGGAACGGAAAACCAGGGGTTTTTTGAGTCCACCGACGACGGCAGCACCTGGGCCCGGGTAACCGGAATTCCGTTTAGTTCCATCCAACACGTCAACTTCGGCAATAACGCCGCCTATGTGGGCACTTTTGGGGGCGGGGTTTGGATGCAGGCCAATGGGGCGCCGGCGGCGACTTCGACTCCTTCGCCCACCCCAAGTCCGACCACGGTGAATAGCCCTACTGTGACAAGGACGAACACGGCTACCGCGACCTCCACCGCCACGCTTACGGCGACGAATTCAGCTACTCCCACGCCGACTTCCACACCGACCACGACCTCCACGCCTACGGCCACGAATTCGGCATCTGCCACCTCCAGCCCTACCCCGACCCCAACGCTAACCCGCACAATGACCCTTACGGCCACCCCTACGATTACCTCCACTGCTACCGCGACACCCACACTTACCTTAACGCCCCTGACCCCATTACCAACCTTCACCCCCACCCAAACCCCTACAGCCACCTTATCGCCAACAGTCACCTCAACCTCGACTTTCACTCCGACTGATACCGCCTCAAAAACACCCACAACCTCCTCCACCCCGACTTGGACAACCACTTGGACCCTAACCGGAACCGCCACTTCCACCCTAACCATTACCCCTACTCCCACGACCACAAGCACGCCCGTCTTTACTTCAACGCCCACATTCACACCAACATTTATCCCAACTTCCACTGCCACTTGGACCCCAACCGCGACCTTCACTTTCACGGCAACGGTCAGTCCAACCATCACCGTGACCCCCTCGCCGACAATTACTCCAGTCCTTTCGGGGGTTGTGGTTGATCCACCCTATCCCAATCCCGTTTTGGGTTCAGGTCCGCTTCACTTGAACGCTCGGGGCCCGGCGGGTTCCAACTTGGTTTGGGACGTTTTCACAACGGCCTTCCGCAAAGTGGCGGGCGGCTCCCTTGCCTTCTCGGGAAACACAACGATCGATTGGAATTTGATGGATCGGGGCGGTACACCGGTGGCCAGCGGGCTTTATTACATTCGTGTGAAGGGATCGGCAGGGGGGGCCGCCACGACAAAGATTTTGAAGGTGATTATTCTTCGCTAATCGGGTTCTTCAATTTCCAAGCCCTGCTTTGTTTTTCCCACCTAACCTCCGATGACTTGGGTCATAAAACCCCGATCTCTCAATGGCTATCCTTTGACTTTGGAGGCAGCCATGAAAGCCATGATTCTCAACGGAGCGCCCAAGGGTCAACCGGCCCTGGATTCCGCCGCCGCCCTACTGGAGAAGGAACTTACCTCAAGGGGTTGGGAAACCCTGACCTTCCCCCTTCGCGACCTTTCCATTACCGCCTGCCGGGGATGTTTCAAATGCTGGATGGAAACCCCGGGCCTTTGCCACATGGATGACGACGCCAATGTGCTGACCCACGGCCTCGCCCAAAGCGGGCTTTTGGTTTTTCTGACGCCCGTATCCTTCGGGGGCTACGGCTCCCTATTGAAGACCGCCATGGAAAGAACCATCCTTCCCTGCCTGCTTCCCTTTATGACTCGAAGAAACGGGGAAACCCACCACCCCCTCCGGTACGGCCGGGGCATTTCCTTGATCGGCGTGGGCCACTTGCCCGAGAAAAACGCGGTGGAAGAGGAAATATTCCGGAATCTCGTGGGGGCCAACGCCCGCAACCTTGATTCCCCCTCTCAATCCTGCGGGTTCCTTTATGGCGGAATGAGCGAAAGCGATATCCACGGGCGCATGTGCCTGCTGGCGGCAACCATAGGATCGGCCGCATGAAACAGGGGCGGAAAATATTGATGGTGGTCGGCAGTCCCAAGGGCCGGGAAAGCGCATCCCATTCCATCGCCGATTACCTGGTAAGAAAACTCGCCAGGTACCAAGCCATCACTGAAATCATCCACGTGAACGGCCCCATGCTTCCGACCGAAACCCTGGAACGGTACCACACACTGATGGACGCCGCCGACGCGGTGGTGCTGGTCTTTCCCCTCTACGCCGATCAGATCCCCTCGGGACTGGTGAAGTATATGGAAGAATACACACTCCACTGCTTTAGGGTGGGGCCCACCCATCCCCAATCCCTCACCGCTGTGGTCAACAACGGGTTTCCGGAGGCCCATCAGAACGATTTGGCGGTGGAAGTAGCCCGGCGTTTCGCGGAAACACTGGATTTCGGCTGGCTGGGCGGCTTGACCCTGGGGGGCGGGGGCATGATCCCCGCGGAGGGCGATTTGGAAAAGGCAGGGGGAAGGGTGATCCCGGTGGTGAAGGCTTTGGACGCCCTGGTACTTTGTCTGGCCCAAGAAGGGGCCATTCCTATCCCTGACTATATTTTAGAAAGGGTCCGGAAACCTATTGTTCCCAACTGGCTCTACCGCTTCATGGCCGATTGGAGCTTCAGGTCCCAGGCCAGGCATAACGGTATTAGGAAACAATTAAAGAATCAGCCCTATTTAGAAGAGTCCTCCCAAATTCTCTCGAACAATTAAAAGCCTATTAATCGTGCGCGTGTTTGTGCCAGCCCTTGTAGTTGAATTTCCAGCTGTGCATGGAGCGCCAGGGGAAAAGTAAACCCCGCAGAATGGCGATGATCACGAACAATCCCATGCAGTGCCAGAAGGGGATGTGCAGGTAGACGGCGGGAAGCCCGAAAGCGTAGGTGGGCGCCAGCGCGTTCCAAAGAAAGTAAAAGGGGATGGACCAGATGACCGCCCCAAAAACCCCCATAAAATAACCGTGTTTCATAACTAACTCCTTCAATCGGATTTTCAGCTTCAATAGATAGATCCGAAAGGCGGAGGTTTTGTTTAAAAAAAATAATTTTTAATAATCAAATGTGTGAATTAATACCTCAATAGCGTTACGGCCCATAAGCATTTCAACTCCTGTCACAAAACCTATAAAAATCAAAGTTATAATTATTGATCGTCCAATTGAAAACTTTTGCACTTCGGAAAGGATTATGACACTAATAACCGTTCCCCAAATCATCATACCTGTCGCCAGTGCGCGAAAGAAATATTGAGATAAGACCGCAGGATCAATGCCAGAAACATTTGCATTTCCTCCGTTAGTCATCCCTACCCAAAACAACAATCCTGCAACCACAAAAAACAATTTTCCAATTAAATCCGGTGGCATTGTCCAAATCACAACTTTAAACAACTCCTTTATGGTGGCCTTTCCGCCGAAGGCCTTTCCAACCACCAAAAGAAATAAAGCGATGGCCCAAGAAAAGAAATACTTTAAAATTCCAAAAGCCGGAACCGCAAACAAATTAAACAAAAGATTATATTTCTTGAAATAAGGCACATGGTCATGATTCGCTATAAACATTTCTAAGAAGGCCGAGATTATGAGGATTAGCACTACTCCATAATTTAAACGAACCCCTAGAATTACTTTGATAGTTTTTCGAGGGTAAAGAAAAACTTTCCAGAATAAACTGAAAAATGAATCTGAATTTTCAATTGCAGGTTTTGAATCCATAAAATAATTTCCTTAATACACTCTACATAATATCAACTACCTATTCCCACTCAATCGTGCCGGGTGGTTTGCTTGTTATGTCATACACCACCCTATTTACCCCGCGCACCTCGTTGATGATGCGGTTGGAAAGCCGGCCCAGCAGATCGTAGGGCAGTTTCACCCAGTCGGCGGTCATGCCGTCGGTGGAATGCACCGCGCGAATAACGCAGGTATTTTCGTAAGTGCGCTCATCGCCCATGACGCCCACGCTCTTCACCGGGGTCAGTACCGCGAAGGACTGCCAGATGGATTTTTGTAATCCGGCGGCGGTGATTTCCTCGGTAACGATGGCATCCGCCTTGCGGAGGATATCCAAGCGTTCTTTAGAGACGGGGCCGATCAGGCGAACTGCCAAGCCGGGCCCTGGAAAGGGCTGGCGCCACAAAAGCTCGTCGGGAATCCTCAATCGCTTTCCCAGTTCCCTCACCTCATCCTTGAACAGTTCCCGTAAGGGTTCCACCAGTTTGAACTTCATGCGCTTGGGCAGACCGCCCACGTTATGGTGGCTCTTGATGGTGGCGGAAGGACCTTTCACAGAGACACTCTCGATGACATCAGGATAGAGCGTGCCTTGACCTAAAAAGTCAAACTTGCCCCGCTTTTTCTGAAGTTCCAAGGCTTTTTGCTCGAAAATTTGAATGAAGGTGCGGCCGATGATTTTTCGTTTCTTTTCCGGCTCCGCCACGCCCTTGAGTTTGGTGAGAAAAATGTCTTCCGAATCAGCGAAATAGAGGGGGATACCCATTTGTTTGCGGAACATGGAAAGCACCTGCTCGGCCTCGCCCAGCCGGAGGACCCCGTTGTTCACGAACACGCAGGAGAGCTGTTTGCCTATCGCCCGATGCAAAAGGGCGGCGGTGACGGTGGAATCGACCCCGCCAGAAACCCCGCAAATAACCCGGCCCTTCCCCACTTTCGCCCTTATTTCGGCAATGGCGGTCTTTTCGTAGGCATCCATGTTCCAGGTGGCCTTACAGGCGCAGACCTTTTTTACGAAGTTGTCGAGAATGCGTGTTCCCATTTGGGTGTGCACCACTTCGGGGTGGAACTGAATGCCATAAAGCTTTTTAGAAAGGTTGGCTGCCGCCGCCAGGTGGCAGTTGGAAGTGGAGGCCAACACCTGGAAGCCCTTGGGGAGTTTCACCACGTGGTCCCCATGGCTCATCCAGACGTTCAGGCTTTTGGGAAGCTTGGCGAAGAGGGTCTTTTGATCGCGGATCTTGAGGGAGGCCAGACCGAATTCCCTCTTGTGGGCTTTTTCCACTTCCCCACCAAGGGCATAGGCCATCATTTGGATACCGTAGCAGATGCCTAGAACTGGAACCTCCAGATCGAAAAGCTTCTTGGAGACATGGGGCGCGCCGGGGGCATAAACGGAAGAAGGTCCGCCGGAGAGGATGATGCCCTTAGGATTTTTGGATAGGATTTGCTCGATGGTGGCGGAGAAAGGAAGAATTTCACAGTAGACACCGCATTCCCGTACCCTGCGGGCGATGAGCTGGCTGTATTGGGCCCCGAAATCTAAAACAATGACGGTATCGTGTTTCATTTAGACTCCGACAGAAAAAATATTTACCACCAAGACTCCAAGTCACCAAGAACGACAAAAAAGAAACAGGGTTTAAAAAATCTTTAAAAAATTTAACTTGGTGTCTTTGTGTCTTGGTGGTGAAAAATCTTTAATCGATGTAGTAGTTCGGCGCTTCCTTGGTGATGACCACGTCGTGGGGATGGCTTTCCTGGTAACCCGCCGAAGTGATCTGCACGAACCTGCCGTTTTCTTTTAAGTCCTGGAGGGTCGGGGTTCCGCTGTAGCCCATGCCGGCCCTGAGGCCCCCCACCAGCTGGTAGACCAGATCGGTCAATTGGCCGCGGTAAGGCACCCTGGCCTCGATGCCCTCAGGCACCAACTTCTTGGCGTCGGCATTGTTGTCCTGGAAATAGCGATCGGCGCTGCGGCCCTTTTGCATGGAAGCCAGCGACCCCATGCCGTTGTAAACCTTGAACATGCGCCCCTGAAGGTTAATGACCTCGCCCGGCGATTCCTCGCAGCCCGCGAAAAGCCCGCCCAGCATGACCGCGTCGGCCCCAGCGGCGATGGCCTTGGTAATGTCGCCCGAATACTTGATACCGCCATCGGCGATGAGGGAAATTTTATTTTTCTTGGCCACCTTGGCGCACTCGCTGATGGCCCAAACCTGGGGCACCCCGACGCCCGTGACCACCCGGGTAGTGCAGATGGAACCGGGGCCCACCCCCACCTTCACGCAGTCGGCCCCCGCGTCCACCAAGGCCTTCACGGCTTCCGCCGTGACGATGTTGCCCGCGATGAGGACGAGCTTGGGGAATTTTTTGCGGAGCATCTTCACGGTATTCAGCACGCCCTGGGAATGGCCGTGGGCCGTATCCACCACAACCACATCCACACCGGCCTGGACCAAGGCCTCGGCCCTCTCCTCGGTTTCGGGAGAAACGGAAACGGCGGCGCCGACCCTTAAACGCCCGTTGGGGTCCTTACAGGCATTGGGAAACTTGATGCGCTTGTTGATGTCCTTAATGGTGATGAGCCCTTGCAACATTCCCTTTTTATCCACCACCAGAAGCTTCTCAATGCGGTGCTTGTGCAGGGTCTCTTCCGCCTTGTCCAGGTTGGTGCCGACCGGGACCGTAACCAGGTTCTCCTTGGTCATCACCTGGTCCAGGGGGAGGGTCATGCTTTTCACGAACCGCAGGTCGCGGTTGGTGACGATGCCCACCAGCTGGCGGTCATCCTTAACGATAGGGATACCGGAGATGTGGTAGTGCTTCATGATTTCCAGGGCGTCCGCGACCGTCTTGTCGGGCGAGAGGGTGATGGGGTCCTTGATCATGCCGGCTTCGGACCGCTTGACCTTGTCCACTTCCGCGGCCTGCTGGGCGATGGTGCAGTTTTTGTGGATGATGCCAAGCCCGCCTTCCTGGGCCAGAGCGATGGCAAGCCGGGCCTCGGTGACCGTATCCATGGCGGCGGAAAGGATGGGAACGTTCAGCTTCAAGGAGTGGGTCAGATGGGTGGAAACATCGGTATCTTTAGGCAGGACATCGGACTTTTGGGGAACCAGCATGACATCGTCGTAGGTAAAGGCGGTCATCAGCTTGTCCGGCTCGATCATGGAAACACCCCGGGAAAGTTAAGAAGTGGCGGTTAATATAAGCCCAGTCGGCGGGGGAGTCAATGAAGGCCACCACAGTCGGTGGTGGGGTTTGGGGAAAAGCCTATCGTTTGAAACTAAATGGATTGGCTCAATGCCATTGGGCGACGGTCAGCTTATAGGCCTCAATTTTACCAGTCGTTAAAACCGTTCGAAGCTCATCGGAGAGGGCCGCCATATAGCGGTTTTCGTTCATGGCCTGGGACTGCCACCCATTGTCGGAAATCATTTGTTGGACCCTTTGGACATGCTTCACGTAGAGCTGGTCGGGAGGGGTGGTGGGGTAAAACTCACTGACCCTCCAGGCGTTTTCCACGTTGTCCCCTTCCCATCCATTGGTGGAATACCAAACCCCGTTGGTAAAGATCGTGACGAAGGAAACCTTGGGGGCGATGGTGCTGGGAAACTTGACGATTTCACCGTAGGTATAGACATCCGGCTTCACGCTGACATCCATGAAATTTGAATTGGGCAGTTGGGGCAGGGTGAATTGAAGGATATCGGTAAAGCCCATGGTTTGGAGCTGGTTCTGGAATTCCGAATAGGCAGTGATATCCATGTCGGTAATCTGGCTGGCCGACACTTCCACGATATGGATAGGGGGAATGGAATCCACCAGCTTGACCGCGGAGGCGGGCATTAAGGCTGCCAAACCGATAACCCCGCCCGCCAAAAGAAGAAGAACCAGAAGGGTCAAGACCCCGGCGGGAATGTGAAGTTTCTTCGACGCGGGTTCCAAAACCCCGGTCACTTTATGTAAGAAGAACCTCAGCCACTGTTTCACCACGATCAGGGCGTTGGGCCTTCCATAGCCCTTGCCCAAAGGGTGAGCGGCTTGCGGCAGGGGGTCGGTCAGGGGTACTTCCCCGTAACTGGGAGGCACCGATAGGGAGGGCGGGGGCGGCTCGGGCCGGAGGGAGGGAGCGGGTTTGGTTTCCGGGCCCAGAGGGAGCATCGAAATTTCCGGGGGGGCCGCCGAGGGCTGAGGCATGATCGGCCGGGGAAGCGGCATCGGCTTGGGCGTTCCCACCTTGGATGGTTCCACCCGAGGCGCCGACAAGGGGGCTGAAAAATCCAAATCAGGAAGGTCCGCCTTGGAAGGAATGACGGGGGAAGGCGTGAACCTTCCCAAGGGCGGTTCGCTCGGGGAAGAGGGTGACTCATCATCCATGACCTTGTCCGTGGGCGGGGTGACTTTGGGAAGAGAGGGAGGTGAAGATTTGGGCGTCCCAAAAAGTCCGAAGGGATCATCTTCCATTCCCTTGTTTTTGAAGTTCAATGGCGAACCAGTAGGCCCCTCGGGCTTGGGAGAAGACAGGGGAGGCAGGGAGGGCTTAGCGATGACGGGAGGAATCGTGGGCTTAGAGACAACCGGAGGCGCGCCCGAAAGCGGTTTGGAACCAGACCAAGCCGCAAAGGGATCCGCAGCGGCGGAACGAACGGCGGGCGGCGGCGGGGCAGCGCTGGAATCTTTAGGGGCGGCTTCACCGGGTTTACGCTTCATGCAATCAGGGCAAATGGGCTGGCCCATCACGTCCATATCCAGGCAGATCGCGCAGAAAAAACGTCCGCAGCGCTTGCAGATCCCTACAGCCTTGTTATCGATATGGTTGACGCAAAAGTTATCCGGCATTCCTTACCCTTTCACATCCGAACAACCCGAACCTTATTATCCGCACCTGGCCTGCCCGTATCAAAACTAAATTCCTTGTTAAATTCAACCTTTGAGTGCGATGAGGTCCATTTCAAGCCGGGCGCCCTTGGGGAGCGCCGAAACCTGTACTACCGCACGGGCGGGAGGATTGTCTTTGAAACGACCCGCCATAACCTTGTTCAAGGCCTCAAAATCGCCGAGGTCAACCACATAGACTGTGATTTTGACCGCATTCTCCAAACCCGTTCCCGCCGCCTTCAGTACCGCTTCCAGGTTTTCCAAAACCCTTTGGGCCTGCGTTTCCATGGGGCCTTCCACTAACTTGCCGCTGGCAGAATCGAGGGGAATCTGCCCTGAGCAAAAGACGAGCCCTGCCGCTTCAATGGCTTGGGAATAGGGGCCGATGGGAGCGGGGGCGTGGGGGGACAAAACGACCTTACGAGAATCCATTCTATTCGGCCTTCCCGCCGTGAAATATCACCGGCGTGTTAATTTCGGCTTTTAACGGGGTTCGATCCGGCGGGCGCTGACCACGCCCCTGACCCTTTGAAGTTTCTTGAGCACCTTATCCAGGTGGTCCAGCGAAGGAATGGCGACCAGGAAATAACCCTGGGCCCATCCGCCTTCCAAGGCCCTGGCGTTGGCCTCGTTGATGATGACACCCTCTTCGGAAATGGCTAACAGCATATCAGCCAAAAGTTTTTCCCTATTCTTCCCTCGGACTTCCAAGGCCACCTCGTAAACCTGATTAGCGTCACCTTCCCAAGAAACCGGGATCATGCGGCTTTCGCCCTCAGGAAGCTGAAGGGTATTGGGACAGTCGGTGCGGTGGACCGAAATACCCCGCCCCCTGGTGATATAACCCACAATGGGGTCGCCGGGAACAGGTGTGCAGCAGCGGGCGAAGCGTATGAGGTAATCCTGGTGGCCGCCCACGGTGATGCCCTTCAGGCCCGAAATCGGAGCCGCGATGGGAGTGGCGAGGGGTTTGAAATTCTTTTGTTCAGGCGTTTTTGTTTCTGTCTTTTCGGCCTTTTCAGTTTTAGGGCTTGGGTTGTCCGCCTCATTCTTGGCCACCAGCCGGTTCAGCAGGGTCTTGGGAGATACCTCGCCGTGGCCGATATTAGCCAAAAGCTCGTTAAGCGAATGGCAGTTGAGGGCCTCAAAAAAGGGATCGAGCGTCCCGGTTTTTAAAACGAGCACCGGGTCCAGACCCATGCGGATGGCTTCCCTTTCCACCATGTGATGGCCCTTGTCCACTTCCTCGGCGGACAAGTGGGTGCGGAACCAATGGCGTATCTTATTCTTGGCCCTGCTGGTAGTGACGATCTTGAGCCAGTCACGGCTGGGCGCGCGGGAAGATTGGGTCAAGACTTCAACGATATCCCCATTTTTAAGGATGGACCTGAGGGGCACCATTTGGCCGTTGACCTTCACCCCCATACAATGGGTGCCCAGGTCGGTATGGACGCAATAGGCGAAATCTAAGGCGGTAGCTCCCTTAGGCAGTTCCTTCACCTCGCCCTTGGGAGTGAAGACAAATACCTCGTCGTCGAACAGATCGACCTTCATGGCCTCGGCGAACTCGGTGGTGTCTTTTATATCCTGTTGAAGGTCGAGAAGCTGGCGCATCCAGGCGAATTTTTCGTCTTCTTTCTCCACCGCCCGCCCTTCTTTATATATCCAATGGGCGGCGATGCCTTCCTCAGCGGTGCGGTGCATTTCGTAGGTGCGGATCTGGATTTCCAGGGGCTGGCCCGAGGGGCCCATCACGGTCGTGTGCAGGCTTTGATACATATTGTTTTTCGGCATGGCCACATAGTCTTTGAAACGGCCCGGCAGGGGCTTCCAGATGGTGTGCACCATTCCCAAGATTTCGTAGCATTCCTTGACCGTGTTGGTCAGCACCCTCATGGCCATTAGGTCGTAGATTTCGTCGAAGGTCTTTTGCTGTTGGATCATCTTCTGGTAAATGCTGGTGAAATGTTTGGACCTTCCCTGAACCTGGGCGGAAATGCCCGCTTCTTTCATTCTTTGTTCCAGCAGGGTCTTGATGCCTTCCAGCATCTGTTCCCGCTCGGCCTTCTTCATGGCCACTTTTTTAACCAGTTCCCGGTATTCATCCGGCTGAAGGGTGCGCATGCAGAGGTCTTCGAGCTCGCTCTTGATTTTGGATATCCCCAATCGGTGGGCCAGGGGGGCGTAAAGTTCTAACGTTTCTTGGGCCATCTTGATCCGTCGGTCGGGAGGAAGGAATTCGAGGGTGCGCATATTATGGGTACGGTCGGCCAGTTTGATGAGGATAACCCGCACGTCCTTGGCCATGGCCACCATCATCTTGCGGGTGGATTCGGCCTGGCGCATGGTGGAATCTTGGAACTTGCGCTTGGTGATCTTGGTAACCCCGTCCACCAGATTGGCGATCTCATCGCCGAACTCGGCCTTGAGCTGGTCAAAGGTAATGGTGGTGTCTTCGAGGATATCGTGAAGAAGCCCGGCGGCGATGGTGACCGAATCCATATGCAGTTCGGCCAAAATGTCGGCCACGCCGACTAGGTGGGTCAGGTATTCATCGCCCGATAGGCGCTGCTGTCCCTCATGGGCCTTTTTGGCGAATTCGTAGGCTTTTTGGATGAGCGGGCGGTTGAGGGTGCTTTCGGGCAGGGGGGTTCCGGGGGCGAGTGAAGATGATTTGTCTAAAAGTGCCTGAATCCCCATTGATGACCTCATGAAAGCGGAGCAAAGCAAGTGATTTAACGATACCTTAACACCGGGGACCGATGGATAAAAGAGCCCTTTTAAAAGCTAGGCGAGCTGTGTGGGGTTTTCAAGGCAACGATCATCACGGTCCTTAACCGATAATCTGAGAAATTCAAGAAAACATGCATTTACAACCCAAACAAAGAAGAAGTTATTGATTCACGATTCAGTTTTGAAACACCTAACGGATGAACCTACGTAACCATAAGCATCCTAATTGGGGTGAACGAGTCTAACGATGGGTGGAAGGGCAATCGTTACTTACCTCCCTCTTCGTCTTCTCAAATTCACACTCACTTAACAAAATGACTCTTAGTGAAAAAAATTCTGTCAAACCCCACCTAACAAACTTTACGACTCGAGAACCAAGAAATACCTATTAATTAACCCTTCTCCCCTTAGTCCTTCCTTCCAAATCGGACAAAAAAGCAACAGTTTTCAAAAAGTCTCCCGATAGGTTTCGTTTAACGTTATGGTTTCTCCTGAAAGTCGCGCAATGAATATAATCATCCAGGGTTCGTGAGGAATCATAAAATTGTTTTCCATCGTATGAAGTTGCACATATTTTATCCCTTCTATCTGTTAATAAATTGTACTCGCCAGTCGCAAAGAAACAGGAGCCCGGGATGAAACACAAAAGAGCCGTTGTAACCGGTTTGGGTGTGATCTGTCCATTGGGAGACGGGGTCGCTTCGGTATGGACGGCCATGGCAGAGGGCCAGTCCGGAGTAGCGCCCCTGACGTTAATGGACCCTTCCCCTTACCGGGTCAAAATCGGCGGCGAGATCAAAGACCGCCAACGTTTGGAAAATTTTGAACGAGAAAACCCAGGCCGGTATGAAATGGCTTCGATCCTTTCCATCCTTGCCTCTCAAGAAACCCTACAGGACGCCGGTCTTGCGCCGGGCGACTTGGATTCAATTCGATTCGGCTGTTTCTTTGGGACAACGATGGGTGAAATTCAGCTGACGGAGCGCCTCTCCAAAACCCAAATCCAAACAGATAACTCCGAAATGGAACCAGCCTCCTTTCACCGGGTTCAGGCTTCCAGTATTGCCTCTTCCGTTTTGAATTTTTTGAAACTGGGAGGACGGTCGCTTGTATTTTCCAACGCCTGTGCCTCCGGGAATTACGCCATTGGGTGGGGACTTGAGCAGATCCGGCAAGGCCGTTTGGACGCGGCCCTATGCGGAGGAGTGGACCCCTTCTCAAGGATTGCCTTTACCGGTTTCAACCGCCTGCTTTCCCTTACCCCCGACAAATGCCGCCCCTTCTCCGCCAACCGGAAAGGGCTGGTAGTCAGCGAGGGAGTGGGTGTTCTTTTGCTCGAGGAGGAACAGAGGGCCAGGGCCAGGGGCGCCCATATCTATTGCGAGGTGGGCGGCTACGGACTGGGGATGGACGCCTATCACATGACTTCCCCCCACCCGGAAGGGGAAGGCGCCCTGGCCAGCATCGAGCGGGCGCTCGACCAGTCGGGCCTAAAGGCCGCCGATGTGGATTGTGTTTCAGCCCACGGCACCGGAACCCCCGCCAACGACAAGACCGAATCCACCGCTATCAAAAAAGCGCTCGGCACCGAACGGCCCGTCCCGGTGAATTCCATCAAGTCCATGATCGGGCACACCATGGGCGCGGCCAGCGCTATTGAGGCTGTCATGACCTGCCTCTCCCTGGAAAAAGGAATTCTTCTCCCCACCATCAACTGGGATACTCCCGACGAAAACTGTATCGCGGACTGCGTTCCCAACCAGGCCAGGGCCTTCCAGGGCCGGGTGGCCCTTTCCAATTCCTTTGCCTTTGGCGGCAATACCTCCTGCTTAGTCTTGATAAAACCGGAGGCTTCCTCATGAAACCTCTCGTCCTCCAGCGGAAGGCCTCTGTCCTACTGGGTCAGGAGGGGCTTAAAATGGAGGATTTACCCGGAGAATTTCAGGCCCTTTTCCCGGATCAATCGCCCAAATACATCGACACCCTTTCCCTGATGGCGGGAATCGCCGCAGGCCGGATTTTCCGACGGGGCGACAATCCTCCCGTTCCAAACCCGACCGACGCGGTCATCCTGGGAACGGCCTTCGGCGCCTTTGAAAGCTCAGTGGAATTCGACCGTCAGGCCCTTATAAAGGGGCCGAATACCGTCAATCCCATGGATTTTCCAAACACCGTTGCCAACGCGGCGGGAAGCCGGATTGGCATTTGGCTGCAGCTCAAGGGGCCGAACATTACCTTGACCAACGGCGGAACCTCTTTTATCGACGCTTTAGGCTTCGCATGGGAAGGTATGAATGGCGGCCTTTTTCAAAGCTGCCTGGTGGGCGCGGCCGAAAAGATTCCGGAATTTCTTAAAAAGGCGGGCCTCAAAGGAAACCCGAGCCTTACCATCCAGGAAGGAGCCTTTTTGATGCGGGCGTCGGGTTCGGAGGATGACGAGGGCTTTCTACAAGTTGAGGATTACGCCTCGGCGCAATGGAAGCCGGACGGAACCTTGCCGGCAGGCTCGGGGAATATTTTGAAAAGCCTTCTGGACGAGGCCGAATGGATCGGACTCCCGATGGCAACTCCGGTGGAAAAACTGCTGCCGGAAGGAGTTTTCCGTTTTGTTCCCAATTCCTCTATCCTGGAATTGGGCCTCAACGGAAGGATTTCCCTGGAACATTTCTTATCCTCCCCCAATCATTTGGGGGTTCTCGGGGCCGTCGCGGCGGAAGAAAAAAGGATATCGCTGGTTAAAATCGCTCGAAAAAAAAGGAGCCAATAAATGGAAGCCGCTGAAATCAAATCGAAGATTCGGGAAATTATCGCCGGGATGTTCGACGTGCCTCCGGCTGACGTTGCGGATGAGAAGCCCTTCAAGGAAATGGCCAAGTATGATTCCATGAGGGCTCTGGAATTCCTGGCCAAGCTGGAAACCGAGTTCAACGTTATGATCGATCCCGACCAGCTGATCAAAATGGGGACAGTAAATACGGCGTCGGAAGTAATTGAAGGGATGGTTCATGCCGCTTGAGCCCATGGAGGAAATTCCAGACCTGTCCTTTTTAAAACAGCGCTTTCCATTGTTCATGGTGGATAGGGTTTTATCCTGGGAAAAGGGAAAGGAACTTCACACGCTTAAAAACATCACCGTCAACGACATCCATTTCCAGGGCCATTTTCCGGACTATCCGGTATTTCCGGGGGTATTAACCATCGAATGCTTCGCCCAGGCCGCCACCCTCCTGATCCGTTTGACGGAAGGGTCGGCGGTGGATGGGGTCTTTGACGCGATTGGGGCGGTATTGGAATTTCGGTTCCTCAAGCCCCTTTTTCCGGGGGATCAGCTGGAAATTCATATGAAGCTGACCAAAACGGTCCCGCCGAACCGGATCTTCGAGGGAAAGGGTTATGTCGATGGAAATGAAGTGGCTTCCGGAAAATTTCTTATTGGAAAATTGAGGCTTTCATGAAAAAGGTGGTTATTTCGGGCGGTTCCTCCGGTATCGGGAAAAGTCTGGTGGAAACCTTCGCGGCCGCAGGATGGAAGGTTCATTTCACGTTCCATTCCAATGAGGCTTCAGCCCGTGAGATCGAGGGACGCTTTGACGGAAAGACCCGGGCCCATCATCTAGATGTGGCGGACCGGGAAGCTTGCGATCGTTTCTGCAAAGCGGTTTTAGACGAAGAAAAGAATGTGGACGTACTCGTGAACAACGCCGGAATCACCCGGGACAAACCCCTTTTCGCTATGAAAGATGAGGATTGGACGGATGTTTTGAACACCAACCTGACAGGCGTTTTTCACCTGACCCGCCGCTTCGCCACCGACATGATGAAAAAAAAGAACGGCCGGATCATTAATCTTTCTTCCGTTTCCGGAATCCATGGATTGCCGGGTCAGACCAACTATTCAGCCTCCAAGGCCGGCATCATCGGTTTTACTAAGGCCTTGGCCAAGGAATGCGGACCCTACGGGGTCATCGCCAATGTGGTGGCGCCGGCAGGGGTGACCACCCCCATGATCGATAAGCTTTCCCCGCAGGCGAAGGAAGCCCTTCTTCAAGTCGTTCCCTTGAAACGTTTCTGTGAACCGAAGGAGGTCGCCCGCGTTGTCTATTTTCTAGCGGAGGAAGCCCCGGAATACCTCAATGGAAGTGTCATGGTGATGGACGGCGGCGCCGGATGATGACCCTCCCCAACCCAAACCTTGCGATGGACCGCAAGACAGAGAGCCCCGAAGCTCTATCTCTCAATGCGATCCACATTCACCTTCTTGAATTTGATTCCAAACCCACTCAACATCCGGACGAATTCCTGATTCATTTTCTGAGCCCTGACGAAAATCGCGATTTTCATTTCCTGAGTTTGCATTACGCCAAGAAGGAATTTCTTTTTTCCCGCATCCTGACCCGTCACTTGCTTTCTTTTTACACTGGCCGGGAAATGATAGATTTAGAATTCATCCTAAGTCCCTCCGGTAAACCCGCTTTGAGAAGCCGGGACTTACATTTCAATCTTTCCCATACGGAAGGCCTAGTGGCCCTGACGGTTTCAGCTTTTCCTGTTGGAATCGATGTGGAACTAGCGCTTATGGAGTCGAAAAATAGAGATTGGCGGCTGATCGCGGACCGTTATTTTTCCACGGAGGAAAAAGAATATCTGGAGAAGCAGCCGCGAGCCTTACGCCCTTTGGTATTTCTGAGAATCTTTACCCTAAAAGAAGCATTTCTGAAGGCGATGGGCCTGGGATGGGGCGGGGATGACGGTTCTTTCACGGTTTCCTTTCCTCCGGAAGGACGAATCCGCCGGGGTTCTGTCGAACTATTTTCCCAATTCGTGTTGGAGGACCGCTATTGTTTGAGTCACGCGACGATCCTCGGTGAAATCACCGGGCCCGGGAATGAAAATTGGCTGGCTTCTTCACGGAAAGGTCCCAGCCCGATTTATCAAAAATTCCACTGGGACGAAAAGAAACTGCGGGAAACTCTGGAGTTTCGATATTCAAAGACCCCATCTTAGATCGGAAAAAAAGCGACATGTCCATCTCGACGGGTAGAGACACTTTTATCCACTGCCGCAACAGCCAGGGAGCCGAGGTGCGGGCCACCCTCCTGCGGCTGACCCGTTATTCGGTCGTCTTCGAGGTTTACAACCCTTACAGCATTCTCCAGCTCTCTGAGGTCCTGACCGATTTTAAGATGGTGATGAATGAACGGATGGTTTATTCCGGCCGCGCGGTCGTGAGCAACCTGTTGAACACCGGCATCCTCCTGGTTTGCGAATGCACCCTGGAGGACAATTGGCTGGACGTTGATATCTTTTCCTCCATCCACCAGAAAGACAAGCTTCAGAGCGAATTTTCCGAATTTCTGAAAGAATGGGACAAGATCCACCACATCGAGGACAACCTCAAGGTGGTGATCGCCGATATGCAGACTTTCTTGATGGATATGCGCCGCTGGCTGGAACAGGTGGAATTGAGCATCCGGTCCGAACCCTCGGGGAACCGGAACCAGACTGAACGGGACGTCATCCTTCAATTGAAGGACCCCATCGCCCCGACTGTTTCATCGCTCTTCGAGCGATTTGAGGAGACCATCGCGGGGATACCCCCCGAGCTTCAATCCATCCACCGTTCCTACAGCCGCCGGCAAATGCACCCCATCATTCTTTGCTCGCCCTTTGTTTACCGCAGTTTTCAAAAACCGCTGGGGTACGCCGGCGATTATGAAATGGTCAATATGATGCTGAGGGACCCCCTGGAGGGAAGCACCCTTTTCGCCAAGATCGTGAACCTCTGGTTTGTGAATTCGCCGCCCTGCGAAGCCCACCGCAACCGCATCAAGCACCTCATCCAAAGGTTGAACGAGGAAACCATGCGGGCGATCCGGGAAAACCGCACCCTTCGGGTTCTGGACATGGCCTGCGGCCCAGCCAAAGAAGTCCAAAACTTCCTGGCCCACGACGATTATTGCGAAAAGGCGGACTTTACCCTGTATGACTTCAACGACGAGACCCTGGAATTCACTGGAAAGATTTTGGATGACATCAAGAGCCGACACCGCCGTGGGACGCCCATCAAAATGGTCAAGAAATCCGTCAACCATATCCTTAAAGAAACTTTCAAACCCTACGAAGGCCCAAAGGAAGGGGTCTATGATTTCATCTATGTCGCAGGCCTTTTCGATTACCTGGAGGACCGGATTTGCAAAAAACTGATGGATTATTTCTATGCCCTTCTGGCTCCGGGTGGGCTGCTGCTGGCGACGAACGTAACGCCCACCAATCCTCTGATTAACACGATGGAAAGTTTCATGGAATGGCATTTGATCTATCGAAATCGGGAACAAATGGGCATCCTTAAACCCGAAGGTGCCCCCGAGGGTGCTTGCGAAATCACATTGGAAGACACAGGCATCAATATTTTTCTTGAGGTGAGGAAACCCAAATGAAAGAAAAACTGCTGGAACAGCCTGAAGTTCAAAAAGCCTATGAGGATTACAACCGGGCGGAAAGGTCCCGTTTATTTAAAATCGTATGTATCTTCGCGATGGTTGGGATGCCGGCGGGCATATCGTTGGACATGAATGTTTATCCCTCGTTGGTTCCTTATTTTTTAGAGCTCCGATTGTATTCTTCCTTATTGGTGGGCATATTTTTAATCCTTTATTACCGCCCCTGGGCCGCGCGATTGGACCGGGTTTTCTTCATCGCCATGCTCATGGTGCCCCAGGGCGCCATCGCCTGGATGATTTACGCTTCGGAAGGAGCCCACTCCCCCTATTACGCCGGGCTCAACGTGGTTTTGGTGGCCTTTTGCCTGGTCTCTCCCTGGACCTACCAGGAAACGCTCATTTTTTCCGGGCTGACCTTTCTGATGTACTTAACCGCCTGCTTTGCCCACGGGCCGGTTTCCTTCGGTGGCCTTTTTTTCAACAATACCTATTTCCTCATTCTGACTTCCACTTTCGCGGTCGTTGGAAGTTATTTCACTAACCGCCTGCGCATCCGGGAGTTCACGACCCGTTATGAGCTGGACCAGAACCGAAAAAAACTTGCGGAAACCAATCAAAAACTGATCGAGATGGATCAAATGAAAAGCCGTTTCTTCGCCAATATCAGCCATGAACTCCGAACGCCCTTAACGCTTCTCGTTTCGCCCCTCCAGGCCCTGAGAAATCAAAAAAAGCATCTGTTGGATGAGGAATCCAGGGACATCCTGTCCACCATGGAAAACAACGCAATGCGTTTATTGAAACTGATCAATGACCTTCTGGACCTGGCCAAGCTGGAATCGGGCCGCATGGAGGTCAAAAAAGAACCAGTGAATTTGGAACTCTTCGTGAAGGGTTTGATCCAGTCCATTCAGGGCACGGCGAAGGACAAGCGGATCAACCTCTCCACCCGCGTCCACGAATCCATTGGCGCCGTCATGCTGGATCAGAACAAAATGGAAAAAATCATCCTCAATCTCCTTTTTAACGCCTTGAAGTTCACCCCCAGCGGGGGGCGGGTGGAATTGACCGCGAATAAAGAAGATTCCCAACTGGTATTAGTGATCAAGGATACGGGCATGGGGATTTCCGAGGAAAATCTTCCCTTTATCTTCGACCGTTTCTGGCAAGCCGATTCCTCGGCCCAAAGGAAGTACCAGGGAACGGGCATCGGCCTTGCCCTGGTGAAGGAATTAACAGAAGCCCAAGGGGGCTCTGTCACGGCTCAAAGCCGTCTGGGAGCGGGCACGACCATGACGATCCGGATTCCCTTCGAGGCGGCCAAGACCTCTCCGGTCTCCGAAAAAGCCGGGGAACCCGGTGGAATGTTGGCCGAATCTGCCCAGGACGAGGAATGGCTTACCAATCTTTACAGGCGAGCCGAGCTTTTCAGCACCCTGACGCCCCTTTCGGAGTCCCTCCGCACGGACAACTACGGAAATAGCCAAAAGAAAAAGGTGCTGGTGGCGGACGATGAGCCGGACATGCTGAGGTTCATCAAATCGCGCTTGGAAAAACATTACGAGATCATCGAGGCCGTGGATGGAAACCAGGCGGTGGAAAAGGCAAAGCAGTTCCTGCCCGATCTTATCCTGCTGGACATGATGATGCCCGAGAAAGACGGCGTCCAGGCATGCCGGGAATTGAAAAAACAAGTTTCCACCCAAGCCATTCCTGTCGTGCTCTTGACCGCCCGGGCCGACGAGGACACCAAATTCTCGGCCTTGGACGCCGGCGCGAGCGACTTTTTGACAAAACCTTTTTCCAACACCGAACTGCATGTACGAGTCAAAAATTTGATCGAATCCCATCAATTTCAGCGGGAGTTGATCCGACAAAAAAGTGCACTAGAAACGACTCTCGAACAGCTGAAGGAAACGGAAGGGCAATTGGTCCAAAACGAAAAGATGGCTTCCCTTGGGCGTCTCAGCGCCGGTATTATTCATGAGATCAACAACCCTCTCAATTACGCCGTGCAAGCCCTCTATCTGTTGAAAGCGAAAAAAGACCGCCTGCCCGATCAAGAAAGGGAAAAGTTCGTTGAAACCGTCACCGATATCGAGGACGGAGTGAACCGGGTTCAGCGCATCGTGTCCGATCTTCGCAGCTTCACCCACCCCAAGGCAGGGGGAAGCGTGGACCTGATCGGCTTAAAAGAAATTCTTTCCAACGCCTTACGCTTTCTGGGCCACGAATTAAAGGATAGGGTCAAGGTCGAAATCGAAGTGCCGGAAGACCAGCAGGTCCTGGCCGACCGGAACAAGATGATCCATGTTTTCGTGAATTTGATTCAAAATTCCTCCGACGCCCTGAAGGAAAAGAATTTCGATGGCGAAGAGCCCCTGATATGGATTAAGAGCCGTTTTGAAAACGGGAAGGTGTTCATCCAGGTCCGGGACAACGGTTCAGGAATCAACCCCGAAAACCTGGATAAAATCTTTGATCCCTTTTTTACGACCAAAGACGTGGGACAGGGCATGGGATTGGGTTTGAGTATTTGCTACCGCATTTTGCGGGAGCAAGGGGGAAGGATCTCGGCGAGGAGTGAAAAGGGGAAATTTACCGAGTTCACCCTTGAATTACCGGCGAAAGCTTAAAAAGGACGGACTATGACAACCAACTATTACGACTATAAAAAATTCTACATTCTCTACGTGGACGACGAAGAGAAATCCTTGAAATATTTTCGGGAGGCTTTTGGGGAGAAATTCTCGGTTTTGACCGCGCCCAACGCCTTTGAGGGCTACCAGATCCTAAGGGAAAACCTGGCTCAAATCGCCGTCCTCATGACCGACCAAAGGATGCCCGGAGAAAAGGGCATCCAGCTTCTGGAAAAAGCCCGCCATTTGAAGCCCCATATCTTGCGGATACTGGTTACCGCCTATTCGGACCTGGAAACCGCCATCGATTCCGTTAATACGGGCGCCATCTATAAATACATCACCAAACCCTGGGATATCCCCCAGTTGGAAATCACCCTCAAGCGCGGCTTGGAATTTTTCATGGTTCAAAGCGAAAGGGACCAGCTGTTGCGGGAAAAGATGTCCACCCTTTACAACGTCATGCTGACCGACCGGATTTTAAGCTTAGGTATTCTCGCGACCGGTTTGAGTCACCACATCCGCAACTCGATGGTGGCAGTGAAGACCTTCTTGGACCTGGCCCCCAGGAAACTGCAGGAAGAAAACATCAACGTCGAGCAATTGCGCAACCCCGACTTTTGGAAGGATTATTACCAGAAGGTTCAGGGGCAAATGGACAAGGTGGTCAACCTTTTAAGCGACCTATGGGAGTCCTCGGAAAGACCCTCCCCCGAATTCCCCGACAAGGTGAGCCTTCACCAGGTGGTTGAGCAGGCCATCGCCAAGGTGAAGCCCGAACTGGATCAGAAAGGTATCGCCGTCCAAAACAAGATTCCCGCTTCCCTGCCCGAACTTCACGTGGACCAAAAGCAGTTTCACCGCCTTTTCGAGCTTTTATTGATGGAGGAAGCCGCTTCCCTATTTTCGGGAGGACAGGTGAAATGGACCGCAGAGGCCATCGGCCCCAAGGAAGGACCAGGGGAAATCCAGATTGAGCTGGAGGACAACGGCCCGGGCCTTTCCCAGGACGCGCTCCAATCCATCTTCGATCCCTTTTTCGTGCGCAGCGGCAAGCCCAGCGAATTCGGTATCTATCTGATGACGTGCTTTTTCATCGTTTATCACCACGGCGGGCGCATCACGGCGCGAAACGAGAACGGCAAGGGAAATGTTTTCACTTTAACCTTTCCTCTCAACCCGGTCGCGCGTTCCGCCGAAATTGACGAAAAAGACTTCATCAGCAAGATCATGATCAATGAGGCTTTGTGGGAAAAACTGATCGCGGGAAGTTGATCGGTTTTTTTAAATCTTCACACCCACCGATTTTAGATAAAGGACCACTTGGGCGTCCTGCGGGTTGAGGGAATAAGCCTTTTTCCAAGCCGCCACTGCGTCGGCCTTACGGGCCGACTTTACGTAACAAACCCCCAAATTTACATAGAGTGATTCTTCCATGGGTGCATAGGGAATGAACTGCTCAAATTCCTGTGTGGCCTCGGCATATCGGTTCAACTTGAAATAGCAAACGCCTTCCAGCCACACGACCGACGAATAATTAGGCGCCACCGCTAAACATTTTTGGCAAAGGGCCAGGGCTTCATCCAAACGCCCCTGCATGATCCGGTCTTGAGCCATGGCGTAATAGGCTTCCACCACGTTAGGGTTGAGCGCTGTTTCCCGGGCGTAGGATTCCATTGCCCCGTCCCATTGCTTGTTCAATTCCCTAGCCTTGGCCACCGCGTCCCAAGCCTTAGGGTCGCCTGGGGCCAAACCCGCTAACCGATCGGCATAGGCACCGGCCTTGGCCGCGTTCCCCAGGTTGGTTTCACCCACGGTGTCCCTTAAAGCGATGGAGGCCGCCATGTTCTTGGCCCCCCAGGCCCCCAATGCCAATAGAACCAAGCCTAATACCGCCATTGAGACTCGACCCACGCGAAACCTTTGGGGTTCTATTGCCCTTGGCGCTAATGCCACTGGCGCCGCAAAGAACAATCCCAAAAGTACTCCCGTTGGGATCACTTGAAAGGGAAAATTGGTCAAAGCCTGCCCCAACAGAGCAACCAGCGAAGCCACGATTCCCAACATTAATTCTTTAGAGGCGGAGGAGGTGGTTGGATTTCCAAAAAGCTGGAAGGTCTGTCGGGCAAAGGCCAACAGAACCAGCAGATACAACCCCAATCCGATCCATCCGCCTTCCACAGCGAACTGCAAAAACTCATTATGGAGATGTTCCGTCAGGGTCAGGGGATGGGCAGGCCATTCGGCTTGGGTATAGGGCCTCCATTGGTAGAGAGGATAATCCCGTCCCAGTTGGCCCAGGCCGATCCCGGTGAGGGGGTGGTCCTTCAGCATTTCCATCCCCACCTGGTAGGTCTGAAGGCGCTGTTGAACCGAAACCTGCCCCATGTCGAAAGCATTCAAGCCCCCGTAACGGAACCAATAAGCCGCCCCACCCGCTAACAACAGTGCGAAGGCAATCCCGAGGGTTTTCTTATTTTTAGCGGCAAGTGTTTTGCCCCAGGGCATCCAAAGCCCCAAGACCAGAACTAACAGGGAAAGCCCTAGAGCCAATAAGGAACCTCGAACCCGTGTTACGAGAAGCCCGGCGAATAATAGAAGGGTGATGGCCCTAAAACCGAACCACCATCTTTGACCGGAGGATCGAAGGGTAAGAATCAACGACATGGGAAGGAGAGCAACCAAGTAACCGGCCAGATAATCGGGGTTACCCAGCGTGGCAAAGGCCCGGCGTTCGAAATGAGTGTCCCAATTATGGGTATCGGCCCCCAATGCCTGTGCCAAGCCATAGGCCGCCGTGAAAACCCCTGCCGCTAGGGCTAGATGAAGCATTTTTTCGTAGGTAAATCCCCGCCCAGCGATCAAAACCACCGCAATAAAGGTAAGGAAAATGACCCAAAGATAGGCGGAACCGACCCACACAGATGTGGAATCAGACACAGTGAGTAATCCATCTCCCAGCATCCACAGCAGAAAGAGACCCGAAATAACAACCAATGGATTTCGCAAAAGGCTTGGGATACGGGAAAGGGCCAACCCCACCAGCAAAATCCCGGCACCCAGAGCAACCCATTCTTTGGACAGTACGAAGCCGTCCGCACTGCGGGAATAGAAGGTCAGGGGCACCCAAAAAAGAAGAAGCCCAATTGATGCCCTTCCCATTCGATCAACCATTTTTCAAACTCCCAATCTTATTCTCTAATTCCTTCAACTGATCCTGCCAAAAAGATGAGAATGAATAAAGTTTCGCGGTTTCCTGAAGATCGACCAGGGCTTCATCCCACTTCTGCTGTTGCGATTGGCGCATGAAGTCGACAGCGGGCTTCGAAAACAACAGCAACAGATCGGGTGTTTCGGACGAGGGCTTTGCCTTCCAATCACTCCTGATCTTATAAACCGCCTGAAGGTTATGGGAATAAACCATATCCGTTCCCGTTTGTATAAAGTCATCCAATAGCTGCCATTGGGCGGAGGTTAAATCGTAATGATGGTACTGATCCGAAACCCGAATCCCCTCCGGCCCATTCACCGCCAGGTAATCCACCCCCGCTTCTTTTAAGGCGAGTTTCAAACCTTCCGCATCCTTCCCTTCCCGGCAGGCCCTGGAGAGAAACTGTTCATCGAAAACCGTGTTGGTTTGAAAAGGCTGGCCGTAATAAAGGCCCCGCGCATCCCCAATGATCAAGAGAGTCGATGAGGCTGTCACGTGGGGTGGCAAAAGCCACCGGGCCATTGGCAAATAGGGTG
This sequence comes from candidate division FCPU426 bacterium, assembly GCA_963738405.1. Lineage (GTDB taxonomy): Bacteria > Oederibacteriota > Muellerivitia > Muellerivitales > Muellerivitaceae > CAVTWJ01. The sequence continues at coordinate 63,860 of CAVTWJ010000004.1, read as the reverse complement.
TGATCTTGCCCTGCGAAACTAAGGCCTCGTCCCTCGTTTGAGCCCCTGTTAAGACGCCCATGGAGGGGTAGTAGTACTGGGCGATTGCCAGCAAAGGCCCCAAACAAAGAAGGCTCGCCAAAACCCCAGCCCAGGCTGTGCCAGTTAGCCATCTGGAATCGGTTTGGATTCCCGCCAGGCAAGCTACCAGCACATAAAAGAGGGGAAAAACCGGCAAGGAAAATTTAAGGATATGAGTAGAAGCCAACCCGACCACCAATAGAAGCAGGCACAAGCGGGAAAGGAACCTTAATGCCGGATGCTTAGACCCGATCAAAAAGGGAATAGGAACCAACCCCAAAGCCAAGGGCCCGCAAAAGTTGTAACTGTCGGGGTTAGAAAAGGTGAGGGTCCAGGGTAGGGCCAACCATTGCCAAAAGGTATGGGCGGCTACCGCATGTTGTTCTTCCATTAAACGAGCGAATCCTTCGGTGCTTAAATGACGGCCCGAAAACCAATTAGGCAAGTAAGGAAAAACCGGGTTTCCCGTATAGGCAACGTTTTTAAGAACCCAGGGCAAAAAGAGTAAGCATGCGCTGGTCCCGAAGATCAGGATGTTGGAAAAAGAAAAGAAACGCCGAAAGCTTTTTTGAAAACCCAAGAGCCCCAAGGCAGGCACCAGGGCAAAGAGAGCCGTGTATTTGACGCTTAAGGCCCCGCCCGCCAAAAGCCCTGCCGCCAAAACCCATCTTTTACCGCCCTCATTTAAGCGAGTCAGACAATAAAGAAAAAGAATGATGAAGAGCGTCAATAACCCTTCCACCTGGGTGGCCCAGGCGTTCAAGGTCAGAAGGGGAAGGGTGGCCGTCAAGCCAAAGGCGAGCCAGCGGGCCTTGATACCGGCCGAAGGGCCCGCCACTTCCTCGGCCCAACCGCCCGCCGCGAAGGCACAGGCCAGAACTGTTAGGGCCTGGAGCATCTTGGCCGTCTCGGTACCCTGAAGTGCAAACCCGTTCAAGAAAAAACACTCCCCGCCAAAGGGATAATTGGAAAAAAAATTCGTCGGGAAATCTATCATACCGTGATGTTGAAGCCAAAAGGCAGGGACAGCCAAGTGGTAAACCATCGAATCGTAAAAGCTTTCAGGTGTTAGAGCCTGAGTGAAGGATAATAAGTTGAACCACAACCCCATTAAGACCAACAATCCAAGACCCAAACTAGGAGGCTTTATAACTGGGAAACGCAAATTTCTTGCAGATCGTAAAAAACCAAAGGCCGGCTTCATTAAAACAACCACCAATAGCAGAACCACAATCCATTCTAAGTGCGGATACCAAAACGCGCCTAACCCTGTATTGATCCATATCAGATTTATGGCCATCATAAATAGATTCAGCCATTTCTCCCACGGAAACCACAGCCGTACCAAACCACTTCCCATCCAAAACAAGTTCAGGACGCACCCCCCCAAGCCAAAAGAAAGGGCCCAGCGCAGGAAATTTGAAGCGGGTTTGAGACCTAATAACCCAGCCACCCGTCTTCCCCATCCCATGACCAGCCATAGGATTCCAGCCGAGGCAACCAATATCCCTAAAGACCCTTTCCAAACCGCCCATCGGGCGGAGAAATCCACGTCCAGAAATCGGGAAAGATCAAAGAAACCTGGAACGGCCGAAAAGGTGATGGAGGCCGTTTTAAAATAAAAAATAATCAGGCCCAGCGCCCAGGCACCCGCGAGCAATAGGCGGATGGAAGAAGGTGCCATGGCGGAAGAAGGACGCGGATTCAAGGTTGAGCCCCCGCGGTTTGTTTCTGGGAAGCCCAAGCCTTCTCCCTTTTCGTGATCAAGGCTAAGTCCCTGCCCCTTCCCCACTTTCGGCTAAGGGTTTTCCAGCTTTCATAGCCATTCGGGGACAAAAACCCCAGTTGGTCCGCTTGCTTGTAATCTTTCAACGCTTGCTGGGGAACTCCTTCCGCTTCGTCCAATCGGGCCAATTGCTCCCGCCAATAGGCATCCCGGGGGAAAAGGTTAAATACCTCAAGCCTCAATCCCTCTGCCTTTTTCAGGTCACCCGCTTGGAGGGCTTCGGTAAATTCAAAAGTCGCGGCGTCAAAAAAGGTGAAGGGATCAAAAGGAGCCTTTAAATCAGGGGCGCCAAGTGAATCACCCACCAAATAGGCTTGCAGGGTAGGCCTGATAAAGACTGGTTTTAGACCTTCTTTAAAAAAGAGGTCCAACTTTTTCCATTGGTCCGGAGTGAGATGATAGAGGCCGTATTGCTGGCTCAATCTCATGCCTTCCGGTAGGTTGAGGACCACGGCGTCGATCCCGGCTTCTTTCAGGCGCTTTAGGATTCCCTGGGGGCTCTTCTCTTCCTTGGCGGCTTCCTCGAAAAAGGGCATATCAAAGGCCGAATTGGCGAGAAAAGGACGGGGATAATATTGGCCCCTCGCATCCCCCACCACCAGCACCTTGGATTCGGAAGGAAGAAAGTCACACCAGCGGGCCAGCGGCTCATAAGAATTGATCATTTTCCGGTCGAGGTAGGCTTCCGGCGTTTCCCGGCCCGACCAAACCCCAGCGCCGTCAAAATAACGAGAACTTAAAACCGCGTAGGAGCCCAGGTTCAAAACTGCGGATAGCCCCAGTGCCGCCCAAGCTGTTTTTTTAACCATCTCTCCCGAATGGGCCACGGCCTTCCCCACCAGCACGAAGAGCATGAGAAACCCCGGCATTAAAAAACGGAGCATGTGGGTGGAACAGAGCCCTAATATCAAATACAAGGCCGTCAACCAGGCCAATCGTTTCCAGCGGCCGTCCAAATGTTTCAATAGAAATAACAATGGCAGAAAAGCCAGGATCAGGGGCCCCAAAAATTGAGTCTCCCCCTCCTGGGGCATAGTCAACCGCCATGGCAGGGTGAGATAAGAGAAAAGGCCGTGATCCATGGGAAGAAACTGGTGGTTTTCACCAAGCAGTCGGGCGTAATGATCGGGAGTTAGGGAACGCCCGCCGAAAAGGGATGAAGCGTAAGGAAAGAGGGGGTTGCCCGCATAGACCCAATTTTTAAGAAGCCAAGGCCCGGCGAAAACAAGAAAGCAAACCCCGGCGAAGACCCAATGCTTGGGCCGGAAAAACCAAATAGGCCCCTTATCCCAAAGAAGCAATAGCGAAACCGCAGCCAGCCCTACCAGGGCCGTGGGCTTCACCGCGATCGCCGCCCCGCCCAAGGCGCAAGCCATGAAGACCCAATAGGCCTCCCGGGCTCCCTTAGCCGCCATTTCACCGGATGGCCAAAGACGCGAGAGGGAATAAAAAACAAGAAGGGTTAAGAAGGTTACCAGGCCGTCCACCCGCACGGCCCAGGAGTTGATGAAGAACAGTGGGAAAGTCAGGGTCCAAAAGGCGGCAAAGAGCGCGCCTTCCTTCTCGCCCCATTCCTCCATCCATTTCCAAACCAACCCCACGCAAAGCACCAACACCAAAGCGTTGAGCGTCTTGGCGGCCCCCGTGTCGCCGGCGATCAGGGCGTTCATGAAAAAAAGCGAACCCCCGTGAAAATAGCCCGATAGCATTTGGGTCGGCAGGTCGCATATCCCATGGCGGTTCAGCCAGGCCTGCGGCATTCCCAAAAAATAATTGAGGGCGTCATAGAAGGTTTCAGGAAGCAGATCATGGGCGAACAAGATTCCCGTATAGACCAGGGACAATAAAAATAGGATTCCGATACCCGCTTTACCTTTCAACTGGGACAGCCGTATGGGCGGAAGGTTTTTCCAAAGGGGGTGAAGATCCCAAATGACCCATAAACCAGCGGGCAGGGTTAGGAGGGCCCATAATCCGGGAAACCATAGGCCTGTCAAACCCAAGCCCATCCAGAAGCAATTGAGCATGAGGAAGCCCAAGGCTAAATCCAAAAAAGCTTCCATTGGATAAGATTTTTCAAATCTGTGGAAAAAAAACCTTATCTTCCGGCCTCCTCTCCAGGCCAATAAAAGGGTCCAAAGACCGACAAACAACGACTTGGCGAAGCCTATCCAAATGGTTATTTTCTCGTTCAATGGCCGGTCAGGAATCCCTTGAAGGGAAAACCAAGCAAATAGGGCATGAAATGGATTTTCCAGGGAGGAATAAAAACGGATCAATAAAAAAAGAATCCAGAAACCCATTAAAAGAACCCCCAGTGAGCGGGAGTCTTGGAAGCTGCCCTTGGAGGGCAAGAAATTTGGTTTCATGGGTTGTAGGGGAAGATTATTCCATTTCCCACTGGTATTCCAGAAAATGGTTTTAAAAGAGATACTTTAAAAATAACGGTTTATTCAAAAAAACATTCAGATATAGGAGCAAAAAAAAAGCACCCCGCAAAGCGGGGTGCTTTAAAGAATGCTTCAAATCAGGACAAAACGGCTTCTTTGAGATCTTTCAAAACCCGGAATTTAACTACCTTTTTCGCGGGCACATTCACCATTTCGCCGGTGCGGGGGTTGCGGGCAACCCGGGCTTTGCGGTCTTTCAACTGAAACACGCCCAAACCATCCAATTTGATTTTATGCTCGGTTTTCAAGGTTTTGTAGATGGTATTTCTGAGGGCCTGCATCACATTATCTACGTCTTTCTTCTTCAAGCCCGTATCATTCGCTAATGATCCCAACAATTCGCTCTTGGTCAACGTCCACCTCCTGGAATAGCAATTCCCATATCATTTATATCAGGGAATTCGGGCCTTAGGCAAGGATTTTCTACCTTTTTCAAGGGTTTTTGGGGGTTAGTGAGGATTTGAAAATGCCCGAAAGGGTCAAATGGCGCTGAAGGGTTCGGGGACTTACCTCCAAAAGGGCTGCTAATTCGGGTCGGCGTAATCGGCTGTGTTTCATCATCATTTGCAAAAACAGTTTCGAAAATTCTTTCCGAGCCTGAAAAAGAGTGGCTTTTTGATCCAGGTTCCTTTGAGTCAGGGCTTTCACTAGAGGAGTCATATGCGTGTGATTGACACCCGTCATAGGACTAAAGGTTAAAGAATCTTCCAGTTTTTGTTTAAGAAGAATCCGTTCAATCCCGAACCAGATGATGTCCGTAAAGCCCGTTTTCATGGCCGATATCACGGAGGACAAATCCGAAATGTGCAAAAGAGCTATTTTCGCGCTTTTGGGCTGAAATTGGCGGATGGTTTCAAAATTCAGGGGTTTGTCGGCAGAAATAAGTTCCCACTGTAAAAGAAGCAGATCGAAGGTGTTAAGTGAAACCGCTTCTAACGCCTCCTCGGGAGATTGCGCTGTAAATACATCGCCGAGTGAGGAACATGATTTCACGAGCTTTTTCAGAAAAACGGGATTCATTTGAAGAATCAATATCCGTTTTTTTTGATCGACCATCTGCCCCCTCCAAATTTGTCACCCAAGGATACCAAAATTATAAAAATTAAAGAATGGCTTAGGGTTGGAAATCGGAAAACCCCTTATTTTTTACCCTGTAATGAGATGGAAAATAGGCTGTAAAAACAGTGCCCTGCCTTCGTTTACTCTTTACTTTAAGATGTCCACCGTGGTTTTCCATGATCCTCTGGCAAATGGCAAGTCCCAACCCCGTTCCGCCATTTCGGGTCGTGAAATAGGGGTCAAAAATCCTCTCAATTTCCCCTGACGGGATACCCTTGCCGTCATCCTTGACCGAAAGACAAACCCAGGATTTTACAATGCCCTTGCCGGGCCGGAGCCTTTTCGCGCTCACCTGAACCAATCCTTTCCCTCCGACGGCGTTGATTGCGTTTTTAAGCAGATTCACCGCCAAGCTTTCAAATTGCGCCTGTTCAACCTTGAGGCTCAAGCCCTGTTCAACTCTAAATAAAAAACGGATTTTTTTACGGCCAAGACTGGGCCGGATGAGCTGGTGAATGCGTTCAAGGGTTTCCTGTAAGTCCACGTCCTCGACGGTCTTCCCGCCTGTTCGGGCGAACTTTAAACTTTGATCGGTCAAGACCTCAAGGCGTTCCAATTCTTTCAGCATGAGAGCTTGGAAAGAATCCATGAAGGCCGGGTCATTTTTTTTCAGGGGCAGTAATTGAATTAAGGTGCTCAAGGCGGTCAGTGGATTTCTTATTTCATGAAATACTCCGGCGGAAAGAAACCCAAGAGAAGATTGACGATCGGCCCTTTCAAGCATTTTCCCAAGCTGGCGGTTTTCCAAAACCATTCCCAGTGTCCAAACGAGGAGGGGAATCCAGGATTCCAGGAAATGACGCGACAGTTCTTTCCCCCCGGCGTCTTGACCGACCGCCAGGCATCCCACCCATTCCTGGCCGACAAAAACTGGAAATAACAGAGCCCAGGGCTTTGTGTTTGAGCGCACCCCCCTAGAGGTTTTTAAAGAACTCGCCATTTGCCGGTAGCGGGAGGTGGAGGGGGCGATCCGCACGGGTGAGCCATTCCACGAACCCAGCAATCCCTCATGGGTTTTTCGCAAAAAAGTCAGCGGGGGGTAATGAAAGCGTTCTTCCAGGTATCGGCTTAGGGTGGCAAGATCAAGGGAGTCGTCAGTCCCTGTTTTCAAAAGGGAACGCAGGGGGATCATTCCTGGGAAAGATGACGGAATCTTAGATTCGCTCATAAATTAAAGGTCCTTAAAACCAATCCCCCGATCACGCCTCTTCTTCACAATCTGCTTATATTCACCTTCAAGATCCAATTCTTTCAATTTCCAGATGAGCGTATTGCGATGAAGTCCAAGAGTTGCCGCGGTCCGGGTTTGGTTTCCCCGGGTGCGCTCCAAAACATTCCGGATATATTGCCTTTCAAACTGGTGACGGACCCTTTTGAGGGAAATTTTAGCGTCCTCCCTCGACGGAGCCAGGTCGATTTGTTTTACAAGTAAATCAAGGGGAACATCCTCCATTCCCAGGCTTTCTTTCCCCGCGAAGAGAACCATCATTTCCACAACCGCTTCCATTTCCCGAAGATTTCCGGGCCAAGGATATTTCACCAAAAGCTGGATGACATCCTTATGAATCGTTTTAACCGGAACATTGGCCCTTTGATTGGCGTTTTTAAGGAATTGATTTAGGAGTTCAGGCAGGTCCCCTTCCCTTTCCCTTAAAGGCGGAATGGCCAAGGGGAAAATCTTCAATATTTGGAAAAGGTCTTTTCGCAATGGCGGTGCGGCGGTGTGGGCCGACGATTCGATTTCGAAGGAAGCGATCACCCGGACATCCAACGATTGAACGACTTTGCTTTCCAGCCGGGTAAATTGCTTTTCCGTTAGCGCGTCGGCCAGCTTGTCCTGTATTAGGGCGGGGATGGAATCGACTTGGTTTAAAAAAAGAGTCCCCCCTTGGGCAAAATCCAATTTGCCGTATTGAGGAGTTCTTTTATACGAATCATCCCCCTCCATGCCGAAAAGTTCACTGTCCCAATGTCCCCTCTGAACGTCGGAACAATCCAAACAGACAAAGGGACCGTTGGATCTTGGGCTTAATCGATGAATTTCCCGGGCGATGTCTTCCTGCCCGCATCCCGATTCCCCTGTAATTAAAACCGGACCCTCCACCGCGGCGATTCCCTCGATTTTTTTAAGGACTTCACGAAATTCCGGACTGGAGCCCAACAGGGCCAGGGGATGGTGTTTTTGTCTTTCTTCTTTCAGGTAACGGTTTTCCCGTTCCATTTTACGCTTCATAAGCGCGCGATGGATGACGGCATACAACTCTTCAAGTTTATAGGGTTTAGTCACGTAATCGTAAGCGCCAAGTTTCATCGCGTCCAATGCGACATCCACACCCTGAACCGCCGTCACCATGATGGCGTCTAGGGTCTCGTCCCTCCGTTTCACCTGCCTTAAAAGATCCACTCCCGACCCGTCCGGCAGGAGAATATCAAGCAGGCAAAGGTCATAATCCCGAAGTTTAAGCGCCTTTAATGCCGATTTAACATTCTCGGCAAAAGTCATCTCGTATTTTTCCTGGAGAGCAAGACGGAAAGATTCACGAACGCTTTCTTCATCGTCAACAATGAGAAGATGGGCACGCAATGGAGGGTCCTTAAAATGAATTGGTTAAAAATTTTATAGGTTTTCAGGCTTTTTTGAAAGCCTTCCTTTTAGTCTTGAACCCTATAACGGTTGAAAAGGGACTCACCAATTCTTTTCCCAGTTCCAATCGCAGAGCCGGATCTTCCAAAAGCCTGAAATATAAAAAAAGATATTCGCTCGCCAAACCGCACCATGGGCCGAAGACCGCTCGGGCCTTTTGGACTAATCGGGGATATTGGGCGGGGGTTGGATTCAAGCCGACCGCCTGAAGAAACCGTACCCCTGGAAAATGTTGTTTCAGGGCCCTCAAGACCCAGCGATCCACCGGAAAGGCCGAACCATGGTCCAGCGAAAAGAGAAGGATGCAATCGGCGATTTTGGGCCCAATGCCTTCCAATCCCGTCAAGGCTTCCCTCGCCTCATCGCAGGGTATGGTTTTCAGGTGCTCCAGGGTCAGAACCCTGGATTCCAAGGTCCGGGCCAATTTCACGATCCGTTCCGCCCGGGCCCGGTTGTTGTTGGCGTAGGGCCGGAGCTCCCCGGGGTTTAACAGGCTCACTTCCCGCGGTTCGGGAAAAGCAAAAGCGCCCGGCGCCTCGGAGATTTCTGTTCCAAATTTCGCGCAAAACCGATCCAGCGCCTTTTGAATCACCTTGACGGAAAGGCTTTGAGCAAAAAGATAAGAAACGGCGCATTCCCAGGGTTCCTGTCTCACCAAGCGCAAACCTCCCAACTGTCGCAGGGGCAAGGAAAGGATGGGGTGATCCTGAAAATTTTTCTCAAAATCGGACAGATCCTGGCCCAGATTCAGGTAGTCGGCAATCCAATCGGATGGCGGTACCTTTTTCACTTCGTGGGATGAGCACTCCCAGTGAATAACCAAGTCCTCCTGGCGAAGCCGCCAATAGGCCCCACCGGCCACCCCCTCCAAAACCCCGGGCTCGGCTGATTTTTTCCAGCGGAAACATTGTCCGCAAAGAAGGGTGAGATTCAAATCAAAGGAGCCGCGCGGATGGAGGGTTCCCCGAAAAGGGAGGAAGGCAGCCAAGTTTAAACGCTCACTTCATATTCTTTGAATAGGCCCAGGCCGTAGCCGTCACGGCCAAGGGAAGGATCAAGGCATGGGCATCCCAGCGATGAAGCAAAAGAAAGACGGATTGCTGGGCCAGAAAATAAAAGGTATATCCCCATAGGGCCCAACGTTTGAGAAACCACAGTCCCCCCAGGCAGGCGGCCGCTAGGGCCGTCGCTGCCGATAGGTAGCCTGGAAACCAGGGCGCGATCTCGCGCACAGGCGGGGATAAAACCATCATCATGTTCAGAAAACAACCAACGAGTCCTAGGAAGCAGAGCACAATCAAAAGGGGCGGGCGCGAAGTCATGGTTTGGAAGGCTCCTTATCGGCATTTTCTTTGTTCACAACGGGTTCCTTTTGCGGACAGGGGGTAACTTTACCAGGTAAGTACAGGTTTATCATTCCCCTAAAATTTTTTGAGAAAGCTAGAAAGTTCCGGGGAAACATTTTCGAATAAGACAGTCAGTGGTACTGACTGTCCACGACGGGTCCCCGTCGTGGACAGGTTAAGTATCTGGTTTAAATAAATACACCTTTATACTCATGCATTTTCCCCTGCTTTTTCAGTTCATCAATCAGATCAGGTCTGAATTCTTTTATACCTTGGTAGATAAATCTACTTGCAGGACCAAAGGCCGACCAAAACCTAATTTTCTTTTTATTTGGAAAAAACAAATACAAATCAACTGTTCCCCAGCTATTGGGCGAAAGAGAAATAGAATGAAGAGTTTTCCATTCAATTATTTTTTCAAAAGAAAGAATTTTTAATTTTAGTCTCATAGAATTAACACTAACTTCAGAAAGCCAAGATTTTAAACATTCTTTCAATAAAATTATTTCCATTCCGATTACTACAACGCACCCAAAAAACCTTTCAATCGAATCCAAAGATAAAATGTTCTTTCCCCAAACATCCAAACTTTTTTCAACCAACATAGATGGAAGTCCCAAACCAAAAGTTAAGAAAAAAAGACAAGCAATGAGCCAATCAGCAAAACGGGGACGGTAAAGTGTTCTAAATTCGTTTGGATTTATTTCCGTTTTAGTTTCCAAATTCTAATCCTTTTTCCCGTAATACCGTCCAAATGAAATACTTACACTTTATTTTTCTGTCCACGATGGGTCCCCGTCGTGGACAAACAAGCTTCAACCAAACGGTCCTCAAATCGGTTAAGAAACTGGAGAGAAAAATTAACAATGTTTCATCTAACCCCAATCAGATTGAATAAAACGCCAAGAGATATGCAAACGAATAATATCCCCAATGATCTCATTAACCACTTTTGTGTTTCCGTCGGGGGTTTATAAACATCCTTATTCATCGAGATTTTTTGAAAGATGTTGGGACCAAATTTCGTCGCTAATTTTTCGTTCAGATTTGCCGGCCCTTCCCTTTTAATCCTATCTAAATTTGATTTTAAATTTTCATAATTAAACTGTGCCCCCTTTGCGAGGAACTTTAAAAAGAATGAAGGGAGGGCGATCATCCATACTCCTAAAAATGCGAATATAACTTCGGCGATTATTTTGCGATCCATTTTCGATCTCCTATTGCCGATAACACTTTACGCCTTTTTTCTTTGTCCACGACGGGTCCCCGTCGTGGACAAGAGAATTCCTTTTTTATGGTCCATCAATGCTGAAATTCCATCCAAAAACCCCCAATGAAAAATAGACAATTACTAATGATGAAATAGCCAAAAAGCAAAACATTAGAAGTGATTTTCCAAAGGATAATTTTCGAGTAAGCCAATAATAAATAAAAATGACAATCGTCCAATGAATCAACGATGCAATCCATCCTGGCAAACCAAGCGGATGAAGACTTAAGTGGGCAGTTTCATCAAACGGGCCACTTCTGAAATACCCGTCATATGGAAATACATATTGCGGTAGAAAAAATAAAAAATTCCCTAAATTTCTCCCAAGCCATTTATTAAATCCAAAACTTATATATGGAAAAATAATCATTAACCCAAGGAACAGAAAAGGGAATAATAATATTTGGATTTTTTCATTTTTTGCCAAACTTCACATCCTCTTTCAATGTTTCCCAATCCATGTTACCTGTCCACGACGGGTCCCCATCGTGAACACCTAACTCGTACTAATAATGGTTAATCCCTGCTCAATTCTGCGGTGAATTGAGCCCTGTTCCACGCTGGAGAGCGTGGGACCAGACCCGGTTTTTTTATTATTGGACTTCAGGTTCCATCGATAACCATCCCGTTCAATAACGCCCTGCCGTTAATATCCCGTTTCAACTGCCGGGTTTTTCAATGCGGCCAGTATATCACCTATATACAACCATGATATTTTCCGGCGACTGGTTCCTTGACGCCCACTCCAAATAAAAAAAGGCCCGTCCCAATGAAGGGACGGGCCTTTTTGCCAAAAGCTTTTACCAGGTTTGGGAATCATCAAAGGAAATGTTGATAGAGGTTGGGTTGGTGCTCGTAACGTAGGGACCCACTACGGTCCCAGACTCGCCGGTCTGCGGCTGGTGGTCACCCGTACCCTGGTCATCAAACCAGACCCTCAAATATAGACTCGCGCTCGTTGTTCCATAGATGATCTTATAGGTGTCACCGTTATTGCATACGCTAGTATCCCAATAGGAAAACTCGTTTTTACTGTTTCCATACGTGGCCGAGACCCAAATTTGGCGTCCGGGGTTTCCATTGCAAGTCGGGGCGCCCTTGGAACCGTTATAGGTCACGGTTCCGGTATAACCCTGGAGTTGTCCACAACTGGAACCGAAACTCAGGTTTGAAACGGCGGCTCCGCTGACGATGACGGGGTTTCCATTATTGCCGGTCTCGATGGAACAAGTTCCATCGGCATTTTCGGCGTAGCTTCCGATGTTGTAATCCCAATTGTTCCAAATCCTTCCCGTGGCCACGTATTCCTCAGAAACGTAAACGGATCCCGCTGCGGGAAAACCCACGAAATAGTTCCCGCCGTTTTGGGTCACTGCGCAAGAGTAGTTCGTTTGGTTGTTGCAATCCCCGCTGGGGCAAAGGACGGCATGCACGACGATGGGATCGGACGTGTTGACCGTGCCGGCCCCTGTCCAATTGACGGTGCCCGAGAGGGTGTTCGTGCAGTTGTAGAGGAAGGCGTCGGAAAGCGTGATATTTTTGGTGGTCGTGGTGGTGTTGAAGGCCACCGGGCCTAAATTGGTCACCGCGTCACAGGTTGCCGGGGCGTTGTTATTGTCGGACCCGTAATAAGCCTGGAGATAGACGGTAGTGGGGGCGCCGCCGGTGTTGATCACGTTATAAGTGCCCCCATTCACCGTCACGGAGTTGTTTCCGGGTCCCGAAATCTGAGTCGAGTAGCTTGAATCCGTATAAGCCGTCACATACAGCGAGTTACCATTACTGCCCACTGAGCCCGCGCCGGTGTAGCTGATGGTCCCCGAAACACCATTCAGTTCGCAGCTGTCCCCAAAAGACATGTTGGCAGTCTGCGTGGTAGGCCCGTTCACGGCCAGGGTCGTGGGTGTTCCTCCCAAACAAACAGTGCCTGTTCCGTAGAATCCGTAAGGCGCGCCCACCGGCGGCGGCCCGTTCATGACCGGATCATTGGACAACATGCCCATGACCACGTAACTGCCGGTGGAGGGCAGGTTGAGGGTATAGGAAACCGCGCTCGAGGTTCCCGGGGTGGACCAAGTGACCATATCGTTGCCGCCGCAGCTGATGCAGGTGGTGGCCATCATCAATAGGTATTGGCCCGCAGTGCTTTTTGCGCCGGTGTAATGGATCGTTCCCTTGAAGACGTAGGGGGCGGGGATCGGGGTGGAGGTGACCGTCATGGTCGGCGTGGAAGTGGGAAAAGCGATATTCTTGGTCGTTGAGGTACCAATCACCACGGATCCGGCCAAAACCATCGGGTCCCCGCCGGGAACCTGACTGGCGGCGTTCACGCGGCCCGTACCCGCGTTGTCCTGGAAAGCCAGCAGGTATTCGGTCGACCCGTTGTTGCTGGAGGCGAAGTTGTAAGTCGAATGGGCACAGCTGAACTCTTCCTCGCCCGGGCCCATCGACTGGTCCAGGGTGCTGTAGCCGCTGTCCTTGAAGAGTTCCACGATCACCGGGTGGTTGTTATCGACGCTGTTCAATCCCAGGTAACTCACCGGCCCGGCAACCCCCTGGAGGGCGCTGCCCGAACCAATCGTGACGTTGATGTTGGAAGTACTGGAAGTGATATTGATCGTGACTGGCTGGGCGCCCCCGTTGTACCAGCCCATGTAATTCCCCTGCTCTGGGGCCCCGCCATTCGTCAGGCAATTGAGCGGCGCTTTGTTCGAGTACCAGCAGACGATGGAATTATTCCCACCGGTCACCGCGAAAGAATAAGAGCCTCCGTTTGTGGTGATAACCGTTTCGGGCATCCCGTTCGTTGCCAGGGGATTGGAGGCGATAATCACGATGGGGTTGGCCGACGAGACGGTTCCCGCCCCCGTGTAGGTCACCGAACCGCTGACGAAAATACCCACTGGCGTGGACGTGGAGGTATTGGTGGGACTTAAGGTGATCGTGGCCGTGCGAGTGATCGTGGGTGTATAGGTAGAGGAATATTGGGAAGTGTTGGTCGGGGTGTTCGTGCAGGTCACCGTGTTCGTGACAGTGGGCGTGGTAGTACTGGTCAGGGTATTGGTCACGGTGGGCGTGTTGGATACGGTGGGGGTATCCGTAATCGTAGGGGTATCGGACGGTGTGAAGGTTTCCGTCGAAGTCCTGGTTTCCGTGGGGCTGAAGGTGAAGGTGTAGGTGTGGGTGTGGGTGGGTGTATCCGTTATTGTCGGTGTATCCGTTATCGTAAAGGTGGAAGTTGACGTAAAGGTGTCCGTCGGGGTTTTCGTGACCGTCCAGGTGAAGGTTTGGGTCGGGGTATTGGTTTGGGTGGGCGAATAAGTGGTCGTGGCCGTATGGGTCGAGGTAGGCGTATCGGTCGAGGTAAAGGTGGAGGTCACTGTGCAGGTATTGCCCGGATAACCGCAAGGGGTATCGGTGGGCACGGGAACGGGGGTGGGGGCCGGCGCCGTGGGACTGCCGCTTCCGCAGGAAATATAGAAGCAAGCTGCAAAAAACAAAAGCCCGATCGTAATCAACAAGGACTGATTCTTCATGATAACCCCTCACTCAAAAATTCCGTTTTAACTGGAGACATTGGAAGTCTAGGGAGAAGGATTTACAAACTATAGGACGTTATTGCCCTGGTCTTTGTCTTCAATCTTAGTCCGGCATAACGGGCGGGCGTTGTCCCCGTAATTTTCTTGAAATGGCGGTCCATATGGGATTGGTCGGTAAAACCCGCAGCGAGGGCGATTTCGGAAATAGGAACGCCCATTTTCAAGAATTCCCGGACCCGGGCAATCCGCAATTGAATCTGGAAGGCATGCGGAGGAATTCCCATTTCCCGGGTGAAAACCCGGGAGAGATAAAATCGGTTAAGACCCACGACCTTGACGAGTTGGTCGAGTGTAATATTTTCGGCCCAATGGGTTTTCAAGAATTCCACCGCCTTCTTAACCTTCTTTAAACTTCTTTCGGCGGGAGGGGGTTTCGGAATTATTTCCGCCGCCGCCCTCAATAGATGCCTGACGCAATAGACAAAACGGGACTGACGTTCCAAGGCCGTGCAATCCGTTTCGATGCTGGCGTGAAGATTCCGGAAGGCCTTAAAGAGAACCGAATCGTCCGAGAGCGCTGTTTTTAAATGGGGCCTGGAACCCCGGACGTCCAATTCCAAGGCGCATTGTTCGAGGATTACGGGTGGAATCATGATGACCCGAAAAGTAACCGGGTTCGATAAGTAAGTGGCGCTGTGGATTTCCCCGGGTTCGAGCATCATGGTCTCTCCCGGAAACCCCGTGAAGCTTTTCCCGCGATACTTGAATTGGTGGTAATCGGGGGCTTGGTAATTCAAAGGCGTATTGACGGAGTAGGTCTGGTGAAACCACCGGAAACAATGCTTGGTATTGTCGGCCCGCAATATTTCAATGCCCGCAAGGTCCTCGGACCGGACGAATTCAATTTTTTCCGCCAAAGGTGCTTCGGTCATCCATCAGCCTCATAATAATTAATCTAAAGAGTTGGCCACCGACTCAATTTCTGTCATAAAAACAGGACAAGGCCAACCGTATCAAAACAGTATTACAAGCGTTTTTCTTTGTCCACGATGGCTCCCCATCGTGGACAACACCTTAAGCTAAAATCACAGGAGATATGATTCACTTTAGGATTATATCCCCGCCCAATAATTAACTCCGGCCTTTCATGGTCGGACTCTATCAACCTTGCAAACTTCCAGGCCCTTCAGGCCCTGGCGCACATCCACAATTACGGTCACGGGCACGGTGGAAACCACCTCCCCCTGATAATGCAGGTCGCTTTTGGTGGTCACCACCCCTTCCACCTGAAACTCGTCCAATAACACGTCCGCCCTCACGCATTTCACGGGATCTGAGAGTTTGAAGAAAACCAAATATTTCTTGTCTTGGATTTCCTGCATCTTGGCGGGCGGGTAATTTTCGTAAACAAACTGGTCCCAATAGCCTGGCGTGATTTCGCTTTGCAGATTCCCCATCCAACCCTGAAGGTCGTGGTAGCTGGGCCCGAAAAGATCACCAATGAAGCCATTTACGAACAACGATTCTTGCTGAACCCTGGGCTGGGACTCGGGTGGAATAACTAAGACCCCCGAGTTATCTCCCTTTGCCAAGGCTACGGGAGACAGGGGCTTTTTAGGCTTTTTTGCAGTAAGCTTCGGCTCGATCTTTGAAATGATCGCCGAAACCGCTGGGACGGCTGGTTGTGAGGTCTTTGTGGAGACGGGTACTTCCACGGTCTTCGGTGATGAAATTGAAACAATCGATGACAGATAGGGCCCCCATACTCCCCTAAAAATCCATCCCGCCGCCAACAGGGCGGCGACGACAAGGGTGGCCAATAACCCGGCCTTGAATTCCTTGTGAATCCACCAAACCAAAGCCACGCCAAGGATGAAAACCAGCCAGGGCTTGGCAAATATCTGGCGCAAGAGCCAAAAGGGCAGGCGGATCAGCAGGTGGACCAGGAACGCCCAGGCGCTGTCGATCCAGGGGCCCACGAAGGGGATAAAGTGCCCGATGTAACTGAGGAGGCCGACGATACCGCTATAGGCAAAAAAGACGCAAAACCAGTAGAGCCCCCAATGGCCCAGGAACCTAAAGAGGTTTGGCCTGGTAGAGGAATCATGATTTCGGCTGGAACGTGAGTGGAGGGGGCAAAAATAGCCCGCCGTAGTCTTGGCGGCTTCATGAACGTATCTGTGGATCATACCGGCCATGGATTTGAGGCCGACAAACAGGCCTTTAGCGCCTGCTTTTTGAAGCTGTTTAAGGGCCTTTCTGATACCCTTCCCTTTCTTTTGCTTTTTATCTTCCGTTTGCTCTTTGGGTTCTTCCTCATCACCCTCATCCTCGTCGGTTTCGGGTTCGTCGGAATCCTGCTTATTTCCCTTGATCTTTTTAGGGTCAAAATCCTTGGCCGGTTTGCCGCTGGCAATCCAATCCACCAGGTTCTTGATATGCCTTTTGGCCAGATGGCGGGCAAGGACCACTTCCAGGGCGTCCTGAAACGCCCCCGGCAGGTCGGGGACCTTGCCGTTCAGCTTGGCCAGTTCCAAGGCGCTATTAAAGGAAAGGGTAAAGGGGTGGGGCCCTTGGGCGGCCTGCCGGACCCTTTCCACGGCGGCGGGATCAAAACAACTGTTGAGGGACCTCAGAAAAGACACCATGGCCTTATCGTGGCCCAGAGCCTTGGCCAGCTCGGCATGCGGGATGTCGGGGTTCTTTTCCCGTTCAGCGGCGAAGGCGGACAGTTTATCCAGCCATGCCAGGGACTTAAGGTTGCTTTTTTCCAATATATCCTCCATGCGATGAACAGGAAGGGGGTTTGTTTAATAGAAATTAAATTTTAACAGATAAAAGAACGGTGTTTACCCAATAAAAAGGCCTGTTTAACAGAAATCAGGCCTAGTTTAACAGTTTTTAGAGGTTGTTTAACAGAAATTTTGGCGCAGTTTAATAGTTTTTTGGTGTTGTTTAACAGTTTTCGGAACTTGTTTAACAGTTTTGAGGGTCGGTTTAACAGAAATAGTTAACCACCCCAATCACAGGCTATGTCTGGCCGGGGAGGGGGGTTATTAGGCCTTTGGGGGTTTTCGCCGGGCCTTCTTGCGCCGTTCCTTCTTGCGCCGGGGCTCCTTTTTGGCCCTGGGTTTTTCACCTTCCGGGCCCATCCAGCGGCGGTCGCCTTTTCTGCGGCTTTGTTCTTTCCGCTTATCAACCCGGGCTTTCTTCCCCTTTTTGAGACCCGTCCAGAAATCTTTCCACCAGCCCATGGTCGTCTCCTTTAACCCGCCAGCATGATCAAGGCCCCAACCCGTCCCGTGGGGCGCTCAGGTGTGGCTTCCGCCCGATACGAAAAAAACAAATCATTTCTTTTGATTGTGCACAAACCCGATCGGAATAGATTCTCGGGAACAACCCCGACTTCCAAAAGCTGGCGGGCGTTGGCTTCTTCCAGGTTGAGCTTATATCTGTCCGCTTCCGTGCCGGCCAAAACCTCCCCGGCCCAAGGAAAGACCTCTTGAAAGCGATCCGCGACGTCCCGTCCGACCTCGTAGCAGCAGCTTCCGATGGCGGGGCCCAGGGCCGCTTTGACATCCGCGGGTTGGGTGCCGAATTCTTCCTGCATTCTCAAAAGGGTCTTCGCCCCGATATGGTTCACCGTTCCCCGCCATCCGGCGTGGGCTAATCCGATGGCTCGGTGAACGGGATCATGGAAAAGTATCGGCAGACAGTCGGCCACCAGGATCATCAAAGGAACCCTGGGAACATCGCTCACCAGGGCATCGCCTTCCCCCAGCACCCCGTCCATGGGCAGTCGGTCTCCCTTCACCACCCGCCGGATTCCGTCTCCATGCACCTGGTTTACCATTGCGGGAACCCCTTGAATGCCCAGGGCCTTCAGGAGGAGGGTCCGGTTTTCCTCAACCCGGAGCGTATCATCCCCCACCTTGTAGCTCAAATTGAGGCTTTTCATCTTCCCACGGCTCACCCCGCCCACTCGTGTGGAAACGGCCTGGGTTAATTGGGCTGAATCCCCTAATCCGGGAAAGGTGATAAAGCTTACCCCGCCCCGCGAGATAAGAAGGGTTTCAGCGCTCGGCTTGTCGGGTATCAACACTTTCCTCCACTTGGTCCCGGTAGGACAATATTCCGTCAGCGATGGACCGGGCAATTTTGTTTTTCCATTCCTCATCCTTGAGTTTCTTTTCTTCCTTCGGATTGCTGATAAAGGCGGTCTCAATCAGGATCGAGGGCATGTTCACCCGGCAAAGGACGTAAAAGGGCGCGGTCAAAATTCTTCTGATCTGCTGGCCCAGGTTCTTGCGGATGTTTCGTTCCACATCCTCCGCCAGTTTATGGCTTCTGGAACTAAAGGCGTTATGAAGAAGGTCATTGAGTGTGAAATCGACATAATCCCCCCTCCCGTTTTCTC
This sequence comes from candidate division FCPU426 bacterium, assembly GCA_963738405.1. GTDB lineage: Bacteria > Oederibacteriota > Muellerivitia > Muellerivitales > Muellerivitaceae > CAVTWJ01. The sequence continues at coordinate 45,229 of CAVTWJ010000004.1, read as the reverse complement.
GGGAAGCCTGGTAGGCGGCCATTTGGTTGGAGGCCCGGGCCCCATAGACATAGGTTTCGGTTCCCGAAGCCTTGGATTTGGGGTTGGAATTGCAGTGGATGGAGACAAAAAGGTCCGCGTTTCGGGTATTGGCGAAATCGGTGCGGTATTTCAAAGTGATGTAATAATCCGCCTTGCGGGTCATATAAACCTCCAATTTGCGGTCTTTTTGGAGGATCTGCATGACCTTTTTCGCGATATCCAGGGTGGCCTGTTTCTCGAAGTAGCGGTTGTCATAACCGCTTGCGCCGTAATCCTTTCCACCATGGCCCGGGTCGATGATGATGCGCCGGACGCGGTACTTTTTATTGTCCGAAACCCTGTCCTCATCCACAACCGAGGGGGGCGGGGGCGGAGCTTCGGAGGTTTCGGTTTCCGCTTCGTCGCCTGTTTGTGTGGCGGCCGCCACTGGATTGATAATAAGCGGGGCAGGCGCCTCATTGGGGGTAAGGGCGGGCGTGGGATTGGGACCTGACTCCTTGGCTTTCATGATTTCCTGGCGCAGGTCCTGGGTGGTGACCTCCCCCGCCACCAGTGTTTGCTGCGCCCAATCCCAGCGGACATCCACGTCCAACAAGGCGTTCAAGACATCCTCCGCCGATCCAGGCGGTAGTCCCACCTCCCCGCCCACCATTTCCGCCGGGTCCATGGGATAGGAATCCTGATTTTCCAATAATAAAAAGAAGGGCTGGGAAAGCATCAGCCTGACCTGCACATCCCCCTTCTTGAGGGTGATCTTTCCGTCCAGGTCATCCCTTTGAATCTCGATGCCGTAGAATTTAGACGTCTCCAACAAGGGCAGATAGACCTTACCGTCCGGACCCTGCAGGAGGGCAACCGTTGCCTGTCCGGCCTTATCCGCATACCGCAGTAGCGCGCTTTTGGCAGGAGGGTGATCCGCCTTGGCTTGCGCAAGCAAAACCAGAAGGAACAAGGCGCCAAGCGCGATAGAAAAGAAAACGCGGTTTTTAATAGACGTCAGCTTCATGGGTTTCTTCCTTGGCCGGATTGGGCTTAGGGTAATGCTTGATCCGGAAAAACCAGCTATAGGTTAACTTTTGTCCCTGAGCGTCCTCGGCCTTGACCGTCAGGATATGGCCCCCGGAGGAAAGTTTTTCCCCCGATAGGTGGGTCAAGAGCTTCGTGGCGGGGTCGTATTTAAAGTCGGCGGGATGGCTGTCAAACCCCAGGCTTACGGAGGCGGGAACCACGTTGTCCAAAATCTTTACCTTGATCGCGGGCTTGTGGTCGCTAATCCATTGGCCGTCCTCCGGGAACATATCCGATAGATGAAGGACCTTATATTCGAATATTTCCTTGAAGGATTCGTGTTTGACGGGGTAAAGCATCAGGTTCCGGTGCAGTTTCAGGGGCGGCACGGTCCGGTCATTGGGTCCGGGACAGACCCCAAAAGCCAGTTTGTATCCCATGGCCTGGGTCTTGGCCGCAATATCGTCGTTGTAATCGCCGTAGGGGTAAGCCAAAACATTGGTTGTGTAATCAAAATGATCCTTGATAAAGGACACGGGCGTGCCCAACTCTTCTTGCAAAAGACTGTCAAAATCCTTCGCCGAATAATTCTCTTCGTCCTTTCCCATATGCAAATGGCTTTTGGTGTGGCTTTCAATTGTCCAGTTGTCCTTCTGCATCGTTAGGATGTCATCGTAGCGAAGGGAGCCCTTTTGCCACTTGATGAAATCCGTATAGGCAAAGAGGACCGCCGGATAGCGGTACCTCTTGACCACGGGATAGGCTATTTCGTAAATACTTCGGAAACCGTCATCGAACGTCAAAAGCACCGCCTTGGCGGGGAGGGGTTTCCCGTCAAACCAGTAGGCCTTCAACTGCTCGATCGAAATAGGCGTTATCCCGTGATCCTTGAGATACTTCATTTCCCAGCGAAATTCCTCCAACGGCAGGTTATAAAGTGAAAAAAGGGCGGCCTTTGCGGATTTCTCCGTCACCGGAGCCTGGTTCGCGGAAACAGGCCCCGAATGTGAATCGGGTTTACCCACAAAACGGTGGTAGCAAAGCACCGTAAAGCCCTCATCCTCAGCGGCGGCCGTTACGGTTCCCACCGCTTTGGGCGCGGCCGTTACCCCAGCGGGCGAAGCTGGGACGGTTGGGGCCAGAACCGAAATCGGGGTCGGGGTTATGGCCGAAGCGCCGAAACTTCCAGCGCACCATAAACTGAAAACCAAACTCAAAACACCCAACTTCATAACTGTTCTCCGGCTCCACTTGCGTCGCATATTCCCTTTCTTTCCCCTGCTATTGGTTAATTGTTATGGAACGGCTTTCCCGCCAAACGGCGCCTCAAGTAGGCCGGAATCTCGTACTTGCCGTCGGCCGTCTTGAATTCCGTTTCGGGTTCCTGGTCCTCCGCCGCGTGGGAGGCAGCGGTGGCTCCCTTGGCGGTCTTGAATTCCGGGGTCAAAAATTCGCCCAGGTTCAAAACCGTCTCCAGGGCCGCGTCTTCCTTGGCGGCCTCAAAACCGGTGGCGATGATGGTGACCCTGAGGCCGTCCTTCAGGTTCTCGTCGCGCACGATCCCTGGAATGATTTCCGCGCCCGGCCTTGCGGCCTTTTGTAGAAACCCGTTGATCTGGTTGAATTCGTTCAGGCTGAAATTGGCCCCCGCGGTAACCAATACCAGCACCGCGCTGGCGCCCGCGATATCCACGTCCTCTAGAAGGGGACTGTGAACGGCCTTTTGGACCGCCTTCAAGGCCCTATCCTCGCCGGTGGCGGCGCCCATACCCATCAGCACCTTTCCCTTGGCGGTGAGGATGCGCTTCACGTCGGCGAAGTCGCGGTTGATCACGCCCTCGGAATGGATAATCACCGAGATGCCCTGGATGGCCTGCACCAGCACCTCGTCCACCTTGGCGAAGGCGCTCATCAGGTCCACATCCTGCTCGCAAACCAGGTTGATGCGCTCATTGGGGATCACCACGATGGCGTCCACATGGGGCAGCATGGCCCGAAGCCCGTCCTCGGCCTGGGCCTTGCGGACCGGACCCTCGTGCTCGAACGGACGGCTGACGACGGCGACGGTCAGAATCCCCAATTTCTTGGCGATTTCAGCCACCACCGGCGCTGCGCCGGTGCCCGTGCCCCCGCCCATCCCGGCGGCGACCACCACCATATCCGCCCCTTCCAGGGTTTTCTGGATCTCGTCGGTGGATTCCATGGCCGCTTCCTTGCCGATCGTGGGGTTTCCGCCCGAACCCAAACCCTTGGTCAGGGTCTTGCCCAGCTGGATAATTTTCCCCGCCTTGCTTCGGCGAAGAGACTTGTAGTCGGTATTGGCGGCGATGCATTCCACGCCCTCCACACCCGCTTCCATCATTTTATTGACGGCGTTGCATCCGCCGCCGCCCACTCCGATAACCTTCAAGTGAGCCAGATACTGCGTCACATCATCTTCCGCGAACTCTATCATCTTAATCCCCCTCAATTTTGCTGCGAATGGCAGTCCACCCTGGACTCTTCTCCAACATTGAACTGCTTGCTTCTTTTACACAACCCTGCACATCTCACTTCTCATACTGAAAAGGCATCAAAGAGAATCCCCAAACCACTTTTTCATCCGGTCCAGGATGCTCTTCATCCCGTTCTCGCCCGAAAAACCCTGCCCCTTCTTGGTTCCGCTCTTGTGGAACGTTTGGAACCCCATCAACACCAGCCCCACCGCCGTGGAATAGCTGGGATTGGAAACCACATCCGTCAGCCCCCCGACCCTCTTGGGGGACCCGATGCGCACCGGAAGCTGAAGAATCTTCTCCGCCAACTCAGCGGTTCCTTCCATCAAAGCCGAACCCCCGGTAATCACCGCTCCCGCCGGGATGCGGTCCTCGAACCCGTGCTTTTTCAGCTCCGCGGCCACCAACTCGAAAATTTCCTCCATGCGGGCCTCGATGATCTCGGAAAGCACCCGGCGGGGCATGCGCCGGTCCGCCCGTCCTCCTACCCCAGGAACCGTGATCTCCTCTTCTTCCTTCACCATAGCGGTATAAGCGCAACCGTACTGGAGCTTGATAGCTTCGGCTTCCGTATTGGGTGTCCTTAAACCCACCGCCACGTCGCTGGTGACCAGCTGGCCGCCCAGGGTGATGATGCCCGTGTGCCACAGGGCCCCGTTGATGAAGACCGCGATGTCGGTGGTTCCTCCCCCGATATCGACCAGCACCACCCCCAATTCCTTCTCATCCGCCGAGAGGATGGCTTCCGCCGAAGCCAGGGGCTGAAGAATAATGTCCGCCACCTGCAGACCCGCCCGCTCCACGCTCCGGACGATGTTTTGTACGCTGGTGACCGCTCCCGTTACCACGTGGACCTCCGCTTCCAGCCTCACCCCTGACATGCCGACGGGATTCTTGATGCCGTCCTGGTCGTCCACCATGTATTCCTGCGGGATCACGTGGATGATTTCCCGGTCCATGGGGATGGCGATGGCCTGGGCCGCCTCAATGACACGCTCCCGGTCGTCCTCGCTGATTTCCTTATCCTTGCGGGCCACGGCGATGACGCCCCGGCTGTTGAGGCCCTTGATGTGGCCCCCGGCTACGCCCGCGAAGGCCGCTCCCACTTCCACCCCCGCCATGCGCTCGGCGTCCGCCACGGATTTCTTGATGGAGGCGATGGTCTGCTCGATATTCACCACCGACCCCTTCTTCAATCCCGTGGAAGGGGTCGTGCCCACGCCGATGATGTGGACCTGCCCCTCCTCATCCTGCTCGCCGATAATGGTGCAGACCTTGGTTGTCCCCAGATCCAGCCCCACCACGATGTCCTGCTTGATTTCCTTCGCCATCTTCCTCGCCTCCTTGAGTTCAGCCGTTAGCTTTTAGCCGTTCGGCCCACAGCCGCGGACCTCAAGCCGAGCCCTTAAAGGGCGGCGGCAAAAGGCTAACCGGCTTCTCACATCACCTTGACCAGCACCGTATCTTTGAAGCGGAAATCCATCGTTCCCGCCCTGAGTCCCTTGCGCGCCAAATCCCCGCGTACCAGGTCCAGCCTCCGTAATTCGCCCGCCGTGACCGGCGGATTAAAAGTCGCCGTGACCCCGTCAATAAAGGTCACTTTCAAGGCCTGGGAATCGGAAAGGTTGATTTCCGATATGTCCTGGGCCCTGCCAGCCTTTTCCCTCACCGCAAAGTCTAAAAAACTTAATCCCGGCTCCAAGGCCGAGGCCATCAAAGTCGTCCCCACCGCCTCGGGCGCCACCGCCGCCCCCGAAAGGAGGGGCAAATCCATCTTGGCCAGTTCCTCGTTGGCCGAGAGCACCCGTCCATCGCCCGTGACGCCGTAAAGCGTCCCGCTGTCCAACAGGGCCACGATCTTTCGCTCCCTCACCGAGATCAGGACCGTTTGGGGAAGGCGCCTTTCCAGGAAGGCCTTCTCCACCCAGTCCAGCTTTTCCACTCGCCCGGCCGCTCCCGCCAGGTCCAGCTTGAACATGTTCGCGCCCTGCGGCAGAGCCGCCGCCTTCAGCAGGTCTTCCTCGCGCAGAAAGCGGTTGCCCTCCACCGTCACCTTGGCCAGTTTGAAACCCGAGGCGTCCTGCAAAAGCCCCAACACCTGGTTTTTACCCCAGGCCGCTAGGCCGATCATCGCCAAGAGCGCCGCTCCCTTCAGGACTCCCTTCACCCCCGGCACGGGGAAGGTCCAAGCTTTTTGTTTTAAAAGCTCCCTCTTCCCCGTTTCCGGATCGGCGCCGGGCCGGTAAAAAGCGTAAGCCGCGGCCGACTCCCGGTTTCCCGAAGAGGAGGCCCTGCCCGAAGGCCTGGAATCCTCTTCCTTCTTAAAGAAGGTCAAGAAACTCTTGGACGTTTCCTCCCTCTTCGGCAGCCTCAAACCGTAGGTTCGGGACCGAGGGAGCGCAGAGCGATTCGCCGGGGACCTTTGGGCCCTTGATGAATCCTTTACGTTTCTTCCGCCTGATACCTGGGTCCCGCGATAATGCATTACCCCACCTTCGCCATGGCCCCTTGGGGCCTTTTTTTCAACGCCATCTCGGAAAGCCTGCGCAACAGCTTAGGAAAGGTGATTCCGGCGGCTTTCGCCGCGTCCGGCACCAAACTGGTGGCGGTCATTCCAGGAACGGTGTTCACTTCCAATAGCTGGGGCTCCCCCTTCTTGGGGATGATGAAATCGACCCGGTAGTAATCCTGGCAGCCCATGGCTTCTCCCGCCTTCAGGGCGTAGGCCTGGACCTTCCGGGTTTGAGCCGGGGTAATCCGGGCCGGCACCACATGGGTGGAATGGCCCGGTGTGTACTTGGCGTCATAGTCGTAAAACTCGTTCACCGGCAGTATCTCAACCACCGGCAGGGCCTTCTTGCCCAAAATCGTCACGGTCACTTCCACCCCGGCGATGAACTTTTCCACCAGTACCCAGGAGCTGTACTTGAAGGCCGTCTGGAGGGCTTGGGAGAGGGCGGTTTTATTTCTTACAATCGTGACCCCCAGGGCCGAGCCCACGTCGGCTGGCTTCACCACCAAAGGAAAAGGCATCCGAATTTCTTTTAGCCGCTTCGAAGGCTCGGAAGATTTATGAAAGGCCGTCCAGGGCGCGGTGGGAATCTCCTGCGCCTCAAACACCAGTTTGGAACAGCCCTTATGCATGGCCAATCCGCAGGCCAGGGCTCCCGACCCCGTGTAAGGCACCTTCCATTGGTCCAGGAGGGCCTGCAGGGTTCCGTCCTCTCCAAACCCGCCGTGCAAGGCGATAAAAAGCAGGTCCGCTCTTGAGGCCAGGATTCTCCGGCGAAGGACGGTTGGATTTTTATCTTTCGAGCTTAATTCCAGGCCCACAGCCTGAATTCCGGCCTCACGAAGGCCTTCCAACACGTTTTTCCCCGACATCAGGGATACCTTTTTTTCAGGGCTCCAGCCCCCGTATAGAACTCCAACTTTCATCTCTTTTTCTCCGTTCCAACAAGTTCCCCGCACTTAAAGCGGGAGTTGGCGTTGTGCTTCTCAACTTCCCTAAAATCCTCATTCAGCCGAATATCCCTTCAACTTCCTTATCAACTTGAAGGGTTTTCCGACGAGGCCGGGAATCCGGCCTATCGGCCCTTCAAGCTCCACCAGACGTCCTTAATCTCTTCCCAGTTCCAATTGCCCATCGGGAGTATTTCGGGTTCCAGCTGGATGCCGGCGGCTTCCCGCACCCTTTTCTGGATTTCCCGCATCACCCCCACCACGTCATGGGCGGTGGCCGTTCCGTCGTTGACGATGAAATTAGCGTGGATCAGACTCACCTGCGCCCCGCCCAGTTTGAAACCCTTCAACCCCACCGACTCAATCAACTTCCCCGCGAAATCATTCGGGGGGTTCTTGAACACACTTCCCGCGTTTTTTTCCGTGCGGGGCTGGCGGCCCCGCCGGGCCTTGAAATATTCCCGCACTTTTTTCTCAACCATTTCCTTAGGCTCTTTCTTAAGCTTCAGAACCACCTCCACCAGCACGTTTCCGCTCATCTTGAGAGAGGAACTGCGGTACCCGAAAACCAATTCCTCGGCGGAAAGTTTCCTCAATTCACCCCGGACATTGACGATCGTGACCTCTTCCACGAAGGGGCCGATCCAGGCCCTCTTGGCGCCCGCGTTTCCCGCCACCGCCCCGCCGATGGTTCCGGGGATGCCGGCGAAAAATTCAATGCCCCCCAAATTGGCCTCCCGGGCCTTGGCCAGAACACTCACCAGCTTGGTGCCGGCCTTGGCCCTGACTCGGGTTCCCTCGATTTCAACGCCCTGGAAACCCCTTCCCAGCCTTATCACCACTCCCTGGTAGCCCTCGTCGGCGAAAAGCACGTTGGAGCCGCCCCCCAGGACCAGGTAGGAAACGCCCCCATGGGAGATACAGCGCAGGAGTTCCTGCAGATCTTCCGATCCCTGAGGCTCCACCAGGGCCGAAGCCCTTCCCCCAATGTGGTAGGTCGTCAGGGGGCCTAAGGGCGCGTCCAGGGTGACCCGCCCCTCAATGAGCCGTTTCAGTTCGATAAAATTCACGCCCTTTAACTCCTTCCGAGCTACCGCGGTCATGGCTTCACGTTCGGTCACCCCTCAACCCCTGTGCTTCTGGACCAGGTCGCTGCCGACCTTCCAGATATCGCCCGCGCCCATGGTTAAAAGCACGGTGTTGGCGTCCAGCCGGTTCTTCAACTGCTCCAAGAGGACATTTTTATCCTCGATGGATTCGGCCTTCCGGTGTCCGTTTTCCCTCAAGGCCTCGACCAGTGTCTTCCCCGTGACCCCGGGGATAGGCTTCTCCCGGGAGGGGTAGATGGCGGTGATGATGACCTCATCGGCGTCAAAGAAGGCCTTCCCGAACTTGTCCCTCAAAAGCTGGGTGCGGGAAAAAAGGTGGGGCTGAAACACCACCAAGAGTTTTTTCTTGCCGGCGAAATGCTTTGCCGCCTTCAGGGTTTCAAAAACCGCCGTGGGATGGTGGGCGTAGTCATCCACCACCACGGCCCCCTTGTAGCTTCCCTTGACCTCGAACCGGCGCTGGGCCCCATGGAACCGGACCAGGCCCGCCGCGATGGCCTTGAAGGAGACTTTCAGTTCCAATCCCACCGCCACCGCCGCCAAGGCGTTCTGGATGTTAAACCTTCCCGGCACGTTCAATTTCAGGGCACCCAACCGGCGCCCGTCCAAAGCCACCTCGAAGGTGGAGCTGATTTTTTCAAGCTTCACCTTTTGAGCCCTTAACGAGGCGTCCGGCCCCAAACCATAGGTGACCGCCCGGCGCTTGAGCTGGGGCAGGATGGACTTCACCTGCTTGTCGTCCACCCCGAGGATCACGCAGCCGTAAAAAGGCACCTTATTCCCGAAGGCCACGAAGGCGTCCCTCACCTTTTCGATGGAACCGTAATAGTCCAGGTGGTCGTCATCGATATTGGTGATGATGGAAATCATGGGCGAGAGGAGGAAAAATTCTCCGAAAGCCTCGCAGGCTTCCGCCACCAGGTAGGGGCTCTTGCCCAGCTTGGCGTTGGACTTGAACGCATCCACCTGGCCCCCGATGACCAGGGTGGGGTCCAAGCCCCCTTCGGTCAGCACCAAGCCGACCATGGAGGTGGTGGTGGTCTTGCCGTGGGTGCCGGAAACCGCGATGCCGTATTTCAAGCGCATCAGTTCGCCCAGCATCTCGGTTCGGGGAATGACCGGAATACCCCGCCGGATAGCTTCGGTGATTTCCGGGTTATCCATCGGCACGGCGGCCGAGTAGACCGCCACGTCGGAATCGGAAACGTTCCCCGCCTTGTGGCCGAAAGAAATCTTGGCCCCCATCTTTTTCAGGCGGTCGGTCACCTCGCTGGATTTCAGGTCCGATCCCGACACCCGGTACTTGAGGCTCAGGAGAACCGCCGCGATGCCGCTCATGCCCGCCCCGCCGATGCCGATGAAATGCACCCGTTGAACGTGCCCCAGGGCCTGATTGGTTTGGAATGCGGCTGTTTTCATGCGGTTTTCCTTTGTTGGGCCAGGCCTAAAAGGCCTTCCGTAATCTGCCAGGCGGCCTTGGGCCGGGCTAATTTTCCCGAGGCCTGACCCATCGCCTGAAGCTTCCCGTTATCCGAAAGCAGGGAGATCACGGTCTGACAGAGGGTTTCCTCGTCCAACGCCTCTTCCTTGAACACCAGGGCCGCTCCCGCTTTCTCCAGCGCCCGCGCGTTCTTCTCCTGATGAGCGGAAGCGTGGGGATATGGAATAAATAGGGCGGGTAGGCTCCGGCTTGTGAGTTCCCCGCAGGTCATGGCGCCCGACCGGCTCACCACCAGGTCGCTGGCCGCGTAGGCTTCGTGAATATTGGCGATAAAGGGCCTCAAAACCATTTTCAAGGGACATTTTTCCAGCTGGTCCACCGTCGGTTTGTAATCGGCCCATCCCGTCATGAAGATGGCCTGCACCGCCTGGTCCCCCTGCCCCAGGAACCGAAGCAGCTGCACCATCAGCCGGTTGAGGGCCAGAGCTCCCTGGGACCCTCCCAGCATCAAGAGGGTGGGTGTTTCGGGGTTCAATCCGAAGGCCTCCCTCGATTTTTTCTTTTCCGCCGACAAAATTTCTTCCCTGACCGGAATTCCTGTCCATTCCGACCTCCTTTTCGAAAAGTGAGTAAGGGTTTCCGAAAAACCAACGAAAACCCTTTGAGCGAAGAAGCCCAACAGTCGGGCCGCCAGGCCCGGTTGCACGTTGGGTTCGAAAAGCCCTACCGGCACCCCTTGCAGGGCCGCCGCCAGGCACACCGGCACCGACACATACCCGCCCGTGGAAAAAACAACGTCCGGGCGGACTTCCCTGACCAGCTTCCATGAACGTCCTAACCCCCGGACCAAGTCCCAGAAAAAGGTCGGGAGCTTGGGGGAGAGGGAGCGGGGCATTCCGGAGGCGGGGATACCCCGAAAGGGAATCCCCGCCTCCGGAACCCACTTGGCCTCGGGCCCATTTATTTTTCCCACGTAAAGCAATTCAACCTCCGGATGCTTCATCAGTTCTTTCGCCACCGCGATGCCGGGGAACACGTGTCCTCCCGTCCCGCCTCCCGTCAGGATCATTTTCAAAGCGATTCCCTTTTTCTTTCGTCCAAGCGCCTCACGCCGTCACGACCTTGGTCCCGAAAGGCGACGCGATTTTCGTCTCTCGGGAAATATTGAAGAGGATCCCGATGGAAAAAAGCGTGAAAACCATGGAAGACCCGCCGTAAGAGATGAGGGGAAGGGGAATGCCCTTGGTGGGGAGAAGTCCCGTCACCACCCCCAGGTTCACGATCGCCTGGAAACCGATCAAGCCCGTGATGCCGGAGGCCAGAAGGGCTTTGAAGAGTCCGTTTTCCCTCTGCCCCGCTATGGCCGCCACCTTGAAGCCCCTCAAAATAAAAACCGCGAAAAGAAACACCAGGGTCCCAGCGCCCCAAAGTCCCAGTTCCTCGGCGATGACCGCGAAAATAAAATCGGTGTGGGGCGCCGGCAGGTAAAAAAGCTTCTGGGTGCTGTTGGAAAGACCCACTCCGAAGGGCCCGCCGTTGCCCACCGCGATGAGGCTTTGAATGAGCTGAAAGCCCGCCCCCTGGGGATCCTCCCAGGGATTCAGGAAAGCCGTGATACGTTTCATGCGGTAGCTGGCCGATTCCACGAGAAAGGTAAAGGTGGGAATCAGGATGGCCGTGGGAATCATGAAAAACTTCCATTGCATCCCGGCCAAAAGCATCAGTTGCAGGGTGACCAGGGCCAAAAGCACCGCCGTACCGAAATCGTGCTGTTTTTCCAAGAGCACCATGCCGATCCCGAGAATCGCGAAATAAGGCAAAAGGCCTGATATTTGGGCCAATTGACCGCTTCGGCGGTCCAGGGAATCAGCCAGGTAAAAAACCAGGGCGATCTTGAAGACTTCGGATGGCTGGAAAGAAAAGGGCCCTAACCGGAACCACCTTTGCGCCCCGCCCACCGTACGGCCCAATCCCGGCACGCAAACCAACAGCATCAACATAAGGGCGACAAAGAGGGCTGGGATGGCCAGGGCCCTTAAGGACTCGAGATCCATCCGGGAGGAGAACCATAGTCCCAAACCGCCCACCCCCACCCAAAGCAGCTGGCGCAGAAAGAAGTAATAGGAGCTTCCATAGCGGTCATGGGCCAGGATGGCCGAGGAGCTGTAAACCATGATGAGCCCCGCGGTGACCAGGACCACCGTCAGTAAAAACAAAAGGAAGTCCGGGGAAGACTGGATGGGGTTGGAGCGTCTCACCTTTTCTCCTTCAAGGCCTTAAAGGCCTCCACATAGGGAATTTCATCCTTCCGTTCGGATTCCGACCAAGGCGTAGTAGGTGTGGAAAAGGTGTGGTAGGTGGTGCTGTCAGAATCCGAGCGCAAAAATGAAACCTCCCTTCCCGATTGGACGGCGGCATGGATGCGTTTCGATTCTTTTTCGTCCAAGCGGATGATGAACATACTTTCTCCTTTGTTACGTTCGGGCCGCGCCGAGGCGCGACTCGCTCAACTTTTTAACCAGGGTCTTGAACTGACGGCCCCGATCCTCGTAGTTCTCAAACATGTCGAAACTGGCGCACCCGGGAGAAAAAAGAACCGTTCCTCCCTTTTCACTGGCCGCCAAGGCCCCCTTAACCGTCTCCTCCAAGGAACCGGCTTCCACGACGGTGGTCGCCGTGGATAACTGGGCCGCCACCTTGGTCTTGCACTCGCCGAAGGCCACCACTCGGGTCACCTTTTCCGTGATCAGGGGGATCAATCGGGTGAAATCCCCGGCCTTGTCCCGTCCGCCCAGGATCAAAACAATGGGCTTGGGAAAACTTTCCAGGGCCTTCACCACCGAATCCACGTTGGTGCCCTTGGAGTCATTCACAAAACGCACCCCGCCTATTTCACCAGCGGCTTCCAGCCGGTGCTCCACGCCCTCAAAAGAGAAAAGGGTTTGGGTGAGGGCCTCATCGCTCGTACCCGCCAAGGAGGCCGCCAGGGCCGCCGCGCAGGCGTTTTCCACGTTGTGGGGGCCGGGAATCCGCAGGTCGGAAATCTTGAAAAGTTTCCGTCCCAAGAGTTCGATGTGGGAGCCGGCGGCGTAGCAGCCCGGCTTGCCGTCGTCCCGGCCCTCCTTGGGAAAACCAAACTGGTAAAGGGAACTTTGGACCATGGAAGAAAAGATCGGCGTGTATTTGTCGGAGGCGTTCAAGAGGACGGCATCCCCCCCGGTTTGCTTCTCGAAGATCCGCCCCTTGGCCTGGACATAGGCCTGCATGGAGCCGTGCCGGTCCAGGTGGTCCGGAGTGACATTGAGGATGGCGGCGATTTTCGGGTGAAATTCCTGGATGGTTTCCAATTGGAAGCTGGAGACTTCCAAAACCGCCAGATCCTCCGCGCCCAGCTCAAACACCGCCTCCGAGAAGGCTTTCCCGATATTCCCGCAGGCCACGGCCTTGCGGCCCCCTTGAAGGATCATTTGGGTGAGGAGGGTGGTGGTGGTGGTTTTCCCGTTGGTTCCCGTCACAGCCGCCACCGGGGCCGCGCAATAGCCGAAAGCCAACTCCATTTCACCCACGACTGGCAGGCCCTTCTCAACGGCTCTTTCGAGTATCGGATGGTTGATGGGCACGCCGGGGGAGGTCACCACGAGGTCGCAGGCGGTAAGTTCACCCATGTTCCCTCCCCCCAGGGCCAAGCGGGTACGGGCGAGGCCCTTCGCCTTCTCGATCCAAGCCGAGAGCTTTTCGGGGCTCTTGTCGTCCAGGATGACCACCTGGGCGCCATGGAGGGAGAGGAGCTTGGCGGCGGCGAATCCCGACCGGCCCAGCCCCAGAACCGCCACTTGTTTTCCGTTCACGTTGATCATGGGTTCCTGTTACCTCAACTTCAGGGTGGAGAGTGTCAAAAGCGTGAGAATGATGGCCACGATCCAGAAACGCACGATGAGCTTGGATTCGGGCACCCCCGACAATTCGAAGTGATGATGAAGGGGCGCCATCTTGAAGACCCGCTTGCCGCTGAACTTGTAGGAGGTCACTTGGATGATGACCGAGAGGGCCTCCACCACGAAGATGCCGCCCACGATGATGAGAAGAATCTCCTGTTTCACCATCACCGCGATAGTTCCCAGTAACCCTCCCAGGGCCAGGGAACCCGTGTCGCCCATAAAGACCTGGGCCGGATGGGCGTTGAACCAGAGAAATCCCAACCCCGCCCCCACCAGCCCCGCGCAAACCACCGTCAGTTCGCTGGCGCCGGGAACCGTGATAATTTTCAGGTATTCGCTGAATTTCACGTTGCCCGCCACATAGGTGACCACCACGAAGGCCATGGCGGCGAAGGTGGTACAGCCGACCGCCAGTCCGTCCAACCCGTCCGTCAGGTTCACCGCGTTGGAAGCGGAGACAATCACCAGCACCCCGAAGTAGGGATAGAGCACGTCCAGGTTCACCGGGTGCTTGAAGAAGGGCAGGGTGATGTAGCTTTTGTAGGCGAAATCGTCGGGAAGCACCGACATATAAAGGCCCACGATCAGGATGGCGCCAATGAACTGAAACAACAGTTTGTAAAAGCTGGAGAGGCCCCTGCTTTTTCCCTTGCCCAACAGCTTCCAGTAATCGTCCGCGAAGCCGATGGCTCCGTACCAAAGAATGGAAAGAAGGGCGATCCAAAAGAATTTCGAGTCCCAGCGAACCCAAAGGAGCGAACTGAGGACCAGGGCGAATACGATGAGAACCCCCCCCATGGTCGGGGTGCCGGCCTTAGCCGAGTGGCTGGCGGGTCCGTCGGAACGGATTTTCTCCCCCAATTGGGATGCGCGCATCCATCGGATCACCCCGCCGCCGAAGAGAAGGCAAAGACCGAAGGTGGTGACCGCCGCGTAGACGCTTCGAAAGGTTACGTAACGAAAGACGTTAAAACCGATGAACTTGTTCGCCAGCGGGTAAAGCAGGTGGTAGAGCATCCTTGGTTATCCTTTTCTTGCTTGAAGCGCCAAAAGCGCTGTTTCGATTTTCATTCCCCTGGAACCCTTCAATAAAACCGCGTCCCCTGCCTCAGCCAAACCCGCCAAGGCCATTCCCGCTTCGAACGAATCCTTCAAAATCAGAACCTCTTCCCTTTGATCGGCCTTCAAGTAGCGGGCGGCTTGGTGAAAAGCCTCCCCCACCAAAAGCACCCGGTCCGGATTCATCAACAGGGCTATCCGAAGCGCCTGCCGGTGGGCCAGGGGGCCGAAGGAACCTAGTTCCAACATGTCACCCAAAACCAAAATCTTGCGTTGAGGACCCTTCAGACCGCTGAAGGTAGCCAGGGCCGCTTCCATGGAAGCGGGCGAGGCGTTGTAAGCGTCGTTCACCACCAAAACCCCTTTTAGATTTTGGATTTCCATCCGCATCTTGGCCTTGGGGCGGAAGGTTCCAAGCCTTTGGGCTAAGGTTTGGAAAGGAATTCCCAGCGATAACCCGGCCGAAACAGCGGCCAGGGCATTCAAGACGTTATGGGCGCCCGGCATGGAAAGAAGGACCGAAGCCCTTCCCCCGCCCGCTTGAAGTATGAAACGGGTGAAGAGTCCCTGGGGCTTTAACTCCAGCGCCCGGACCTGCCCGGTTTTAAATCCGAAAGTCGTCACGTTTTTTCCCTTTCGATTGAGCAGGGTTTCCGCCCCATTCAACACGACCCGCCCGCCCGGCCTTAAAGCCGATTGGACCCTTTGCTTCTCCCGCGCCAGTTCCCGGAGGTTTTCAAAATTCCCCAAATGGGCGTCCCCGATGGCGGTAACCAGGGCCACGTCCGGCCGGGCGATTTCCGATAATCCAGCCATTTCCCCCGGGTGGTTGATACCCAGTTCCACCACCGCAGCCGCGTGTTCCGGGGAGAGCTTCAACAACGTCAGGGGAAGCCCCCATTGGTTGTTCAAGTTGCCCTCGGTCTTTAAAACCTTCCCCTTCGCCTCCAAAAGATGGGCCGCCATGTCCTTCACCGTGGTCTTGCCCATGCTTCCCGTCACCGCCACCAAGGGTCCGTTCCACTGGAGCCTTTGGCTTCTTCCTAAGTCCCCCAGGGCCTTCGTGGTATCCTTCACCACTACCAAGGGGAGCCGTTCGGCTCCGGTCCTCCGTCCCGCTTCATCCACCACCGCCGCAACCGCTCCCTTAGCGGAAGCTTCTTTCAAGAACCGGTGGCCATCCAGCTTCTTTCCCCGGATCGCCACGTAAAGATCGCCTCTTTGAAGGGTTCGGGTGTCGTGGGAAACCCCCGCCACCTTCGCTTTACCTCCCTTCACCAGCTTTCCGTTCACCAGAGCCGCTGTTTCCTCCAGCGTCCAGGGCATCATCAAGAAACCCCGCTGCCGCTCTTGGCCATTTGCCTTAAAACTTTCCGGGCTTCTTCCCGGTCGTCAAAATGATGTTTTTGGGTACCGAAAATCTGGTAAGTCTCATGGCCCTTGCCCGCGATCAAAACCAAATCGCCCGCCTGGGCTTTGGAAAGGGCCAGTTGGATGGCGGCGCCCCGGTCCTCCTTCACCAGAACGTTCCCGCCCTTGGCTTTCGTGAACCTCTCAGGAATACCCGCCAGGATGTCCTTGAGGATGGCCTTGGGGTTTTCAGTACGGGGGTTGTCGGAAGTCACCACCGTCAAGTCGGCCAGTTCGGCGGAAATCTTTCCCATCAAGGGCCTTTTGGTTTTGTCCCGGTCCCCGCCGCATCCGAATACGCAGATCAATCTTTTGCCGGTAGTTTGCTGGAGAATTTCCTTGGAGGCTAAAAGAGCCTGTTCCAAGGCATCCGAGGTATGGGCGTAATCGACCAAAACCGTAAAAGGCTGGCCCGCTTTCACTTCCTCAAACCGGCCCGGAACCGCGGGGGCTTTGCTTAAGCCTTCCTGAAGAACATCCCACGAAAAACCCATTTCCTTGAGAACGGACAAGGCGGCCAGGGAGTTGTAAACATTGAAAAGGCCCGTCAAGGGAACCTCAAACGAACGGCCTTGAAGAACGAAAGATGATTTCCCGGGGTGGAGCTGAACCTGAAGGGCTTGGTAACGGCACTTGGTTTTGATGCCGTAACCCACACCCTTTTTTCCCAGGCTTTTCAAGAGATTGCGGCCATAGGAATCGTCGGCGTTTACGGTTCTGACCCGTACCGTAGGAAACCGGTCAAAAAGAATCTTCTTGGCTTTGTAATAGTTGGAAAAGGTCTTGTGGAAATCCAGGTGGTCCCGGCCCAAATTGGTAAAGACCGCCCCCTTGAATTCAACGCCCATCACCCTCTTTTGGGCCAGGGCATGGGAGGAAACTTCCATGACCGCGTAGGAGCATTTCGCTTTTTCCATCTCGCTCAAGAGGCGGTTGACGATCAGCGCGGAAGGCGTGGTGTTGGGAGCCGCGTAGCTTTTCTTCCCCACTTGATAGGAAATGGTTCCAATCAGGCCTGTTTTCTCGCCCGCCCATTCGAGCAAGTGGCGGATCAGGAAGGTGGTGGTGGTTTTTCCCTTGGTTCCGGTAACGCCGATGACCTTTACCTTTTTGGAGGGATTTTGATAAAAGACCTTGGCGGTCAGGGCTAAAGCTTCCCTGCCGTCCGCCACCACGATTTGCGGGGCCTTGATCCCGGAGATTGCTTTCTTTTCAACCACAATCCAGGAAGCGCCCTTGGCCAAGGCTTCTTTCGCGTAATCCCTGCCGTCCACCTTGGCTCCCGGCAGACAGAAGAAGAGGTCGCCCTTCCGGGCGGTCTTCGAGTTTTCGCTTAATCCCGTCACTTGCGGGTTTCCCTCGCCCAGAAACCGGGAAGCCTTGAGAGCTTTCTTCAGAAGGGAGATTTTCATGATTTCCCCCCCTGGACCGCGTCAACCCGGACGGAAGGAATGTCGCAACTCAAATCGCAGGCATTAAAGGTTTTCAAGGACCGTCCGACCGGCGGAAATTGGGTTCGAACAATTCCCTCGCCTGAGAAATTCACCTTGAGCCCGAAGGGAGCTAAAAGAGCCAGGGCCTGCCGCTTGGTCTTTCCCCGCAAGTCAGGCATGGTCCCGTTCGGGACTGCCCCATTCGGGGCTGTTCCATTCGGAACGGTCCCGTTCGGGACTGACCCATTCAGAACCGTTCCAGCCGCGAATGCGGAAACTGTGTTTCCCAGCGTCAGGGTGACGCACAACCCGGCGGCTTGAGAGTCCACCATGTAGGTTCCCGCCGGGGGAATCTGGGATGTGATCTTCGCGCCCTTGCCGGTGAACTTCATTTTCACCTGGCGGTCCTGGCCCAGCAAACGGCCTTGGGAAGGGGTGAGCCCCACGAAGGAAGGCAGTTGTTTTTTCAAAGAGGCCGTTTGTTCCAAATCCGAGTTGACGGGAGGGACTAAAGCGTAGGACAGGGCCCGCTTGGCGACTTCTTTAAATACGGGCCCGGCCGTGTAGCCGCCCCAATAGATGCCCCGGGGATCATCCAAGGAACAATAAATAACGAACTTGGGGTTGTCGGCGGGAACAAACCCCACGAAGGAAGAAACATAGTTGTACTTGGAATAGTGGCCGTTCATGAACTTGTAGGCCGTTCCCGTTTTGCCGGCTATTGGGTAGGCGGGCAGGTCCACCGCCGTACCCGTTCCCTTCTCGACGACCCACCTCATCATGGCCGTCAGGCGCTGGGCGGTCTTTTCGGAACAGATGCGCTTTTCCTTTTGGGGAGTGAAGCTTTTCACCACCGTTCCCGTTTTGCTGACCAGCTCCTTGACCAGGTAGGGTTTCATCATCACCCCGCCGTTGGCGATCGCCGCGTAGGCCCGCAGGATCTGCATCGGCGTGGCGGAAACCTCATAGCCGTAGGGGATGGTCGTCATGGAGATGCCGCTCCATTGCGCTTCCGGGCGGAGCTTGCCCGCGGCCTCGCCCGGCAGGTCGATGCCGGTGGGGACCCCGAACCCCAGGCGCTGGCAGTAGCGGTAAAGGTTGTCTTTGCCCAGCTTGGCCCCCACCTTCACCATGCCGATGTTGGAGGAATAACCGAAGACTTCCCTAAAAGTCAGCCAGCCGTGTTTTTCGTGGTCCGTGACCACCCGGCCGTAATCGGTGTGGTACTCGCCGTTCTCGCAGAAAAATTTATCATCCTCGTTGACGACCCCTTCCTCCAAAGCCCCCAGGGCCGTCACCAGCTTGAAAGTGGACCCTGGCTCGAATTCGTCGTTCACCATGCGGTCGCGCCAAACGTCGGAAGAAACTTGGGAAAAATGGTTGGGATCAAAGGTCGGCAGGTTGGCCATGGCGAGAATTTCGCCGGTCTTGGGATTCATCACGGCCACGGAAGCCGCTTTGCACCGGTACTTGTCGAAGGCCTTTTGGAGCTCCACCTGGGCCACATGCTGGAGGGTCGTATCCAGGGTGGTGACAAGGCTGGTGCCCTCCACGCTTTGCTTGACCTGCTTGTTGTCGGTGGGAACCAGCCTTCCCCTCGCGTCCCGCTCGGCCATGACCAGGCCCTTTTGGCCGGAGAGATTTTTTTCGTAGAAGCGTTCTAGTCCGTTCAATCCCTGGTTGTCCATTCCGGTAAAGCCCAAAACCTGCGCCGCCATGTCGCGGTCGGGATAAAACCGGCGCTGTTCCCCGAAGGCCTCCACCCCCTGGAGTTTCAAGCTTTCCACCGCCTGGCTTCTTTCGAAGGGAACCTGGCGGGCAAGCCAAACGAAGGATTTATCCTGCGAGAGTTTGGAGAGGATCGTGCCGTAGGGGAGCCCCAAGACCCCCGAAAGCACCGCCGCGGCGTGCGCCTTGTCTTGAATCTGGTCCGGATGGCCGCAAACGTTATAGAGATCGATATTCATGGCCAGAAGAACCCCGTTGCGGTCCTCAATGAGGCCCCGTGAGGGCTGGGTTTCCTTGGAGGTGTATTGCTGGTGGAAAGCCAATTGGCTGTATTCGGAATGTTTGAAGACCTGAAGGTAAACCAACCGGGCCTCGACGCCTAAAAGCGCGAAAAAGATGACCGATTCCAAAATCCAGAGCCGTTGGTGGAGGGGGGAGGAGGGCATACGCACGCTCACAAGCGGCCTCCCTTATCCATCGTTTGAGTCCACCAGGTCAGCCAGCGCGGAACCAGGGAGTCGTTATCGGACAGGATGACCACCTGGTCGGTGCGGGGCGTCACCATGCCCAGCTGATCGCGGGCAATGGATTCCACCTTGGAGAGGCTGTCCACGTCGTACATCTTGTACTTGAGGTAATAGTATTGGTTGGTCAAAGTTTGTTTCTGGGAGCGCAGACCCTGAACCTCGTAGGAGAGCTTCACCACCTGCATGTGCTGCCAAACATAAAAGAAAAGAAACAGGCTCAAGGCCAGGATTCCCCAGAAGGTTCCCTTATAGTCCCTGCGTTTCAAGGCGCCCGCCAGGTTACCGCGCCAAAACATGCCCGCGTCCAGGGCTTCGCCCGCGGAAACCATCACCCGGTCTTTAAAGTTGGAGGCCGTCTCGTTCAAACCGGACCTCCCGGAGTCAGCTTTTCAGCCACCCTCAGCTTGGCGCTGCGGGAACGGGGATTCAGGGCTAATTCTTCCTCGGAAGCCGTAAGGGGTTTATGCGTGATGAGTTTCAAGGAAGCCTTGTGGCCGCAAACGCACATGGGAATTTCGGGCGGGCAGATACAATCCGTGGCCTCAGCCTTGAAGAGCTGCTTGACGATGCGGTCTTCCAATGAATGGAAGGTGATGACCGCGATGCGCCCCCCGGGCTTGAGGACGGACAAGGCCGATTTCAGCCCCTTTTGAAGCACTTCCAACTCGCGGTTGACCGCGATGCGGAGGGCCTGAAACAGTTTGGTCGCGGGGTGCTTGGCGGCCCGATCCCTGGGGCGGCCCAGGACCCGCTTGGCCAGCTCCGCCAATTGGGAGGTGGTGCGGATGGGTTCTTCCGCCCGGGCCTTCACGATGGCGCGGCTCAAAGCGCGGGCCTTGGGTTCTTCGCCGAACTCGAAAAAGATTTTGGAAAGCTGCTGCTCGGAGGAATTGTTGATGATTTCGGAGGCGGTGAACCCGGCGGCCTGGTCCATGCGCATATCCAAGGGCCCCTCATGCATGAAGGAAAAGCCCCTTGAGGGTGTATCCAATTGATAAGACGAGATGCCGATATCCATCAACACGCTGTCAACCTCTTTTACATCAAGGTCTTTCAGCACCCACAGGAGGTTGGCGAAGTTAGCCTTGAACAGGGAAACCCTTGGGTCGCCCCGGAGTGCCAGGCCAGCGTGTTGTAAGGCATCAACATCCTGATCCACACCAATCAACCGGCCCTTCGGAAGCCTTTTTAAAAGCTCCGTCGAGTGGCCGCCCATCCCGACCGTCAAATCCAACACCACGCCGTCCGGCGGGGGAGACAAATATTCCACGGCTTCCTGAAGCAGAACCGGCTGATGGACGCTCATCGGCCGCGAAGCGCGCGTCGCGCTCCGGAAGCACAGGGCCCAAGGGAACACCCGGTTCCCTTTGACTCTAAACTTCCTCCGTAGAGTTTCATTTTTTCCTTCAGTTCATCCTTGAAATGGCGTTGGAGTAGGTGTCGATCAACTAGGTCGTCGGTTAACTAAAAAAGTTAGGCGTCGAACCGGGCCAGGGCCAGGTCCTCGTTGGAAACAACGTCAAAATAGCCAAGGGCTCCAACCAGCTTGAAAAGGTTGGCGACATAGGGAGCCACCGCCACCAGCTTGATTTCTCCGCCCAGGCTTCGGAGGCGGAAATTTCTTTCCGCCAGTTTGGAGATGCCGCCCAGGGCCACATGGTTGACCTGGCGGAAATTAAGAATGACCCGCGTCTTGCCCTTGACCGACATGTCGGTCAATACGCTGGAGAGCCCCTCCATGTCATGGAGCGAAAGGTCTCCGGCAAGGCGAAGCACGGTCACGGTTTCTTCAGGCGCTAAGGCAACGGCCACTGTTTCCCCCTTATGTCTTTCTTCTTAAGCGATGGCCGGCATCCGGCCGGTCTTTTCCATCATTTCCTCAACGCTGGGGTAGACCTCGAATATCTGTTCCACCCCCATGGACCTGAATAGATGCATCAGGCGGCTGTTGAGCCCCACAATCTTCAAATCCCCCCTCTTGAAGCGCACCTGCCCCCAATGGTTCACCAGGGCCCCCAAGCCCCGGGCGTTCATGAACGCCACTTCCTTCAAATCGAGCACCACATGCCGGTAGCCCCGGGTCATCAAGGTATCGATGGCCGTCCGGAGGGCGCCCAAGTCGTCTTCGCTTAAATCCCCGGTGACATGGATCAGCGAAAATTTTTCCTTGATCTCAATACCGACCATTTCCACCCTCCTATAAGGTGATGGACTGAATGCCTTTGTCGGATAGCTTCTGGCCCAAAAGTTCCAACGACTGCGCGGATTGGGCGTGATAAGCCTCGTATTTTTCCTTGTCCCAAATCTCGATGCGGTGAAGCATGCCCACGATCACCACCGCCTTGGCGATTCCCGCCTCTTTTCGCAGGACGGGCGAAATCATGATGCGTCCCTGGGGATCGATATCGATTTCATCGGTGGCCCGGAGGATGGTTCTTTGAAACTGCCTGACTTCGGAATTCAGGCTGTCGAGCGAGGCCAGCTTTTCTTCAATTTTTTTCCAGGCATCCAGGGGATAGAGGAAAAGGCATTGGTCAAAACCCAAGGTAAGGACGAGGGGTGTTTCGTGCTGTTCACGAATCTGTTCACGAAAACGGGCCGGAAGAACCGTGCGCCCCTTGTCGTCAACTGAGTTGTGGAAGATTCCACGAAACATTAAAACCCCTCAAAAAGCCTTAATTTAATGGGTTTTTTGATTAACTACCACTTCCTACCACTAATACCCACTTGGCGCCATTATTGGGGCTTTTAAGGGTGTCGTCAAGAATATTTTGAATAAAACAAAGGGATTTTACGTAGGTTAAGGGGTGGGAGGGCCCATGCCCTGAGGTCTCAAACCGAAGGGCGAGAATTGGTGTACCCATTCCCAAACAAGGAATGGGTACCTCGGTTCAGGCCTGACGTTTGCCCAATTTATGGCCTGGTTTTAATTGATTTGGGGCCTATTTACAGCGCATATAGAGCTCTAGTTACAACCCAGCGTCGCCTGAAAGCGACAAAAGGATGGCTCCCAATGTCCGACCAGAACCTGTTTGCCGAGAAAAGAGCTTTTGAAAGAGTTCCCCTGAAGATGCCGGTAAGGTATCGGGTGCTCGAGGAAAAAATTTCGGCCCATAACGTCAGCGAATTAACAAAAAGCGAAAACCAATCGCAAACCCTGGATACCAGTTTGGGCGGACTCTGCGTGGCGCAGGATGGCCGCTTGAGCGCCGGGAATCTTTTAAATTTGAAGCTTCTATTACCTGACCGCAATGAAACCATCACGGCCTTTGTGGATGTGGTCTGGGCCACCGATTTGCTTGCGGGATTAAAATTTCTAGCGGTGAAAAAAACGGATATGGATCTACTTTCCCAGCAGTTAAACCGGATTCACGTCGCCTGACTTTTTGTTTGAGAAGAATTTATTTTTTACCCGAGGGAGCCGGAGGCGCGGGCGCGCCGCTTCCACCCGCGGGTGGTTCAAACCTTTCCACCCGCGCCCAAACGCTGATTCCGTTTTGAGTAAAACTTTTCGAAACCACATCCCTCACCACTAATCGAGCGCCCGGTTTGAGCACCACGCCCGTTTCATCGCTTTTCTCAATCATGAACTTATAGACAATAGGACAGTCCATTTCGTGGACCGATCCCGCTTGCTTGAAATATGGAATATAAACTTTCGCGCTCTCGATCACCTCCAACAAGTCCCCCTTCCCCGGGAGGTTGTCATCCGTCCTGGGGCTCGCGGAACGGGCGGCGATTTTTTCAAAGGGCCCCGCTAGAAAAGTTTTTTTCACCTGGTCGTAATAACCGTAAAAGACCCATCCGCTTCCGAAAGGAAAAGGGCCGTTGGCTTTCAGGGTTTGAATTTTTTGAAAAGCCAAACCAGTCCCAACGGCTAAAAGTATCGCGATCACTGATAACACGCCGGCCAAAATAAAATAGGGCGCGGCTTTGGAAGGGGATTTTTTTTCTTTCGCGGATTTTTTCTTTTTAAGAAGAACGCCGTAAAGGGCCGACCCAAAGGCCAGGATCAAAGCCAAAAAACTCACCGACATCCCGTAATGTTCAAGCCATTGCGACATAATCACCTCTAATTGCTTCACCACCAAGGCACAAAGACACCAAGAAAAGCTAATTTTAAAAAAGGATTTCAAACATTTTAAGGCTTATTGCTGTTCTTAGTGACTTGGTGCGATGCAAGCCTGTCCCCGAAGGGGACGCATCGTGGTGGTAAAAAATCTTGAAAGATATTCTTAAAAACCTTCGGCGACGATCTTGATGCTCATGGTGGGTTCGGTTTTTCGGCGTTTGTAAACTACTTCTTCCATATCTTCCAAAACCGGAACCACCGCTTCCCCGGTTCCGATCAGGCTTAAGTGAGCGGATTTCAGCGTGCCGGGATAGCTGTGTAGTCCAGCGAAATGCTTGGGGGACTGGTGGATGTAGGTGTAGCCTTGCGGATCATAACGGCAGGCGGATTCAATGACCGGCTTCTGATCATCTTTGTTCAAGGCCTTGGTCAGCATGGTTTCCAGGCTGTCCTCATCCAGCTTCGTATCGGACATATCGAAAAACACGGTGGAGACGCAGTAGTTCTTTTTGGGGGCCATGCGGAATTTCTTGGAAGCGTCTTGAACCGAATGAAACAGCTTGTCCGGCTCATCCTGCTGGGCCATTTCCTTGCTCACAATTTCGCTCAAAAGGATGCTTTTGACCGGTTTTCCAATGCGCTGATTGGCTGCCTCAAACATCAAGCGGCCGTCCTTTTCGGGACTGCAGGTATAAAGCTCATCGATCAAGGTCTTGGTTTTAGGGTCATACATCAGCACCCGGTGGGATTCGGAAAGAATCCACGAATACTTCAGCACATCGTCTTGCCCCACCCGGCCCAAACCGGGATAAGGGACGAAATCGAGGATGATAAAGTCGTTTTTGAGGAGGGTTTCGGTGCCGAATTCCAACAGGGCCATGCAGCGCTTTTTCACGTCTTCCGGAAAGGAGACATTCTCGTAAACGGAAAAAAGGCCCGTACCCTTGGCGTATTTGGAGTCGTCGAGAATCTCAGGCATGGTGCCCATGTGCGGCCTTTGATTTGCAGTGGGTAAATTTATGTTTTTCAAAGTGCGTTCATTTTAGAAAAACTTATCGGAAATGACTAAAAAAATATTGCGTTAAACACATTTTTTTACATCGCGTTGATTCTCGACTTGGAGGGTTTTGCGACTTGAAAGTGTATGATGCACCCCATTACATTCCGCATCCGGAGGAAAAAAATGAAACTCGATCCCCATAAAACAGCTGTTCTTTCTTTGGACATTCAAGAAGGGATCTTTGGTTTTATTCCACCGGCAACGGATATCTTGCCCAACGCGGCTTTAGTGATGGAAACAGCCCGAAAAGGCGGGTTTTTCATCCTTCACGTAGGGATAGGGTTTGAACCGGGCTATCCCGAAATCAGCCCCTTGAACAAGCGTTTCGCGATGGTTAAAGAAAGAGGAATTTTCGTCAAGGGAACGGATTCAGCGAATATCCATCCTTCTATATACAAGACTGGCGAAAGGGTTATCTACAAGCACCGTGTCAGCGCCTTTGCCGGTAATTCCCTGCAGATGATCCTGCGGGCCCAGGGCATCGAGAATTTGGTGCTCATGGGAATTTCCACTAGCGGCATCGTTTTATCCACCATCCGGGCCGCCAGCGATTTGGATTTTCAGTGCGTTGTCGTGAAGGACGCTTGTTTTGACCCGGATGAGGAAGTACACAGGGTTTTAACCGAAAAGGTTTTCGCCACCCAAGGAACCGTTATTACAGCAAAAGAGTTTCAGGCCGAGTAAAAGGGCCAAGAAGCCGGGTCAGGGTTTATAGACGATCATCGCTTTGATGTACATGGAGATCGCCCCGACAATCCATCCCGCGAAAAAGATACCCATGGTCTTAGTGAGATCTGCCCCGCCTTTGAGCCACCCGATGCCGAGGGCGATCGCCATGGCGATGGCGACCCCGATGAAGTAACCTACGAATTTTTCCATCCTGGAACCTCCTTGTTTTTATTGTCTATTCCCACTGCGCCAAGCTGGGGGCTTGGTGCTCCCCGTCGCGAACAACCCTAGCCGCTCACTTCATTTCTCGAAAAGTCCTTTTAACGTATCGATGGCCACTACCAATGAGTACGAACCGCCTTCAAAGGGTTGAAACCCATAACGTAAATAAAACTCCTCGGCCTTTTCGTTTTTCGCATCGACGATCATATATTTCGCGGCCACCGATTGGACGGCGGCAACAGACCGGCGGATGGCATCCATCAATAATATCTCCCCCAATCCAGTTCCTTGCCATTGGCGGTCAACGGCAAGGCGGCCCAATCGGACAGCGGGAACAGGGTACTTCGGGAGGTTTTTACGGTGGGATTCGGGCAGGGAGCGTAATTCCACCTGGGCCATGCTCAGGGTGTAATAACCGGCCGCGACCGGTTCTCCTTCGGCCGGAATGAGGACATAAGTGCTTCCCAACCCCTTGCGGTGGTTCTGGCCCGCGTATTTTTTCAGGTAATCATTGAGTTCAGAAATGCCGCAGTCAAAAGCTTCGAGGTTAGGTTTTTCCGTGATAGGGACAAACTTCCATTTTTGGCCTGTCATAACGGACGATCAGGATATTTCTTTTTGGTAACGCCGTGCCGCCGCCTTAAGCTTTTCGTTAGGCACGGGAGGGTTTTCCAGAAGCCTTAGAAATAAGTCCACGTCCCGTTTAGGCGGAAGGTAGGTTTTAACCGGGATCGCATCTTCCTGGGCCGCATGGAGGGAACGCGTCACGAGATAGGAACTCAGGCTCAATCCTTGCGCTTGGGCGGCTTTTTCCAATAGCCGCTTATCCTGAGGCCTTACCCTCAGTTCGATGCGTTCTTCTTTTGTTTTAAGGGCTTTCGCCATGGCCGTTACCTCCACGTTAAGAATAACATATGTACGGAACATTACCGTACATATTTATTTTCCAATACGGGTCCCCGTCATGGGCAACCCCCAACCTCATCTATTCATTTTCTCCTATTGTGCGTGGATGGCCCTTAACCCCGGCGTCCAGTTGTAATGGCCCTGAAAGTCGCAAACCAAAGAACCCACGGCGGCCACGATGGCCTTCTGGCGAAGCCCGGCAAAAGCCCTGCTCCGGGGGTAGATCAAGGCGCCGCTGGGGTTTTCATCCAACGAAGGGGGTTCCACGTCCACCTTGTTGTCCAACCGGTATTGAACCAAATGAACCAAATCGACAAATTGGCCCAAAGGGCCCGGAAGGGTCACGGTTTCAGGAATCGGAAGGGGGTTCCAGGTGTTGTGCCAACTTGAGCCCCAGTTCTTATTGCGAAACCAAAGCAGGCTGCCGCTGGACGGGTCCATCAGTTTGGCGTTGTTGGTGACGATCACCTTGCGGTCCGTGTAAAAGCCCCACCCGGAGTCCGACCTTTGGGGCTCCTCATCCTTGAGGAACTCGTTGTATCCCTCCACCGAACCCGTTAAAAAAATGTCGCATTTAAAATGCTGGGCGATCTTTTCGCGCAAGCCCGAATCCGTCGGCACGTCGGATGCTTTCGCGGGGATGGACTTCAGGTAGGCTGCCACCTGTCCCGCCTCGATCACGGGCACGGCGTTGAGATTCACGATCTCACTTGTCATCTCGTCCTGCAGGGCGGCGGCCAAGGCCGGGTCCTGCGTATTGTTGTCAAAGGGGATGACCGCTAGGCGCTGGTAGCCGTATAGGCAGAAGACCGGGGGAACGGGTTGTTCCGCGCATCCGCTGAATAAAAAAACAATCGTCAAGGCCCAAGCGGCTTTTAACAGAACCAAACGGCTAGGGGTAAGTTTCATCGCTTTACCTCTCTCCCGAAAATAAAATCACAAAGCGCTGGAACAATTATAGGACCAAACAGGGGCGGCAGCCCTTTCGCCCTAATCCCGGCCAAAACCAGCCTTTTTCCTGGCAAAAGGGCTGAACCAAGTGCCACTTCTAATTCAAGGGCTCTGAAAAATTTTTTAGTTAATTCATCATTTTCCAAGTCCATGGGCATCATTTGAGCGGTTCCAAAAAAAGGTAAACGTCCGAACATTATTTTTTACACCCTCGCTTTAACTCGAACTTTTTAAGCGAAAGAATGAATGTGGCGGTAAACCAGCGCCGGAACAAAGGAGAAAACTTCACAACCGATTTGGCCAAAAGGAGGCTTCTATGCTGTTCCTTACCGATAGGCGTCTGAAGATTGGCTTGATGATGGTTGGTTTGGTTTTAGCGCCCGCTTTGCTGTGGGGGGGAGAGGGCTATTCTCCCACGCGCGACGGGGGAAACTTTGGTTTGGGTTTGGAACTCGGCGATCCCGGTTCCTGGGGCATCACGGGCAAATACTGGATCGACCGCAAAAACGCTTTTCAGGGCGCGGTGAAACTGCCCGGCGACGCGGCCCTGCTGCAATTGGATTATTTATGGCACGATTTTGACCTCATCCACGTGCGACGATCCGACGGCGAGATGCCCTTTTACATCGGCGTGGGCGGCAATCTCGACCTGAACACCCCCGCGGCCCTGGCGGGCAGGCTCCCGATCGGGCTCTCCTATATTTTCGAGAAAAAAAGTCTTCCCTTAGACCTGTACCTTCAAGTGGTTCCCACCCTTTGGTTTTACAGCGGTGGCACCTCTTTGCGTGTTTATCCGGAATTTGGCGCTCACCTTTACCTTTAAATGAGGAGGATGCTATGAGCGGACATGACCTTCTTTGGTACCTGATCGTCGGGCTCATTACCGGCTGGCTGTCCAGCGTCCTGGTCCAGGGCCGGGGTATGGGGATTGTTCGGGATATGGCGGTCGGAATCTTGGGCGCTTTTATCGGCGGTTTCCTGGCCGATGAGCTGGATATCCGGATTAACGGGTTTTTCAGCGCCTTGGCCATGTCCATCATCGGGGCGGTTCTTTTCCTGATCGTCCTGAGGGCTATCGTATTTTCGAGGGCACGCGGAAGGTAGTTCGGGCCCTCCCGAAAAAAGGATGTTTCGGTTTTGTTGGGAAAAGTTGGGGCGGGAAAAGAAAAAGGAGGGGCGTATGAAAAAGATAACCGTGGGTTGGGTGATGGTTTTGATCCTGTCCGCCGGGCTGACGGGCGTTTGCCGGGCCGACGACGACAACCGGATCATTGAAAAGTTCGACCACAACGGGCCCCACGACCCCCTCCGGGTGGCTTCCACCTATTTGGTGCTCACCGAGGATAAGGCCGACGGCCTGCCCGCCCTCCCCGCGGGGGATGAGACCCGGTTTTACAGCAAGGTTTGGGACGATTTGTTTTTACAAGTCACCACCGAGTCGGGGGAAAAGGGCATTGAGGGCTATATGTTTTCCTTTTCCAAAGACGAGGCGGACCAAGACCTGCTGACGCCTGTGGAAACCAAGGATGTCCCCACCCTTCGGGAAGTTTCCGCCGCCGACTTTAGGACCGACGATAATTTCTCCCCCCGGCCCCTCAGGCCCGGCCCCGGGATTCCCACGGACCGAAGCGCCCTGAGGATCATCCATTACCCCGGCTTTGACGTGGAAATAAGAGTGTTGGAATTCAGCATCGCCGACACCAAGCTGAATGAGAAGCCCCGTTTCAAGTCGATCTCGTTTTTGGTCACGGTCAGGGAAAAGGCAATGATGGGGAAGGCTAAAGTTAAGGCCAAGGAAGCATCCTAGATTGTGGAGAGCCTCAACCTTCGCCAGTTAAGGAGGGTTTCATGAAAACTTTCACGGTTCTGGCTATTTGTTGTTTTGCATTGATGGGGTGCGGCCCGGTCTTAGCGGAAGAAGCGGTCCAAACCGTAACCCAGGACGCCCAAAAAACCATGAATGACTCCGGGAAATTGGTCGCGGAAAAGAAAGCGGATTACGAAAAAAGAATCCGCAGGGACTTGGACGGCCTGAAGGCCCAAATCAGCCTTCAAGAAAAAAAGCTCTCCAAGAACACGGCCCATCTGGGAAAGGACGTCCATAAAGACATTCGGCTTAAGATCCACGGCTTGCACCACCAGGAAAAGGTTTTGGATGCCCAACTAAAGGCCGTTAAAAAAAGCACCGAAAAGGATTTGGACCGGCTGAAGGCGGAGATTGACCAGGGGATGAAAAACCTGAAAAAGGGCTATGACGACCTGTTGGAAAGCATGAAAGTCAAATAGGCCCGGGCCCCCGTCGTGGACAGGTTTACAACGCCGCGCCGCCTGATTTATGCCTTGATACCCCCATAAATGGCGTCAGCGTAGAAACGGTAAAAACATTCGACCTCCCGGAAACCCGCTTCCTTTAACCGGTCGAAATGCCAATCCAACGGCATGCCGCCTTCCACTCCCTGGCGCGAGGCCTGGAGTTTCTCCCAACGCTTTTGGGCTTCCCCGCCTAGTTCCCCCAAATATTCTTTCCAAAAGGAGGCCCAGGGTTCCTTCCCCTCCTCAGGGCGGGACTTAAGGGTTTGCATTTGATCCTTCCAGTATTTCTGAACCCCCGCGTCGGGGCTGGCGGCATGGTCCGCGTTCAAGAAGATGCCGCCGGACTGGAGCAGGGAAAAAACCTGCTGATAAAGTTGGGAAAGTTCCCCCGCGCTGAGCCAATGGAGGGCCGTGGCCGATAGCACCGCGTCAAAATCACCCGCCAGTCCCCCGATCCAGCCTTTTTGGCGCGCATCCACCTGGATTAATTGCATTCGGGCCGAATAACCGCCCAGTCTTTCCCGGGCCAAGGAAAGAAGGGTCGGGTCATAGTCCACGCCGACCACCCTCGCGGAGGGAAAAGCCGACAAGCATTCGAACATGATGGTTCCGGTGCCGCACCCCAGATCAAGGATGGCCCTGGGTTTTGGGTTTCTGGATCGGACGATGGACAGGAGGGTCTGGAACCTCGCCCTGCGGTCAGGAATGTAGTATTCCTGCATCCGGTCCCATTCGCTAATCCAGTAGTCCAAGGAACGTTTAGGGCTCATGACTCAATTTTAAGCCAAGCTCTCAACGAGGGGAATCTATTCAGGGGGCGCCGAAGCACCGGTAAAAAAGGAATCGGCCCCCGGCTCTTGCGGATTAGCGGATTACGGTTTCGGACAAGGTGATAAAACGAAAAAGGTCTTGGATATCCACCCCCAAAGCCTTGGACATGCGTTCCAAAACCTGCATCGAGGGGTTGGAGGAGGGGTGGGCTTCCTCGATTTTTCGAAGGACGTGGGCCCCGATTTTCGACCGGGCGGCAAGCTGTTCGTGGCTTAAGCCCTTCTTAAGCCGTAAGTCCGTCACGTTGGCGCCCAGCCTGGCCCGGGGCGTGGGATTTTTAATGGCCCGGTACCGATGGGGGTGGTGTTTTTTGATGTGTTCCAGGGTTTTGGCGGCCCGGCTTAAAACTTTCTTCTTTCCATTTTTCGGTGCCATCATTTCCTCCAACGGTTTATTTACCCATTACCTATTTACGAATCCATCCTACCATCCAGAAAATTTATTTAGACGAAATGACACCAGAAAGTTGCTGGTCTTTGGGATTCACCAAACGCTTAAAAAACCTCAAACAAAGGAACATATTCATAAAAAAGCTAAGGATGAATACCAAACTTAAAAGGAGGGGCAATATTTCGGCAAACATCCATGACCTAAGACCTGTTTTATTAATGGCAAATAAACCCATAAAGCCAACGAAGGCCGAAACACCTACGAAAACAAAAATAACAAAACATCCCATCTTCTTCCATTCCCCATTTTTAGTCTGAATGACAAACTGGGGCTCATCTGAGGTTCCTTCGATTTTCCCCAACAATTCAATTTTTTGTTCATAACTCGAGGGGCTATAACGGCGGTTGGTAAAAGCCCATCGACTTAATACGAAATCTTTTTCACCTGTCCATCGAAGACCATAGGTTGCGGGAAGGGGGCCGAACACCTTCTGTTTCAATGTAATAACAACAGGGACGTCCATTTTTTCGTGTTCTTTAAATATTTTTCTGCATTTCGCGAGATCAATTTTTGAATGGATTCTGAATTTTATCGGCATAAATAAATTTTGACCTTCTCATTCTGTGCGATATGCGAACAAACAATTCCAGATTATTCGATGGGATCTTACTAATTCTTGCAATCAGCCCACAAGCCAGTACTTATTACCTAATGAATACGACCTTAAAAATCCTGTCGCCGGTTGTGCCATCCTCATACCCAACCTGCACGCGGATCAGGTAAAGCCCCGAGGCGAGATTCGGGTGGTTCCAACAGGCTTGTTCTTTACCAAATTCCAGATGGGCCACCCGCTCTCCCGCCAAATCGTAGATGGTCCATTGGCTTTCCGACGCGGGTTTATCCAAGTAAAGGCAGATGGGCTTCATACCCGAAACAATATTGGGCGCCAAGGTCAACTTCCCATGGGGCGACAAAAGAAAGGTGGCGGTGGGGCTCGGCGTTAGGGTTGATGTATCCACAGGGGTGTTGGTAAGGGTAGCCGTTGGTGTAGTTGAAGGTGTCGCGGTTTGAGTGACAGTGAAGGTTGCGGTCGGAGTCACGGTGAGTGTTGCCGTTGGGCTGTTAGTTGGAGTGTCTGTGGGAGTATCTGAGAGCGTGCTGGTAGGTGTTTCAGTTGGCGTGACGGTCTGGGTATCTGTAGATGTGTTTGTTTGTGTGTTCGTAGAGGTAGGAGTATCCGAAGGGTCGGGCGTTGCAGTGTCACTTGATGTTTCGGTTACTGTTACCGTTGGGGTATTGCTTAATGTAGCCGTGGGAGTACACGAAGGCGTGTCAGAAGGATCGGGCGTGGTCGTAGCCGTTGGGCTATTGGTGGGGATAAAAGTGCTGGTCGCCGTCAAAGTCGTCGTGTTCGTAGGGGAAGCCGCAGGGGCGCAAGAAGGATCGTATTTGACGGTTCGAAAATTCGAAGTGGCCGTGGCTGCGGCGGAGCCGACCGCATATACGTAACCGTTCCCATCCACCGCAACACTGTCGGAAAAGGTTCCCCCGTTATCCTTGACGACCCATTTCAAAACACCATTGGTATCGTATTTCATGGTGATATAAACACCTGAACTTGAAGGGCTGGTGCCACCAGAAAGGTAGGAGTTTCCAGCCGAATCCACGGCGATACTGGCAGGCGGGGGGGAAATACCCATCGGATAATCCGAAACCCATTGCCGATTCCCCAAACTGTCATATTTTATAATTTTGTAGTCAAAGGTAACCCCGACGCTCTGGGAAGTAGTACACACATAAGCGTTGCCAAATCCATCCACTCCAATTCCATTGACGATTGCCGAAGGACCTACGGAATAAGTGACACCCCCCGTTCCCCAAAGCGGATTCCCGTTGGTGTCAAATTTGAAAGTTCGAAGCCAAGTTTGGCTCACGCTTCCAGAAAAACCCGTAACATATACATTGCCACCGCTGTCCAGCGCTATTCCATTGCTTTGGTCGGAATGATCGCTGTTGTATGTATTTATCCATTTTAAATTTCCCGAAGAGTCAAATTTGATGGTGAAAAAACCGTTATAGGCATCCGTCACAAATAAATTTCCAGCTCCGTCCACCGCAATTCCCGCCACCTGCCCCCCACCCACCATAATCGTCTTTTGGTGAATACCCATACTATTGTATTTCACCAAAATCGCATTTGAGTACGAAGCGCCACCAACATAAAAATTTCCAAGAGAATCGGTTGTAATCGCTGTACCGATGTCGTCAGCCCCATCGCAAAATGTGACGGCCCGGATAAATGAACCAGAGTTGGAATATTCAGTAGTGAGGATTCCATCAACAGGTGTAAAGAAACTACCTGCCGTGAAAACATTCCCATTTCCGTCTATCGCAACTCCAGCTGCAAATTCCGAGGAAAACGTTCCGTCATTTCGGGCCCAGGCCACACAAGGGGACGGGGAAAGAGTGGGTGTACATGTGTTGGTAATAGTATTAGTAGGTGTAAGGGTCGGCGTGGAAGTTAAAAAAACCGAAGCGTCGAATTTGGTGATAAAGGCGTCCCCACCAGCACTAACAGGTGCGCTGGCTTGAAAGGCCCCCGAGGTCGTGGGGAAATTGATGCCATAGGTTAAACCCGTCACATAAACACTTCCGCTCCCATCCAACGCGATGCTTTGGCCCCAGTCGGGATTGTAGCCCCTCAAAAAAGTAGAATAGGCAAGGGCCGAGCCGGTTGAGTTTAACTCGGTCACAAAGGCGGCTTGGTTAATACTAGGATCGCTGATTTGGAAAGCCCCCGCAGTGGTGGGAAAGTTGGTGGCCAAAGTTAAGCCCGTCACATAGGCATCGCCGTTCCCGTCCACCGCGATGCCGAAAGCTTCGTCTTCCCAGGAAGAGGTATACGTGTAGTTGCTCCCTCCCAAATAGGTGGAATAAACCGGCGCCGTCCCGGTAGGGTTCAACTCGGTCACAAAGGCGTGAGAATCACTCGTTCCTGGGTCGCTCATTTGAAAAGCACCCGAAGTCGTGGGGAAATGGTTGGCGAAGGTGTAACCCGTTACATAGGCGTCACCGCTTCCGTCTACTGCGATGCCCAAGCCAAAGTCTCCTGGGCCCATATCAGTATTTTCGATATAACCGGTTCCTCCCAAATAGGTGGAATAGACCTGCGCCGACCCGGTTGGGTTCAGCTCGGTCACAAAGGCATGTAATTTACTAGTGTCGGGATCGCTGGTTTGAAAGGCTCCTGAGGTCGTCGGGAAATTTGCGTCGGTGCAACCGGTCACATAGGCGTCACCGTTCCCGTCCACCGCGATTCCATTGCCTTCGTTACTAATGCCTCCCAAAAAAGTGGAATAAACCAGGCCCGTTCCGGAAGCATTCAACTTTGTTACAAAGGCCCCATTTCCGGAGGTTATAAAGGCCCCGGAGGTTGTCGGGAAAGTCCCGGAAGCCCATCCCGTCACATAGGCGTCCCCGCTTCCATCCACGGCGATGGCATAGCATTCGCTATTACTATCGCTTCCTAAATAAGTGGAATAAACGAAACCTGTACCGGTGGGGTTTAATTCCGTCACGAAGCCAAATTGGAATTCGCCCTCAGGAGCCGTTTGAAAGGACCCGGGAGTTGTAGGAAAATCAGTGGTACAGGTATAACCCGTCACATAGGCGTCCCCGCTTCCATCCACCCCGATGCTATAGCCAGCGTTCGAAATGAAGTTGTACGAATTAAAGGGACAGTTGGACCCACCCAAATAGGTGGAATAAACCAGGGCGGTGCCGGTTGGGTTTAGCTCGGTGACGAAAACGGATTGACCACTGCCTTCCGAGGCCGTTTGAAATGCCTCAGAGGTCGTCGGAAAATTCGTGGATGCGCTGTAACCTGTCACATAGGCGTCCCCGCTACCGTCCACCGCGATGCCAAAGCCACCATCCGTATTATCCCCCCCCAAATAGGTTGAATAGTCCAACACGGGATCAATCACCAGGGGCTTCGTCTTATCGTAATCCTTCACCTCAAAACCTACCCCGCCGTCTCGTTCCATCCGGTAATGCCCATTCACTTCGGTCCTCTGCCCTTCCCTTTCCTGATAGACCTTGGGCGATTTAAAGGCCACCTTGCCCCCATCGACTTGAAGTTCCAGGTCCCCTTGCGCGTTTACCGCAGAGCCCTTGGCCCCCTCGTACTTTAAATGGATGGATTTGGGGTCCGCCCCAGGTTTCACCACGAAGTCGTATTCCAACCGTCTCTGGTTGCCGTAATAGACCATGTCCACGCCGGGGTAAATTTCCTCCGCTTGTACCTTTGCGTATTGCGGAACGTGGGTGTGCCACTTGGAAGGGTCGTTGCCGATCAGGTAATTTGAGATTCCGGGAAGTTGTTCCATCCCCTGGAAGGCGCGGCCCGATTGGGCTCCCACCATTTTCATTCGCAACGTTACCGGCGGTGTTTGGGAAACAGGCGCGGATGGGATTGAAACCCTTCCGCCTTTCTTCATTTCTTTCGCCATCGAAAATTTCGAATGGGGACCGGTCTGTGGCTTTTGCAAAACCAAAACCGCCTCCCCCGAGGTGAGAAAAAGGGTATAGCCGCCACCATGGGAAAGGTATTGAACTTGGGAATCGGTTTGGCCCTGGTTGGGCTCAAAGGCCAAGGGCAATTGGCCGTAGTTGGCGTTTAATTTCAGATTGGAACCGCTCGGCGGGGCAGGCTTCAATGGCCCGAGGCCCAATAAGAAAAAGGGGAAGGTCAGAGAAATAAAAAACACTACGATTAAACGACGTTTCATAGGGCCCGGCCTACTTCATTTAGATAATCGGATACCCCATAACTTTATCACTCATGGTGAACTAATAAACTTCTCCAATTTAGGGCCGTAAAGTTCACGTAAACTTGATCATTTTCTTCTAGCGCGCTTGGTTGCCGTCAAAATGGGAGGAAAGTGGGCTCATGGCTCAATTTTAAGCCCAAGCCAGCGGCAGGAGGAATCTATTCAGGGGGCGCCGAAGTTGTCCCATCCCCCAAATCCAAACCGGTTAAGACCTTTCGGGTCTTTTTGGGGGCTTTGATCCGTGGCGAAGCCGGCATAAAGCGGATTCGGGACCATTCATAAAAGGATTCTTGGTCCAAAAGTTTCGCGCAAAATTCCGCCGTGATGGCGCAAAGCATAATGGGAAAGATGGCGTTGTGGTGGTCCGTCATTTCCAACACCAGCACGAAGGCCGTAAAGGGCGTGCGTGTCACCCCCGTCAAAAACCCGGCCATGCCCAGCAGCACCAGAAGCTCGGGGGAGCCCAGCGATAATTGCGAAGCGGCCCAGGAACTTAAACAGGCCCCAGCGGCCAAGGCGGGCGCGAAAATACCCCCGGCCGCGCCGGAAACGTAAAAAACCAGCGAGCCCGCCACGCGAAGCAGGGGCAAATCCCACCCGGCGATTTGGCCCCTAAAGAGCAGGGCGTTCATGACATGGATGCCCGATCCGGAAGCGTCGGGGTTCAGAAAAGCCATGAAGGCCAATCCCAAACCGCAGGCCAGGGCCAAGAGGGCCAGCGCCCGCGTGGTTTTAAATCTGGCGCGCCAATCGAGCAGACGTTTAATGCCGATCCCGTACAAGGAACCCGCGAAGCCGGTGATGATGCCTATAAAAAGGGCCTTGGGTAATATTGAAAAAGAAACGTCCCCCAGCGATGGATATCCCAAGTACAGGTAGGTGCCCAAAATCCATTGAGAAACCAGCCCGGCGATGATGATGGAAATAATCAGGGCGGACCGGAACCGCTTGAAGGAAATGGACATTTCCTCGATGGCGAACACGATACCCCCCAGGGGCGTGTTGAAGGCCGCGGCCAGCCCCGCGGCGGCGCCCGCGACGATCCAGGTCTGGGGATCGACTTGGGGGAGGAACCGGCGGGTGGCCCGCCCCACCATATGGAATATCCCAGTGCTGATTTGAATGGTCGGGCCTTCCCTTCCCGTGACGGCGCCGCCCAGGCAGGCCAAAAGCGAACTGGCGATTTTAACCGCCACCGCCTTGATCGAAAGCAGGCGGTCCACCCAGACGGTATTTTTCTTGTAGGGCAGGTCGTTCGCCGCCAGCACCTGGGGAATGCCGCTTCCGGTTGCTTCCGGCGCCCAAAAATAAACCAGGGCCCAGCCCCCCAAAAGGCAAAGGGGGGTCCAGAACCAAATCCAATAGGGGTGATCGACTGAAATTTGATGGTAAAACCCCTCCAACATTTTAAAAAGGCCCGCGTAGGCCACCGCGACCATACCGGCGATGAAGGCCGAGGCCACAAAGGCGAGGGTTTGTAGATGATCTGGATTTTGGAGGAACTGTTTAAATTTATTAAACGGGATTTTGGGCACGCGACAGTTTAGTGGATTCGCAAAAGAATGAAAATAAAACCGGCTTAAAGTTTTTCCGCCGTCGCCTGGATGATTATGACATTGTCCATGATTGCGTTTTTTGGGAAGGGCTTTGAAAGGTTTTCCTTCCCCCGAAAATGAAATTGGGACTTCGACCTATAGGAATTTCCCCCCTCTCCCCTTAACCTGTCGAAACAACCCTTCACCTTCCCAAACCATTCAAAATAACGCGAGGCAACCCATGAACATTCGATTGGACGGCAAAAGAGCCCTGGTCACCGGGGGCAATTCGGGCATCGGCGAGGCGGTCGTGCTGGCCCTGGCCGAAGCCGGGGCCAAGGTGGCCGTCAACTATGTCGGCCATCCCGAAGCCGCCGAGGCGCTGGTAAAAAAAATCAAGGATCAAAAGGGCGAGGCCCTGGCCCTTTTGGCGGACGTGTCCAACCCCCAAGCGGTGGCCGAAATGTTCGCGGGCGTCGGGAAAGCCTGGGGCGGCCTGGACCTTTTGGTGAATAACGCCGGCATTGACGGCCCCCACGCCCTGGCCTGGCAAAGCGATTTAGACGCCTGGAAAAAGGTCATTGAGATCAATTTGTTCGGCGCCTACCATTGCGCGCGGGAAGCCTTGAAAGGCATGACGGCCCAAAAGAGCGGGGTGGTGGTCAATATCAGCTCCGTCCACGAGGAAATCGCCTGGTCCGGCTACAGCGCCTACACCGCCAGCAAGGCCGCCGTTAGCATGCTCACCAAGACCCTGGCCCAGGAGGCCGCCCCCTTCGGCGTGAGGGTTTTAGCCGTGGCGCCCGGCGCCATCCGAACCCCGATCAACCAATCGGTCTGGGGCAACCCCGAGAGCCTGAAGGACCTTTTGGAAAAAATCCCCCTCAACCGCATCGGCGAACCCAAAGAAGTGGGCCAAATGGTGGTCCTCATGGCTTCCGACGCCGCTTCCTATGTCACGGGCCGCACGGTGTTTGTGGACGGGGGCATGACCGACTATCCCGACTTTGCCCACGGCGGTTGACCCATTTCCCAAGGGAGGCTTTATGTTTGAACCGCAGCGTTTCGCGCCGGGCTGGCCCGGCATCCCGCCCCGCTGGACCTCCAGCGCCAAAAGCGCCGTGGGTACGGCCCTCGGCGGCCAAAGCCGCGTGTGCTTCACCCTAAGCCACGGCATCTTCAACGAGATCTACTATCCGGATATCGACAAGGCCTGCACCCGGGACATGGGAATGCTGGTCACCGACGGGAAGGATTTTTTCTCGGAGGAAAAACGGGACGCGGCCTTCGCCATTCGGCCCCTCGCGCCGGATGTGCCTTCCTTCCAATTGACCAATACCTGCCCCCGCTACGTGATTGAAAAGGAAATCCTCACCGATCCCCAAAGGGACACGGTTTTGCAGAAAACCAAATTCACGGCCCGGCAGGGCGCCCTGGCGGACTACCGCCTTTATGTTTTGCTTTCGCCGCACCTGGCCAACCAGGGTTACGGCAACACCGCCTGGGTGGAGGATTACGGCAGCGTTCCGGTTTTGCTGGCCCAGCGCTCGGGCAGTTCCCTGGCGCTGGCATGTTCCGTTCCGTTTCTTAAAAGGTCCGTGGGTTTCGTGGGAACCTCGGATGGGTGGCAGGACCTGCAGGCCCACCGCCTCATGGCCTGGGACTATACCCGCGCCGAAAACGGCAACGTCGCCATGACCGCCGAAATCGACTTGGCCCAATCCAAGGGCGAATTCGTGCTGGCCCTGGGTTTCGGCAAGGACCCGGAGGAGGCGGCCCAAAACGCCCTGGACAGCCTGCGAAGGGATTTTTCAAAAATCCGGGAGGAGTTCAGCGGCGGCTGGCAAAACTGGTTTAAAACCAACAGGCTTTTACCCCCCAAGCCCGCCGGATCAAAAAATTTGGCCGCGACCAGCCTAATGGTTTTGCGCACCCACGAATCCAAAAGCACGCCCGGCGGGCTCATCGCCAGCCTGGCCATCCCCTGGGGCTTTTCCAAGGGCGACAACGATATCGGCGGATACCACCTGGTCTGGACCCGCGACATGATGGAAACCGCCGGGGCCTTTTTGGCCGCCGGAGCCTTCGAGGACGCCCTGCGGGCCCTCCGCTATCTGCAGACCACCCAACTGCCCGACGGCCACTGGCCCCAGAATATGTGGTTGGATGGATCGGCCTACTGGACCGGCATTCAAATGGATGAAACCGCCCTTCCCATTCTTTTGGTGGACCTGGCTTTCCGAATGAAGGCCTTGGACGAATCCCACCTGGCCCATTACTGGCCCATGATCCGAAAGGCCGCCGGCTATATCGTCCAAAACGGCCCCGTCAGCCAGCAGGACCGTTGGGAGGAAGACCCGGGCTATACGCCCTTTACCCTCTCGGCGGAAATCGCCTCGCTGTTGGTGGCGGCGGATTACGCCGATTTAAACGGCGAACCCCAAACCGCTTCCTACCTCCGGGAAACCGCGGATTTCTGGAACGATTCGATTGATCGATGGCTCTATGCCGCCGACAGCGATTGGTGCGGGCGGTTTAAGGTGGATGGCTATTACGTCCGGGTGGTCCCCGACGACGCGCCGGACCCGGCGCAGGAAAAGGTCATGGTTAAAAATGTCCCCCTGGGCCAAAACATACTGCCGTCCAGCCAATTGATCTGTCCGGACGCCCTGGCCTTCGTCCGTTTCGGCCTGCGCGGGGCCGACGACCCCCGAATCGTGAACACTGTCAAGATCATCGACGCCTTGTTGAAGACCGAAGCGCCCAAGGGGCCCGTTTGGCACCGCTATAACGACGACGGTTACGGCGAACAGGCGGATGGGAGTCCTTTTGACGGCACCGGCATCGGCCGGGGCTGGCCCCTTCTAACAGGTGAAAGGGCTCACCGTGAATTGGCCGCGGGAAGGGTGGAGGAAGCCAAGCGGCTATTGGCCGCCCTGGAATCTTTCGCCAACGAGGGCGGACTGATCCCCGAACAGGTTTGGGACGCGGCGGATATCCCCGAACGGGAGCTTTTTTTCGGCAAGCCTTCGGGATCGGCCATGCCCCTGGTCTGGGCCCACGCGGAATATTTAAAACTTATCCGCTCCCTGGCGGATAAAAAGGTTTTCGACATGCCGCCCCAGACCGTGAAGCGCTACCTGGAAGATCAAACCCGCTCCGCCACGGCGAACTGGCGGTTCAACCACAAGATCCGTTCGATGGTCCCCGGCAAAAAACTGCGTATTGAAACCATGAGCCCCGCGACCATCCATTGGAGTTCGGATAACTGGGTCCATTCCCAGGACAGCCCCACCCGGGACACGGGCATCGGAATGCACTACGTGGATTTGGCAACCGAAGGGCTTGCCGGGGGAAGCCAGACGGTCTTTACCTTTTACTGGCCCCAAACCGGCCGGTGGGAAGACACGGTTTATACCGTGGGGGTGGGCGGGTGATTACGGGTGAGATGGATGGGTTCGACGCCTTATGGGAATCGGGGCACCTGCCGTGAACAGCAGAAACTTATAGGTTTTTCAAAAAGCGGGACGGATTCATGATTTTAATATTTTGGTAGGTTCCAACCTCCAACAGGGCCTTATCGCCCGAGACGATGAATTCAGCTCTTCCCGCCAGGGCGGCCGCGATAAATTTATCATCATCGGGGTCTTTGCAAATGCCTCGAACCGGCTTAGCGTTCACCATTTCGCAATTCAATCTGATTAATTCCAGGAAGGGCTCAACTTCAACGCCAGGATGCCCCTTGGAAAAGTCTTCCATAACGCGGCGGTATTCCTCGAGGATTTCCAGGGACACCAATAACTTGAAATCACCATGTTCCCAGGATTTGAGGACTTGGTAAGGGGTCCCCATCCAGAAAAAACCAGAGACAAGAACATTTGTGTCTATGACAACAACTCGTTTCATTTACCGCGCCGAACGCGGGCAATGGCGGCCTTCACGTCTGCTGGGCGTAATCCGGCAGCACGCGCCTGCTTTCGCGCGGCGGCCAGCAGGCTGTCAAGTTGACTCAACGAAGGCGGGGTAATGGCTTTGAAGATCACCGAATCTCCCTGGCCCATCACGACAAACTGATCCCCCTCTTTGAGGCGCAAACTTTTGCGGATGGATTCAGGAATAACGACTTGACCCTTCGAGGAAAGCTTTGTGGTTGCGATGGTCATAGGTTACCTCCGAGTAATCTTACCAGTAAGATTACAACCGAAAGCGGATCAATACAATTGTCCGCTCTCCCCAACTCTTTATTTTAAATTGAAGGGCGGCACACACCGCGGGACACTACTTCATCATTTTACTCAAGCGCTGAAGGTCAATCGGACGAGCGCGAACAAGAAGTAGAACGCCATCTTCGGAAAAGCTCTCCTTCAAGATTTTCATATTCAAACGCATTTCGCTGATGACACCTTGGGCTTTATAGGGAACGAGAATCTCCTTTTCGATCATGTCTTTCTCGAAAAAATGAATAATGCGTTCACTGACGACCCGCATGTCCTCGGGACTGCGGGTCGAGGTTAAAACCGCGTCTGGATACTCCGCCCCGAGAACCCGCTTCTGCCATTCGCTCAAGCAGTCGGCCTTATTGAGAACGAGAAGATAGGGGGTTTTGTCGGCGCCAATCTCACCCAAGACTTCCCGAACCACCGCGAGCTGGGAACGAAAGTTGCGGTCAGCGGCGTCCACCACGTAAAGCAGCAGGGCGGCGCCGCGGGCCTCATCCAGCGTGGAGCGGAAGGACGCCACCAGATCGTGTGGAAGCTTGTGGATAAAACCCACCGTATCGGTGATCAGGATTCTCGGCTGGGTCTCTGGTTGTAGGGCGCGTATGGTCGTATCCAAGGTCGCGAAGAGTTTGTCCTCCACCAGGACGTCGCTGCCGGTCAGCGCCCGCATGAGGGATGATTTTCCGGCATTCGTGTAGCCCACCAGCGCGGCGCCGAGCAGTTCCGCGCGTTTTAACCGGCGATGCTCCTCTTCTCTTTGAACCGCTTCTAACTCGTGCCTCAGCTCAGCCAGACGGTCGCGGACTTTGCGCTTTTCCGTCTCGATGATTGTTTCCCCGGATCCTCGGCCAGACTGGCGTTCCTTCCCTACCCCCGTATCCCTGAGACGGGGAGCCTGATAAGTTTGGCGCGCGATATCGACCTGGAGACGAGCCGCCCGGGTCTTCGCGTGCCGGTTGAAGATTTCGATGATCACGCCAGTGCGATCAAGCACCGGAACTCCCAAAGCTTCTTCGACGTTCCGTATCTGGGACGGGCTCAAATCGCAGTCAAAAGCGACCATCGCGGGTCCTTCGGGAGCCGAGGCCGGGACTGGCGCCGGTTGCGGCGCTTCGGTGTTCCCCTTGATCCTATCCCGGCGGCCCTTTCCGCCGGTGAGTTGGGCGAGTTCCATCAGTTTTCCCTCACCCACCACCGTGACCCCTGATGTGCTGGGTTGCCGCTGGGACATAGTTCCGGTCACCTCGTAACCCAAGGTCGTCACCAGCCGTTCGAGCTCGATCATCGATTCCATCGCTTCGGCATCAGTTACCTTGGGCGTTCTGACCGAAAACAGGAGCGCTTTCGGATGCGCGTTTGTCTGCGGGGATTCCATTTCCAGCCTCGATTGAATTCTATCAACTTTTTTTATCTACTCGGCTTACACAGCTGGCAAAGTTACCTTATCGTTATTGGACATTGAGGTCAGGCTGCCATTATCCATTTTGCTTTGTCCACGAAGGGTCCCCGTCGTGGACAGCCTTCTACGAATTAAGCCTTCTTGTCCCCTTTGAAAATCCAATGAACCCCATAGCGGTCCGTAAACTGTCCATAGGTCCCGAAGGGCAGGTCATGCAAGTCCTGGTATTTTTCCTTTTCCGCGCCGTTGGAAAGTTTGTCGAAAACCGCTTTTAACTCATCATATCCCTCGCCGATGACGAAGATGGCGGTGGTATCGCCGGGATGAGGGTCATAAGTGGGCGAGGCCATCCAATCCGAGGCGGATATCTCAATGTACCCGCTTTTCAGGTTGGCGTTGATGGTTCGTTGGTGTTTCTCCTTGGGCAAAAGGTCCTTCATGGGGGAATCCCCTAGTTTAAGAATTGTCAGTTCTCCTCCTAGGCAGGAGCGGTAGAACGTCATCGCCTCCGCGCAGTTACCGTCGAATAAAAGAAATGGTATAGAACGCAACATTTTTCACCTCCTTGTTAAAAATCCTAAAATTATTGTCCAATCTGGCTCCCCATCGTGAACAACCAAATCTTAGTGAATCTCTTCCTGCCGGGGGCTTAATTCCCCGGGAAACACTTCATTCAAAACCGCTTTAATTTTTTCGATTTCTTCGTTCGTTAAAAATCTTTTGGCCTGTTGCATTGTTTCATTTAATTCTTTGTTCATTTTGCAATATTTCGCCATAACCCCTTTTCCTAGAATTATCCAACGCGCGGATTCGTATGTCTCGTCTTCTTTGCCAGTTGGAGTGGGAAACACTTCGAGTTTTCCATTCAGTTCAAAATACTCTGCTTCATTTCTTATCCACGTTTCCCGCAAATCGACGAGAAACTTGCCGTCCCTTTCCCTCAAAGCCAATAACATGTCGGGACTTTGAGTTGCACACCATCCTTTTTGGGAGGGCCATGTGCAGGTTTTTTGATTTCCCTCAAAAGCTGAAAGCCCCGGCCTGGTGGCCAGGGCTCCGCTTCTAGTAAATTTTGAATTCCTTGTTAAGCCAAAAGCCCGGCTTGTCGGAAAGAAAAGTGGCCCTCATGGGTCACGATAACGTGGTCATGGACGGTGATTCCAAGCGCACGGCAAGCGGTGACAATCTGGCGTGTGAGCTGGCGGTCACCCTCTGAGGCTTCAAGGCTTCCTCCGGGGTGGACGTGGCTCAAGATGATTCCAGAAGCGTCTAGTTCCAAAGCCTTCTTGAGGACTTCCCTAGGGTAGACGGCGGTATGGTCAACGGTTCCC
Organism: candidate division FCPU426 bacterium; assembly: GCA_963738405.1. GTDB lineage: Bacteria > Oederibacteriota > Muellerivitia > Muellerivitales > Muellerivitaceae > CAVTWJ01. The sequence goes on along the minus strand of CAVTWJ010000004.1, from coordinate 867 downwards.
TCTCCTCCGGCGATTACGTCCAAAACGTGGTTGCGGTGGTCAACGTACATGGTCGTTGCACACCATCCTTTTTGGGAGGGCCATGTGCAGGAACATAATCCTCAAGTACAAAAACCTTATTAAAAATTTACGCCAAACTCAAAATGGAGAGAAAGAATCAGCAAAAGAAACGCAACAACCATTCCCCAATCAATAAACGTCCTGCGTTTTTTAAGCTTTTTTATCACCTTTTCCGATTGGAATTCTTTTGTCCGTTCATCGATATCTGCGTTTTTTGCTTTTGAGTAAACAAATTGAAGAAGCTCAAAATATTCCGGTATGATCCAACCAAAGGTAAACTTCCTTTGGCCACTAAAAATAAAGGTCCAAAAACCAAACGACCCCAAGTCCCAAGTGACTACTCGATCAACCGATTCCCAGTTTATAGTTTTATATTTTTTCACATCTTTCATAAAAGGTGACGTGGCGTAACTAAATCCAGTCTCATGGAAAACATACGACGGTCTATTAAATAAGCTGTTAGCTATAAATCCCAAAAACGGATAAAAGCAAACCTGAGACAAAACAAACATCATAAAATCCGAATCATTTGTTGTAATTCGTCCCATTAGGAACAAAGATAAAAGAAATAATGCAAAAACCAATAACTCAAAAAAGAGCAAATAAGAACAGGGCCTAATGGTTAATGAGTTACGGTCCATCGTCTTCATTGTTTACCTTGCGCTAATGTAAATGTGCATTGTCCAAGACCTTATCAATCGCCCAGTCCTCGCCTTTTCCGATGTAATAACCAGCAGCAACATTTGCCCATATTGCCAAAAATACAGTTGCACACCATCCTTTTTGGGAGGGCCATGTGCAGGCTGG
>CAVTWJ010000003.1:0-49016 GCA_963738405.1 candidate division FCPU426 bacterium | reverse complement strand
GCCCTTTGCCTGGAAATACACCAATCGCTGCGGCCCTGCACCATGTTCCGGATACGGTCCTTGCCCCAACCGGGAATCCATTGAACCTTCTCAATTTCAGCTAGGCATCTTTGACGCAAATCCTTATGGTCCAGTTCGATAAACCATTGAGCGGTGGCCCTAAAAATAATGGGATTTTTTGAGCGCCAGCAGTGGGGATAACTGTGTTTAAGTGTTTGTAGGGAAAGAAGACGGCCAAGACCCTTCAATTTTTCAACGATCTTGGGGTTAGCTTCCCAAACGGACATTCCCTCATATTCTTTAACTCGGGCGTCATATCTTCCCGCCTCATTAACGGGGGAATAAACCGGCAGGTTATATTTCAAGCCGATCTCATAGTCTTCCCGCCCATGGCCTGGAGCGGTATGGACCAAACCGGTTCCGGTATCGGCCGTCACATGGGTGCCGACCATCACCAAGGATTCCTGATCTAAAAAAGGGTGAAGACCAACAGCCCGGTCCAGCTTTTCCCCCTTAGTTTCGTCGATCACTTTGTACTCGCCTGATTTCCACCCACTGATTTCCGCCACTTGAGAAAGAAGAACCTTGGCGGCGATGTAATAAGCCTCGCCAACCTGAACGGTCACATATTCAAAATCAGGATGAACCGAAATACCTAGATTCGCCGGAAGAGTCCAGGGAGTGGTGGTCCAAATAAGAAATGAAAGGTTTTTGCGCGGGGTGTTTGGGAAAACACCTTCCGGAAGCTGTTTGACGGGAAAAGCCACGGTGACCGACAGGGATTCATGATCCGCGTATTCCACCTCGGCCTCGGCCAAGGCGGATTTGCATACCGGGCACCAATGGATCGGGCGTAAACGACGGCTGACATAACCTTCCGACAGCATTTGGGTGAGAGCCTTTACCAGGGAAAGTTCATAGGAAGGGTCCATGGTCATATAGGGATGGTTAAAGTCGCCCAAAATACCCAGCCGCTTAAATTCATCCCTCTGCCGGTTCAGGAACTTCTCGGCATATTTACGGCATTCGCCCCTAATTTCGACTTTCGACATGTTCTTGGCTTTAGAACCCAGTTGCTCCACCACTTTGTGCTCAATAGGCATGCCATGGCAATCCCACCCAGGGACATAGGGGGTGTCATTCCCCCGCAAGGCCCGGTATTTAACGATGATATCTTTTAAGACTTTATTAAGCGCGTGCCCCATATGGATGTCGCCATTAGCGAAAGGCGGGCCGTCATGAAGGACATACCGGGGAGCGCCAGGCCGAGCGAAGTTTCGTTGGTAAAAGCCCAATTGTTCCCAAAGCTTCAACCTTTCCGGTTCGGTCTGGGGTAGGTTGGCTTTCATCGGAAAGGAAGTTTGGGTAATGTTTAAAGTATGCTTATATTCGGCCATTTTTTCTTCCAAAAAGCTGAATTTAGGAGGGAAAGCTTAACAAAAAGGCCTGGAAAAGTTGAGGGGAAACTTGATCGATTTCTGCCAAAAGGGTTTAAGAAACGGGCGTCGGAGAAATGCGCAGGACGCTGTTGTCGCCTCCCTGACCGTCGTGAACCCGTTCATGGCAGAAGGGATCGGATATCCACTCCACGTCATCAAGCACAAACTTGTAGTGATAAACCCCGGGATTGAGCGCGATGATAAAACGAAACGTCCCATCGGGCTGACGCTCCATCGGGTCCACATCCTTGTCCCAACTGTTGAAGTCTCCCACCAGGGAAACCCGTTGAACTTCCCGGTAAGGCCGGTAGGCAAGGGTAACTTTGTGGGACGGCTGATAGGACTCGACCCGGTTTCTTCCTTTTGATTTAGCCTGGTATAGGCTCTCATCCGCCGCCTTGATCAAGGCTTCCTCATTGGAAGCATCCACCGGAAAGGTCGCCACACCGGCAGATAAAGTGACTCGCCCCGAAGGCTGTGATTCCATATGGTCGAAGGAGGTTGCTTCAATTCGATGGCGGATACGTTCGGCCAGTTCGGAAGCCCTTTTCCGACTGGTTTCAGGAAGAATCAATACTAATTCTTCCCCTCCATAGCGGGCCGTCACATCCACCTCCCTGGATTCCTCTTTTAAAATCCGCGCCACTTTCTTCAACACTTCATTTCCTGCGGGGTGTCCGTTGGTATCGTTAAAAACTTTAAAGTTATCCAGGTCCATGATCACCAGCGAAAGGAGACGGTGGTATCTTTCGGCACGGATTCTTTCTTCCTTCAGCCTTTCCAGGAAATACCCGAAGTTATAGAGCCCGGTCAACCGGTCCGTGATGGCCATCTGACGGGTCCGCTCATACAAAAGGGCGTATTCAATGGCCAAAACATCCTGGCCCAACCCGTTTTCCTGCCCGTCCTGCCGCATGGCGTTATCAAAAAAAACGAGACCCAGCCGGTTCAAAAGCAGCGTCACTTGTTCCAGCTTTTCAACCGTCCCTGCTTCGGCAAACCCCGCCCCTTCTCTGACCGTTTCACCCGAGAGTTCTTTCAGGCTGTCCCGGAGAAGGAATAACAAAAATACCATATCGGTGGAAGAAAGCTGATTCTCGGCCTGGAGGTTCCTCAAGCTTTGGACGATCGGCTTCAAGGCGGCGTCCACAGCCTGCTCGGCGCTCCCCTTTCTTTCAACGATGGCGGCAAGGTTCCTTAGCAAAACCCCAACGGCCCCAAAGACCGCCGTTTCCGCACCCATTTGGGCCAAGCGTCCCGCCAGACTTTCCTTGGCGGATTGCCAGTGGTGTTTCAAACGGTCCATTTTGGAATCAAAAAATTGGTTCAAGGCCATGGGTTGATTTTCGGGTTTCCTTATCAGAATAAAAAGGGGGGAAAGGACGAAAGAAAGTCTAGGACCGCATAAGAGTTTCGTAAAGTTTAAGGTATTTCTTGGCGGAGGATTCCCAGGAAAAATCCTGTTTCATGACGCGCTCGACCATTCCGGACCACAATTTCGACTGTTGGTAGGCTTCCAACGCCCTTTTCAAGGTATCCAGAAGCTCATCGCTTTTATAGTTTTCAAAGACAAAGCCTGTTCCCTTGCGTCCATCCAAGGAAAGGTTTTCAACCGTGTCCGAGAGCCCCCCTGTTTTCCGTACCAGGGGAATGGTTCCGTATTTCATCGCGATCATCTGTCCCAACCCACAGGGCTCGAACCGTGAAGGCATGAGAAACAGGTCGCTTCCAGCGTAAATTAACTTGGCCAATCGGTTGTCGAATTTGAGGTTCACCGCGAGCTTTTGGGGATAACGGTTTTTCCATTCCTCGAGCAGCGCGTGGTAACGGGGCTCCCCCGTGCCCAAAACGATAAATTGGACGTCCATCTCAAGGAATTCCTTCAGGATTTCCGCGATCAAATCAAACCCCTTTTGATCCGTCAGCCGGGAAATGAGTCCCACCACCGGGGTTTGGGGTTTGAAATCCAGATTTTGCTCCTTCAGGAGTTTGCGTTTGGATTCTATTTTATTGCTATGGTTCTTCACCGTGTACTGGGCGGGTATGCCCTTATCGGTCGCCGGATTCCATTCCGAATAATCGATACCGTTGACGATTCCATGAAGGTCCGCGGATCGGGAACCCAGAACACCCTGCAGGCCGTGCCCATATTCTTCCGTTTGGATCTCGCTGGCATAGGTTTCAGAAACGGTACTCAAGGCGTCCGAATAAACCAATCCCGCCTTCAGATAATTGACCTGGTCGTAAAACTCCAGGCGGTCCGGTCCGAATTCTTCCCATGGAATCCCAGTCATGGGCAGAACATATTTCGGGAATAGTCCCTGATAGGCCATGTTATGGATGCTAAAAAGGGTTTTAACCCCATCGTAAGAAGGAAGATCGGCGTAAAGGGTTTTCAAATAGGCGGCCACCAGCCCTGTCTGCCAATCATTCAAATGAAGTACATGGGGAAACCAGTTAAGCGCCTTCAACATTTCTAAAACAGCCCTGGAAAAAAAAGCGAACCGCTCGGCATTATCGTGAAAATCACCCTCGGCGGTCCCATAAAAACCATCGCGGTCAAAGTAACGGTCGTTTTGGATGAAATAAACTGTTCCATGGGTGTCGCCCAACCGGGTGGAAAGGATATCCGCCTGCATTTCCCCCATCCCCATCGGCACCGAAAGGCCTCTTTTCTCGGCCTTCAATTTATATTTTTCGGGGGAAACCGCGCGGTATCGGGGCAAAACCACGTTCACCTCACAGCCGAGCTTCATCAAGGCCGCCGGAAGAGACCCCACCACATCGGCCAATCCGCCGGTTTTCGCGAAGGGAACAACTTCAGGAGCCACGAATAGAATTTTGGGTTTGGGAGATTCGGCTGATTTAACCGTTTTTTTTGATTTTTGCGTTTTCACGAAAGCCCGCCCTTGAGGGTAAAACCCGATCGATTATTTATGTTTTTTAATAAAAAACAGTTTGATCTAAACACTTCATAAAAATGAATATTTCTTATTTTGAACTTGGGCATTATAGGACCCGTCAAAGGGCTGTCAAGGCGAGGCGGTTTTTCAGATTTTTTCAGGGAATATCCCAACGAGTTTGTAAATCAGTGGGCGATAAGGTTTGCTTGGTTAACAACGCTTTTTCCAAAAGATCCCGAAAACTCACATCGATTTTTTGACGGGAATTTAATCTTTTCAAGGGCCAGTATCCTCCTTGCCCCATGACCAGACGATCCGTCGTAACAATCTTGTAAAGGATCCTTTCGCCAAGAGCCTCGTTTCCCAGAGTAAGTTGCAATTTCCCATTGGAGGAATGAACCGCCAACCCCGAGATTTGGAGAAACCCGGGTTGTCCCTTCATTTCAATGGATCTTTTAATGGCCTCCCGAATAACCGCCCCAGTGGCTTGCACCATATAAACCGAATCTTCCTCAGGATAAAGGTTATAGAGGTCCTGCCGGGTAAAGGGCCCGGCCTTCAGAGTACCGGAAAGCGTCCCTGTTGGAACAAAGGCCATATCCGCACCCGTGGCATCCCTGAGCGCGTCGGCCACGACTTGCCCCAGAAGGCAGTCCGCTTTGGGGGAAATGGAAGCGGTGAAGGTCGCTAAGACTTGATCCAGGGGTTTATCGACCAGTGTTTTCCTATACTGATCCGCCAGGGCCTTCATTTGCGGATCTTCAGGAATATCGCTGGTGATGGGAATCATTTGGTAGTGATATTCCACGACGGCAAACTCGGATTTTTTTGTTTTCCGGTCCCTTTTTCCGTCCACCGTCAAATCCAACCGTCCCAGGTAAAGACCCCGGTTTCCCGATTGAACCAAGAGGGGCCCGACCAGCCCCCCCCCCTTGGTCAGGTTGAGGAGGGGGTCCTTTAAAACCTTGTCGCTGTTCCCGCTGATGATGACATGCAGGAAGGAATTGTCTTTTGCCAGCTTTTTATCCTGATCCAACCCCAAACGGCTCAAAACGATGAAAAGATCGGCGTCTTTTTTGAAGATGGAATGCAATCCCTTGATGGCGGCTCCCCCGGGGATAAAATTCAGTCCCTGAACATTTTGTTTGTTGGTAAGCGAGGGTGCATCCGGATTGGTGATTCCAATAAAGCCAACCCGCACTCCGCAATACTTGAGTTCATAATCCCTTAAGAAAGGCTGGAGGCCCGCGTGGACGTTCGCCGAAACCCAGGGGATCTTGAATTTTTTGCGGTATTCCAGAAGGGTTTTTTTGCCGTAGGTAAAATCACCTTCCCCCACGGCCAGGGCGTCGTATCCCATCATTTGAACGGCCGCGCACATGACTTGACCGCGCGTCATATCGGCGAAGGCGGTACCGGTCAAAAGGTTCCCGCTGTCCACCAAAACGACCGAGGAGTCCCCCACTTCCTTCCGAATCCGGTTGATGAGGGTCATCCGGCGGGCGATGCCGCCGACAGGTTGGGAGGGGTCGGACAGGGGAAGGGAGTCGATTTGTCCGTCCTGATCGCCTGTAAATAGGATGGTCAACTTGGCTTCCACGGCGAAAAGCGGATTGGAAAGAACGGAAAAAACGAGGGTCAATAGGAGGAGGATAGGTCTGAGGATCAAAAACATGATGCTAAAATTCGCCGACAGCATCCTGCTCGGTCTTAAGAATATGGAAAAGACCCGGCAACTCCAACAAGTCGAAAACCTTGTAGATGTCGGGGCTGACATTAGCGATTTTGATATCTCCGCGGTTTTTGCGGACATCCTTGATAACGCTCATGAGCACGCCGAATCCGGCGCTGGAGATATAAGTAAGTTTTTTCATGTTCAATACGATCTTATACTGCTTTTTCTTGAACAGATCCTGAAGCACAGTTTCAAATTCACCCACGGTATTAATATCGAGCACACCTTCAATATCCACCACGGTTACCGAAGTGTTGGCCATGGCAGACCGCGTAGCAAGAACCAAACTCTCCATACAAAACCCTCCCGAAAGGATTAATCCCTGGGAACTAAGGGAACCGGAAAATTCCGGAATCAGCATTAAATTTAAGCCAAGGCGTCCTCAGAAAGCAGGGCCTCAGCGAATAAACCCGCGTCAAACGGCACCAAATCTTCTAGACCTTCACCCACCCCCAAAAAACGGATGGGAAGTGATAATCGATCCGCCAAAGCCAGAACCACCCCGCCCTTCGCGGTTCCATCTAATTTGGTTAACACTAAACCGGTCAGGGCCATTCCCTGGTTAAATTCTTTCGCCTGATGGATGGCATTTTGACCCGTATTGGCGTCCAAAACCAGCCATCTTTCCTCGGCGATTCCCGGTGCGGCCTTCTGGGTAACCCGGGCAATTTTATCCAGTTCTTCCATTAAATTGGAACGGTTGTGGAGTCGACCTGCAGTATCCACGATCAAACAATCCATTCCACGGGAAAGACCTGATTTTAACGCATCAAAAATTACCGAAGAGGGTGAAGCTCCGTGGGCTCCCCGAACAAACTCTACTTTAGCACGATCAGACCACTGCGTCAGCTGTTCTTCCGCCGCTGCCCGAAAAGTATCGCCCGCCACTAGAAGAACCTTTCGGCCCTCCGTGGAATATTTAGCCGCCAACTTGCCAGCCGTGGTCGTCTTTCCGGCCCCATTGACCCCCCCGAGCAGAATGACCGCGGGCCGGGTTAATTCCCAAGGCGAGCCTTGAAAGGTAAGCCTGCGTTCGACCGCCTCTTTTAATAATTGCTTGGCAAGGGGTAAGCTGGAATTCTGTAAAGAAGCGGTTTTTTCGGATATTTCTTTGACGATCGCCTTGGCGGTTTCAACCCCGGTGTCGCAAAGGATCAATTGTTCTTCCAGAAGGGCCAGGGTTTCCCTGCTTAAGGGCTGGTTGGAATGGAGGATTTGGCCCAATCCGGTCGATAATTGTCGCGCGGTTTTTTTTAGGCCATTCTTTATCTGGTCAAATAAACCCATCGATGCCCATTCCTATTTCTTGATTAAAGCCTTTTTCACTACCGCCGCCACCTTCTTTGGTTGAATTGAGCCGCACTTTTGATCGGCGGATCGGATGATCACTGGCCGATGAAGGCTCAAGGGTCCCCATCGCCTGGGGTCGCTTGGCCCAAACAGGGCGATAACCCTGGTCATAATGGCGCAGGCATGTGTGAGTCCGCTATCCCCCCCCACAAAGAGGGAGCACCTGCCGGCCGCCGCCATGACCTGAGACAAATGATCGGAGGGTAGGATAACGACTCCCGGCTGATCCTCAACCGCTTTCTTGAAATTTTCCAACTGGTTCCCTTCCCCCCGACCATGGAATAGAACCCACTTGATCCCCTTACGGGGGGGGACCAGTCTCAATAACTCCAGATAATATTCCGGATTCCAGCGGTTGTCCTCTTTCGCCAGGGTGGGGTGAAAACCGATCAATCGGTCGTCCGGCTTGATCCCTGTTTGGGCTAGAAACTTCTCAATTAGTCTTTGGTCTTGTACCAGGTCCATCTTAAAAACAGCTTTCAAGCCGGGAAACTTGATCGCAGGATAAAGTTTCCGGGATAACAACATGCTTTTTTGAGATTCGTGTGTGTTTTCGGAGGGCGCAGGGACTCCCCAATTAAAAATGGCTTCTTGGAGTTCGTTAGGACCTTGGGAATTTATGAACCCCACCCTTCGGGAACTCCCCGAGACCAAGGCCATCAAAGCCGAGGTTGTGGAAAAGGGATAGGAATGAAAATCCACTACCGCGTCAAACCGGTTGAGAAGAATTTTAATTAACAAATCCATTCGAGAAAAAATATTTTTTCGGAAAACCCATACTCGGGCCGAGGGAAAAAGGCGCCGGGTCAGCAATTCGTTTGGGACCCCGGCCACCAGGGTCACGCGGGCGGAGGGACCAGCTTTTCTCAAAAGGGCTGTGATCGCCGGGGCTGAAAGTATGAAGTCTCCCAGCCGGTCAGGTCTTAGCACCAACAGGGACGGATGGGGGGGCAGGGATTGCGATGTGGAGGGAATAAGGCCGATCAAGGGTTTAAGGAAAAACCAAAAACTTTTCTTTGCCTTTTTTTCCAACTGGGTCATGGCGGATTAATTAACCGCCGTTTCCTCAGCCTTGTTTTCTTTGAATTTGGTCGAAATGATTTTGGAAACACCCGATTCCTGCATTGTCACTCCGTAAAGGATGTCCCCCGTTTCCATGCTGACCTTGTTATGGGTAATCATGATGAACTGGGTACGTTTGCTGAATTCCTTCAGCAAGTGGGTAAAACGGCCCACATTGACGTCATCCAGGGGCGCGTCAATTTCATCCAAGAGGCAAAAGGGACTGGGCTTCACCATAAAGAGCGCGAACAAAAGCGCGATAGCCGTCAGGGCCTTTTCTCCGCCTGACAAGAGCGAGACGGATTGAAGCCTTTTTCCCGGAGGACGGGCCACAATTTCGATACCCGACTCCAAAACATCCCCCTCATCGATCAAAATCAGTTCCGCGCGGCCGCCTTCGAAAAGTCGTTGAAAGATATCTTTGAAATTTTCTTGAACGGTGGAAAAGGTGGACGTGAAAAGTTCTTTGGAGGTCAGATTGATCTTGTTAATGGCCTTTTGAAGATCATCCTTGGCCTTCAACAAATCTTCCTGTTGTTCGCTGAGAAACTTGAACCTTTGGGAAAGTTCGTCATATTCTTCCATGGCCACCATGTTCACCAGCCCCAGCCGCTCGATTTTGGCCCGCAGTTCTATGGATTCGGTTTCGGCGGCGGCCGAGTCAAAACCCTCCTGGGGAGTGACCGGCGGGTTGTCCAGGTCGACCTTGTATTCCACCTGCAATTTTTCCTCGTAGTTGCGGATCTCAACGCCGATCTGGGCTTCTTGAACGGCGAAACCGTGCAGTTCCCTTTGGACCTCTTCAAGCTTCAGGCGGGACTTTTTCACCTTCTCAATGCGCTCTTCGGTCTCCGCAGCCACGCCTTCCCTCTGGGTCAAGACGGCCTGGACCTTTTCATCCGCCTCTTTTTTGGAATTCGTCAGGCCCCCGGCCTTTTGTTCCAAGTCCGACAGGTCCAGCGATAACTGCCGGTCCTGGTTCTCCAATTGCTGGTTTTCGTCTTTTTTCAGGGCGATGGATTGGGTCAACTGGTCCTGCTCCAGCTGGTAGCGGTCGGCTTCTTCCTGGGCCCGAAGCGCCATCTCATCCATGGCCGCCAATTCCAATTCGGCCTGAACCACGAGCCGGGACAATTCTTCCCTCCGGTCCCGCAGGTTTTGAAGGGATTTACGCGCCTCGGCGATTTCCTCTTGGGTCAGGTTCTGGGCCTGCTCACTCTGGGACAAAAGCACGGAAAGCTGGTCCACGCGGTTCTTATCCGCCTGCCAATGGGCTTCCAGGCCCTGCCTTTCCTTTTCGAGTTCCGTCTTCTCGCCTTCCAGTCTCGCTTTGGTTTCATCCAAACGGTGGAGTTCTTTTTCAGTCTCCGCCAAAAGGATTTTCAATTGCTGGCGCCGGGATTCGGATGCCAAAAGCACATCCTCGGTTTCTTTGCGTGTTTTCTTGGAATCGATTAATTTTTGCTCGCCCGCCTGGATATCGGCTTCCAGGGACTTGATCCGGTCGTTCAACTCGGTCATTTCACGGTGACGCCCTAAAAGGGAAAAACCCGTAACCGCGGAGCCTGCCTTCCAGGAGCCCTTCGGGCCCTGGCGGTCCCCATCCCGGGTCACAAAACGCCGGGTGGGATACTGTTCACTCATTCTTTCCGCCACGGACCAATCTTCCACCAGATGCCCGTCGCCCAATAGGAAGCGGACCATTGGCTCCAACGCGGGTTGGAATTTCACCGATTCAGGCAAGGGGCCCACATGGCCCTCTCCCGAAGGGATCGAGGTTCCGGAACCGGAAAGCAGATCTTCCAGCACCAAAAGTGAAACTTTTCCCTGTCCCTCGGCTTTCAAAAACTCAACCACCCTTGCGGCAGTCTTACGATTTTGGACAACCAGGGATTGAAGCTGGCTCCCCAGCAGATTTTCAACCGCACTTTCAAGAGACTGATCGACAGATAAAAGATCCGCCACCACTCCCAACACTTCCTGCCACATCAAGGGCTCGTTTTGCTTGGCCTGCAGGACCGCCTTGACGCCCGGATCGTAGCCCGTCAATTTGTTTTGAAGTTCCTCAAGCACTCCGAATCGAGAACGGACCTCGGAATGCTGGTTGTTGAGCTGGCGCAGAGAGGCGTTAATTTCATCCAGCATTGTTTCTTGCTGGGAAAGGGATGACTGGGTCGAGACAATCGACTCGACGGTTTGGGCCTCGTCCGACTGGGCCTTGGACTTGGCTTGTCTGAATTCTTCCAGCATCCGCGAGGAATCGGAAAGGCCCGCTTCCGCCCGGTTCAGCTGATCGGTCACATCCTGGACCCGCTTGGAGGTTTCAGCGTCCTGGGACCTTAGGGATTCCAACTCGGCCCGCATTTGGGCGGCTTTCGTGACCAAATCCACCGCCGCGCTGTTTTTATTTTCCAAATCCTGGTTTTTCGCGTTGAGGTCGCCGTCGAGGGCGGATAATTTTTCCACCAAGCCGCGCTTTTGGGATTCCTTTTCCGACTTCTGGCTTTCCTTGTTGGAAACCATCTGCCGGCGCTCGGTGATCCAAATTTTCAAATTCTCAATGCGGGCCACCGCCTCGGCCACCTGCTGTTCGTTTCTTCCCCTTTGATCCGCCAACAAATCCTTGTGGCGTTTGGTGCCTTCCATCCGGCCCTGGGTCAGCTCAACTTCGCTATGAACCTTGTAGGCCTGCTCCCTCGTTTGGGATAACTGTTCCTCAATTTCGGCCAGCCGGGAACGCTGCTGCTTTTCGTCCTGCTCCAGCTTGTGGGTATCGCCTTGGGCCTCGTCCATTTTGGCTCGCACCTGGGCGGTTTTATGTTCCAATTCCTTGAGCTTTTCCTTGAGTTTGACGGTTTTATCTAAATGCAGAAGCACCTGGAGCTTGCCGAGGTCTTCTTTATATTTACGGTATTTCTCAGCCTGCTTGGCTTGCCGTTCCAGGGTCGAAATTTGCCTTTTGATTTCGGCGATGATATCGGCGACCCGAACCAGGTTCTGTTCGGTGGCTTCCAACTTGCGCAAAGCCTCTACCTTGCGGGCTTTGTACCGGGTAATTCCGGCGGCTTCCTCAAACAAGGCCCGGCGCTCGGTGGGTTTGGAGGTGACGATCTGATCCATTTTGCCTTGTTCCATAATGGAGTAGGCGCTGATGCCCAGCCCCGTTCCCATGAAGAGTTCCCGGACATCCTTCAGGCGGGCGGTGGCTTTGTTGATGAGGTACTCGGATTCGCCGGATCGGTAAACCCTGCGGGTAATGGAAATTTCATTGAACTCCAGGGGAATGGCCTTGTCCTCGTTTGAAAGAGTCAAGGTCACCTCCGCCATGCTGGCGGGTTTGCGAACGTCGGTTCCGTTGAAAATGACATCCGTCATTTCGGAAGCCCTCAACCCCTTCGCGGATTGCTCTCCCATGACCCACCGGATGCTGTCGGACACGTTGGTTTTGCCGCAGCCGTTGGGCCCTACTACCGCCGTGATTCCGGTCTCAAGAATCAGTTCGGTTTTATCTGCGAAGGATTTGAATCCGTGGATTTCGAGTTTTTTTAGGAACAAGCGTATTTCTCCGTGAGTGTCTTAGGGTGTTACTGGGGGCGTTGATATGGAATCCGAAGGCGAAGAAACCAAGAAATGAAGAAGCCCAACACTATTTGCCAAAATTTAACATTCCCACAGGTGGTTGTCAAAACCTTTTAAACCCCTAAATGTTGAGGTTTTCGGCCAAGACCGAAACAATGGCCCGTGCTTGCTCAACCGGGAGACAAAAGTGAGTTTTAAGGTTTAGGAACCGAAATCAAGAAGGCTGAGGGCCAAATTGGTCCTGCGCAAACGGCTGGAAAACTGAAGGATCAGGGTTGTGAAAACCTCATAGGCGATTTCAGGATTCTTCTTAAGGAAATTTTTAAAATCGTCGCCCTTGATCACGTGAATCGAGCAATCCCCGCAGGCCTTGATGGTGGCCGAATAGGGCGCCTCGTCAAACACGCTCATCTCGCCAAAAATGGACCCGCGGTTCAGCTCAGCCAAGTACTTGGGTTTGGAATTGGGCTCCCTGCCGGATTTGAAAACTTCCGCACGGCCATCGATCATAATATGCAGATTCCCGCCCTCTTGGCCTTCTTTGAGGATCAATTCACCCACTTTAAAGTTCCGTACCTTCCCAATCTTGAAAAGCTGGGACAAATTCTTGTCGGTTAACCCGTCAAAGAGGCTGACATCCCTTAAGAAATCTTTCGTTATAGATTGTTGACGGGTCGACATAACCACCTCCAGGTGGAATTGGGATGACAGTGATAAAAAGTGAAGTTTGACTGCGCCTTACCTAATTTTTCTTAGGGGTTGGGCTAAGGTCCTTTCCCCGCCTTCCATGCGAGGGGGCCAATTCCCGTTCTTTCTTGAGTTTCCAAACCAGATGGTAGGTTCGAATAAGGGAAAAAAGTAATCCGGCGATTCCGATTCCATAAAAAACAAAAGAAAGACGGAAGGAGCCCATTATTTAAGGTTCTTCCTATTCATCCGCGGTTTCTTGCGGCCTGTGGAAAGGGGCAGACCAGTCACGAACCACCCTAATTTCATGGGGAAGCATCCGACCTTTTAATTGGTGACGAATAATCTGAAGCGCCTTCCAATCCTCATCTTTCAACTGAACGACCTTGGCCATTTTCTCGCCGGCGGGCGGCTCATCCGGCCCCACCCTCAGCCACACCTTTTTGCCTTCGGGCTTCACATAAACCTGAACAGTAATCTTCGATTTGGGAGTTGTGAAAAACATCGAACGCCATTGGTCTCCGGGTTGGCCCTGGTAATTCCCTTTTTCTTGATCATCCAGGTTCTTGTAGCCTTTAAATATGAGGGCGTTCATAACTTCTTGGGAGGCCCAAGCGATCCGCGAGGTGGGATTGCCGCCTTTGCCGCGAACCCACCCGCCGAAAATCACGTTGGGTTGAACGGGCGGGACAGGCCAGCTTGAACGAGGATGGCCGCTCACTTTGGCTTCCTTGGAGGCATCCGAAGCGGCGGGCAGTGCGGTCGTGGCAGGAGGTTGGGTGGAACCAGTGGATGCCGAGCCGTTATCGGGCAATGGCGGCATCGAAGGTGAAGCGGTCGTCGAGCCGTTTGTGGGAAGGGGTGGCATGGAAGAGGAAGTCGAAGCGCCGCCAGGCGGCACCGGGGCCGTTCCTTGATCAGGCAAGGGCGGCAAAGCAGGGCTTGCGCTGGTGGATGTTGTTCCTGGCAAAGGAGGAGGTTGGGAGGAATTATCCGTTGAGGCCGCCGCACCCGGCAAAGGCGGAAGGGTGGGAGCGGAAGAGGAAGAGGAAGTAGAGGCGGTGCTTCCATTATCGGGCAAGGGGGGTAATGCGGGCGCTGTGGTAGCTTGGGCTGTGTTGCCTGCCGGAGTTCCTCCAGGGGTTTCGGGTAGGGGCGGCATGTCCTGTCCCTGAACCCATCCAGCGAACATCAAAAAGACCGTCGAAACTAAAAATCGTTTTAACATTCCTCGGCTCCTTGGCCCATCAGTCGAAAAAGTGGTTTATTTTAATCTGAATTTCATCCCGAACCGATAAAAAAGTTTGAAAAGCTTTAAACCAACCAGCCTAACCACCAAGACACCAAGTCACCAAGGAAAGCCAAATCACAGATGAAGGTTTAAAAAGTAAGGGTTTTCTTGGTGTCTTTGTCCTCCTTAGCCCAAAGGGCTAAGGGAATCAGGACTATACCGACCTCGTTAAATTCTTATGGAGGGTCGGCATGTGCCTTGGTGGTGAAAATCTTTGATTCAAAACTTAGCGGTTACCAAAGGAATTTGGAAAGCGAAGGCCATCGACTGATTCGGGTTTCCCAATTGGGAAATTTGGTTAGGGGGTGGATAAGAATTGGAAAATACGGAAATACAGGCAATAGCGGTTGAACCCGCCAAGGCCGTGCCCACAAAGGGCAAAAACAAATCTCCCCCAATGCCAAAAGTGCCGTCATTAACAAGGGAAACCGTGCCATAAATAACGAAACTTGCCATCGCCGTGAAGGGGGTGGAGGTGATGAAAATAACCTGAAAATCTTCCGCCTGATTCTCTTTATAAGTCACACCCTCAGGATCGTAACCATAGGCCTGGCGTTCATATTCATAAGGCGGGGCAAAGCCGCCTTTAATGTTTTCATCCTCATCATCGGTAGTCGTAGTGGTTCCCCAATCATCCGCATGAACGTGAGAGGGCAGGCATATGCCTAAAAGGAGCACGATTAGAAGTAAGGGAAAAAGCCTTGAAAACATTGGGCTATTGTAATGGTCGTCTGGAGTAATCAAAAGGGGGAAAGCTTTGAAAACCTTAATCTCAATTTGATTGAAAATAACACATCTTGTTCATCTCCGCATAATCGCCAATAATTCCTAAAACAGTTTTGTTAAGTTGAGGAGTAGAAATTGTTAATAGCTATCTTTTTTGGTTTTTTGACTGGATTGACGGGGGCATTTTTAGAGTATTTGACAGTGAAAAAGATATTCCCTCTGACCAAAATTACGAAAATGAGGTTTGTGATAGTTGCTGCGTTTGCCTATTGGTGTTGGATTCTCGTTCCAATTTCATCTCTTTGTTTCGGCAGTCAATACGTTTTAAGATTCTTGAAATATAAAGAGGACAGCGGAAATGCAATGGCATTCCTTATATCCATGGCGCTTACATTTATTCCGTTTTGGGTATGGATTCTATTGTCAGAAGCGGCAAAGTTTTTTAAGGCCAAAGAAAAGACTACCAAAAGCGACCTTCCCGCTTAAGCTCTTGGGTTGACCTGTTCCATGGCCAACTTCAGCGAAGACTTGGCCGTCTGCTTTTCCGCCTTCATGCACTTCATGTTGTTAATTATTAAAAGGTTGAGTTTTATTTACCAGAAGCTGCCAAAGGCAGAGAACCCGTTTCTAAGTGTTTCAAATCCAAGGTTTGACTGGCATGTTGCACGTCAATTCCAACCAATATTCCACTTTTATCAAAATCCCAAACGACTCCGTTCGAAACCTCATTGCTATCCACGCTCGGATTTTCGGATAGTTCGATATAAAGAGAATCTGTATTTTTATCATAATTTAATTTCATACTAGGTTTCTTTAACCCCTGGCGGCCGGTTTTTTCTGAAACTTCCGCCATATCTCGCCCATCTCGCCTTCTTGAACGCTCCGGTGGACATATTCTAAATACTGTTCCGGCGTCATATCTTTCGTTTCCTGATAGATTTGTTCCTGCACTTTGCGCTTGAAGGCGATGCAGTCGAACCCCTCTATAATCTTCGGTTTTTCCTCATTCATCGCTCAACACCTCCCTCGGTGAAACGATCTGCAAAAACCCGTACCCATTCTTTAGGTTAATCTGGTTGTACAGCTTCATTTTTTCAAGCCGAACGATGTGTTTGAAGTTCCACGACACAATAGCGTCCGCCCGGTAAACTGTGGCCGTTGCCACGTGGCCCGCGTCTGTGGCCGAGTTAGGCGTTAGGATGCCCGCTTCCAAATAGGCCGTTTGCAAATCCTCGGCCTCCCGGCTGAATTCAACTTCCTCCACTTGTTCCGTCGGAAGGGATTTCAACAAATCCCGGACCTCTATGGGAGCCGCCCTCAACTCCAATCCGACCAACCCACCCAAAACAATTTTCAATCGTCCTTCACGAACCGCACCAAAAATCCTAGCGGAATCTCTCGAAAATTCCTTGTCGAAATACCCGCCAAACACTGAGGTATCCAGGTATATCCGAAGGGGTTTCATGGCTTTATTGTATCAAAACCATTCTAAATAAAATGTTCACTGGGAATTGCAGGGATAACAATGAGAGGGCAGCAAACCTTAGGCAAGCCAACGCCTGCCTTAATACTTAAGCCCTTGGGTTGACCTGTTCCATGATCTGCTTCATCGAAGACTTGGCTGTCTGTTTCTCCGCCTTCATGCGCTCGTTATTGTTCAAAATCTTCTTACGCATGCGCAGGTTCTGGGGTGTCACTTCCAAAAGCTCGTCGTCCTGAATGTATTCCAGGCATTGTTCCAATGAGAAAATGGTGGGTGGTTCCATGGTCAAGGCTTCATCAGAAGACTTGCTTCGCATGTTGCTCAAATGCTTGGTTTTGCAGGGGTTCACCGCGATATCGTTTTCGCGGGTATGCTCGCCCACAATCATGCCCTCATAAACTTCCAAGCGGGGGTTGATGAAAAACTTTCCACGGTCGGCCAACTGGAACATGCCGTAAGCTGCGGTCACGCCCGCTTCAAAAGCCACCAGAACGCCCCGGCTTCTTCCGCCGATATCGCCCTTGTATTCGCCGTATCCGGAAAACACATGGTGCAAAACGCCTTCACCCTTTGTGTCAGTCATGAATTCGGTGCGGAAACCCAAGAGACAACGTGAAGGAATCAAAAACTCAATACGGGTGGCCACTTCAGATAAGGGCACCATGTTCTTCATTTCGCCTTTGCGGGCTCCCAATTTTTCCATGGCAATCCCCACGCAATTGTTGGGAACGTCCACGATCAGGTTTTCGTAAGGCTCTTCCAGTTTCTTATCCACCATTTTGAAAATAACCTGGGGCCTGGAAACCTGGAACTCGAAACCTTCACGGCGCATGGTTTCAATCAAGATGCCCAAGTGCAATTCACCGCGGCCCGCCACTTTATAGGCGTCCGGGCTTTCGGTATCGCTGATTTTCAAGGTGGGGTTGGCTTCAGCTTCTTTATATAAGCGGTCCCGCAAGTGGCGGGAAGTCACAAACTTCCCTTCTTTACCGGCGAAGGGGCTGTTGTTGACCGAGAAAACCATGGACATGGTGGGTTCGTCGATGGCGATAGAAGGCAAAGCGGTTGGATCATCGGTGGAAGCCACTGTTTCCCCGATTTGCACGTCTTCCAATCCGGCTAAGAGGATGATATCCCCCGCCTGTGCTTCCGGGCACTCGACCTGCTTGATGCCGTTGTAGGTAAAAAGTTTGGTGGCGTTGCTGTTGACCTTGCGGCCATCCAGCTTGATGAGGGTAATAGGATCGTTCAGCTTGATCTTGCCGCGCTTGACGCGTCCCACGGCCATACGCCCCAGGTATTCGTTATAAGAGGTCGTGGTGACCAACATTTGGAAAGGCGATTCCAAATCCACTTCAACAGGTTTGAAATGGTTCACGATGGTGTCAAAAAGCGGCTTTAAGTCCGTACCGGGTTGTTCAAGGCTCATCGATGCCTTGCCTTCACGGGCAACGGCATAAACCACCGGGTAGCCGATTTGGTGCTCATTGGCGCCCAAGGCAATAAAGAGGTCCAACACCGCGTCCACCACTTCGTGGGGGCGGGCATCTTTTCGGTCGATCTTATTGATGACAACGATAGCGTCCAGGTTTTGTTCCAGGCTCTTGCGAAGAACGAACTTGGTCTGGGGCAGGGGGCCTTCGGCGGCGTCTACTAATAAGAGAACACCATCCACCATCGAAAGAATACGTTCCACTTCCCCGCCAAAGTCGGCGTGACCCGGCGTGTCCACGATGTTGATACGGATCCCATTCCAAATAACCGAGGCGTTCTTGGAGAAAATGGTGATACCGCGTTCTTTTTCCAGGTCGTTGGAATCCATGACCCGTTCTTCCATGTGCTCATTGGCGCGAAATACACCCGACTGTTTGAACAAGGCATCCACGAGCGTGGTTTTTCCATGGTCAACGTGGGCGATGATGGCGATATTGCGTAAGTCTTCCCTGCGTGTCATAAACAAATCCTCTTTGTCCCGGCTATGTACGGTTAGTTATTGGCGGGTCTTTGACCGGCTCAACCACAAAAAACAACGAAAATTGCCTTTGGGGAGGCGTGAGTATACAGAAAAGGGTTTGGAATTTAAAGGATTATGGCTTTGATTTACCTTCCTGTAAAAACTCTAGTAGAACCTTTAGGAAGGCATCCGGGTTATCCCGAAATACAGCGTGCTTGGCCTTTTCCACGGTCACAAAACGGCCCCTTTGTATCAACTTTTGAATCTTTTCCGCCTCTTCCAGGGATACATATTTGCTTTCTCCCCCTTTAATAAAGAGAACGGGGCATTTCAGTTTCTCAAGTTGAGAAAGCAGTTCCTGGGCCCGACCAAGCCTATGGGTTTCCAATACGGCTGGAACGGAGAAAATCCAATCCCAGGCGCCCGAATCCTTCTTTTCAAATTGGGCCTTTTCAAAAGCAACCCTTTTGGGCCGATCCGGATATAGGCTCTTAAGAAATTGATCAAGTGAAGCCTCATCGGCAAAAGGAGTTGGGTACTCTTCATATTCTTTCTTGGCTTCGACCCATCGCGCGTGATCCTCCGTCAAGGTCTGGTCAACGATGGTGAGGGAAAGGGTTCGCTCGGCAAAAAGCCCGGCAAAAACCAGTCCGTTTCGCCCGCCGGTCGAATGCCCCACCACATGAACTTGAGGAATCGCCAAGGTTTCAAGAATGGCCCCCAAATCTTTCGCCAAGTCCTCGGGGGAATATCCGGTTTCGGGTTTATCACTTTTTCCATGGCCCTTCATATCGGGGGCAACAACCCGATAACCCGCCTCCATCAACTTAGCCGCCGTTTCATTCCAATCGGTATGCTTGCAAGTTAAGCCATGAAGAAGACAGACGACGGGTCCTTGTCCGCCCCAATCCTCAACGTAAAATTTTCCACGTTCTGTACTTATATAAGGCATGTGACCATTGTACAGGCCCAACCCTTTTTATTTTCCATCCCGCCCCGTAAAATGCGCCCCCATGAAGACTAAACCCCGCCGGCATAAACAAACCCTCGATCCCTACGCCGCTTTTCGGTACGCCAATTATCGTTACTATATTTTTGGCAACGCCCTTTCCGTGATCGGCCAGCAGATGCTGCGAATGGCGGTGGGGTACAAAATTTACCAGCAAACCCATTCCTTTTTGGCCTTAGGGCTGGTGGGACTAACCATTTGGCTCCCGATCTTTTTCTTCATGCTGGCGGGCGGCGCCATGGCCGACCGTTTCAACCGCAAAACCATCGTTCTGGCCTGCAACCTGCTTTACGCGCTTTGCGCGGCGGGTTTGGCCCTGGCCCCCTTCAGCCCGGCCCCGCTGCCCCTCATGTATTTCTTTTTATTTCTCACCGGCCTCAACAGGGCCTTTTGCGATCCCGCACGGCAAGCGCTGTTGCCCCAATTGGTGCCCAAGAAGGATTTTCCCAACGCCATCACCTGGAACAGCAGTGTTTTCCAGATTTCCTCGGTGGCAGGGCCCGCCCTAGGCGGAATGCTTTACGCCCTGATCGGCTATTCAAAGGTTTGCGGCTTGGAAGGGGTCTTGGAATTGATTTTTTTCGCGTCGGTTTTGGCCATCCGCCAGGCGCCTTTGAATTTCAAGCGCGAGCCCATCAGCCTGCAATCCCTTTTGACGGGCCTGCGATTCGTCCGTAAAAACAAATTGATCCTCGCCACCATCACGATGGATCTTTTCGCCGTGCTTTTGGGCGGCTCGGTGGCCATGCTTCCCGCCTTTGCCGATGATGTTCTTCATTGCGGTCCGGTGGGTTTGGGCTGGCTCCAAGCCGCTCCCTCACTCGGCGCATTCCTGGTCACCCTTTTCATCACCCATCTCCCGCCCATGAAAAAAGCGGGTCAAACCCTGCTTTGGGCGGTGGCCGGGTTTGGCGCCGCCACGATCATCTTCGGCCTTTCCAATATTTTTTGGCTTTCGTTCTTGATGATGCTTTTAACCGGCGGGTTGGATTTGGTAAGCGTGATAGTGCGGGGCACCCTGGTGCAGGTTTTGACGCCCGATGCCATGAGGGGCAGGGTAAATTCCGTAAGCTATATCTTTATCCATTCTTCCAACGAACTGGGCGGGTTTGAATCGGGCGCGGCGGCCGCCCTGGTGGGCTTGGTGCCGTCGGTGGTGTTGGGAGGTTTGGGTTGTATCTTGGTGGTATTGGCCGTGACCCGAATCTGGCCCGAAGTTGGAAAGATCAAATCCCTTTGAAATGGTTGTTTCTGGCCCAATTTTGAAGTTTCCGTAAATTCGTTTCGGCCAAAGTGGTGTTGACCGGGGCTTTTAGGGCTGATTGGAAAGCCTCCTTTGCCTTGAGGGGCTGATCCACCTCCAGCCATAACAGTCCCAAAAGGTTATAAAGATTCGCCGCGGGGCAACGCTCCAGGGCCTTCTTCAGGGAGTTGATCGCCGCATGGCGGTCAAGCATTGGGTCCCGAAGAACGAAACCAGCTATTTTTTCAGCGCATTGGGCCTGCAAGAAAGGGTCTTGGTTCCAATCGTGCTCTCGGTCCAAGAGCTGGTTGATGACCGCTTGGGGAGATTCATGCGGCTTTAAAAAAGCGCTCTGGGCCGTCAAGTCCTCAAGCTGGGCGTCAGCCTCCCGCCAAAATTCCAATATCCCGCTATTCCGCCCGGAGAAAACCAACTCTCCCAGTGCCAATCCCCCCTCCTGTATCGGAAGGTCCGAGCCCAATTCCCGCCAGCGGGAACCGGGAAATCTTTTTTCAAGGAACGGCAGGTAATTGCTATTGGTGATAAGGGCAATCTCACGCGGATTGGTTTTATCTTCGCGGGTCGGTTTTTTGCTGTTGGTGTCTTGGGCGAATAGGTCGAAGGCCCAATCCTCTTGGGCGCCGTCAAAATAATTCAAGATCTCAACCCCATTTCCCTGGGCGGCCTGGGATTCCAAAAGCCCATAGGCCCGGTAATGTTGAATGGAGGCCCAATGGCTCGGGATAGGGGAAAGGGAATATTGATCTTGGGTTGGCCCGTAATAATGGTAAAGATCAAGGCTTAGGGAACAAACAATGACGGCAGTTAAAACCGCCCAGCGGCGGTAAGGTTGGGGGCCGCAATCCTTGATTAATCGCACCGCCCCCCAACCGGATAAAAAGATGAGGAACGGGATAAGAAGTCCAACGCGGAAGATTTCCACATGGCTGGTAAGCCCTCCCGGCAGAAAAGTTAAAAGACCGGTGATATAAATCCACTGGATCGTTTTGTTTTTCCGCCACCTGAGGGTTTCCACAAGTCCAATCCAAAAAAAGGAACCCAGCAGGCTGTTAAGAACGCCTCCCCAGGCGGGGGGCATTCCCCCAAATCCGTTGAAAAATAGTGAGCCGACATATCGAAAAAGAGCTTTGTCGCTCAATAAATCCGTCGCGTAGGTAAGCCCTCCCATTTTCAAACGGGCAAAAACCATGGGCAATGTCACAACGAAAGCGGTCCCAACCGCGGCCGCGAATCCATTTCCTGTTTTTTCCCCGTCCGAACGATCTAAAAACCAGACCGCCAACAAGATTACCGCCACGAAAACGGGCCAAGCGGTGTAAACATACATGCCCGATCCCAATAAAAGCCCGAGGATGACCCCGAAAATCCATTTTCTCCCGGGAGTTTGTCCGCGGTATTGGGCCAAAGCGTAAAGCGCTGAAAATTCAAAAAAACAAATAAGATCGGGCCGTTCAAAACGGCGCGACTCAAGCAGATTCCAATAATTCAAGCCGTATAAAACCAGGATGAAAAAAGACACCGAGCGCGAAAGATATTTTCTTGCCGCGAAATAAGCGGCACCCATCGTGAGAAAGGAAAGTAAGAGCGGGAAAACGCGCATGGAATCAAGGGACCTTCCGAAACATTTAAAAAACAGGGCGGAAAGCCAAAAGAAAAGGGGCTCGCCTTGGGAGAAGCCGTAAATCAAACGCCAATCCCATTTCTTGCTTAATTCCATCGAATAAAAGGCGATTAAACCATCGTCCATGCAGGGCCAAAGGGGAATTTGCGTGATTCGATATAGATAAACCGAAAGGATAAAAATTCCGGCGGTGACCCAAACCCATCCGGAAACCGAAGGAAGAAATTCTTCCCGCCAAGGGGGCGTTTCCCCTTCCAAGGGAGCATTTTCATGCACCATCCCCCAAATACCCAAGCCGACCGGGAAAAGAACTCCCAAAACGAAGATCCAGATTTTGACAATGATGTCGAATGGTGAATAGGCCGCAAGGGAAAGGGAAATGAATACCAATAGGAAAAGAAGCCGGGGTTGATACGGAAATGTAAGTTTCATTATTTCCTAAACGAACTTCTTAATATTTAATCTTGAATAGTTCACCACGGGGGACTAATTGGGTCAATCATCGATCTGTATATATTCTTAAGACTAGCCGTTAACGCCCCAACTGCCAGCGCAGAGCCTGTTCCAATTCGGGGTAAAAAAACTCAAACCCCGCTTTGGATAATTTGGCGGGTTGAACATTCTGTCCTTCCAGTAACAATGCTTCCCCCATTTCGCCAAAAAGAAGCTTCACCACAAAACCAGGCAAGGGGGCGATGGTCGGCCTATGCAGTACCTTTCCTAAAACCTTCGTGAATTCCCTGTTCGTGACCGTTCCAGGGGCCGTAGCGTTGACCGGGCCCGATAGGTCTTCCCGATAAAGCAACTCGTGAAAAATACCCACCAGGTCTTCCAGTGCGATCCAGCTCATCCATTGTTTACCCGAACCGATAATGCCCCCTGCGCCCATCAGGAAAGGCAGAAGCATTTTGGGCAGTGCCCCACCCGAAAGGGATAACACAATTCCTGTTCTTACATGAACCACCCTTAGGTTCGCCCACCTAGCCGGATCCGCCGCCCTTTCCCATTCTTCGCAGGCTTCGGGTAAAAAGCCCTTCCCCGGTTGGCTTTCTTCGGTCAGTACTTCCTCGCCCCGGTTGCCGTAAAAGCCAATGGCCGAGGAAACGATAAAGACCTTGGGTTTGTTGTTAAGGGTAGCCAGGGTTTCAGCCAGAAAGCGGGTGCTTTGGACACGGCTTTGGCGGATAGCTTCCTTTCGTTCTTTGGTCCATCGGGAAGCCCCTATATTTTCGCCGCCCAAGTGGATCACTGCGTCGGCGCCCTCTAATAGGTTCTTATCAATCTCTCTTTTTATTGGGTCCCAATAGATTTCACCCTTTTCGATGTTCGCCAAATGCCGCACGAGGCTATGCACATCGTGCCCGGCGCAAGACAGGAAGGTTTTCAGTTCGCTCCCCACTAAACCGGAAGCCCCAGCCATTACGATGCGCAGGGGTTTGGAATGGGGATAAATTCTTTTCAAATCATTCAGGGTCCGACGGTGGCGGAAGGCGAAAAGGCGGTTGAGCTTTTTCCGCATCCATCCGCCCGCCGCTATGGAACCTAGAAACCCCATGGGCAATTGATAATCCAACTGGTCAATCAACTTGCTGGTTCCCTGGGATATAGGCTCAAACCCATGGGTATGGACCCACTTAGCAAAAGGCCCCTTCACCTGCTCATCCCGAAATTGCCGGTTCGGCACATAATCCCTATGCAGGGCCTCCCACCTTTGGCGGAAAGGGCCTGCCTCTAAAACCACCCTTGCCCCATCTTCAATCCCCCCGGTCTTTTCAATAACCCGTACCTTTTCAAAGGGGGGTGTCAGCCGCTTAAAGACAGCGGGTTGGCTGTACCATTTAAAGAGCTCTTCAACAGGAACTGGGATTTCGGTAGTTTTTTCAAACAGGGCCATGAGGCGCCTCGGGGGTCAAGGGTGTGTTGAAGGGAAGATAGGCTTAGCCTTTCGGATATATCAAGTTTTCACCTCACAAATCACCAATTTCGGCCAAAAGCCCATTCAGTTTCACCTGCAACTTATCTCACCCGGCATCCGTCCAACTTACTGAAGATAGAAAAACCCAAGGAGAAGATCATGAAAAAGATACTAGTCGTTCTCTGCGCTTTGTTTTTCGTCGGAGCCACCGGATTGGCCATGGCCCAGGACGCGAACGGGCATAACCCCGGCATGAGCCCCAAACACCGTCTCAAAAGGCAGCATCGCCGCATTGAAAATGGCGTGAAGAGCGGCAAAATCAGCAAGGGCGAGCACAAGCAATTGGCCCAAGAAGGCAAAGATATCAACCAGGAACGCAAAGCCGATTTAGCCAAGGACGGCGGGAAGCTGGACAAGTCGGATCGTAAGAATCTGGAATCCCAGGAAAACCTTCGTTCCGAGCAGATCCACCAGGATAAACATTAATTCAACATTTCGCTGGTTAGTTAAAGGGCGGGGAATCTTCCCCGCCCTTTTTTTGTGCCCTTTTACCCGTCAATTAATTGTGCCACCTAATCGTGCCAAGTGGCACAATTAGACGATACGGCACAATTAACGGTGTTGGCACAATTCATCGACTTGGCACAATAGTGGCACAATTAACCACCCCGGTAATTGGCTATTTTTCGTTTGAATTATTCGTTTTTTTAAATAATCTACCGGTATTGTGCCATTTAAATGTGCCATCGTTTCACCGTCAGCATCTGGCACAATTAGTCGGTGTGGCACGATTAACGGGGTTGGCACAATAGTGGCACAATCACCTACCACGA
The DNA here is from genome assembly GCA_963738405.1 of candidate division FCPU426 bacterium. Lineage (GTDB taxonomy): Bacteria > Oederibacteriota > Muellerivitia > Muellerivitales > Muellerivitaceae > CAVTWJ01. The sequence continues at coordinate 24,165 of CAVTWJ010000003.1, read as the reverse complement.
GGCTCACGCCTGCGCCGAAGCCTCAAGCTGAGGCGCATGACTTGGCTGTACCGGACTAAAGGTTATAAAGGTCCGGTAAACAAGTGGTGGGACTTGGTTGTCCCAATTGCATAGGGCAATTGGGAAGGTTCTATTACCCGGTGATATTATCGGGAGGTTGATATGGCATTTGAAACCCAAGACGAGGATCACAAAAAATTAACCAATAGCACAACAGAAGACATATCCATGTTTCTTTGGTTAGTTATCTATTTTTCCACCTTCTTTCACGCCGGTTTAACAGCTTGGGCCATGCTTTCAACCGCTCAACTACCTCCTGGCTATCAGACTCCTCCTCGCTGGGTGGATTTTCTTGGGCAGGGTCCTAACTCCAATACTTTCTGGTTTTACATTTTGTCCCTAAGTGCAAATATTATTTGGGAAAGTTGGTTTAAAGGCCCTAAAACCTACGTTCCCTCCAGTTTCCCTAATCCAGAATCTCTTTATAGCCAATCTGCCATAACTTTATGGGTCGCTTTATGGGGGTTAGCCCACTTCGGACATTACCAAGGGTGGTTTCCGGTCCCAAATTGGGTTAATGAAACATTTGTAATCTGTGTTTGCCTTCGGTTTTTTCAGCATAAGTTGATGAAGTTCCTCAATAATTCGGGAGAATTTAAAGTACCCTTTTTAGGTAACTCCCCCAGGCTCCATACCGACCTCCCCACTGCTCAAACCCCAAACCCACAGCTAAGTCTGACACCGAGTACCCCAAATCAGCCGGTTTCTACCAATTCCGATTTAACGGAAAAGATGTTGGACTATGTCCGCCAAAAGGGCCAAGCTCAAACCAGCGGGCTTATAGGAGTTTTGGGAAGTCCCCGGCGCACCGTGATCCGCAACCTGAACAAACTGCTTGAAGAAGGCAAGTTGATCAGAGAAGGAACTGGCCGCGGCGCGGTTTACCGGCTAAACGAAAACCCAAAAGATGGAAAATGGAATTAAGCGGGGATTAAGGTTCGATTCCAACCCGGGGAGCATCGTAAAATTTCGCACTAAAAGGAAAAACCTTTTTAATATGCCTGCCCCTTACACAAAACCTGTAAAAGCTAAAGAAGACTTTAAAAATAGTTCCTTTTTCTTAATTGTGACAGGTCAGAAATGGCCTTGGATAAACAAAATCATTCTTTATTCGGTTTTTGTTTTCACTTTTCCATTTCGTAAATTTTTAAGAAAAACTAGTAGTGGTTCAATTGGTCATTTAGGGAAATTGATTCGTTTGAAAAAATTTGAAGAAGGTTATTCTTTTGGGCTAGAGCAACTCCCTTATTTATCAGCCAAATCAAAGTTTGTACCAAAGAATCCAAAGAGTTTTTTTGATTTCGGAAAAGCTTTTACTCCAATGATGTGGTGTTTTGTATTTGAGCAAACATGTGATTGTGCGGCGGAAATTAATAAAATTGGAACCGTAGAAAAAATGGAAAATATTTATGAACAATACCCCGGTCCAAAAAATGGTAATTCAACATCGTTTGATAAAGTCCCAATTGGCCGAGCATTGGTCGGGTTGGCACGCTTGGAATGGAGAAGGAAAAGTCCAGAAGCGGGCTGGGATCGGATTAATGAAGCCATTCAAAGTGAGAACACCTATGGATATTCCTATTATTTAAGAGCTTGGATGGGCGAAATAATGGGTATGGGCCAACCTATTGAGGATTTAATTTTGGCAATTGGGCATGATCCAGATTTAGAAGAAATGATTTTCAAAGATGAAACTTTTATAAAAAATGAAAATCTCTTAACAGAATTGAAGGAGAGGCTAGAAAAGCCCAACTAAATACTAACTTTATTATCCGATTACCTGAAATTTGATGATTCGCAAATCCTCCTGTGCAGAAGCTTCGGAGGACAAGTCGTACGTGCTGGGGAGCCAATCCACCATACCTGTAAATAAAAAAACCTGAACGGGATGTTCAGGTTTTCGTTGAATCTCTTAACGTCCTTATATTAATGAGAACCGTGTCTTTTTTTGCCTTTTGCTGTTTTCTTGGCTTTCTTTGCCATGGGATAACTCCTTCCTTCGCAATATTTCCCTCTTCAGTTAGAAACGAACCGGTCTATTTGAGGGCTGAGGCAACGGCGGGGGTTATGTCCTTCTCTTCGGTCCCCTCGGTCGGGTAACCCGCTTCAGACCATTCCTTCATGCCCCCGGCGTATTCGGTGGCCTTGAAATTCTTTTCCTGCAAAGCCTTGGCGGCTTTGGGACCCGCGGTGCAGGTCAAACCGGCACAATAGGTGATGAAAAACTTTTTCTTGCCGTATTTCTCCGTGACCGCTTGAACGAAATCAATATTGCTTTCATTCCAGGGCACATTATCTGATCCCTTGATGTGGCCTTTCGCGTAATCCGATTTGGAAAGGACATTCAAAACAACCGTGTCCCTGTCTTCCATCTTTTCCTTCACCGTTTCTTTCGACATGGACATGGTTTGCCTCTTTCGTTTTCAACTAGAGAGAGATTAGTTCATTTACGGGTATTTAGGTGGAAGGAATGGGAAAGACTTTCGTGACAGGCAACCAATCGCGGATTTATCTTTGGCGAAAAGATCCTTATTTCAAAAACGGAGAAAAAATCAAACTTTTCTTTGAACCGTTAAAAAAATCACAGCGAAAAAAATTCACCACCAAGACACCAAGTCACCAAGAACTTCGTTAAACAGGGATGAAAAAAGACGTAAATCCAAAACTTTTTGGCCTACCTTGGTGTCTTTGTGTCTTGGTGGTGAAAATCGGTTTGGACTTAGACTTTATTCGGCGATGTATTTCCCGATATGCAAATAAAAAAAAGGTATCTGGCCACCATTTTCCACTTTGTGAAGGACTAAAAAAAGAAATTGATCTCTGCTTATTATTCAGCGATGTACTTCCCGATATGAACCTGATAGACCTTGGGGGTGTCACGCAGTGCCGTCTTGAAAATGATGAAATATTGTGTACACTAATGGTACACAATTGGAGGGAACTCATGCTTAAATTCATTTCCGTCAGGGACTTTAGGGAAAAATCCGGTCAGGTCTGGAAAGATTTGGCGAAAGAAGGGGATTTGATCCTGACCAACAACGGCAAGCCCATGGCGCTTCTTTCTTCCCTCAAGGACGCCGATGTGGAAAACTCGGTGGCGGCCGTCCGCCGCGCGCGCGCGGTCGCGGCGGTGGAAAGGATGCAAACTGCCTCCGTGGAGGCCGGACTAGACAAGCTTTCCCTGAAGGACATCAACCGGATCATCGACAAGACGCGCAAGGGCCGCTCTCGTTGAGGGTGGTGGTTGACACGAATGTGCTGGTTTCGGGTTTGCTCACCCCCTGGGGCCCCTCGGGGGAGATCATCCGCATGATCGCCTCCGGCACGCTCTGCCCCTTACACGACGCGCGAATGTTCACCGAGTACCAGTCCGTATTAGCCCGGAACGGATTCCCTTTTCGAAAGAAGGATGTGGATGACTTGTTGGCTCAAATACTGTCGAGCGGGGCTCCCGTCGCGTCCGAACCCCTCCCGCACCCCTTAACGGATCCTGATGATGAGGCCTTCCTGGAAGTGGCTTTATCAGGTGGGGCTGCCGTGTTGATCACCGGAAATGCCAGACATTTCCCCAAAGAACGGTCCCGAAACGTGAAAATTCTCTCGCCCTCGGAATTTCTGACCTATTTCAGGCATAACACCAAAGAAAATTGATGTCGTGTCAATTTGAAATGTTAAGTTTTTTTATTCCGCGATGTACTTCCCGATATGAACCTGGTTGGCCATGGCGCCATGGACATATTCCAGCGCCAGCTTGCACTTGGGCGTATCCCCGGGAGCCAATTCCAAGTACTTTTTCCAGCATTCCACCGCTTTATCCTTGTGACCCCGGTTGAGGTAGATGCCGCCCAGCGAAAAATGCACATCAATGTGTTTGGGGTCGAGTGCCATAACCCTTTCATACTCCACCAAGGCCTCTTCCCACCACATCTTGGCGTAGTAGGCGTTGCCTAAATGAAAGTGGGCGGATGGGTGTTCGGCGTTAAGCGCGACGGCCTTGGTGCATTCTTTGATCGATTCGTCGTAGTTGCCGGTTTTGAAGAGGAGAATGCCAAGGTTGAGCTGGGCGGGAAAATAGGTCGGATTGGCCTTGAGGGCTTCGTGATAAAGTTCCTCGGCCCCTTTGTAATCCTGGTTCTTATATAGAAGAACCGCTTGTTTGTTGATTTCAGCTGGGTCCTGCATAGGTCCTCACTGGGTTAATCTTACAACTCCCTACGATTTACCACCAAGGCACCAAGGCACCAAGAAAACCATATTTATTTATTACAACAAAACCATCTCACACCCTACAGAACCAACTAATCAGGGAATGACTTTGTTTAGGGGGTATTCCACGATGCCTTCGGCGCCCTGGTCTTTCAGCTTAGGGATCATTTCCCGAACGGTCTTTTCGGCGACCACCGTATCCACATCCACCCAGTTCTTATCCTGGAGGTCTGAAATGGTGGGTGAATTCATGGAAGGAAGAACCTTCAAGACGGCATCCAACTTGGCCCTGGGAACATTCATCTTCAATCCCACCCTCTCCTCGGCCGCCAAAGCGCCTTTTAATAGAAGCACCATATCTTCAATTTTCTTTTTCTTCCAAGGATCGGCCCAAGCCGCTTTGTTCGCAATGACCAGGGTGTTGGATTCCATGAGAGTTTCCAAAATCACCAGGTTGTTGGCCCGGAGGGAGGAGCCCGTTTCGGTCACTTCGATAATGGCATCGGCCAGTTCTGGCGGCTTGGCTTCGGTAGCGCCCCATGAAAATTCGACATGGGCGTTGACCCCGTTCTTTTTCAAATAAGCTTTCGAAACATTCACCAATTCGGTAGCGATCTTCTTGCCTTCCAGGTCCTTGACGCTCTTGATGGAAGAATTGGCGGGGGCGGCCAGCACCCAACGAACAGGCCTCAACCCTGCCTTGGCGTAGATCAACTCGGCGACCTCATGAACGGAAGAACCGTTTTCCATTACCCAATCCCGGCCGGTCATGCCCACATCCAGGGTGCCGTCCTCAACATAACGGCTCATTTCCTGCGCGCGGATCAGCATGGCTTTCATTTCAGGGTCGTCGATGTTGGGAAAATAGGAACGGGAGGTGGATGAGATTTTGTATCCGGCTTTGGCGAAAAGGTGAAAGGTCGATTCCTGGAGGCTTCCCTTGGGCAGTCCCAGCTTTAATAGGTTAGGCATTTTTTGTTTCCTCAATTTTGGTGTAAAGCCCGCTTATTTAACAAAAGGCGCAAGTCTTTGGCAACCCTAAAGGCAACATCTCATTCCACCACCAAGGCACCAAGACACCAAGTGAGGCAAGACAATATTTTGGTCATTGTTAAGAAGAACATCTCTTAAAAAAATCGGAACCTTTCGGTTCTGTTTTTAACAAAAACGGCCTTTCTTGGTGTCTTGGTGCCTTGGTGGTTAATTGTTGGAGGTTCTCTTAAATCAACCCAGGTCTTTTGATAGACTACCCGCCATTCACTTGAAAGCGAAAGGCAAGCCGTGGAAGCCCCAGTGGACCTTTACAACTTAACGCGCCAGGAAATCACCCAATTCATGACCGAGACCGGCGCGCCTAAACATACCGGCGCCCAGGTGTACCAATGGCTCCATCAAAAAAAGGCCGGGTCCTTCCAGGATATGACCGACCTTTCCAAGACCCTGCGGGATGAACTATCCCAAAAGGCCCGCCTGACACCTTTAAGCCCTGCGGGCAAACAAACCTCTACCGATGGAACAATTAAATACCTTTGGGGCTTAACGCCTGATCAGGAAGGCCGCACCGGGCAAGTCGAAAGTGTTCTTCTTCCTATGTCTAAGGACGAAGAGGGCGAGGCGGGCTTTTATACCGCCTGTATTTCCACCCAAGCCGGATGCCGGATGAAATGCACCTTTTGCGCGACAGGGGTACCTAAATTTGGGCGCCACCTCACCACTGCCGAAATCGTGGCCCAAATCTTAGGCATGGAGCGGGATTCGGGGAAAAAGTTCAGCAATATTGTGGTAATGGGCATGGGTGAGCCGCTGGATAATTACGAACCCACCCAAAAGGCTATGAGAATCTTTCATGATCCTGAGGGACTGAATTTGGGACGGCGCCGAATGACCGTTTCTACCTCTGGATTGTTGGACCCTTTGAAAAAATTCATCAAGGACGATTGGCCCGTTTCGCTGGCCCTTTCCCTTCACAGCGCCGACCCTGAAATAAGAAGCCGCCTCATGCCCATTAACAAATCCAACCCCCTGGAAAAGCTCAAGAAACTATTGAGGGAATTCACCTTTACCCGCCGTTTGCCCGTGACCCTGGAATACATTCTATTAAAGGGCGTGAACGACCGGCCCGAGGACGCCCAAAAGTTGGCGGTCTTCTGCAAGGATCTGCTTTGTAAGGTCAACTTGATCCGCTACAACCCGGTGCCCACCCTTCCCTTCCAGTCGCCGGATGAGGATGGCGTCATGAACTTCAAGAACTCCCTTCGGGAAAAGGGATTGATGGTTTTCTTAAGGGAACGCAAGGGCGTAGATATCGACGCGGCCTGCGGCCAACTAGGTTTCAAAGACTCCCTGGCCCCCGGACCAACAGGACCCCGCACGTGACAGGAGAATTCTTCAACTCAAAATGGGAACGGTTGAGCGAGGCTGAACAAACACTCATCTTCAAAGCCTTGAAACTTCTGGGCCTCTTCACCTTGGTGGTGCTGACCTGCGGCGGCGTTTCCCTTTTCTTTACCCAGCTTCACCAGCCCATGATTGTTCCTAAAATCGTAGGAATGAACGAGAAGCAGGCCACCGATGCCCTTGAATCCAAAAACCTGAAACTCAAAATCCTGCGTGCCCAATATGACGACCATGTGCCCGAGGGCCTCTTGAGCGAGCAAAGTCCCAGGGCCAACAGCTATTTAAAAAGGGGCCAGGAAGTGAGTGTGGTGATCAGCAAGGGAAGCCCGAAGGTGAAGATCCCAACGGTGGCCCAGCTTTCGGTTCGGGAAGCCCAAATTCTTTTGGCCTCCAACCGGCTTCGAATCGGCAGGGAATCTTTTGTTTCCGATCCCCTGAACCCCAAGGACACGGTATTGGCCCAGGTTCCCGCCCAGGGCGAGGTAGCCGAGGCCTTCGGTGCGGTGGACCTCTTGGTCTCCACCGGTCCGCAGGACGCCAGTTACCTGATGCCCAACCTGATTCAACAACCCTTGGAAAAGGCCTTTAAACTTTTGAGGCCCGCAGGCATCACGCTTCAAAAAATTAAAATCGAGGTGCATGACGACCTGGATTCGGAAACCATCCTCTCCCAAGACCCTCCCTCGGGCGCTCACATGCTTCACGGTGGAATGGTTTCACTGGTGGTGAGCGCGAAAAGTTCCGACGCCTCCCTCAAGGCCCGCTTCGCCAAGGTGTCCTTTGATATGCCTGAGGGCAACCCCCGCCGGCTTCAGATTGACGTTTTCGATTCCACCGGCACCCGGACCCTTTACAACCGCATGCAAAGCCCCTCGGACCATGTGGAGGTGGAAGTTTCCGTGACCGGCAAGGCCTCGGCCCAGGTCTATTTGAATCAGGAGTTCGTGAAGGAAATACCGATTGAGTAACGCCCTAAAATAAAATTTAACCACCAAGACACCAAGTCGCCAAGAAAAGCAGATCAAAAACTCAAAAAATTGATTTACGTTGTTCTTGGTGTCTTTGTGCCTTGGTGGTAAATCATTAAATGTTTTTCGAAATGAGAATTCCTTGGCTTTGACATCCACCCTTTACCGCTTCCAAGTTGACCTTTCCGATGTGGACCGAAACCTCTACCAAACCCTTGAATTCCGCGCGGCCATGCACCCTTCCGAATCGCTTCCCTTCTTTATCATTCGAATCCTTGCCTATTGCCTGAACGTCCGGGAGGGCCTGGAATTCTCTGCCGGTATCAGCTCCCCCGACGAACCGGCCATCCGGGCGATGGGAGCAACGGGCGGGATCGACCTTTGGATCGACATCGGCAACCCCACGGCCAAACGAATCCATAAGGCCGCCAAATCATCCAAAGAACTTCTGATTTACACCCATAAGGACGCCCGGATGCTGGCGAAGGAATTAACGGAAGAAAAGGTCCACCGTCTTGAAGAGATAGGCCTTTACGCGATGGAGGCACGTTTTTTGAATGCCTTGGGGAACACCCTTAAAAGGGACAACCATTGGGAAATGACCCGCAACGAAGGCGAACTGTATGTGGGAGTGGAAAAAGAAACTTTTCAAGGCCGGCTGGAGCGAATGGGGCTTGGAAATGAAAATCAGGGTTAAGGGAAAAAGAAGATCAGCCCTTTAACAATTGGCCCGCCAGATCGGCGATTTCCCCGGGCGCCGCGGGGTTTTGAACAAACCAAACCATTGGATTCTTTAAAAACTCCGCCAGCAAATCGGAGGTAATCCTTTCCGAGAGGGCCACCACCGGCTGTTGGTCGCCGCGATGTTCGAGAATTTTCCGAAGGAAATTCCTGCCTTCCGAACCCTGAGTTTCCAAGTTCGTGATAATCAACCCCGGCTTCTTCCGGTCCATTTCCAAAAGAGCTTCCCTTTCATTCCGGGCATGCCCAAAATCGAGTTCGCCAAGCGCCTGGGTCAGGGAATCTTGCAGGGTTTCCCTCGCCTCCCCGCGGTCCACGAATAAAATATTTAACGGCATTTTTGTTCCTTCCGTCCTCATCAAAGGGCTTTGCCCGTTTCGACCCAAAAACGAATCTCAATGGGACATTGATCCAGAAGGAGAGCCACCGCCGCTTGGGGTTTACCCTTGGGCCAGGATTGGGGTTTGCTCGGCTGGGAGGGAATGGCCGAAACCCCTTCGATTTTCCAAAAAGAAGAAAGTAAGTGGCCGCAAAAGAGCTGAACCAGTTCCCGGAAAGCCTCATCGCTGGTTTGCAGCGAATGGTTCAAGACCTCGGTTTTTTCAAGCAGTACACCGCCCAGGCGGCTATGGGCCCTTAAAGCCACCAAGCCCCGGATCGGCCCGGCCAGATAAACGCTTCTTTCCAGCGACATAACCGAAGGCCCTTCCACCGGGCGGCCTAAGGAATGACAGGGAAGCTGAAGCCAATTCTGGGCCACCGATTTGAAAACCTGGAATAAATCCTCGCCTGTGGGCATGGAGCGGTCTCCGTTCGTTTCTTGGGGAAAACCGGTATCGTTGGAGGTATCCGGCATGGTTTTCCTTGCGATGAGCTTAGGGGTTTTTGAAACAACCATGGCGCATGTAAAGGCAATGCACATGCCAAAAAAGGCAGGAAAAACAACCCGTAATTGCACGTGGTAACTGGATGGGGGTAACGAAAATCGGTTGCTGGGTAACCCAAAAGGGGAAATAGGATTCTCAAGTTGGGTAAGAGGGGGATTCAAGAAAGGAAAACCTTCTAACGATGGGAGGGAAAAGTTAAAGGGGTCTAAATGGAATATTTCTTCATTTTGTTGAACAAAGTTTTTCGGGAAATCCCCAGCAATTCGGCGGTCCTGGATTTATTCCACTTCATTTCCTGAAGAGCCTTTTCAATTTTCGCCTTTTCATCGGGGCTTGAGGGACTGGCATCCGCAGCCTCGGCGGGCTGAAGCAGGATGTCTTCTTCCAGCATCATGATTTCATCGGGGATGTCGCCGACGGTTACCTTCGGCCCCCGGGTGTTGATGACCATGCGGTTGATCGCGTTTTTGAGTTCCCTAACATTTCCCGGCCAGGGATAGGCCTGCAGTTCATGGATGACCTCGGGTGAAAGGTTATCCAATTTTTTATCAAAGGCTTGGCAGGCCTCGCGCCAAAAAAAGCGGGCCAACTCCGCCACGTCATCCGGACGGCTCCTTAAGGGAGGCAGCTTGAGGGGAATGACATTGAGGCGGTAATAAAGATCGGCCCGGAACTTCCCTTCCTTGGTTTCCCGCTCCAAATCCCGGTTGGTGGCGGCGATGATGCGCACATCCAAGTCGATTTCCTTGATGCCGCCGAGACGGCGGAGCTTGTGGTCTTCCAAGACTTTCAACAGCTTGGTCTGGGTTGAAAGGGGCATTTCCCCCACTTCATCCAAAAACAAACTTCCGCCCTGGGCCAACTCGAACAAGCCGGGTTTCTGCTTTCGGGCATCGGTAAAAGCCCCGGCCTCATAGCCGAAAAGTTCCGATTCCATGAGGGTCTCGGGCAGGGCCCCGCAATGCAGTTCCACGAAAGGCTTGGCGGACCGGGGGGAGAGATAATGGATAAGCTTGGCGGCATGTTCTTTTCCTGTTCCCGTTTCACCCAAAATGAGTGCGGTGACCTTGTCCAATTTGGCCAATTGCTCGATCTTCTCGTAAACCTGGGCCATGGCGGGGTCGGAAAGAAAAAGATACTCGTGGGCGAACTGATCCTGAAGGTAGCGTTTTAAAACCGCCACTTCCTTGCGCAGTCCCTGCTTCTCCGTGAAGCGGCCCAGGACGATCTGAAGATCGTCCAGGTTCAGGGGTTTTTGGAGATAATCCTCGGCCCCCGACCGTATGGCTTCCACGGCAGTCTTAATGGCCGCGGCCGCCGTCATGATCACGACCCCCACATTGGGATGGTCGGCGCGGAATTTATCCAGGAGTTCAAGGCCGTTAAGGTCGGGAAGATAAAGATCCAACAAAATCAAATCCGGTTTGAAATCCCGGGCCGCCTGCCGGCCTTCGGCTCCGGTGTAGGCCGACGCGGTCTCGTGGCCCAAATCCACCAGAAAGGGGGTCAGGGCAACATGCATGGACTTTTCATCATCGATCAGGAGAATTTTCATGGGTGTCTGCCCTCGGGTGGTAATGCATTTTGCTCGGAATAACCGGGCAGTTCAACTAAGAAGGCCGCCCCCTGGGCCGGGTTTTCCACCCTCAGATGGCCCCCATGGGCCTCCACGATCCTTTGGCTGACGGATAGACCCAAACCCGAGCCATTTTTCTTGCTGGTAAAAAAAGGCTCAAAAAGCCTTATCCGGGCCTCCGGAGTAATCCCAGGGCCGTTATCTTCCACCCTAAAGACCACTCCATTCCCAAGGTTGGAGCATCCCAGACTCAGGATGCCGCCCCTTTCCATGGCTTGATAAGCGTTCAAAATCAAATTGACCAAAACCTGCTGAATCCGGTTGGGGGACACCCACACGAAAAAACGACCTTTTTCAAAGGTCCATTTTACTTCGACGCGGGTGTTCTTGGGCCCAAACTGCACCTGGACCAGTCTTAAAGAGGTTTGCATCAACTCCCATGCGTCGACGCGGGTTAAATCCTGGAGGGGCGTGTCGCGGGAGAAATCAAGGGTGTCGTTGACGAGCTGCTTGAGCCGCTCGGTTTGATCCAAAATATTTTGGACTTGTACCTGGGCTTCCGGTGTCTGCGAGTATTTGCGGCTCAGGTACTGGGCGGAAAGGCCGATACCCGATAGGGGGTTCCGTATTTCGTGCGCCAGCCCTGCCGCCATCTCTCCGATCACCCCAAGACGGGTATATTTCAGCAGAATCTTTTCGGCGTTTTTTCGTTCCGTCAGATCGCGGAAAACGGCCGCCATGGCCGTTTGTCCCTCGAAGAGGACGGTAAAACTCACCACTTCCACTGGGACGCGTTCATGGTTCTTCTTGAGGATTCGCCGCTCCATGGGGGGATTGGGAGCGTTGGACACTCCGACCCTTTTGATACGGCTCAGGACGCTCTGGATTTCTTCGGGGGCAACCATGACCTGCCAGGGCTTTTCGGGCAATTCTTCCGGGCTTTCATAGCCAAACAGCTTTAAAAACGCCTTGTTCGTGTAAAGATTTTTTTCTTGGGTATGAATCATGATCGCGTCGGGTGATAGCTCGATCAAATTGCGGAAGCTTTTCTCGGCTTTCTCCAGCGCCAGTTGGGCTTCTTTTTTCTGGGAGAGGTCGCGGATGACGGCCACGAGAAATTTTTCATTTTCCAGCACAACACTGAAACTCAAGGATTCCACCGGAAGTAAAGTCCCATCCTTGCACTTGACATTACGCTCCACGGGGGGATTGTAGGCTCCCGGGTCCGTCAAACGTTCGATTCGTTTCTGCACCTTTTCAATTTCCTCCGGGGGAAGATGAAAATTCCACGGCAGTCCGATCACTTCGTCCAGTTTTTCGTATCCCGCCATGGCGAGGAACGCGGGATTGGCGTAGGAAATGAAATCCTTCCGGTGAACCAAGATGCCGTCCGGTGATTTTTCAATCAAGGCCCTGAAACTTTCTTCCGATTGCCTCAAAGCCATCTCGGTATTCTTACGTTGAGTGATATCCCGGAAATTCACGATCACCCCGTTGACCGAGGGGTCCTCCAATAGGTTCACGATGTTCACCTCGGCATAGACCCAATGTCCCTTTTTATGCCTCGTTCGAAGTTCGATCGTTTCGGCCCACCCGGGAGTTTTTAAAATTTTCTTAAACGTTTGGCGCGCTTTTTCCAAATCGTCCGGGTGCATGGATTCGAAAACCGAAGAGCCGGTCCTTTCGCCGGGTTTAAAACCAAGGACCCTTTCAACCGAGGGGCTTTCGTAAATCCTTTTACCTGTCCGATCGAGGATATAAATCACGTCATGGGCGTTATCGATCAGTGCCCGGTAATGGCGTTCCTGATTTTTAAGATTTTCCTCGGCCTTTTTGCGTTTTGTCACATCCCGCCCGTTGACGACGACACCCCTGACCGAGGGATCCTTTAAAAGATTGGTAATGCTCATTTCAGCGTCAATAAAGGTTCCATCCTTGCGGCGGACTTTCAATTGGGCCTGTATGGCTTTTCCCGGGTTTTTCAAAGCTTCCCGGAAGGCCCGCCGGGCCTTTGGAACATCCTCGGGAGGATGGTTATCGAAGGTGGTCCCGCCCCTCTCGCCCGGCTCAAACCCCAAAACCTTTTGGATACTGGGGGCCTCGTAAAGCCGGCGGCCTTCCGCATCGAGGAGGGTAATGATGTCCTGGGAGTTCTCAACCATCCCCCGGAACCTCTGTTCGGAGAGCCGAAGGGCCTCTTCGGCGGCTTTTTTCTCGGAGATATCCCTCGTTTGAACCACGACCGCCTCGACCCCGGGCTTATCTAAAAAGTTGGTAATGATGACGTCGCCGTAAATCCAGTGTCCATGCTTATGGCGGACGCGGGTTTCCACCCGGACGGGCACGCCGGGATTTTTCAACGCCCGTTTAAAAGCGGCATCGGCGCGCTTTTGGTCTTCCGGATGAAGGTGGGTCACCGGACCGGCCGATTCCCTTTCGCCCGGCTTGAATCCCAGAATTTTTTCAATGCCGGGGCTTTCGTAAATTCTCTCTCCCTTTTGGGAGAAAAAAACAATCAAGTCCTGGGAGGTTTGGGCGAGAATTTCCTCCCGTTTTTCCCTGCGCCACAATTCCTGCTTCGCGGCGAAGGCTTCGGTCACATCCATTGAAAAGCCAAACGCCCCCAACATCCTTCCCCTGGCATCCTTCCACGGGATGTATTTGGTCTCAAAAAAAGATTTTTTCCAGGGCAGCACCGTACTGAGGGTTTCTCCCTTGAGCGCCCTGCGAACGGCCTTTTGGACCAAGGGATTTCGGCCGATACCCTTAAAAATACTTTCACCAATCCAATCCTTGGGATTAAACCCCAAAGTCTTCAGCTCATCTCCTTCCAAAATGAGCATGATTCCCTTTTGATCCACGGCCCAAAAAATAACGTTCGATTTGCCTAAAAATTGCCGAAGAATCTCGGGTGGAAAAACATAGGGGAAAGCTTCTTTTTTTGTCCCGGAAGGGTGAATGCGCTTGGAAGATTTAGGCATAAAAAGCAATATCCTTATTTAAAGGTATTTCGTCCCAACCCGACATCATGGGCCTTAGTATAAATCATCCGCCCGGCTAACACTTAATGTCTCAATTCACCTTCCATGGAATATCTCCTAACCATCAATACAACTCCCCACCCCAAACCGATCATCAAAGGGGTTTATCCCACGCCTCATCTTGACTTCAAATTTAAAGCCGTTTATGTTCACCCAGCCCCTATCGCTGATGGAGGCAATACTTCATTTCCGGGTACCCCATTGCCAAGAGTGGACACTTACCTTCAAACCTGTGTGGATTCCGAGGCTTCGGATGTCCATTTGGCTTCCGAATCCCCCGTTTATATGCGCCGACTGGGCCGGCTCAATCAAATCACCGAAGAATCCCTCACCGCCGCCGATTGCGAAGAATTGGTCTTTGAGATCCTCGACGCGGAAAACGCCGAAAAGCTCCGCAAAGAATGGGAAATCGACGCAGCCTATACCATGCCCAACGGGGAGCGTTTCCGCCTCAACGCCTACCGCCAGCGCAAGGGCTGGGACGCTGTTTTACGGCATTTCAATTCCAAGGTCCGCTCCATCGATGAACTGGGCCTCCCGCCGATCCTCAAAAAATTCGCGGACTCCAATCAGGGCCTGGTACTGATTACGGGCCCGGGCCGGTGCGGCAAATCCACCACCTGCGCCGCGCTTGTGGATTTCATCAACCAAACCAGCGACGCCCATATCATCACCATTGAGGACCCCATCGAATACATCCACCAGCGGAAAAAATCCCTGGTCAACCAGCGCAGCGTCGGCCCCCATACGGGCAGTTTCTCCGCGGCGTTGCGGAGCGCCCTTCGCGAGGACCCGGATATCATCATGGTCGGCGAAATGCGCGATCACGAAACCATGAGCCTGGCCTTGACCGCCGCCGAGACGGGACATTTGGTGATCGGGACCCTCCATACGGGCTCAGCCGCCGCCACCATTTCCAGGGTCGTGAATCTTTTTCCCGCGGCTGAACAGGCCCAAACCATCGCCAGCTTGTCGGAAAGCCTGGTGGGCATCATGTCCCAAAGGCTGTTGGTGGACGCCGAGGAAAAGGCTTTGGTTCCCGCCTTTGAGATTCTGGTGAACTCCCTGGCCATGGCCAATACGATTCGCGAGGGCGAGTACCACAAGATCCCCTCCATGATCACCACCGGCCAATCGTTGGGCATGCAAAGCATGGAAACGGCCATCCGCTCCCTGGTATCCGCCAAGCGCATCACGCAGCCCCAGGCGGATGAGATATTGATGGAGGACGCCTGATGGCCGCCATTGACCAGCTCTTCCAAGCCATGGTGGAGCGCAAGGCTTCCGACCTGCACCTCACGATTGGAAACCCCCCGCTGATTCGTGTCCGGGGCGAATTGACCCCCTTGGCCGATTGGGTCCTGACCCCCGAAACCCTTCAGGGACTTCTATTTGAAACCATGAGCCAGGAACAATGGGGGCTTTGCTGGAGCCGGAAAGATTACGACTACGCCTATGAGGTTTCCGGCCTGGCCCGGTTTCGTTCCAATGTCTTCTTCAACCAACAAGGCATCGCCGCGGTATTCCGAACCATCCCCAGCAAAATCCTGACCCTCGCGGACTTAGGAATGCCCCCCATCTTGGGCGACCTGTCCCGGCTGACCCGCGGACTGGTGCTGGTGACGGGCCCGACAGGCAGCGGCAAATCGACCACCCTGGCCGCCATGATCGACGATATCAATTCCAGGCGCGAAGCCAATATCTTGACCATCGAAGACCCCATCGAGTTCGTCCATCCCGTTAAAAAGTGCAAGATTACGCAAAGAGAGGTCCACCGGGATACCCATTCCTTCAAGGCCGCGCTGAGATCGGCCATGCGGCAGGACCCGGACATCATTTTGGTGGGTGAAATGCGCGATTACGAAACCATGAGCCTGGCGATCGCCGCGGCTGAGATGGGGGTCCTGGTTTTCGGGACTTTGCACACCAACTCAGCAGCCAAGACCATCGACCGTATCATCAACGCCTATCCTTCCAATGAAAGGGAAAAGGCCAGGGGCGCCCTGGCTGCCGCCATCAGGGGAATCGTGGCCCAACAGCTCTGCCCCACCAAGGATGGCAAGGGCCGCTGTGCCGCGGTGGAAGTCCTTACTTACAATAAGAGTCTTCCCAACCTCATCCGATCCGCCAAGACTTCCGCCCTCGTTTCCTATATTGAATTGGGTTCAAAACAAGGCATGCAGACAATGGATAATTGTTTGATGAAATTTTTGGACGATGGCAAAATCACCGCCGAGCAGGCCTATTTAAAGGCCATCGAGAAGAAAAAATTTCAGCCCCTCGTGGAAAAAGAATTGACCGCCCAAGCCCTGGCTCAAAATCAAAAAGCCGCCTCTTAAGCGCTCTTTCCAGCTTGTCCCACCCAATAGGATTACGTTCCCGCTTTTGTTACCATGAGCATGTTTTGAAGCCCCAACACGTAAGGGCCCATCTTGATGTGAGGACCTCATGAAACCTGTCAAAGTCTCCGCTTCGGTCTTATCCGCGGACTTCGGAAATTTATTGGAAAATTCACTCCGGGCTGTCGAAGCCGGGGTGGATATGCTGCATATGGACGTGATGGACGGGCACTTTGTCCCTAACATCACTTTCGGCGCACCGGTCATCGCTTCCCTCAAGGGAAAGGTCCAGGTCCCCATCGACAGCCACCTCATGATTGAGAACGCTGAAAAATACATTCCCGACTTTGCCAAGGCCGGGTCCACCTACATCCTCTTTCACGCGGAAGCGGTTCTGGAGCCCCAA
Source organism: candidate division FCPU426 bacterium (assembly GCA_963738405.1). GTDB lineage: Bacteria > Oederibacteriota > Muellerivitia > Muellerivitales > Muellerivitaceae > CAVTWJ01. The sequence goes on along the minus strand of CAVTWJ010000003.1, from coordinate 7,544 downwards.
AAGGTGATTGACCAAATCCGCGGCTTGGGCTGCAAGCCCGGAATGGTCCTGAATCCCGACACGACCGAGGAAGCGGCAAAACCCTTCGCCTCCTGCCTGGACTATGTTCTTTTCATGTCGGTTTTCCCGGGTTTTGCCGGCCAGTCCTTCATCCCCTCGGTGGTTCCCAAGATTTCCCGTTTCTCCAAGTGGTGCCGTGAGGAGGGACTGAAACCTTTGATCGCTGTGGACGGCGGCATTTCCCCCAAAACCGCCCCCCAAGTCGTGGAAGCGGGCGCCGACTTGTTGATCGCCGCGACCGCGATTTTCAAAGCTCCCGACATGGCCCAAGCCGTCCGGGAACTCAAAAACGCCGGAGCATGAGATTGCATCGTTCGTTCCACCTCCTTTTATTAGCATCCCTTTTGCTTTTGACCGGCTGTGCTACGGCTCCACCACTTCCCACAGAAAAGGCGGATACCGATCCCTCTCTCGCGATCGTTTCCCGCGCGGCTTCCCAATTATCTTCCCCCGACGCCCCGGAATGGGTGCGGGCCGCTGATGAAGCAAATGCCCAATGGAATATCGACAAAAGCATGAAAATCTCCGCCCATGAAATTTGGGCGGTAAGGGTTAAACCCAGCCAGCCCCTCCCGCCCCTGGCCACCCTCAACACCGATTCACAAGAACTCAAAATCCAATCCATCAAACGCTACAATTTGAATTCGGATGGAACCATCGCCCCCTCCCCCTTTCCGGGGGAATGCAAATTTTCACCTGTGGCTCCCGACCTTCCACCGGGACTAGCCTGCGTGACGGTGGTCCAATTGCCCGATTTAAACGCGGGAGAGGCGCTGGAGATTCGCTACACCTTGGAAACCAAAACCTCCACCCTGCCTGCCAGCAAACCCGTTTCGCAGGGAGTTCCCCTATTACATCCGGTTCAGGCCGAGGGAAGTTTCGCCTTTTCATGGAACGACAATATGCCGACCCTGAACCAGGGATTAACCGTATCCTTTCCTAAAGACCTTAGGCTTTACGCGGTCAATTTAAGATTTCCCGCCGATTACCAGCCCCTGGAACAGAAGGACGGCTCCACCCATACCCTGGGTTTTTCAATGCCCGCAACGACTTTCTCCCCCACACCCGAAACCTTTTCACCTCCCCGTTGGGACATGGCGCCCTTTACGGGATTCACCCTGAACAAAAGTTGGGAAGATGCTGTCATGCCTTACCGCAAAAGGATTCAGCAATACCTGACGGGGGACCTGAAGCAGGTCAATGAGAATTTGACCGACGCCTTGGGCAATACCACCCTGGCCCTGACGGACCGGCTCACCAAAATAAAAGCCTTGATTCATCAAAAGGTCGAGTTCGTGGATACGGGATTGCCGGTTTATCTGAACCCTGACCGAACCCTTTCGGATATTTTTGAAAGCGGGAAAGGTTCTTCCCATGACCTGACCGTTTTGTTCGTTTCCGCCATGAAAGCTATGAACCTGAATCCCCTGGTTTATCTTTACCGCAAGGCGGACTCCGGGGATTTAGTGGGCGACTTGCCCGCCCTGTCCCAATTGGATGGGGTTCTGGTGGGGGTCGAGGGGCCCGCCAAGGAAATGATATGGATGGATCCCACCGAATCCCTGGCCGCGCCTAATGTATTGCCCCTGAACGCCCTGGATCGGCAGGCCTTGGCGGTGCTTTCCCCCTTGGCCTGGACCAACACCCCTTCTTTTATTTCTAAAGACCACCGCAAAGAAAGGGACGTGACGGCGCAACTGACAAAAGATGGGTCGGTTAACTGCTCGGTGGACCTGCGGGCCTATGGCGCGACCGAATTGGCCATGCGCCAATTTTTTCGGCAGGCCAGCCAGGAAACCCGGCGGGCCCTGGTGCTTCGGGGACTGGCCAAAAGGTATCCCGGCGTCGCCTTGGTGGATTACCAGGCCGGAGACTTTAATGACCTTTCCCAGCCATTGACCATTCACTATTCCTTCACCGTACCCGGTTATGCCGAACCCTTGCCCAAAAAGGGCTGGAAAATTTATCCGCTGGTTTTTGATGACGTTGAGGAGTTTTTCACAAACTTAAGAGAAAAAAGAACCACACCCGTGGTCGCTCCGCAAAATTTCAACTCCATCACGAGGGAATTGATCCAACTGCCTCCAGGGTTTCTCTGGGATGACCTGCCCAAAGACATAACCTTTTCAAATGATATGGCTGAGTTTGTGACCGACTCGAAACTTCAGTTTGGAACCCTAACCTTCGAAAGGGATTTAAACCTCAAACAGCGGGTCATCGAACTCGGCAAGAATTACGCCGCCCTCCAGGCCTTCTACCAAGTGGTTCTTTCCCAAGATCGAACCCCTTTCAAAGCTTTATTCAGCAAATAATTTTCTAAGTTACCGCTCCAGTGCCCCCTAATTAACCCATCTTTGATACAATTTTAACGCAACAATCATTTGAAGCGGAGTGAGCCCCCATTCGGAATTTTTCACTTCCCCTATTTCTTATAGCGTTCTGCGCCGGAAACGCTCTTCAAGCCGCATCCCTTACATTTAATATTAATGCAAGCGCTCCAGTTTCAGTCATCCCCTCTACCGCATATGGAGCGAACTGGGATATTGGCGTTCCACAGGTTCCCCTCTACCGCCAGGGTGGGAATCGATTGACCGGTTACAACTGGGAAAACAATTCTTCCAACGCGGGCACGGATTACGGTCCCAATCACGAGGACTGGTATCTCCTAAGCACCATGAATCCCGTACCCCCACAGAATGCTAACCAACAGCCAGCCACAGTCCTCGCCCAATACATAGGCATCAATAACGCCAAGGGAGCCGCATCACTAGTAACCCTCCAAATGGCAGGTTATGTATCAGCCGACGGAGATTGTAATTGTGACGTTACGATCACAGGCGCAGACGATCTTGCGGGCACTTATGGCACACCAGGCACTTACTGGAAAGCTGTTTCCTTCGTGAAGGGTTCCGCCTTCGCGGATCCGCCTATAACGACAGACAACACGGTCTATATGGATGAGGAAATGAATTACCTCCTCAACCATGTGGGCAATTCTGCCTCGGGCGGCGCCAAATACTACTGCTTGGATAATGAGCCAGGGATCTGGAACGGCACCCATCCTATGATTTGTCCCACTCAACCCTCATACACCGTGATTACTAGCAAGGGGGTAAGTCTTGCGACAATTATTACATCCATGGATCCAGGCGCCCAGATTCTCGGCCCTGTTGAAGCCGGTTGGTGGTGGTTGGGTTACAACTATTCGACCACGGCGCTTGACAACGTGAGTTCTTACCTTGATCAGATGTCACTGGCCTCAAGTTCGGCCAATCGTCGGCTGCTTCATTACTTGGACGTTCATTGGTATCCCGAGGTCTATTACATCAACGGAGGGGTCACGACCAGGATCACCGCTACAAACGGTGATGGTGGAACCGGAAACATAAGGATGCAGGCGCCCCGTTCCCTATGGGATCCAACATTCGTTGATTCAAATGACAACATTTGCGGGGCTATTGGGGGCCTTCCAATAACATTAATTCCAAGATTTCAGGACGAAGTCACCAATCATTACCCCCAGACCAAGCTGGCCTTTTCTGAATACTATTATGGCGGAATGAATGATGTTTCGGGTGGTGTAGCCGAGGCGGATGCTTTAGGCATCTTCGGAAAGTATGGAACTTTATCCTGTCTGTTCGGGGACAGCGGCACTTATATCAAGGCGGCCTACAACCTCTATCTAAACTACGATGGTGCGGGTTCCACCTTTGGTAATCTTTCCATGTCCGCATCCACTAACAGCGTGACCTTTTCCTCAGTCTACGCCTCTCGAAGCAATTCCTCCCCGAACAAGATCTGGCTCGTGGCTGTTGACCGCAACTATTCCTCGGCCGCCGTAACGGACGCGGCCACTTTTAATGTCACCAACCTAACTGGAGGCCAGGGAATCACCGCCATCCGATCTTTCCGTTTCGACGTGAACAACTCCACTATTTACAGTCCGACCGCTCCATCTTTCACATTAAATGGCACAAGTTTTACCGACAACGTGCCGGGCCGTTCGGGAACACTTTATGAAATAAGCCTAAGCACGGGGTTTCTGACTTACACCCCAACCCCCACCTCCTCTGCCACACCGATGAGCACCTCCACCAACACTAAAACCCCAACTTCTACCTCGAGCCCCACGGCTTCACCTACTCCAACTCAAAGCTTCACACCCACCCTAACACCCATCTTCAGTTACACCCCCACCAATACATTCACCATTACTTCAACTCCAACCAACACCTTGTCTCCCACCTCCACATTCTCGGCGACCCCAACCTTGACACCCACCCCAACCCCTACTCGCACCCTTACCCCGACTCCAACCTTCTCATTGACATTGACCTCCACCCCCTCTCATACCGCGACGGCCACCCTGACCTACACTCCTACCGTTACCCTTTCGCCCACAAGCACCCTCACTCCCAACCCCACTTCTACCTATTCCTCCACTTCCCAAGGCCCTATTTCCACGCCCATTCCATTTCCCAACCCGGTTTTAGGTCCTGGACCGGTTTACGTTACCTTCTTACTCCAAAACCAAACTCCCAATCTGGATATCAAATTATTCACTACTGCCTTCCGAAAAGTGTGGCAAAAAAGCCTGGAAAACCTTCCCTCCGGCTATAACCAGATTCTGCTTCCGCTGAACATCCCGGCGGGACTCCCTCTGGCGAACGGTCTTTACTACATCGTGGTCAGCGACCATCACCATCAAGCGGTGGGAAAGCTTCTGTTCTTTCGCTGATATCGACGCCTTCCCTTGATATTTTCCTCAAGGAGTTTTATAAGACCCCTATGCACCTTCGCACGACTCGTTTTTTACTCTTATTCCTCGCCTTTTGGATCATGGGCGGCCAATGGTTGATGCTTCAATCCGTCGCTTGGGTCAACATGGTGCGGGATTACTCCCAAAATCAATCCCTTTCGCAAGCTTTGAAAAAGACTTTCGACGGCAACCACCCCTGCCCCCTCTGCCGATACATTCAAAAAGAAAAAGCCGCTCAAAATTCGGCCAAAACTGTTCCTGCACTCCTTAAGAATCCATTTTTACTCGTTCCGTTCATCATGCTTATCAATTTATTTTTAAACCAACCGCGATTTAGCTTTTCGGGTGCGTTCTTACCCGAGCCAAGTTTGACGTTCTTTTCTCCCCCTCCGGAAACCTTTCCCCAGTTCTAAAACTACTTAAATCAAATCTAAATTCGGGTTGGCCCCGAACCAATTTTAGGGCTATTCCAATTATTCATTCCAACCATCCAGGAGAAAATAAAATGTTTAAATTCATACAAGGTTGCAGACTCCCGCTTTTCTTATGCACTTTGGTTTTAATTTTTGTGACGAATGCATCTTGGGCCTGTTCGGTCTGTGGATGCGGAGATCCTTTGGCGTCAGCCGGCACCGCGCATCCCCTAGCCGACTCCTGGAGGGTGTCTTTTGAGAACATCTACCTGACGGCCAGCGCCCAAAGCGACGATTTCATGAGCACGGAATCGGTCCGGCAAGTCAACCTCAATACCACCTTGACCTATAGCCCAACCGATGATTTGAGCCTGTCGGTGATGTTTCCGGTCGTTGAAAAGTATTTCCAGGTGTCAGCGCCCATTGGGCCGGATGACGGGACACCTTTTGGGATCGGCGACATGTTGCTCGGGGCCAGGTACTTTTTCTTGAGCGAAACCGATTTCAAAACCAAAGAGCACACGGGCATGGCGGTTTCAGGGGGCCTTTACCTCCCCACGGGAGAAACCAACTTCACTTCCGTGATTACCGGCCAAAATCTCGACACCCACGCGCAGTTGGGCACGAACGCTTGGGCCTTTTATGGGGGGCTTCTTTACAACCGGGTGTGGGATGACTTCACGTTGAGCGCCAACGCCAACTACATTGTAAGAACAAGGGCGCTCACAACCGACCCCACTTCGCCGATGTACCAATACGCCTTCGGGGACGCTTTTACTGCCGGCCTCCAAGGACAATTGCACGTGGTGGATGCACTGGCGATTTCCCTGGCCGCCGAGGGCCGCTACGCGACTTCGGATACCTACACGAATTCCGCGTTCGGGCCCGGAATCGTGGACACGCCCAACACGGGTGGAACGGTGATCGATCTCACCCCCGGCGTTTGGTGGAATATCAGCGGGGACTCCACACTGTACGCCAAAGTGCAGATTCCCTTTTACACAAGCCTGAATGGGATCCAGGAGGTGGATCCGACCTATACCATCGGAACCCAATTCCTGATCTACTAACCGGATTTACTTTTTAGGCTGGCTCGCGGAATTTCCAGAACCTGGTGTTTCTTGGAGGTGTACCAAACTCTCCGGAACAGCCAGCAGGGTGAAATTCCGCGCCCGGTTCCATGCAGCGGCAAAATCTTTGATTGGGACGCTTAAAGGCCCTATGGCCGGATCAATGACCAATAACTGGCCTTGCTTCAAATCATAGCCAACAACGACATCGTAATGGCTGTTGTGACCGTCTTTCGAGGTAATCATCACTACCAAGGGCCTGCCTATGTTCAATTGGTAGTAAAGGCCCGTTGGGCCTTCCGCTGAAAAGGTTCCTGGGAACACTACCGCCTCATCATCTTCCGCCCGCAAAACCGTTACCAAATCGCTTCCCTTAAGGCCTGATCCGCTCGCAGCAGCGGTTCTTAGCCAGTCTTTTTGAGTATCATTCAGCTTTTGGCCGTAAAAGCCCTCAATCATTTCAATGGCCGCCAAGCCGCACAGGTTGGGGCTGACCTGCTTGGTCCAAGCGACTTCGAGCTTGATTTCAGGAAGGTTTTGGGTCGGTGTCGGAGTCTGAGCCACGCAAGGTAGGGTTGATAATCCCATTACCCAAACCAAAGTCATTAAAAAAACCGCAAAACGAGTATTCATTCCATTTCCTTTTTAATCCATCTTTAAAAGCCGAGGCATCATACAAGGCTTTAGGATTGCCCTTCAAACAAAGGGTAAATCTTTCTTATCAGACAATTTATCTTCGGAACATTGATATCTTTCAATCCTTTTATATAATGCTCGAAATCTCTGAGGGGGGAATTCACATGAAAAAAGTGCTTTTCACTTTGGCATTAGGTTTGTTGTTACAAGGCGTACAAGCTAGTGCGCAATCAACTCCCGGTGGTGCAGCAGCTATTGTGATCGGGGTTTTTTCCTCGGCTGGAATTGATCCTCTTGGACTCGGGCTGACCGGATCATCCGATTCGACCCCTGCCGCCACCCCTAAAGCCACCAAGGATGAAAGCAACTCCCAAATGGAATTCAAGTCTTTAGCCTCCATATCAGCATCTTTTGATTTGTTGAACCAATCGGCTGGCGGGTCGTTGACCACAACCGACATCCTGAAATAAACAACGTTTAAGTAAAAAGGCCGCCCTTCCAGGCGGCCTTTTTTATTTGTCCCCAAAATTCTTTAGTCAATCGACTGCTTATTGTTGAGAAATAAAATTCCTCTGAAAACAACCAACCATGTTTGATCAACTAACT
>CAVTWJ010000002.1:0-200574 GCA_963738405.1 candidate division FCPU426 bacterium | reverse complement strand
CCCATTGTTCTGAATGTGGTCCTGATTGGGGCGGGCCTTCTCATCCTGGGTCTCTTCCTGCGCCATACCCTGGGGATCTTTTTAGCCCAGTTCCGCTCGAAAGGGCCTGGCAGGGGTAAAGCGCGAAGCGGGCCGGGAAAAAAGAGGGCCTTTTCTTCCCGAACCCGTTCGGGAACATTAAAAAGATCGGCGAATTTTCATTTGGGTGGATGAACCCCCGTTTCTTGACGCCTTGTTCATAATGTTATAACATTGTAGTTATAAAGTTATAACGGAGCAAAGGCATGATCAAAAAACTCACCAAACACGGCAACAGCTACGCCCTGGTCATCGAGCGGCCCATCATGGACCTGCTTCAGATCAACGAAAAATCCGCCCTTTATGTCACCACCGACGGCAAGAGCCTTTTCATTTCGCCCGTTGGGGACAAGAAGAAGCAAAAGCGGGTTAAATCCACAATCGAGAAATCTTTCAAGAAATTCCCGAAGATGTATAAGGCCTTGGCGGGTTAAGACGGACAAGACCCGCATTGCCGATTTTTTTAGGAAACACTCCCGAAAATCCCGCCCCTGAACCGATGTACCAATTCTTTATTTTTGACCTTTATTCTTCGCCCAGGGCTTCCAAATCCGCTAAATCTTTTTTTCGGCCGCTTGCGCGTTTATTGGCCGCGAATTGGGTTCGGCCCAAAAAATGAACCGGCACGTCGCCGTATTTGCCCGCCGCTTTTCCGGATTCGGCTTGTTCCCAGGTCACACCCGAAATGGAAGTGATGAGATCAATGCGAAACGGGGGGACGCCTAATTGGATGATCTGCCCAGGCTGGTTAAAATCCCCTTCTGTCAGGCCGAGCGAGCCGAAACCGAAATCTTTTAAAACAGAAACCGTTCGTGCGGCATTCTCCGGGGTAGGGCGGACATAGATATCAATATCTCCTGTGTTTCGGGGGACGCCGTGGAAGGCGAGGGCATAGGCACCTACGATGATGTATTCAACTTTGTGACGATTTAATAACTCGAATAATTCTTTGAAGTCGGGTTGAATTTCCATAGCGCTCCTTCCGCAAGCTTTCCACCGCTTCAATCCGTTCTTCCGGAGGCCGACTCAACCAATAAACCATGTCGTCCTTTGGCGATTCCTCTCCTAATTTCATTTTCTTGACAACTTTCTTCATGCCAATGCGCCTTTATTTGGAGAGGTTTTCTTTTTCTTGGCACCTATTATATCAAATGAGTTGATTCATTTCTCCAAGTGAACCGGCCTCTTGAATAAGTGAAGGTGACGAAAATCATCTGATAGGGCGCCCGCCCTGTTAAAATAAGTACATCATGTCCAATGGAAACGACGTAAAAAAAGAACAAGACCCGCCGGGCAAAGCCATGCCCGTTATTTGGGTTCTCGGCACGGGCATCATCACCGGGGCCGTCAGCTGGTACTTCACCCAGTCCCCTCTGGCCGCCTTGGCCTGCGGGGTCGCCTCGGCTGCCCTACTGCTTTTGGCCGCCCGTGCCTTCTGGTGGCGGGCCCAAGACGCCCTTCTTCTGGAACTTCAATCTTTCCTTCTTCGGTGCAGGGTTTTGCCAGAGGATTACAAGATCGTCCGTAAGCTTTCCCCCAAGGCCATCGCGGTCAAGAAAAAAGAGATTTTGGACCTGGCCTACGCCAACTTCAGCGGAACCGAGAAAAAGCTGGTCGAGAGCCGGCATATCCTGGACAAGTTCGTCGGCACCCGGGCTTCCCAATTCGCCACGTCCAAGGGCAACAAGGCCGTGTGGGAGGGGGAACTGACCAGCGCCATCGTTTTGGTTTCCGACGTGCGGGGCTTTACCGCCATGACCGAGAAGCTTAAAACCCAGGAAACGGTGCGCTACCTCAACCGGATGTTCACCGAACTTGAAGAAATCATCACCTTTTCGGGCGGGGAGATTAACAAGTTCATGGGCGACTCCATCCTGGCCTTTTACCCCTATCCCCCCGGCAAAGAGGCCGAATCGGTCCAAAAGGCCCTGCAATCGGCCCTGCAAATGCAGGACGGGTTCCACCAGATTTTGGCCACCTTCAAGGGCAACTACAGTGAGGAAGTGGAAACGGGCCTGGGGATCGGGCTGGCGGCGGGGAACGTCATCATGGGTAACCTGGGCTCGGCCCGGCGCATGGAATTTACGGTCATTGGGGATACGGTCAATTTCGCCGCCCGCCTTTGCGGCCTGGCGAAAGACGGCCAGATCCTGATTACCCAGGACATGGCCCACGCGGCCGGGGATAACTTCCGCCTGGATGAACTGCCCCCGGTCATGATCAAGGGCAAAGCCGGTATGCACAGCCCCTATGTGGTCCTGGGCAGGAGGATCCAACCCGGACTGGCTTAAAGGGACAGGGGGACTAACCCGAGATTGGGTGAAAGCGGGTCCTAATTGGTCGGAATCCGACCAATTCAAATAAGGGAAATCAGGGTGTTCTGGCATTCTCCCAGAATTTGAATAAACCCCTTATTTTTCGACTTGCCCGTGGCAAGTCATTTTTAAAGTGTTTTTGAAAGATATATAACCCGATTACACATTTGGCGGACTAGATCTATTACCCGGTGATAGATCCGAAATCTCACGGCCAATTATCGTTGGGTTTCCGGACGTTAATTGGCAGCAAGATCTCCAACCATTCCTATCCCAAACCCGATCCTTAGTACCTCTGCTAAATCTTCGCTTAATTAAATTAAATCCTCGCTTAATAGAAAAATATCTTCGCTTAATGAACATAAATTCTCGCTTAATTGGGATTAAATCTTCGCTTAATTAGGCCAAATCCTCGCTTAATTGGTTCAAATTCTCGCTTAATAAAGGTTTTTTTTGCGAAAATTTAAGTTGTTTAACCCAAGAATTCTCGCTCTTCAACCATAGAACATCTCTCCCAAGCTGCGTACAGCACCCCCCATCGCTTTTTCCCTACTTGGGTTCTGCCGGTAGGTTTGCGGTGAATTGTCCAACTATTGAATCTTATACAAGCTTGTATAGAATTTTTTCAAAGGAGGAAAACCATGGAAACTTCGACAATCAACCTTTCACTCCCCGAGGATCTGCTCGATCAGGTGGACAAGCTCGCCAAAAGGGAATCGCGCAGCCGTTCCGAGCTGATGCTCGCGGCCCTGCGTGCTTTCCTGGAGCGGCGGGCCGAATGGGACAAAATTTTCGCGGAGACGGATGAACATGTCCGCCGCCTGGGTTTAAAACCCGAGGATGTGGAAGAGGCCATCCGGGAAGCCCGCCAGACCTGAAAAGGTTCGTTTTGCCCCCGTTGCCCTTTAGGGCACCGGAAGTCTGGGCAATACCGCTTTCAATATTCAGTTAATGGAAAAGCGGTATGCGACGTGGGAATCCCAGGTTTTTCTTGGTGCCTTTGTGTCTTGGTGGTGAATAATTTTGAGGTTTTCTTTAACCCCATCCCCCGCTCTAATAGAATCTCCCCATGAAATTCTTCAAATCCATTCCCAAGACGGTTTTCTGGCTGGGGCTGGTCGCCCTCTTTAACGACCTGGCCAAAGAAATGATCTATCCGGTCGTACCCCTATTTCTGACCCAGGTTCTGGGGGCGGGCCCGGTGGCCCTGGGGCTAGTGGAAAGCGTGGCGGAAGCCACCTCTTCCATCCTGAAGGTATTTTCCGGTATCCGGGCCGACCGCGCGGGCACCCGCAAGCCCTTCCTTTTATGGGGCTTCGGTGTCTCGGGCCTTTTTCGCCCCATGATCGGGTTGGTCCAAACTTCCTGGCCGGCGGTTCTGCTGTTTCGCTTTTGCGACCGCATGGGGAAGGGCCTCCGTTCCGCCCCCCAGGATGCCATGATCGCGGACGCCACCAGGCCTTCCAATTACGGGGCCTCTTACGGGTTCCACAGCGCCATGGACAACGCGGGCCAATTGCTGGGCCCTTTCCTGGCGGCCCTGCTGGTTCTTCCCGCCCTGGGCTTCAGCTACCGATCCGTCATTTTGTGGTCCATTATCCCCGGCATCGCCGCGTGGATGTTGCTTTGGGCCTTGAAGGAAACCCCCTCGAAGAAAAGGGCCCAGGCGAAACAGCGAACTAATTTTCAGGATTGGACAAAACTAGGGAAGAACTTCAAGGTTCTGCTGGGAATCCTTTTGCTTTTTACGCTGGGCAATTCAACCGACGCATTCCTCATCGTGCGCCTTTCCCAATTGCGTGTATCCGCTTCCTGGATCTTCTTTCTCTGGGGCCTGCACGGGGGCGTGAGGATGGTTTCGTCCTATTTCGGGGGCGCCCTTTCGGACCGTTGGGGCCGCAAGCCCATCATTGTTTCCGGGTGGCTTTATTACGCCTTCATCTATTTGGCCTTCGCCCTGGTCACCCAAAAGGAATGGGCCATCGCCGCCTTTTTGGCCTACGGCCTTTTTTACGGATTGTGTGAGCCGGCGGAAAAAGCCTATATCGGCGACCTGGCGCCCGGCCGATTGAGGGGTACGGCCTTTGGTTACTATTACCTCGTGGTGGGTCTGGGGGCCTTGCCCGCTAGCCTGCTTTTTGGGTGGATCGGGTCGGTTTGGGGATACCCCACGGCCTTTATGGTGGGCGCATCCCTGGCGGGAATGGCTTCTTTGCTTTTGGCTTTCATTCCGGGGCGGAATAAGAAGAAGGGGTAAGGGTAGGAATTGAAATGGGGTGGGGGAGCTGATGTTTTCGGTTAGTCGTCCCTGGGCTATAATGAGAGAAATGTCGGGTCGTTTATTTCGCTGATGAGGATTTGCTGATGAGCCTACAGGTTCAAATTGACCGTTCCCAAGTTGAAACCTTCTGCCGGAAATGGAAGATTACGGAGCTTTCATTTTTTGGTTCAGCGATTCGAAATGACTTTCGCCCCGACAGTGACGTGGATGTTTTGGTTTCCTTCGCTTCCGACGAGAAATGGGACCTTTTCGACCACATGAGCATGGAAGAAGAACTGGCCGGGATTATTGGCCGAAAGGTTGACCTATTAACCCGCCGTTCGGTTGAACGCAGTGAGAATCGGATACGCCGAGATTCCATATTGTCCGGTTCCGAACCCTACTATGTCGCGGGATAAAGCCCTTGCCGCCGATATCCTTTTGGCGGGACAACATGCCTTGTCATTCACGAAGGACATGAACCAGGAACAATTTTTCAAGGACTCGAAGACCCAAGCCGCTGTTCTCATGGAATTGGTCATCATTGGGGAGGCGGTGAAAGGCCTTTCCAACGATTTCCGCGCCACGTTACCTGAGATCCCCTGGAAGAAAGTTGCCGGGATGCGGGACAAATTAATTCACGACTACCGTAATTGGGATTTAGAGGAAATTTGGCGGACGGTCCAAGAACGAGTTCCTGAATTGATTCAAGCACTTAAAAAACAAGATTAAAAAGACCGCTCAAAGCAGGTGGGGTGGGCCATCGCCGCCTTTTTGGCCTACGGCCTTTTTTACGGATTGTGCGAGCCGGCGGAAAAGGCCTATATCGGCGACCTGGCGCCCGACCGATTGAGGGGAACGGCCTTCGGTTTCTACGCCTGCTCCGAGCCTACTAGGCGAGGAGTAAGGTTTGGCTGTATCGGCCCATAAGATAAAAAAGGGCCGGTTTCGAGTGGTGGGGCTGGGGGCCCTGCCCGCCAGCCTGCTTTTTGGGTGGATCGGGTCGGTTTGGGGATACCCCACGGCCTTCATGGTGGGCGCGGCCATGGCGGGTATGGCTTCTATTCTTTTGGCCCTCATTCCAAGTCGGAAAAACTAGAAAGAAAAAGAGTTCTAACAGAGAGACTTTAGGCTGAAAGTTATTAATAATTGATGGTTGCCCAGTTCCCGTTCGCTTCCCGCATCAAACCCTTCCCGGAAATTCTGCGGCATTTGCAAAGGACCCGATTTTGACCCAGAGCCTTAAAAACAAACTGAAACCTTATTTCCCCCAACGCGTCCGGCAAAGGGGTGACGCCTATTTTTATCAGGGGAAAGTGGAACTGGAAATGGCCGACCGCCATTCCGTCAGGGCCTTTGTCCGGGGGTCCCGGCGTTACGGGGTTTCGCTTGAGTTGAAGGGTAACAAGGTCGCGATGAGTTGCGACTGCCCCTACAACACGGATGGGTTTGGGGACTGCAAACATGTTTGGGCCGTGATCCTCGCCTGTTCGGAACAGGGTCTTTGGAAAGATGTGGAAGGCCTTTCCCCCGATCTTCATAAAGCCCTGGTGGATGAGGATGAGGAACTGGACGGCGGAGAAGAAAACCAATCTTTCCCCGGCCCTCAAACGCCCGCACGCCTGCCTTCAAACGCCCAAAGGCCTGTTTGGCGGGACGCGCTTAAGTGGGCGGTCAGCGCCCCTTCTTTGGGAAACGCCGGGCACTCTCTCGGGGCCGAAGAATCCATGTTTTATGTGGTGGGGACCGATCCTTCCGGGGTCCAAGGCGGAATCCTGCTCCAACTCTTGAAGTGTTACCGCAAAAAAGACGGCCAGTGGAGCAAAATGGCGCCCCTCAAGCTGGGCGACAACGCGTGGCCTTCCCAGGTGACCCCCTTAGACAAAGAACTATTCGGCCTCCTAAGGGGGTTCAAACCCGCCGCCAATTCCTTTTTTAGTTATTCCACCTCCGCCAATCATAACCAGGCCAGTTCCCAGTACCGGCTATCGGCGGCGGCCGCCCGGCAGGTACTTCCCTTGGCTTGTTCCACGGGCCGGTGCCTTTACGACAACCGAACCACCCAGGAAGAAGCCCTGACCTCCTTAACGTGGGACGGGGAAAAGCCATGGAGCCTGCGGTTACATTTGGCCCCCGCCGGGAAGGAAGAGGGGTTTCACCTCACGGGCCTTCTTAACCGTGGGAAGGAACAGCTTGCCTTGAACCAAACGAAGGTCTTGAAGGGTTCGGGTTTATTTTTGGCCGGGGACAGGCTCTTGAGGCTTGAGAATGAAAAAGATGAACTGTGGGTCAAAGAATTGGGCGCCTGGGGTTTCTTAACCATCCCCCAAAAGGAAGCCGATGATTTTCTGGAAGGCTTTTACGGAAGGCCGGTCCCGCCGCCCGATTTGGATTTGCCGGATGATTTAAAACCCCAGCGCCGCAAGATCAAGCCCAAACCCCGCCTTCTTTTGGCCCCTGCCAAGGGCGAGGCGGGCGAAACCCTTTTGTGGGGGGACCTTTCCTTCAACTATGAGGGCTTGGGGGCCAAGGCGGAAAACGCGGGTGTCGTCCTTTACCAGGCCAAGGAACGGATTTTATGGGAAAGGGACCGGGAGGCCGAAAGGGAACAGGCCGCTAAACTGGCTCCTCTGGGTTTCCAGTTAAAAAGCGAGGGGATTAAGGAAATCCGTTATTACTGGGAAATCTCCGCCAACCGCCTGCCGGATGCGGTGGTGGCCCTGGTGCGGGATGGATGGCACGTGGAAGCGCGGGGAAAACTTTATCGCGGCGGGGCAAGCCTGAGCGCGAAGGTTTCTTCCGGGTTGGATTGGTTTGAACTGAAACTAAACGGCCAGTTTGACGGCGTGGAAGCGCCCGTGGAGGCGCTTTTGGATGCCCTTCGAAAAGGGCAAAGGACCGTGCTTCTGGACGACGGAACCTACGGGATCATGCCCGAAGAATGGCTGGCCAAGTGGGGAATGGTTTCCCGGATGGGGAAAGAAGAAAAGAAAGGGCTTCGCTTCAAGCAAAACCAAGTGGGCCTTCTGGACACGCTTTTGGCGGCCCAACCCGAAATTCCCGGCGACAAGGCTTTCCTGGAGGCTCGGCAAAAGCTCCGGCAGTTTGAGGGCGTTAAACCCGCCAACCCCCAGGGTGATTTCAAGGGCGTCTTGAGGCCCTACCAGCGGGAAGGGTTGGGATGGCTCCAATTTTTGCGTGAGTTTGGTTTCGGCGGCTGTCTGGCCGACGATATGGGCCTGGGGAAAACCGTGCAGGTCTTGGCCCTAATGGAAAACCGGCGGTTCGAAAGGGGCAAACTCCAAGAAAAGAAAACCCGGCGGGAACCTTCACTCGTGGTGGTCCCCAAATCGCTCATCTTCAACTGGATGGGGGAAGCCGCGAAATTCACCCCCGGGTTGTGGCTGTTGGACCACACGGGCATCCTGCGCACCAAGACCGGGAAATCTTTTTCGAATTATGACCTGATCCTCACCACCTACGGCACCCTGCGCCGGGACGCCTCCTGGCTGGCAAATCACACATTTGATTACGTTATTTTGGATGAAGCGCACGTCATTAAAAACCCGCGCTCGGAAAGCGCCAAGGCCGTGCGCCTTTTGAAAGGCAACCATCGGCTGGCCCTGACGGGAACTCCCGTCCAGAACAACCTGGACGAGCTGTGGAGCCTTTTTGAATTCCTCAACCCCGGCATGCTGGGGGCCTCCAAAGCCCTCGACATGGTTTCGGGCATGGAATCCTCGGAAAAGGATAGCCAGACTTTTCTCTCAAGGGCCTTGAGGCCCTTTTTCCTGCGCCGCACCAAGGATATCGTGGCCAAGGACCTGCCGGCCAAGACCGAGCAGGTGCTTTTCTGCGACATGGATTCCTCACAACGTTCCCTTTACGACGGCTTGCGGCGTCATTACCGGGAAGCCTTGATGGAAAAAGTGGAGAGCCAAGGCTTAAACAAATCGAAGATGCACGTCCTCGAAGCGCTCTTGAGGCTTCGCCAGGTGGCCTGCCATCCGGGTTTGGTGGATTCCGCCCAGAAACATCTTTTGGGCGCCAAGTTGGAAATGCTTATACCCCAGTTGCAGGAAGTCTTGTCTGAGGGGCACAAGGTACTGGTGTTTTCCCAATTCACTTCTTTCCTTTCCATCTTCCGTAAACACCTCGCGCCCTTGAATTTAGGCACTGCCTATCTCGACGGTAAAAGCCGGGATAGGGAAGAGCAGGTGAGAAGGTTTCAGGAAGATGACGAGTGCAAACTTTTCCTCATCAGCCTCAAGGCGGGCGGCCTTGGGCTTAACCTAACATCAGCGGATTACGTGTACCTGCTGGACCCCTGGTGGAACCCGGCGGTGGAGGCCCAAGCTATGGACCGCGCCCACCGCATCGGCCAGACCCGGCATGTTTTTGCCTATCGGCTCATCACCCGGGGCACGGTGGAAGAGAAAATATTGGAGATGCAGGCGAAAAAGCGGAAACTGGCCAAGGCTGTTTTTGGGAGTGAGAAAGGTTTCTTGAGCGGCTTAAAACGGGAGGAACTGGAGTGGCTGTTATCCTAGTTTCTAGTAGGCGGGCTAAGACACTTGGATAACATAGAAGATTACGCTTTTGTTTTTTGGAGAGGTTAAATGGACAAGTACATTTGTGAACGGTGTGGTAGAGAACTAACGGTTTATTCAGGTGGGGATGAGGAAGGCATTAAGTATTTTGGCCAATGTATTTGTGGCTTTAAGGAAAATGTGACTTCCAAGTACTTAAGAGAAGATTTTGACCACCCCATAGAAAAAAAGCGTTTTGTTGATGAATTGGAAGTCCATTGGAAAAGAATTATGAAAGAGGCGCCTGAAGGTGATTATGCCTATGGAGTGATTCCTTTTGAAGAGGGGCCGGAAGCCTTTTCGTTGACTTGGAATAAAACAGATTTTCCAGGTAGAGTTGCTTCGTTCCTCGGCTCTATGTTTCCACGAAAACCGCATTCACTAACTATTTTTCGGGTGATGAAGGATGGGTCCTCCGAGCCAATTATCCAATTCGGCCAAATGGGTGGTAATTGGACGTCGCCTGAAAAGATTTCTGGTTTTCTCAAAAAACTGAAGGACTAAAAAGATGACCTTTACCATTTCTGACATATCCCTGAAAGATATTTTAACTATTGTTTTAGGAATACTAACAATGCTGGCTGCTTGGTTTGGGTTTGTGTTGAGTCTTGCTAATTTTTTCTATAACCGAAACAAGGACAAAGCGAAAGTTTTAATAAAACCACACCTAATATCGGTCACTGTTGTCGGGGAAAAAGGCGGGAAACCCCAAAAGGAAGAAATGAGTACTGAGGTTATTTTGGAAATCGTGAATAAATCTTCATTTCCGGTTCAAGTTCGTATGGTAGGGTTAATTGAGGCGAAAAAGAATATGGCGAGATTTCCGGCAGAAATACCTAATAGGGTTTTTAACCGGTTGCAAAAGGATTTGGATTGGCCGGTAGTTTTGGAAAGCAGAACTGAGTTTTTTGCTAGCATTCCCATTAGGTTTTATGCACTTGGGGACTTCTTTAAAGCAAGATGGGCTTTTGTCCAATTATCGACTGGCGAAGTTTTTTATGGCCAATCTAATGAGTTGAAAAAATTGTTAAAAAGTATTTCAAAAGGTGATGTTCCTAAAATCGGGCGAGTAAAAAACAGGAGTAATTTTACAGTGCATCCGAAATAAACCCATTTGCGTTGTGAATAAAATAGGGGCCTTGCCCCCTTGTTTGTGAAAATTCCGCATTTTTGACGTTTTTTTTAAAACATCCCAACCCCTTGTTAATAAATTCATCTCGCCTTAAATTAAATTTAGCATTTTAGAATTCGAAAGGAGGCAAAGGCCTCACCCCGAAGTGGACATGGGTGTTAATCACCCCACCGTACAGACCCCCCCGGTTGCCATTTTTTTTGAAACAATTGCCGGTGGTTCTAGAGTCTTGGTTCTTCTTTATTGCTCCTTGCATCTTTGGGCAATGGGTTAAAAGTTTAGAATCTTGATTTCTTAGATTTTCTTGTTCTTATTAAGAAAATTGAATCGCATGAAAAATGCGAATTTAGTTATTTATGGAGCCGATTATTTACTCCGAATCGGTCCGCCTGACGTCCACGAATTAATGCAAAGGGGGTGATCAGCATGGCCAAAAGGACGAACCGAAGGAAATCCTTGTTAAAAGTTTCAAGGGAAAGTACTTCAAGGCGGGTCCGACAGCTATTAAAGCCCTACCTATTTATCCTTCCAGCTCTTTTCAAGGGGATGGGGGTTATCAAGTGGGTGGCGGAGTTATTGGCGGCGTGGGATTCCATAATCAATAACTATATGTTGGAAAACGGAGACGTTTGTTTTGTTTAGCCACCTTCCTTCCGATGAAACAAAAATTAGCATCTCTTCGATTGACGAATTGAGTTCATTTCTTGGCATTTCGCCAAAACAATTGCGATGGATTTGTGACAACACAGGGAAGCATTATCGGATTAAATTCGAGCCAAAAAAATCAGGGAAATTGCGGAAGATATCTAATCCGAATAAAAATTTAAGAGAGTTACAAAAAAAGATAAAATTAATTTTGGGTCGAATGAGTTTGCCTGATTACATGCAAACCGGGTCAAAAGGGAAAAGCATTTTAACGAACGCCAAACCCCATTTTCGTGCAAGTGTATTAGTGAAGATCGATATAAAAGATTTTTTTCCAAGTATTCATTTTACGAGAGTACTAAAATTTTTTGAGAAAACCATGAAGCTTTCAAAGGAAGTTGCCTGGTGTTTAGCAAAGCTAACCACCCTTAATGATGAAATACCTCAGGGCGCTTTGACGAGTCCGGCAATAGCCGCTTTGATCGCCTACGGAGAGGGCAATGGTGTTGCGGCCCAATTGAAAAAGGTGGCCGAAAAATTTCACGGTGAATTTACTTTTTATGGCGATGATGGCTGCTTATCTGGCCCGCCCTCAACTAAAGATTACATGCTCGAATCTGCAAAAAAGACAATCGAACATCATGGTTTTACATGGCATCCAGAAAAAACTCTTCAGAGTTTGAGCGGCGAAAGAAAAATAACGCCGGGGGTTGATGTTACGGATGGCCCTGATGTCCCTAAAGAAAAAATGAGAGAATATCGAAAACAATTATTAGATATGGAGCAAAAACTCGTTGATGGAAAATCGATTAATTCGAATGAGCTTAAATCAATGCAAGGTAAAACAGCTTATATGCGACAACTAAATTTTGGAGCGGCTAAAAATTATCGTAAGAGGATAAAAAAACTTTTATAGTTTTTGGAAAAATAAGTTTGTGGCACTAGGTTAACCTTCACTAAATGGGTCTTCAGATCATCCTTCAATTCAATCATCGCTTCCTTCTTCTAAACAACTACCCCATCACATTCAATCTGTTGAACACCTTTGGAAACGTGATTCGGGTTTTCGAATTGAATCCCGGCCATTCTTTGTGCAGTTTTAGAAAATTCACAAACTTAACATTGAATTGATTTGAAACCTGTCGGGTAATTTGTCATTTTGCTTTTGCGATTTAAACATTTGAAGGGGAGCCCATGAAAAAATATCCCAATCTGTTTTTGCGACTTCCAATCCTCCTGATGTTCATCCTTTTGTTTACCTCCTGCGCCGAATTCCACGTTCAAGTTCCCGTCAACAACGACCCTTCCCTGAAGCAAAGCACACCTGTGACCACCTGGGACGGCAAGACCACCACCTGGAGTTTTTTGTGGGGAAACCTGAATGACGGGGGACTGCAGGTTACCGATTGCACCGAGGGCGGAATGCAGGATGTGACGATCACGCGTGATTTTTGGCAAACCCTCTGTTCCATCGTCACCTTGGGGATTGCCACCCCCATGAGCGTGGAATGGACCTGCCACGCGGCCCCCATTCGGGGGGGCGGGTTGGGAAGCCCGGCGGGAAAAAGCGGGCAATAAAGCGCAAAGGGTCTGAAAACCATCAAAAAGCTTTAAGAGGTGCGATGTGCCCATTACCGATTATTTTAAAAAGCAAATAACGTCCTGGACCAATGCCCATTGGGTTTTTACGCAGGCCATCAAGGGCATGTACGAACTCCACAACCCGAATCCCTTCGACACCAGCAAGACCTTGTCGGATTACCTGACCCAGACTTCCGAGATTCAGGGCCTCATCAAAGACTTGATCGCCCAGGGCGCCCGGGGCCGGGTTTTGGGGGCGGGATGGTCTTTCTCCAAGGTCGCCGCCACGGAGGGCTACATGCTGGCCTCCCAGTACCTAAAAACCTGGTTCTACCTGGATCCCCCCTATGTCCTTCCCGGCAACAAGAGCGAAAACTTTTTCTTTTTCCAATGCGGCATGTCCATCCACGACGCCCAGATGGCCCTGGCCCAGCTTAATA
Source organism: candidate division FCPU426 bacterium (assembly GCA_963738405.1). Lineage (GTDB taxonomy): Bacteria > Oederibacteriota > Muellerivitia > Muellerivitales > Muellerivitaceae > CAVTWJ01. The sequence goes on along the minus strand of CAVTWJ010000002.1, from coordinate 187,534 downwards.
AAACCCTTCCGGTCTCCGGTTCCAGCTGCGGCCAATCCTTCGTCGGGGCCTTTACCACCGGGACCCACGGTTCCGCTTTCAACGGCGGGGGAGTGGGGATGGGCGCCCTGCAGGACGCGGTGAGGGGCCTTCATGTGATCGTGGGCCCCGACCGGCACGTTTGGCTGGGCCTCCAAAGCAATCCCATCGTGACCGACCTATTCGTCAACAAGCTGGGAATCAAAAAAGAGGATTTTTTATTGGACGACGACCTTTTTTATTCAGCCCTCAACCATTTGGGGGGCTTCGGCGTTATCCACGGAACCCTGGTGGAAGCCACCGACTCCTTTTACCTGGACGCTTCCCGTTACTACGCGGATTTGAATTCCCTCGAAAAAGCCATGACCGAATTCGACTTCACGGGCATTGACCTTAAGGGCGCCACCCCGGAGACCCTTTACCATTTCGAGGTCATGAACAACATCTACGCGGATGACAAAACCAAGACGGCGGTCGTCACCGTCATGCACAAGACCAAACTGAACAATAACCCGATTCAAAACGCCCTGGACCCTTCGGGCGAGGAACTGGTCACGACCATGGCCCAGCTGACGGGTGTGGCGCCGATGCTGGTGGGCCCCATCGTGAATACCTTCTTCGCGAACCATTACCCCCCCATCAATAACCAAACCGGAACCCTGGTGGACCAGAACCCCTATATCACCAACGTGGGCCCGGGGTCGATCGTCTGCTCTATCGGAATGGACATGAAAAATTGCTTCCAGGCCATGCGGATTTGCCAAACGCTGAATAACGCCAATATTCCTGTTTGGTACGAGATGCGCTACGTGCCGAAGGTGAAGGGGGTTCTGGCCTTTCAACGGTTCGACCGCACCTGCGTTTTTGAGATCGCCGGCCTGGGGTGCGACCGGGTGCTGAAATACATCAACGACGCCCTGGTGGAATTTGAGACGAACAAGATTCAGTTCACCTTCCATTGGGGCAAATACCTGCCCGTGGGGCCGGAGGAGACCAAATACGGCTATCCGGTGGACGCGTTTAATTTCAAACTGGACGGCGCGAAACTGGTGGAACTTTATAAGGACGGCGCCCGGGACAATGTGGCCGTCTGGAAGGCCCAACGAAAGAAATTATTCGGGGGGGACCCGCGTTTAATGGATTTCTTCTCGAACGACTTGATGAAAAAATTGGGAATCGCCGATTAAGGGGGCTGAAACGTATGAATCCGAATCTCATTCCGGTTGATTACACGAAGGTGGGGGAAGTCATCGGCCTGGTGGTCTTGCTGGCTTTCATGGTGGAACGGTCGCTGGCTTTTATCTTTGAATCGGACCTGTACGAACGGTTCGACAAGGTCCATCCGGCCGTGAAAGAAGTGGTCGCCTTGGCTTTTGCATTGGTGATCTGCTATTGGGCTGATTTCGACGCCTTTTCGGCGATTCTGGCCCAGAAATCAAACCTTTTCAGCACGTTCCTTACGGGGCTCCTGGTCGCGGGCGGCAGCAAGGGGGCCATCAAGCTGGTCCAGGGTTATTTGGGGATTACGAAAGACATCATCAGTGTGGATATCGCATCCAAACAAACGGCCGCCCAGATGAAAGCGGCGGCGGTGGCCTCTGCCGCCGGGGATGGCGCGGCTGCGGGCGGGGCCGATGTTTCAATGGATAGCCGTCCGAAAGCCGCCTCGCCCGCCGCTGTCACGAAGGCCCCTCTGTTAAGAGGCGGGCCGATCAGTTAGGAAACTTGGAAAAGGGGTACGTGAAATGGAAAGCTTGAAGGTTCCGAAAAAAACCAATGAAAATCTGATACAACCTCCGGTGGACCGGAACGGCTATTCGGACCGAACGGCTTGGATCTTGGCCGGCTGTTCCAGGCTGGCTTATCTTGATCAACAAGTGCCCCAATTGAAAACCGAGCTTGCCGCCTTTGGGTTGACCCTCAAAAATCAATTCATCTGCAAGAAGAGCAATAATTCCGCCTATCTGGCCGTCCATAAAACCTTCGCGGTTTTGGCTTTCAAGGGGACGGTGCCCAAAGAATGGGGGACGGTCGAGACCGATTTGAATTTCTGGCTCGTCCAGACCCGGTACGGCGAGGTTCACCAAGGCTTTTTGGACGCATACAAGGAATTAGCCGAGCAGATCGCGCCGGCTTTGCGAAAAATAAAAGTCCCGGTTTATGTGACGGGGCATAGTTTGGGCGGGGCCTTGTCCCTTTTGGCTTCCATCTTCCTGAGCGACCGGCAAAAACTGGCCGCCTGCTACAACTATGGCTGTCCCCGCGTTGGAAATGATTCGTTCGTCGATCGAATTTTCAAGGTGCCCGTCTACCGCTGTTTCCACCACGTGGACATCGTTCCAGGAGTACCCTTTTTGTTCATGGGATACCGCGCCTATGGGGATGTTCGGTATCTGTCCGATGACAACAAGCTTTGCGAGGGAAGCGAAGCCGTCTACCATCGATGGAGAGCCTACCTCAATCCGTTCAGCTGGTTGAGCCTGATCGCCGACCATTCCATTGAAAAGTACGAGCGGATTTTGCGCGAATACGCTATTAGCCGAAATGGCGGTCAAAGTTAGTATTTAAAAGTTAGGGTGTGGAAGGTTAGGTCTTAATGATAAAAATTCAAAGTTTAATCACCTAAAATAACTTTCACGAAATGGGTTTTTGAGTCATCCTTCCATTCAATCGTCGCATCCCTCGTCTGAACAACCGCCCCATCACATTTAATCCGTTGAACGCCTTTGGAAACGTGATTCGGGTTTTTGAATAGAAAACTCAGAAATGAGACTTCCGCTATTACTTTCCTGCCGATGGAGTAAAGGGAATGATCTTTTGATGGATCAATTCGCTAGCAAGGACGAGACTTAAAAAGAGGTGCTGATCCGGGGTGTAATGCCCATTCCCATCGGATTCCGCGAAGGTGCTAAAACTTTCAGCCAATGCCTTCACATGGTGGGTGAAGTCGATCGTAGGTATGCCGGTTTTTGCCTGGACTTCTTTCCAAAAAAGATTTTCTGATTCGGAAGGGGTTAAGGTGAGGCTGGGAAGCAGCCCCATTTCAAACCTTACGGGTCGGCCCTGGGAATTTTTCAAAGTTTCCAACCGTAATTTTAATAATTTAATCGGCTTACAGTAAAGTTCCACCATGCAGTTGCGGATGGCGGAATCCTTCATCATTTCGTGCTCATCCACGAATTGAAAATGGCCATTCGTGGCGAAGGTTATCAACTTTTGGGCTTTGCAAAGATTGAATAACTTTTTGGGGGTTCCCGTGGGAATTCGTTCCTTCCATGGTTTTAAGCTATATTCCGGGTCCAAATTTCCTGCGGGAATTCCTAAACCTGTAAGAGGTCTTTCGAAATAAGCACCCCAAGCGAATTGGGTGTAATCGGCCGCGGGAAGGTAAAGAACCAGGTCAATATTGAATTTTTGTACTAAGGAAGGCACCGAATAATAGGGCCAAAGATTCAAGGGATCCCAGGATAGCCGCCCGGCAAGTAGAACTTCGTAATGCGTGGATGCGTCATTCAAAGCCGCCATGGTATTCAAGACCAACTCCAGCCTTTTGGGCAAGGTCAACATGCGGTTATAGGGGTGTTCTTCCTTTTCACTTGGATCTTTCAGAATAAAGAAAGTATGGGAATCCCCAACCATGAGGATGCGGTATGTTTTTGGCGGTTTGGTTTCGGGATAGTCATAATCCACCAAGCCGTTGGGCGCATATTGGGTTGAATCTTTGGTGGCGGATACCCAGAGTTCCCGGATTGAACTCACGAAATTGAGCGAAGGCTGGGGGACATACAATTTTTTCTCTGCGAGGGGATCCGCCACAAGCTGAATAGGCGTCAAAGCCATGCTGTCGGGAAAATAAGGTGAGGCGATAGGATGTGAAACTTGATCCCCCCAAACGGTCACAAAGGTCACCGATTGAGTGGCAGGAAAAACACGGATCAATGGATTTTGCGGGGAGAATTGTAGGGCGTACAGGTTTTTACCCGAGTAGGCCATCCCTTGGGCTCCGTGAACGATGCCGCAGGGCTGCCAATTGAAGGACTCACGGTCTTCTTTTGGAAAGGATTTTTTCGCCTTTAGTTCGTAAACCATGTTTTGGAATTCGCCCGCGACATAAAGCTTGTCCTGATGAGCCGCTAAGGCGGAAGGGCGGGGAATGTATGGATCATTTTCAAGCACCGTGGAAATTTGACCCGATCCTGTATCAAGACGGCTCAATGTTCCTTTCATGGGTTGGGAAAAATAGACGGCATTTCGGGCCGGTAGATAAACCATGCTCCAAACCGAATCCATTGGGTCCGCGAGTAATCCTGCCGGTTGATTTTCCCGTTTCCCGTAAGCGGCCAGGGTGGACACTTTCTTTGTGGTTAAATCCACCAGGCGAAAACAATGGTTCCCTGAGTCGTTGATTACGATTTTCCCGGAAGGCAGGTAGACCAGGGTCGAAGGTTGCCTAAAACGCGCCGCCGAAAAGGGCCCATCTTTGAACCCCGGCTTTTCATCCCCCGCGAGGGTGGACACATGGTTTGCGTTTCCGATATCGATGACCCTGATGCAATTGTTGCCCTGGTCCGCCACATAAAGTTGTGAGGCATCTGGATTGATGGCCAATCCCAAGGGTCCGTTGAATTGAGCATCGTAAAAGGCCCCATCCCGGTGGCCCGGAGAGCCTTCACCGGCGACCAAATCGTTATAACTGTACATGGGACTAAGTGCCCAGGAAGCAAGGGGCCAGAAACAGGTCAAAAGGACCCAAAGAGCACGGCGTGTTAAATAGAATAGGTTTGAAGAAATCATGTTTTTCATATTGGCGGGACCAATTTATCACTGGTGCGCCCATAACGGAATTTCGTATTTGTGATTAAAAGGCGGGGGTTTCTGTTCGGATCAGGCTCCACGCTTCGCAGCGTGGAGCAGGGACCATTAAACACTTTGTAAGCCAAGGGCTTTACTGGCCCAAAATGACGTTCACGAAATGGGTTTTCGGGTCATCCTTCAATTCGATCATCGCGTCTTTTGTTTGAACAACCACGCCATCTAAATAAATCCGTTGAACGCCTTTGGAAACGTAATTCGGGTTTTCGACATTAATTGCTGTGATAAATGGTGCCTGCCTGGCCCTTTTTCCGCCCAAAATCCCCTTATAATTGGGCATTCAATTCTGGAGGAAAACATGGCGAAAATTAAGATGGATATAGCTTCTGAAGCCCTAAAACTACCCGCCAAGTCCCGCGCCCAATTGGCAGAACAACTTATTTATAGCCTTGAGGAAGACGGCCATTCCAAAAATGAGAAACGATGGGCCCAAGAATCCATCAAGCGCTACGAAGCCATGGCCTCGGGTAAAATTCAGGGCAAACCCGCAGGGAGGGTTTTGCGGGACATCCGCGCTAAGTTGAAGTGAAACACCTAACATTCCATCCTGAAGCTGAGTTGGAACTTGAATTCTCAGCGAAATACTACGAATCTAAAAGTAAGGGTCTTGGTTTTCGTTTTCTTTTCGAGATTGAAAAAAATTTCCGTCAAATCGTTGATCACCCGGATTCCGGATCTCCCCTGGTTTACAAGCAGATACGACGCTGCCTGTTGCGTTACTTCCCATTCGCGGTTGTTTATTAAGAACGATCCTGAAAGAATTTATATTTTGGCCGTCATGCACCTTTCGAGAAAGCCTGGTTATTGGAAAGGGCGAAAATAGCCAAGTTGGCAGGAACAAAATCTAACTTTCTATAAAAGAACCTTTATGGGCCTAAGGTAACTTTTACGAAATGGGTTTTCTAGTCATCCTTCTGGCTGAACATCGAATCGACCATTAGAGTTTTCTGCTTCTCGGTTAAAGACTTACCCATTTTTCAATCAAAAAAAGGTTTGAGCCCGGCTTTTTCCGTATGGCTTTTTAGCCCGAAACTCCCATAGAATTTCAAACGATCAAATCATCAAAAGGGGAGCGATGATGAAACTTTATAAGATATTAGGGCTGTTACTTCTTTGCGGTATGCTTCTGGGCCACCTGGCCTGCGGTAATAGTAGTTCACCCACTTCCTCCTCCTCTTCCAGTTCCCCCTCTTACTCCGATTTGAATATCACCGCCGCCACCACCCTTACCGCGGGTTCGTACAATTACGGCAACGTCCACATCTACAATACAGGGTTGCTTTACTTGATGGGGCCCAGCGGGGCGGTCACGGGCGCGGCGATTACCATGAACCTGACCGGGGATTTTGTGATGGACGCCGGGGCCTCCGTGATTGGCACCGGCGCGGGTTACGGGCCCGGCCTGGGGCCCGGGGCGGGCGGTGTTTCTTTCGCCAACGTCGGTGGCGGCGGGCATGGGGGCGCGGGCGGCGTGGGCGGATTGGCGGCGGCAGGCCCTGCCAACGACGATTCGGCGGGGCCCACACTGATGGGCAGTGGGGGGGGCAGTTCGTCCACTTCCGGGGCCGGCGGCGCCTTGCTGATGATCACCGCGGTGAGCGCGACTTTGAACGGCTTGATCCAGTTGGAGGGCGAAGGCGCGTCCTCGGGCGGCGGGGCGGGCGGCGCCCTTTACATTAAAGCCAATACCCTATTCGGCACCGGAACCTTGGATGCGGCCGGCGGAGGCTCCCTCACCCCCAACACTGGGGGCGGAGGGGGAGGCCTGATTACCCTGTCGGTCCATTCGGGCTATTACTTCACCGGTACGACCAACCTGAGCGGGGCCACGGGCAGCGGCACCAATTCCACGGGGGCTAACGGCCTTTTCACGCAGACGGGTTATTGATCCTTCATCCGATCGAAAGCGAAAAGGGGTCTGGCTCAAGTAGGAAAAACCCTTTAATAAGGCCTCGAGATGACATTTCGAGTTCAAGGGCACCTATAGAAAAAATAATAAAAGGCACTTGACTATCTACCATTAGGTAGGTAATATCTACTCGTAGGTAGATATAAAGCTTTTCGAGGTGCTTGATGGGCCGCCCAACCTTAGCCAACACCAAAGATACCAGCGCCGATCTAAAACAGGTGGCGCTGGAACTGATCCAAACCCGGGGCTACAACGCCTTCAGCTACCAGGACCTGGCGGAACGCCTCAAGATCCGCAAGGCCAGCATTCACTACCACTTTCCCACCAAGGAAGACCTGGGGGTGGGCCTGCTTAACGACAGCCTGAAGCGCATCGACACCTGGCAGGAAATGATGAAAGAACAAAACCTGCCGCCGGTAGATCAAATGCTGGCCTACTTCGGCTACTTCACCCGCATTTCCGAAAACTGTACCCGCATTTGCCCCATCGGGGCGCTGGCATCCGAATGGGCGTCTCTCCCTAAGAAAATTCAGGACGCGGCGGGGCGGGTGATGAAGCGCCACCAGGACTGGCTGAAGGCCCTGTTGGAAAGGGGAAGGCAGGAAGGGGTATTTACCCTTCAAGGAGAGGCGGGAGACCAGGCGCAGTTTATTTATTCCTCCATCCAGGGGGCGTTGCAGATCAGCCGGGCGCAGAGCAACCCCGATTACTTTAAAAAGGTAACGGGCCAAATTTTGGAGGCCTTGAAGAAGTAAGAAGAATAATTAATGGGGGGGTAGCTGTCATTCCGAGGAGCCAAGCCGATAGGCTTGGGTGGCGACGTGGGAATCCCAGGTTTTTAAACTGAGATTGCCACAGCCCAAAACGCCCCGATTGGGGCTGGGCTTCGCAATGACGAATCCAAAACCGATTCATCATTTTTTTTGACCTCAATATCTACCAATAGGTAGATAGTTTAAAAGGCCCGGCGCACCGGGAAAATAACCCTTAACGAGTCTTTAGGAGGACGCCATGAAAACCGGAAGCGCGATTCAAAACCTGATCGAAGTGGAAAGGCCGAATCCCGAACGGGGTTTGGAGGAGATTCAAAGGCTGGTTCACACCCGCGACAACATGGTGCGCCGGGTGGCCACTATTCAGGAAAGCCGCAAGGGGAGGCCCTTTCACCGGGCGGCATAAGAAGTTTCCAAGGGTTGGGGAGCATTCAAAATTTAAGGAGGCAGTCATGACGGACAAAGTGAAAAAACAAACGGGGTTCGGGATCGGCATCGGGGCCGCGCTGCTCTTGGGAGTTCTGGCGGTTCTCGGAGGGAAAAGCGAATCCACCGACAACGCCTATGTGGGGGCCAACGTAGCCACCCTTTCCACCAAGGTTCCGGGCCTGGTGACGCAGGTTTTGGTGGAAGAAAACCAGAAGGTCAAGAAGGGCCAGATACTGGTGGCCATCGACCCCCGGGATTTCCAAAACGCCCTGGACCAGCAGGAAGCCCAGCTCAGGTCGGTGGAGGCGAGCCTGACGCTCGCCAAGAAAGACGAAAAGAGGGCGGTGGACCTTTTCGCCGAGGGGGCGGTGAGCGCCCAGTTTCGGGACGAGGCCAACGCCAAGGCGCAGGAACTGGAAAACCAGTGGGCTTCCTTAAGGGCGCAGATCGAGCAAAGCGAGCTGAACCTACAGTTCACCCTGCTACGCGCGCCTTCGGACGGCACCATCGGCAAGAAGGCCGTGGAGTCGGGCATGGTGGTGGCCCCCGGCGAGCCGTTGCTTGCCTTCGTGGACGCGGGCACGCCCTGGGTGGACGCCAACTTTAAAGAAACCCAGCTCAGAAAAATACGTCCAGGCCAGAAGGCCGAGGTGGCGATTGATTCCATCGGCGGGAAGCGGTTTGAGGCGGTGGTGGACAGCATCGCTCCCGGTACCGGATCGACCTTCGCCTTGATCCCCCCGGAAAACGCCACGGGCAACTTTACCAAGATCGTCCAGCGGGTGCCGGTGCGCCTGCGCTTTTTGGCGGATTCGATACAGGGCTATGAAGACCGTATCGTGCCAGGCCTGTCGGTTGAGGCCAAAATCATCGTGAATTGAGGCGGCCATGAACACTCCAACTCCCGACAAGGCCTCGACCCGCCAGTGGGTGGCGGTGGCGGGCTCCCTCCTGGGGGCCTTTATGGCGATCTTGGATATCTCCATCACCAACGCCTCCCTGCAGGATATTCAGGGGGGGCTTTCCGCCACCCTGGACGAGGGGGCCTGGATTTCGACGGCTTACCTGGTGGCTGAAATTATCGTGATCCCCCTGACCGGATGGCTTTCACAGGTTTTTGGGTTGCGCCGCTACCTTTTGGGAAGCGCGGCGGTTTTTATCGCCGCTTCCATGTTGTGCGGGACGGCCCAGAGCCTGCCCGAGATGATTCTTTTTCGGGTGATTCAGGGCTTTTCGGGCGGGGCGCTGATTCCTTTAAGCGCCATGATCGTGATGACTTACCTGCCGGCGGCCCAAAGGCCTTTGGGGTTATCCCTCTTCAGCCTGGCCGCGACCTTTGCCCCCTGCGTGGGGCCCACCCTGGGGGGATGGCTGACGGTGAACTTTTCCTGGCCCCTGGTTTTCTACATCAACCTGGTGCCGGGGCTTCTGCTGATGCTGTTGATCGGCTACGGCGTTGAAAAGAGCGATATGAAGCTGGAGCTTTTGAGCCACGGGGATTGGTGGGGAATTCTTTCTATGGGAACGGCCCTGGGGTCGCTGACGGTGGTGCTGGAAGAAGGCGTGCGCAAAGACTGGTTCGGGTCCAACTTGATTGTTTCCCTGGCCCTTCTGTTCTTGGCCTCGGCCTTGGCTTTTTTGGCGGTGGAAATACGAAACCCCAAACCCTTTATCAATATCCGGCTGCTGCTTCGCCCCAACTTTTTGCTGGTCAACCTGGGGGCCCTGGCTTTCGGCTTCGGCATCTACGGCTCCATCTTTATCCTGCCGCTGTACCTGGCCCAGGTGGAGCGGTTTGACGCTATCCATATCGGGGAAGTGATCATGTGGTCGGGCTTTCCCCAGCTTTTGGTCATTCCCATTTTGCCGACCCTGGTGAAGAGGGTCGATAACCGCATTTTGGCGGGGGCGGGGTTTGTTTTGTTCGGCATCAGCGCCTTTATGAACGCCGGGCTGACGAAAGACTGGGGCTACGACCAGTTTCTCTGGTCGCAGGTGGTGCGGGCCCTGGGCCAGCCGCTCATCATCACCTGCATGTCGAACCTGGCCTACCGGGGATTGGAGCCGGGGGAGATGGGTTCGGCCTCGGGGCTTTTTAACATGATGCGAAACCTGGGAGGTTCCATCGGCATCGGGCTTTTAGGGGCGCTTTTGAACAACCGCTACCACCTGCATTTCACCCGCCTGGCCGAGGCCACCAGCCGTTTCTCGCTGGCCGCCCAGGGGGGCCTTTCGCACCGGGCGGGCCTTTTGGCCCTGCGAGCCCCGGGGGAGGGATTGAGCCAGGCCATGGCCTCGGTTTTCAGCACCCTCAACCGGGAGGCCTTCGTGATGTCTTACAGCGATTGCTTTATGGCCATTGGAGTCATGTTTTTTATCAGCGTGATCCTGATCGCTTTGGTTCAGAAAACGAAAGCGCCAACGCCTGAAAACGCGGCGGGGCATTGAGAAAAGTGTTTTAAGGTGATTGTGGTTCCATTCATTTTTCACCCTCTTGTTCGCCGATGATGAGGCGGCGATAGGGGCGGCTTATCAAAAGGCCTTTTCTATGGAAACAACAGAAACCTCGCCGCCGTTAGCATCAACGTCCAGTAGCCCGACTATGCGCCCCGCGTTTACTTGATGTGTCATTAATGCCCTTTGTTTCGTTCGGAAAGGCTTAAAAGTAGGTTAATGGGGCTCCGAACGCGTTTACAAAAACGTTGGAAACGTCTGTAAATTCTTTAAAAACCCCATCAAAAAAACCCAATTATTTGCTATTGTCATTTGTCGAGATTAGGAAATGTAAATCAATTTCCGGCTCACGGGGGAGGACTTTATGGTTCGTTATCGGTACTTGGCAGCAGCCCTTTTAGTTACGGCCATTCCTTTGGCCGTTACCTGGGCCCAATCAAATTCTAACGGGGCGCCTTTAGGCAGTCGAGAAAATCCCATTAAACCAACCGTCATTGGCACGCCCTTAGCTGTCTCCACGCCCAGCGCCAAGGGTAAAAGGGGTTCCAAACAGAATCCCATCACGGGCCAAACCCATCGCCGCAGTGTCACCGTTCACTAAAAGTTTAATTTAAACCAGGAACACCTAACCCGATTTCAGGAATCCACGGATACCGGAAATCAATCAAAGTTAAACCCCGCCCACTTTTGAGAAACGGTCCCGAACCCATCGGGGTTTTTCAAAAACCCACACCTCCCCAATTTGAAGTATTAAGAGGAACTTTTTATGTTTGGAAACCCGTGAGTCCATTAAGGGCTCTCGTTTTCTCAGCTCTTTATCTTTTGTCGGGTTCCCTCGCCCAGGGTTGGGGAAGCACGGATGAACAAGCTACCTTAACTTCCGTCATTGGGTTGGTGCATGTGTTGAACCCCGGGGGGCAATCTCGCCGGGTCTTGAGCGGCCAATCCGCCTTCCCCGGCGAAACGGTTGTCGTGGGGCCGAAATCAGAGACCGACCTGACCCTGCCGGATGGGTCCACCTTAAGTCTTTCCTCCAACACGAAATTAAAAATCGAGAACCTGAAGCAGCCCTCCTCAAAGATCAAGAATTTCCTATTCGACCTGGGCGTGGGCAAGGTTTTCGCCCAGGTGAGTAAGCTTCTTTCCTCCAAATCCAGCTTTGAAATTAACGCGGGCGGGGTCATCTGCGGCGTCCGGGGCACGGCCTTTACCCTGGGATACAATCCGGACAATCACCAATTGAACCTGGATGTCTTCCAGGGGAAGGTGGGCGCCACCGCCGGGGGAAACACCCAATTATTTACCTATGGCCAGCACGCTCATTTCGTAAACGGTACTTGGGACGGGAAGGTCGGCACCGCCCCTCCGCCGCCCCCGGGGAGCAAGGGCGGCACTGGTTCCAGTGGCACTGGTTCCAGTGGCACCGGAACCGGCGGATCTTCCGGCACGGGAGGTTCCAGCGACACCGGGGGAACTAGCGGACCGGGCGGTGATAATTCGGGTACGGGCGGCACCGGAACTGGCGGAGATAACACCGGTTCTGGGGTACCCAATCCCACTTCAGGCGATACCGGGAACGGCTACCAGCCCAATAGTTCCCTGGGCGACTTGAACGGCCAATTCCTCGGCGGAATCGTGGTCAACGGCGACAACAACCTCAATTCCGCCCTGCAAACCATCCATATCCAATTGATCGTACCTACGGGTGAGGGGGCGCCATGAGCCCTTATAAGCCTCCCATCCCCCGGCTTCGCTTCTTATATATAGGCCTTTTCGCCGTATGTTTTCTGGGGGAAGCGGTTCTTTCACCCCTTTTGGCCCAAACCACCCAAACCCCTACGGCCACTCCCGTTGAAGCCCCCGCCAAGGCTTTCTGGGGCTCGATCGATCTGGGTGCCCAATATGTCAGTTGGGATTCCAATGCCTTACCCGGCGGCTCGGAATTTCTGGTACCCCTCACCCTTTCGGTGATCCCTTGGAAAGACGCCCGCATCTACGGCCAAACCCAATTCGCCAGCGGCAATTACATGGGCGCCGAATCGGGAACCGGGACCGATAACTTAACCAACCTCACCGACTCGGTCATAGGGTTGGAGACGGGTTTCGAGAGTTTCAACTTGCCCTCCCTGCTGAACGTCGGGATCAACCTTCCCACGGGCGACCCGGCCTGGGAAACCAAGCAAACCGGTTCCGTCATCCCAACCGAATTCATCGATAGCGACTACCGGGGGCGGGGTTTTGGCTTGAGCTTTCTCTACGGCGTTTCCCTCCAGGCGGGAAGCGAGCAGTACGGGGTGGCGGTGGGCTACCTCTATTCGGGGGCCTTCAACCCCAGCTACGGGGAAGGGGTGCCCGCCGTGCAGTTGAAACTGGGGGATTCCACCTTTCTTTCCGTCAACCGCGTGGCGGACCACGGCAACGGCGAAAGCGACATCATCCGCCTTTCGGCTTTTTATTTCCTGCCCACCCAGTTGGACGGGTCCAACCTTCTTGAAATGGGCCCCAACCTGAACGCTTCCTTCGCCTGGAAAAACCCCAAGGCCTTTTCCTTTGAGGCGGGGGGGCAGTATTTTCTCCCGACCCAAAATGCCGTACCGGGCACCAGCCAGCTGGCGACCGAGCCCAACAACTCCCTCGCGCCCCGGTTTTATTTTTATCCCAGCTACGCCTTCGGCGATTTTTTGGTTTCGGCCCGCGCGAAATATGTTTTGGCGAACGGTTATCCCTCCAGCGACTTCGTCAATTACGACGGGGGAGGGTGGCTGTTGGGCCTGGAACCCACCCTGAGACTGAAATTGGATTCCAGCTCTTCTCTTCGCGTTTCCGCGGGCTACGATTATGTGGTTTGGGACAACGTCAATACCTCCGTCGGGCAGGTCAATATTGATTACAGCCACTGGACCTTCAGCACCCATTACGAGGTGAACCTGTGAGCCCGGCCCGCCGACCCCGAGCGCCCAAGCGCCCCCGGAAGGGAAGGGAATCAATCATCCCCTTCATCGGGTTGGGGCTGGGTTTGACGGGCTTGGCCATCCTTTGGGGCTGCCAAGGAAAAATTTCTCCCACCATGCCCGTGGTGGCCATCCGGGGCGCCAATGTCGTCGTCGCGATTCCCATCACCAATCAAATCAAGTCCAGCCTGCTTGGGGTGACGACCAACGAGGTTCTTTATTCGATCACGGGACCCAACATGTCCCAGGTGACCGGAAATTCAGGGCCCATCGCGACCTCTTCCCTGGGATCGGGCGAGCTGGATTTTGATATTGCCGTGCCCCAGGGAAACGCCAGGCTCTTGTCCTTCGAGATGATCAACCCCTCCAACCAACAGGCCCTGGCCATGGGCGCGGCCCTGTCGGACATCAACGCCGGGGGAGTGAGCGACATCGCCGTCACCATGGGTTCGGTGAACCGCAACTGCTATGTGGTGGATACCTCCTTGTACGGCGGAAACGCCTATTTCACCTTCCAAGCGGATGCCCTTTCCCCCAGCGCGGGGGCATCGCAGGACCTGCAGATTGGCGTGTCGGGGGGCGGTTTTGCCCTGACCGCCCTGGGTTCCAACGGCATCGCCTACATGGGCAACGGCCCCATCGTGAATTTCGATTCGGTACCCGCCACTTTCTCGGCCAATTCCACCGCTTCCAAGCTGGCGGCGGGAGCCTCCCCGAACACCCTTCAGACGGGGGATGTATATTGCGTCTCCCTGGGGGTTTCGGGCGCCAACGGCTACGCCTGGCTGCAAATCGTGAATCCCAACCAGCCCTTCGGCCTGATCCCGCCGGGGCCTACCGGACCCCTGTTCTTTTACCGTTGGAACATGGGCAGCGATTTCGCTTTTGACCCCACCAGCCAGGACAACCTGGGGACTTGCCCCACCCATCAGCCATCCCCCACCAACGTGCCCACGAACACCTTTACCCCCACCGACTCGCCCACGGCCACCTTCTCCCCCACGCCTACGCTTTCTCCCACTCCCACCAACACGGGAACACCCACCCTTTCCCCGACCCTAACCTTCAGCCCCACCCCCAGCTTCACGCCCACTTTATCGCCGACCCGGACGGATACCGGAACCCCCACCCTTTCGCCCACCAGTACCGCGACCTTTACGATTACCAATAGCCCTACTTCCACCTTTACCTCGACGCCCACAGCCACCCGCACGCCTACGCCGTTATTTACTTCCACTTCCACACCAACGGGAACGTTTACTTCTTCCCCGACGAAAACCAACAGCCCCACGATCACCTCGTCTCCCACTTCCACCGGAACGGCCACCCTCACACCTACCATTACCAATACCCCCACGGTGACTTCATCGCCCACCAACACCGGAACGCCTACGGCCTCCTCCACCCCGACAGGGTCCGCATCCGCCACCAACACCCCAACCATTACCCTTTCGCCGACTCCCACCTCTACGCCCACGACGACTTCAACGGCCACGGGCACACCTACCGCCACACCGACCGGATCGGATTCACCCACCCCCACGGCCACCTCCACCGCCACCCTGACACCGACGGTCACGAACAGCCCCACCATCACCCTTTCGCCTACCATTACGAACACGCCCACTTCAACTTCGACCTTCACCGCCACCTCAACCCCGACCATCACCCTTTCCCCTACGGTCACGAACAGCCCCACCCTTACCCTATCGCCCACGGCTACGCCCTCTGTCACGCCGACCGCTTCCAACACCTCCACCTTTACGGTGACCTCAACCGTGACCCTGTCGCCGACTGCCACCGCCACCAGCCTCGCGACCTCCACCTCTACGGTTACGGCCACCGCCACCCTGACGGCCACGATGACCGTCACCCCGACCTCCACCTTGACGGCCACCCAGACGGCGACAACCACCTCCACCCCCACCGCCTCGCCCACGGCCAGTTCCACACCTATTAACACACCCTCCCTTTCTTCCGCAGCGGTTTCCTGTATCAACAGCGACGCGGGCGACGGAGCCTGCAGGGTCTTTCAACTGGCCATCAACGCCAACGGCCCCACCGGGTTCAACTCCGAAAGCTACGCGCTGGTCAAGGACCTCTCCAACAGTACCAGCGCCTTCGTCGGCCCCTGGGGCTACAACGGCGGGGGAACCACCTTCACCGCCAACCTCTCGGGTGAATCCTTCGGGGTCACTTCCACCTCCAGCCCGGTCTCGGCCAACTTGAGCGTGATCCTTCTGGACGCCACCAAGGGCGTGACCTATGGAGTGATTACACCTTCGGGTTCGCCCATCTCCCTGGAGGCGCCTCCGGGCTATATCTACACCACCAGCCTGGCCTGCAACACCACCCTGGAGGACGGGAATTGCTCGGTCTTCAATTTCACGATCTACCCCTACACCCCCGCCTGCGCGGCCACCCAGGTGAGCATGGTGAAGCTCACCAACGTTTCCAACGGCAGTTCCTCGATGTTTGGGCCGGTCACCTATACCTGTACCAATTTCACCTGGACCATCCCCGCGGAGGCCATGGGCGTGACCCAGGGCCCGCCCGCCTTGAGCCAGCAGTTCCGGGCCGACCTGTATGATTCTACCGGCACCACCGTTTGGGATTCGAAGATGGTCGGCTCCCTGAACCTGGAATACCCGGGCGATTCCATCGCTTCCAGCTCGCTCTCCTGCGTCACGTCCGATTCCGGAAACGGGGCCTGCCGGGCCTTCCTGCTCAACATCAACCCCAACGGTCCGACGGGCGTCAATTCCACCAGCTACGCCTTCGTGACCGACACCAATAACGGGCAATCCGATTGGGTGGGCCCCATCAACTATTCGGGCACGGGGGACAGCTTCTCGGTCACCCTCCAGCCGGAAGATTTCGGCATCACCAGCGCCGTTTCCCAGGTGCAGGCCAATTTCACCGTGAAGCTTTATAACGCCACCGAAAACACCATTCTCGATACCTCCATTCCTTCCGGGTCCCCCCTGACCCTGGAGGGCCCGAGCGAATACATTTATTCCCACAGCTTTAACTGCGTCACGACCGCGCAGGACGGCGCCTGCCAATACTTCACCTTCAACACGACTTTGAATAACCCCGCCGCCTCGCCCGTGACCACGTTTGTGAGGCTGACTGACCAAACCGGCCCCGCCACGCTGTACCTGGGGCCCTTCGTGAACAACGGCCCGGGCAACCAGGCCTACGCCGTGACTTTGGACGGGGAATTGATGGGCTTGACCCCCGGTCAGACCGCGCCCAACCATGTTTTTGAGGAAACCTTGACCGATCCCAGCGGAGTGACGGTGCTGGATGACCAGAACGCGGGCACCTTTAGTTATGAATACGCCGCTAACTATCTAGCGGGAAGCACCGCTTCCTGCGTGCTGTCCGACAGCGGCAACGGGGCCTGCCAGGGATTTGCCCTGACGGTGGACGCCGACGGCCCGGCGGGGGTGACCTCCGTGGGGACCGCCCTGGTGACCGACACCACCAACGGCCAAACGATGTGGATCGGCCCTTGGAATTACGTGGGCAACGGTTACAGCTATACGGTGACCCTGCTGGGGAACGATTTTGGCCTGACCACCAACTCGGCGGCCGTTTCCACCAACCTCACCGTCAAGCTTTACGACGCGACGGAAACCGTCCTTCAAGATACCGATGTGCCCGCCGGATCGCCCCTGACCCTGGAATACCCGAAAGAGTTCATCAACAGCAACAGCTTCAGCTGTCAGACCCTGGCGGAAGACGGGAACTGCGCCCTCTTCACCTTCAATACGGGCCTGGACAACCCGGGGTCCAATCCCATGACCACCCAGGTGGTCCTGACGGACCAAACGAGGGGCGTCTCGGTTTTCCTGGGGCCCTTCGTGAACAACGGCGGGGGCAACCAGGCCTATGCGGTCACCCTCAACGGGGCCGAATTCAACCTGAGCGCCGGTCAAGCGGCGGTAGGGGATTCCTTCCTGGAGCAATTGTATGACGCCAGCGGCGTGACGCTGATGGATACCCGCACAGCCGGGACCTTGAGCTACGAATATCCCACCGACTATTTGGCGGGAACCTCCGTCACGCCCTTTATCACGGACAGCGGCAACGGGGCCACGCGGTCCTTTATCCTGAACATCAACGCCAACGGCCCGCCGGGGGTTAATTCCATCAGCTACGCCCTGGTGACCGCCACGAAAAACAGCGCCTCCACCATTGTGGGTCCCTTTACCTACACCGGTACGGGAAGCAGTTATTCGGTGACCTTGAACGGATCCTATTTCGGCCTGACCACCAACGCGGCGCCCATTACCACCGGCCTCAACGTGAAGCTTTATAACGCGGCGCAAAATTTAGTTCTCGATTCCTCCACGCCCTCAGGTTCGCCCCTGACCTTGGAAGCTCCCGCCGTGTACCTTTATGGGCCCTCCTACAATACCTTCGGCTGTCAGACCACCGCCCAGGACGGCAACTGCGTGTATTTCACTTTCAACACCGACCTTTACGCGCCCTTTAGCGCTACCACGCCGGTCACGACCCTAGTGAAATTGATCGACACCAACGCCAGCCCTCAACCCGTGACCCTGACCCTGGGCCCCTTCGTCAACACGAACGGGAGCAACCAAGGCCACTCGGTCACGCTCAACGCGGCCAGCTTCGGCCTGGCGCCGGGCCAAACGGCGGTGAACCAGACCTTTCAGGAACAATTGCTCGACGCCGGAGGAACCACCATTCTGGACCAGCAGCCGGCCCAGAATTTGAGTTACGAATATCCCTCGCCCTACCTGGCCTCCGCCTCGGTGTCGGTGCTGGCGACCGACCCGGGCAACGGGGCGGTTCAGCGCTTTGTCCTGCGGGTTTCCGCCACGGGGCCGACGGGTGAGCAAAGTTCCAACAGCGCCGAGATTATCGACAACCAAAACAGCGCCGCCACCTTCGTGGGCCCCTGGACCTACACCGGATCGGGCTACACCTACTCGGTGACCTTGATGGGCACCAGTTTCGGCCTGACCTCCAACGCGGCGCCGGTTTCCACGGGCTTCACCGTCAAGCTTTTTGACTCCACCGAGGCCCATTGGCTGGATACGATCACGCCTACGGGAGCGCCTATCACCCTTGAGGCCCCCTCCGAATTCATTTATGGGCCCGGCTACAACACCTTCGCCTGCCTGACGGCCGCCGAAGACGGGAACTGCACTGAATTTACTTTCAACACCGATCTGGACGCGCCCTTTAGCGCCACGACCCCGGTCACGACCCTGGTGAAACTGGAGAACCTGACCAGCGGGGTTACGCTGACCCTGGGGCCCTTCGTGAACAACAACGGCGGAAACGCGGGGCATGCCGTGACCTTGAACGGCGCCAGCTTCGGCCTCTCGGCCGGCCAAACGGCCGTCAATCAGCAGTTCTACGAGCAGTTGTATGACGCCAGCGGCGTGACGCTGTTGGATCAAATGCCCGCCCAGACTTTTAGTTATGAAACACCCGCCAATTACTTCGGCTCGGCCTCGGTGTCGGTGCTTTCCACCGACCCGGGCAACGGCGCCGTTCAGCGGTTCCTCTTGACCGTCAACACCAACGGGCCCCCGGGCCTACCCTCTTCCAACTACGCCATCGTGACGGACAACACAAACTCCAGCACCACGCAGATCGGCCCCTGGACCTACACGGGCACCGGCACCCTCGCCGTCACCATGAATGGGTCTAATTTCGGCCTGATCACCAACGCGGCGCCCGTTTCCACCTCCTTTACCCTCAAGCTCTACAACCCGCAGAACCAATGGCTGGATACGATCACGCCTACGGGGGCGCCGATTTCCTTGGAAGCCCCTCTCGAGTTCATTTACGGTCCCGGTTACAACACCTTCGGCTGTTTGACCACCGCCGAGGACGGCAATTGCACCTACTTCACCTACAACACCGACCTGGACGCCCCTTTCAGCGCCACCACCCCAGTCACGACCCTGGTGAAGCTGATCGATTCAAACGCTTTGCCCTTACCCGTCACCCTCACCCTGGGACCCTTCGTGAACAACAACGGCGGGAACGCGGCCCACGCGGTCACCTTGAACGGGGCCAGTTTCGGCCTGACGCCTGGCCAAACGGCGATGAATCAGCAGTTCTACGAGCAATTGTTTGACGCAAGCGGTGTGACGCTGTTGGATCAACAGCCAGCCCAGACCTTTAGCTATGAGACTCCCGCCAACTACCTGGCCTCAACCTCCTTGTCTCCGATTTATTTCGATAGCGGTACGGGGGCCTATCAGGCTATTGCCATGACGATCAACCCCAACGGTCCCACGGGGCTGCAGTCCATCAGTTACGCCGACGTGATCGACACCACCAACGCTTCCACCGTCTGGGTGGGGCCCATTACCTACGTGGGCTCGGGGGACAGCTACTCGGTCACCCTTTCTACCAACGATTTCAACTTTACGACGGCCTCGGGGCCGGTTTCCTCCAATTTCATCGTGAAGCTCTACGACGAGACCCAGGTCCATTGGCTGGATACTTCCACGCCCTTAGGCTCACCCGTCACGCTGGAAGCCCCGCTGGGATACATCTACTCCAACAGCTTCAGCAGCCTTGTTATGGCCGAGGACGGCAACGCCGTCACCTTCAACTTCAACACTACCCTGGACACCCCCGGCGCCTCTGCGGTCAGCTTTGAATACGCCTTGGTCGATCAGTCCATCCCGGCGACTGTCTTCTTCGGGCCAGTCAGCAATGCCCAGGGCAATCACGCCTACGCCGTAACCTTGAATGGGGCCAGCTTCGGCTTGAGCGCGGGCCAAGAGGCCCTCAACCAGCAGTTCACGGAACAACTTTACGATGCCAGCGGCGTGACGCTTTTGGGCGTCTCGCCCGTGGGGACCCTTAGCCTCGAAAACAACAATACGACCACGGCTGATACCTTGCTCGGAAGCGGTATTACCCCCTTGCTGCCAGGAACCGGCGGAAGTTACCAGACCTTCGCCTTAAGCGTAACCCTCGGCAGTTCCGGGGCGGTGACATCGACCGACTGGGCTTATGTGACCGACCTGACCGACAATAAATCCGTCTCGGTGGGGCCCTTCACCTATTCGGGACCCGTGACCGCGACCTTCCCGGTCACATTGAGAGCTTCCGATTTCAGCATCACCTCCACCACCCCGGCCTCCAAAGCCTTCGCTGTGACCCTCAACAGCAATACCAGCCCCGTGACCGTATTGGGAACGGGCATTCCCACCGGCTCGCCCATCTCTTTGGTGGCCCCCACGCAGTTCCTCTTCCGCAACTCTGGCTACAACGACCTGAGCTGTCAGACCGTCGCCGAGGACGGGAACTGTGAGACCTTCAATTTCAACTACTACGTGACTTCGCCCA
Source organism: candidate division FCPU426 bacterium (assembly GCA_963738405.1). Classification (GTDB taxonomy): domain Bacteria; phylum Oederibacteriota; class Muellerivitia; order Muellerivitales; family Muellerivitaceae; genus CAVTWJ01. Next base: position 166,775 of record CAVTWJ010000002.1, on the reverse strand, counting down.
GCGGCGCTTCCGTAACCACCTATCTGCAACTGGTCGACCTTTCGGCTTCCGGGGGACCTGTCACGGTGAGCGCGGGCGCGGTGACCGATACCAACGGCGGGTCTACCTCGGGAACCTTCAGCATACTGGCCCAGCAATTCGGGGTGACCACGCCGGGCCAGATCGCCCTGAACCAGCAATTTGAGGAACTGCTCTACGCCGACTCCGGCGGGGTGACGCTGTTGGATACCTACCCGATGGGGACCTTGAACCTTGAAACGCCTTCGCCCTACCTGGCCTCCAGCTCCATCTCTTGCGTCCAAACGGATCTGGGCGACGGCGCTTGCCAGCAGTTCCTGCTCACCCTGAACCCCATGGGGCCGGCGGGGGTGAACCAAACCTGTTATGCCTCGGTGGCCGACCTGACCAATAAAACGCACACCACGGTGGGCCCCTTCACCTTTAACGGCACCGGGCCCGGTTATTCGGTCACCCTGAACGGGAACCAGTTCAGCCTCAATACGGCCGGCGCGGTCACTTCCGCTTCCTTTGCCGTCACCCTTCTGGCGGCCAATGACACGACGGTCCTGAATACCTCCATCCCCGCGGGCTCACCCATTTCCTTTGAGGCGCCGGAACAATTCCTTCTCCACAACACCAACAACGAAGTGACCTGCCTAACCCAAACCGGGGACGGGAACTGCGAGTCCTTCACCTTCAATTATTATTTGAACGGCCCCAGCGGCCCCACCGTGATTAGCTATATAAAACTAGTTGACCTGACCGCTTCCGGGGGACCCATTACCGTTAATTACGGCCCGGTGACCGATACCAATGGCGGCGCGACTTCGGGCTCCTTCACCCTGCTGGCCCAGCAATTCGGAGTGACCACGGGCGGCCAAATCGCGTCCAATCAGCAATTCCAGGAATACCTCTATGCCGACTCCGGCGGGGTGACGCAGTTGGATACCTATCCCCTGGGCACCTTGAACCTGGAAGCCCCTTCGCCTTACTTGGCCTCCAGTTCGATTTCATGTATTCAATCCGATCTCGGGAACGGCGCTTGCCAGCAGTTCCTGCTCACCCTGAACCCGGTGGGCCCCGCGGGAGTGACCAAGACCTGCTACGCCTCGGTGGCCGACCTGACCAACAACACGCACACCACAGTGGGCCCCTTTACCTTTAACGGCGCCGGAAGCGCCTCGGCGACCCTTAGCGGCCTCAACTTTAGCCTGAACACGGCCGGGGCGGTCACCTCCGCTTCCTTCGCGGTGACGCTCCTGGCGGAAAATGACTCGACCGTTTTGAACACCTCCATCCCCTCCGGTTCGCCCGTTTCCTTTGAGGCACCTGAGCAATACCTCCTCCACAACACCAACAATGAGGTGATCTGCCTGACAACGGCCGATGACGGGAACTGCGAAGGATTTAACTTCAATTATTATTTGAACTCTCCCAGCGGACCGACGGTGGTCAGTTACCTGAAACTGGTGGACCTGACGGCCAGCGGAGGTCCCCTCACGATCAATTACGGACCCGTGACCGCTACCAATGGCGGGGCCATCTCGGGATCCTTCCTGGTTCTGCCCAAGCAATTGGGAATGAGCACGCCGGGTCAGATCGCGCTCAATCAGGTGTTCGAGGAATACCTCTACGCCGACGCGGGAGGCGTGACGTTATTGGACAGCTATCCCCTGGGAACCTTGAACCTGGAAACCCCCTCGCCCTACTTGAATACCGCTTCCGTTTCCTGCCTGGTGAATGACCCCGCCACGGGCGCCTGCCGGAGCATCCTCCTCACCCTGAACCCCATTGGGCCCGCGGGCGTGACCCGTACGGTTTACGCCAATGTATACGACCTCAGCAACGGCCATGCCGCCCTCCAGGAAGGGCCCTTTACCTTTACGGGAACGGGCAGTTTCCCCGTGACCATCCGGGGGACGGATTTTGGCCTGGCCACCGCCAACCTGCCGGTTTCCACCGCCATGGCCGTAACCCTCTACGACCAAACGAAGTCCCATATCCTGGATCAGGCCGTTCCGGCGGGTTCCCCCCTGACCATGGAAGCCCCCCTGCAATATTTCTTGAATAACGGAACCTTCAGCCCGACCAGCACGGGAGAAGACGGCAATTGGCAGGCCTTCAATTACGCCCCCTATGTGAACGCCCCTGGAAGCGCCACCGTCACCACGATGGTGAAGCTGATCGACCTGTCGAACTCCACCACCGTGGTGTTCCCGCCCTTGGTGGATACGAACGGCGGGGGCTATAACCCGAGCTTTCCTCTATTGCCCGCCCAGTTTGGCGTGACGGCACAGGCGCAGATCGTTACGAACCAGACTTTCATGGCCCAGTTATATGATTCCAGCGGAGTCACGCTTCTCGATACCGTTTACCCCGGAACGCTGAATCTGGAAGCTCCCACCCTTTACCTGACGGGAAGCTCGGTGACCCCGCTCGTGACGGATACCGTCAACGGCGCCTGGCAGCAGGTGTTGCTGACACTCAACGTCAACGCCCCGGCGGGTAACCCCAAGACCAGTTACGCCTATGTGGTGGATACGTCCAATAATAAAAATGTCTGGCTGGGTCCCTGGACCTATTCGGGCCCCAGCGCCTCTTTGGCCGCGACTATTTCCGGCACCACCTTCAGCCTCACCACGGCGGGGTTGCCGGTTTCCACCGCATTAGCCGTGACCCTTTACAACGACAACGAGACCCAGCCGGAGGGAGCCTCGGTTCCCACGGGTTCGCCCATGACCTTGGAAGCGCCCCTCCAATACATCAACAGCGCCAGCTTCAGCTGTCAAACCACCGCGGAGGACGGGAACTGCGAGGACTTCGGCCTGGTGGCCTACCTCACCTCGCCGGGGACCACGACGGTGATCAGCCGCATGAAGCTGATTGATCTATCGAACGGGGTCACGGTGCCCTTTGGACCCATCACCGACCTCAATGGCGGCGCGGATGACAATACCTATTATTTCACCCCCCAACAGTTCGGGGTGACGATGGCGGGCCAGACCGCTTTGAGCCAGAACTTCGCTTTGCAATTGTACGATTCCACCGGGGTAACCCTGCTGGATCAGAAGTATCCGGGCACCCTGAACCTGGAAAATCCCTCGCCCTTTATTACTTCCAGCGCGCTTAACTGCCTCACGACCGACGGCGGTAACGGCGCCTGCCAGGCGTTCCAATTGAACCTCAATACCCAGGGCCCGGCGGGGGTGCGTGAGACCAATTACGCGAATGTAGCCAATTCCTTTAATGCCACCATCACAACGATCGGGCCCTTCAGCTACACCGGCACGGGAAGCTTCTCGGTCACCCTGTCGGGCAAGGAACTGGGCCTGTCCACCGCCAGCCTGCCCGTATCCATGCAGATGGCCGTGACGCTTTACAACTCCGCGCAGACCAAGCCCCTGGGCGTTTCCTTCCCGGCGGGAGGCGTTCCGGTGACCCTGGAAACACCCCCGGCCTATATCGACTACACGGCCTTTTCCAACGGAACGGTGGCGGAGGATGGAAACCTGAATACCTTCAACTTTATCCTCTACCCCTATACGCCCGCATGCGCGACGACCCAGACGAGCATGATAAGGTTATGGGATCTCACCAACGGCAATTCGGTGACCTTAGGGCCTGTTACCTATACCTGCACCAGCTATAGCTGGACATTGACTCCCGCCCAATTCGGAGTCCTGCCGGGAGGGTCGGCCTTGAACCAGAAGTTCGTGGCCCAACTGCTCGACTCCACCGGCACCCAGGTTTGGGACGTCCAGCCCGTGGGGACCCTCAACCTGGAATACCCGCAGGATTACATGAACTCCAGCGCCGTGAACTGCCTGACGACCGACGGCGGCAACGGGTCCTGCCAGGCCTTCCAATTGCAGATCAACGCCAACGCTCCCGCCGGGGTCACCCAGGTCAGTTACGCATGGGTCAACAACAACTCCAACAATCACGGCCTCTATGTTGGGCCCTTCAGTTATACGGGCCTGGGGTCAAGCTTTACGGTGACCCTGTCAGGTTATGATTTGGGATTGACCACGGCCAACAACCCGGCTCCGGCGCAGTTGGCGGTGACCCTTTATAACCAAGCCAAGAGCCAGGTGTTCTCCTACGGCACGCCTGCTGGGTCGCCCATCACCTTGGAAGAACCCCCGGCCTTTATCGACACGGCCAGCCTGGCCAGCCCGGCCACCTTCTTGGCGGAAGACGGGAACAGTATCGGGTTTAACTTCACGGTCTATCCCTATACCCCTGGTTGTACGACCCAGACCAGCATGATCAGGATCGTGGATGTCACCAACGGCAATTACGTCTGGCTGGGCCCCTACACCTATACCTGTTCCAGTTTCGTCATCCCGGTCCAGGCCACCCAGTTCGGTTTGACCCCCGGTCAAATCGCCGCCAATCAAAATTTCGTGGCGGAACTGTACAACTCGACCGGAACCGCCATCTGGGATACCTGGCAGCTGGGGACCTTTAGTATCGAGGGACCCTGAGTAGGTTTTTTTGGGGGGTAATTGGTCGTATTACGGCCAATTCAAATAAGGGGAATCTGAGTGTTTTACAGATTCTGGAAAATATGCAAAAACCCATTATTTTTTGACTTGCGAGTGGCAAGTCGTTTTTAAAGGCTTTTTTGAAGATTTTTCCAAATTTATGCGGACTAGCATAAAACTCCAATTCTCACGTCCAATTAAGTCGGATTCTGACGTTAATTGGACGCGAGATTACCATCCATAATGCATCTCAAGCATTAGAGCCTGAAAACCCTTATTTTTGCATGCGGATACTCCGAATGCAAAAATAAGGGTTTTGGGGGTATCGGGAATTGTGCCACCTTTTGATCGTGCCAAACAGGGTATTGGCGGGTTGAATTAGTACTATTAGTACTAATTCAAATAAGGGAATTTGGGGTTCTTTACATACCCTATGTGAAACCCGGCCCAGAATTTATACGTTGCGTATAAATTGACCCCTATATAACCTGCTCAAAGGCCCATCGGTTTCAAAGTCCACCCAAGCCTGAGTGCCCCCCGATTTTGGATGAGATTTCACTTGGTTGGATTAAGGGAAATATGAGGGTGACGGTGGTCCCCTGTGAGGGTTCGCTTTTAATTTCCACCGTCCCACCGTGCAAATCCATGATGCTTTTCACGATGGCCAGGCCCAAACCGGCGCCGCCTGAGGAGCCGGTGCGGGAGGAATCCACCCGATAGAACCTGTCGAAAACCTTCGATATCTGATCCGGGGTAAGGCCCTTGCCGGTGTCGGCCACCACCACTCGTGTCTTTCCATCTCCGTTGGAAGCTTTAAAAAGAACCAGCCCCCCCGGAGGGGTGTATTTCAAGGCGTTCTCCACCAGGTTTCCCACCGCCCTTTGAAACAAGGAACGGTCCAGATAGACCCTCAAACCTTCCGGAGCCTCCGAACGTAGGGTAATGTCTGATTCCCCTGCCGACAGACCGTAAAAATCCTGGAGCAGGCCGAGTTCTTTTTTCATATTCAACTCTTCCCGTTGAATTTGGGTTTGGGGATTTTCAGCCCTCGCGAGGAAAAGGAGCCGGTCGATGAGGTTGGAAAGCCGTTGGTATTCTTCCAGGGCGGAACCCAGAATTTCTCGGTATTCGCCGGGCTCGCGGTCTTTACTTAAAATGACTTCCGCCTCCCCCCTAAGATTCTGGATGGGGGTCCGCAATTCGTGGGCGATATCGGAGCTGAAACGGGAAAGACGGTCGAAGGAATCTTCCAGGCGATCCAGCATTTCATTGAAGGTCGCCGCAAGGTCCGAAAGCTCGGAGGGCAGGCCGGAGCGTTCCAGGCGCTCGTAGAGGGTGCTGGAGCTGATCCGGGCTGCGGTTTTAGCCATTTTTCGAACCGGACGGATTCCCCGGTGGGCGATCCAATAACCCATCAGGGAGCAAGCCAGGAGCGAAAAGCCCAGGGCCCTGAAAAGTTTTCTTCGGAATTTGCTCAGAACCATTTCGTCCGAACTGGTATCGATCGCCATTTGAATAGTGAGGTGGTCGGGTTTTTTTTCGGGCCAATCCCCGGGGGCGGAGGTCACCCGGAAGGGCCGGCCTTCCCGAGAATAGACCGCGGCGGTGTGGTCTTTCGGGAAATTTCCGTCAAACAACGAACGGGGAAGGGTCTGCGACATTCCCGGAGTCTCGGCCATGACCCTCCCCGAATCGTCCAGCAGTCGGGTCCAAAAGGAGGTGTCCCGGTACCACATGGGAATCTCACCCACGAATTCCTGCAGGTCGTTCAGGTCGCAAGTAGGCCCGCGCATTCTCATATTCAAACTTTGAAGTTTTTGGTTCAGCATGCCCTCGTTTTCATGATCCAGGGCGTTGGAAAGGGCACTATAAAGGAACCCCGAGGCGGTCAAGACCAGCACGAAAGCTGAAAAGGCATACCAAAGGGTCATGCGAGCGGCCAGGGAACCTAGCCACCCCGTTGCTTTTTTATTATCCGCGGTCTTCAAGGACATAGCCGACCCCCCGCACGGTATGAATCAGCTTTTGGCTAAAGGGGTCATCCACCTTGGCCCTTAACCTGCGCACATGGACATCCACCACATTGGTGTCGCTGTCGAAGTTCACGTCCCACACTTGTTCAGCTAGGCGGTTCCGGGACAAGACATCTCCCGTCTTGGAGGCCAACAGGAAAAGAAGTGAAAATTCTTTGGGAGTCAGGTCGAGACGTTTGCCGGATCGCTGGCTTTTGTGGCGAAGAGGATCGATTTCCAGGTCGGCGATTCGGAGGATTTCTGATGATCGAGACGAGCCGCGACGGAGAAGTGTGTGGACTCGGGCCAATAGTTCCGCGAAGGCGAAGGGTTTCACCAGGTAATCATCCGCTCCCGATTCAAGGCCCTTCACGCGATCCTCTATTCCGTCCCTTGCGGTCAGGAAAAGAATTGGGAAACGATGGCCCGACTGTCGTAAGTCCTCAAGGATTGACCACCCATCCTTGTCCGGAAGCATGACATCCAGGATCAGAAGGTCGTATTCGCCCACCCGGGCCATGTGAAAGCCGTCCTCGCCGTTCCCGGCGCCGTTCACCGTATAGCCGTTTTCTTCCAGGCCCTTGGCCAAATAGGCCATGGTTTTGGGCTCGTCCTCGATGATCAATATCTTCATGGGGCCATGTAATTTCAAATCGACGGCAGGTGCAAGTTCAATGATAGGTCACCTAAAAGAATTAACCTGGGGAAAACATAGGCCCTTGTTCTCTTACGACGTGCCCTGAACAAAATGGAAAAGGCGAGAATGATATTCCTCATAGTTCGAAACGATTTACCCAATAGGGAATAACAAAGATGACGGGACTCTGAAAGGAAGATGACGAAACCGTCATCAACTCGTAACCGTTTTTTGATTTCTCCGAAACTCACGAGGACATGAGAACCACTAAATTCTCCCGCGACTGAAGCCGGGATTTTCCAAGCTCTCGGTCTAATTTCATTTATGGATTCCCGCGAAGGGTCTCCATTTATTCGTCTGCGAAAGGGAGTCTTTATGCGAATCAAGCCGAGAGGTTTCAGTTTTATTACGAAGGGGTTGTTCTTAATGATCGCCCTTTTGATGTCCGCCTACAACGCCAAAGCCCAAGTTTCTGCGACACCCACCGACGCCCAAGGCAACACACCTGCCGCTTCCGCGGTCGCTACTCCCTCCGCCGAAACCGCCACGGGGGTATCCGAACTTCCTGAAATCACTGTGAAAGCCCATGGCATCGACCAAGCCGCCGCTTTCGACCAAATGCATGACTCCCTGAACAAGGTCAACATCCTCTCTCAGGACCAGATCAACCAGACGCCGGCCAAGTCCGTGGCCCAGGCGGCCCAGCAATTTCCTGGAGTCGGGGTCCAGCATGACACTAGCGAACCCCGATATATCGACATTCGGGGAACGGATTCGAATCTGAACATCATCACTTTCGATCAAACCATTATTCCGTCTTATGACGAATCGGAGAGGTCGGTGGATCTCGATGCCCTCCCGGCCGGCTTGTTCGGTGAGATGGAAGTTTTCAAGACGATTCTGCCGGATATGGACGCACAAGGCGTCGGCGGGCAGATGAACCTTGTTCCCAAAAAGGCCGAGGATTATCCGGGCGGTCTTTTCGAGTTGAACGCCCAGGGAGGATATGTCCCGCAACGCAGTCAGGGCACCGCCGCTGGGAATTTGACTTGGGGCAACACCTTTGGCCTGGGGGGAACCGCCAAACTGGGGATCCTTGTCGCAACACAATTTGAATATAGAAGGTTCGGGATCGACGATTTGGAAAACGGTTATTCGGATCCAGCCGATCCGCCTTTAGTCCCCAATTCCGCCACGGATTACGATTTCCGCTACTATGACTATGAGCGGGAACGGGGCGGAATCGGCGCGAACATTGACCTGTCCATGGATAAGGATAACAAGCTCACTGCTAATTTGATGTACGGTGGTTATGACGAATACCGCGAACCCGTTTGGCACACGGATATTACAGGCTTGGATGCTGAAGGTGGCGCTGTGGTCAACCCCGATGGCAGCATTACGGTACCTGCTAGCCAAATCAAAGTCTCGAAAAGTATGACCAGCGAGTTGACGCAGTTCCGCACCTTGGCCGCGGGGTTGGGGGGCGTCAACAATCTCGGCGGTTTCATATTGGATTATAAAGCCAGCTTTGCCTATACGGATGAAAACGTGCCCTACAGTTACGGGTTTAAATTCAAAAGCGCAAGTATAGGGGGCACATCGCTTACTTATAACAATTCGACGAATAACGGGAATAGCCCGACGGTTGACACAAGTGGTTTGACCGGGCTGAACGATCCGACCAATTACGTTGATAAAAGTGACGGGAGTAACAGCACCAATGCTTACACCGTGAACGCGTACGGCCTGAAGGCCGACGGCAAATTTGATACGCCTCTCGGGGGTGATGATACCGGAACGGTCAAGTTCGGCGCGGCTTCGAGGTGGGAGTATTCCAATAACACCGGAGAAAGTTTTACCGCTACGCATCTGCAAAACCTTAACATGAGCACCGTATTGGGCGCCACCAGCACCCCATTCTATCTTAACAATATGTATAACATGGGGCCGCTTCCCGATATGAACCAGGCCGTCAACCTTCTCACCAATCCGGGCAAAGGATATTACGGATCCTTTGTTCAAACCGATCCGAATAACGACCAGGGGGGCGATTACAACAACTGGGAGGATGTTTACGCAGGCTACGGTATGTACACCCTCACCTCAGGCAAGATGACGGTCATGGCCGGGGCCCGGGTCGAGGCCACGCATATCCAATACAACTGGTGGGATATATATAACACGCTCCCCAGTGGTGATCCGGATACGTCTACCGAATTGCCGGCGGTCGCCAAAGTGGGGACTATCGACTATGCCAATGTCCTGCCGAGCCTGGGATTCAATTATAAGTTCAATGACCAGCTCACCACCCGAATGAACTTCTCGGAGACCATCGCACGGCCGACCCAAAGCCAGTATATTCCCTCGTTTAACTTAAGCCAGGCCCTTGACGCACAGAGTGGTAACTCGATAGTTCAGTACACCTTCGGCAACCCGAACCTGAAACCGATGATATCGAACAACTTCGATTTCTCTTGCGAGCTTTATCCACAAAAGGGTGCCATCCTGGCGGTGGACGCGTTTTACAAGAGTATCGACAACTATTTCGGACAGAATTATTCCGCGATCGATAACTCCGGAGGGGTGACTGACATTTTGAACTACATTAACATTCCTTCTTCCTCTATCTACGGAGTGGAATTCCAGTACCAGCAGCAATACACCATGCTGCCCGGTTTCCTGGGCGGGTTGGGTTTCCGGGGGTCCATATCCTTCCTGGGGTCACAGGGTGAGCTCTCGCCGGGTCTCTACGGCGAACTTCCCAGCCAATCCGACCTCCTCTGGAATACGGGTGTGTTTTATAAGAAAGATGGGTTTACCTTCGACATCGGTGGTGACTTCACGGGTAAAAACCTGACGGTGATCGGGGACCCAAATGCGCCCGCTGCGGGCGGCGCGTATTCCCCGAACATTTACTACGACGATTATTTCCAGATCGACGCGAAGGCCCAGTACGCCATCACGAAGGACTTCACGATCTACGCCGATGGGAACAACCTGAACAACGCCAACCATCGTTTCTATCAGGGATCAACCAATTATCCGATTCAAAACGAGTACTACGGCGCCACAGTCGATGGCGGGGTCGTGATCGACTTTTAAGATTCACAGTTAAGCATTTAGGGGGATTTTTCCAAAATCCCCCGGCCGGCCCGGCGCGAGTTTTTAAAACCCAACAGGGTTTCGGATTCAGGGACCGAAATCCTGTGCCGGGTTTTGGCCATTTCCGGCACTGTAAGTGGGTTAAATTCCGGTTAAATGTTAACGAAGCGTGAGATGGCCTATTTATCCAGATCCCAATTAAAACAGAAAATGGCAGGGCTTCTTCTGCGGCTAATACAAAGGTAAAAGGAAATTGAAATGAATTTGATCTTTATGCACATGGCTTTAGTGGGGGACAACTGGGTGATTGCCTTGCTCATCCTTGCCAGTGTGGTTTCTATCGGAGTCATGTTTGAACGGTGGATGGTCTTTCGTAAAAATAAAGGCGACCTGTCCGCTTTGATGGATGGCCTGGCCTCCTGTTTGGAAGACCACGATATTCCAGGGGCGATTGCCTTGGCGGAAAACAGCCACAGGGTGGAGGCCCGGGTGGCCTTGGCGGGGTTAAAGAATTACAAAAAAGGGGCCCCGGCCGTGGAGGAAGTCATGGCTTCCCATTGGCTGAGGGAAAAACTGGTGCATGAAAAGTATTTGATCATCCTGGGGACCCTTGGCAACAACGCCCCCTTCGTGGGGTTGTTCGGGACGGTACTGGGCGTGATCAAGGCCTTTAACGACCTGGGAACCACAGGACAGAGCGGCGTTTCGGTGGTCATGGCGGGCATTTCGGCCGCTCTCATTGCCACGGCCTTCGGCATCCTGGTGGCGATCCCGGCGGTGGTGGCCAACAATTTCTTCCTCACCCGGCTGGGCGAGATTCAAACAAACACCGACAGCTTGTCCCGTATCCTTCTGGCCTACCTCAAACAAGAGAAGGTGAAGTAATGCTTCCCGGATCCAGCGACCGGGGCCTGGTGACCGGCATCAACGTGACTCCCATGGTGGATATCACGCTGGTGCTCTTGATCATCTTCATGGTGACGGCCACCTTTATTAGCGAGCAGGCCCTGCAGGTTCACCTGCCCAAGGTTGTGAAGGAAGAAAAGGCCCCTCAGCCTGCCCTAGTGGTGACCCTAGGCCTGCAGGGACAGCTCAAGTTCAACCAAAAAGATATCGACCTTTCGGGTTTGACCCAGCAGATGACCGTCGAGACGAGCGTCTACCCCGAGGTGAAGGTGATCCTGAAGGCCGACAAAGACATTCCCTATGAGAAGCTGGCCCAGGTCCTGGACGCGATCAAGATGGGCGGGGTTCAGAAAGTTGCTTTAGCTATGGACAGGAAATAGTGAGCGTCCCTATGAGCGAAGTTCGGGCGAACCGGTTTTTTGGCTCCCCCCCTTGAACCGGCTTTTCGGTGGACTTTTGGTGAACCCGCTTTTCAGCGGAATCCTTTTATCCGTCCTGCTTCACCTTACGATTTTGGGGGTGGCTTTAGGTTTGATCGCCTGGGGGGAAGCGCATGCCGAATACCGGACGGATATCGACCTCAAGGCCACTCCGTTATTGGCCTTGCAGTCCAAGACGGTTCCACCGCCTCCCCCTGAGCCCTGGGTTATGGCTAAAAAAGGCAAGATCCCACCGCCGCCTAAGGTTCAGCCCACACCCACCCCTGAACCGGCGACGCCCTATGTGGTCGCCAGCCGCCAGCCTTCTCTTGTGGGTGGGTTCATTGACGAGAACGATTATCCCGTGGAGATGCGGAAACAAAAGAAGGAAGGCAGAGTGATCGTGGAGCTTCTGATCAATATCGAGGGGAAGGTCGATAACGTAACCATTCTTCAGGGTTCGGACCCGGCTTTCAACCAAGTGGTATTGGATAAGCTCAAAGACGCCAGGTTCCGGCCCGCGCTGGATAAACTTGGCGAGCCGATGAATTGCCGGGTTCGGCTTCCCATTTCGTTCAAGCTCAATTAAGGGGTTTCCAATCGATGGGTGCCGGAATGAACCAGATGCGCCGCTTTCACCTGCTCTTGGGATCTTTCTTCGCCCCGGCTTTGCTTTTCTTCACCGTTTCAGGGATTTTCCAAACCCTGCGGCTGCATAAGGATGTGAAAAACGGCTATCAGGCGCCGGTAATACTGAAGGTTCTGGCGAAAATACATAAGGATCAAAAGATGCCCGACTCGCCGGCCCAGACCCAGCCCTGGGCCCTTCAAGGGTTTGTGCTTCTGATGTCCGCCGGGTTTATCTTCAGTACCCTGGCGGGGCTGGTGATGGCTTTTAAATACTTTCGTCCTCAATGGGTCGTTTGGGCCCTGCTGGCGGCGGGGGGCATCCTTCCGGTCGCCCTATTGTTGGTTAACCCTTAAAGTTTTTTAGGAGTGAAAAATGAAAACCTTTCGAACCGCCGTCAAGGTCGTGACTGTATTTGTCCTTTTTGCGGCCCTTAGCTTTTCCTTCTCCGCTCTCGCGCAGTCTGCCCTTAGCCCGTCGAAGGGTTCTAAATCCAAAGCCCGGCCCTTGGTCGAGCCCCTGCCTCCCACCGGCGACTCCCAGGTGGCCCCCCTGGAGGTTCCTGAAACCCAGGAACCCAAGCTCAGCCGTAAGCAGTTGGTGTCCCTGCTTCGCCAGCACGTCAAATATGTGTTCATCCTCTACCAGGAAAACCGCTCCTTCGACCATTATTTCGGCACCTTTCCCGGGGTGGACGGCATCTATTCCCAGCCCGCGAGCCTGACCCCTGGATTTAACCAGTTCGTCCAAAACCCCGACGGCACGCAGCAGCCCATCCAGCCCTTCTTGATCGGGGCCAAGCAATACGCCTCCGACCTTGCCGACACCAAACACTCCCACATCGCCCTGGTACAAAAGATGGACCTGGTGGACGGGATACCGAAAATGGACCGGTTCGCTCTAGCGGAAGAATTCAAGAAAGGTACCGATACCCCGCCCGCCCTGGCCGACAAGCAGTTCGGGGAACTGACCATGGCCCACGTGGACGGCGACACCATCCCCTTCCTCTGGCGCTGGGCCAACCGCTTCGTGATATTCGACCATATCTTCCAATTGATGGTGGGCCCCTCGGGCCCGGGCAACCTTTCCATCATCGCCGCCCAAAGCGGCCAGACCCAAGCCGCCCTTCACACCAAGGAACTGGAGCAGGATGGCGGGAAGAAGGCTCCGGGGGAGCCGGTCCTCAACAGCAGCGACCCCTTCTGGGGCTCCCCGCCGGACACGTCCGACCCCAAGATGCCCGTGAACCCCAAGGAATATTCCGGCAAGAATAAGGACAAGGTAAAAGAAACCCATTTAAACCAGACCTACGCGACGATCCCCCTTTCACTGGCCGGTTCCCAGGCCCAAAGCGAGACCGACGACGACCCCCAAAAGGGAACCGACCTCGAGGACCTTCAGGAGGACGTGGCTTACCTGGGTAAAAAGGGCCAGGCGCCCATCCCCTGGGGCTGGTTCCAGGAGGGTTTCGGCCATCCCTGGGGCGGGGGGGAGGACCCCACCGATGCCGAGGGCCAGCATTTCTCCTACGTCACCCACCATAACGGCCCGCAATATTTCGGGTACATCGTCCACAGTCCGGCCATGCAAAAGAGCCTCCACGACCTGCAGGATTTTTTCAACGCCGTGAAACAGGGAACCTTGTCCGACCAGGGCGGGGTCTATTACGTGAAGGGGGGCGGCCAAAACATCTTCGGCTTGAAGTCGGCCGATCCGGACGAAGCGGCGCAGAAAAAATTCCAGGGGGATGACGACCATCCGGGCGGTTCGGACTCCCAGATCAGCGAGGCCATGCTGGCCCATGCCATCAACGCCATCGCCCAAAGCAAATATTGGAACCAATGCGCCATCGTGATTACCTGGGACGACGAAGGCGGGTTCTATGACCACGTCCCGCCGCCCATCCACTCCCTCACCCCGGACAAGGAACCACTGACGGACGGCCCCCGCGTTCCCTTTATTTTCCTTTCCCCCTTTTCCCGGGTTCACGCGGTGGTGCACGAGAACGGGGACCATGGGTCGGTGGTTAAGTTCGTGGATACGCTCTTCGGGCTCACGCCCCTGGCCAAGCTTCCGGATGAAATGAAGGGCCGGAAACTCGGCAAGAAAAATTGGGGCCAATCCGACTGGGGTCCGGATGACGCGCTTACGCCCGATATCAGCGACCTTTTGACGGCTTTTGATCCGGCCCGGCTGAAGGGCGATGCCCCGCCGCTCCCGCCGGATTACGCCGAAATTCCCGAGGACATCGTGGGAAAACTTCCTCAAACGAGCGGATATGGCATGAAGGATATCGGGATCGTTCCCGTCGACCAGGCCTTGGGGCTGCCGAACCCCATCCCGGCTGATTTTGATCCCCGGCCCCAAGCCCATCTCAGCGGTTCCGCTTCGAAATAAAGGGGGTGCCGGTATCAGCCCCTTTGGCAGGGGTCAAGAGGTCGCGACCAGGTTGATATTTTGTTTGCGGGCGGAGTTGGAAGAGAGAGGCGAAAGGGCCGGAGAAGCGTCTGTAGTTAGGGCTGAGGGCAGGATTTTAATAAACGAGGTGGTTGAATGAATAAGATGATGGCATTCGCGGTGCTGGGCATTTTGCTGGGTTTGGCGGGCGCGGTACAGGCCCAGGTAACGCCGGGCCCAAGCGGCTACAAGATACTTCAAAAAGTTCCCTTGCCGGGCGACGGCGGCTGGGATTTTCTCACCGCCGACGCGGACAGTCGGAGGGTCTACCTTACCCACAACAACAGCGTGCAGGTGGTCGACGCCGATGCCTTGACCTTGATCGGCACCCTCGACAACGTGCCCCATCCCCACGGCGTGGTGGTTTTAAACGACCTGGGCAAGGGCTACGCCACCAGCGGCCAGCCTGGAAGCGTGGTGGTCTTCGACTTGAAGACCCTGAAAAAGCTTTCTGAAATACCCGATTCCAAGGACGCGGACGTGATTATCTACGACCCGGCCACCAAACATGTCATCACCTTCGACGGCGACAGCCACGATTGCACCGTGATTGATCCCGCCACCGACAAGGCGGTGACCACGGTCGCCCTCGATGGAGGGCCCGAAGTGGGGGTGTCCAACGGCAAGGGTTTTCTCTTCGACAACCTGGAAACCAAAAGCGTGGTCCTCAAGATCGACGCCAAGAGCATGAAGGTCCTGAAGACCTGGCCCCTGGCTCCGGGCGAATCGCCCTCCGGCCTTTCCATGGATGTAAAAAACAACCGGCTCTTTTCCGGCTGCCACAACAAGAACTTAGTGGTAATGAATGCCAAAAACGGCAAGGTCATCCAGACCCTTCCAATCGGCGACCATGTGGATGGGACCGCTTTTGACCCAACGACGGGCAACGTGTTCAGCTCAAACGGCGACGGCACCCTCACGGTTATCCACGAGGATAGCCCCAACAAGTACACCCTGCTGGAGCAGTTTCCGACCGAACCGGCAGCCCGTACCCTGGCGATTGATTCCAAGACGGGCCGTATCTTTATGATGACCGCCCAGATGGAGCCCCCGCCTACGCCTACCGATAAAGACCCCAAGCCGCACCGAAAGGCGGTGCCGGGGACCTTTCATCTCCTAGTGATAGGGAAGTAAATCTCCGTTAAAAGGCTGTCCGCTTATGCGGGCAGCCTTTTTTATGTCGGAAATCCGCCGGGATGGGTTTCCTTTAGGGCTCAACTGGTTAAGAATGGACACACATGAAAAACAAAACAAACAACAGCGCTTTGAGCAAGGTTCCCGAAGTCACCCTCCTCTTTTGGATCATCAAGATCGCCGCCACCACCGTGGGGGAGACGGGCGGGGATATGGTTTCCATGTCCATGAACCTTGGATACCTGGTGGGTACGGCTATCTTCGCGGTTATTTTTTTGGCGGCTGTTATCGTCCAGATCAAGGCTGAAAAATTTCACCCCTACATCTACTGGTTCACCATCATCGCCACCACCACCGTGGGCACCACGATGGCTGATTTCTGCGACCGTTCGCTCGGCATCGGTTACGCGGGCGGTTCCTCGATCCTCTTTTGCCTTCTCATGGGTTCCCTCTTTCTCTGGTATAAAACCCTGGGCACAGTGGCGGTGGATTCGGTAAAAGATCCTAAGTCCGAGATGTTCTATTGGGTGACCATCATGTTTTCACAGACCTTGGGGACTGCCCTGGGGGACTGGACGGCCGATTCGGAAGGGCTAGGTTACCTAGGGGGGGCTACCCTTTTTGTGATTTTGCTGGCTGTGGTCTTCGCGCTTTATCAGTGGACCAAGGTTTCCCACACGATCCTTTTTTGGTCCGCTTTTATTCTCACCCGTCCCTTGGGCGCGGTCTTGGGGGATTTTTTGGACAAGCCCCTCGACCACGGGGGCCTGAATTTAAGCCGCTATTCGGCCACCGCGTGCCTGATGGCTTTTATCCTGGCTTGCGTCTTTTTCCTGCCCCACCGCGCGGCGAAGAAAAGCCACTAAAACGAACCAGCCTCTCAACCCATCGAGATCATAAAGAGGCCCACTTGGGCAAAAAAGTTGGGCATGAAGCCCACCTTTTTTTCACCGTCCAAGAAGGTTCGGCTCTCAATCAAAATCCCCTTTTTCGAACAGTAGTCGGTGAAATCCAAAATCGAAACCGAATGCAGGTTGGGGGTTTCGTACCACATGTAGGGAAGGGAAGGGGTCACCGGGGTGCGCCCCAGGAAAAAGGTTTGGAAGCGTGATTTGTAATAGGCGAAGTTCGGGAAACCCACGATCACCTTTTTTCCCACCCGAAGGGCCGCGGTGAGCGCCCGGTCGATTTCCTTGATCTGCTGAAAGGTCTGGTCCAGCACGGCGTAGTCAAAGGCCCCGTCCTGGTAATCGGTGAGGCCCCCCTCGATATCGTCATGAAACACGTTCAGGCCCTTGGCCACGCAGTTGTAGACCGCCTTCTCGTCAATCTCGACCCCCTGGCCCTTCACACCCTTTTCCTGAATCAGGTGCACCAAAAGGTCCCCGTCCCCGCAGCCAAGGTCCAGCACCGAGCTTCCATGCGCCACCCATTCCACAATCACCCGATGGTCCGGGTTCCAGGGGCTAGTCATTGGCCACCTCGTAGCCGTTGTAGACCTTTTTGAGGAAATGCTTGATGAGGTGGGTTTCTTCCTCGATCTCAAGCAGGAAAGCGTCATGGCCGTAGGTGGAATCAATCTCGCAGTAGGTCGCCGGGATGCCTGCCAGTTTGCAGGCTTTTACGATTTCCTGGGACTGGTAAAGGGGGTACAGCCAGTCGGACTTGAACCCGATCACCAGCACATGCAGGTGGCGGCCCCGCAGGACCTCCTGGAAGGGGCGCCCATAGGAGGCGTCGAAATTGTCCATGGCTTTGGTGATGTAAAGATAGGAATTGGCGTCGAAGCGCTTGACGAAATTTTCCCCTCGGTATTTCAGGTAGCCTTCCACCTCGAAATCGGCCTTGAATTTCTCCGCGCCCGCGTTGGACTTTTTCTGCCGGCCGAACTTGTCGGCCATGGAGGTATCGCTCATGTAGGTGATATGGCCCACCATGCGCGCCACCGAAAGGCCCTTGGCGGGCGGGGGACCGCCGTAATACTGGCCCTGGGCCCAGTCCGGGTCAGCCATCACGGCCTGGCGCCCAACCTCGTTGAAGGCGATCTGCTGGGGCGAGTGCTTGAGGGTGGTGGCGATGGGGATGGCGCTATGCACTATCTCGGGGTATTTCATCATCCAGGAAAGCACCTGCATGCCCCCCATGGACCCGCCGGAAACGGAAAGCAGCCGCTTGATTCCCAAATGCTCCACCAGGCGCCTTTGGCAAACCACGATGTCGCCGACGGTGATGAGGGGAAAGTCCAAACCATAGGGCCTGCCCTT
Source organism: candidate division FCPU426 bacterium (assembly GCA_963738405.1). Classification (GTDB taxonomy): domain Bacteria; phylum Oederibacteriota; class Muellerivitia; order Muellerivitales; family Muellerivitaceae; genus CAVTWJ01. The sequence goes on along the minus strand of CAVTWJ010000002.1, from coordinate 148,726 downwards.
GGCGGGGTTCAAACTGCCCGGGCCCGTGGAGCCCTTGCACCCTCCCAGTACGTTGGAGCAAATGACGAAATAGAGGTCGGTGTCAAAGGCCTTGCCGGGGCCGATCAAGTCGTCCCACCAGCCCGGGTCCTTGTCGCCCTCCAGATAGCCCGCCGCGTGGGCGTTGCCGGAGAAGGCGTGAAAAACCAGGATGGCGTTGGATTTATCCTCGTTCAGCCTGCCGTAGGTCTCGTAGGCCAGGTTCACGGGACCGAACCACTCCCCGCTTTCGAGGGTCAGCCCCTCAAATGAAAAGTTCTGGGTTTCCACCATTCCCAAACCCTTTGTTTCGGTTGGGCCCTGGTCGCTCATTGTTTGGCCTCCTCATAGAGCCAGGTGGAAAGATACCTTTCGCCCGAGTCGGGAATGATGACCACCAGGTTTTTGCCCTGGTTTTCAGGGCGCTGGGCCACGTGAAGCGCGGCCCAAACCGCCGCTCCACCGGAGATACCTACTAAAATACCTTCCTTTTTAGCCATGGCCCTGGCGGTTTCGCCAGCCTGGTCCTGGGTGACCCGGATGACCTCATCGATCATGCCCCGGTTGAGGACCTTGGGCACAAACCCAGCGCCGATACCCTGAATTTTATGGGGCCCGGGCTCGCCGCCCGATAACACTGGGGAAGCGTCGGGTTCCACGGCGATAACCTTGAAAGAGGGTTTGCGTTTTTTAATGACTTCGGCCACGCCGGTCAAAGTGCCCCCCGTGCCTACGCCCGAAATGAGGATGTCCGCCTTACCGTCGGTATCGTTCCATATTTCCTCGGCGGTGGTTTGGCGGTGAATCTCCGGATTTGCGGGGTTGTTGAACTGCTGGGGTATCCAGCTATTGGGCATCTGCTGGGATAATTCCTCCGCCTTCGCGATCGCGCCCTTCATGCCCTTGGCGCCTTCGGTGAGGACCAACTCGGCGCCAAAGATGCGCATGAGCTGCCGGCGTTCCAGGCTCATGGTGTCGGGCATGACCAAAATCAGCCGGTAACCACGGGCCGCCGCCACAAAGGCGAGTCCCACCCCGGTGTTGCCGCTGGTGGGTTCAATAATCACCGTGTCTTTTTTAAGGATGCCTCTCAACTCGGCGTCCGTGATCATCGCTTCCCCGATGCGGTCTTTTACGCTCGATTGGGGATTAAAAAACTCCAGCTTGGCCAGCACCCGCGCCTTTGCGCCTTCGGTGACGCGGTTAAGGCGAACGAGCGGGGTGCGCCCCACTGTTTTAGTGATGTCTTGGTATATTTTTCCCATGGGGTTAGGCCTTGCCCAGGGCCTGCTCTATGTCGGCGAGGATATCGTCGATATGTTCCAGCCCTGTCGAGATGCGGATAAAGTCGGGGGTTACGCCGGTGGCCTCTTGTTCTTCCGCCGAAAGCTGGGAATGGGTGGTGGTGGCGGGGTGAATCGCCAGGGTCTTGGCGTCGCCCACGTTGGCCAGGTGGGAAATCAATTGAAGGGAATTGATGAATTTCTTTCCCGCCTCCGCCCCGCCCTTGATGCCGAATCCCAAAATAGCCCCCGCGCCTTTGGGCAGGTATTTTTTAACCCGGTCCTTATAGGGGCTGTCCTCCAAGCCGGGGTAATTGACCCAGCCCACTTTCGGGTGTTTCTTCAGATACTTGGCAATCGCCAGGGCGTTTTCGCAGTGGCGGGGAAGGCGAAGGTGCAGGGTTTCCAGCCCTTGCAGCAATAAAAAGGCGTTGAAGGGCGAAAGGCAGGGGCCCAGATCCCTCAGCAACGTCACACGCGCCTTGATGATATAGGCGATATTGCCCATGGGCTTGAGGGCTTCGACAAAGTTGATCCCGTGATAGCTGGGGTCCGGATCGGCGATCAGGGGGAACTTGCCGTGGGTCCAGTTGAACTTGCCCGAATCTACAATCAGCCCGCCCATGGAGGTGCCGTGCCCGCCGATAAACTTGGTGGCGGAATAAACAATAATATCCACCCCGTGGTCAAAGGGCCGAAGCAGATAGGGCGTCAGGGTGTTATCCGAAATCAAGGGAATGCCGTTGGCGTGGGCGATATTGGAGAGGGCCTCCAGGTCGGACACGTTGTTTTTGGGGTTGCCGATGGACTCGGCATAGAGGGCCTTGGTTTTGGGAGTGATGGCCTTTTGAACCGCCTCCAAATTCTCCGAGGGCGCGAAGTTCACCTTAATGCCGAACTTGGGGAAGGTGTAGTGGAAGAGGTTGTAGGTTCCCCCATATAGGTTGTCGAGCGAAACGATCTCGTCGCCCGACTGGGCAATATTGAGTAATGCCAGACTGATGGCCGATTGGCCGCTGGCCACCGCCAAGGCGCCGACGCCGCCTTCCAGGGCCGCGACGCGTTTTTCGAATACGTCGGTGGTGGGGTTCATCAAACGGGTATAGATATTTCCGAATTCCTTGAGGCCGAACAAATTGGCGGCGTGGTCGGTATCTTTAAATTGGTAGGCGGTGGTTTGGTAGATGGGTACGGCCCGCGATCCCGTTGTCGGATCGGCTTCCTGCCCGCCGTGGAGGGCAAGAGTTTCTACCTTTAACTTCGAATCGATCTGTGACATGGCATTCCCCTTTTGTTTGATTGAGGGGTCCGGAAATAAAAAATCCCGGACCGCGGTTTTTGAGCGGTTCGGGATTTCGAGGGTTCTCGGAAATCTGTTCCCGCTTTAGCTCCCTGTTCGCACGGTCTCCATGTTGTTTTTGGAAACCGTACACGCCGGGGCAAGTTGGTTGTTTCAGATCTTTTGGATCTGTAACAGTCAGGGGATCAGAACAAATCTTTTTTGATTTGTTCATTAGATGCAAAAATCCGTTTTCGGGATTTTTTACCGCCTGTTAAAGCCTCGCGTGGGAATAGATTAGGGGAGTGGAGTTGGGCGAAGTATGGCAAGGGTCATATTTGATATAATCGCCTCCCATGAAGAAAAGCTTCTTTATATGTTTCTTACTGTTGCTCTGCGGTCTTGGCTGGGCGGACGACGTGGCCTATCTCACCCTTCCGGGGAGGGATTTTTCCCACGGCAACACGCTGGGGGTGCCCCTGCTATCCTTTCAGGTCTCCAACGCCAACACCCACAGCCGAACGATCAGGCCCCATGTCACCGTGACCTTCCCCACCGAAAAGGGGGGGCTGGCCAAGTTTTGCATGAGAAACGGGGGTGTTTTCCGCCATATGTTGATATCCCGGTACCATCAAGTTCAGGGCGGCCAACCCCAGTGGTTTGAAACCTACCGGTTCCAAACGGTGGCCATTGCCAGCGTGAGTTATTTTCCAACCAAAGCGAGGGTTCAATTTAACTTTCAGACAATGGCCTACAAAGAAAAGCCGGTGCCAGCCGCGCCGGTACCTACCTCAACCCCTTTGGCTGTAACACCCACTGTCGGCACACCGGGGGCCATCCCTCTTAAAGTGACTCCCACAACCTCAATCCCGCCGGTTCCACAGGGAACGGCCACCCCGTCCCAAACTCCAGCTGAAATAGCCAAGGCGGTTTCAACACCCGTCCTCACTCCAACATCCCAAGTGAATCCCTCCCACCCTAAATTTCCTTAAAATTCGCGGTAAAGAATCGATAAAGATTTCAAAACCCGGCTGACATCCTTTCCGGGGCCCTTAAAATAAACCCCGTTGTTGATCTGATTTGAGCCACTGAGTTTGGAGGTGTTTATGCCTATTCCCCAATCCGCCGATAAAAGAGTAAAGACACGTTTCTCGGTCAAGATTCCCGTGCTGGTGCGTTTAGAACAAGACGGGGTCGTTGTTCGGGGTGTGCGTAATTGGCAGAATGAAAAGGTGGACGCGGTGGCGGTGGATTTAAGCTTGAATGGGATGCAAATCGAGTTGGAAAAACACCTTGAAGTGGGCTACCTATCCCAATTTGAGCTGGTCTTTGAAACGGGCGCGGCTCCCTTGAGCCTTTTCGCCAAGGTGGTTTGGACGACCCCTAAAGGCGCGGGATTACAATTTTTGATCATGAACGAAAAACAAAAGTCGGCCTTGAACGCCTTTTTGAACCGAATGACCGCCCAGCCTGCGGCCGTACAGGTCAGTCCGGCTTGACTGCGGGTTTTACTCCCATTTAACTTCCCGCCGCATATCTATTCCTAAATGTGCTTTCCTATAATTTTCCGTTGTCTGTACCACGATCAAAGGGGAGCGCTATGAGAATGATGCTGAAATTTACGATGGATAACGAATTGGGGAACGAGGCCATCAAGAGCGGAAAAATATCGAAGGTCTTAATGAAATTGATGGATATGGTGAAGCCGGAAGCCGCCTATTTCGCGCTGTCCGACGGCCTTCGCACAGGGTTCATCTTTTTCGACATGAAGGAAAACAGCGACGTGCCCATGATCGCCGAGCCCCTCTTCATGGAACTGGGCGCCGAACTGGAGCTTCAGCCGGTGATGACCGCCCAGGATGTGCAGATCGGGTTGGAAAAGGCCGCCAAGCATATGTAACCAGCCGTGGCCATCGGATATGAGAAAAGGCGACAAAAAAGCCAAGCCCTTTGGGGTTTGGCTTTTTTGTTGGGGTTAGGAGGGGAGAGCGTTTAACGGGTGGCCTGATAAGTAACGTATGGGAGTGAGACCCTCCCGGTTTATCTCCACATTTAATTTGCGGGAAACCTATTAGGTGTAGCAATGGAGCTATCTTATCGGATATTTTGCTTTGCTATTTACCAAGGAGAAAGCCCATGCCCCGACTGTCGAAAGAAGTCATCGCCTTTATGGAAAAAGAGAAGGAGATCGCTCGGCTGCAGGCCGAGCTGACCCGGCTGCAGCTTGAGACAGAGCATTTCAAACAATACGGAACTTTTCGCGATGAAGTGAAGTTGGAAGTCAACAAGGCAAAGATGACGGGGCTGGTCATCGCGGTGGTGGTGATTCTTGTGGCGGTCTACGCCTACTTTTCCTGGCAGAAGGCCCTGAACGACGCGACGGCGCAAATGGAGAAGACCAACCGCGAGATTTCCGCCAGGGTTTTTGGGCTGGAAAGAGGCTATTTCCTCTACCAGCACAATTATTTCCAGGACGCCATCCCCTATCTCAAGGCTTCTTATGAGCAGGACCCCCGGGATGAGCGAGTGCTCATTGAATACCTGGACTCGTTGGACCGGGAGGGGGAATTGGACCAGGCCTTGACCGTGGTGCAGCCTTTGCGATCGGACGCGGTGAAATTCAGCCAGTTCAAGTCCGGCGACTTTTACGACCGGGTGGGATGCCTGCTTTTGGAGAAAGGCCTGACCGACCCCGCTTCGCTGGAGGATTCCTTCCCTCTGTTTAACCTGGCGGTCAACGCCTATCCCGCAGGGGATGGGCGCCGGATGTACCCCAATTTCAACCTTTTCCGCTACTGGCTCTTGAAGGGGAACAAGGAAAAGGCCGAATCGGCGTTGGAAGAAAGCGGATGGGCCCAAAAGAACCAACTCACCGATCTGGCCGGCCAAAAGTGGTTCGCGTCCTTAAGTTCGAAAGCCAAAAAAATATTTGTTCAAATCAAGAAAGACTTTAAGGGGGCGGGCAAGAGCGGTGACCTGCTTTCGGCGCCGGGCAAGACCCTGAAGCCGGTTTGGAAGAAGAACTGATTATTTAAAATAACTCAAGGGGTCAGACCCGCTCCATCGCTGGGCGAGGCCGGGGCGGATGTGGGCACCCTGGAAGCCCGGTTTACCCATGGGGCTGGCGAAGCCAGGCATAGACGAAGTGCCGGTGAGACCGGGCTTGGTGGGCAGGTAGCTGGAGTGGTTGCGGCAAAAGAGGAGCGGGCAATTGTCGATGTCGTACATCACTCCCCCCTCGAACCAGCCGATATGCGCTCCGTGGGATGAATAGATGTTGGGCCCGTTGATCCACCCGATCACATAACCCCGCTGGTCGCGCACCATGGTTCCATCCAAGATCAGGGAAGGAACCCCTTTGCTGTTGAAGAGCCATTCGGCCATTGTTGTCTCCTGAATTCCTTTTGCTCATTGTAGACTTTTTCCATCCCCTGGGTTGATATCCCCACTGCCTGCCAGAGTCTATGCTTTCCCCAGCCCTTTTCTCTTCCTTTTGAAGATCGGAGCTTGGAATGACTACCAAAACCCTTTGTTCCAATTGCGGGAAGGTTCTTTTTCTGAGGAAAGGTAGCGGGACAAGTCACCCTGCCTATGACGTCTGTCCCAAATGTCAGGAATCCTTTCGAAGCAAATTAAAGGGAGAAGAACTCGAAAAGTTTCAGCAAGCGGTGGAGTTTCCGGTGCTGCTGGTGGACCGGGATTTACGCGTGCTGGCCAGCAACGAAAGCTGTTTGAAAAAACTGTGCGGCGGGGCTTCCCCGCCTACGGGGCTTTTAGGGGGCGAGTTTTTGGGATGTCTGAATTCCCAAATGCCGGAGCGGTGCGGCGGTACCCCGGCCTGCCTGGAATGCGCTATCCGCAAGGCTGCCCAAACCACCTTGAAAACGGGCCGGCCCCAAAAACATGTGCCGGCCCACCTGGAACGGTACGAGGAAGGCCGAAAGGTACGGATGGAACTATTGGTTTCAACCGAATGCCTTGGGGATCTAGTGCAGATTACGGTGGAAACCTTTTTTCTCGTCCTTCAGCCGCCTTCCAACTAGTTCAACCATTTTTCCTTCTAGGAAGTGATAAAATGGTTCATCGTTCAGTTGAAAGGGAGCCAACCATGAAAATTCGTTCATTGGCCGTGATGGGTTGTTTGAGCCTTAGTGTAGGGATGGTTTCTATGATATCAAGTGCGGATGACCTTACGCCGACCCCCTTCGTTTCTCCAACACCGGCTGCAACCACCACGACCGCCTATGGCCATGTGGACTTTTTTCAGACAGGCGGCGGCACCTCCGGCCAGCCCCAGATTTGCTACAACCCTCAGGGCACCCCCGTGCCTTGCCCCAAGTCGACCCATCATCACAAGCGCCATGCCGCTCCGGCGGTTACCCCGCCGCAAGACAATGGAAGGTCCGCTGCGGGAACTCGAAACCCCTAGAGGTGTCTATGCCTGGTGTTCTAAGCGGCGACTATGCGCCTGAAATTTTTGAGTCGGTTCGGGACAAGAACGAAACCCTCTATTGGGTTGGGAAGCCAAACGCCGTTTGTTTCATGCTCAGCGGCATACCCTTTTTGATCCTTGGCTTGTTTTGGGGTTGTTTTGATTTGTTTTTTCTTGTTGCCTCCATGAGCAGCAAGAGTGAAGTCGGCTGGTTCGTGATCCCCTTTCTCGCCCTCCACTCCTTCCCCTGCTGGGGCAGCTGGCTCTACATGGGCTGGCTTTGGATGGCCCACACCAAAACCTTTTACGCTTATTCCAACCGCAGACTGATGATCAAAACTGGCGCCATTGGTACCGACATCAAAACCTTCGATTATCCTAAGATTACCAACCTGGAGGTTTCGGTGGGGCCTATCGAGAAACATTTCGGGGTGGGGAGCATTCGATTCAACACCGGGGTGATGACCAACCGGGGTACCGCCGTGGTCAGCTATTTCAGGGCCATCCCCCAGCCCTATGAGGTCTTTAAGAAGATCAAGGAGATCTCGGTGGATATACGCACCGATGAAAACTATCCTAACGCCATGAGGCCCGATGTCAATCCTGGCTACAAGACGAAATACAATCCCGATTCCAAATGACATTCCCAAAAATCTAAACGGGTTTGAGGCTTGATTAAATAAGAAATTCTAAGTCTTTTAACTGGATCTCGCCTTGTTGGTTTCCCTTGACGAAAAAATCGACCGACCGAAGGCCCTGCAGGTCCAAAACATTGTTCCCGTGCTGGTTACCCCAATATTTCCATTTTTCCCTGGCGGCTAGGTCGATCTGGTAGCTTTGCCACACGCCCGCGCCCTGCATCAAGGGAAAGCCGTAGCGCTCCCCATCGGCCCCATTCACCCCCGGAAAATTCGTGCTTTCGGGGGCGTTGGCCCCGGATTCGGTGAGGGTCACGAAAAATTGAAGGTCCTTGGGGATTAGGGCCTGGAACCGGAAAAAATGATAGCTGCTTAAATCCACCACGCCGGGCGCGGCGAAGGGAAAGACATTCGAGGGGCAGCTGAAGATACAGATGTCCGTCTTGGCGTCAAAATGGAGGGTGACGGCTTGTGGCGTGATGTGGGTCTCGATTTTATTTTTGAGCTGGAAAACCGTGATTTCACGGGTCAAATCCAGATAGGGTCGGATGGGCTGGGGCGCGGCCTTGACCTCCGACTGTTCCAGGACTGGAACCCTTTTCAGATAGAGCCGGTCCTCTACCACAAAGCCGTCCAAACCTGATATTTGGGCGTAGCGGACCAAATCGGATATTCGGTTGATGAAGCCCATGCCGGGAAAATTAAGGGAAGTGTTGCACAGGACCCCGAAGCCCGTTTTTTTCTTGAAGGCCCGGAGCAGTTCCGTCATGCGGGGGTTGGTTTTTTCGTTCACGGTCTGTACCCGCGCGGTGCCGTTGATGTGAGTGACCGCCTGAAGCCGGGGCGACTTGACCTTTTGGAAGAACAGCATGAAGGGGCTGGGCCCGCGCCAATCGAAATGCTCCGAAACCTCCTCTTCCAGGCAAACGGGCGCGATGGGCCGAAAATTCTCGCGTTTTTTGATCTTGTTCAAACGCTCGGTCATTTCCGCCTTGAAGGGCGCGGCCAGGAGCGAGCGGTGACAGAGGGCTCGGGGTCCGATTTCGTATTTTCCTTCCACCCAGCCCAAGACCTTGCCCTGCTCCAAAAGAGAGGCCACCTGGTCGAAGCTGAACTCGTGCTGGTCAAAGCCGGGGGTTTCGAAGGCGTCCTCGATAAAGGTTTCCCCGCTATAGACTGTCCAATCGAGCTTGGCGTTCCCGACGAAATGCCTTTGCGCGTCGATGGCCATGCCGAGGGCGATCCCGCTGTCGTTGGTGTTAGGGGGAATGAAGATGTCGGCGAAAATCCCGCTATCTTTCCAATGGGTATTCCAATCACAGTTCAGACCGCAGCCGCCGCTGATAATCAAGGGATAGCCCTTGGTGAGGTTGGCCCTGGCGAACTTGTAAAAGACATCGAATATTTGGTTGCTCAGGGCATAGGTGAAATCCTTAAAATCGTCCGTTTCCACCCCGATATCCACAAGCCCGATTTTCTGCACCTGCTCCAACAGTTCTTCCACGTTCTTTTGTTTTTGGGGTTGGAAGGGGTCGGGGGCCTCGAAGGACATCTTGTATTTCATGAAGACGTCCACTTCTTTTGTCCAATCCCGCCGCTTTTCCTTAGGGAGTACCTCGCCATAGGCGGCAAGAGCCATGGTTTTTCCGGCGTCCGATCCGGTCCTGAACCAGGCGGGGTTGGTTTTGGAATAGCGGGGATTGGCCAGGGTGTAGGGAAGGGCGTAACGTTGGCCCGGTTCGGACAACACGGTCTCGAACTTATGGATGTTCATTTTTTCGTCGATTTCGTAGAAAGAACCGATGCCGCCTTCCCAAACCAGGGCGTAAACCGGCTGGCCCTGGGGAAAGGGTGAAAGGCCATAAGAACAGAAGATATGGGCCCGCTCGTGGCTTGAACGAAAGAGGGAGACGCTATGGCCGAAGAGGTCGATTTTCTCGGTCACGATGATGTCGTTGGAGGTGCCATGGTAGAGGTCCCCGGGGTCGCGGGGTGAGGAGCCGCCGCCCCAGGCGATGACATCAGGCCTGACGTCATAGCGGTCGGCGGTCTTGATGGCGCGGTAAAAGGAATCAAAGCCCGAATAGCGCTTGTGGTTGTCCTTTTCGCCCTCGATGGAAAAGACCAGTTTTCCATCTTGTAGATACACAATAGCCCCGTCGTGGGGGGGCTTGTAGCTGAAAACCGAGAGGGACAAGTTGGGGATTCCTTTTTGGATTCATGGAAATAGGGATGTCGCCAACCGAGTTTAATGAATCGGGGCCCATAAAAAAACCTTGTTCTTTAGGGCTTCGTGAGGGGTCTGGCCGATATTTATCCTTCTTCCCCCAATAATCGCTCACTTATACTAGGCGCCTCCCGAAGCAGGCCAGGGGCCATTGAACTTGAAAGACAGGGTGGAATGGGAATACCGTCAAAACCGACTCCTAAAACCGTTTCCTCCCGTGCTAAAAGCCGCAAGCCTTCGCGCCAAAGCTATGTTTATGTGGTCTGCGGCAATGAGCACGCCGACCGCGTCAACACCTCGCTGGAATTTCTTAAAAAATACACGCGCAAGGACATTGTGATCCTGGGATGCGGGATCAGCGCGCCCGTGAACCACGACCAATTGGTGCATGTCGCCCGCATTGAGGGTTTTGATGACCATCAGATGGCCATCATGATTAAAACCGGCATCCACCACTATCTCAATGGCCCGAACCTCACCGGCTGTTACCTGGATAATGACGTGATCGCGGTGAATAAGGACATCGATTCGATTTTCTCCCGCGTGAAGGGCCCCTTTGCCTTCGCACCCGACCACTACCAGCTTCCCACCTTTAGCCGTTACGCGGTGGACTGCGGCTGCGCCGAGTCCCAATGCAATCACCTGGTTGAGGCGATCCAAAAAAAATTCAAGGTGACCGTCAAGGACCCGGGCTGGGCCCATTGGAACGGCGGGGTTTTTGTGTTTAAGCCGGAATCCAAACCTTTTTTTGACCTCTGGAACCGCTACAGCCGGAACATTTTTGACGACCCCTACTGGAAGACCCGTGACCAGGGCACCCTGGTAGCGGCCGCTTGGAAATTGGGCCTTCAAAAGACCCCGACCCTTCCGCGGGATTACAACTTCATCGTGGATTGCTATGAGGGGACGCCCCTCAAGAACCGCCAATCCCTTCAGGGCAAGAATATTCCCTTCAACGAGACCTACAGCCTGCGGCCCCATCGAACGAAGCCCTCCCCGAATTTCATCCATTTCATCAATGGCGGGGTGAAGAAGAGAGGCTGGAGAAATTGGGATGAGGCGGAGGCCCTCCTTGCCGAGGAGGGCGGGGACGAGGCGAGCGGGAAGGAATCCCTGCGAAAGGGCCGTTTGAGCCCGAACAACCGCGTCGTTCACGGGCTTTGGATCGGAAAGACCCTCTCCAAATTGGAACAGCTCACCGTCCGTTCCTTTATCCGCCACGGCCATGAGTTTCACCTTTGGCTCTATGACGATTTGGAAACCCCCCTGCCCAAGGAAGTGATCTTGGAGGACGCGTCAGAAATTATTCCCCGAGAGAAGATTTTCAGAAAAAAAGACATCGACCCCGAGACCGGGGTGGGAAAGGGAAGCGTCGGCGCGCCCTTTTCGGATCTTTTCCGCTACAAGCTCCTTTATATGAAGGGCGGGACCTGGGTGGATATGGATGTGACCTGCCTGAAGCCCTTGAATTTCAAGGGCGAGTACCTTTTTCGGCCCCACCGGGTGGGGGTGGTGGGCAACATCATGAAATGCCCCGCGGGAAGCCCCTTGATGAAGATGACCTACGATCAGGTCGAGAAGGAAGCCGACGAGAAAAGCCCCTGGCTGATGCCCAATCGGGTGCTTTCAAGAAACGTGAAAAAACTGAAGCTGGAGCGTTTCATTCTGAAGGGTATTTGCAACGAGGACCGCTGGGAAAAGATCATCCTGCCCTTCATTGAAAGGGAAGAGCCGATCCCTGAAGAGTGGCACGGTATCCATTGGATCAACGAGATGTGGCGCACCCTGCAGTTGGATGGGGGAAAATACCGGGGCGTGCAATGTGTGGAGGAACCTCCTAACAAAGATTCGGTGCCCGCCGAGTCGACCCTGGGCCGTCTTTACGCCGAATATGGTCTGACGGAAGATCCGGCCGGCCCGGAAGATGAAAATAATCCGCCGCTTCCCGCTCCGATTTTTGAAATGCCTCCCATGCCGGTCCAATCCCTGAGCGGCGAGGTGCGCCAGCCGGTAACCCCCGAAATAACCCATTCCCACCATATCAATATCATGCTTCCTTCCTTGGCCCGGGGAGGCGCTGAGCGTAGCGTTCTTGAGACCCTGCAGGGGCTGGTGAAAGCCGGGGCGACTTCCAAATTGTTCCTGCTCGCGGAGCACAAGCCTTGCTACGAATACAAGGGCGAGCCCGGGAGGAAGGTTTACCGGCTTCACTCCCTTGACGCGGCCACCAAGATGCGCATGGCGGCTTTTGAGATTCTCGCTTCCCCCAACCCGGTGGTCTTTACCCACATGATCCATATGCCCTACTTAAGGGCCCTATGGAAATATGGGGTCCATACCATCCCGGTCATCCAGAATTCACGCCCTTCCTGGCAGAACGACCCGAGGGAATTCAACGACCCCCATGTGCCTTATGTGGCGGCGGTATCCGAGGACGTGGCGGAACAATTGCGGTCCGCCCGTTGCCCTAAGCCGGTGGTGGCGGTCCGGCACGAGCTTCAGCGCTGGTTTACCCCCGAGGAGTTACAGGCCCAGCGCCAAAAGATGAGGGAACTGCATTCGATTCCTGATAACACCCTGTTGATTGGAATGGTGGGGGAATTTAAAACCCAAAAGGCTTACGCCCGGGCGGTGCGGGTTTTGGCCGAGGTGAGGCGCCACCGAGCCGCCAAGCTGATGATCCTGGGCGGATGGGACCACCAATGGGGCAACGGCCGGGTGACTTATGAGGCCACCTGCCGCCAGGCCCTGGAACTAGGGGTAATGGCGGACCTTTTGACGCCGGGGCCTATGAAGGACGTGAGCCCCTACTACGCCGCTTTTGACGTCTTTTTAAACACCAGCCTTTATGAGGGTTTGAGCGTAGCCACGCTGGAGGCCATACACGCGGGATGCCCCATCGTTTCGGCCGACGCGGGCGGGAACCGTGAATGCCTGCCGCCCGATTCGGTGCTGGTGACGGATTCTTCCGATGTCGGGGCTTATGTGCGGGGCATCGCTCAGGTTTTATCCAAGGCGGAAAGGTTGGTGCCTCTTCAGCCCCCGGACGCCGACCTGGTTCCCCGGCTCTGGTGCTATATGGGCCAATATGGCGTGCCCGCCTTCTATGAGGGGAAAACGGACCCCGCTAGGGTCTTCTTTTTAACTGACAATCTGAACTTGGGGGGGTCGCCCAGATCTTTGGTGAATCTCTTGTGCCGAATGCCCAAGGACGGCCAAACCTGGCTGGGAGTAATCCAATCCATCAACCATTCCGCTTTCCTCAATGAGCTGGAATCGGCGGGCGTGCCCGTTTTTTGCATGCGCTCGGCCCGGACCTACTTGACCCGCGTGGAGCAGATCCTGAGCATGATCCGGCACTTGGGCGCGGGAACCATCGTGTTTTGGAACGTGGAAGCCAAGGTGAAGCTGATGCTGGCCAAGATTTTGCCGAAGGGTTCAATCAGGGTGATGGATGTGAGTCCCGGCCCATGGCTTTTTACCGATATCGACAACGCCTCGGGCTTTCAACAGCGCATCGCCTTTACGGGCAAGGATTACTTCCGACGCCTGGACCATTTCGTTTCCAAATACCAGGGCGGTCATCCGCCAGGAATTAAACTGGGAGCCGAAAAACTTTCGGTGATTCCCAACGGGGTGCCGGACCTTTCGGCCGCGGCCCCGGGGAAGAATGATCCACAAATCGATTGGGCGGGGGAATCGGAACTCGTGATCGGAACCTGCTGCCGTATATTGCCAAGCAAGCGCATCGAGTTTTTGGTGGAGATGCTTTCCGAATTGAACCGCCGCCTGCCGGGCGTGAAGCTGGTCGTGGTGGGCGCGGGCAACCCCAAGTACGAGGAATATTGGAAATTCATCAACAAGCGTATCCAGGAATTGGGGGTCGCCAATATTCATTTCGCGGGACACCAAACGGATGTGGTGCCATACCTGCGGAAATTCAAGGTTTTCCTCCTGCTGGGCACGGACCACGGCTCTCCCAACGCCTCCCTGGAGGCTATGAGTGTGGGCCTGCCTATCGTCGCCTCCGGCCTCGGAGGCACCAAGGAACAGGTGGAGCCGGGCGTGAACGGCTTTTTGGTTTCCGATGCCGATCCCAAGGAAATGGCCCATGCGGTTCGAATGCTGTTGTCCAATCCGGCGAAACTGGAGCGTTTTGGGAAGGCCAGCCGGAAAATCGTTAACGAAAAATTTACGATGGATCTAATGTTGAGGCGCTATTTGGAGGTATTAAAACCCCAAAAAAGAAGTGTCATGGCAGGTAAAAAGGGATATTCTTGACAAAGTCAGCGGTACCGCAGGGCCCCATTTCTCTTTAGGAAATCGTATGCGCAAACTAATCGTGACCCTGCCTCCGAACCGCGATTTGGAGGGAACGGTCCATCTTGAGGAAGACGGCGAACTATTGGCTGGCCCCTTTCCCGTTTGCGGTCGCGCCGATTCCAAAGCCGCCGAGCGCCACGGCAATCCTTCCCGCAACACCCTTCTTCCTTTCGGCGACACCCCTCTTGGCTTGTACCGCGTCTTGGGGATTCTCCCTTCTGGTTTTGGCACAGCTCTTCCGAAAAAACAATTTGGCCCTCATAACGTTTTGGTGCTTCAACCCGCTGGCGGCGATGCCGCTTTGGCGGACGCAAACGGCCGTTTCCACACTCTCATCCAGGGCGGCAAGGAAGGCCGTGGTAAGAAACTTCTTCCCACTAACGGCTCCCTTCGGTTAAGGGACAAGGACCAAAAGCGCTTAATGTTGGCTATGGACGCGGACGAAAACATCGAATGTGAAGTGCGGACGGGCGCCGTCAAGGGCAAGCCGGTCGCCGACACTCTTAATTATGAACTGGGCGATCCGGTCTCCGGGAAAGCCAGGGAAGCACTGCGAAAACTGGTTGTGGCATCGGTGTTCGTCATTGGCGCGAGCTACAACCTGATCCAAGGACTCAAACCAACGGTTATTCAATACGTGGCGGTGGCCTACAAGGGATACCTTGCGGAGGAGATGGAAAAAAGGTTTGGAAAATCCAAAGCCAACCTCTTTCCCCCGGGGGGAGGCAAGACCCCCTTCTTCATGGCAGGCGGGACCAGTGGGGACGGGTATGAAGGCTGGCCTGGGCCTTCCACGGACAACAATCAAAAGCCGACCAGTGCTTTTGACCAATTAAAAACCCTAGCGGCGCAGGGAGAAAACGCCGACTGGGATAACGTGAACCCTCAAAACGCTGTAGTCGCCCCCGACGATGTCTCCTTGCCAGGGGCCCCGGAAAGCCCCATTCAGGTTCCGTTGACGCCCTTCAACAATAATAACAACGTTTCCATTGAAGAACCCGAAACCACTAACAATACCAACGAGAACACAAACGTGAATACCAATGTGCCAAATGAGGAAAGGAAAAATGAGACAGCTCCGCCGGTTGGTACGGTTCAGTCCTTTTCGCAGGATACGAGCGCTGTACCCTTGGACTGGGACGCCGGTCAAAGGCAGCTTCCCAGTGTGATTCTGTTTACACCCCCCGCTGTTTCCACCCATTACACAGCCCCGATTGATGTTCCCGCTCCTCAATTCTCCGCCCAAGAAATAGCGGCCATGAAAAAAGAGGATGACCGACAGAAATATTACGAGCAAAGGCCGCAATGGCTGAAGGACCTGGATTCCTCCTCGGCCAGCGCGCTCAACCAGATCACCAACAGCGTTCCTCCCGTGGTGCTCAAAAAGCTTTGGGATTTCATGCCCGCGAACGATCTCATCAAAGACAGTTTCTTGTTGGGCGCGAAGCTTGAGGACGATACCTTTGAGGAGCCGGATAAGTTCAAGGCGGCCTGGAAATCCGTGTATAGCAAGGAAGGTGGGGCGGTCGTTGTGGACTTTGCCAAGCTGGTCGCCACCCACGACATCACCGACAAAGTCACCACCGTTGGAGTGGTAGTGAAGGATGGAGTGCCCGGATTTGAGACCGTGACCACGGAAGTTTCGACCCCGACTTGGAAGTGGCTGACGGACAAAGCGGAAGATAAAACAGTCAAGACCTGGCGCAAAACCATGCTTGGTTCGGTCGTGAATCCCCAGCGCGAACATGTGGTTTCTGAATACATTGAACAGGGCATGGAAATTCAGGAATATAAAGAAAAATTTGAGCAAACCTTTGAAAAGGGCAAGGAACTGGGCGAAAAAATGAAGGAACAATTCCTGGGGAATAAGGAATCGGGGGAAAAAGAATGACTTTGAACCCGGTCCGGCTCCTTAGATGTTTTGCCTTATTGTTGTGCCTAGGAACTTTCAGCTTGGCTTTGGGGTTAAGGGCGCAGGATACACCAACCGATGTTCAATTTAAGGTTCCTGTTCAGTTAAAGGGCCTCACGTCCCACTGGGTCATCCCCCCAAATCCCAAAGCGCCCGAAAAGGGCCTGGCCGATTCCTTCGGCATCGACACGAACGCCCAAATTTGGATGAGTTTCGGTTCCCAATACCTGACAGAACCCTTGAAGCAGATTACTTTCGGTACCAGCGGCGTTTTCAGCGATGTTTGCTACATGGGAACGGGGGCTGCGTTTTTTGGAACCTCCCATGGCGTCGCCTATGCCACTCAATCCACGAAAGTTTTCGCCCATACCAAAGATTTGTTTCCCATCATGGAACTGGTCCCCATCCTACGTTTCAAACTGGACAATGTGCGGTTGTTCGACGCGACCCGGACTGGGTTTTATTTGTCAGGCGTGAACCCCACGACAAAAAAATGCGAGATTTATTACGTGTTGCCCGATCCCAAGGCTTCCAAGATCCATCAGGTTCTTGTGACGGATTTCGTCCCCAGCGCCATCGCCGGCAACGGCACCCTGACTTTCTTGGCTCAAAACCAAGGAATCTTGATGTATGAAAATGGGAAACTATCCCTGCTTCCGACGGGTATAGCTGGAAATGTCCAAAGCCTGGCTTTTTCTGAAAAGTCGGGTCTTTTCTACGCCACCGAAACGAGTGTGGGGTTCATTTATGGGAAGAAATACGCGGTGGATTTTTTAAAAGCGAAGAATTGCCAGGTTCGCGTTCAGGGTAAAAGCCTATATGTCTTGGTGCCGGACTATACCGCGATTCTGGCGGTCACGCCCCTGACGGTGTTCGCGAAAAACTAAAACCGGTCTCAATCCCGCCTATCGGCAAATACCCTTCGAAGACTTAATAAAAAGCGTTTTGAGAGTCCTGAAGTCTGAAGGTTTGGACATCGTTGAGCAGCGCGTCAATGAAAGCCCCGAAAATGCTTTTGGAATATTGGCCCGTGTAGAAAGCCTCGAACCTTAGGGTTATTTTTTTATCCGCCAGATAGTAATAGGTCTTCGCGATAAATAATTTTTCGTTGGCTCGGTTGACGCACGCGTCCATTTCCTTGGTTTGCTTTTTGGCAATGGCGATGGAAACTTGAAACATCACCAATTCGGGAGCGATTTCCCAAAATACAAGGTTCCATTTTTTGGCGTGGGTGGCCGCGTAGATCTGAGGGTTTTTAGGTTCTTTCTTCTGGGGTTTTTGGATGGTGTAGCCTAAAAATTCCAAATGGCTGGCCATCTCTTCCGTAGTGTTTTTCATGGTTTTCCTCCCGCCGAATCAAACGTTGTCATCTTAATGGTGGGTACAAGGAGAGAGAAGGATAAAAGGTTCGAAAATAAGGGTTTTTCCCATTTTAACATTTTCTGAATATTAGGTTTAAAATAAGGCGTGGGTTGGACCATTCAGAAGGACTCGAGGAGGGGTTATGCAATGCACCAAGTGCGGTAAGGAAGCGCCTCTTTACGAAGTAAACTTTCAGCAGAATATCGGGCTGATCATCATGCATATCCGCAAAGCCTGCCGGGGCCTTTTCTGCAAAAAATGCGTCCAATCCACCTTCTGGTCCACCTTCCTCACCAATCTCTTTTTGGGCTGGTGGGGGATCAAGTCCTTCTTTTACACGGGCTACTTTTTAATCACCAACACCGTTCAATTCATCAAATTGGGAAAATTAAAAAGCGAAGTCGGAACATCGGTGATTTCCTCCGCCGATTGATACGTCCTGTGGAACTAGACCCTTTGCGGCAAAACATAAATAAGGATCGTGAAGTAGTGGCAAAGCGCCCCGGCTAGGACGAAAAGGTGCCAGATGGCGTGATGGTAGGGAAGCTTTTCCCATAGATAAAAGATCGTCCCGAGGCTGTAACAAACTCCCCCCGTGATCAGAAGTTCCACCCCTCCCATGGGCAGCGACGCCAGGAGGGGTTTGCCCGCCGCCACGATCATCCATCCCATCCCCAGGTAAAGCAGGGTGGAAGCCAGGTTGAAGCGCCCGGTCCAAAAGGCCTTCATGACGATTCCCCCCGCCGCCAATCCCCAAATAATTCCAAAAAGGGTCCAGCCCAGGGCCCCGTGCAGGGTAATGAGGGCGAAGGGTGTATAGGTCCCGGCGATCAAAAGGAAAATGGAGGAATGGTCCAGGACCTCAAAGACAAACTTCACCTTGGGCGACCGGAAACTGTGGTAAAGGGTGGAGATGACGAACAAAAGGATCAGGGTTCCTGAAAAGAGGCTGAAGCTGACCACGTGCCAGGCCGTTCCCCTTAAAGCCGCCAATGTGATGAGAACCGCCGATCCCCCGCAAGCCAGAATTGCGGAGGCACCGTGGGTGATGCCATTAGCTAATTCCTCGCCGGGAGATTGATAATCGGGTGAATTGGGCTCGTTAGATAGTTTCAAGGAACTTCTTTCAAATGTTGAGCAAGTGACCTGCGATGAGAGTAGCACCTGAAATTTTTGACAAGATAGGGGCGGGTTTAATCCCTTATTTCCCGGCGGTTAGGCGGTAGAGGGCGCAATGGAACGGCCCGGGGATGGAAGCGGCTTGAAAGGCCTTTGGAATCCAGCCCTTGATCATTAACTCGAAACCTTTGAGGTTCAAACCCTCGTCCTGTATTTCATAATTAAAATTAGGTGCCAGGCCTCTGAGACAGATTGGTTTTACTTTTTCCGCTTTTTCCGGCGGCTTGATTTGAAAAACAAAAAGCAGGGCTTCTTTTTGATCTCCGCTCGTGAACATCCAAGTGGCCCGGGATGATTGATAAGGGGCTTCCAGCCTGTGAAAATCTCCGAATTGGACTAGGGGGCGAATTTTTTTATATAGGGCCACATATCCGGCCAGTTCCTTGCGATCTTTTTCGCTCCACTTGGAAATATCCGCCTCCACACCCATGTTCGCCGACATGGCCACCAAGGCCCGCCACTTGAGGGGTGTTTCCCGCTTGGTGATGTGGTTGGGAGAAGAAGAGATATGGGAGCCTTGGGCGTTGGCGGGATAGGCGAAGCTGGTGCCGTACTGGATGAAGAGCCGGTCCAAGCCATCCATGTTGTCCGAGGCCCAGATCTGGGGCTGGTAGCTGAGGAGTCCCAGGTCAAAGCGGCCGCCCCCGCCCGCGCAGCCCTCAAAGAGGATATGGGGGAACTTTTGGTTGAATCTTTCCATCAGCTCGTAGACCCCCAGGCAGTAGCGGTGGTAAACCTCCCCCTGGCGGCCGGGGGGAAGGGAAAGGCTTTCGGCCTCGGTTAGGGAACGGTTCATGTCCCATTTCACATAATCCACCCGGCCTTCCTCCAAGACTTTTCCGATGGTCTCAAAGAGGTAATCCCGAACCTCGCTTCGGGTCATGTCCAGTACCAGCTGCCAACGGGCGGTTTTGCGCAGGCGTCCCGGGGCATGCAGGCACCAACCGGGATGCTTTTGGTAGAGTTGGCTTTCAGGTGAGACCATCTCAGGCTCAAACCAAAGCCCGAACTTGAGCCCCAAAGCGTGAATTTCCCGAGCGAGCCCGGCGATACCCTGGGGAAGTTTTTTGGGGTCCGCGTACCAGTCGCCCAAAGAGGTGTTATCCTGATCCCTCTTTCCGAACCACCCGTCATCCAACACCAGCATTTCGATTCCCGCCTCCGCAGCGCTTTTGCCGATTCGGACAATATCCTCGTGGGTGAAGTTGAAATAGGTGGCTTCCCAGTTGTTAATAAGGATGGGCCGTTCCTTTAGGCTCCAGGCTCCCCTTGAAACACGGTCGCGGACGAACCGGTGTAGGGCCAGGCTTAAATCCCCATAACCTTTCGGCGAATAGGCGGTCACGCACTCGGGGGCATCGAAGTCTTGGCCTGCTTCCAATTGCCAGCTAAAACCAAAGTCGTTCAAACCCATGTTGAGCCTTAAGCCTCCCAAGTGGTTGACCTCGGCTTCCAGCAGCCAGTTGCCGCTGTAGGAAAGGGCCAATCCGTAAACCTCGCCTTGTTCCTCGTCCGCCGGGCCACGGGTGATCATGACAAAGGGGTTCATGTCGTGGGAGGAAATGCCCCTCCGGCTTTCCAGCCGGACCATCCCCTGTAAAAGAGAGCGTTCCTGGAACATGCGCTCCCTCGCCCAGGCGCCGCCGAAACTCACGAGGCGGTAATCGCCCGCATCAAGGTCGAGTCCCAGACTCGTGAATTTAAAAATCTGAACAGGTTGGGAGCCGGTGTTTCTCAGTCGGCTTCGGCGGATCAGGATGTTGTGGCTGGGATAGAGACTGAAAAAAAGATCGATTTCCAAACCAGAAGGATTGTCTTTAAGGGTGATGATGAGGGTTTGGGCCCCGTCACCCGATTCGGCAAGGGTGGAGGGGAGCCCAGGGAGGGGAGGCTTGCCGTTGAGTATTTCATGCGAATGATAGATGAATTCAGTAATCCGCGATCCGTTGGAATATTCAAGAATAAAGGCGGGACAGCGCAAGTCGTTGTGTCCGAAATCGGCGTATTCCCGCTTCATCAGATCCAGGTTGGCGTTGGGGCTGGTGTCCTTCGTCAGTAATAGCCAATCCTCGACCAGTTTTGCTTCTTCATCGTTTGAAAGGGGAGAACCCCAATGGAGGTGGCCCAGCCCCCTCAGGGGGTTGACCGCCAAAAGGGTGGTGGAGTTTTGGCCGTCTAGGCGAAAGGTTTTAGAGGAAGGGTTAAAGGTAATCATCGGGACTCCAAAGATATAGGAAAAATCAACGTCTTAAAAAGAACAGGCCTTAAACAAAAAGCGGCCCCGCTTTGGACGGAGCCGCTTGAAAAGAAATCTAGATTTAAAATTCGCTCAATAAAATTCGATGTTATCGAATTTCACATGGCCGGAACCAAACGCGGAGGCTCCGCCTAGGTTCACAAACACCTTAAC
Organism: candidate division FCPU426 bacterium; assembly: GCA_963738405.1. Classification (GTDB taxonomy): domain Bacteria; phylum Oederibacteriota; class Muellerivitia; order Muellerivitales; family Muellerivitaceae; genus CAVTWJ01. Next base: position 127,663 of record CAVTWJ010000002.1, on the reverse strand, counting down.
CATATTGATGTTCGATGTGGTAAATGTTCCCCAGCTTGACACTGGATAAGTAATGGTCGTCCATCCTCCCAGAGTCAGATTGGTCCAAGGACTCGAGGGGTAATTGGTTCCATCTCCCAATTGAATCTCCCCGCTGGGGTACTGGCCGGGGGCGCAAGATGAATCGATCCAAAAGCTAGCCCGGATTCCGGTAAAAGAGGACCCGTCAATGGCGGTGCCTGGGACCATAATCATCCCAGCTGTTTGGTTGGCGGCCGTAAAGTTGGCCGTAACATCGGCGCAATAACTACTTAAGTCGCCCGGTTGTGTGACTAGCAAATTCATTCCGAGGTCCGCGCCGCCGATCGTGACCCAAGTGCCGACGGTATCCGTGAGGGAATTACCCTCGAAGTTCCAACCTTGGATATAAGTATCAGGCACCGGCGTGGGACAGGCGCCAGTAAAGACCACCTGGATATTATCTAGGTAGATATTTCCAGTCGGGGTTCCTCCGGATTGATAGATGAACTCATAATCGTTGATGGACGCTGCAACACTTCCTGAGACCGTGAAAGTGACTGATTGTGCACCTGCCGCAAGTCCGATTGCAGCCGTGGCTAACGTGTTTCCTGCATTGGTTTGCAAGACCAATTGGTCATACCCGCCGTTGCCGGTAACCATGGAGGCATCCACATCCACATCCGCGATGATTTGAGTCATGCCGGTGGTTGAAATCGGGAAGAAGCTGTTGATGTTGGCGATCTTGCACCAGGTGTTGCCCGTCGTCACATTGCAATCAATGGACTGGGTTCCGTAGGTATGCCATGTCGAGGACGTACTGATGGCGGCGTTGGCCCCGGCCGCCCAACTGTAGTTGTTTTCCACCAAGGCTTGGCAGTCATAAAGAAGGGTGCAACCGGAACTCACCGTGGTGCTTGTGGCGGTGGCTGTAGGCCCGCCCGGGGTACTTGTGACGGTCGGACTGGGGGTCATGGTGGGAGTCGAAGCCGGTGGAATATTTAGGGACACGTCGGCAAGGTAAATGTTGCCCGAGGAGTTGGCGGGGACCGCGACGTTATACACCTGCACCCCGAGTTGTTGGGAATTCGCGTTCCCCACGCCGTTTTCAATGATTTGGGCCCAGCCTGAGGAAGTAACCGACGGCCAATTGTTGTTGGAGTCGTCATAACCGTATCCGGGGGCGCCGCCGATGCTATAGATCTGGGCTTGGGGGCCGGCGACCGTCAAGTTCGAATCGATCCTGGCGTAGGCCGTGACGCTCCCGCCGGTCAGGACTTCGGCCGCTGAGGTGGCCTCTATGAAATCAATGGAGACCGTCACCGGGCTCCCGGTGGGGTTGCTGACGGATACCGCCAGTACGCTTTGCCCTGTGTATTGGACCAGGCTCGTCGTACCGAATCCGGTGATGTAATTGGTCCCGGTATCCACCTTCGCTGTCCAGCATTGAATCCCGTTGGTGAAGTCGTAATTCGTTTGGAAAGTCGAAGGGCTCGAGGCGCAGGGGGTGACGTTGGCGTAGGGCGTCAAGGTGACACCTGGAGTGCTGGTCAAAGTGGGAGTGCCGGTAGATGTCGAAGTAGAAGTGTTTTGCTGGGTCGGGGTGTCCGTGCCCGTTGACGTAACGGACAAAGTGTCAGTCGGCGAAGAAGTCACGGTGGGTGAATCGGTGACCGTGGGACTTGGCGTCACGGTGGGGCTGTTCGTGACAGTTGGAGTATCCGTAATAGTTAAAGTGGGGGTGTCCGTCGGGGAGTTGGTAACGGTGGCAGTCAAAGTGGGGGTTCCCGTGCTGGTGGGTGTTGAAGATGAAGTTGGGGTGTTGGTAGGCCCGCTTGGGGTGGCGGTTGAAGTTCCTGTGGGGGTTCGGGTGGTTGTCGCCGTCACGGACGGGGTCGGGCTGGTGGTGGGTGTGTTGGTGATGGGGCCGACGAAAGTTCCAGTCGCGGTTCCGCTGGAGATTGTGGGAATACCGGTGGAGGTGTAATTGCCCGAAATAGAGGTTCCGGTCGTTTGGGTGCCTGAGAGGGTTCCGGTAATGGTCATGCTGCTGCCGTTGGTTAAGTTGATGTTATTGCCCGAGACCGTTCCGGTCAGGGTAATGGGGGTTCCGCCGATGTTGCCGGTCACGGTTACGTTGTTTCCGGATTGGGTAATCGTGACATTCGTAGAGGTGCTGGAGGGAGGGCCGAAGACAATGTTCCAAACACCGGGCTCGGGCAATATTTGAGTTGGCGCTAGGGGAGGGAGGTTTCTGGTACAGCCGACAATAACGGCGGCGATCAGGATGCTGGCTTCAGCCACATAAATCAATTTCTTCAAACGTCCCATTATTTTCCTCCGCGGATGGTCTTGCGCCGGATTTCAACAGCCCCGTTAGGCCCTGATCGATTTACTCATTGGGCGGGGTTGAGATTTGCTTCAAGTACGCCAAAACGAATTAATCATACCACCAAAGAAGATACCGTGGAATGAAGTAAAGCCCCTCTTTAACCAAGAGAAAAGGGCTTTGATGAAAAGGGCGGAGGTGCCCCGTGAAAATTCTGGTTGGCACTGAAAAAGGATTGAAAAGGTTTCGGTCTGTTTCATTTTCTTCCTCGTTTAACTGATTTGTTTGGATTCTTTTTGGATGGAATGGGTTCCTTGAAAAAAAGGAGCATGGAATGATTTGTTTGCGTTTAAATGGTGTTCTTCGAGCAGGGGTCGGCGGGGAGAATCCATTTCTCAAGGGGCATCCATGAAGTTTCAGCGAGCGAAAAACTTTTTTATCCTTGCGGTGGTTTGCATGGCCATTCCCCTAAAGGCCTTTTCCGAGGATCTCAAGTGGGAATCATCCGATACCCAGAAAAAAGTGAAAAGCCAAGTGAAGAAGGTTGATTCGGTTATCCGGGCCGATGCTTTCAAGGATCAATGGGAATCCCTCAAGGGTTACCAAGCGCCCGGTTGGTACCGGGACGCCAAATTCGGCATCTTCATCCATTGGGGTCTCTATTCGGTGCCCGCTTACGCCAATGAGTGGTATTCCCGAAACATGTACCAGCAGGGCGATGATGCCTTCAAGCATCACTTGGCCACTTATGGCGACCAATCCAAGTTCGGCTATAAGGATTTTATCCCCCTCTTCAAGGCTGAGAAATTCGATCCAGCCCACTGGGCGAAAGTATTTAAAGAAGCGGGGGCGAAGTATGTGGTGCCGGTGGCCGAGCACCATGATGGGTTCGCCATGTATGACTCCGGTTTTTCGAAATGGACGGCGAAAAAGATGGGCCCCAAGAGGGACGTGATCGGTGAATTGGCCAAGGCGGTGCGATCCCAAGGGTTGGTTTTCGGGCTTTCCTCCCACCGGGCGGAACATTGGTGGTTCATGAATGGGGGCATGAAATTTGATTCAGACGTCCAAAACCCCAAGTACGCCGATTTTTACGGCCCTGCCCAGCCGGATGATACGGCGCCCAATGACGAGTACCTGAACAATTGGCTGGCCCGTTCTACCGAGTTGGTGGACAAATATCACCCTCAATTGGTGTATTTCGACTGGTGGATCGGCGAGAAGCCTGTATTCGATCCCTATGTTCGTAAATTCGCCGCCTACTATTACGACCGTGCGGCGCAATGGAAGGAAGGTGTGGTCCTGAACACCAAGGACAAAGCCTTCGTGCCGGGCGCCTCGGTTCAGGATGTGGAAAAGGGAAAACTTCCCGGTATTAATCCGGTGCCCTGGCAAACAGACACCTCGGTGAGCTGGCGGTCATGGGCCTACCTAAACGACGACTCGCTCAAAGACGCGGGATACTTGATCCGCACCCTCATCGACACGGTGAGCCGTAATGGGAACCTGCTTTTGGATATCGGGCCCAAGCCTGACGGCACCATTCCGGAAGAACAAGAAAAGATTCTTCTTCAAATTGGCGATTGGTTGAAAGTGAACGGCGAGGCCATCTATGGAACTCGTCCCTGGGTGACCTTTGGTGAGGGTCCCACAAACGTTGAAGGAGGAAAGTTTAGCGAGATGGACGTGAAGTACCAGGAAGGGGATGTGCGATATACCCGAAAGGGAAATGTTCTTTACGTCTTTTGCATGGTGCCGCCTACCAAACCTTTAACCCTCGCTCATTTGGGCCTTATTGCCTGTCCTGACCTGGAAATTAAAAAGGTATCTTTGCTTGGCTCTGCGGAAGAAATGAAGTGGGACCGCCAAAGCCAGGCCTTGGTTCTTTCTCCGCCCGCCAAAGCGGGAAGTGATCCCATAGTTTATAAGTTGGAATTAAGCGGGTTTCTCATGGGCGGTGTCAAACCCCAAGTCCAGGGGAACAGTTTAACCGTCGGAGGGTTTATCCAAAACTACGACCCAAACGAAATGGTTAAAGAGGTTGAGTTTGCGGTTGACGGTGAAAAGGTGGATTCAAAACCAGTGACGGTCGGAGGGAAATCCCTCCAATCTTTCAACTTTTCCTACGAGAATCCCAAGGCTGGTATTAATACGGCGAGTTTTATGTATCTTCCTCAAGGGCCGACCACCAACGTTTCTTTCCAATGGCAAGTGGCCTTGCCCTCCATTGACCTCACGGGTGAATGGCTTTTTTCCAAAGGGGATGATCTCGCCTGGCAAAATCCGGGTTTTGACGACCAGGCCTGGGACAAGGTAAAGTTACCGGCGAAGTGGGAAGACCAAGGCTATAAATGCGAAAATTGCTACGGCTGGTACCGGAAGCACCTCTATATTCCGGCGGAATGGAAAGGGCATTCCCTCCTGATCCCCTTTGGCAAGATTGACGATGCGGACGCCACCTATTGGAACGGTGAAGAAATCGGTCATATGGGGGGCCTGCCGCCCAACGCCCAAACCGCCTGGAACCAGGAACGCCATTACGAGGTTCCGGCTTCGGCCATTCGTTTTGGGGAAGACAACGTGATTGCCATCCGTGTCTATAACATGACGGGGGGCGCTGGTTTATATGATGGCCCGCTGGGCCCGATTGAAGTGAAGTAGCTGTCATTGCGAGGAATATCCCCGAATAGGGGATGTTTATGACGTGGCAATCTCAGTTTGAATATGTCTTAAAAAGAGAAATGTGAACTGGGATCGCCGCGTCGCCAACCACCCCGATTGGGGCGGCTCCTCGCGATGACAGACAAATCATTTAAAGAGGAAAAAATGAAATCTTCGAAAGCTATTTTGGCCTTGCTCGCGACCGCGGGATTTCTGTCGGGGTGCGCTTCCAAGCCCCATTACGACACCAAGATCGGCCTTTCCATGGATACCCTCCGAGCTGCTCGCTGGGCCCAGGACCGGGACATCCTCACGGCCAAGTGCAACGCCCAGGGAATCGAGGTGCTGGTTCAATGCGCCGATTCCAACGACACCCTTCAGAATTCGCAGGCCGAAAATCTCCTCACCCAGGGCATTAAGTGCCTGGTGGTGATCCCCCACAACGCCAAAAGCTGCGCCACGATTGTGGATGAAGCCCACAAGATGGGCGTTCCCGTACTTTCCTACGACCGGCTCGTTCTCGATTCGGACGTGGACGCCTATGTGTCCTTCGATAACATCAAGGTCGGGGAACTACAGGCCTCCTCCCTCGTCAACTTGCGCCCCAAGGGCAATTACGTGCTCATGGGCGGTGCGCCCACCGACTACAACGCGATTCTTTTTCGAAAGGGCCAGCGGATCGTGCTGGACCCGCTGGTGAAGAAAGGCGACATCAAGATCGTGGGCGATCAATGGGCGGATGATTGGCTGGCGGTCAACGCTTTGAAGAAGATGGAAAACATATTGACCATGAACAACAACAAGGTGGACGCGGTGGTGGATTCTTACGACGGCACGGCGGGCGGGGACATCCAGGCCTTGACGGAGCAAGGCTTGGCGGGCAAGGTGGTCGTTTCGGGGCAGGACGCCGAACTGGCCGGCTGTCAGCGTATCGTGGCGGGCACCCAAACCATGACCGTTTACAAACCTGTGAAATTTTTGGCCGCTGAGGCGGCGGATATCGCCGTCAAGCTGGCCAAGGGTCAGGCTTTGCCCCCGGCTCCCACCACGACCAACAACGGCAAAAAGGACGTACCCAGTTATTTCCTCGATCCCATCCCTGTCACCAAGGACAACATGGTCAGCACGGTGATCGCCGATGGATTTCAAAAGTTGGAAGACGTTTATAAAGACGTACCGAAAGATCAGTGGCCCCAGCCGGGGAAATAAGAAGAGGAAAATCTAATTATTCACCACCAAGGCACCAAGACGCCAAGAACGGCAAAATTTTAGGGTTTAAATCGAAATCATTTCTTGGTGACTTGGTGTCTTGGTGGTGAAAATGGTTTTTGTTAGAGGTTTTAAGGTTTGGAATTTGTGTGTTTGTAGTTGTGATTTTTTAGAATCTTTAAAGGCTTTTTGCCTATCCTATGAATCCCATGTATCTGTGGCTGAATTGATTTCTTTAAGGATGAAAAATGAAAGTAATCGGCCTCCAAACCCTCACCCAACCCTACCGGGTCATCCTTTCACCCGCTTCCTGTTCCCTGGACCTGGGGGATGGGAGCGAGCGGGGCGAATATGTGGACCAGGACTATATCCTGGCTTCTTTGGGCCGCCCCCACCGCTCTATCAACCTCATGTATTGCTACTATCCCTTCGACAAGGGATGGCCCCTTCGGGCATCAGTGGCCCACAAACCCAAAGGCGACCGGGACTGGCCCTATCCATACGACGATTACTTTCCCTTTAGCGGGGGCCCCAAAGGCAATACCGCCGGGCCGGTGTTCGAACAAATGCGGGAGATCCGCCGCCACGGACAGGATGTCACCCTGACCCTGACCATGGACTGCGCGGTTCCTGACGACCATATCCGTGTCATCGCCCGTCAATTAAAGCCCTTTGGCCGATTGCGCCTTCGCTTGAACCACGAGTGCGATGGGTTCTGGTTCGCCTTTAACCGCCGGTACAGCTACGCCCAGGTCGCCGCCTTTTTTGTCCGCTTCGCAAGTGTCCTTAAAAATGAGGCTCCCAACGTCCAATTGATGTCCTGTTGGGGTCATTGGGTCAATTCTAAAAAGGGCGGGTTAAGGTTCGAAAAGAAGTTGTTTCCGATCCTGGGCGCGGCGGATATTTGGTCCACGGACAAGTACGTTAGTCTTCACTATGCCTGGCCGCGAAAGCCGTGCGAACCGGGCGGTTTGAAAAAGACCTATACCATTCAGACGGTTTCAACGATCTGGAGCCAGCTCCAAGCCACCCACCGCAGGTTTTGCCAGCTCACGGGTGAAGATAAGGGTTTGGAAATCGGCGAATTCAACGCGGACGGAAACGTGGGTGGTGAGGAACTCCAAAGCCAATTGGTCCGGCAGTTTTTTGGGCTGGTGTTGAAACACAAACCGGATTTTCTAAGGGGCATCACCTATTACCAATTCCGTGACCGGGGAAGGCTGGGATTGGAAAGGGAAGACCCCAATAATTCCCGCAATGGTCTGCCCACGTCCTACCTTTCGGAATACCGGGAGCTGATCCTAAACCCCTATTTCCAACCTAAAGAAAACTGGAGCCGCTTGAGGGGAGCCCTTAAGACTGAATGGCGGGCCTCAGATGACTCGGACGGTTTGGGTTGGAAGGTTTCTTTAAAGAAGAAGCCGGTATTCCTGGAATTGTTGTTAGATAAGAAGGCCAATCTGCTCATCGGAGCCGGGAAGAAATGGTTCTATAAGAAGCCGGGTGTGGAATGGGTGGATGTCACCCAAGCCGCGGTCGAATGGGGAACCGCCAAACCCTTTCCCATCCGCCTCTTCGCGCCCCCCGAATCAGGCATAAACCCTGCGGGAGCCGCTCAAGTTGTTGCCAAGCTGGCCTGTATTCCTCAAGCCCGCATCCGTTATGATGCCAACCGGTGGAAAACCCGGTAAGGAACAACGGATTGCGCGAATCTCTCGGAACATACAACAAAACCGATAATTACCACGAAGGCACCAAGTCACCAAGGGAAACAATAGATTTGAAGCTACGAAATCTATGCTTCTCGGTGTTCTTGGTGTCTTTGTGTCTTGGTGGTGAAATGTTTTATGTTTAAGTCGTTAAAACCCATCAAAGCTCCCGCCAAGCTCTTGCTCGCGCTGTCCCTCTGGTCGGTGCTGGGAGTTTCGGCCCATGCTCAGACAAGTTTATCCACCGTCAAATTCCTCACCAAGCTCAACGGTTATTACTACTGCCTCTCCCGGGCCGGGGTCGACGACTACAGCTGTGATGTGACCTGCACACTCTCGGCTAAGACCGCGTCCCAGTTGAAGGCCCAGAACCTCTACGATCCGAAATTCTGGAAGGCGATGGAGGGTTTTCGGTATTCGGTGGTCGATGTAAGCGGGGCTTCGATTTCCATCCTGGGAAGAGCCCCGGCCCGAACGGGCGACAGGGCATTTGACGAGAGGGTGTCCAACCTCAACCTGACGACCTTGATTGCGTTCAAGAGCTTCCTGGATTTCTGGAAAGCCCTGGGGGTCGAGCCCTTGAACGACCCGTCCGATATCAACCAGGGCAACCTCAAGTTCATCCAGACCGCTGACGGCTTCCAGGTGCTTCAAGCCATCCCCTCGGGCGACAGCATGACGGGGTTTTTCGATAAGAAGGGAAAGCTTCTGCAGCTTGTTTCGGTGAGCGGAAAGAACAAAACGACCATCGAACCTGCCTTCATCTATACGGCGAAGGGGTATCTTTTGCGGGGATTCCGCATAACGGGCCCGGGGGTGAGCCAGACCTGTGTCATTGATTACGGGGTCCAGGGAAAGTATTGGATGCCCAAGACCTTGAGTATTAAGGTCTTCGTGCCGGAAGTATCCAAGACCTTCATCGAAATCCTCTTCACGGTCTCAAACTACCGGATCAACCAGTAAAAGCTGAAAATAACTTAAACAATCCTAATAGGTATTGGTTTTCGGTGTTCTTGGAGTCTTCGAGTCTTAGTGGTGAAAATTCTGGCTTTAAGGTTTTAGCTCGGCCTTGAACGGCGAAGCGGGCATCCCGTTTTTTCCTAAAAGGTTGAAGACCGGGTCGTCGCCCCAGGCATATCGCACTGCACTTGGCGAGGTCAGGCCCTCTTTCCAAACAACAACCGTATCCTTGTCGATCCTAGCATGGGCAGGTTGAAAATTTCCGTCGGCCCCCGCAAGCTCGAACCCCACTAAAATGTCCCCATTCCCGACCAACCCCTCATCCGCCTGCCAGAAATAAACCCGAACTTTTCCATTCTCCACCACCGCGTGGTCAAAGAGGGGGCTTAAGACCGTGTCGGTCTTGCCGTAGGCGGTCTCCAACGCCGCTTGGCAGAGGCGGTATCCGGGGTCGGCCTTGTCTTTGGGGTGAATGTCGTGGGAGTCGCCCAGGTCCAGCAAGACCGCCATGGCACGGTGGGGCTGTTGGGCCACCCGGCGTTGGATTTCACGGATATCGCTCCAATATCCCCCGCCTTGCCCGGCGGTTGGAAGGTAGTTGGGAAGCTGGGCCAAAATGAACGGCATGTTGGGGTCGCCCCAGGCCTGTCCCCAACTGGAGATGAGGGTGTTTAAAAGCTTTTCGTACTCATCTGCGTGAACCGTGTTGGCCTCCCCCTGGTACCAAAGGAAACCCTTAAGGGGAAAGGGAACAAAGGGATTTATCATTCCGTTATAGAGGGCGGAAGGTATCTCGATGAGGGGCTTGGGGTCGACCCCGAAGGAAAGGTTGGAGAGGGCGTCGGCCGTAAAAGGCTGGGGCTTTCCCCATCCCGATTGCTTGAGGTCGGTGAACTCAATGCGGTGCTTGACCCATTGATTCGTGACCGGGAAAACGGAAGGGGTTCGGTAATTGTCCCAATCGGTGATGGAAGGCTGGGAAAGGAAAAGGATGTATTTCCCGTCGCCCTTCGTCTCAAACTCAATCGCGTGATAGGCCGAAAGGTCTTGTCCCTTTGAGGAGGCGGATAGCGACGTGGTCATGAAACCCCAAGCGTCGGTCAGGAACTCTCCGGTCATCCGGGGAATGTGGGAAGAGATCTTCACGGCGGCATCCGAACCCACCTTGACGCTCCAACTCCAGGTTCCGGGAGGGAGGGTAGCTGTTGTGGGTGCGGAGACATTCAAAGCCTGGATGGTTAGGGGCACCTGGGTCGAGGCCTCAAGCCGAGACCCGGGATTTGGTTGTCCCTGGCTCAAAGGAGCCAGGGGCGCCTGTCCCGAGTTGGTAGGAATGAAACGCAGATTCCGCACCGCCAGGTTCACGGGGAAGCGCCCCTTTTGCCAGGAAGCCTTTTCCTTTGAGGATAGTTTGTTCCATCGGTCCCAGACAGGTTTGAAGGCGCCGCCCTTGTGAAGCGCCTTCTCGGGAATCCAACTCTCGGCGTAGGAACCGCCCCAACTGGTGGCGATAAGCCCCACAGGAACCTTCAGCTTTTCACGCAGGCCCTTGCCGAAGTAATAGGCTACTGCCGAAAAATCCTTCACTGTTTCGGGGGAACAGACCTTCCAGATTCCTTCGGGGGAGTCCAGGGGTTTGGGGGACATGACGGGTTTCTGAAGAAACAGTCGAATCTGGCCGTCATTCGCCTGGGCAATGGCCTTATCCGCGTCATTGGTTTGATCCATGCGGAATTCCATGTTTGATTGGCCCGAAGCCAGCCATACCTCGCCCACCAAGATGTCCTGGAAAACCTTGGTGGAAGAACCGGTCACGGTCATCCCTAAGGCGGGGCCTGGGGCGGGGAGGGGCAGGGAAACCTTCCATCGCCCCAAAAGATTAGCCCGGGTCGAGCCGGTCTGGTCCCCTAACGTAATAGTGATCTTTTGGCCCGGCTTGTCCTTGCCCCAAATCACGGCAGGTTTACCCGCCTGGAAGACCATGTGGTTCCCAAAGAGACAGGGCAGTTCCAGACCGGCATGGGCCGAACCCACCGCCAGGGTTATCAAGGCTAAAGCCAGTCCGCTAAACTTTGAGAATTTGGGTGACATTTGAGCTCCCTTAAAGGTTTCGGTTGATTAGACAGTTTTAAACCCTTTTTCGTCCTTCTTTTTACAATCCAGTGAAGGCACAACCATTTCCGGTGAAGGGCGCCCCCGTTTCCGGTGAAGAATGGTGTTTTCCGGTGAAGGGTGCCCCCATTTCCGGTGAAGAAGGGTGTTTTCCGGTGAACGGCACCCACGTTTCCGGTGAAGAATGGTGTTTTCCGGTGAACGGCACCCACGTTTCCGGTGAAGAAGAGTTTTTTCCGGTGAAAAGCCCACCTATTTCCAGTGAACAAGCGACGTAATCCGGTGAACGAAAGCGCCAAATCTGGTAAACAACACCCTTAATTCAGGTTCTTAAAAGCTAAATTTCACCTTCGGGATAGCCCCCTTTACCAGTTCCCAGCCGCTACCCCGGCGAACCACCACCAATTCCTTCAAAACCTGGTCCTTGGGCAGGGCCAATAACCCCTTAGATTCCACCGCCGAGCCGTAGACCTTTAGCTCAATCTGGCTCCAGTCCATATCCTTGGTCGATTGGGCGAGTTTGAGGTGGGGTATCACCGAGCCCCCCTTCACCAGGATGACGCAGGGTATCTTCCCCGCATTAATTTGGTGCCATTGCCCCCCCTTATAGGAAGAGCCGGTTTGGTAATCCACCCAGGTTCCGGGCGGCAGGTAAACATCCCGTTCGTTCACCTTTTCCAGCAGGGGCGCCACCAGGATGTCCGACCCGAAAAGGTACTCATCCTCAATCAGCCAGCTGGTCGGGTCTTCGGGGTACTCGAAAAACAGGGTGCGCAGCATCGGGAAGCCCCTTTTGGCGCTGTTCACCGCCTGGGCATAGACATAGGGCATGAGCTTGTATTTCATCTCAGCTGATAGGCGAAACTCGTCCTCAAAATCTTTCCCGTAAACCCAGGGTTCCCGGGGGTACATGCCGTGGCAGCGGCTGTGCGAGGTCAAAAGGCCAAAGGGCGTCCAACGGCGGTAAAGTTCCTTGGAAGGTCCCTTCACAAACCCGCCGATATCGTGGCTCCAAAAGCTGAAGCCGGAAAGCCCTATGGAAAGCCCGCCCCGTAACGAGGAAGCCATCCCCCCAAAACTGTCCTCGGCGTCGCCGCCCCAATGCAGGGGGTAGCGCTGGCTTCCCGCCCAGGCGCTTCGGGCCCAGATGATGTGTTCGCCGTTCACCGCTGTTGAACCCTCAGCGGCGGCCTTGTTGTAGCGAAGCGGGTAGAGGTTATGCTCGGCAAAGCCTGTCTTGCCCGAGTGGTAGACGCCCTTCAGGGGGGCTCCTTCGCCAAAATCCACCTTGATGGCGCCCACGCCCATCTTCAACAGCCCGGCCAGGTTCTTTTGATACCACTTCACGGTCTTGGGGTTGCTGAAATCCAGGGTGGCGTCCTCGGTGGGCAATCCTCCCTTGCCGTCGGTCACCGCCAAGCCTTCTTTTAAGATCTCGGGGAACAGCCGGTTCTTGGGGTTGAAGTAGCTCAATTGCCAAAGGCTGATCTTGAAGCCCTGTTTGGCCAGGTCTTTGATCATCTTGAGAGGGTTCTTGAACCGAGTCTTGGAAAACTTGTAGTCACAACGCCAGTCTTCCTCGAACCAGCCCGTATCCAAATGAATCACGTCGGATGGAATCTTGTGGCTTCGCAGTTTCTTCGCCACGTCCCTGGCTTCCTTTTCGCTCTTGTAGGTGCACTTGCTCATCCAAAGCCCGAAGCTCCAGAGAGGGGGCAAAGGGCTCCGTCCAGTTAAGGTGGTGTATTCGGAAAGAACTTCCTTAGGACTGCCCAAGAAGATAAAGAGGTCCAAGTCCTCGTCCCCGGTGAAGAGGGTGGTGGTTTCGTTGTAGGCATGGCCGAAATCGAAGGTGGCGGGCGCGGTGGTATGCAGAAACATGCCGTAGCCCCGGTCGCTCATGAAGAAGGGAACGGGTTTGTACATGCCGTCATGCTGAACCCCGTGGCAGTCGTAGCTCCAAAGCACCACCTTTTGCCCGCGCTTGTTGAGGCGTGTGAAAGATTCGCCGCATCCGTATATTTTCTCACCGTTGGCTAGGCTGAAGGTGGCCGCGAAACGGCGTCCGTACTCGGGGGTGGGGCGCATAAAGCAAAAGGGCAGGGGGTCGGTATTGCGCAGGCTCTCGTTGTCTTTCAGGTGGATGGTTTTGGTTAAAAGCTTTCCCGATGCGTCGTGGATCTCGATGGCCCAAGGGTTTTCCTTGATGGTGACTGAGCCATATTTGCCTTGGTATACGATTCTGCCTTTAACGGTTTTGTTTGAATCCGACTTTGTGCCTTTCTTGGTGCCTTGGTGTCTTGGTGGTGAGAAAAGGGTGTTCTCGGTGACCTTCCAGGGGCTGGTGGCCTTGGGTTCGCTTTTGAGCATGAGTGAAGGTTCGGCTTTTTTGGGGTAGGTGCGGCCGTGCATGCGCAGGCGCAGGGTCCGGTCCCCGTGGAAGGAAATGGAGAAGGGGTAGGGCTCTTTTTCGTTTCCGTATTCGTTGGGGAATTCCCAGGGCGGGTTGGTGATCAGGTTGATGCCTTCCTGGTTGAAGGCCATGCGCACCTTGTAGGCGTAGCGCCCGTAGGAAATTTCGCCTTCCGCCTTGGCGGGATTGAACCGCTCCAATTTTTCCGGCAAAAACATGGTGTTTTCCATGTTCGAAAACTCCCGGCTGATATCGACCGGATGGTTCAGGATTGGATTGGTAAGTTCTTTCATGACAGCTCCTTATCAAAATTAAAACCACAAAAAATTTTCACCACCAAGACACCAAGTCACCAAGAACTGAAAAAGGGCTTAAAGATTGTAAAACCTAAATTCTAATTTTCTTTCCTTGGTGTCTTTGTGTCTTGGTGGTAAACCTGCCTTTGCTTTTCAGTTTTTGCTGCTTCCCAGTTCTGCTTTTCGTAGTTCTTAGTGATTAATGGCTTTTGCTTTTAGTTTTTGCTGTTTTCCTATTCCACTTTTCGTCGTTCTTGGTGCCTTGGTGTCTTGGTGGTTAATGGGCCGTTGCCTTTAGTTTTTGCCTTTCCTTCCCATCATATCCAACGCTACTGCCGTAATTAAAATGCTTCCTTTGATGATCGGCTGCCAGAAGGATTCGGTGTTCATCAGGCTCATGCCGTTATCAATCGAAGCCATCATCAACGCCCCCAAAAGCGCGCCCCAAACCGTGCCCCGCCCGCCCATCAGCGATGTTCCGCCGATCACCGTGGCCGCGATGGCGTCCAGTTCCATCATGCGTCCCGCGTCCGATGTGGCCGCGCCCACCCGGGCGGTCAGCACAATGCCCGCCACACCGCACAAGGCGCCCATAAGGGTAAAAACCAGAATCAGGTGCCGTTGTATGTTGATGCCCGAATAAAAGGCCGCCTCACGGTTGCCGCCGATGGCGTAAAGGTGGCGTCCGAAGGGGGTCTGAGAAGCCAGGATGGAAAAGACCGCCGCCAAAACCAGCATGATCAAGACCGGAACCGGCACCCCGTCATAGGCGCTTAAAACCGCCGTGATACCCAGGGCGAGAACGGCCAAAACGAGGGATTTCCACCGGCCTGTTTGGGCCCGAAAGCCTTGGTAGCAAAGAATAAGGGCTAAAACCGCCGCCAAGGTCCAGCCCATGGTTTTGGGCAAAAAGGCCTGGCCTACGAAGAGATAATCCGGGGTGGGGCTGATGGCGACGCCGCCGGTCAGGCCCAAAAGGCTTCCTTGGTAGATGAGCATGCCGCCCAGGGTGACAATGAAAGAGGGCATCTTGAACCAGGTGACGATATGTCCTTGCAGGTGCCCCAACAAGGCCCCGGCCACAATGGTGGTAAGGAAGACGCTCCAGAGGGGCCAGTTGTGGTTAACGAATAGAATGGCCGAGAGGGCCCCTAAAAAGCCGGTCATGGCCCCGACCGACAGGTCGATTTCAGCGCAGACGATAACCAAAACCATGCCGATGGCCAGGATGGATGTGACGGACATTTGCCGCAGAAGCAGGGAAAGGTTTCGGGGCGTGACGAAGGTGCCGCCGGTCGTGGCGGTGAAGATGATCCAGATTAGAAGGAGCGCACCTAGTAGGGTGAGGGCTCGCCAGGGGATGTTGGTATTCAATTCTTTCATGGCTTACTTTCCCATTGTGAATTAGGTTACATAATGAATTAACCATTATGTGCAGTGGAGTTATAGCTCCATGCTTTTTATGTAAGGCCTAAACTTTTGTTCCGAAATGCACCATAAGTGCTATATAGAGACAGAAAACAGCGATAAGCAAAACGAGTATAAAATCTAGTATTCTTTTTAAAGTGTTTTCTGTTTTACTCTTGGGTTTCCATACGAATAAAGACCAAATCAAAAAACCAGGTACTGAAATTAAAATCACCCAGAAAATGATTTGTTGAAGGAGAAGAAGTAATATAAAAAAATATTTTTCCCAATTTAAGCGAAGTTGCCAAACGGTAATAAAAATAAAAAATAAGGTTAAAAAAATGCCCAGCAGGTTGAAAAGTGGAAAAGCTTTTGTTTTTGCGTTTTTGTCTTTTAATCCCAAAACTCCAACTACTAACCCAACCACACAACCTAGAGAACCAAAAGAAAATAAAATCGTATAATAAGCACTCACTGCCATATTTAAACCATGATTAGCAATAAGATTTACATTCCAAGTTAATGCTTGAATTAGAAGGAAGCCCCCACAACAAATAAAACCAACGATAAAACTAAATATACCTTTTTTGTTTTTGAAAAATTTCAACCTTGTACCTTTCCGTTATAAAAGTTTGAAACTTATAGTTGCTGCTTGCTTTTAATTTTTCTTTATTTATTTAAACTTTTAATTTCTCCCTGCTATTAAGAAAGTGCCGCCGCAGCCAGCAATTTTTCCGGTGTTGCGTCCTTATATCCAAATTCCGCTGTCATACGACCCTGATTCAGTACGATCATGCGATGGCAAAGGCCCTGGAACTCAGGCAAATCCGAAGAAACCAAAACGATTCCCAATCCTTGGGCCGCTAACCGACTCATGAGTTCATAAATCTCTGCCTTGGCGCCCACATCAATTCCGCGGGTAGGTTCATCCAACAAAAGCACCTTGGGGTGAGTGGCCAGCCATTTGCCCAGAATCACCTTCTGCTGATTGCCGCCTGAAAGCTTGTTGGCCTGGGTATCCAAGCTGGGAATCTTGATTCGCAAAGAATCCACATATTCAGAACAAACTTTCTGAACTTCCGGCCAGTTAATCAGGCTCTTGGAAACGAGTTTATGAAGAATGGCCAAGATGATGTTTTCTTGAACCGAAGAACCCAGAACCAGCCCATAGCGTTTGCGGTCTTCGCTGACCAAGGCAATGCCTTCGGCAATGGCTTCCTGGGGAGAGTTAAAGGGCCCCCGCACCTTGCCATTAACCTCGATACGGCCTTGCATGCGGCCCCGGGCCGCGCCGAAAAGAGAACTTAAAAGGGCGGTACGGCCAGCGCCCATAAGCCCGCCGATTCCCAGTATTTCGCCCTGCTTTACATCGAAAGAGACATTTTTCACCACGTAACGACCCGGGTTGGCAGGGTCTTCGACACTTAGGTTTTTGACCGAAAGGATTACCGGCCCTTCCTGTGTTTGGAGCCGGGGATAGAGGCTTTCAACCTTTCGGCCCACCATGTGGCTGATGATTTGGTCTTGGGTCAATTCGCCCAGGGGTTTGGTAATGACGGACTTGCCGTCTCGCAAGACCGTGACCCGGTCGGCGATTTGGCGCACTTCCTCTAGCCGGTGGCTGATATAGACGCAGGAAACGCCTTGGGATTTAAGCTGTTTCAGGAAATTCAACAGGCGGGCGGTATCCGATTCGGTCAGGGCTGCTGTGGGTTCATCCAAAACCAAAATTTCGGCCTTCTTGGAAAGGGCCTTGGCGATTTCGATCATCTGTTGCTGGCCGATACCCAATTCCTTGACCGGACGGTTCAAGTCCACTTTCAAATCCACCAATTGAAGGGCTTCCTGGGCCTTCGCTTTGACTTCGGACCATTGGATAAAGCCGTTGCGGGTAGGTTCCTTACCCAACATTAGGTTTTCCGCTACCGATAACTCAGGAACAAGGGCTAGTTCTTGTGCGATGAGGGCGATACCCGATTCTTCTGAATCTTTCAGGTCGTGAAAATGGACGGACTTGTCTTTGAGCAGAATTTCACCCTGGTAGGAACCGTGGGGGTGGTAACCGCAAAGGATTTTAATGAGGGTGCTTTTGCCCGCGCCGTTTTCGCCGCAAAGGGCGTGGATTTCGCCCTTTTGCAGGTCAAAGGAGACGCCGTCCAGCGCCCGCACGCCGGGGAAGTCTTTGGTTATGTTTTTAAGTTCAAGTAAAGACAAACCTCACCACCAAAAAAGAAATGTTTACCACCAAGACACCAAGTCACCAAGAACAGCCTAATAATTATTTGCAAAACCGAAAATCAAGCCTTTGAAAAACTAAGTCTAAAGTTTTTTATTCTGTCTTAACTTGGTGCCTTGGTGTCTTGGTGGTGAATAATTAGGTGTTTATTTTTTGTACACGTCTTCTTTCTTCTGGTAGCCATCCGCGATGACAGTGGAATCCAGGTTGTCCTTATCAACTTCGATGGGTTCGATAAGAATTGAAGTCACGTCTTTCTTGCCGTTGGGAACAGTGGTCGTGGGGTCGGTGAGGGGCTTCTTTTGTGCCATGAGGACCGCTATTTCAGCGGCCTTTTCCGCCAACTTCTTGATGGGCTTATAAACTGTCATGCTTTGGGTGCCCGCCGCGATGCGTTGACAGCCTGCTAGGTCGGCATCTTGCCCGGAAACCAAGACCTTGCCCGCCAGGTTTTGCTCGGAGAGGGCTTGGATGGCACCCCCCGCCGTGCCGTCGTTGGAAACCACCACCGCATCCACTTGGTTGTGGTTGCTGGTGAGGGCGTTTTCCATGATCTGCAGGGCCTTCAGGGGAAGCCAGTCGTCAGCCCATTGGTCGGCCACGATCTTGATATCTCCCTTTTGGATCAGGGGATTCAAAACATTCATCTGCCCCTGACGGAAAAGCTTCGCGTTGTTGTCGGTTGGTGCCCCGCCGATCAAAACATAATTTCCCTTCGGTTTGCGCTTAACCAAATAATCCGCCTGGAACTCGCCCACCTTTACGTTGTTGAAGGAAATGTAAAGGTCGAGGTCCGAATCCATGATGAGGCGGTCATAGGCGATCACCGGCACGCCCAGCTTGTGGGCTGAATCCACAATGGTTCCCATGGTCTTGCCGTTATGGGGAACCACGACCAGCACATTCACCCCTTCGGTGAGCAGGTTTTCGGCCTGGGAATTCTGGCGGGCATCGTCTGAATTTGCCGCCTGCACCTCGACTTCCGCGCCCAGTTCCTGGGCTTTGGCTACGAAAAGATCCCGGTCATGCTGCCAACGTTCCTCCTTGAGGGTGTCGAGGGAAAGGCCGATTTTGATCTTGTTGCTTGCGGGTTTGCCGCATCCGCCGAGGAAAGTAAGGGCCAGGCTGAGTAAAAAGAGGGTTTTCAAGGACATCAATTCCTCCAAATATAAGACAAGTGGAAATGATTATAGGCTAGGAGGTCGGGAAGGATAAAACCTTTAAAAAAACCAGAAAATACTGATTGGCCCGCTAGAGAAAAGTTTAAGTAAGTTTCAAAAAGACCTAAAAACGAGATTGGCCACAGATGCATGGGATAAATGGGATAGGCAAAGGTTAAACAAAAAAATGATTCTTTCTTAGTTGAAGCCTAAACGAAAAATGTTTGTCCATCCAATGCATCCCATGTATCTGTGGCAAAATTGGTTTTGCTGTTTGTGTTGTTTGGCTGTCCGTGGTTTGCATCTATAATTCTTCCTCGATGTCCCTTTTCCAAAAAAACCACTCTCAAACCAAGGATGGCCTACGTGAAAAGATTCACGCTGGTGTTCGCAACGTTACTTTTAATGATTACTCAAGTTTGGGCCGAGGATAAAACCATGTCTTCGCCCAGAGAACATCTTCTAATGGATGCCGGTTGGCGGTTTGCCTTGGGGCATGCCACCGACCCAAACCAGGATTACGGATTCACCACGACCTTTTTTTCCTACTTCGCTAAGGCGGGTTTGGCGGACGGCCCCGCCGACCCAAAATTTGACGACCGAGCCTGGAGAGTACTCAACCTGCCCCATGACTGGGCGGTGGAACTGCCCTTTGACGAAAAGGGAAGTTATAGCCACGGCTTCAAGGCGCTAGGCCGCAATTTTCCGGGCGCAAGCATTGGCTGGTACCGCAAGACCTTTAACATTCCCGCTTCAGACAAGGGAAAGCGAATCAGCATCGAGTTTGACGGGGTTTACCGGGATTCGGTGGTTTGGGTGAACGGTTTTTACCTGGGCCGGGAGCAAAGCGGTTACAACAACTTCCGCTACGACATGACCCCCTATCTTAACTATGGTGGGGATAACACCGTGTCCGTGCGGGTGGACGCGACCACGGAAGAAGGCTGGTTTTACGAAGGCGCGGGAATCTATCGGCATGTCTGGTTGACCAAAACATCGCCTCTGCATATCGACTACAACGGAACCTTTGTGACTTCAAAGGTTGGGAAGGGAAATGCCGAAATTACAGTTCAAACTTCGGTGGTTTGTGAAAAAGAAAAGGCCGCTTCTTTTAAAATTGAACAGGTTGTTCAAGACGCCAATGGAAAAACTGTAGGAAAGGGTTCGCTCGCCAAGGCCCTGCTTCACCCCGGCGAGACCGGGCAGTATTCGGTTGCGGTACAGGTGCCCAAGCCCCAACTTTGGTCACTCGAATCACCTACCCTCTATAAAGTTATCACCACGGTCTTGTCCGGTACCGAAGTAGTGGACCGCACCGAAACCCCCTTTGGCATACGCACCGTAACCTTCGACCCGAATAAGGGCTTCCTTCTTAATGGCAAACGGGTGGAACTGAAGGGAACTTCCAACCACCAGGACCACGCGGGGGTGGGGGCCGCCCTGCCGGACGCCCTGCAAGCTTTCCGCATCAAACAACTGAAGGAAATGGACTGTAACGCTTACCGCTGTTCCCACAACCCTCCCACGCCTGAATTGCTGGATGCCTGCGACAAACTGGGCATGCTGGTGCTGGTGGAAAACCGGTCGATGGGTACCAGTCCGGAACTGATGGACCGATTGAAACGCATGATTGTTCTGGACCGCAACCACCCCTGCGTATTCGCCTGGTCGCTGGGCAACGAGGAATGGGGCATGGAAGGCAATGTTTATGGGGCGCAGATTGTTCCGCCCATGCAGGATTTCGTAAAACGCCTGGACCCGACCCGCCGGGTAACCGCCGCCATTGATTCGGGATGGGGAAATGGCTCTTCAACCGTCATTGACGTGATGGGCTACAACTATCACGCTCACGGAAGCACGGACGACCAGCACAAAAAGTTCCCCGACCAGCCCAGCTTCGCCACCGAAGAAAGCACCACCAACCAGACCCGGGGCGTTTATGAGACGGACAAGGCAGCCTGCCACTTGGGGCCGACCAACCTTAACCCCAAGGGCCCCAGCATTGAGGAAGTTTGGAAATACTACGCCGATAGGCCCTATCTGGGCGGGCTTTTCCTTTGGACGGGTTTTGACTACAGGGGAGAGGAAACGCCTTTTACCTATCCCGCCATCAGCTCCCAATACGGCGTTCTCGACACCTGCGGGTTTCCCAAGGACAGTTCTTTTGATTACCTGAAAGCCTGGTGGACGAACGAGCCGGTGTTGATGCTATCTCCCCATTGGAATTGGAAGGGCAAAGAGGGCAAAAACATACTGGTTAGGGCCTACAGCAATTGCGACGAGGTGGAACTTTCTTTGAACGGCACCAGCCTTGGCAAGCAAAAGGTGCCGGTGAACGGGCATCTGGAATGGCAGGTGCCCTATGCGCCGGGAATGTTATCGGCCAAGGGTTTTAAAGGCGGAAAGGAAGCCACTTACGCTTTGCAGGAAACCACGGGCGACCCGGTATCCATTGTGCTGATGCCCGACCAATCCACGATCAAAGCCGATGGGGATGATGTTTCGGTGGTGACCGTGCGGGTTGTGGACAAGCAGGGAAGACCCGTACCTACCGCCGGGAACCTGATTCACTTTTCGTTGGAGGGGCAAGGCCAAATCATCGGTGTGGGTAATGGCGACCCTTCCTGCCATGAAGCGGATCGGTATTTTGACACCGTGACCCAGGTCAAAATTGAGGGTCTGAAAATGAAGGATGGCGGCGAATTGGGCAAGCGCCCGGAAGTGGAGTTCGGCCAGGATGATTCCAATTGGGCCGATCTATTCCAAGGCCGAAAGGATGACCAGGGCGAAGTTTCGAAGGATAAGCCCGCCAACCGGGTGATCCGGGGGCATTTCGATCTGCCTAATCTGGATGACTACACCGAGATTATTTTGTATCCCAAGAGCCTGGCGGAAGACCAGTCCATCTATGTCAACGGCCAGTTGATCGCCGAAAAGATCAAACGGGACGAGCCAAACCAGGGGTTCCCCCTGCCCAAGTCCATCTTGAAAAAGGGACGCAATGTTTACGCGGTGGTGGGACCGGAACTGATGAGAAGGTGGACCTGGGATAACCTGAATATGGACCCGGGTTCCATCCGCACCGTGATCCCGGCGACACCCTGGAAGCGAAGCCTCTTCAACGGTCTGGCCCAGGTGATCGTGCAGTCAGGCCATCAGCCGGGAACCCTGACCCTGAAGGCTGATTCGGATGGCCTTTCGGCCGCAACGCTGAAAATTGAAACGGTAGGGACGTCTTTAACACCTGCGGTGCCGTGAGGTTTAAGTGATAAAAGAGAATCGGAGTGTGTCTGTGAAAAGAACCAATCTTTTAGCTGCGGCGGTACTGGCTTTGGCGGTTTTGTCGGTGGGCTGTAGCAAGACCGATAAGAACCTGGTGCGGGTGGCGATTTTCAGCACCGACCCCACTGTCATCCAAATACTCAACAAAACCATCGAAAACATCCAGGCCCGCCACCCGGGCTTGAAGGTTCGGATGGAAAGCATCCCCTACCCCCAATTCGAGGAAAAAATCGTCACCCAATTGGTGGCGGGCACCGCGCCCGACATTGTCAGCACCGAAGCCAGCCAGTTTGTCGATCTGTACCTTCGCAACACCTTTGTGGACCTGACCCCCTATTTCCAGAAGGACGGAATGGACGTGAAGGATTATTACCCCACCATCCTGAACCGTTTCAGCCCCGGAGGGAAAATCTACGCGATTCCCTCAGACCTTGCGCCCATCGGCTTGGTCTATTACAACAAAAAGTTCTTCGACGATGCCGGTATTCCTTACCCCACGGCGGCCTGGAAATGGCCGGATGATTTCCTTCCCATCTGCGAAAAGCTCGTGAAAAAGGACGCCTCGGGCAAGATCACCCGCTGGGCTTTCGTGGACCCCTACGGCACCAACGCGGTGAATTTTATGCTCAGTAACGGAGGTTATTTCACGGATAGCGAAGACCATCCCACCAAGATGGCCCTGGATACCCCCGAGGCCATGGCGGGCTTTCGTTTCCGATGGGATATGATCCACACCTACCACGTCTCGCCCAACCCCAGCGAACTGCAAAATTTCAGCTTCGGGACGGGCGCGGAAAACATGTTCCTCAACGGCCAAGCGGCCATGATGTGCTCGGGGGTTTGGCATACGCCCCATTTTTTGGAGAAAAAAGACCTGAACTTTGACGTGGTGGAATTTCCCCACGGGCCAAGCGGGAAGCAAGGGTGGCAATGCGGCGGGTCGGGTTACGCTATCAGCAGGGATTGCAAGAACATGGATAACGCCTGGATTGTTCTCAAGGAATTGACGAGCGCGGAAGTGGCGGCCCAAGTGGCCCAGACCGGCATGATTCAACCCGCATTGGTTAAGGTGGCGGGTTCGGACGCATTCCTGAAGAGCCTTGGGGCCGCCCACAAAAACATTCTGTTGGGGATGCCCCAGAGCGGCTATTTCACGCCCTTCATTGGGAATTGGGGGGAAATCTGGGACGGGCAGGTGGGGCCGGCTTTGGATCTGGCCTGGCTGGGGAAAAAGAAACCCGAAGAGATTCTTCCCAAGTTGACGGCAGAGCTCAACCGAAAGTATTTCAACCAAAAATAAACTAACCCGCCTTAACCATAAAAAAGCCCGTGCCCTTTTAGGGGCCGGGCTTTTTTATTTTCCGGAAGGAACCGTTAAAAGAAGCTGATGTTGTCCAGGTAGTAATTCACGGAAGAGGTTGTGGTTCCTGTGATCCAAAGAAGCCGCACAGTTTGTTTCAGGTTTTCGGTGCCCGTCATAGAGGAAAAAGGAATGCTGTAGGTGCTCCAGGAGGTTGTGAAGGAAAGGTTGGCGTTCAGGGCCCCGCTCCCCGAATCGTCGATCTGAAAACTGCTGGGTCCGGCCGAGTTGGCGGTGGAACTCAAAAGCCCGCAAAATTGGATACCGCTGAATTGGCTGATATCGTAAGGGTTCCCGCCCGCCTGGGGCGCCAGGGCGAAAACGGCCCCGTAACCCGTCACGGCCCCGCTGGTCAATAGCAAGGCATTGTTGCTGGACCCGGTGGCGCAGGTGTATCCGGTGCCGGGGTTGGCGATGGAAGCGTTCATCTGGGGGTTGGCGGTGGAACCAAAGGTGAAATAGAACCCCGCCCGGCATTGATTGGCCAGGACGGCCGTATTGGAATTGGTGTTGGCCTCAAAATCGTCAATGAGCGCGGGGGTGGAGGTTGAGGTGCAGGTGGCGTAAATGGAAGTAACGGTGGGGGTAGGGGAAAGAGTGACGGTGGGAGTGGCGGTATAAAAGAACATGGGCGCATTTTCGTTATGGCAGCCTTGGTTGCCCAACCAAAGAGCGGATAAAACCAAAAGGGATAGGGGGGCCAGTAAGAGCCATCGCTTCATCTAAAAGCCTCCTTGCGATTTAAACCGGTTACAAACTTAATGCCCTTAGACTTCCCGAAAAGAATTATACCACCCGGGTTCCAGGGCTTTTCTTCAGTTCTATCTATAAAGTCAGCACTAACCATTACTTCTTTGTTGTATCAGCCACGACCAAGAGGGCCGAGAAGGCCGGAACCTGAATCTTTAAGGATGCGCCGGGCGCCGGATGGACGCCCGAATCCATCAAACGATAGCCCAGGCTTTCCGACATGGTGAAGATTTCGTAGTCGGCGGCCGCTTGGGAAAGGTTAACCGTGGTTTCGAAATTCTGGTCGTGGTTGCGGTTTACCAGAATCACGAATGTCTTGGCTCCATTTTTGGCCCCGAAAGAATAGAGATCGGGGGAGGAAGAGGTGCAATTGACGTAGTCGCCGCCCACTCTGGAACCGTTCCCATCGTAATTACTAAAGAACTTATGGCCCAGGTACACGTAATTGCCTTCCCAAGAAGAACCCCAGTCGCAGGCCAGGTCCATGCCTTCCCTCATATAGATACCCAGAGTCACGATCTCCAATAGGCCCCCGTGATAGTAGTGGGAACTGGCCGGGTAGTACTCGGTCATGGAGAGCTTGGTGCCTGGATAGTACTGGGCGATCATCTTTTTCAAGTTGGGGATCAGGGGGCGGAAGGGATCAAAGAGATAGGGTTTGAGGCTTGGCTGGGCGCACCAGCTGGAGGGGTCCTCGAAGGTTGGGTCGTAAAAGATCCGAAGGGCGTCAAACTGCTTGGGAGTAAGGACCGGATCATAGGCGAAGTCTCCCAGTACATTCACGTTTTGACCCTGGGCGTTCGTGCCCCAGACTTCCGGATAGCCGTGGTCGTCCAGGTAGTCAATCAGCCGGATACCCGCCTTTTGGGAGCGCTTGTTCATTTCCTGGAGAAAGTAAGCGACCTGGGGCATATCCCCGTGGGCCTTGCGGTCGGTCCATCGATCGCCGGTGCCGTCGCCTTTGTAATGGGCCACGCCCCCGGGCATGTCGTCCCAAGCCGACCCTGCCAGTTCCTTCACCCCCCAGGCCGTCATGCCGATGACCTTGGCGTCGGGGTCTACCGATTTGACCGCCTGGGCATAGGTCGCGTTTAAATCCACCATCTGGTCGTAGCTGATTCCCTTGGGGGCCACATCCCGGTGGTTCCAGTTCCAGAGGCCGGGTTCGTTGTCCATCTGGTAAAACTTGACCCCGCCCTGGGAAGCGGAATGGAAATTCTTCACGATGGTCTGCACCCATTCTTTTTGGAATTCGGGGGTCGAAGGTACGTAATTACGGTTGGGGTCGTTATCCCAAACCAACCCTTTTTTATTCGTCAGAACCCCGTTTCCGGAGCCTTGGCCGTCATTGGCTTCCTGGTCGGGATAGAGGGAGGTGGGAAAGGATGAAAGTTCCGGCCCGCCTTTCGGCGGCGCCTTGGCCACCCACCCGATGGTGGGTATGGTGATGATGGCTTGGGAACCGGCGTCGAAAGCGTCCTGGATGAATTGGTAGTAGCGTTTATCCTTCTCGGGCGCGCCCGGGCCCGCTTGGGCGGCGTTGAGGAAATACCAGTCCGCTCCCTTGTTGTCCGCGTCCTCCTTCCAGTTGTAGTTGGTGGTGGCGTTGCCGCCCCAACGGTTCAGGGTCCCGCCGACTTTTTTAAGACTGTCCTTCGACATGTAGTTGAAGCCAAAGAGATAGGGCGAAATGGGATGGTCCCCCTGGGAAGCCAGGCTTACGACTGCTGTAGCGACCGCATGGGGGGTCAAATCCACCGTGACCGTTTGGATGGAAGAGGTGTTTTTGCCGTCCGCCGCGACCACGCCCAATTTGTGGACGCCGGGGGCTTGGAAGAGGGAAAGGGGAAGCTTGGCGGTGCGTTGTTTTCCATCCACTTCGCCAGCAGGCTGGCCGTCCACGGTCAGGATGAAACGATCCACCGCCTCATCGGGGGACTTGTCCCAAATTACAAAGACCCCATCCCGGAGGGGCTGCCACCCCAGGTTGTTCACGGGCGTCACCATGGGGCTGTCGGTGAAGTACATCTTGTCGATGTGAAAATAAACCAGGGCGTTTTCGGGGTAATCGCCCGCCAGGTCAAACCGGATCATCTTGCATTGGGACAGGTCCATCTTGGAAAGGTTGGGGAAGGAGGAAATAGGAATGATGACCTGGGTCCAATCCGCCCCGATTTGATGGCCCAAGGCGAAATCCTTAACGCTGACGTTGCCCGTGGCGACCTGATCGGTCGTTCCAGAGAGACTTAGGTTGAAATCGACCCCCGGGGCATTGCTCTTGGCGTAAAAGACCAGATATTTGGCGTCTTCCAGGTTCTTGGTGGACCAGCTTTTATCAAAAGCCACCCCGCCGCCGCTCCATCTTTTCCCCCAAAACTTGTCGTTGACGTTTGTGACCCAGGTGAATTCGTAGGAAAGGCAGGAATCGGAGTTACTGCCGCTGTCATAGACCACCCAGTCGGGATTGTCGGTAAGGGTTTTGGAGTCGATCCTTTCCTTGGTGGCGTCGGGGCGAATCAAAAAGGCGTGGCTGTCGCCGGAGCATACTACGCTGACGCCGCCCTTGCCGTCCTTGCCGGAAGAGTCGGCCCAGGAGGCGGAATAAAACTGGATAACGTCGGAAGCGGCGGTTTGGGATTTATCCGCCGTCACCATCGGGCGGATCGTGCAGGCGGATTGGGAAAGAACCAGGGCCCCCGAGAAAAACGCCAGCAGAAATATTTGGGACGGACGGTTCATGAAAGTCTCCTGAATTGGGTTAGGGGAAAATCATTATAGGTTTAATTGTCCGGCCTGGGAAATTTTCGACCGGCTTGTGAAAAAAGAAATCTTGCAGGACTTGGATCATTTTTAAAGGGCCGGTGAAAGTTACCGGGTAAAGGAAAGACCCGTGAAACGGGAAACTTTTAAATTTGTTTAAGAATGTTTCCTTTTACAACGAGGGTTTGAACTTTATTGGTTTTATATGACAGGTGGTTTTAGTAAAGTAAGCTTTGCCGAAAAAGGGACATTCGTTCCGATTGGTTGTTCTATATGATTTCCCCTCAAAGGTGATTATGGCCCCGGCAAAAGCAACCACCCTCTTTCTCTGCCTGTCTGTGGTTTTTCTTCTCGCGGGTTGCGGGGCGGTCCTTATTAACGAAGGCTCCAAATCTGAACCCCTCTCGGATGGTTTAAAAGACCCGGCAAACTCTGCCCCTAAGATCGTGATTCCACCCGACCAAGCCTTGATCAGCAATTTCGAGGACGGCTCGGTCCGCATGAATCCCAAGTTGTACGGCATGAAAGGCGGACTTTGGACCGTCAACATCTATAGCGGAACCGTGGATACGCCTTTGGTGGTTCCGGGGGGAGCCAACGGCACCGCCATGGCCCTCCATGTTTCGGGAACCCTCATCAACAAGGGGGACAATAGTTATCCTTCCTTTGTTTTGTCGGGCAAGTTCAAACGAAGCGGTTTTTACGACGCATCCCCCTTTCATGGCATCCGTTTTTATTACAAGTGTCCGGCCGATGACCAGGCCACGAGCCACCGATTCAATATCCCTATTGCCGCCACCGTGCCCTCTTCCGGGGGAGGGATATGCTCCGATGGTTGCTATAACCACTTCGGGGCGGACCTGGTCCAGACACTGGATTGGGTGAAAAAAGACCTGCCCTTTACCAATTTGAAGAGGGGCTCGGGATGGGGTTCGCCGGTATCCCCACCGGATTTCACTGACCACTTGAAGGAGATTTTGGATGTGGAATGGGTGGACGCCAACGGCAACAGCCAGGGGAATTGCAAAATTGATTACTGGGTGGATGAGGTGGAGTTCTACTGATCCGTTGGGATGTCTTAGGCTTTAAGGGAACATTGAAAGAAATAATGAAAACCTTTGTAAAAATAATTTTCCTGGGTTTGTTTTTTCTCGGGGGCCTCAAGGGCCTCGGGGCTTACCCTATGGAAAACGTCACCGCCGACAGCGACCTTTACCAAAGGGTTAAGAAGCTGGGGGATGCCGGGTTGTTAGACCCTCAGGACAAGGCTGTGCTGGATCAAGGCCTAGTCGTGACCCGTTTGGAACTGGCCCTCTATACCGAGAAGGCCGAAACCAAGTTGGATGGGGAAGCCCCAGCGCCCGCCGTTTCACCATCCGCCCCCGCAGTTCCGGTGCCCGCGACTGCGGCCCCAGCAGTATCCTCTCCGTCATCCGCTGTGGTGATGCCCTCAGCGCCTGCACCTGTTCCGCAAGCTCAAGCCCCTGTCTATGAAGGCGGCCCGTCCGATTTGTCCATCGCTCCGGATGCTCCCGTTCCGGTCATGAAGGAATCATCCTCGGCCGCCGGGGTTTCCCAATCATCCGTTTCCATCTATAGCGGACCCTATATCGCCTCAACCCTTTCCCAGGCCATGAAGAAGGAAATCACGGCCCTTCGCAAGGAATTCCGCTTGGAGACCCAAGTTCTCAAGACCCGCTTGAGCCTGGATGATAACCGCGTCAAGGAGCAAGAGGTGGAACTAGATCATTTAAACGCTGTTCAGGATGAAGTGGAGGATGCCTTCCGCAAATCCAACCGGTCCGGCGGGGCGCTCCATCTCACCTACGAATCCGACGTCCGGTACGAAGATCTCGATGTTTCAGGGGCTCTCGCGACCATTGATGCCATGAAATTCAAAAATGAAATGAACTTGGGGGTTTCGGGGGACCTGGGGGGGAAGGGAAGTATCAACCTGGGGATCAGCGGCACCCTATACGACTCCAACGCCTCTGCAGGGCCCTCGACTATCTACCTCAGTAGTCCTTCCTTGAACTATGAACTTGACGGGATGCTGGGAAAATGGAACAGCACGGTGGCGGTGGAATATTACTCCAGCGACACGGACTTGGGCGACTTCACCCGGGGGGGCTCGACCGGGAGCCAGCGCTACGAGGACCCCTTCGATATCAAAAAGTATTCCGGGGACAAGAACCAGAAGAATTGGGACGATTACATCACCAATCTCGCCTATGTCCCCAGTTACGCCTCCTGGATCAACTCGAACAATTCCCAAAAGGTCTTTTCTGGAATGTATATGATCGGGACCCAGCTTCCCCTAGTCAGCAAAGACGCAAAGACCACCTTTTTGGTGGGCCGGGTAGACCGGACGGCGTCCCAGAAATGGGAAGAAGCCTTTAAGTACACCCAGCCCTTCTTGGACGGCCATCTCCAAGCTTCTTTTTCCACTGAATGGGTGAACGAGAACTACGGCTCGGTGCCCTATTCGCCGGTCACCATGACGCCGGCCATGGATCAAAAAACCTTCGCGGCTGATTTTGGAATCGACTTGAAACCGGCCTTTTTGGAAATCGAGGGAGGGTTCTCGCGTTTCAACACGGGCCTATTGACGCCTAACGGCGGACCTGCGAGTTTGGCGGCCGGGGGTACCTCCCTGATAAATGGAACCCTCAACCCGTCGGCTTTGGAAGCTCCCGCTGGGCAAGCTTCCCTTAATGTCTATCCCTTTACCCTCTATTACACCGCCATCAGCGACACCTTCATCAACACCCAAAGTAAGGTTCTATTGGCGGGTTATAACAGCGCCCAATATGGCTATCAAGCTCCCGCGGCGGCTCCATATACGGACAACCTGTACGGCTTTGTCGGCATGGCGGATGATTTGATCAGCGACCGCTATGGCTGGCGGGCCAACTTGGGATGGAAGGGCCGCCAGGAAGACTGGATGAAAAATTGGCCCGATTTCCTGGATGACATCGTGGTGAATATGGACGTGGCGCAAAAGACCGAATACCGCGTCATGCCGGATGAAGTGGGGCTGAACGTAGTGGAAGCCTACGATTTAATTACGGCTTATTACCCGGAGGACCTGGGCCTTTGGGGCTCCGCCTGGGGCGGTTACAGCGGGGTCAACCCGGTGGGGAAGGCCTATGTCGGCAATATCGAGAACGCCCGCAACGTGGGGAGCGCCACCGCCAACGAGGATATTTTTGTCGCGGCCGGGAATACCCAACGGGTGCCCTTCATCATGCCGGTCTATTCCTCTCCTGGGGTGATCCAAACCAACGGCGGGCACAATGTTTATTACGCATTGGATCACCTGAAAACTTTCAATTACATCACCCTGACTACCAAATTCCAGTTCAACAAGATGTTGGGAAGCGACCGGCCCTTTTATGGGGACTTTTTCTTTACCGACCACCAGGTCTCAGGCGTCTCCACCAATCCATTCTTTTCAAGCATGCCGGACCCCAACCGCCCGGGTCAGACGCTGGGTCAAATTCCAAACCTGTTTGACCAGTCGGTTTATGACGGCTCCCTCATGTACCAAGTCCTTCCCTTTGTGAATCTTATGGCCGATTACGGTGTGGAACTTTGGACCTCCCATTACTCCTGGCCCCTGGTGGATTACCGAACCGATTCCATTGGGGCGGGGTTGGCTTACGACATGCCCTGGGGCGGTTCCAAACTGGAATTCCGCTATAAGCACCTGACGTTTCAGGATGCCGACCTGCCCGCCAATAATTACCAGGCGGATCAGGTTTATACCTACTTCCTGATGCAGTTTTAAAAGGGATGAAACTTGAAAGTGGAAAAGGAATTGAAAGAGAAATGAAGAAGTTAAGTTTAATCTTAATTTTCGCCTGCCTCCTCGGCATGGGCTGGGTTTTACCCGCCTTGGCCGAACATGGCACCCTTACGTCCGTCCAAAGGGACGGTTGGATTGACAAGAGCCTTGAGGATTTGGTTCAGGCGGGATGGATCGCGCAACCGGAAAAGCCGATCAGTGAACTGGACAACTTGGAAGTAGCCCAGTTGACGGCCCAAGCCGCGAAGAAGGTCAATGACTTGCCGCCATCCGCCACTCCCGGTCAATCCGCGGCCGGGCGAAGTCTCAACGAACTGTTGGATGAGTTCGATGTGGAACTTTCGATTATGGATGTTGAAGTTTCCCAAATTGAGGACCGGCTTTCTAACGTGGAAAACATGAACGAAAGATTCTCCAGTCTCCAAGCCGATGATTTGAGCAAGACGGGAACACAGCTTTCGGGCTACTCCCGAGGCTACTTCAATAACTTCCGGGGTTTCGGGGCGAACGCCATCTATAACCCGATGGACTACAACGACGTGATGTTCGCGGATGTGAAGTTAAGAAGCGTTCCGGTGCCCTTTGTGCTTTTTGACGCGGACCTGCGCCTTTACCGAACCATTGGCTTCATCTATGGGGAACCCATCAGCCCCGATTACAACATCCGCTGGCTATCCTTGAACAACGTCAACGACATCGCCAATCTGACCGCCGGCGATTTCTACCGTCATTACACCCCCCTGACCCTTTGGAATTCCGAAATTCCGGTCTATACCTTCATCGAACCGACTTCCTATTACCGTGCCCGCAAGGATGTGGAGGAATTGGTTTATATGGATCATGGACCCGATTGGCACATGCGGGGTCTCCAGGCTTCCTCAGACCAGATGGTGTTGGATAACCAAGTTATAAGTTCCTTCCATTTGCAGGCCATGGCGGGTGAATTAAACACCGCCTCTCTTTTCGCCTTCGGGAACAACTATGCGGGGGCCGAAGGGTCCATGGGATTCCTGGACGACAACCTGTCGATCAAGGGCGCGGGAATTCAGCTTTGGAATGATACGGGCACCGCTGATCTGGCTTACGTCCCTGGCAACCCCTCGACTTATGCCCGGATGTACCAAGTAGGAAGCCTTAGCGCTGAGGGAACCCTGCCGATTCAAAAGGGAGTCAGCCTATTGGGTTCAGTTGAATATGCCGGAAGCCGGTACCAGGATGACGCCAATAATTCAGGAAGCGTCTACAACGACTGGGCTTTCCTGGGTCACGCCTCTTTGGATGTGCAGGGGACCCATTGGACCATGAAGTACCTTTCCAACGGGCCCAACTTTTTCTCGCCCGGCGCTCAAACCAACCGCTACTCTCCCATTTCGGGCACGGCCGGGTCCGGCTACATCAATGGCAACGAAAACCTGGATGACGCCTTGGGAGGTTATCTGAACGGCTATGTTTTCCAAAACGTCACCCGCCCAGCCTTTGCCCCTTACGACCGAATGGAAGAGAACGCCCTGCCTTACGGGGACGCGACCCCGAACCGGGAAGGCTATGTGCTGGGCTTTTCTGCGGATATCGGGAAGGGCGGATGGGTCAAACCTCAGGCTTCCTATGTATTGAACCTGCACGAAATACAGCCTGATTATGTGCTGACTGGTGTGGGCCAGACCGTACTGCCGGTGGACAGTGATGCCGCTCAGACCAACATTCGTACCTTTGGAGGATATGAAGGGGCCATTTCCGTGGATTGGGCCAAGGGCTTCGAGGGGATGCCCCCCACCCTGGATACGGCGATTGATTACAAGCACCAAACCACTGATTTGGGTTTGGGCGCTCCACCCTTTAGCGTCGACACCTTCATCGTCTGCACGGACGTGGGGCCTTTCCCGCAAATTCCGGTTTTGGAGGGACTGACCCTTTCGGGGGCTTTTGAACTGGCCCAGTCGAGCGGGAAGGAATATACCCTTGGCAATATCATCTCCCTTTATAACAATTCGGCGGGCCTGCCAACCTTCGCGAGTTACTCGCCGGTGGTTGATAATTCAATGCTGGGAAATTATCTCTACCAAGCTTTAAGCATCACCCGTACTTCCTACGCCTTCGGGTTCCGCTGCCCCATAAGCCCTACCTTCGAGATTCACGGTGATTGGTTCTACAACCAGTACACATGGAAGGACGTTCCAGGGTTTGACCGGCGGGAACAGATTTGGAGGTTGACCTATGAAGTCAGCTTCTAAAACCTACAGCCTGCTGCTCTTGGCAGTCCTTTTTCTAGGCAGTCCCTTGCGGGCCGCCGATTCATCAAACTCCATCTTTTCGGCAGTTCCAGGGAATGATCCGGTTTATGCCCAGCTTCAGCAATTGGCTGATGCGGGGCTACTTTCGCCCATGGATGTGCGGGCTCCCTTGACTCGCTTCGATGTGGCGCAAGACATCCTGAAGGCCCAGTCCAAGTACGATGGAATCGTGGTGGCCGATGCCCAGACTGGAACAGCGGTTGGGCAAGGCGGCACACCCTATGCCCAAAGGGCCCCGACAGTAATTTATAAAGCGGGTGTGGTTTTGCATAACCTTGAGGAAACCTACCGCTACGAACTGAGCAAATTAAATGAGAGCATCCAAACCTTGAGCTCTTCGGTGCAGGACCTGGAAAACCAGGAATTTGCCCTGCGTAAGAGGGTGAAGGGAATCGACCAATATCCCACCATCGCCATCCACGGTTTGGGAAGGGCCTTTGGGTTTACCCAGCAATATTCCGGGGTCTACACCAACGCCTATTTCCCCAATCCTGGATACCGCATGTCCTTCGGCTTTTTGGATCTGGCGCCTACGGCGATCGTCACCAAAGAAATCAGTTTCGACAGCATTTTCCGGATTGAGACGAATTTCTCGGGAAATCCCTTCAATGCACCATCCCATGCCTCCCAAAACGGGTCTTTTGTTTTAGATTCTCCGGACAGCGTGTCGGCCAGCAGCAACTTCCTGCTGGAGCTGCAGAAACTGGCTTTGAACTTCAATCCACCCTGGTTTTCGGCCACCTTGGGAGATTTTGAGCAATCCTACACGCCCTTGACCCTCTGGAACCGTAATACGTTGGATTTGAAATATGCCCCCGAAATGTGGGCCCGCCAGGATGAGAATTTGAAGTATGAGAGCTATTTTGATGATGAGCCCAATTGGCCTTTCAGGGGGTTAAAGATAGGCACCAAGGTCCTTTGGCCCGATTCGGATGCGCTGGACCTGTTGAAGGTGTCCGCCTTCATCCACATGATCCGCAACGGGTTCGATGACACGGGTAATTTTGGCGGATGGTATTTTGGCCCCGACCAATTCACGGACTGGCTGGCGGCGGGTACGGCTTCCTTAAGATCCAAAAAGTGGTACTCGGATAATCTTTCTTTCCAGGCCCAGTTGGATACCTATGGTCTAGTTCTGGATGAGCCTCTTAATTCCGACACCCCAGGGTCCGCTTATAGCCCCACGAATCCGAACACCTGGGCCCACCAATACCTAATTGGAAGCGTCAAACCCGATTTCAAAATGGGTTTCGGCGGGGATGTTTACGCCGGTATTGGCGTGGAATACGCCTATTCCAGCTACCAAGACGACAAATTAAACCCAGAACGTGTCACGACGGATTATGCCCTAACGGGCGGGCCATACTTCCTGGCCGGGGATTCCAGTGTTTCCCTCGTCTACCTGAATGTGGACCCCTACTATTACAACCCCTTAGCCCAGACCCGGCAGGACGCCGTCACCGATGTTTCCAGCATGGCGAAATATGTCCCTTCAGAAGAACAATGGCAAGCGCCGCTTCGGGACCAGGATTTCCTGACCAATGTTCCGAGGGCTGGGCAAATTTATAGTTTCTACGACCGAACACAGGACAATACCTTTCCCTATGGCTTGGCGACCCCCAACCGAAGGGGTTTCGGCCTTGAGTTTGATATCAAGGCTCTCGAAAAACAGGCTTTGAAGCTATTGGGGTCGGCCTATCTAGCCCAGGAGATTACCGGAGAAATGGCCTTGCCCCCCAACAGCACCACACTTCAGCCGGTTCAGGTCGCTTCCGGGGCGGCGCCGACACGTAATTTCACTTACATCAATATCGGGCCCCGCTTCAACCTTGGGCCTTCACTAGGGTGGGATAGGGCATTGGAAATAGGAACCAATTTCCGGTACGAACAAACCAACAGTTCCCTGGGGACCTTGACCAGCCTTTGGGCTATCGGGGGAGTTAGGGTCGAAATCCTTCCCGTGTGGGAAATGTCCGTGGCTTATAGCCAAAGGCAGGCGAATGGTACCGAATATGGATACGGCGGGTCGCTTTACGCCAGGTACAGCTACCTCTATGACGGCTCCGATTTAAATCAGTACTCGTCTTTTACGGTCAATGGAACCGTCCAGAGCCTGCGTTGGTCCACAACCTTTAACGTCAACCGCAATTCCAGCCTCTATTTGGATTACGGCTGGTCTTTCGGGAACATGCTTCCTTCAGGGCAAATGCAGGGCACGCTGAACAACCAATTCGGCGAGGTGAGCTATGAAGTCCGGTTCTAATCGGTACAGCGCGGTATTATTGGTGGGACGGGATTGGGGAGGGGAGTTGTGAAGAAAATGAATTTTCTAATACCGGCTTTGGCCTCGGCGGCTTTTGTTCTCTTGTTCGTTTGGGCCGATGGCTGTTCCCAAAAAACGCCATCCGCCGCCGCGATGGTTTATCACGCGCCCTGCCCCGATACCCTTCTAGCTGGCTTTGAAACCATTGGAGGCGGGGTTTCAGATAACGGTATCACCCTCAATGACCCGGCCAACGGCGTTACCTATACCTCTGTCCTTTCGAAGTCGCCCTACTATCCGACGCAGGGGCTCTATTCTCTGGACGTGGATATCATCACGCCCGTTTCCTTCAACCAGAATATCCTGATCATGACCTTTGCCACACCGCTGGTACTTACCAATACCACCCAAGTGATTATGGATGTCACGGTGGACCCATCGGTGGTTAACGACGCGGGATACCACACCCTTTTATTCGTGGCGGATGACGGCCCCTCAAGTAAGTATTTCCAGGCCATCAGCGGCGACTACCCGACCATTAACGCCGGGTCGCAAAGCGTGGTTTGGAACATTAAGTTTTCGGCGGGAACCATCCTTCCCACGGAAGGCATGACCAAGTGGACCTTTGTTTATAACAATAGCGCCACTGGAAACTCGAACGGAATTCCAAACGGAACAGGGAATATCTACATGGATAACCTGCGCCTCGTCCCCAACTGTCCCTGATTTTTCTTTTCTGAAGACCCTTTAATACGCAGTACAAAATCCCTTTTTGTAACAAATTGAAATTTTCCCATTGTTTTTTCTTCTTATATCTTGTGTTTGGCATTACATTAAACCGGTTACAAAAATTCCCTTTAAGTTTCAGGGGCAACATGGTTAAGGAGCCGACATGGGTGTGACGATTCAACAGATCGCCGATAACACGGGTGTTTCCAAGGCGACTGTTTCAAGGGTTTTAAACGGGCTGGCGGTGAAGTTTGAGACCGAACAAAAAGTCAAAGCCATGATGGAAAAGATGCAGTACCGGCCCAACCGCTTCGCCAGGGGCTTGGCGGCCAACCATAAGACCGGGTTTCTGGGCGTGGTCACCCCTTCCCTCAATCTCTTCGCGGCCGTTTCGATTTCGGGCATGGAAGAAGAAGCCCGGCGACATGGAAAGCTTTTGACCCTCGCGACCCTGCCGGAAGGAACCCTGGAGGAAAGGGAGATTATCCATACCCTCACCGAGCCGCCGGTGGTGGACGGCCTTTTATTTTTCCTGCCCTCGCCCCAGATGGAAGGGCTCATCCGCAGTTTGAACCAGCGCAAGTTTCCCATGGTGGTCGCCGGTGAAAAGCGGTTCGAGTACCTTATGCCCACCATTGCCCTCGATAATCTCAACGGCGGAAAACAAGCCACCGAACACTTGATTCAAAAGGGACATAAGAGGATCGGTTTCATCACGGGCAGGGAAGATATGAGCGATTCTTCCGACCGCGAGCAGGGCTATCGGTTGGCGTTGAAGGAGGCTGGCATACCTATCGACGAGAGCTTGATCCAAAAGGGGAATTACACCATTCCCTCCGGCATCGAGGCGGCAGGGAAATTCCTGGAAATGGCCAACCCGCCTACCGCCATCTTCGCGGCGAATGACGCCATGGCCATCGGGGTAATGAAGACCCTGCAGAACCGTAAAAAAGAAGGCCTGTTCGCGTTAGTGGGTTTTGATGATATTGAAATGGCTTCCTATGTGACGCCTACCCTTACCACCGTGGGGTACGACCCCTTTGAATTAGGGAAACAAGCCGTTCACAAATTGATGAGGTTGGTTACAGGTGAGGAGAAGGTTCGTTCCACCCTGCAAATCAAGACCCATTTGATTGTTCGGGATTCGGCTTAGAACAATGAGTTTGGGCCCGCACGCGGACTACCAAAGATAGAATGCGTGATGAAGGAAACGTTATGAAAATTTATTTCACATTAGTCTTATTTGCTGTCTTTCTTTTCTGCCCCCGTCACTGTTTAAGTAATGAACTTATAGCTAAATCCGATGAAATAAAAGAAAAGCAAACAGGACTAACAACAGAAGATATTGCTACTAGGGCATATTTCGACCGGATAAAAAAAGCTATCGAAAATAAAGAATACAAATGGCTTTCTTTACAGTTTGAATATCCCGTCTGTCTCGTGAACCATGAGTTCGAACAAAAGGCAAACAACCCACAGCAGTTATTAAAATTTATTGATGTTATTTTTACAGATGATGTAAATAAAAAAATCCTGAATCAAAAAAGAGATGAAATCTGTTTGGGTGATATGGGTTATATGATAAGTAATGGCGTGATATGGTTCGATGTGGGGAAAATTCATAGTGTGTTATCCAATGATTGCAGTGCCAACAATTGCAACTCGACTTATATAAGTTATTTTCCTTTAAAACCTCCCGAAAAACCTTATGCCGATTTAGAGGGCGATTGGAAAATGATTGATTATCAAATCCGCTTTATTGGCGCAATTGGGGAAGATGAAGCGAAGGCGAATCTCGGGAAAATTGCTTC
Source organism: candidate division FCPU426 bacterium (assembly GCA_963738405.1). Lineage (GTDB taxonomy): Bacteria > Oederibacteriota > Muellerivitia > Muellerivitales > Muellerivitaceae > CAVTWJ01. The sequence goes on along the minus strand of CAVTWJ010000002.1, from coordinate 90,120 downwards.
TATTAGATCAAGTGTAATAACACTGAATTCGTTTGGTAGAAATTTTAAATGTACTATCTCCCCACATCCAAAGATCGAAAAGAGGGGAGACGCGGAATTCTGGGACCGGAAAACTCACGGTAAAGGGACAGTGTTGTTTTCTTATGACTTTGGTTTTAGTGATCCGGTTTTTGTATATGAAACAGTTCCGGTGGGAAATAAATTCTATGATTTACGCGAAATCGTTGTAGATAAAACGAGACAAAAAATGATCCTAATGTGCGCAGAAAGTGGATTCTATTTATTTGAAAGGATAGAAAAATAAAATTATTGTGAAATCGCTTCTGGAGTCATACGCGATTTATGACTTTTAACCTGTCCACGACGGGGACCCGCATTGGACAACCCTTGATACTGTGAACCTGTTTGATTTAACGCCAAAGATTTTCTGGATAGACCCCTTTTGAAACCAATTGACTAATTGAAACTTTAGCCTGCTCATGGTCTTCGGGGTAGGTGAGCCCAAACCATGAATCGGGTGTGGGCAGAATTTTTACTTCGGCCCGCTTTCTTGTAATTAATTGATCGATGGCTTTAGGTATCAGAAACTCCGACTTTTCTTCTTGGCCTTTTTCTTTCAAAAACTCCTCAAACAATCCGCCTAATTGCGGGAATACCGAAGGTGTCAGGCCCCAGATATTCATGGAAACCAGTTCATTTCCGCTTAAGGGGTGGCGGCCTCCCGTTTCATCCTCGTATTCGGCACCTTCGCCTTTTTTGAAAACCTTGAGCCGTTCCACGACCTTTTGAAGCTTCCTGGCTGGGTCCGCCTCGCAAAGGGCACGGGATACGTGGCCGTGTTCGGATAGGGTGTGACGCAGGCAAAAGGCCACCATGGCGAAGGCAGTACTTTCGGGGGAGGGAATGGTTTTCAGGTATTCAGCCATGACTTGGAAAGTGTGTTGGCCGTAATAATCGTCGGCGTTGAGGACCGCGAAGGGCTCTTTTACCGCATTTCGAGCCGAATAGATGGCATGGCCCGTGCCCCAGGGCTTTTGCCGGTTTGGTGGGACCTGAAAGCCTGATGGGATGTCCGATAGCTCTTGAAAGGCATAACTGACTAGGACTTTGGGTTCCCACTTATTCCCGATACGTTCCTTAAAATCTGCTTCCATCTCCCGGCGCACGATGAAAACCACCTTGCCAAACCCGGCGCGCAGGGCATCGAAGATGGAGTAATCCAGCAGGGTAGACCCTCCGGGGTCCACGCCTTCCAATTGTTTGAGGCCTCCAAACCGGCTTCCCATTCCAGCGGCCATAATCACAAGGGCTGGTTTCATGATTTTTGTTCCGAATAAAACTTGGCGCCGGCTGAGGCAGTAAAGACATAACTTTCAAGGTCAATGCCGGTTTTCGCCTTATATTCCACAGCGGCTTCCCGCCGGAAGCTTTCCACCCCGTCTTCCCGGACTAGGTTGACAGTACAGCCGCCGAAACCCGCCCCTGTCATACGGGCGCCGTAAACCGCCTCGTTCTTTTGTGCCAGGTTCGCCAGTAAATCTAGTTCCTTACAACTGACCTCGTAGTCATCGCAAAGGGATTCGTGGGATTGGGCCATTAAGGTTCCAGCGGTGATAAGGTCGTCCTGCTCCAGGGCCCGAACCATATCCAAGACCCGTTGGTTTTCAGAAACCACGTGGCGGCAGCGTTTGAGGATGGTTTCGGGCAGAAGTTCTTGGTGGCGCTCAAAGTCCGCCACGGAAAGGTCCCGCAAGGTGTGGACATGGGGCAGGGCGGGCTTGAGGAGCCGGACCGCTTCCTCGCATTCCTGTCGCCTTTGGTTGTAAGCCGATTGGGCCAGGGCCCGTTTGACGCCCGTATTGCAGACGACGATCTTAGCGTCCTTATGGATTGGCACCCATTGGTAGGACAGGTTTTGGCAATCAATCAAAAGGGCGTCGGAATCCCTCCCTAAGTAAGAAGCGTAGGGGTCCATGATTCCGCAATTGACGCCGACGAATTGGTTTTCCGCGGCCTGGGCGGCCTTGACCAGTTCCAGATCGCCCCAAACCTGGCCGCTGATTTTTTCAATGAAAACCGCCGAAGCTACTTCCAAAGCGGCGGAAGAACTTAAACCCGCCCTTTGGGGCAGGTCCCCCTTGAGAAGCGCCTGACAGCCCTGGAATTTTCCACCTGCCTTCAGGTATTGCGCCAAAACGCCTTTGAAATAATCAGCCCAGGAATGGGTTGGGTCTTTTTTAAGGTTTTCCACGTCGAATTCCACCCGGTCTTGATAGTCGGCGGAATAGAGAATGACCTTGCCGTCGTTTCGGCCCTTGCCGGTACAAAAAATACCCCGGTTCAAGGCCATGGGGAGGACATAACCATCGTTGTAATCGGTATGTTCGCCGATCAGGTTCACTCGGCCCGGGCCCCAAGCGTCTAATGCGGGCTTTTCCCCGAAGAGGGTTTGGTATTCAGCGCGGGATTGTTGGATGAGGGTTGGGTTCATGTCTGAATCTTTTTTGGAAATTCCAATTGTTGTTTCAGTCTCAACACGACTGTTCGTTTATTTATACATGAATTCGGACGAAAGGGAGAATGTATAATGTGCGTCCGTCGAAAGAAAAAGATTCTCGTCAAACCAACCAAAATATCGGAGGCGTCATGCCTAGCTATAAACCCAAAAAGGAACACCGTTTCTCATTCGGACTTTGGACCACCGCCAACCGTGGCCGCGATCCTTTTGGCGAGGAAACCCGTTCCCGACTCGATCCCCTCACCAACATCAAGGAACTGGCCAAGCACAATGTCTGGGGCTTCAATTATCACGACGACGACCTGATCCCCTTTGGGGCCAGCCTCACCTTGCGAAACCGAATCATTAAAGACACCAAAAAAATCATGCGCGATTACGACATCAAATGCGCCATGGCCACCACCAATCTTTTTTTTCACCGGGTTTTCAAGGACGGGGCCTTCACCAGTCATGACCCCAAGGTTCGGGCATTTGCCCTGCAGAAGGTGATGAAGAACATGGACCTAGGCGCCGAGTTGGGCGCTACCGTTTATGTCTTCTGGGGCGGCAGGGAAGGGGCCGAAGTGGACGCCGCCAAGACCCCCGAGGAAGCCCTGAAGCGGTACCGGGAGTGCATGAACTTCCTTTGCGCTTACGCGAGGCATAACGGATATTCCTTCAAGTTCGCCATCGAACCCAAGCCGAACGAACCGCGTGGCGACATTTACCTGGCCACCGCAGGGCATGTGCTGGCCTTTATTGAAACTTTGGACGACCCGGATCGGGTGGGGGTAAACCCCGAGATCGAGCATTCCCGCATGGCCAACCTGAACACCTACCACGACTTTGCTCAGGCGATGGAGGCAGGCAAGCTTTACCACGTGGACCTGGGGGCCCAGAAACCGGGCCGTTTCGACCAGGACCTGCGTTTCGGTTCTGAAGATTTAAAGGAAACCTTCTTTGTGGTGAAACTTCTGGAAGACAACGGCTGGGCAGGCACACGCAATTTCGACGAGCATCCCTACCGTAGCGAGGACGAGAAGGGCGTTTGGGATTTCGTGGATGGAAGCATGCGCACCTACCTGATGCTTTGGGAAAAGGTACGGCGGTTCAACGCCGACAAGAAAATCCAGCAAATCCTCAAGGCCCTGCACGGCAAGGACCCCCAATGGGAAAACGTGATGAGACGGTTCACGCCTGAGGGGGCGAATCAGTTAAAGAATGGAAAGTTCAATCCCGATTTGCTTTCCAAAAAGCGCCTGCCCTACGAGGAACTGGATCAACGCCTCCAGGAAATTCTGATGGGTATGGACTAGCCCTTTTTATCTGTTTGTTTTGCGGTCATTGCGAGGAATGCTCGCCGGATAGGCGAGCGGTTATGACGAGGCAATCCCAGTTTAAATAAGCCTAAACCAACGCGAACGGCGTACTGAGATCGCCACGTCGCCAATCGCCCCGATTGGGGCGGCTCCTCGCGATGACAACATTGAAAAGCTGATTTTCTTAAGGAGGCTTCATGAGGGCCGTCATCGGCTGCGACATCGGGACCTCGGGTACCAAGGCCATTGTGGTCTCGGAAAAGGGTACCGTTCTTTCTTCTGTCACGGTGGAGTACCCCCTCCTGACACCTCAACCGGGCTGGGCCGAACAGCACCCCGATACCTGGCTTAAGGCCGCTAACCAGGCCGTGGCGGACGCTGTGCGTAAGTCGGATTTATCGGTCCGAAACATCCGGGCCATCGGGCTCTCAGGCCAAATGCATTCCTCTGTTTTTTTGGACCGTGACCGCAAGGTTCTCCGGCCCGCCCTCCTTTGGTGCGATACCCGAACTCACGCCGAATGTGAGGAAATCACCCGCAAGGCAGGAATCGCCAACCTTGAAAAATGGGTTTCCAACCCCGCTCTGGAAGGGTTCACCCTGCCCAAAATTCTTTGGGTGAAAAAACACGAACCTAAAATTTACGCCCGCATCGCCCATGTTCTCCTGCCCAAAGACTACATCCGATACAAATGGACCGGGGAACTGGCGACCGATGTTTCCGACGCGGCTGGGACCCTTTGTTTCGATGTCAAAAACCGAAAATGGTCCAAGGCGCTATTGGCTCGATTAGGGGTACCCCTGAACTGGTTTCCGCCTGTGACCGAATCTCAGGATATATCCGGAAACCTGACCGGCGCCGTGGCCAAGGCCCTTAACCTGCCAGCCGGGCTTCCGGTGGTGGGGGGCGGGGCGGATAACGCCTGCGGGGCGGTGGGGAACGGCATCATCCAGCCCGGCGACGTGATGGCCAGCCTGGGAACATCCGGAGTGGTTTTGGCCCACTCTGAAAAGGTGCAGGTGGACCCCCAAATGCGTGCCCATACCTTTTGCGGCAGCGTCCCCGAAAAGTGGTACCTCATGGGGGTCATGCTTTCGGCGGGTTTTGCCCTGCGCTGGTATCGGGATAGCCTGGGACTATGGGAAAAGGAAGCCGCCAAGAAGAAGGGGATGGACCCTTACGATCTTTTGGGCCGGGAGGCCGCTAAGGCCCCCGAAGGAAGCGAAGGGTTATTGTTTCTGCCCTATTTAATGGGTGAACGAACCCCTCATAAAGACCCTATGGCACGCGCTGCCTTTGTGGGGGCCGGTGCCCGCCATGGCCGGGATCATTTTACCCGCTCGGTCTTTGAGGGAATCACCTTCGGTATGAGGGACTCGCTTGAAATTTTCCGGGAATTGAAAATTCCCATCCGCCGGGTTGTGGCGACCGGGGGCGGGGCTGTGAACCCCTTCTGGCGTCAGCTTCAGGCGGATATCTACGGAACTGAAGTGGTGACGGTCAACAGCAAGGAAGGCCCGGGCTATGGGGCGGCCCTGCTGGCAATGGTAGGGGTTGGGATTTACCCCAACCTGAAAATAGCCTGTTCAAGCCTAGTGCGGGTGACCAGCCGAACCTCTCCCCGAAAGGCTTCTGTAAACCGCTACCAGGAATTTTATGGGTTGTTTCGGAAGCTTTACCCCGCGTTGAAAGAACCCTTTCGGCAGGCGGGGAAACTGGTTCAAGGATCCTCAGCCCGCTAGCCTTTTATTACCTTTTCTTTTTTGATTTTGCCCCTTTGAAAGTGAATAATTGACACCTTGGTGATAACCCTTCGGAGGTTTGCCCTTGTCCCCTTTTCTATTGGATCAGCCTGAAAAAATGAAAAAGTTGGATCCTTCCGACATGCTGGGAAAGGTGCTGAACCTGCCGGGGCAGTTTCTAGACGCGCGCCGAAGGGTCCAGGCTTCGCCTGCTCTTCGCGTGAGAACCGGCGGTATCCGTCAAGTGCTGGTCGCTGGGTTGGGGGGGTCGGCCATCGGCGGCGACCTTTTGAAGGGCCTGACCTGGAAATCCACTCGTTTCTCTGTGAGCGTTAATCGGCATTACGACCTGCCAGGATGGGCGGGCAAAAACACCCTGGTGGTTTGTTCCAGCTACTCGGGCAATACGGAGGAAACCCTCTCGGTTTTTGATCAGGCTTTGCGGCGCAAACTGCCTCTTTTGGTTATTTCCACCGGGGGTGAGCTTTTAAGAAGGGCCCGCAAACACAAGTTTCCAAACTTGGCCCCGCCTTCGGGGATGCCGCCCCGGTCAGCCCTGGGCTATTCCTTCGTAACCCTCATGACCGCCTTGGAATCCATAGGGCTTTTGGAATCCCAGGATAAAGCCTTCGCCGAAACCATTGATTGGATGAACCGGCTCTCAGCTGGATATGGACCTCATGAGCCGGTTTCCCAAAACCCCGCCAAACAACTGGCCCGCTTTCTTCACAAGAAGCTTCCGGTGGTTTATGCCGGGCAGGACCATTTGGAGCCGGTAGGCCTCCGCTGGAAGTGCCAATTCAACGAGAACGCCAAGCAAATTTGCCTACAAGGTGTTGTTCCCGAGATGAACCACAATGAGGTTTTGGGCTATTCCTTTCCCGAGCCGCTGACCAGGGGCATGGCGGCGGTGTTGTTGCGGCTTCCGAAGGGAGACCATCATCAGATCGCACGCAGGTTCGATATTCTTAAAGGAATTCTGAAATCCAGGACAGCGGGGGTCATGGAGGTGGAGCCCCAGGGAAAGAGTATCCTTTGCCAAATGATGACCAGCCTGGTTTTGGGTGATTTCGCAAGCGTTTACCTGGCCTACTTGAAGGGCCTGGACCCTACGCCCATCGTCCTCATTGACCGGTTTAAGAAACAACTGGCTTCCAAATGAAGAGGAGCTTGACCATGAGTGGGCTACTCTATCGCCTTTTCAAATTTAAAATAAAGGAATGGGAAAAACTCAAACCTTGAACGCTGGCTGGAGCTTCGATACCTCCGAAACCTTTTCGATATTCCTGCTGAGACTTGGCGATTCTTGCTGAGGGTAAAACACAGGGTGTTAAGGAAGAACCGGACTCGAGGCGGGCTAATTTCTCGTGAAACTCCCGCAATTCCTTGCGATCTAAAATATCGAATGTTATAGTGTTTTTCAGGCGTCCTAGGGGATTAGCGACTTTTTTTCCTCTTTTTTTCCTTTTCCTGAATTATTCTGCGCGGATTTCGAGGGTCTATGAGCGTCCCGGCTGGCGGCGACAAAAAAAACATCGTCAAAATGGCCTATATTTATTTTCAAGAGGGCCGATGGGATAAAGCGATTGAAGAGTATAAAAAACTCATCGCGCTCGATCCCGAAGACGTCAACACCCACAACATGCTGGGCGATGTTTACGTCAAAAAGGGAGCGGTTCGCGAGGCCTTTGACGAGTACATCAAGGTTTCCACCGATTTTTCCACCCGGGGTCAGGCTGACAAATCCATAGTCGTCAATAAGAAGATCGCCGCGCTGGACTCCGCCAAACTAACCACTGAAGGCCAAAAACAGCAAAGCCTGATCCGCCAAACCATCAAGGCCGAAACCGCGATGGAAAGCGGCGACGTGGACGGGGCCATTGAGGCCCTGAGTGAAGTGGCAAAACTCGACACGGATAATCTGGCGGCAACCTCCAAACTGGCGGAACTTTACGAGAGAAAAGGAAGGGTGCAAGAGGCTGTTAAGGCCTACATGATGGTAGGGGATAACTTTTTCAAAAATAGGCTTTTTAAGAAAGCCCAGGAAGTCTATCAGAAGGTCGCCCAGCTTGAACCCGCCAACCTGGACGCGAGATCCAATCTAGCCCAAATATTCATGAAGCAGGGTTCGGAAGGGGACGCGAAAAAGGAATTTCTAGTTCTGGCCGAACTGGCCCTCAACACCGGGGACCTGGAAAGGGCCCAGCAAAACGCCACCCGCGCCATCGAATTAAAGAGCATCGAGGCCCATTACGTTCAGGGCGTCATTTATTTTAAGAAACAGCAGTATTCCGAGGCAAAAACCGAATTTGAGAATCTCCTTCGTTTCAAAGTGAACCATGTGGCGGCTCTGGCCCATTTGGCGCGTGTCTACATGGAGCAGGGCCAGCTGGATAAAGCCAATGAAAATATCCAGCGGGCCCTTAAGGTCGAAAAGGAAAACCCCATCGCCCTTGAGGTACAAGCCGAGTTGGCTATGAAGCGGGGATCCAAAGCGGATGCGGCCCAAGCCTTCAAGAGTCTTTTGGACCGGTCGGAAGCCAAGGGCGATTTTGTGAAGGCTTCTGAGTATGCGCGGTTCCTTGTTTCCCTTGATGAAAATTCCACGGCCAACATTGGAAAACTAGGAGAAATGTTGAAGGCCGCTGGAAATAAAAAAGATGCCGCCGAGGCGTTTTACAAGAACGTTCTGCTTTTAGAGAAACAGGAGAAGACGGGCGAGGCTGCCGAGTGGGCCCGCAAGACCTTGGAATGCAACCCGGACCATTCGGGGGCTCAATCGAAAATCGTGGGGCAGGTGGTTTCCACAGCTTCCTCGGCTCCTCCGGCTCCCACAGCCGCGCCCGTTCCGGCCGCTCCCGCTCCGAAATCTCAAACCTCAGTCATGGATCTGGACAATTTAACCGAAACGCCGATCCTCTCCGCCCCCCGCGTTGAATCAGCTCCCGCTCCCCAAACGGTACAGGCGTCTACGGGGAAGGGCAATGTCATGGAATTAGATCAGCCAGCCCTTGATGAATGGAAGGCGGAATTATCCATTGCGGACAATTTCATCCGGCAAGGGATGCTGGAAGAGGCTATCGAGATTTGCCAGAGGCTGGCGGAAACCTACCCGGATAAGGCTGAAATCAAGGAACGACTGAACCAAGCCTATCAGGCCTATGTTAAAACTGGGGAGGATGTGATCGGCGCATTGGAGGCTGAGCGTCAGGCCAAGGAGGATGAGGAGAAAAGTCTCCGGGCCGAAATGGAGAAAAAGGCCCTGGAGGAAGCCAAACGGGTTAGGGCCGAATTGGAACATAAGGCGCGCCAGGAGGCTGAGATCAAGGCCAGGGTGGAAATGGAACGGAAGGCCCGTGAAGAGGCCGAAAGCAAGGCGCAGCAAGAAATCGAGAGGCGTGCCCGCGAGGAAGCGGACCGGATTGCCAGGGAAGAGATGGAAAAAAGGGTTAAGACCGAGATGGAAAAGAAACTCCGGGAGGAAGCGGAACAGAAATTCCGCGAGGAGGTTGAGAAAAAGGCACGGGAAGAAGTTGAGCGTAAAGCCCGCGAGGCGTCCGAGATGAAGGCCAAGGACGAATTGGACCGAAGGATTCGGGAGGAGGCGGAGCGCAAATCCCGCGAGGATGCTGATCGGGCGGCGAAGGAAGAGGCGGCCAAGGCCCAGGTTCGAAAGGACCCGGCGCCGGATTTGAAGAGTCTGAAGCTGGAACCCACCTCAAAGGGAGACAGCGTTCTCGAAGAGGGAAAAGACGATTTTATGACGATCGCCGTCGCGGATATCTATACTCGCCAGGGCCTCAATGAGGAAGCGGCCAAGATCTATCGGAGAATCCTACAAAACGAACCGGACAATATAGAAGCCCGGAAAAAGTTGTCCGAGGTCGAGCGTCTATTGGCCCCTGGGGCTTCTGTGGCGCAAGTGGAACCCAAGTCGACGCCCCCGCCCCCCGCTAATCCCCCCGCGCAGCCCAAGCCGGAACCTGAATCCGGGGGCGGTGAAAAAGATTCGGGTGGCAAAAAAAAGTCAAATCGGGTAGGCTACGTTTAAATTTCAAACGGCAGCCCCGGCGACCTTTTCAGGCCGGTGAGTTTTTTTCGAACCATTTTCCTATGAAAAAGGCTGAGTGATTTCCACTTGAGAACCCCATGAGCTACGAAAATTTTTTCGGATTGAAAGAACAGGCTTTTTCCAACGCGCCTGACAGCCGTTTTTATTATGAAAGCAGCCAGCATGCCGAGGCGATGGTCCGCATGCTTCACGCCATTGACACCATGAAGGGTTTGACGGTTGTCGTGGGCGATATCGGCGCGGGCAAGACCCTCTTGGCCCGAAAGGCCCTTGAGAAACTCGAGCAGGATCCCCAATACGAAGCCACGCTTTTGGTGATTGTCCATAGTGAAATCACCGCCGAATGGATGTTGAAAAAAATCTCCCACCAACTGGGCGTTGAAAATCCCGGCGATACCAAGGCCCAGATTATTTCCCAGCTTTTTGAGCGCCTGATGAAAATCCACGAAGAAGGCCGAAAGGCCGTGGTTCTCATTGATGAAGCCAATATGCTGCAGAAAAAAGAAATATTCGAGGAATTCCGCGGCCTCCTGAACATGGAGGTGCCAGGACGGAAACTGATTTCCATTGTCCTTTTGGGCCTGCCTGAATTGGAGAAGTACCTGGCCCTAGATCCTCCCCTTTATCAGCGCATGGCCATGAAGTTTTTCCTGAAGTCCCTGACACGGGACACCACCGAGCAATATATCAAGCACCGGTTGGCGATCGCGGATTGTTCCAAGGCCCTCTTTACCCCCAACGCCTACCAGAAAATCTTCGATTACACCAAGGGGATTCCCCGCCTCATCAACACGACCTGCGATAATGCCATGTTGGAAGGCTATTTGCTCAAGCGGGAATCGATCGACGCTGACATCATTGAACAGGTGGTGAAGGATCTCGGCCTGAAAAAAGACTAGCCATTCCGGATCAAGTTTGCCCCCCTTTCACTCTTAATTAAAAATCTCCTTAAAAGATCAACTTCTTCATCTCCTAGGGCGGGTATTAAAAACTTGAAATGGAGGCCGTCGATTTGGTAAAACTAAACCCCTGATTTGGGCGAAAAGTTAGGGTTCTTGGTTCAGCGCGGGAATAACTCAGTGGTAGAGTGCAACCTTGCCAAGGTTGAAGTCGCGGGTTCGAATCCCGTTTCCCGCTCCATTCATTCCTCCGGCGGAGGGCCTATTCCGCCGATTGACGATTCCCGGTTTTCCCAAGCCGCCCATGCCTTGGCCGCGTGGGCGGTTTTGTTTTCGCCGCAACAACCGGGAACTTTTTGTTGGTTTGTTGAACGGCAAGGGGCGGCATACCCAAGTGGTTAAGGGAGCGGTCTGCAAAACCGCGATTCGGCGGTTCAAATCCGCCTGCCGCCTCCATTTTTGATACCCCTGCTAACCTTTCCCCTGAGGGCTTATGGCACCCTGGAACGACCAAGATTTGATACAAATGGGAAAAAAGGGGATTACTGCCGTGGAAGCAGACCGCCAAATGGCTCTGCTCTTATCCCCTCCCCCGCCTCCCCAATTGGACCGTCCCGCGACGGTCGGGGACGGAATCCTTAAACTATCCCTACCGGAACAAGAAAAAGCCCTCGAATTGTTTGAGGGGAGCCGTCTTCAAGGCCTTTTTGAGAAATTCGTCCCTTCTTCTGGCGCGGCTTCCCGGATGTTTTTCGATATGTTAAAGGCCCTCAATGAATTCAATGTGACCCGCGGGGAACTGATCAAAAGATCCTCCGAAGGCAAGACGGAACAAAAAAAACTCCTGGAATTTTTCGATCACATCCATTCCACGGGATTTTACATGGAACTGGAAGCGGCCCTCAGGTCCAACGGGATGGACTTGGCCCTTTTGCTGAGGGAGGGGAATTACCATGAGATTCTCCAATGCCTCCTGCTGGAAAGCGGTCTGAATTATTCGGAAAGACCGAAAGGCTTGGTGCCCTTTCATCGTTATGAGGAAGAGGCTCGAACTCCAGTTGCCGAACATTTGATCGAAGCTTCTCTTTTGGTCCGGGACGCGGAGGGAACCAGCCGCCTCCATTTCACGATTTCCCCCAGCCATGAGGAGGCGTTCAAACGGCACATTGCAGATCTCCGCGCGATGATGGAAAAAAAGGGCGCGGGCCGGTTTGACATTATTTTTTCCTTTCAAAAAACCTCGACCGATACCCTCTCCCTGGATGAGCGGCAGCGGCCCCTCCGGGATGAACGGGGACAACTTATTTTTAGGCCGGGCGGTCACGGGTCCCTGATTGAAAATTTTCCGGAAACAAGGACGCCTTTTCTATTCATCAAAAACATCGATAACGTGGCTTCCCAAACCCATTGCTCTGCGTCCCTCCACTGGGAAAGGGTTTTAGGCGGCCTTTTGATTCAATTAAAAACACAAGCGGATCAATGGTTGAAGGAGTTGGAAAACCAACCCATGACTGAAAAAGAGATGGAAGATCTTAGGGGTCATATCCATCGGGAGTGGAAAACGGTGATCCCGAAACCCGCCGAAGCAGGGAGTGATTTAAAAAGCGCGCTCCGTACTTTTTTGAATAGGCCCTTGAGAGTTTGCGGGGTTGTCCCCAACACTGGGGAGCCTGGAGGAGGACCCTTTTGGGTTCGAAACGGAAGGGGAGGCACCTCGCTCCAAATCGTAGAAAGTTCTCAAGTGGATATAGGAAATCCGGCTCAGGCGGATATTTTTCGTCGTTCGACGCACTTTAATCCCGTGGATATGGCTTGTGCGCTTCGGGATGATTCTGGAAAACCTTTCGACTTAACCCTCTTTGTGGATCCCCAAACCGTGTTTCTCAGCCGTAAATCCTGGCGCGGAAAGGAAATCAGGGCTTTGGAGCGGCCAGGCCTCTGGAACGGCGCCATGGCCCATTGGCTCACCTTTTTTGTGGAGATCCCATTAGAAACTTTTCATCCCGTAAAAACGGTTTTTGATCTTTTGAAACCTTCCCATCGGGGTTGAAAATGGCATCCATGCTTAAAATGGACTTATACTGGAATCATTCTTCGGCAAAGGAAACGGATTGAAAACTATTCTTGTGACGGGAGGCGCGGGGTTCATCGGCGCCAACCTGACAGCCCATCTTCTCCGAAAGTACCGCACTTCGAGGGTGGTGGTTCTCGACAAACTGACCTACGCCGGGAATTTGCTTAACCTGAAAGACCCCCGAAAGAATTCCACCTTCCATTTCGTCAAGGGTGATATCGCTGACGGGGCCTTGGTGGCGAAAATTTTCAGGCAATTTAAGCCTGATTGGCTTTTCCATTTGGCCGCTGAAAGCCATGTGGACCGATCGATTGACGGGGCAAGGGCCTTTGTCCAGACCAATGTATTGGGAACCTTTGAACTTTTAGAAGCCTCCCGCCAAATGCTTTTGGCCGCGCCTGGGATGAAATCCACCTTTCGATTTGTACTGGTTTCTACCGACGAGGTTTATGGGTCTCTAGGGCCGAAGGGGTACTTTAAAGAGGAAACTCCCTACGCTCCCAACTCCCCCTATTCGGCCACCAAGGCGGGGGCGGATTATCTGGGAAGAGCCTATTTTCAAACGCACGGGTTGCCCGTCCTGACAACCCATTGCTCAAATAATTACGGTCCCTTCCAATTTCCGGAAAAACTTATTCCCTTAACACTTCTCAACGCTCTCGAAGGGAAAAACCTTCCTATCTATGGGAAGGGCAGCAATGTGAGAGACTGGATTCACGTGGAAGACCATTGCGCGGCTCTTGATCTTGTGGCTCAAAAGGGAAAGCCTGGAGAAACCTATAATATGGGCGGGGGCAACGAGATTACCAACTTGAATTTGGTTAAGAACCTATGCGGATGCCTTGAGACCCAGTTCCCCGCAAGGGGAAATGCTAGCCTTTTAAAGAAGGGGATTCGGGGGTATGAGGCTTTAATGACCTTCGTTGCTGATCGGCCGGGCCATGACCACCGCTACGCCATTGATGACCGCAAAATCCGGCGTGAACTGGGTTGGAAACCAAAGTGGGAGATTGGGCCCGGGCTCCAGGCCTCGGTTCGTTGGTATTTGAACCATTTGGATTGGTGTCATGCGGTTCAGAAAAATAACTACAAGCGCGAAAGATTGGGCCTGGCCCGGAAGGATAAAAAATCATGAAGGGAATTATTTTAGCGGGCGGGAAGGGAACAAGGCTTTACCCCCTCACCCGGTCAGTCAGCAAGCAATTGATGCCGGTCTACAACAAACCCATGATTTATTACCCGCTCTCGGTCCTGATGCTGGCGGGTATCCGGGAAATTCTCGTCATTACCACCCCGGAGGACCAACAGGGCTTCAAAGCCTTGTTGGGCGATGGGTCGGATTGGGGCGTTCGTTTCCAATATGCGGCCCAAGAAAAACCTAATGGTATCGCTCAGGCTTTCTTAATAGGGAGGGAGTTTCTGGGGGGGAAACCCGCAGTCCTGATTCTTGGAGACAACATCTTTTATGGGGGAGGCCTCATCGAATATCTCCGCCGGGCCAGCGGCCGAACCGAAGGTGCGACGGTGTTTGCCTATTGGGTCAAGGATCCTGAAAGATACGGAGTGGTGGAGTTTGACGGCCAGGGAAAGGCCCTTTCGATTGAAGAGAAACCTTCCAAACCCAAATCCTCCTATGCCGTAACAGGCCTTTACTTTTATGATCGGAATGTCGTTGCGGAAACGGAAAAGCTCACGCCTTCCCGGCGGGGCGAATTGGAAATCACCGATTTAAACGCGGCCTATCTAAAAAAGGGAAACCTTAAGGTAGAAACCTTCGGGCGGGGTATCGCTTGGCTGGACACGGGGACCCCCGAATCTCTCTTGCAGGCGTCCACATTCATCCAAACCATTGAGGATCGGCAGGGTTTGAAAGTGGCTTGTCCTGAGGAAATCGCCCTCAAAAATAATTGGATATCGGAAGAGGACATCAAGAGGATCGCCCAAAAGATACAGCCCAGCGGTTACTCGGATTATCTTCTTTCGATTCTTCGTCAAAGGGACTGAGAATGAAAGCGACTCCCCTGGGGATTACCAGACTTCTGCGTGTCGAACCGGAAGTGTTTCGTGATGAACGTGGTTTTTTTCTCGAAGCCTATCATCGGGAAAAGTATCGGGAACTTGGAATATCAGAAGAATTCGTGCAGGACAGCCATTCTTCCTCCCGATTGGGAACCTTGAGAGGGCTTCACGCTCAGTCACCCCATGCCCAATCCAAGATCATCCGGGTCGCGGAAGGCGAAATATTTGACGTGGCAGTGGATGCCAGGCCCTCATCGCCGACATTCGGGAAATGGGTGGGTCAGATCCTTTCGGCCCCAAATGGGTTTCAACTTTATCTCCCCATTGGGTTCCTGCATGGGTTTCTGGTTTTAAGCGAAACGGCCCAGGTGGTCTACAAGTCGAGCGATTATTACCATCCTGAAGGGGAATTGGGGGTCCGATGGGACGATCCAGATCTTGCCATCCAGTGGCCCCAACGCCCGATCTTCCTTTCTGACAAGGACCGAAAGGCACCCTCTTTTGCTGAGGTCAAGGATCGGCTTGCGATTTTTCGATAAATTAAAAACTAGACAGTAAGCCTCTCTGGGATAAAATCTTTCTCCTCCTTCCCCCGCCTTGGCGCTTAGGGATAGGATGGATAAAATACCTTCTTGCGGGTTGATGGGCGTATAGCTCAGCTGGTTAGAGTACTTCCTTGACATGGAAGGGGTCACTGGTTCGAGTCCAGTTACGCCCACCATTTTTCTCCGCGAGAGTCGAAATTCATGATAAGTCCCACCTCGTGAATGTCCGTTAGGAACACCAATGTCCGATAAATACGAACCGAAACATCGCATGGATGAAGGTCTTTTCAAAATGCGCCATTCCATGGCTCATATCCTGGCCCAAGCCGTGCTCCAGGTGCGTCCCAAGGCCCAGCTGGGTTTTGGCCCCCCCATCCGCACGGGTTTCTATTACGACTTTCTCTTGGAAGAACCCCTGACCGAATCCGATTTGCCCGATATCGAAAAACGCATGCGCAAAATTATCCAGGAAAAGGAAATTTTCCAGCGCGAGGACCTGCCCAAGGAACAAGCCCTCGAAAAACTGTCCAAGATGGGACAATCCTTGAAAGTGGAATATGCCCAAGAATTGATCAAGGCGGGGGAGAACCTGAGTTTTTACACCAGCGGCCCTTTTGTGGACATGTGCGAAGGCCCCCATGTGGAAAACACTTCCCAGATTCCCGTGATGTCGTTCAAGCTCGATTCCATCGCTGGCAGCTACTGGCGGGGCGATTCTTCCAAGCCCATGCTGACCCGAATTTACGGCCTTTGTTTTCCCAGCGAATCCGAACTGAAGGAATTTATCAAAAATCGAGAACTGGCTTTGAAGCGGGATCACCGCAAATTGGGCCAGGAACTGGAACTTTTTACCATTGATGAGCGGGTGGGGAAGGGTCTGCCCCTCTGGCTTCCCAACGGCACGGTCATCCGGGAAGAGTTGGAAAAGTTCGCCAAGGAAATGGAGTTCAAGGATGGATACGACCGGGTGGCGACGCCTCACATCGCCAACGGTGAACTTTACAAGCTTTCGGGCCATCTAAAACTTTACAAGGACGCCATGTTCCCCCCCATGCGCAGCGTGGAAAAGGACCCGGACTCCCCGACGGAAGAGTTTTACCTCAAGCCCATGAACTGTCCTCATCACCACATGATCTATTTGAGCCGCCCCCGCAGTTACCGGGAATTGCCCCTGCGATTGGCCGAATACGGCACGGTTTACCGCTTTGAAAAATCCGGCCAACTGGCTGGCCTGCTTCGGGTCAGGGGCCTGGCTATGAACGACGCTCATATTTACCTGACACGCGATCAGATCAAGGATGAAATCAAGAAGGTTGTGGCCATGCACAAGTTCTACTTTGAAAAGTTTCGCATGGACAAGATTTGGGTTCGACTCTCCCTCCATGACCAGGATAAGGACAAGTTTGTCGGCAACGAGGAACTTTGGAGCGACACCGAAAATATCCTGCGGGACGTGTTGAAAGAATTGAACGTGGAATACGAGGAGGTGGCGGGTGAGGCCGCTTTCTACGGACCAAAAATTGATTACCAAACCGAAAACGTATTGGGCCGGGAGGAAACGGCGGCAACCGTTCAGCTTGATTTCACTTCTCCGGAGCGGTTTCAGCTCGAATACACCGCTTCCGACGGATCCAAACAGCGCCCCTTTATCATCCATCGGGCCCCGCTGGGAACCCACGAGCGGTTTATCTCTTTTTTAATTGAAAGATGGGGCGGGGCCTTTCCCTCCTGGTTGTCGCCCCTTCAAGTGAGGATTGTCCCGGTGGCGGAAGATTTCATGGGCTACGCCCGGGAAATCGCCGAGAGCCTGCGGGGGAAAATGCTTCGGTGTGATGTGGACACTTCTAACGATTCCTTCTCAAAAAAGGTGCGAAACGCCATCACGAAAAAGATTCCCAACATCTGGATCGTGGGGGCCAACGAAGTGAAGGATGGCACCGTCACTTGGCGGCGTTACGCGGTGGAGAAACAGGCGCAGTTTCCGAAACAACAGGCCTTGAAGATTCTGGGAAAGATGGTCGGCGAGCGAATCATGGATAATTTTGCCGACATCGACCTGCCGACGGCTGATTAACCCCAGAAAAGCTTTGACAAAGAAATAGGCTGTGGGTAGGATTCTTCCCTCAAGCAGGGGATTCCGTCTCCTCACCCCCAGCCCTTCAGGGCGCGAAAGGGTTCGAGTCATCACTCAAGCTTTGCTTTGAATGGACCAGGACGGGGCCCTATGGCTTCGTCCTTTTTTATTTTAAACAGGAGGTCGTTTCTATTTCTTCGCAAAAAGAATTAAAGATCAACCATCAAATCCGGGCCCGGCAGGTCCGTTTGATTGGGGACGCGGGAGAGCAGTTAGGCATTGTGGATTTGGCCAAGGCGCAGACCATCGCCCGGGAAAAGGCTTTGGATTTGGTGGAGATCGCCCCTGACGGAGTGCCGCCCGTCTGCAAAATTATGAACTATGGTAAGTTCCGGTACGCGCAGCGTAAGCGCGACAAGGAAGCCTCTAAAAAACAGCGGGTCATGAAGGTGAAAGAACTCAAGATTCGGCCCAAAATTGACGAGCATGATTACCAGACCAAACTGAAAATGGCCTGGAACTTTTTTGAACACGGCGACAAGGTGAAGGTCGCGTTGATTTTTAGGGGCCGGGAAATGAGCCACAAGGATTTGGGACGCCAGCTCATGGACCGGGTTTTGGAAGACTTGGCGGAAGTGGGGGATTTGGAAGCCCCGCCTAAGGATGAGGGGATGCAGATCATCGCTTACTTTAATCCCAAGCCTATGAAACCGGGCGGGAAAGAAACTCCAGAAATCAAGGAAGGTGAAAATGGGTAAGGGATTCAAAACCAAAAAGAGCATTCTCAAGCGCTTTAAGGTGACGGGAACGGGAAAAATTATGGTGAAAAAGCAAACGGGCCGCGGCCATTTGCTCGCCCATAAATCCCGCAAGCGCAAGCGCCATTTAAAAGGCCAGCCCGTTTTGGGCAAAACCCACACCTTCCGCATCAAACGGATGATTCAGATTTAAATAACCGGAGAGAACTATGGCACGCATTAAACGCGCAGTCGCGAAGAGAAAACGTAAGAAGAAGTTTTTCAAGCTGACCAAGGGCTATTTTGGAGCCAAGAGCCGGCAGTACCGTACGGTTCGGGAAGCTTCCAAACGCTCGGGGAATTACGCCTTTCGGGACCGCAAGGCCCGCAAGAGGGAATTCCGTCGCCTCTGGATTACCCGCCTCAACGCCGCTGCGCGCGAGCACGGGATGTCCTATAGCCAATTCATGGCGGGTTTAAAGAAAGCATCGGTCGATCTGGACCGCAAGATCCTATCGGATCTGGCGCTTACCGACCCCAAGGCTTTCGCCCAGATTGTTGAAGTGGCCAAGGCAAACGCGCCGAAAAAGTAAAATCCGCATCATCCGCAATATCACCAACCCCTCATCGTTTAAACGGTGAGGGGTTTTTTGTTGTTGGAGCTGAGCCGTGAATAGGTTCATAATTGTTTCGTCTATAAATTGGCAGAGGAAACCATGCCCCCCAAAGCATCCATTCAAAGCGTGAGCAACTCGATGGTCAAGCACGCCTTTTCCCTCAAACAGCCGCGGAAAATTAGGGATCAGGAAGATTTTTTGTGCGAAGGGTATCATTTAATCGAAGAAGCTCAAAAAAGCGGCCTTCATTTCCGGTTCATCTTCGCGACCAAGGAAGCTTGGTTGAGCGTCGAGGGCCAGAGAATTGAGGAAAAGGCGCACCGGGAAAAGACCAAAGTCTTTGAAGCGCCCTCCAAGATCATCTCTTACATGTCCGATACGGTCACACCCCAGGGAATTGTGGCGGTCGTGAAGAAAATCGAACCGGCTTGGCCCCCTGAGAACAGCCGACTGGTTCTTGGAATCTGCCAGATCCAAGACGCGGGAAACATGGGCACGCTTTTGCGCTCCGCCGAAGCCTTCGGAGCCCAGGGTGTTCTAATTACAGAAGATTCCTGCGATCCTTACAACCCCAAGGTGGTCCGATCGTCGATGGGTTCTTTATTTCGAATTCCCATCATGCAGGGTCAATCCTGGGAAAACTGCCAACAATGGGCCGGTGAGAAAAAAATACCCATGGTGGGTTTGGCGGGGACGGCTGAAAAATCACTTCTCGAACTCAACCGCCAAGAGCCCGCGCTTCTTTGGGTGGGATCGGAAGGGAAGGGGCTCCCGGCCGAACTTTTAACCGCCTGCGCGGTTCGCGCCCGGATACCGATGCAAGGTTCCACCGAGTCCCTCAACGCAGGGGTGGCCGCCAGCGTGGCTTTATTTTGGTACTCCGCAAAGGTCCCCGCACTTTGACAGCCCTGCGGGTGAGTGATACACTTCAAAAAGACATGAAAACAAATCCCTTCCTCCTTGAAAATGAAAGTCATCGGGGTCTTCCGGTTCCGTCTCAAACCCCTGAAAGTCTATGGCGTGAGTTCAAAAAGACGGGTTCCATCGCTTCTTTCTTAGCTTTTTCTCAAACCAGCGTGGAAATTGAATTTTCTTTTGAAAGCCGAACAGAGACCTTCCACAACTAGAAAAGTTTTTTTGTTGGTGAAAATCCACCCCTCTCCCCCAATAATATGCCTTCCAAAGTTGAATATTTTGAATTGATAGAGGCATGTGGTGGCCCTGCAGGATTTATTGAAAAACTTATCGTTAAAGGCTGAAGAGGCGGTTTCCGCCGCCCAGGACCTAAAACAATTGGAAGAGGTTAGGGTCCGTTTTCTGGGGAAAAGCGGTGAGGTGACCGGGCTTTTAAAAGAACTCTCCAAGGTGCCCCCGGCTGAAAAACCCGCCATGGGTAAGGCTGTCAACGAGGTTAAAAACAGGGTTTCTTCTCTTTTGGATCAGAAAAAAGAGGCCCTTGAACTGAGCAGCCTGGATAAGTCCAGGCTCGATTTTGACCCAACCCTTCCCGGCCGTCAGATTCCCCTTGGCAAGCTGAACCCCCTCACCAAGGTCTTAAACGACATCACCACCATTTTTAAAGAAATGGGTTTTGACACGGCCCAGGGTCCGGATGTGGAAACCGATTATTACAATTTTTTGGCGCTTAATTTTCCACCCGATCATCCCGCCCGGGACGCCCAGGACACCTTTTATCTTTCGGACGATTTGTTAATGCGCACCCATACTTCGCCCATTCAAATTAGGGTCATGCAGAACAACAAACCGCCCTTCAAATTCATCGCCCCGGGGAGGGTTTACCGCAACGAGGCCATTGACGCTACTCATCATCATATTTTTCACCAAGTCGAGGGGTTCCTGGTGGATGAAGGCATCCATTTCGGGCACTTGAAGGGAACCTTGGATACTTTTATAAAGAAGTTTTTTGGAAACAGGGTTCAAACCCGATTCCGCCCCAGCTTTTTCCCTTTCACCGAGCCCAGCGCGGAAATGGATATTTCCTGTATTTTTTGCGAGGGGAAGGGCTGCCGAATTTGCAAGCAATCCGGCTGGGTTGAGCTTCTGGGATGCGGCATGATCGATCCGGCGGTTTTGACCAATTGCGGCGTGGACCCGGAAAAATGGACCGGATTCGCCTTCGGCATGGGAGTGGAACGGATCGCCCTCTTCCAATATGATATCGATGACATCCGGCTTTTTTATCAAAATGACCTGCGCTTTTTAAAGCAATTTTAGATTCGGAGGATGCTTTGTCTGAAATGGAATCCGTAACCCCGTCCCCAAGCAATGTTGTGAGCGAATCCGCCGCTGGTTCCCAGGGCATTTCGAATGGTTGGAAAACCGCCCTGGCGATCGTGGGAACTCTGTTGGTGGCCTATGGCCTGGCGAATTTGGAAATCATCCGCAGGGCCCATGACGCCTATGACAGGGGAGAAGCCCATTTCGCCTCCAAGCAATACAAGCAGGCCATGTGGGATTACCAGGAAGTTCAGGAATTTTACTATTTGCCCCACACCCATTGGGTGGATCAGGCCGCGGAAAAAGAATGGATCTGCCGTGCCTATTTGGGGGATTTCGTCCCGCCCGAGGGTCCCCTGGACGCCGACGATCGCACGCTCCCCTTGCGCAACGGGCAATTGAACGATTACAGCAAGTACCAGGCCGAGATCGCGCAGATCACCCCGGTGGGTGATTCCACCTACCAGCCGGCCCCCCTGACCCCGGATGAAAAGGCCGCGCAGGCCAAGGCTGCCAAGAAGAAAAAGAAGTAGGATTAATTTCAACCGTCTTTTTTTCTTGTTTCGAGAAATTTTAAATTAAGGGGAGGCAATTATGTTCTTAAACAAACGGAATAGAGTGGCTGTTTTTTCAATATTGTTTTTGCTTTTTGGATTTGCGCCGTTGATGGCACAAACAACAGCCCAAACGGATATTACGGGTGACTATTCATGCACAGGAACCAATCCCGGAAATGTGAATCCCTATCAAGGGACAGTAAGTATTTTCAAGTTGGGATCAACAACCTATCGGCTGGTGTGGAAATTCGGAGGGACCCTTGATACGGGCATTGGAATACGAAATGGGAATATGCTCTCGGTAAGCTGGTATGCCCCAAAAAGATCCGGAATCGTTGTTTATCAAATTTCTGATTTCAACGGAAGCCTAACCCTCAACGGGGAATGGGCGGTTTCTGGGAGTAATGGCGCGCTTGGAACCGAAACTTTAGCGAGGTAAAGCTAAAAAAAAGAATGCTTAAGAGGCCCCGTGCCCGGGCCATTGGTAGCCCACCCGCCGAAGATCGTCGATGAAGGTCGGGGCAAAGTTGCCTCGCACCAACCCCTTGCCTTCCTCGTAAAGAAACAAGTCCTGAAGCATTACCACATCCCCTTCCATCCCCTGCAGAGCAGTAATGTGGGTAATGGTTCTTTTTCCGCCGGGTAGGCGGCTTTGTTGGACCACTAAATGAACAGCCCGCGCGATTTGTTCACGGATTGCTTTTAGGGGCAGGTCAAGGCCTGCGAAAAGGCACATGGTTTCCAAGCGAGAAAGAATATCCCTGGGGGTATTGGCGTGACCGGTAGTGAGGGAACCATCGTGACCGGTATTCATTGCTTGCAGCATATCCAAAGCCTCAGCGCCACGGACCTCGCCAACTACGATTCGATCTGGGCGCATACGTAAAGAGTTGATAACCAGATCCCGGATTGAAACTTGACCTTTTCCTTCCAGGTTTGCGGGTCTGGCTTCAAGCCGAACTACGTGATCCTGGGATAATTTTAATTCTGCAGAATCCTCGATGGTGACGATCCGTTCGTTTTCCGGGATGAAATTGGATAAAACGTTCAAAAGAGTAGTTTTCCCAGAACCGGTACCTCCAGAAACAACAATGTTTTTTCGGGCTCGAACGCAGGCGCCCAAGAAGTCGGCGGCTTCCCTTGTCAGGGAACCAAACTTTATTAAATCTTCCACTGTAAGTTTTTTCTTTGAAAACTTTCGTATTGTCAAAACTGGTCCGCTCAGACTTAAAGGGGGAATTACGGCGTTTATCCGAGAGCCGTCCGCCAATCGGCCGTCGACATAGGGTTGGCTCTCGTCGATTCGTCTTCCGATTGGTGCAAGGATTCTTTCTATAACCGTTCGTAATTGTTGATCGTCTAAAAAGCGGGCATCAGAGGGTTCCAAAAGCCCTTTTTTCTCAATAAAAACTTGGCTGGGCCCGTTGACCATCACTTCAGTGATTTCGTCATTCTGAATCAATCGCTCCAATGGGCCTAAACCGAAAGCCAAATCCAAAACTTCGTCCATAACCTTTTGTTTAATTTCCCGGGATCGGTTGTGGGATTCAGCCAAAATCTGATTGAGAATATCCTTAGCTCTTGGTTCTAAGCGGTTTCGCTGATTTCCACTATTGGATTTTCCCTCCTCCATCAAGCCCTGACGACGGAGTTGGTCCAGGAGATTTGTATGGATTTGGTGAATTTCTTCCATCTCTATCGTTTCTGGCAGAGAATCTTTCGAATGTTGGGAAATGAAATCATCGTTTTGCGGACCTTGATAACTGTTCTTTAATGCTTCCGTTAATGCCGCCAAGGGTTTTTCCAACAAGGTTGGAAAACCTTTTGTTTCCCATACAGTTAGACTGAGATTTTCGCCGAGGAAGGGGGAAGAACCGAGTAAGGGAAAACCAGCTGATGCGGATATTGGCTCTAAATGGGCGGAGGCAATTGGCTGGTTTTGGTTGAGAACAAGTCGAACATGAGATAAATCCAGATTCTGGGCTAGGATTCTTTTCTCCCATGTTTTGATGGCTGCTAGAGATGAAGTGTCAACACTTGAAATTAAGATGAATGAAGTGAGACTATCCCATACGGCAAGGATTTGATCGGGGGGGAGAGGGGAGAGATCAACCCAGAGCGCATCGTAATGGGGTTTTAAGGCCGATAGAGCTTGGATCCCTTTAATTAAGTTGAAGCCCTGCTCGTCGTTCGATCTTAAGGGGATATAAGCAACTCCCTCAGGCGACTGCGGAAAAGCGTTTTCTAAAATTTTAGGGGTGATTTTCCCGAAGTAAGGCTCTAGTTGTAATAGGTGCCGGGCTGCGGATGAAACGGAAAGAGTTGGCGGGAGCGCCGAAAAAGGAAAAGGTTGGGTATCGATGATCCCCAATCGCAATCCTGCGTTTTTGGCAAGGTTGCGACCAAGAAGCGCGCAAAGGGTCGTTGTCCCGCTTCCGCCCTTGGCACCCATAAAACCGATTACCGGGGCTAATTTGTTTACGGCAGGTCCCATAGATAAACTTCCCAATATCCTTCGCCGTTATCGCCTTCATGATACTTCGCAATACGAATCACACCTTGATCATCTTGAAAAACAAATTCGTAGAGGGTTTCTTTGGCTTTTGTGGCCGGATCAACCGATATTTCTGAATGATATTGAACTACCTTCCCCCAAGCGGGATCGGGGGAGGGTTTATGAATAATAAAGGCCTTGGTATAGGACTGGCCTTTGGGTTGCAATGTGGGGATGGGGGTGACCGAGGCGGTGGCGCTTGAGTCAACATTGGAATCCGCCAAGACTAATGAATAACACGAAAATAGAATTAGAAGTGATAAGGGAAAGATTCGGATTAACTTTGTTTTCGACATGTTTTACAGGGACAAATCGGAAAGGCCGGAATCGACAACGTTTGTCGAACTGTCCGTGAAGGGGTTATAGCCAGTGGCTTGAAACAACTTGGAGAGGGTGAAGACCATGTTGGGGTCTTCATAAACCGACGTGGATGCGACGGCGGCTCCAGTGGAGGAAACGGCAGGGGCCTCGGTGGTTGTATCCTCGTCTTCCAGGTTCTTGGTCAAGGCGATAAAGCGGGGCTTTAAATTGCGGATGTCATCGTACATATCCATGAAAAGAAATAGTTTTTCTGTTTTCCAATTGGCAAAAAGTCTTTCGCAAATAAAATTGGAAAAATGTTTTTTTTCAACGGTGGAAAAATAAGAAATAAAATCGCTTGGATGATACCAATGGTCGGGAGGCGCCTTTTCATCCACCCAGCGAATGGTCAGGGGGGTGTTGATCATCTTGACGAGCATCTTTTTGCATTCGGCCGTCTGCGGGGCATTGGAATAAATGCGGTTCAAAACCCGCAATAGCCCGAACCCGAGGCGGAAATTGATTCGTTTGGCGGTATATCCCGCGGGCACGCTTTCTTTCCAGAAGACATCCCCCTTGTCATCTTTGCCTTCGGGGTAGCGGTAATAATCCCATTTGGCTTGAATATGCGAAACCTGATTGATCACAAAGTAACAAAATTTGAAAACATAGCCCTGGACCACTGGGTTTGAATTGGGCCATCTTTGAACCAAAACGTCCAAGCCCCTCACGCAAGCATCGTAATCTTCGGTTCGAAAGGCGCATTGGGAATAATAATATAGAGAGTTGGCGTTCAAGCTGGGGTTGGTGCTGACCGTGGCGATTTTCTTGAAAATCTCTTTAGCTTGGTCGAACCTGTGGGCGCCGTAGAGCTGGATGGAATATTTGTATGCTGCTGTTAATTGGGCTTCCGTGGGTTGGGCAGAGGCATGGAAGGCCGAAAAGCTTTGTGCTAAGGTGAGAACCATCAAAAAACCAAGGGTTTTTCTCATGGTTTGATTTTACGCCAATGTTTCAAAAAGCGTCAATTTAAATCAATTTTCACGAAAAAAGGGGTTCGAGAGATGGGCCGGAAACACCGCTTTTTGTTTTTGTTCATTCTCATCGGGTTGGGGTTGGCGGGTTGCAAACAGGAAATCAAAACCGATTTGCCCACCGTCAAACTGACCCTTCGTCAGCATACCATCACGGTTGAAGTGGCGAACAAAGAAGCCACCCGCATGACGGGGCTAATGTTTCGCAGTAGCCTGCCTGAAGATCAGGGAATGCTTTTTGTATTTCCGGATGACACCGTGCGGGCCTTTTGGATGAAAAACACCGAAATACCCTTAAGCATCGCCTATATCGACGACCAAGGGAAAATTGAGAACATTCTTGAAATGCCCCCCTATACAGAAGATTCCTTTTACTCGCAGGGGCCCGCCAAATACGCGCTGGAAATGAATAAGGGGTGGTTTAGCCGCTACAACCTGCAGGCGGGGGACTTGGTGGATGGGTTGAAGTTGGCCCCTCCGGCGACGGAGTAGGTCAACTTGTAGAATCTGTTTGACCGAGAAGGGTTGGCGTTACGAAGATGACCAACTCTGATTGGCTAGTTTCGTTATCTGTAAAACGGAAAAGCTCACCTATCAAAGGTATGTCGCTTAATAGGGGAATTCCTGAAGTCAGTTTCTGATTTTCTTCAGAGATAAGACCGGCAATTACCATTGTGCTGCCGCTTTTCATGTAAACAGTTGTTTCGGCCCAGCGGGTTTTTAAGGCGGGAATAACAGTGTTGTTGATGGAAAGGCCATTTTGGGTATCGAGACCGCTAACTTCCGCTCTTAAAGATGAAGAAATGTTACCTTCGGCATCAATTTCTGGCCGAACGTTCAATTTGACCCCATAGGGCTTCCATTGGACATCCACAGAGCCTAGTTTTGTATCAACTACATAGGGAACCTCCCCGCCTGATAAAAAGCTAGCTTCCGATCCACTGACAGCCAAAAGTTTTGGTTTTGCTAAAATTTTAGCTTTTCCGCGATTTATTAACAGTTGCAGGCTTGCAGTTAGGGCATCTCGGCTAACAGTTCCAAAAGTAAATATGGAAGGGGGCGTCCCCTCGTTTAAGGTAAAGTTGTTGGGGATGGAAGTTGAGGAAGCGCTGGATGAACCAGTTCCTCCCGATGAGGCGTTCGAACCCCAGCTTAAACCGGCTTTAAGCGAACTTTCGTAGTCAATTTCCATGACTTCAACGCCAATTTCGACCATGGCTTTTTTGAGGTTGTGGCTTATTACGAAAATTTGACAGGTTTCTTTGTCGCCGTCCGGAGAAATTAAAACTAAATTAGTACTCCCGGGTGATTTGGCTGATATAAGAATTTCATCATCACTAACAGGGGTAACACCCGCGATGGCGGGGTTTGCAATAGCGACCTTTTCGGCTGTATCCAAATGTAGAAGCTTAGATTCGCCAAGGGTAAGGTGAATATCTTCTTGAGTGGCATGAGCTGTTCCGGAAAGGGTAAGTGAAAGAATTCCTAAAAGAATTTTATATTTCATTGTGCGCTCCTTGATTGAATCATAAAATTTTAACGAGATTCTCCCTGAATGACTCGGATCGAACGCGTTGCATCCGTGTGAAAATGACCGATTTTGGCTAAAACTTCCGTATCGCTCATGGGCGGGAGGTCTGAAATTTCTTCGTCGTTTGCCGCCCTTAAAATTAATTTTAAATTTTGGCCTTCAAGATACAACAGGGTTTCCGCCTGCTCGGCTGTTACTGACAGGGTAATCGTATTGTAATTATTGCGGCCGTCGCTTGAGGTTCCCGCGCCGCTATCACCTGGTTTGGAGGTGGATATCTTTTGCCCCGTAGCTAATACCGTAAGATTTTGGTACACAAACGACGTCACATTTCGATTCCCTGAACTTATCTTAGCCAAGATATCCACGTGGTTTCCGGGATGAATCATATTTCCGACTCCGCTGGCTTCGTTAACTTCTAGCGTGAACGCGCGTTGCCCTTGAGTAAGGGTCCAAGCCAATGAATCCTCTGGAGGGCCGAATTTATTTGAAAGTATTTGTTCTCCAGTTGAAAGAGGCACTAGTGCGACTTCTCCCTCAACTTCTTTCAAATCACGAATGGCACTGGGGCTCACATATTCACCAGGAATTGATTTCATTTCTACAAGATCTGCGGTTAAGAAATGACCGGTAGCGACGTAGGATTTTGCCACTAGGACGTGAACGGGGGTTGTTTTTTTATCCATTTCGGACGCTTTTTGAAATAAAAAAATAAAAGCGAACAAACCGAGTAAGATTCCAGAGCCGAGTGGGATCATTGTTTTTTTAATCATAAAAGTCCTTTCTTTTATCTAAACGAAGAAGGGTAATGACGTCTTCCGAATCTTGATGGCTCAATAAAGCCAAAAGTTTATTTTCCCCTTTGGTGAGTATAAAGACTGGATCGGTTTCGCCTTTTTTCCATAAGGCCGCTTCCCAGTTCCCTTGTTGGCATAGCTCCTGGAATCGGCCTGTTAGATTTTTTTGCAGTGGCAGGATCACCATGGCAATTTGAAGGTTTTCGAGCTTTTCATTGACCAATTGTTTTGCGTCGGAAGGAGTCGGAAAAGAAAGGTCCCAACTTTTGCGGGCTTGTTCCTGGTTGAAAACCATATCTGGGAGAATACTTTCCCATCCGTAGGTTTTAGTTTCGCCCTCTCGTTGAAGAAGTCCAATTGACAAATGGAACCCGGGCTTTCGGTAAATTTTAATTTGGAGCTTATCGGAAATGTCTGGAACTGAACTATCGAGTTGCAACAGATCGGGAATGATATCCCGCCCCCCTGCGCAAGAAATCCATCCCTCCTGTCGTAAGCGATCGCTTAGCAAAGGGAGTAGATTGTTTAGGGATCCCTCGTTAATCCAAAGCTTGTGTGATTGGATCAGGCCATTTGTTTTGATTTCGTAATGGCTGATTATCTGGGGATCGAACTTTACATCTGAGAAAATAAGGGCTCGGCTCGTGAAGGCAATGGCGAATATAAACCAGAATGAAAGGGTTCCCCAAAACCATTTATTTTTCATGGCGTCGCCACCTCAGGATATTTTAAAACCGCTAATTGGGTCTGAAAGGTAATGCCTGTAGGAAAGATCAATCCGAAGAACGCGGGACCCTTAAATTGAATCGTGACAAGCCGCTTTTCCCCCGAATAATTTACAAAGACTGATTTTAATTTAGAAAAAAGGGGTCCTAAGACGTTGAGGTTATTAATTAAAAGGTTTGAAGTAGAGGAACTTCCGGATAAAGGCACTGACACAATTGAACTTGGAATAAAATATTTTTGGTCTGGCCCTAAGTTTTCCCATGCGTCTTGGCTGAATAGAGTATCGTCAATTTCGCTGGCGGCGAAATCCCTTGCCGCAAGCCCACAAGCTTGATCAAAGGCGTTTTGGGCCAGAAATAATTGTGAAAATTGAATCAACCCGGCGGCCATGAGACACAGCAGGGGAATTACTAAAATCATTTCAGTGAGCGCCTGTCCCCTTTGAAGGATAGCGTGCCTCATTTGGAAGGCACTCCCGCGGCGAGATTGAACATATCGCTCACATTAGGTAAATGACCCGTTTGAACCGCGGTTTGAATCATATTCTGGACATCGAGATATTTTGCGAGGGTTGTGGGGTCTGTGGATTTCAGTTTGGCGCAATAAGGTGGGTCGTTGATTTTCGTTGCGCCCAAGCCAGAGCCCTCCACCGAGGCTTCGCTGACACATTGAAAGGATTTGGAAGATTCAGCCACTCCCGATACTGATGAGGGAAACGAGGAATAAATCAAAACGGTGTGATTGGGTGGGTCGTCCCGGTCGGTTACATCGACGGGAATTTGTTTGAATAAGTTAAAGAAAGGGATTTTATCTTTCAACTCTTGAAGAGCGCCTTTTTCCTCAACCTTTTCCCCCTCGGCTTCTACGGCTTTTTCACCTTCCTTCACTGCTTTTTCTCCGTCCTTTTCTAAGGCGACCCATTTCCATTGATCGCCTACCTTTACCTTTTTTTGATCAGGGAACCGTGGATTGCGGGCATCCACAACCTGTTCGGCGTTGTAATAGTGTTTTAAGCCGGTTTTCTTTTCGAGGTAGTAATACCTCGATGGTTTTTCATCCTTCGGCAGTTTTAACAGCAAAATGTCGAGAGTTCTAAATTTCAAAGCCATGTTTGGAATGAAGGATTCAGCCAAATTGCCTTCGAAATTGAATAAAAATATTGGGGAAGGCGGGGTTGGGATTGTCCAGGAAGTTAGGCTGGGCCAATTATTTGATAGCTGGTTATCCTTGGAAAGTACGCTTGCCTCTGAAAATATCAAGAAAGGATAGGCCCCGGTAGGCAGATCTATTCCAAATAAAACCTTTTGGACAGTTTGAACAATTTTTGTGAACGGCATTGGGGGGAGGAAATAATTGAGCGCATAATTACCAAGGCCTCCTGTAATGCTTAAAGACGCGAGCATAATGCCGATATCAATAGATAAGAAACCCATCAAAATGACATTAGATAATCTCACCAATTGCATCCCATTTGCGTAAACCGCCCCGGCTGATAAGGCGGTCAAATCTGTGGCCCGATTCGCCCTCGTTTTTGCGTTGTAGAAGGCGCCGGATTTATAAACACCATAGAAAAGGGCGGTGAAAATAAAGCAAAAAAATAAGGTGGCCATCAAAACCTGACCGCAGGGGGTTATGGACCAGCGTTGAAGCTTGAGCACGTCATTCCTCCTCGTAGCCGACCGAATTTTCGTTCAATGCCTCCGCTGTAAAAGTAAGGGTTTGAACATTGGGAAAATGAAGCTGTTTGAACGAAAGGTCGGGTTTGGGTTTGCCGAGGGATTCAAATACCCTTTCAAGAGTGTCTTCCATAGGGGAACGCAAAGCGGATGAAATTTGGAAAGGGCGGCCGAATATCTTCCCGATGAGTGGAACCCAAATGGGCATGGGATATGAAACTTGCGCATGAACATAACCTTCGTCATCGATATTGATATCGCAACGGGTGGCTAAGACGGTCGCCATCGTTGTTGGACTTAGCTGACCAATGGGGGCAAGGCAATAGGCCAATTGAAAATATGGATTGTATTTAGTTGGTTCATTGGACGAAGCGGCTTCACGGGCAACCGCGAACGCCGCCCTTTGGACGGCAAACGCCGCAAAAGCCGTGTAGGTGATCTGGATCAAACCAAAGAAAAACATAAATAAAAAAGGGGCAATCAATGAAAATTCCGCTAGGGATTGCCCCTCTTGTGAATTGCCGTGAACCATTCCAGGTTAATGGCCGCCCACTGCGTTTCCAACCGCGCCGGCAGCTCCTGCAGCGCCAGCAACGCCTTGGCCGGAGGGGGCTCCCGTATTGGTTCCGATGGCGCCTGAGGCAGCGTTGAAACCCCCAGTCAGCGTCCCACCAAACATCTTCACGGCCGCAATCACCGCCACCGCGATCAGGGCGATAACCAAAATATATTCCGTCATCCCCTGGCCCGATTGTTTCTTCAAAAGTTTTTTCATGTTCCATGCCTCCCAGGCATAATTTTAAAACGGCTTGGATAAAAGATCGTAAACAAAGGAAAGATATCGTTGAATTTGGTTGGCGAAGAGAAACGACACCCCCAGCATAGCGGCGGAAACCGCCGCGGCAAGGATCAGGTATTCGGTCAGCGCCTGTCCTTTTTCTTGCCGGAGAACCTTCTTGATCCAAGCCATAGCCTAGAAGTTAAAAGCAGGGGCCGAAATCTTCAATAAAAAAATAGCAAAATAAATTGTGCGATGTTACAAGGTTAAATCTTTGGAATTTGGGCAGTCAGGGAACGCCAAAAGTTTCAATTTTGGTAATCGAAGGGCACCCAATCTTTGAGTTAGCCCTTCAGTTTCCGGAAAATGGAACCGTTAGAAACCTTAGTAAAAAACGTGAAAAAAGGGTTTTCCCACCTTGTCTCAGGTTCTGGGCATGGTATAGTTACCCAACTTTTCTGGAGAATGATTTTAATGAAATGCACCCAATGCGGCTTTAAAAATGAAGTAAAAAGCCGGTTTTGCAGCCAATGCGGGCTGGAACTGCTGGCCCACCCCGATGCCGGCCAAATCACCACCCTTACCGAGTTGTACGGCAAAGAGGTAGAAGTTCTCTTCTTTATAGAGAGTTTTACGGGCAAGATCTCAGGCATCGTCAACCCCAGCGAAGACCAAATCGGCCGCTACCGCGAGGGAGTGGTGCAAAAAGTCACCATCGAATCCAACGCCAACAGCGCCACTGATGAGACGGTGGGAACCATTTTGACCTTCATCCGCCAGAGCAAAGATTATTTGGGCGAGGATTTCAACGAATCCAATTACCGCGGCAACACCCCGCAGGAACTGAAAAAAGAATATCTCAAGCTTTTCGAGCGGATCCTCAAGGTCAAGGCACAGCGCGGAGAAGCCCCCAAGCCCGCCCCCATTCAAAAAGACCCGAATAAAAAATAATACTTGCCGCTGAGCGGCTTAAAGCCCGGCTTGCCCTGAGAGCCGGGCTTTTTTATTTGGGGGACCGGCTCGCGGAACCCGAAAAATAAAGCCTGAAATTGTCGCATCGGGTTGTTTTTGATTGATGGGTTCCTGTATCGTCTCCCCAACCAACATCCCCTTCTTCATTTCATTCCCACGGTTTGTGTTTTCTTTTTCAAAAAATGGAGGCAATTGACATGACCCAAGGCTCGAAATTCATTCCCGGTTTCAAAGCATCGCCCGCTAAATCCTTCCTTCTTCTCTCCCTTTTGGTTTTCCTTTTCGCTCCCGGCGCGCGGGCGGCCTATTCAATTTTTGATGTCTATTCCAATGACGACAATTCCGCCTCCGCGGGCGACTTGGGGACGGCGGTTGCCGGCACCAACTCCTCGCCCGCGGGCGTCATCCTGTTTGACCTGCCCAGTTCTCCCATCGTCCTCGGGTCGGTCGGCGGGGGCTTGGGTTCCTTGGTCTTTACCGCGCCCGTGACCTTAAGCTGGGATTCCGGCGCCCAGCCCCTGTTGACCGGTACCACAGGAACGAGTGGATCCAATGTTAACGGAGGCGCGGGCGGAAACGCTGTCTTTACCTCTACCTCGAATTTGTCTTTGGATTCCTCGGGGATCACCCTGGGTCTTTGGGGCGGAGACGGCGGCTCGCCGAATGTGACCACCCTATGTACCAGCTTGACCGCTGGCCAGGGAGGGAACGCGGCTCTCACGGCCACCACCGTGGTTTTGTCTGCCTTTTCGAATTTTTCGTCCTTCAATTTCGTTCAGGGCGAAATCAACGTCATGGGCGGGACCGGCGGGGACCTATCCGTGAGCGGCCCGAACGGCCTGACCGGCACCGCCACTGCGGGCAACGGCGGGTCAGCCGCGGTATCGACGGGCACCCTCGCCTTGGGCTTTGGAGCCGTGAACATCGTGGCCGGAAACGGCGGGGGCGTCGGATTACTCGACCCGAACGACTTGGGCATTGGGGGAGACGCCGACGGCGGGAACGGCGGGACGGCCTATGCCGCGGTGAGTTTGCTGAATAAAGAGGGGTTTTTCAACGTGACGGGCGGAAACGGCGGAAGCGTCACGGTTCAGGACCTCTCGGGTGTCCTGGGAAACACCACGGCGGGCACGGGCGGGACCGCGGATTTATTGTCGTCCTCGGTTTCACTTTCCGGCTCCCAATTCGATGAAAAGGGCGGAAGCGGAGGCGGAATCCTGGTTAATTCGGACCAGGGCGCGGAGGATCTTTTCCAATCCGCCGACGCGGGATCGGGCGCCGACGCGGACGCTTCCATCGGCTCCTTGGGGCTCAAGGGGACCGCCTTCAGCATTAGCGGCGGGGACGGCGGGGGGATCACGGTGAACTGCACCAATTTGAGTCTTGCCATCTTTGGGGCGTCCTCGTCGGGCATCGGGGGGAACGCGAATTTGTCGATGGGGCCCGTTTCCATGTTCGGCTCCGCCTTCAACCTTTTGGGCGGGAACGGCGGGGGAATGGTGGCGGATGTCGAATCGGGGGCCCAAGGCACCAACGCGGGCACCGCGACGGGCTTGGGAGGAAACGCCAACCTCTTGATGGGTCCGATGACGGCAACCGGGTCCACCTTCAACGTGGCGGGCGGGAATGGCGGGGGGGCGACCATTGAGGCATCGGGGGATAGTACCCTTCTCGGGGCCACTGGCATTTATGGATCGATGCCCGTTGGCGCGGGCGGTACGGCCGGGGTGTCGATGGGTTCCTTGAGCCTTCTGGGTTCGGCCTTCGATGTAACGGGCGGAGCGAGCGGCGATGTGCTGTTGAATTCTCAATTTTCAAGCGACGGCATTCTGGGAAACGTCCCGATCCATTTGGGCGGGGCTGCGGGCGTGACGATGGGGACGGCTTCCTTGAGTTCTTCTTCGGTCAGCTTGTCCGGCGGGAGGGGCGGCAATATCACGATGGACGCCGACAGCGGCGGCTGGGGCATTCAGGGAAACGGATTCGCGGGTTCGGGCGGGGCCATTACCCTTTCGATGACGGACCTGGAAATGGATTCGGCCTCCGGCTTCACGGTTTCGGGCGGAAACGGCGGAAACATCACGGCCCTTTCCACGGATGAGGGCTTTTATTACGGCATCTCCAACGGCATCCACGGTAACGGCGCGGCGGGCGCGGGCGGGTTGGCCCAAATGTCGATGGGCGCGGTTTCCGTGACCGGTTCCCAATTCGCCCTTACCGGCGGGAACGGCGGCGCCATCGATGTGGCCGCTTTGGGCGGCGACTACGGCGTCAACGGCTCCGTGACGGCGGGCTTGGGCGGCAACGCGGGGTTGTCCCTGGATTTGGCCTATCTCACCACTTCCGGCTTCACGGTCTCGGGCGGCAACGGCGGAAGTTTAAGCGTCACCGCTTCCAATGGCACCACCGTCTACGGGGCCGCTTCAGCCGGTTTCAACGGAAACAGCCTGGCGGGTTCGGGCGGGGCCGCGGCTGTCACGGGAACCTTCGTTTCCCTCACGGGCTCGAACTTCACGGTTTCCGGAGGCAACGGCGGGGTCCTGACGATGGACACCGACACCTTTACCACCGGCATTAACGGTAACGGCACGGCGGGCAACGGCGGTAATGCCGGGGTGTCCCTGACTGCACTCATCTTGGATTCAGCTTCCACCTTCACGGTTTCAGGCGGAACGGGCGGGGTTTTGAGTGCCACCGGCAATGGAACCGCCATTTCCGGAACCTACACGGCGGGTACGGCGGGTCAGGCCTTGGTGACCCTGGGCAGTTTGAACGGCTCGGGGGTTGTCAGCGTGGGCGGAACCAACGCCCAATTACAGGTAGGCACGGGGAATTTCGGGGGCGTGATGGAAGGCAACATGAACCTGGATCTCTCGGGCGGGGGCAACTTGACGCTGACGGGTGAAAACCTCTACAGCGGCGGAACCTCCATCAACGGAAGCGTTTTGGAGGCGGCCAACAGCGGCGCCTTGGGAACGGGCAACGTCTTCAACGGCGGAACCCTGGTCTACTCAGGCCCGATGACCCTGAACATTGGAGGCAATTACACCCAATCCGCGGGCGCCACCTTGCAGTTAGGTCTTGGACCCTCCAGCAGCCAATGGGACAAACTTAATATCGCGGGTACAGCTTCCTTAGACGGGGCTTTGAAGGTTGTTTCCTACGCCGGGTTTACCATCCACGATAACGAAACCTTCACCCTGCTGACGGCGGGGAGCGTGACGGGAACCTTCGCTTCCATCGACAACACGGTGGGCGGCAGCGCGGTTTCGCTGGTGTACCAATCGACGGATGTGCTTTTGACCGATCTGGCCAATCCCGGTTCCTCCCTCACCTTTGCCGAAATCGGCACCACGCCCAACCAAAAGAATCTGGGCGCGGGGCTGGATAACCTGGCGGGTGTGTTGAACCCCCCGGCTTTGATCGCCTACCTGAACGGCCAGACGAACGCCTCCTTGCCCGGCATTTACGACCAGCTTTCTCCCGCCAGCCTGACGCCCCTTTTCCATATGGGTTTCGGCGCGGCGCAGGGGGAAGCCGGGTTGATCAATCGGCACCTGGACTCGTTGTTCGGGGAATTCACATCACGTGATACGGCCTGGAACGGGGAGGGAACAAGGTTCGCCGGAAACCTTTCCGCCTCCGATGAGGCGGGCATGGCGAAAGACCTTCAGCCCAACCAGTGGGGCGTTTTCACCGATGAGACCGCCAACTTCGGGACGGTTTCCCCCGACGGCAACGGCCCCGGCTACCAATATTTCACAGGCGGCATGCTGGCGGGCTTGGATTACCGTTTCTCCAAAGATTGGGCGGCCGGCTTGTTCTTCGGCTACAGCCAATCGGGCACCAGCCAATCCACCGGCACGGTGAGCGCCACCGGCGGGCAGGAAGGCTTTTTCGCCGGAATGCGCGAGGATGAATTCCACGTGAACGCTTTGGCGGTAGGGGGCCTGAGCAACTACAGCACTTCTCGCAACGGCTGGAGCGGGATCGCCACCGGCACCACCCAGGGCCAGATGATCTCCGGAAGCCTAAGCGCCGGATACGATTTCAAGATGGACCAGGTGAAGATCGGGCCCTACGCTTCGGGCCAGTTCACCAGCGTCCATATCAACGCCTTCTCCGAAACGGGCTCCCTGGCGCCCTTAAGCTATGACGCCCAAGGCGAAGACTCTCTCGACAGCGATTTGGGGGTGGCTTCCAGCTGGACTTGGGACCTGAACGGGATTAGCTTGTCGCCCTCTATAAACGCCGCCTGGGAACATGTCTACTCAGGTAATTTGGATGCCTTAAGCGCCAGCTTTGGATCGGGCGCCAACTTTACCGTCAACGGCCCGGCCACCGGCACCGAGGCGGTTTTGGTGGGGGCTGGCTTGAAGGCCCAGCTTTCCAGGAGCTTCAATATGTATGCCTCTTATCAAGGTAAGATCGGTCAGACGAATGTCACCGAGCAAAATGTGAACGCGGGGATCAGCCTAGGGTTCTAAAAGCCGCCGATTTAGGGAAAAAATAGTTGTGGTTAGAAAAAGCCCGGTTTAACCTGCGAAGCCGGGCTTTTTGCTGTTTGGAACCCAATTTGGAAACGGTAATGATGAATCGAAAAATATGGATTTTGTTCGCGGGATTTATCTTTGCCGGGTTAGCCGGGTCCCTTTTCGCCGATCCCAAGCCCGCTACCCCCATCCCCACCGCCACACCTGCCATTCCCGGCGATGCCGAATACCAAAAGGGCCTGCTGGCTGAAAAAGCCAAGGATGTTCCAGGCGCCCTGGGTTGGTACCAAAAATCGGCCGATCTTGGAAACTCCAATGGTCAAAACAAATTGGGCTTCTGCTACGAGCATGGGATGGGCGTCACCCAGGATTACGCGCAGGCGCTCTTCTGGTTTCAAAAGTCGGCAGATCAGGGCAACCCGGCGGGCCAGGACCATTTGGGCTATTTATATGAAAACGGTTGG
Organism: candidate division FCPU426 bacterium; assembly: GCA_963738405.1. Classification (GTDB taxonomy): domain Bacteria; phylum Oederibacteriota; class Muellerivitia; order Muellerivitales; family Muellerivitaceae; genus CAVTWJ01. The sequence continues at coordinate 53,405 of CAVTWJ010000002.1, read as the reverse complement.
GGCGTCCCCAAGGATTATTCCATCGCCATTCAATGGTTCCAAAAGTCGGCCGACCAGGGGAATGTGTTAGGCTTGATGGATCTGGCCTATCTTTGGGAGCATGGCCTGGGCACCTACCCGAATTACGACTATTCCCGCTCCTATTATCAAAAGGCCGCGGACCAGGGCAACGCCCAGGCCCAATACGAGATCGGGTATTATGATGAGCATGGCTGGGCGGGCAAACAGAACTTTGACGAAGCCTTGAAGTGGTACCAAAAATCGGCCGACGGCGGCAATCTGGACGCCAAGGCGGCCATCGAGAATTTGAAAAAGCGAATCAGCGAAACGGAATAAAGGCGGGCCATTAACCATTGTGTGGGGGAGGTGTTTTGATGCTCAATTACGACCAAGACCGAATCAAAAAACTGATGGACGCCTCAATGGGGGCCTTCGAGACGCTTTTGAAACACAAGACCCGCCTTTTCCCATCCGAACTTTCGGAGGACGGGGAAAAGATGCTGAGTGATTCCATCTACCGATTCAAAAAGGTGAAGGAAAACCTCAACAAGACGGATGTGACCAGCGAGGTTTTGGAGCAGAAGGGTTTTAGCGGACCCCAGATGGTGATCAAGATGAAATCAATCGAGTTTTTCAACAAGAAACTGGAAAAGGCCTTCGCGAAAGAAGAAGCCCTCAAGCTCGTTCAGGCTGTCCAAATTCCCCTGGAGAGCCTTTCGGAAATACTGCCGGACCTCGAATTCGCGGTGGATGTCCTCGATCAAGTGACGCTGCTTTCCGCCGAAGCCAAAGAACCCAAACCACACAAAAGATAACCAGCCTTTAATACCCTTCTTTAATCGCCACCTTTTTGACCACGACGGGGACCCGGAATGGACAGGCGATTTAAAAAAATCCCATTTAAACCAAGAGGTATATACTATTCGTATGTACTCCCAAGGAGGTCGAAGTGACCAAAGTTCTATCCCTTAAAATAAAAGGTGAAATTTTCGAGGATGTGGAAGTCCAGACCAAGCGGCTTCATATGCCCCGAAACACCTACATCAATGAGGCGTTGGATTTTTATAACGCTTTCAACCGGCGCAAAGGGCTTCGCCAGAAACTTAAAAAAGAATCCCTGCTTACGCGAAAGAATTCCATGGATATCCTGGGCGAGATGGAAAAGCTTGAAGAGGCTTCCGTTGAATGAAAATCAGGAAATTTAATATTTACCTGGCGGATCTAAGTCCCCGCTTCGGCACCGAATCCGGAAAAACGAGGCCCGTCGTCGTTCTCCAAACCAACCTTTTAAACGACGGTCAACACCCCAGCACCATTGTTTGCCCCATCACCACGCAAGTCGTCCGTGGGGCGGAAATCCTCCGGGTTCACCTTTCTAAAAAAGGAATGGGCCTTAAAAAAGATTCCGACATATTAGCCGATCAAATTCGAGCCATTGATAACCGCAGGTTCGTCAAGCACTTGGGGGAGTTAAACCTGATTGATAAGGTGAAGTTGATCGAAAATCTTAAAATTCTCATATTCGAATAAACCAACTGGGTCGTCCACGACGGTGACCCGTCGTGGACAAAAGAAAAAGTACCGCTTTGGATATTCAATATGGGGAGGGAAAAAGTGCTGAGGATTTTTAAGCATTAATCCTTTTAATCGAGGTTAACACGTTGCAATGTCCTTCCTGCCATTTTGAACAGCCGGACGCCAACACGACTTGCGAAGGCTGTGGGTTGATTTTCGCGAAATACAATCCGGATGTTATCCTCACGGGAGATATGGCTCGAAAACTCAGGGAAAAGCAAGAAACGCCAGAAAACGGCTGGACCACTCACCAGATCGGCGGGTACACCTGGAGGTCGGGACCGTCCCAAATTACCCTTCATACTTCAAGTGGCGATGAAAAAGTGGACCCGAAGAGCCTGGAAGCAAAGTTTCTCCTGGTCTCTATCTTCATCTTCGTCATAGGCTTCCTCATCGGTTTTTACTTCCTGTACGTTACCCGCGATCAAAGGATAATGTTTTACATGTTTGAGGGTTTCGGCCTGCTGTTTGGTTTGCAATCTTTTGTCCTTACTTTCTTCAAGTTGTCCCGAAAAAGACTGATGGAAAATATTCCCTTCTCCACTATCAGGGCCATGGCCCCCGGACAGGTGGAAATCAGCGGTAACGCCGCGGGTACAGCCGCCTTACAAACCCCCTTCACCCTAAAACCCTGCGTTTATTTCGAGTGTCAAATCGAACAATTTGTGTCTACCGGTAAGACAGCTGATTGGATGACCCTCGAAAGCGGCGGCTCCCAAACCACTCCTTTCACGATCGATGATGGCACCGGTAAAGCCCATATTCATCCAGAAGGGGCGGATACCAAGTTTTCCGGTGCCTATTCATTGGTAACCGTCCGTAGTAATGACATTCCTAAACCGATGCAGACCATCCTGGTGGAAATGGGGCTGGCAGGGAGAATGGATAGCACATTGCGGTTCACCGAACGCCACTTTCAGGAGGGGCAAAGGGTTTTTGTTATGGCTGTATGCCAGCAAAAGACCGGCCTTGAGGAGAGCGACGAGGGGATGGTTTTCCTGGGTAAGGGGTCTCGGCCTGGGGATCTGTTTATCATTTCGGACAAGAGCCGGGAGAACCTGGAAAAACAGGATGGCCGCAGCGCCTTGACCTTGATCCTCTGGGGGTTGGGCTTGATCGGGGTGAGCGTTTACTTTTTCGTTCGGGGGATTCTCAAGTGAGCAAAGACGATTACTGAAAAAGGTAATAAACTTACAGGGTACCAAGCACATAAGTTATTTATTTGGGTTTGCGGCTTTAAAGAATAGGGATTTCATTTAATGACAGATCGGACACCCGTGAAAAAAAATACGAAAATCAGTTTAGTCCTCGCGGGTTATGTTTTGGCATTGGCCGGCGCTTTCTTAGCGGCTTATTTGGACGACTTGGCGACCACTCAGTTTCAAGCCCAATCCCCGGGGATGGTGGCAGGCGGGGAAATGATCCTTTTCATCGCGGTCTTTGCTTTTTTATGCGTCTTTCCAACCGCTTTGGCGCTTTTCTTTTTGCGGTCGGATGAAAAATTTTGGAACCTTTTCTCCATCCTCGCCCTCGGTCTGGCTCTCACGGGGCCTCCCGCGGAGTGTTTTATGATCGCGGTCAGGCAATTTCATTTTTGGCCACAAAACTGGTTGGCCATGGTGGTTTTCATCGCCATGCTTCGTGTTTTTGGGGCCGTTATTCTAGGGTTTGGGTTCCTCCTCTTTGCCATCATCACCCGATTCAAACGACCACGTAAGTTTTTGTTCATCGCGGCGGGGATCGATATCGGCCTCTTCTTATACATGGCACTTCGCTTTTGGCTATGGAATGGTTTTTATTAAAGGTCCCGACGCAAAGGGTTATCCTGTCGAGCAAGATTCAATAGGGGTCCAGGACGGTGACCCCTTGTGGTCTATTGAAAAAGGATTATTGTGAAATTATCCAAACTGGCTTTCTCCAACAGCCCCCTCAAATGGGTGGTCCTGGCCTTAACCGTCGCGGCCTTCGCTTACATGGCCTATTGGTTCATCGCTTTTACAGTTCGTGTGTTTTTTCAAATGTTCTTTTGAAGGCTTTTGGGGAAGCCGGTGTGAACCGGGAATGAGGATAGGATGACAGACCAACAAACGGTGGGACCGGAATCCTCGGCCGTCCGAGTCGCCCTATGGCGTGCCCTTCACCTCCAAATCGACCCGCTTCCGCACGTGTTTGTGGACGAGATCGGCCTGAAGCTTGTGGCCCCAGAGGCGCTTTGGCGCGACCGCCCGGACATGCACCCCGATTTCACCAAACCCTTCCGCGCCTCCATCCTGGCCCGTGCCCGTTTCATCGAGGACCTGGTGGTGGAACAGGCCGCGCTGGGCGTTCGCCAATACATCATCCTCGGAGCCGGTCTCGACACTTTCGCTCAGCGCAGGGCCGAGATTGCCTCGGGTTTGAAGGTTTTCGAGATCGATCAACCGGGTCCCCAGGCCTGGAAACGCCAGCGGCTTATGGAATTGGATTTTGGAATCCCCGAATGGCTGAGATTCGTGCCGGTCGATTTTGAGGCGGGAAATTCCTGGTTGGAGCAAATCAAGAAAGCTGGATTTTTCCCCAACCAGAAGGCGGTCATTGTATCTACCGGGGTCAGTATGTACCTCACGAAAGAGGCAAACGCCGCCCTGTTGCGACAGATTGTCCAGCTTGCACCGGGAACCACCTTCGCCATGACGTTTTTAGTGCCTTTGGAACTCGCGGACCCCGATGTTCGCCCCGGACTGGAGAGGGCGGTCAAGGGGGCGCAGGCGAGCGGGACCCCCTTTCTCAGTTTCTTCACGCCGGAGGAGATGCTGGCCTTGGCCCGGGAAGCGGGTTTTAGCGAAGTAAGGCATGTTTCAGCAGCGGACCTTGCCCAGCGCTATTTTGCGGGCAGAACGGACGGCCTTCGCCCGCCAAATAATTCTGAGGAAATTCTTGTGGCGACCATCTAGCGAAGGTTCAGATACACATCCTCGCCTCTCTTTTGAAATATCCACCCAATAAATATTCTCCAAAAAAGACTTGCTTTACGTTACACCATAGGGTGTAATATCGGCATGGATCAATTGACGGATGTGCTGAATGCTCTTTCGCACCCCACAAGGCGGGCGATTATTGAGCGGCTATCCAAAGGGCCCGCCCGGTTTTTAGATGTGGCAAAACCCTTTGACACAGCACTGAACGCGGTGACCAAACACTTGAAAATCCTGGAAAGGGCCGGGCTGATCGAGCGCAAGAAACAGGGCCGGGAAGTCCTCATTTCCTTTCGGGGGGAACCCCTTCAAGAGGTGGCGGGCTTGGTGCAGGGATACGAACGGTTCTGGAACCAAAAGCTCGACCAATTTGAGGGGCATTTCAGGGAACAAAAAGAGAAAAAGGGGAGAAAGAAATGAAAAAGGCTAAGAAGACGGTTGAATTGAAGTTTGAAAGGCTGATTCCTGCGGCTCCGGGGAAGGTATTTGACGGATGGCTGGACCCCAAAACTCCGGGCACTCCCTGGAACGAGAACGACAAGTTGATCCTTGAACCCAAAGTGGACGGGTTCTTTTACTGGCTCATCCATGGGACTTCCCATTATGGGCGATTCACACAGGTCCAAAGGCCAGCCCGGATACAGCATACCTGGATGTCCCGTTATACCTCGGGGGAAGAATCGATAGTCACGACGACCTTCAAGAAAAAGGGGAAGAACACCCTAATGACGCTGGTACATTCGGGCCTTCCCAATAATGAATTGTCGAAGGCCCACAAGGACGGCTGGAATTACTTCCTCGATAAATTGACTAAAACTTTTGGAACTGGTTCGCCGAAGGACGTGAAGGAACCCAAGGGATGGCGTGGCCGGTAGTGTTTAAAACCAAGCGGGGTAAAGCGGTCCGGTTTATCCCCGAGGCCGCTTTGGAGCAAGACTCGAAAATTAACCGATAGACCTAAAAGGAGCATTTTATGAAATTTGTTTTGATTTCGCGGCATACGGATGGCGCTGAAATTCCCGAGAGTGAAAGGGAGAAAAATCTTAAAGATATGGGGGAGTGGGTTGGTTTGCTTAAACCCGAAATAGCGATGCCGATTAGGGGCGGAAAAAGTGTTACCGCAAAGCAGATCGATGAATACAGTGGGGATATTGGGGGAGTAATCATTTATGAGGCCGAAAACCTTGAACAGGCCGTTGCGCTGGCCAAAAAATCGCCTGGGTTGAAATTCGGCTTCACGCACGAGGTGCTCCCGGAAGTTTCAATGGAGCAGGCCTCGAAAGAAAAGGTGTAGAAGACATGGCTCAATCGAGATTTGTTTACGTGACCTACATCCGAACCACTCCGGAAAAATTATGGTCCGCGCTGACCGACGCTGATGCCATCAAGCAGTACTGGTTCGACGTCCGCTGCGAAAGCCAATGGACTGCGGGATCACCTTGGAAGTTGGTTTATCCCGACGGACGCCTCACCGACGACGGGGAAATCGTCGAAGCCGCGCCGCCGCGCCGGCTTGTGATCCGCTGGCAGCATCAGGCCAATCCCGAGTTCAAGGCCGAAGGGGTGTCCCACTGCGTGATGGAACTGGAACCCAAGGGAACGGCCGTCAAGTTTTCACTCGCCCATACCATCGATTGCGAACCCTCGAAATTCATCATGGCGGTTTCCGTCGCCTGGCCAATGGTGATCTCCAATCTGAAGTCCCTGCTTGAGACTGGATCTATCGTTCTGCAAAAACCTTAACCCGCTTTAAAACCCGCCCTTGGGTCTAATAGACGTATACTTCCCCCCTCAAGTGTCCATTCCAAACGGGGGGAAGTATGTCTAAATTGCCGTTGGCCCTTTTCATTTTGTTTTTATTCTCTTTCTCCATTTCTTCCTTTGCCGCCACTTCTTCGAAGGCCCAATTGGCGGATTGGGTCGCCCAGGTTCAAAAGGGACCTGATTCTTTCGACCTCCGTGCGAAAATCATCCAACTGGTCTTAAACATGCCGAAAAAACCCGAAACGCCCGAGGAAGTGGATGTGTTGATCGGAAAGGCTAAAGCCATCATGAAGGACGCGAAAAGCCCCGAGGATTATAAACAAGCGGCGGATGTCCTCCATCAAGCCTTGTCTTTGGCCCCCTGGCTCGCGGAAGCTTATTACGACTGCGGTTCCGCCCGGGAAAAAGCGAATGATCCTTTGACCGCCATAAACGATTTTAAGTTATACCTGTTGGCAAAACCCCACGCCAAAGACCGTAAAAGCGTTATGGAAAGAATCGGTTCCCTAGAATACGCGGCCGAAAAATTGGCCAAGAACACCGATTCGGCCGCCGCCATTAATAAATTAGAGGGGACGTGGTATGCCCGTTTCTGCGGTGTCGGGTCGGGGAATGAGAAGTTCAATGGCGGATGTAACGACGCCGATTGCTATGGAACCAGTTGGAATCAACTTTCGCCGAATCCCGGCCAACCCTGGCCGATCACCTTCTCTTTTTTGGCGGATGGGACCGTGAAGTTGGATGAATACGCGGCTTGGGCTTTAAATGGCTCGGCGGTTCAAGGGGATATTTATGGCGTCCCGAACGGGCCATTATTAAAAGACATCCGTTGGGAAGTCCGCGCGAAAGATGGTCGTGTAAAACAAATTTACGCGAATCTAGCCGAGGACACCTCCTACTTGACCCTCAGCGGCGACAGGCCCCTCGCGCCTTCCGAATATAATAAAGCCGTGAAATACCACTATGTTTTTTATAGCCGCAAGCCCTAAACCTACCTCCGTGCCATTTCTAGCCCAATCGATAAGGGGCCTTGTGGCGACCATACCAAAGGCACCTAACCCCGCAAAGAGGGGATTTTTAACCGGCATTTGAACCCGCCCTTAGGCCTAAACCGCTTATAATTTCCCCGGCCCCTATTCCAAAGCCGGAGGGATTTATGTTTAAACTGCTGGCCCTATCCCTGTTGTTGTTTTCCTGCCTACCCTTTCCCGCCTTTTCTGATTCCGGACCCAAAGCCCAATACCTGAAGTTCGTCGCGGATGAGGAAAAAAAGAAATATCTTATTGTGCGCAATGACGCGAAGAACCATTTGGTGAATATTTATCCCGATCCGAAGATGGAAAGCGACCTGGTCTTCAAAGACGCCAAAGGAAAAGACGCGCCATTTTTTTTATGCGTATCAACGGGTTTAGTTTCGACCGAACAGCCTTTGGCCCATCTGAGCTTTTATTACCGCTCCCAAAATACGACCTACTCTCAAAAATCTTTTTCCTGGCTGGTGGATGGTAAAGCCTTGAAGTGGATAAGTTTTGGTTATCACACCGATTATCCAAAGAATGTGCCTCAGAAGGAATTTAATGTCACAGTGACCCCCGACATGCTTAAAACCCTTTACACCGCCAAGAAAATTCAAATTAAGCTGGATCAGTCCACCTTTCTCATGACCCCCAACCAATTCGGGTTGATGCATTGGGTATATGACAAGATGGCCCAATTTGTGAAGAACCCGCCCAAGCCGCCCTCCGCGTCCAAGGCGGAGACGGCGCTTAATACGGCGCCCGAAAAACCGGCCTCCGCACCCCCTCCCAAACCCCCGACAGGTAATCTTGAGGCGAAGATTGAGACCGACCGGGGTACCATCATTATCAAACTGTTTCCCGATGTTGCCACGACGACTGAAAATTTCATCGAACTGGTCAACCGGGGGTTTTATGACGGGCTCACTTTCCACCGTTATGTTCCCGGGTTTGTGATCCAAGGTGGGGACCCGACTGGCAAGGGCGCCGGAGGGTCGGGCAAAACGATTCCGCTGGAAATTTCATCACATAAACACATTGAGGGGGCGGTGGCGATGGCCCGGACGAACGACCCCAATTCCGCCTCAAGCCAGTTTTACATCTGCCTCGCGGCCCAGCCCGAATTGGACGGGAAATACGCCGTCTTTGGCCAGGTCATTCAGGGAATGCCGGTAGTCATGACCTTGCGGCAGGGCGATAAGATGAAAATCAGCATGGTGAAATAATTTTGAGGGAGACAAAAAATGAAAAGAATCGCCGGATTAAACGGGTTGGTCTTGTTACTGCTATTAGGAATGACGTTGCCCATGCCGCTTTTAGCCGCTAAAGCTCCGGGCAAAGCCGAATATGACAAGGGAGTTATCGCCTTTACCGCCAAGGACTATCCCTCGGCCCTGAAGTTATTCAAAAAATCCGCTTCCCTTGGCCACTCAGACGCCGACCGTATCCTGGGCGTCATGTACCAAGCCGGGGATGGAGTGCCGGTGGATAACGCTCAGGCGCTAGCCTGGTACCAAAAGGCCGCGGCGATGGGCAACTCCAGCGCGGATGTTTGCGTCGGCGCCATGTACGAATCCGGTATCGGCGTCAAGGTGGATTTCAAACAAGCGCTTGTCTGGTATCAAAAGGCCGCCGACATGGGGGATACCAACGGCATGGTCTGTGTGGGGGTGATGTACGACCAAGCCGAAGGTGTGGCGCAGGACGATAAAGCATCCTTTAGCTGGTTTAAAAAGGCCGCGGACAAGGGCGATTCCAACGCGGAGCGGGGCGTGGGCGTCATGTACGAGAACGGCATGGGCGTAACCCAAGATAAGCAGCAGGCGCTTGTCTGGTATCAGAAAGCCCTGGCGGACGGAAACAACGATGCCCAGAAAAACATCGACGACCTGAAAAAAACGATGGGCAAATAGGGCGTCCCAACAATTCTAATCGTCCCCCATCCCTTGTTTTTCTTGTACTAGGAAACCTATGTTCCTTGTGTGAGGAGAATTCCATGACGCCAACCCTTTCTATCGATGTCTATTCCGATGTGATTTGTCCCTGGTGCTACCTGGGAAAGAAACGCCTGGAGACGGCCTTGGACGAATGGGGCGGAGGCCCCGTCCAGGTGCGGTTCTTGCCCTATGAACTCAATCCCGCCACCCCCGAAGAAGGCATCGACCATCACACCTACCTGTCATCCAAATTGGGAAGCGAGAAGGCCTTGGCCGCAGCCCATGACCGATTGACTCAATTAGGAAAGGAAGCTGGGTTGGATTATCAGTTCGACAGAATTCAAAAGATCCCCAATACCTTCCAGGCGCACCGGGTTCTTTGGTTGGCTGAAAAAGAGGGAAAGGCCAAGGAATTACACGATGCTTTTTTCAAAGGTTATTTTACCGATGGAAAAGACCTGACCCTTCCTGAAACCCTGGTAGGTTTGGCCGTCTCCGTGGGGTTGGATTCTAAGAAAGTAGAAGCCTTTTTGAAAAGCGACGAAGGCGTGCGTGAAGTGCGGGAATCGGAAGAAAAAGCTTACGACCTGGGCGTGACGGGCGTTCCTTTTTTTGTGTTCAACCAGAAAGCCGCCGTTTCAGGGGCCCAGCCGGTTTCGGTGTTCAAACAGGTTCTTTCGCAGATCTCTCAGGAATAACCGCTGTGAATTCTTGGGCCCGCTTGTTGAGCCTCGATGATTTCCGCCTCTTTTTCAGCTAAATAACGCCAACGGGCGTTGACCTTTTCCGCCGACAATATTTTTTTGGCCATTTCCACGAAAATTCGATGGTGCCCCTTCTCGCTTTTAACCAACGAGGAAAAAAACCTGGAAAGTTCGGCGTCTTGCGAGGCTTCGGCCAGCCTTTCAAAACGTTCGCAAGACCTTATTTCAATCAAGGCTGAAACCAATAGACGATCCGCCAGTTCCTCGGGGCCTTTGCCCTTGCGCACGAGCTGTTGAAGGGAAAGCGCGTAGGGGTTGCGGTGGGTTCGGGGCAGGTCTCCCCCTCTTTTTTCCAAAAACCTTAAAACCAAGCCCAAATGCTGGGTTTCATCCTTGGCAATCGCCGCGACCGAAGAAAGCCAGTCTTTGGGAGCCTGCGCCGAGGGCCAAATGTTCAGGAATTCCAGGGCGTTATTGGCGGCCTTTTTTTCCAGATAGGCCTGGTCGGCCAAAAGAGCCAGGGGGTCTTGGAGGGCTAGCGGCGCCCAGGCGGGGGGCGTCCGGCTTTTGAGGGAATAAGTTTGGGATTCGGTCAAGTCAAACCTCTGAAAAATTTATTTTTGACGATATGACATAACGGTAACGGGGGTTTCCTGTCTAAAATAACCCCGCAGTCCCCATCTTCAATCAAACGAGGCGATTTTGGGATCGAATTATCGCGGTAAAAGCCCCCTGACGGAAAGAAAAGCGTTGGGATCGGGCCATACCCTCAGCCTGGTATTGACCGCCATCAAGAAAACCTTCGCGCATAACAAAAACCGCCCCCAGGGGCACAAGCGCCTTTACGCCAGTTCCATGGCCTTTAAAACTATCCTGGCCCTGGTTCCCGCCCTGGCCATCGGCATGGCCATTCTTTCCGCTTCCGCCTTTGTCGAGAAGAGGGCCGTGATCCTCGACAAGATCGTCGACCTCATCTATCCGGTGGAAGACCTTGACCACGACCCCACCCTGGACGGCCAGGATGTCGCGAAGATGGAGGAACTCAACCAGGCGGGCAAGCAGGAGATCATGTCCTCCATGGATAAATTCGCCAGCCACGCAAGGCGGGTAGGGATTACGGGACTTGCGGCTTTCGGGGTGGTGGTGTTTCTATTGCTGAGGGATGTGGAAACTTCTTTTAACTATCTTTGGGGCATCCCCAAAGGCAGGCGGATTGGGCACCAGGTTTTACGCCATTTTGTTTTTTTGGTGGCGACGCCTCTTCTGGCGGTTGTTTGGCTTTCTTTTAAAACTTGGATTGAGAGCTGGTCCATGCTGAGGCCCCTTTTAGGCCTTTCCTTTGTGCCGATTCTATTGCCCTTCATGGCCCTATGGCTGGGCTGTACGCTCATGTACGCGCTGGTGCCCAACACGAAGGTGCTGATGAGAGGTGCGGTTTGGGCCGGGTTGATGGCCTCCCTGGCGTTGGAAATCGCCCGGGAACTGATGAACCTCTATACCGTCCATGTTTTGGAGCATTCCCACGTCTACGGCGCCCTTTGGGTTTTTCCCGTGATTCTGATTTGGTTTTATATTTCCTGGACCATTATTCTTTTCGGCGCGGAGGTGGCTTTTTATATGCAGGACCCCACGGGCGATGCCATGGAAGGAAGGCGCTGAATATTGCCGGGAATGTTACGCCCCCACCCAGCCGTTGGTTGAGCTTGGGAGCGTGTTATCCTGTCCGCTCATGAACGGGAAATTTCTACCAAATAAACGAGGGCGCATATTTGTCTTCGGTCTGATACTCGGGGGATTCTTTCTTTTCTCCCCCCTCTCCGCCCAGACGGACGACCCCTACCTGGTTTCCGCGACGATTTACCTAAGCGTCGATAATTGGGCCGATGTTTGGCTCAATGGAGTCCACATTGTGGACCAGCAGCCCCATACCCCGCCGGAGAAGGGGTTTAAGACCATCAAGGCCAAACCCTCCAGCCTCTGCTATTTCACCCGCGAGAATATTCTGGCCCTGGAGGTCGCCAAGTCGGTGGTGAAGCCCCAGACGCTGCTTCAGGCTTCGATAGGCCTTGCCTATATATTGAAGATGAGGTTGTCCGACGGAAGGGAAGTCATTCTTGCCAGCAGCGAGACGGACCAACACCGGGCCTTTTATATACCGGATGAAATGGATTCGGACCCTTCGGGATGGCAGTTCAAATATTTTAATGACGCCGGATGGATTTCAGCCTTTGCCCTCGGCGCCACGGTTCCCGATTGTGCCCAGGTAAAAGACCCGGATTCGGGTGTTTTGGCGAGCTTTCTTTCGGCCCGCTCCCAAGAAACTCAAGCCCTGCACCCCGGCGAACGGCATCTTTTTAGGCGCTATTTCAGCCTTCCCATCAGCCAAAGTCCCTATTGTTTAACGCCAACGGCGGTCATTCCCAAAGAAGTCTCCAGGGTGGTTGAGCCGGAAGGGCCCCGACACCCCCAGATGCCTCGTCCTCCGCGACCGACCCCAACTCAAACGCCGCGCCCTACTCCAACACCCCTGCCGACTGCCATTCCCGCCGAACCCTTGATTCCGACCCCTCGGGTTTATATTGCCTTGGCGCCAACCGCAACTCCTTGGCCGACCTTGACCTACCTTCCGGCTCCTTGGCCCCGAAATACTTCCCAGTCGCCTTTAATCAACCCGGTGGCAACTCCAACGCTCAGGGTCTGGTTTCCAACCATCCCGGTCAAGAAACTCCCCGTAGTTCCAAGCCCCTCCCCACGTCGCTTGGCACATCCCGCCCCCTTACGGATAATCATTTCTAAGCCAACACCTTTTTTCACGCCCACACCCACTGTCAATTGGGAATACCATCCCCCGGTCGATACCCCCACGGCGATCCCTGTAGTACCCCAACAACCCACCGCCACCTTTGGTCCAAAACCCGTTGAATCCCAGGCCCAGACGATGGAGGTGGAGGCGCCGCCCGCCAATCTATATGTCAGCTTCTCCGATGGGCCGGGGGTCTACCGCCTGGCGGTTTATGACAGCCAGAACCGTTTGATTCGACCCATCTATCAAAAGAAGGTGGTGGCCGAGGCGGATGATTGGGCTTTGTGGGATGGGAAAGATGAATCGGGAAGGCCGGTGGCTCCCGGTTATTACTTGGTCGTTTTCACGAAGGACGGCGGAAGGCTGAAGGATGTGATCCTTCATTTAGTGGCGGGAAACCCTTAGAAACCATTTATAATTCATGAAATTCCAAGACGCATAAAGCGGAGGCGGCATGAAAAAACGTAAATTCGGGAAATCGGGGCCGGAAGTTTCCGAGGTGGGGCTCGGAACCTGGCAGTTCGGCGGGGATTGGGGAGAGGTTTCCGAAACCCAGGCCTTCGAGACCATGAAAGCCGCCGTGGATTCGGGCGTTGATTTTTTCGATACCGCCGATGTTTACGGGGCGGGGCGAAGCGAGACCTTGATTGGAAAATTTCTAAAAGAAACCAAGGCCAAAATATTCATTGCCACCAAGATCATCCGTTTTCCCGAGCCGGGAGGCACGGCGAACTTCACTTGGCCATCCTTTGAGAAGCATACCGAAGGGTCCCTGAACCGCCTGGGGGTCGATTCGCTCGATTTAACCCAATTGCACTGCCCGCCAACTTCCGAATTAGAAAAAGGAGATATGTTCGGCTGGCTCCGAAAGCTCAAAAAGCTGGGCAAGATCAAGCGCTTCGGCGTGAGCGTGGAATCCATGGACCAGGCCCTGCTTTGCCTCGATCAAGAGGGGATGGAATCGCTCCAAATTATTTTTAATATCTTCAGACAAAAACCCATTGATGTGCTTTTTGAAAAGGCCCGGGAGAAAGAGATCGCCTTGATTGTTCGGCTTCCCTTGGCCAGCGGGCTTCTGGCTGGAAAATATGTCAAAAACACCCAGTTTGCCCCGCAGGACCACCGCACCTATAACCGCGACGGACAGGCTTTCAACGTGGGCGAAACCTTCGCGGGAATTCCCTTTGAGAAGGGGGTGGAATTGGTGGAACAGTTGAAGCCCATGGTTCCTTCCGGCATGAACCTGGGCCAAATGGCCAACCGTTGGTGCTTGGATTTTGACGCGGTCACGACCTTGATTCCCGGCGGGAAAACGGCGGCCCAGGCCATGGAAAACGCCTCGGCCAGCGACTTGCCTTCTTTATCCGAAACCTTGCATCAGGATTTAAGGGATTTCTACTGGGCTCAGGTGGAAAAACAAATCCGGGGAGTTTATTGACCCATCAAAAGCGGCGCCCTTGCTAATGGCGTCAAACTTGAGGTTTATTGTTTAAAATCATGTTCAATTCAAATAAAAAAATATTGATCGTCGGGGCGGGAGGGCTTGGTTGTCCTGTGGCCTTAGCCCTAGCTGCTGAAGGGTTTCACAACCTGACCCTGATGGACCCGGACAAGGTCGAGCTTTCCAATCTTCACCGGCAGATACTTTATTCTGATGACGACTTGGGAAAACCTAAGGCCGAAACCGCCGTAAAAAAGCTTTTGCGCCTTTATCCCAATGGAGCCTTTGAGGCGATTCCGGAAGCCCTGGATGCCTCCAACGCCGAAAAGGTTCTTTCCTGCTTTGACCTGGTGGTGGACGGCTTGGACCGCCTGGAAAAGAAGTTTTTGCTTAACGATTGGTGCGTCAAAACGGGCAAGCCCTTTGTGCACGCGGGGGTGGTGATGTTTGAGGGCCAAGTACTGGCGGTGGCTCCGGGGGAAACGGCCTGTTTAAGGTGTCTGATCCCTAAGATTCCGCCTCCCTTTGCCATGCCCACCTGCCGGGAAGCGGGGGTTCTGGGTTCTTTCTCCCAGATGGTGGGAAGTCTTGCGGCAAAGGAGCTGATCCGGATGGCGGAGGGAAAGCGCCCCTTGCGGCTTTGGAAAGTGGAGATTCAAAAAAGAAGCATTCGATCCCTCATCCCCCAACGAAATCCCCTCTGCTCGGCTTGTGGAACGGGTAAGTTGGAGGAAAGCGCTTCTGGGACTCTATGCAGGGTTTAGAACCATCACGGCGATGAACCCGATGGAAAGGGAAAGATGACCAAAGAATTTCTGCTTTATGTCCCAAGTTCCTACACCCTTAGAAACTATTTTTTGCCCAAATTAGAAAAACCGGCCATGGAATCATTTGAAATCACCTCCAACCGGATCGGCATTCAACGAAAAGGGAACAACCACTTGGTGGTTTTTCTCGAATTTAGTTTCAAACGCCCCATGGAAGAATTTTTTCTGATCCATGATGGGGAAGCCGGTGATCTTTTCCTGCATAGCCCTTCCGACCGCGAGTTTTTCCGCCAGATGTATATAGATGAAAAGGAAGTATCGGTGTTTTCCCTGGCCTATCATCCGCGGATGTCGGTTCTCGCCTGGGAAAGCATCGCGGAGATCGCGGACGACCCCCGGATCATCGTGCGGGACGTTTCCGACGAATTGATCAAGGGCGATGAATTGGCGCGGGAATTCAAAGAACTCCTGGAATTTAAGAGATCCAGGGAAAATCCCTAAGGCTCCATTCAAAGAAACAAGTTTTCATTCAATTAAATGGGCTCTTGACTTTTTAATCTATATTAGTAATATCTAATATAAGAACGAGGCTCCGAATATGAAAACAGCGCAAATCCATAAAGCCGCCCATTGCGTCAAGGCTTTTGCCCATCCGCACAGGCTTTCCATTTTGGCCATGTTGGCCGAAGGCGAGAAGAACGTCCAGGAATTGACCGAGGGTCTGGGCGCTTCCCAATCCAATGTTTCCCAGCATTTAGTCAAAATGAAAGAAAGGAATTTGGTGGTCACCCGCCGGGAAGGGAACATGATCTATTACTCGATCCAGAACCCGAAAATTCTTCAGCTGGTTGAATTGATGCGGGAAGTGTTTTGCGAACCGGAAAAGTAACCCTTTTTTTGTTTATCTATATTAGGAAAATCTAATTTTGTTATGGAGGTGGTGATGAAGATTCTTTTAAGTGTCGCGATCGGGGCAGCGTTGGGATTCGGCTACCACAAGCTGGTGGGTTGTTCCACCGGGGCCTGCCCCATCACCGCCAACCCCTGGATCAGCACCCTTTACGGGGCCCTGATGGGTTTCTTTTTTAGTCACGCGTAATCGAACAAGAAAAATAAGGAGTCTAACTTGATACGAATGGGTTTGATCGCCGTGGTTTGCCTCCTGTCCCTATGCCCGGTCCAGGCGGGGCAAGAGATACCTTTCCCGGAACTTTGGAATCTTGTGAAGAAAGCCTCGCCCGCAATCCAGTCTTCCCAGGCCCAATTGAAATCTGCCGAGATTGCCGAAAGCCGGTCCGCGAACCACTGGTTTCCCCGCCTCGCCCTGGACGCCCGGGCCTACGAGACCAACGACCCGGCCCGATCCTTCATGTCCCTTCTGGAGGAGCGGCAGATCGCCCCGGCGGATTTTTCACCCGCCGCCCTTAATGAGCCCCTGGACAAGTTCTACGAAAGCGGGACGCTGGGGCTCGATTTCCCCCTCTTCGAGGGCGGGGGCAAGGAGGCGCTTGCCGACTCGGCCCGCAAGATGAAAGAGGCCATTCAATGGCAGGACGACTCGGTCCAAACGCAAGAATATGTAAAGCTGGCCGCGAAATACGCCGACCTGCTGGTAACCCAAGATGAGGAGGGCGCGGTGACAGCGCTCCAGACCCAGGTTCAGGCCGTTCTCGATCATTACACCATCGGATCCAAATCGAATCCCGTAGGCTATTCGGGCCTTCTGGGCTTGAAAAACCTCCAGAATCGGCTTTCGGGCCTGTCGGTTCAGGACCAGGCCCAGGAAAATACCCTCAAAGGCCAGATCGGAATTGAGGCCCCAGGCCTAGCAACCGATTGGGCTCCTGTTTCCCTTGCAGATGAAGCCTTCCTCGACCAAGCCTTCCCCTCTTCCCCGGCGGAAGAACCCGCATACGTGAAAGCCGCCCTTTCCCATGCCGAGGCCGCCGAAAAGATGGAAGGAGCCCAGAACGCTCTTCTGCTCCCGCGGGTCGCCCTCTTCGGGCAGGGTTCCGTCCAAAACGGGGATCGTGCCACGGGCACCAGCTATACCGCCGGGGCCTACCTGCAATGGGATCTGCTGGACGTGCCCAATTTCGGCGCGGGCGATCAGGCCCAAGCGGACGCGAAAGCCTCGCGGGAGGAAGCCGAGGTTCTGCGGCAAAAATCAGCGGCCGACCGGGTCCAGGCCGTGGAATCCAAAAAGGCGCTGGAGTCGAACCTGGCCCTGATGGAGGACAGTTCCAAACTGTTGGAAGAGCAAACCGAGACCGCCCGGAACCTGTTTAAAGAGGGCTCCATCAACGCCCTTCAATTGGTGGAGGTGTTATCCCGCCGGGCGGACCTGATCACCAGCCGGGCCCAGGCGGAAATGGAATTGGTGCAGGCTAGGGTCCAGTTGGCCGTGAATTCCGGATTCCAGGAGCCTTCCAATGAAAAGTAATCCACCACAGAGGCACAGAGACATGGAGAAACGACCCGATTTGAACCAAGAAAAAAACATGAAAGCGAACAGGGGCTTCGCCGGGGCATTGGCCGAGGCCTTCGTCCATTCCAAATTAACGCCGGTCATCGCGGTCATGAGCATCGTGCTCGGGGTTCTGGCCGTGTGGCTGACCCCCAAGGAGGAAGAACCCCAGATCTCCGTCCCCATGATCGACATCCAGGTGGCGGCGCCGGGCTTTGAGGCGGACGAGGTGGAACGCAAGGTCACCGAGCCCATCGAGAGGGCGGTCTGGGGCCTGGACGGGGTGGAATACGTCTATTCGGCCAGCCAGCCCCACGGGTCGCTGGTGACGGTGCGCTTCAAGGTGGGGGAGCCCATGGAACCAAGCCTGGTGAAGGTGCACCACAAGCTCCTCTCTATTCGGCAGCAATTGCCGGAGAACGCCTCGGCCCCGATGGTGAAGTCCTATTCCATCGACGACGTGCCCTTCCTGACCCTCACCTTCAGTTCCAAGAGCCGAGACGACTTCGCCTTAAGAACCTTGGTGGCCCCACTGGCAAGGGAACTTTCCAGCACCCCCGACCTGTCGAGGGTGGAGCTTCTGGGCGGACAGAAAAGGGCTATCCGGGTCATTGTGGACCCGAAACGGCTGGTTGAGCAGGGCGTGTCCCTTCCCGACGTGGCGCAGGCCCTGAGGGCCAACGACGCCTACGCGCCGGCGGGCAAGACCTGGGGCGACAGCCAGGTCTATGACGTGGAGGTGGGGGCGAGGATCACCTCCGCGAAGGCCATCGAGACCATTCCGGTAGGGCAAAGGGGCGGCGCCCAGGTGCGCATCCGCGACATCGCCAAGGTAGTGGACGGCCCGGAGGAGAGGGTCCGTGCCTCGGTACTTCTGGACAAAGAAAAGGGGGGCGATCCGGAAACCGCCGTCTCCATCGTCTTCGCCAAGCGCAAGGGCACCAACGTGGTGGAGCTATCCTCTCAGCTTCTCCAAAGGGCAAAAACTTTCGCTGCCCAGCTTCCCCCCGACGTGAACCTTTCGGTCATGCGGGATTACGGCGCCACGGCGGGCGAGAAATCGAAAGAACTGATCGAACATCTTCTGTTGGCCACTCTCTCAGTTTGCGTCCTGATCGCTCTGGTTATGGGAGGACGTTCCGCCCTGGTGGTGGCGACCGCCATCCCCGTCACCTTGGCCTTGACCCTGGCGGTCTATTACTTCATGGGCTACACCCTGAACCGGGTCACGCTTTTCGCTCTGATCTTTTCCATCGGCATCCTGGTGGATGACGCCATCGTGGTGGTGGAAAACATCGAGCGTTACCTGCAGACCGACCCCAAGAAGGGCATCCTCAAAGCCACCCTGGAAGCGGTGGCGGAGGTCGGTAACCCCACTATTCTGGCAACCTTCACTGTTATCGCCGCCATTTTGCCCATGGCCTTCGTGCGGGGGCTGATGGGCCCCTATATGAAACCCATCCCGGTGGGGGCCAGCATGGCCATGCTGTTCTCCCTGTTAGTCGCATTCATCGTGACGCCCTGGGCCTCGGTTCGGCTGTTGAAGAACTACGGCAAGGAACACGCGAAGGAACCGACCAGGGGAATTCCGCTCAAGGCCATCTACCAGGCCACCATGAACCGGCTCCTGACTGACAAAAAAGCGGCTATTGGTATGGGCCTGGCGGTGGGATTGCTCCTGCTGGCTTCCTGCAGTCTTTTCGCCTTCAAGGCGGTGCGGGTCAAGATGCTGCCCTTCGACAACAAGAACGAGTTTCAGGTCCTGTTGGATTACCCGCCGACCACGCCGCTGAACCAAAGCCTGACCTGGTCCCAGGAACTGGCGTCTCAAATTTTGAAAGACCCGAACGTGAAGAGGATTCAGGTTTTTACCGGCGAGGCCGCGCCCTATTCCTTTTCCGGAATGGTGAAACACACTTTCTTGAGGGGAAGCGACTACCAGGCGGACCTGCAAATCGTCCTGACCGATAAAGGGGAACGAAAACAATCCAGCCATGAGATCATCCAGTCCCTTCGTCCGGTGATCCTCTCTTTCGGCCAATCCAAGGGCGCGGTGACCAAGGTCATCGAGATTCCGCCCGGCCCCCCGGTTTTGGCCACGATGATGGCTGAGGTCTACGGGCCGGACGCGAAGACCCGGCGCCAGGTGGCTGAGGAGGTTTATCGGGATTTCGCTTCCGAGGAAAGCGTGGTGGACCTGGACAGCACCTGGAGGCTGGGTCGCCCCCGTGTCGTTTACGGGTTCGACCAGATCAAGGGGGGGCAGTTGGGGTTGAACGCCGCCCAGGTGATGTCGGCGGGCCGGCTGATCTTTTTCGAATCCCCCATGGGCACCCTCAACGGCGCTTCCAGCCCCGAGGACGTGAGCGTGGACCTGTCGGTTGACCAGGGGGTCCGGTCCGGGTCCAACCCTTTCCGGGATGAGATGATGGGTTCCTATGTTTCCGGTACGGCTCGGTTGGAAAATGTGATCCAGAAGCCCGTGACGATGGAAGATGCAACGCTCTACCGCAAAAATCTCAAACCCGTCGCCTATGTCATGAGCGAACTGGCTGGCAAGGACGAGGCGCCGGTGTACGGAATCCTCAAGCTCTCGCCCAAGATTCCCTACGAACAGCAGACCGCCGAGGTGCCCTGGGACACCCAGAAGCCAGTCGTGAAGTGGGATGGGGAATGGTTCATCACCTACGAGGTTTTCCGCGACCTAGGGGGAGCCTACGGGGTGGTGGTTCTCCTTATTTACGTGCTGGTACTGGGCTGGTTCCGCAGTTACGCGGTTCCCTTGATCATCATGGCCCCCATCCCCTTGAGCCTCATCGGCATCCTGCCGGGCCATTGGCTGACAGGTTCCTATTTCACCGCCACCTCCATGATCGGCTTTATCGCGGGGGCGGGCATTATCGTGCGCAACTCCATCATTTTGGTGGATTTCACCGAGCGACAGTTGGCCAGGGGCATTCCCCTGAAGGCGGCGGTGATGAGCGCGGGGGTCTTGCGTTTCCGTCCCATGCTCCTGACTGCCGAGGCGGTTGTAGTGGGCAGTTCGGTCATGCTGATGGATCCGATCTTCCAAGGCCTGGCCTTGAGCCTCATCTTCGGGGAAGTGGCGGCCACGCTGTTGAGTCCCCTGGCGGTGCCGGTTTTGTATTACTGGTTTGTGGGACCTGCGCGGGAAAAATACATTCAAGAACATAAGGAGATGGCGCGATGAAAAAGATGTCGATTGATTCCCAGGTTCGGGCATTCGCGGGGAGTTTCATCCTGCTTAGTCTCGTGCTTTATCAGGTTCATTCCCACAACTGGCTTTATTTCACCCTGTTCGTGGGCTTGAATCTTTTGCAGTCGTCTTTCACGGGCTTTTGCCCGTTGGAAATGTTGTTGAGGAAGATGCAAAATAAAGCTGTTTAAAAGGGGTGTGGATATGAAGAAGAATATTCATCTGGTGGAGAGGGTTGTGCGGGTTGTGGTGGGTATAATTTTGACCAGTCTGGCTTTTTGGGGCCCAGCCAATTTATGGTTTCTCTTGGGGATCGTTCCTTTGGCCACGGGACTCATGGGTTGGTGCCTGCCCTATGCCTTGTTGGGTTTTACCACCCGTCCCAAGGAACCCGAAATGGGATCGAGCTGTTCTATTCGCAGGTGAAATAGGAGGATGCCGATGATGGGGTTATTTTTACTAATCGGTTTGGCGGCAGGGTTGGCGGCGGGTTTGTTTGGAGTCGGCGGGGGTATCCTGATTGTCCCGGCCCTTACCTTTTTGGCGGGGTTCACCCAGGAAAAAGCCACCGGCACCAGCCTGGCAGTCCTGCTTCCTCCCGTGGGACTTCTGGCGGTCATGGAATATTACAAGCAGGGGGATGTGGATCTTAGGGCCGCACTTTTTGTAGCGCTGGGTTTAATCCTGGGCGCCTGGGCCGGGGCCTGGGGAGCCCACAAGATGGGCGAGCAATGGCTGAAGCTTTCCTTCGGAATTTTTGTAACCCTAGTGGGAATCTGGATTGTGGTGGGGGCTCTTAAGGGCTTCCATGTGAAAGGGCTTTGAACACCCGTTAATGGGTGTACTCATCAACCATTCCGGGTTTTTGTGTTTCGTTGAATAAAATTTGTGCACTATTTATGACACTCTGATGTCCGATAAAGTACCGTTAAAATATATGATATCTATCATATTGGCTAAGCGCTGATGTAAAATTTCAGCGTCCTGCAAGACAAATTAAACAACCAATTAAGCAGTTTTTTTCCCTCCTGATTTTGAAGAATCATTATCTATTAGCGACGGCCCAACGTTTGACGAGTTTTAGAATTCGCCGAATGGAATCGTTCGGGAACCTTTTTGCCGTCCAACACATTTTTGGGGAGTATTTCATGAACGAACCGTCCAGTTTCAATTTATTGTTCGCGGAAGACGATCCGAATATTCGAGCCCTCTACAAGAGCGCGTTTGAAAAAGAGGGTTTCCGCGTCTTCACCTGCGACAACGCCGCCCAAACCCTGGCGGAATTAAAAACTGAAAAAATCGACCTATTGGTGACCGACTTGGAAATGCCCAAGGCGAACACGTTGGAACTGTTTCCGGTTTTGAAAAAAGAATATCCCAAGCTTCCGGTCATCGTGGTTTCGGGGCACTACAAGGATTTGAAGGAAGATTTCTCCAAGAAGGGATTCAAGATTTCCGCTTATATCAATAAGCCGGTTGGGGTGACTGAGGTTAAAAACAAGGTCAAGGAAATTTTAGGGATCGTCCCGGCGAAATAACGGAATGATCGACGGGTTGACTTCATTTCAACCCCCGGAACATGGGTTGAACCGACCCGCCCATGGTCCGAAATGAAACCGAAGGGATTTTCATGGACGTTGAAACAAAAGATCCTTTTTTCGTTTTTAAAAGCGGGGTTCTCCAGGTCTTCGCGGGTTGGTGGGCTTTAGGTATCGGCGGTTTGGTTTTATTGGGATGGGCCCTTCACTTTGAGCTTCTGGCCAGTCTGAACCCCCAATGGGTTACGATGAAGGTCAACACCGCTTTATCATTCGTGTTTTTAGGCGCCTCCCTTCTTTTGCTGAGGAAGAATCCAAAATCGGGTATGGCCGATCTATTTGCTTTGTTGGCCGTGGTTCTGGGGCTTTCCGCTATCCTCGCCTACTTCTTCCATTGGGGTTCGGGCCTTGATGAGTTTTTTGTCCGGGATGACTGGGCCACGAGCGATAGGGCCTATCCAGGCCGCATGGCCCCCATCACCGCGCTTAGTTTTGTTCTTTTGGGCTTGGCTCTATTCGCTTCAAAGTCCAATCGGCCTGGAATCCTTTTGGCGGGTCAATCCGCCCTATTCCTAACGGGCCTGCTCTCCTTGTTGGCCGTCATCGGGTATCTCTACGGGGTGAAAACTCTTTACCAAATTTCCGCCTTTACCACGATGGCTTTCCACACGGCGGCCACTTTTCTGGTTCTTTCAGCGGGCGCCCTGGCTCTGCGGCCGTCCCAGGGTCTGGGTCCCGTTTTTCTCTCCGAAGGTACGGGCACGCGGACAGCCCGCGGCCTCCTGCCGGTTGCCATTCTCGTTCCGCTTTTCCTGGGCTGGCTGCGCATCCAGGGTGAGCATTGGGGCTGGTTTGACGCCGATTTGGGGACCTCGCTATTGGTGGTGCTTTTTATATTGATTATGGGAATCGCCATCGGCTTGCAATCGGCCTTGCTGAACAGGGAGTCGGCGGCGCTTTCCGAAAAGACCAACCTCCTTAATTCGGTGTTGCAAAGCATGTCCGAGGGGATCGTGGTGGCCGATCCCAACGGAAAGATGACCTTTTTCAACGCCGCGGCGGGGCGCATCACCGGCGTTGGGATGTCCAGTCAGGCTCCTGATAAATGGACTGAAGAATATGGCGTTTTCAACGAGGACCGGGTCACTCCCTGCCCCGCAAAGGACATTCCCCTGGTAAGGGCCCTTCAGGGGGAAGAGGTCCAAGGGATGGTCCAGTTTTTGCGCAATCCCGCGCATCCCGGGGGGGTTGCCGTCAAGGTGAACGGCCGCCCCTTAAGGGACGAACAGGGAAACATCTCGGGCGGGCTGGTGGTCGTAAGGGACATCACCCTTGAAATGGAAGCCGAGGAGAAGCGAAAGAAGGCGGAGGAAAAGTTTGCCCTGGCGTTTGAAGGCTCCCCCAACGGCATGATCATGACCGATGAGAAGGGGGCCGTTTTATTGGCGAACGCCGAGGCCCTGAAACTTTTCGGATACTCCAAGGCGGAACTGATCGGCCAATCGGTCGAAATGCTCGTGCCGGAAAGGTTCCGGGTTGGGCACGCCCGCCACCGTTCCGAATTCAAGGGAAAACCCGCGGTGCGGAGGATCGGGAACGGCCGCGAGCTTTTTGGGCTGCGCAAGGACGGAAGCGAATTCCCGGTGGAAATCGGCTTGAACCCCATCCGCACCGAGGAGGGCCTTTTGGTCTTAAGCGTGATGATCGACATCACCGAGCGTAAAAAAATAGAGGCCGTCACACGCCTGGGCGAAGCCCAGGCCATTGAAAATCTCAAGGATTACGCCATCCTGATGCTGGATCCCCTGGGGAAAATTCTTACCTGGAATGCGGGAGCCGAAAAAATCAAGGGTTACAAGGCTTCGGAAATCATTGGGTTGCATTTTTCGGTTTTTTACACCCCGGAAGACAGAGATCGGAATCATCCGGGTGAAATATTGAAAACCGCCGAGAAGGAAGGCCGGATGGAAGAGGAGGGATGGCGGGTGCGCAAGGATGGTTCGCGTTTTATGGCGCACGTCCTCGTGAACACCCTGAGGGACGAGCAGGGTAAGTTGAAGGGTTTCATCAAGATCACCCGCGACATCAGCGAATTAAAACGGAATGAAGAGATGAGGATATACACCCGGGCCCTGGAAGCCAGCAACAAGGAGATGCAGGATTTCATCTTCGTGGTCTCCCACGACCTGCAGGAGCCCTTGAGGAAGATACAGTCTTTCGGCAATTTCCTGGAGGATGAGGCGGGATCATCCTTAAACGAGTCGGCCCGCAACTATCTGACCCGCATGAAGGACGCGGGCCGCCGCATGAGCCAGCTGATCGAGGACCTGCTCCAACTCACCCGCGTGACCACTCGGGCCAAGCCTTTCGAGGAGGTGGAACTTTCCCAAATCATCGAGGAAGTGACCGCCGATTTGGAGTTAAGGCTTCAGGAAACAGGCGGGAAGGTCCTCGCGAAGGATTTGCCCCGCATCGAAGTCGATCCTTCCCAAATGCGCCAGCTCTTCCAGAACTTGATCAACAATGCCCTGAAATTCCGCAAAAGAGACCTTGATCCCTTGATTGAGGTGACGGGCGCCGTGGATGAAAAAGCCAACCGGTGCCTCATCCGGGTCAAGGACAACGGGATTGGGTTCGACCAAAAATACGCCGATAAAATCTTCAATATTTTCCAGCGGCTCAACGGGCCCGAGTACGAGGGGACGGGCATCGGCCTGGCCATCTGCCGCAAAGTGGTGGAGCGCCACCGGGGCTCCATGAAGGCGTCCTCCAAACCGGGGGAGGGCGCGGTGTTCGAGGTTATTTTACCCGTGAGGCAGGACATGAAAGGAGAAAAGGAATGACGGAAAAACGGCAGATCGCGCCGATCCTGATGGCGGAGGACGATCCGGATGACCGGTTAATTACCGCGAAGGCCCTGGAACGAAACCGGGTGGCCAACCCACTCATCACCGTGGAAAACGGGGAGGTCCTGCTCGATTATCTCCATCAAAAGGGCAAATACGCGGCGCCCGGCGCCGCGCCCCGGCCCTGTTTCATCCTCCTCGACTTGAACATGCCCCGGCTGGACGGACGGGAGGCCTTGAAAATCATCAAGTCCGACCCTTCACTTAAGAATATCCCCCTGGTGATCCTCACCACCTCCAAGGCGGAGGAGGACATCCTGCGGGGCTACAACCTGGGGGCCAACTCCTACATCACCAAACCGGTCACGTTCGAGGGGCTGGTGGCCGTGGTCCAGTCGCTGAAGAACTACTGGCTGGAAATCGTCGAACTGCCTTAAAAAAACAAAAAGGAACAACGGCGAAATGTTCACCACCAAGACACCAAGGCACCAAGAACAGCAAAGATTTCATGGATTAAAAAAACCTTTTGTTTCCTGCCTTTGTTTTTAGTTTCGGGTCTAAACCAATTTCTTTGCTTTGGTTTTTCTTGGTGTCTTGGTGGTGAAAAATTAGGTTTTGATGACTTTGGGTTTTCTTGGCGGTGAAGAATGTATTTTGGTTTTGATTTTTACCGGAAATGGTAAAGGAGAAAATATGATCCAAGCCTTGCCCAACGCGCCGATCCTGATGGCGGAAGACGACCCGGATGACCGTTTTCTCGCCAAAAAGGCCATGGAAAAGAACCAAATCCTCAACCCCTTCGTTTCAGTCGCCGACGGAGGAGAATTGATCGACTACCTCTACCGGCGCGGAAAATATTCCGAGTTGGACCAGGAGCCCTTCCCCTGTTTCATTCTCCTCGACTTGAACATGCCCCGAATGAACGGGCAGGAAGCGCTCCGGATCATTAAAAAGGATGAAAAACTGAGGCGGATTCCGGTCGTCGTCATGACCACTTCCAAATCCCTCGAGGACATCCTGGGCTGTTACGACATGGGCGCCAATTCATATATCGTCAAGCCCCCTGATTTTGAGGGCCTGGTGAAGATTATCCAGGCGCTCAAAACCTACTGGCTGGAAATCGTGGAATTGCCCTCCGGAAGGGATTTCACCGGCCATGGCTGAGGCAAAGATCCGCGTACTGGCCGTCGAGGACAACGCCGAGGATTTCCTGATCCTTCAAACCCACTTGGCCAAATCCGCCCTGAAGTCTTACGTACTGGAACAGGCCCGATCCCTGGCGGAGGGCCTGAGGGAACTGGCCTTGGAAAGGCACGACGCTTACCTGGTGGATTTCCGCCTGGGGCCGGACACGGGATTTGATTTCCTTCAAACCGCGGCGGCCCTGCCGGACGCTCCCCCGGTCATCCTCCTCACGGGGCAGGGGGACCCGGCGGTGGATATGGAAGCCATGCGGCTCGGCGCCGCCGATTACCTTGCCAAGGCGGACCTAACCCCCGATCTGCTGGACCGCGCCATCCGCTACGCCCTCGCCCAAAAGAAAATCCGCTCCGAGCTGAGCCAAAGAACCTTTCTCCTGGAATCGGTCCTGGAAAACATGGGGGAGGGGGTGGTCATGGTTGACGCCCGGGGAAAATTGATGTTTATCAACCCAGCGGGCGAGAGGATTATTGGGGAAAAGGAATCCGGCCCCAACGGGGATTGGGTGAAGGCATCCGGTGTTTTTCTCCCCGATGGAATCACTCCCTTTCCTCACGAGGAAAGGCCGCTCTCCCGGGCCCTGAGGGGCGAGATGGTGGATAACGTGGAAATGGTCGTGTCCAACGAAAGAACGGGGGGGAACGTTTTTTTGATCGTCTCGGCCAGGCCCCTGAAAGAAAGCCCGGGAAGCCAGGCGGGCGGCGCTGTGATGGTCTTCCGGGATGTCACGCCCCTCAAGATGGCCGAACAAAAAATCCTCCATCACACCCTTTTTAGCCCCATCACCCGGCTTCCCAACCGAGTGTTGTTCCTGGAGCGGATGGGGCAGGCCCTCAAGCGCCAGCAGAGGGATTCCCGGGATTATTTCGCGGTCCTTTACCTTCACGTGAAGGGGGTGCGGAAAATCAGCCAGGCCCTGGGCCCCGACGCGGAAGTCCTCCTTTTGCGGGAATCCGCCCGGCGGCTGGAACATTCCGTGGCCCGGGGGGATACGGCGGCGCATCTGGGCGGGAGCGAGTTCGCCGTTCTTTTAGGGGGCTCCCTCAGCCCGGAGGAAGCGGACCGCTCGGGGAAAGCGATCATCGAGATTTTCAGGACCCATTTCCGCTTCGAGGGCCATGAGGTCTTTTTAAGCGCCACGGCGGGTCTCGTGGCCGACTCCCGGGCCTATGGCAAGGGCGAAGAAATGCTCCGGGACGCCTACCAGGCCCTCAATTGGGCCAGGTACCGTTCCAAAAATCCCATCGAATTTTATGATTCCGCCATGCGCACCGGCTCGGTTGAAAACCTGACCCTGGAAACCGACCTGCGCCACGCCCTGGAGAAAAAGGAATTCAAGGTCTTTTACCAGCCGGTCGTTTCCCTGAAAAACGGAAAGCTGGAAGGTTTCGAGGCCCTCCTGCGGTGGGAACATCCCAAGAAAGGCATGGTTTCACCCGCCCAATTCATCCCCCTGGCCGAGGAAACGGGGCTCATTTTGCCCATCGGGGATTGGGTTTTGAGGGAAGCCTGCCGTCAAAGGCGGGAATGGCTGGAAAAATACCCCAAGGCCGACCATCTCTCGGTTTCGGTCAACATGTCGGCCAAACAGTTTTTAGGGAAAGACATGGCGGCCTTTGTCCTTTCCTCGCTGAAGGACCACGGGCTGCGGCCCGAGCACATCAATTTGGAAATTACCGAGAGTGTCATGGTTGAGAATTTTGACGCCGCCTCCGCCGTTTTGGGCCAACTGAAAAAGAACCGGCTTTCACTGCACCTGGACGATTTTGGCACCGGCTATTCCTCCCTCAGCCAGCTCCACCGCTTTCCCCTGGATGTTTTGAAGATCGACCAATCCTTCGTCAGGCGCATGACGCCCACCGACACGGGCATCGTGCGCACCATCATCACCCTGGCGGACGAGCTGGGAATGGGGGTCATCGCCGAGGGGGTGGAAACCCTGGAACAGGCCGTCATCCTTCGGTCCCTGAATTGTCCCGCGGCCCAGGGTTATTACTACGCCAAGCCCCTCCCGCCCACCTCGGCGGAGGCCCTATTTTCTTCCGCCCTTCCCTGGACGGCGACCTCATGAGCAACCCGGCGCGGATCCTCGTGGTTGAGGATAACCCCGAGGATTTTTTAATCCTCAAGACCCTCATGGCTAAGACCGGGGCGGGGGATTACGTTCTTTCCAACGCCGCTTCCCTCGAGGCGGGCTTGGACGAGCTTTCCAACCGGAGGTTTGATGTCTATCTGGTGGATTACCGCCTGGGGCCGGATTCGGGTTTTGATTTTTTAAGGGCCGCGGCTTCCATGGACGATCCTCCCCCCGTCATTCTCCTTACCGGGCAGGGGGACCCGGAGGTGGACCGCGAGGCCATGCGGCTCGGCGCCGCCGATTACGTCAACAAGTCCCAATTGGACACCTGGCTATTGGAGCGGGTCATCCGCTATTCACTCGAGCGCAAGCGCGCCGCGGAACAGTTGTCCCGCGAGAAGGAATATTACCGCGCCCTCATCGAGAACGCCCTGGAAGGCGTCATGGTGGCCAACCGCGACGGAAACATCAGCTACCTCAGCCCCTCGGTGGAGCGCATCCTGGGCTATCCCGGGGGGGACAAGAACTGGGTCAATCTGCTGGATTATGTTTTTCCTGAGGACGCCATCGGGGTGCGTGAGTTTTTGGGGCGCCTTTCCGAAAACCCGGCCTTGAGTACGACCACCGAGTTCCAGGTGAGGCATAGGGATGGGACCTGGCGCACGCTGGAAGTGACGGGGAAAACCCGCGTCCTTCCCGCCGACGCCTACCCCTCGCTTGTTTTGAACTACCGGGACGTCACGGACCGGCGCAAGGCCGAAAGGGCCCTGGCCCGGCTGGCTTCCATCGTCGATACATCCTCCGACGCCATCTATTCGGTCACCCGGGAGGGGATCATCCTCAGTTGGAACCCGGGGGCGGAACGCATCTACGGGTTTTCAGCGCGGGAAGCGGGGGGGAGGGACTTGTCCCTCATTGTTCCCTCCGAGGGGCCGGAGGGCCTGCCGCGAATTTTGGAAATCCTGAGACGGGGGGACACGGCGGCCAATTTAACGGCGGCCCACCGAACGAAGGACGGAAGGGTGGTCGTGGTCTCCATGACCCTCACCCCCCTCAAGGACCCTTCCGGGGAAACCACCCGGGCCTCCATCATCGCCCGGGACATCAGCGAGCAAAAGAAGACCGAGGAAGTCCTGGCCAAACAAGAGGAACAGATGATGCTTTCCCAGAAAATGGACGCCATAGGCCGCCTGGCGGGCGGGGTGGCGCACGATTTCAACAACCTCCTGAGCGTAATCACGGGCAACGCGGATTTTCTTAAGGAAGGGATGGCGGAGGGCGATCCCGGGAGGGAGGAAATCGGGGAAATTCAAAAGGCGGTCAAGCAGGGCTCGGACCTGACCCGCCAGCTTTTGATTTTCGGTAAGAGGCAGGAGGCCCAGCCCCAGGCGGTATGGCTCGACAACGTTTGCGTGGAGATGAACAAGATGTTCCGGCGGCTGATCGACGCCAGCGTTGAGCTTCGCATCCTCCCCGGTGGCGGGCTCAAGCCCATCTACGCCGACTTAGGGCAGATCCAGCAGGTTATCCTCAACCTGGTTTTGAACGCGCGGGACGCCATGCCCAACGGGGGTGTGCTGATTTTGGAGACGGTTTTGGAGGAAAGGGTGGAAGATTCGGGCGAGGGAATCCCCGCCGGAACCTACGTGCGGTTGTCAGTCACCGACACGGGCACGGGGATCGAGCCTGAAATTCAAAAGCGTATCTTCGAGCCTTTTTTCACCACCAAGGGGGGGAAGGGTACGGGCCTGGGTTTGGCCACGGTTTACAGCATCGTCAGCCGGTGGAATGGGCATATTCGGTTGACGAGCATCGTAGGCCGGGGGTCCACCTTCACCCTCTACTTCCGGGCGATGGAAGCGTTACCCCATGAAACGCCCAAGGAAGGACTGGCTTCGGGAATGGAAGGCGGTAAGGAGACCCTGCTGGTGGCGGAGGATGAGGACGCGGTCAGGAAGATTTTGGTGAGGCAGTTGAAAAAACTGGGTTACAAGGTATTGGAGGGGGAAAACGGCGCCGCAGCCCTCCAGGCGGCTGAAAAGCACGCCGGGGAAATTGACCTGCTTTTGACCGACACCATCATGCCCAAGATGAACGGAAGGGAATTGGTGGCTGAACTGATAAAGGTAAGGCCTATCTTGAGGGTGATCTTCGTTTCCGGGTACCCGGAGGAGATTTTGACTGAGGCTATGGACAAGGGCGAGAACCTACATTGGGTCCAAAAACCATACGCCATGGACGACCTGGCCCGGAAGATCCGAAGGGTGTTAGACGAACCCTAAAAACCGAGGGTTAGTTGCCCGTAATACGGGCACTTAAAATAGGGGAAATCTGGGTATTCTGAAGAATCTTCAAAAACCCCTTATTTTTCGTGCCCCGAGTCGGGGCATCATTTTAAAGGGTTTTTGGGGTATCGAAATCGTGCCACCGATCGTGCCATCTCTGAATCGTGCCAAAAGGGGATTGGGGGGTCGAATTGTACGGAATCCGTACAATTCAAATAAGGGAATTTGGGGTCTTTTATAACAGTGTTATAAATCCCGCCCGGAATTATTACTCTGCGTAATAATTGAACCCTAGTTAATCCCCAAAGCCGGGTAACCCGGTGACAAACCTTGGAAGCGGAGGCTCTTATGATCGGGAAGGTCGGCTCTTTGGTGATCTCCGAACTAATTTTGCGGCGGTTGGTGGGCCTTTTGGGGATCGCCCTGCCCTTTGCCTTGTGGCTGGCCAATGGCTTCCATATAGAACCTTCCATCAGCGACTTTTACTACTCCGACTCGGGCTTGCCCGCGCCCCGGAACATCTTCGTGGGGGTCATGGCGGCGGTGGGGGTGTTCCTCTGCTGTTACCGGGGATGGGATATTAGGGACCGGGTGTTGGCCCGCATTGCGGGTTTTTCGGCACTTTTGGTGGCCTTGGTTCCTTGCACACCGGTGAACGACCTTTTGAAACCAGACGTGATCCGAGGCTGGTTCCACCTGGGGTTCGCGGCCCTTTTCTTGGCGACCCTGGCCTTCATCAGTTTGGTTCAATTCACCAAGACCAGATCGGTCAATACCATGACTGCCAAGAAGGTACAACGTAACGGGGTTTACCGGGTTTGCGGGTGGGTCATGCTGGCCTGTTTGGCGGCGATTGTGATCTATGATCTCTTTTTCAAAACGGATCAGAACCAATATTGGGGAATCGTCTTTTTCTTCGAGGGGGCGGCGGTGATCTTCTTTGGTATCTCCTGGCTGGTGAAGGGGGAATTTATCCTTGCCGATCCTCCCAAAACGACGGGGCGGACTAGGCGGGGTTGAGAGTCGAAGATTTGGTATGACCGTTGCTGGACCTCTACAGCATAGGCGCCTTATTGACATTTTTTAGAGGGTATCGGCATGATGAACCCTAGTTTCATCAACAACGGGAGCCTTCGTTGCCTACCAAGAGCAGGATGAGAATTTTAGCGCTGGCCATGATGATGGTTTTCGGCCTCGCGGGTTCCGCCCACGGGTTCCTGCACCACCATCACCACAGCGAGAGCGAGGAGCAGGACTGCGCCTTTTGCAGTTACTATAACCACGCTTCCCAAACCGACCTTCCGAACGCCTGCCCCAACCTGGTGCCGGTGTTTCTGCTGTTGTTCACCCTTGCCGTTTTCCACCCTTCTTTCAAGCCGGTGGCCTTCTCGGCCCATTCCGGCCGGGCTCCCCCCGCGATTTTTTCTTAAATTCATTAACGGGAATGGGGCGGAAGGCGCCGGTGCCTTTTAGGTTTCGTCCGTAGTCCTATCAAACCATTAGGTTTCCCGCTTTTCCCCCTTCTTTCCGTTCCGTTCACTCCAAGATTATTCATCATCTGAGGTAATGACGATTTGAGGTTACATCCACATGGTTCATAAATGGCAAACGCTTCCAACCCCCTATCTGGACAGGATCGGCGCACTCATGTCCTTTACATGCGCTATCCATTGCGTTGTTTTCCCGCTTTTACTGGTCCTATTGCCCTGGTTGGGGGCGACTTTCCTGTATGACCGGAAAATCGAGCTTTTTTTCATCGCCGGGTCCATATTTTTGGCCACGCTCAGTTATAGCTATGGTTTCCATTTCCACCGAAAAATTCATCTGATGCTGGTCCTTTACCTTTGTACGGGGATGATCGTGGCGGGAAAACTTTTGATCGGCGGCGTTCCGGGTTTGTGGATGGCGGTGCCCGGCGCGTTGGGTTTGGCCGCGGGGCATATGGTGAACCTTAGGCTTTGCCAGCATTGCAGGGATCATGGCCACCCTGAACCCGGATAAGGCCATGGTCAAAAGGCTTGGGTGGCTTATGTTAGCTCTTGGAATTTTTATGGGTCCGATCGAGGGGCAAGCCCAAATCTTTAAAAAGCCGATGACGGCCCCAAGGCTTTATGACATTCAAATACAGACCGAACACCCGGCTTTGCCAGATCAGGCGGTGAAAACCTCCCTGATTTTCCTGAAGGAAGGAAAAACGCAATGGTCGAAAAACACGTCCTATTTGGTTCTACATGCCGCCGTCAGCCAGGGGAATGGCCGGTCGTTTTTTGAGTTGTCGGACGGGGAAATCAGGGGTTATGACCGCGGGGGCCAAAGAATCTTGACCCAAAAAGGGAAATCCCTTGTCGTCTCGAATGGGGGAAGGTACATCGCTTTCACCCCTGGGGACGGGAAGGCGGCCCTTGACGACGGTTTGGTCCGGATTTTCGATGTCGATGGCTGGGAAAAACACGAGTTTGGGATTGGCCAAGGATCGATAGCGGCCATATCGGATGATGATGCGATGATCCTGGTTCGGAACCTGTCCGTGGGGTCTTCGCAATGCAGTTTTTCCGTTTTGAGCAGCCGCGGGAAATTAATGTGGAAGAAAAAACAGCCGAGCCAATTCATAAGGGTGGAGGGAAATGGAAAATGGATCCTTTTCGCGACGAACGACGGAAAAACAGTGGAATCCTGCGAATGGAAGTCGGGAAAAACCCTCATGGTCATGCCCATCCGCAGGTTCAACGCGCTTTACAATGCACCGCCGCCGCCCCATTCCTGATCTTGGCCTTGGCGATTGGGTTTGTCCTCCCGGTCCAGGCCCAGGTGACGGCGGATAAGGCCCCCAAACCTGCCCTTTCAAGCACACCGGCCTTATCGGCGTCCGATGCCATGTCCATGAATCCCCAGGATGGTGTTTCGTCCGGAGCTGTCACCCAACCGGCCTTGAAAAAAAAGAAACCCCTCAAAACCTTCGAATGGTATTTCAAAAATGGCTGCAATTGCCCCCAATGCCAGGCCTTTCGTCGGCGGCAGCAGGAACAGCAGGAACACCTCAAGGAGAATTTTGCGCCATAGATTGTGTTTTGATCTGAACCGGTTTTGTACTGAGGTCGGCAAAGAATGGATGTTGGATTCAATATTCATGCGCGAGGCGCACCATGAGAACTTTGCACGTCGGTTGGGTTTTCTTGTTTATTTCAGGTTTGGCCCCCGGGCTGACAGCCCAAACACCCTCTTCCGGCGAAAACATCCCCTCGCCCATTTCGGCCTTGATCGATTCCACAATGAAAATCACAAGTATCAAAAAATATCCGTCCGGCCTGAACGCGGATGGCAAGGCCCTGACCCTCTACGCGGTTCATTTGGACAAGGGATCGGACCGGGTCGCCGATTTGTTTATGGTGGATTCGGATTCCCGGTTGGTCTGGAGCAGGCTCAACAAGCCCGAGCCGGTCATTGTCGGCACCTTCCGCGATGATTTGCCGCCCGTTTTCGGATATTCCTATTTCGATTCCCCTATGGGAGATTACACCGCGTATAAACTCCTGATGTGGGATGGGCTGAAACCCCGAATCGTTTTTGACGGTTCCTCCGGCTCGGCGG
The DNA here is from genome assembly GCA_963738405.1 of candidate division FCPU426 bacterium. Classification (GTDB taxonomy): domain Bacteria; phylum Oederibacteriota; class Muellerivitia; order Muellerivitales; family Muellerivitaceae; genus CAVTWJ01. Next base: position 19,226 of record CAVTWJ010000002.1, on the reverse strand, counting down.
GGGAGGCCCCCTCGTTCGTGGACCTCCGCGGGGACGGGACCCGGGAGATGGTTTTTTACAACCGGGGAAGCAAGAATTACGACGCGCCTTCCATCTTCGTCTGGAATAAGGAAAAACAGCGGTTTGAATATGATGAACTGCGCTTCCCGAACTTCTGGAAAAAACTCATCAAAAATGAAATGGATAAACTCCAGGGTTGGCAATATAGCAAGGCCCGCTCCGTGGACATCATTGTTGATTGCTCCTGGCTGGAAAGCTATTTTCGAGAAAGCGGCAGAACGGAAGGGATTAACGAGTTTTTTCGGATCGCGGTTGAAAAACTGGACCTCTTGTCGAAAAAAACAGGAAATAATGGTTTGCGCCAATGGGCCCTGGATGGAAAAAATAACCTCCATTTCATCCTGTCCGGACCGATGAGCAGCCTCCTTCAGGACTTCTATACCCATTGCTCTCACTGGCCCTCAGGGGTTGCCGAGCTCAGAGCCTATATCGCGAAAAACAAATGGAATTTCGACTTGAGCCTCTATCCCCACCTTACCGTCGGGCCAAACCAAGGGAATGTCTGCCGGGTCACTTTCTTCGACAGGTTTGTGATTCCCATGACAAGGGTTGACTTCAACGTCGCCCCGGATATACCCGATGACCCGGTGGAGGGGTACACCGGATTTGAACAGGAGATTCGGGAGACGCTGGTTCAGGATTTGACAGACGTTATCCAGGAATTCCGGATTAAATACGGCCGATGGCCAAAGGACAGGGGCGAACTCCAACTATTTGGAAAGGACACTTTTCAAGGGTGGGACAATTGCCCTGATTTAACTTTCACCCCGGCGAAGGGGGGGGATCTCACGGTTCAATTTACCTTTTCGCCGGAAGACCTGCCCGTCGAACCCGTTCAGTTCGAGTTGAAAACCGGCGCCTCCCAATAGGAAGCGCAATAATAGACATCTACATCATCCGGTTATTATTATTTCGCCCCCTGCAATTGACATTTCCTGGCACCGCTTGGATGATAACGGGCAGTCGCAAATCAAGGGAGATTTGATGCGTTCGCGCCAGTGGTTACAATTCATCGCATTCGCGGTCTTCCTGGCCTTCGCCGGGGTGGAATTATCCGAAGGGTATATCCACCACCACCATGAAAAGACGGAAGACGCGGATTGCGCGTACTGCAGTTTTCATAAGGCCTTCAGCAGTTCGGATTTTTCCACCGCCCCCCTGGTGGATTTGGCCCCGCTTTTCTTCTTGTTTTTCGCGGGGCTCGTTTTTTGCCAGCCCTACCGCAGTTTCCGCTTCATTCTGCCCACGGGCCGCGCCCCTCCAGCCGTTCTTTCCTAGCTTCAAACGGGAAACAAATGAATAGGGGACGGGTCCGGCTTTAATTAACCGCACCTCAGGCACAGTTCCATTCATTTCAAGTTTTCCAACCCCTTTTCATTTTCTTTCCCCGTTTGGACCAAAGCTCTTCATGAATTGATTTCGATTATTCCTAATTTAACCATTGGAAGATTACGAGGAAAAAATGAAAGTTCTTGAAATAAAAAACTTAAAAAAGACTTATCCGTCTCCGGAAGGCGGCAGTCAGTTGGTGGTTCATGTGAATTTTTTCGCGCTCGGCCAGGGCGAGCAGTTGGCCATGGCGGGTGAAAGCGGTTCGGGAAAAACCACCTTCTTGAACCTCATCGCGGGAATCTTGAAAGCCGACGAGGGAAGCATCCGCCTCGCGGGCAAGGAATTGGAATCCCTTCCGGAAAGCCGGAGGGATATGCTTCGGGCCCAAAGCCTGGGCTACATTTTCCAAACCTTCAACTTGCTCCAAGGCTATACGGCCCTGGAAAACGTGATGTTGGGAATGATGTTCGGAAGGGGCGTGAATGAATCCTACGCGCGGGACCTTCTCAAACGGGTGGGGTTGGAAAAGCGCCTCCACTATCTTCCCCGGCAGATGTCGGTAGGCCAACAGCAAAGGGTTGCCGTGGCCCGGGCGCTGGCCAACCATCCCCAGCTAGTCCTGGCCGACGAACCCACGGGCCACCTGGACCACGTGAGGGCCATGGAATCCCTCGCCTTGATCCGGGAAATTTGCAAGGAGAATGGGGCGGCGCTTCTTTTGGTCAGCCACGACAAGGAAGTCTTGTCCAAGTTCGAGAAGGTGGAAAATCTGAGCCGCATCAACCGGGCCGTGGAATCGGCCGCCAAGAAGGGGGTGACCGTATGAGCCCCCTGGAAAACCTGAAGAACCTGTTTTTTCTGGTCAAGCGAAGCATGAAACAGCATGCCCTCTCCACAGTCATCACGGTGATGTCGGTGGGGCTGGCGACTGGATTGACCATGGCGGTCTTTTCCATTCAGTACCAAACCCGTGGGGCTTTTACGGGAGGGCGTGTGGGATATGACGCCGTCCTGGGAGCGAGGGGTAGCCAGTTGCAGTTGGTGTTGAACGCTGTCTACCAACTGGAAACCTCACCGGGCAACATACCCTGGACGCTTTACGAAGAGGTCAAAAACGACCCTCGAGTCGAATTGGCCGTTCCCTATGCGGTGGGGGATAACTATTACGGCTACCGCATTGTCGGCACGACCAATGACATCTTCACCCGCTTTGAGTACCAAAAGGACAAGCACCTGGAAGTCGAGCCGGGGGGGCGTGTCTTTGACCCCGCGAAAAAGGAAGCGGTCATCGGAAGCTTCGTGGCCCGCAAGCTGGGGCTCGGGGTGGGGTCCACCTTCAAGCCTTTCCACGGGCTTTATTTTGACCCCAACATGCAGCATGAGGAAGTTTTCCAGATCGTGGGGGTCTTGAAGCCCACCAATACACCCTCGGACCGGGTTTTGTGGATCCCGATCGACGACGTCTACCGCATGAAGGGCCATGTGCTGCGCGGAACGGGAACGGAATATACGGCCAAAGAGGGCGTGGAAATACCCGACGCCAACAAGGAAGTTTCCGCCGTCATGCTGAAGTTTTACAGCCCACAGGCGGGCTTCATGCTGGACCAGACCATCAACCGACAGGGCAAGGTGGCGACCCTGGCCTGGCCCATCGGCAAGGTGATGGCCGAGCTTTTCGACAAGATGGGTTGGGTGACGAAGATCCTCACCCTGGTGGCCTACCTGGTAATGCTGGTGGCCGCCGCTTCCATCCTCTCCAGCCTGTACAACACGCTGAACGAAAGGCGAAGGGAATTCGCGATTCTAAGGTCTCTGGGCGCCAGGCGGACCACGGTCTTTTCCGCCATCGTGCTGGAGGCTACCGCTATCGCAGGACTGGGATCGCTCGTGGGTTATGTGATTTACCTGGCCCTCTTTGCGGTGGCCGCTCTGGTGGTGCGCGAACAAACCGGCGTGGTGCTGGAAGTGTTCCAGTTCCATATTTCCCTATTATTTGTCCCTGTTTGCATGACGGTTTTGGGGGCTTTATCGGGGTTGGTCCCCGCCCTCAAGGCCTATTCCACCGACGTAGCCCGTAATTTGGACCCCTTGTCTTAATCACCCAATAAAAAAAGGAGAATTAAAAATGAAAAAAATAATCGAAATGGCCTCAATCGCTTCGTTGGTGATCTCGCTGTTGATGTTCATGGCGGGTCCGGTTTCAGCCCACGAGCACCATCCTCCGCACCATGGAACATTGGTGGTGTTGGGTGAGGAATTTTCCCACGTGGAGCTTTTGCTCGACCCTTCTACCGGGGAACTGGACGCGTTCGTGTTGGATGGGGAAGCGGAAAACCCGGTGAGGATTTCCCAGTCTTCCCTTCAAATCCTGGTGAAGGGCCAAGGGAAAGATTGGGCCCTCAAGTTGAAGCCCATCGCTAACGCGTTGACCGGTGAAACGGTCGGCGACACTTCCCAATACCAGATCATCTCCCCCAAGCTCAAGGGAACCGCCCGGTTTCAAGGGGAGTTCGTTCGTATCAATGCCAGGGGAACGAATTTTAAAAACGTCTGGTTTTTGTATCCGGAAGGGAATGAAGGCGTGAAAAAACCGGATTGGGTCAAGTAAAGGGTGGCCGCTTTGTATTTGCCGCAGAAAGGCCGGATTCTAAAAGATTTGGCCATTGAAATGATTCCGGCCTTCTGCGGACTTCTTTCGGCATGGTTTATGGGCAAGGCGGTTTCTTGGATGATCCGCGCGTGAAAAGGGGAATATTCATTATTGGGGGGGCCGTTTTTTTCTCCACGATCCTGATTTCAATTCTACCGGGAGCGGAGGTTGAGATCGATTACGGAAAAACCACGGCCACTCCGTGCAGCGTCGTAACCATTGACGATTCCCAGTCGGATTCGGGGTCGATGTATGCCCAGGTGGAGGACCATCCCTTCGTGACTTGGGCCACTTTGGCCCGGTTCCCTTATGACGTTCCCGGAAAGGACGAAGAGAATGACCCCGATTTACGGAAGAAGGATAAATACCCCATACCGGAAGCGGTGAAAAAATTGAACGGGGTCAGCGTGGCGGTTGTGGGGTTCATGATCCCGGTGGATTTGGACACGGACGGCGGAAAGGCCGCTTCCTTTATGTTGATCCGAAGCCAAATGACCTGCTGCTTTGGCATCGCACCCAGGATGAACGAATGGATCTTCGTTCAAATGGACGAGGGCAAAACAGCGGATGCCGTCATGGATGTCCCGGTCACGGTATTTGGGGTTTTGTCCGTGGGCGAAAAACACACAAGCCAATGGAGCCTTTACCGGATGGTTTCGGACAAAGTGGCTTTTCTCAAAAATGCAAATCAGTGGATGAAATAAAAAACAGCGAAAGGTCTTTCCGTGAAAAGGGGGCAAAGCAATGAATAAAGAATTAATGAAGGGCTGGGGCATCCGTGTGGCCATACTCCTGGCCTTCGGAATGATGCTTTCCATGAGTAAAATCCAAGGGCAAAACCAACCGTCGGCAGATGGGTATCCCCTGCCCATCAAGCCCATTGACTTGAAGTCCGCCCCGGCCACCGTTTTTTCCATGGTCGAAAACCACCCCTATGTGACATGGAATACCTTGGCTCATTTCGATTATGACGCCCCTGAGATTGAGGAGGAGATCGACCCCCATATCAGGCTCAAGAAGAAAAAGTTTCCCATTCCCGATTTCGTCAAAAAATTGGACGGCGTGAGCGTCGCGGTGGTGGGGTTCATGATTCCCCTGGACACGGACGATGCGGACCAGAAGGCCACTTCCTTCATTCTCGCCCGGACCCAGGCCTCCTGCTGCTACGGCATCACTCCCAAAATGAACGAATGGATGTTCGTGGAGATGGAAAAGGGCAAAACCGCCGAGGTGATGATGGATATTCCCATCACCGTTTTCGGAACCCTTTCGGTGGGGGAGCAAAAGAAAGAGGACACGGGATGGAGCCTTTACCGGATGGTCTCGGATAAGGTCGTCATTCCAAAGGCGGATTGGTGAGATGGACACGAAAACGGTGAAGGACCTCCCCCGTCTCTGGCCCGGGGGGAAAAAAAATAAAATCAAATATGAATCCGTCATACCGCCCAGGGATTGGAAATACTGGTTCATGTTGTCCTGCAGCGTGGTCTGGTTCGGCTTGTTGACCTATGTCCTTTGGAGGGCGAACAACGCGCCCAACATGAACCAGTACTGGAAGAGTCAAACCGCGCGGGAGACCACCCGAATTGAAACCGAACAGCCGGCGAGCCTGTCCAGCGCCTCGGCCCCGCAAGGCCCCCCCGCCTGGAAACCGCCTTTCGCCCAAAAAGACGGTTTTTATCAGGTGGGCTTCAACACGCTTGCGGGTTTTCCTTCCGAGACGCCGGACCTGGTGGCTGAACCCAAAGACCAGTCTGCCATGAAGGAAAAATTCCAAAACGAAGTCCCGCATTCCATCCTCGGGTTGGATGGGCAAAAGGTTTCGGTAGCCGGGTTCATGATCCCCATGGACGTGAACGACAAAGGGAAAGTTTTTTCTTTCATTCTCGCCCAAAACCAAATGACCTGTTGCTATGGCGCGTACCCGAAACTGAACCAGTGGATTTACGTCAAGATGATCGATGGAAAAACGGTTGATTCCACCATGGACATCCCTCTCACGGTTTTCGGAACCTTGGGCGTGGGGACGAATTACGACCAGGACAACCAGGGCTGGTGCCTGTACCGCATGACTTGCGAGAAATTGGATTTGCCGAAGAAATCCTGGTTCGGATTTTAAATTTGGGGGATCAGTGAATCTCAAGATAGTCTTAAAACGGACGCTTCCCTTAACGATGACGCTCGTCCTATTGCTGGTCTCGACGGGGGAGGGCTTCTTTCACCGCCACCACCACCATGAGACCGAGGACAATTGCGCTTACTGCCATTGGTCCCATACGGGTTCCCAGGCGGTAGCCCCGCCGGCGCCGCCGGCCCTCTTTCCGCTGTTTTTCGTTTTCAGGGCGGCGACTAGAGAAAACCGCCTTGAACTCGCCCGTCTTTTCTTTCATCGGGGACGCGGTCCCCCCTGTTGAATATTCCTTGAAAGCGATGCGTCCACAAGCCCTACGAAGGGCCCGCAACCAATGAATGAATGTTGAAGAAGTACGAAGAAAACCTTAAAGGAGCTTATCAATGTTTAAACGATGCATGTTTTTGTTAGCCGTGTTTTTTAGCCTTCTGCCGGCGGCCAAGGTTTGGGCCACGGTGGACGGCGCTTTATCCGGTACGGTTTTGGACGACAAGGGCGTGGCGGTTCCAAATGCCAAGGTAACCATCACGGGGAACGGAATGGAAAAGGATTTGACGGCCTCCGCCACCGGGACTTACCAGGTTTTCCCCCTGACGATCGGGGATTACCAGGTCAGCGTCCAGGCCGAGGGATTCAACCTTTACCAGGGAACAGTGGCGGTTTCGGGAAACTCCACCTCTTTGGATATTACCCTTTCACCAGCAGGTGAAATCCAAATGACGGTGAAGGCCAAGCGCCACCTCATCACCAACTCCTCCTCTAGCAGTAAATCCATCAATTCGGAGGAGATTGCCCAGCTTCCGGGGGGGACACGGCTTCCCTGCCCAAACTGCTCTACACCACCAACGCCGGGATGGTGGAAGGCCCCTTCGGGCAGATCTTCGCCCGCGGGAACCACGCCAATTTGCAGTACCAGATCGACGGCATCCAGCTGCCCGATTCCACGGGAGGCTCCTTCGGGGAGGCTTTCGCCACGGCCAACATCGACCACATGGACGTCCTCACCGGGGGCCTGCCCTCGGAATTCGGGACGCGCCTGGCCGGGGTGGTGAATATCGTCACCAAGTCGGGGACCACGACTCCGGGCGGGAATATCGGTTTGAGCTACGGTTCCTACAACCAGCTCACCCCTTTCGCCAATTACGGCGGGTCGGACGCCTCGGGGGATTTCCACTATTTCCTCTCGACCAGCAATACCTACACCGACCGGGGATTGGACACGCCCAACCCGGCGGTTCCGACGGACGATTCCCAAGGAGGCTCGGAGGCGGTTCACGACCAGAGTTACGGTTCCAACCAGTTCGTGAAGTTCGATTGGGTGGCCGACAACACGAATAAACTGGCCTTGATCGGGTTCAGTGAGAACAAGTTCTATCAGATCCCGAACTATCCTTCCTCGTTCGGCCCCGACAGCCCCTTCTTCAACACCTACACCGACCCCTACGGCAACGGGCCGTTCAATTACGTGCCCAACGGCACCAACGACACCCAAAGCGAATCCAACAAGTACGTGGAATTCGCCTGGAAACACGCCTTTGGGGACAATTCGTTCCTTCAAATCGCCCCCTATTGGAAGCAGTCCAACGTGGTCTTCACCAACGACCTGGCCGACGACTTGATGGCGACCACCCTTTTCCAGACGACGGGGGATTCCTTTTCCGAGGACCGCACCAGCAACAATTTGGGCATTCAGGCGGACTACACCCTGCGCGCCGACGACAACAACCTGATCAAGGCCGGTGTCCAGGCCGTCTGGACCCAGTCCTTCGGCCCCGTGAACGTGGTCTTCGTCGATTCCACGGGCGGCAGTCCGGTCACGACCACGAGTGAGGACGATTCCACGGACAACGGCTACCAGGAAGGGGTTTACCTGCAGGATGACTTGACCCTGGCCAAGTGGCTGGTCCTGAACGCGGGCGTGAGGGTGGACGCTACCCAGTTCGTCTTTCCCGATACCACGTCCAACGACAGCCTGGTGGAGCCGCGCGTGGGGTTGAATATCCTTCCCACCGAGGAGACCAAGATCCATTTCTTCTACGGCAAGCTTTTCATGCCCGCGCCCGCCGAGAACCTGCGGGATACCTTCAACAACCTTGGCCAAGGGCAATTGACGCCCTATGACATCAAGGCCGAAAAGGATGATTACTACGAGGCGGGGATCAGCCAACAGGCGGGAGACCATCTGTTCACCCTCACGGGCTATTACAAGGACGCGGTCGATATGCTGGATGAAACCCAGCTTTTGAATACCGCCATCGCCCAACCCTATAACTTTGAGAAGGGCTATGCATACGGTGTGGAAGTGACCGTCAACGGCAAGATCGACAGCCAATGGTCGGATTTCGCGAATTATTCCTACGAAATCGCCAAGGGCGAGGGATTGGCGGGGGGCATCTTCGCCATACCGGGAGCCGCCTACGGGTCCAGTGATTACCAATTTCTGGATCATTGCCAAATCCATACCGTCAACGGGGGGCTGACCTATAACCCGGGGGACCTTTGGATTACGGCGGAGGGGCTCTTCGGCGGGGGTTTGAGCACGGGGGACAACAACTCTTTGAGGCTTCCATCGCATTTCACGATGGATGCCACGGTGGGCTACGCCTTTAAGAAGGAAAGCGGGCTCCAGGGGCTCAAGGCCAGCTTGGACGTGCTGAACCTATTCGACAACCCCTACACGATTTTCATCGCCAACGGATTCAACGGCAACCACTTCGAGGCGGGCCGCCAGATTATTTTCCGTTTGTCGAAGGAGATTTAACCGTAGTAAAGATTTAGATCGCAAACGCGTCATGGCAAACGCCAGCTGGAATTCAGGAACCAACTGGCGTTATGCCGATATTATTTCAAATATTGAAAGGAAGATGGAATGAACGGTTTATTCGACGGATTCAAATTCCTATTTCACGGCGGGTTCATGATGATCCCGCTTCTTTTATCCTCGCTGATCGCCCTGACGGTGATCGTCGAGCGGTGGAAAGCTTTTCATCAAGAGTACGTAACGCCTCATGGCTTCATTCAAAAGGTTCTGGACATGGCCCGCCAAGGCGAACTGAAGGAGGGATTAAAACTCTGCGAGGGAAAGATGATCCCCGTGGCCGTGGTGCTGAAGGCCGGGCTGGAGCATTTCAAGAATTCGGCGGCGGAAATGGAAATCGCCATGAAGAACGCGGGGGAAAGCTGGGTTCCTCGGCTTGAAAAATATGTGCATATCCTCGATACCACCATCACCATCGCGCCCCTGATGGGGCTGTTGGGCACCATCATCGGCATGATGGGCTCCTTTAAGGTCCTCACCCAAAGCGGGGTGGACGACCCCTATTCCATTACCGGGGGTATCGCCGAAGCCCTGATCGCCACCGCCACGGGCCTCGTCATCGCGCTGGTTTGCGTGATCGCCCACAATTACTTCAACACCCTGATTAAGAACTTCCTATATGAGATGGAATCCGCCGCCTCCCGGCTGATGGAAGCCCGCATGGCCTCCGAAAGGAAAAAAGGCTAATGCGAAAACCTGAATTTTCACCACCAAGGCACCAAGACACCAAGAACACCGAAAGGCAAACTTGGATTAAACAACACAAACCCAAAAATGTTTATTCACTCCGAATGCTTAATAACTCAAAAAGTGACCTCTTGAGGGGGGCGGTTAAAATCAATAAATCTTTATTTCCCTTGGTGTCTCGGTGCCTTGGTGGTGAATTTTGCCGGGAGGTGTCCTGATGCAAATACGCCAAAGGCCCCTCAAAAGGGTCCGCATCGAGATTATTCCCATGATCGACGTAATCTTTTTTCTGTTGGTGTTCTTCATGGTTTCGTCCCTGGCCATGACCCGCATCAACAGCGTTAAGGTGGTATTGCCCAAGATGTCGGGAAAACCCGAAACCATGAAGCAAAACATCATCCTGACTGTCAAGAAAGACGGATCGCTGATGGTCAACAAGACGGCGGTAACCCTCGACACGCTGGGAAGCCAATTGACCTACCAGATGCAGGCCGACCCCCAGGCGGTGGTGATTGTGAACGCCGATGAGGGCGTGGGTTATGGGCTGGTGGTTTCGGCCATGGACAAGGCGAAAGAGGTGGGGGTAAGGAAATTTGCGCTCGTGGCCGAAGCGGGGAAGGACAAGTAATGACGAATCCCGGAATTTACGACCTTGAAGAAGGTCAAGAGCGAATTTGGAAGGCCGCTTTGATCGCGGCGGGATTGGAACTTCTCTTCTTTCTCGCATTGGGATTAGGGCATCTATCTCTTTTTAAAAATCCGTTTGATTCGACTGATTATATTGAGGCCCAGATCATCCAATTGCCCGCCAACGCCCATTTGACCGGCGCTACCGCCGTGAAGGACGAGGATGAGGTGGTTTTCAGCCATAAGCAAAGCCCCAGGAAGAAAGTGGAGAAAAAGGAACCGCCTAAAGCCCCCGAGCAGCAAAATCAGGTGGACGCGGGACCGGCCCTGGGGCCCACCCATGGGCCCGTAGCCTTTTACGCTCCGGCACCGGTCATTCCCGTCTATTTGCGGGACCAAAACCTGAAAACCAACGTGGTCATTGAATTCCTCATCACGGCCCAGGGGGGGGTGACCCCTCGGCTTTTGGATTCCAGCGGCAACGATGAATTGGACGCCATCGCTTTGAAAACTGCTTCCAAATGGCAATTCAAGCCAGCGGCCAAGGACAATGTTCCCATCGATTCCAAAACGAGGCTCCGGATTCTATTTGAGGTTTCATAAAGAATTTTCTGAGGGGGATAATGGCTGGTGAAGGGGGAGTTTATCCTTGGCGGCCCTCCCAAGACGACATGGCGTACCAAGTGAGTTTAATAGGTTTCCGCGTTAATTTTTAAGGTTTTTCACGCTTGTGACTGTTTAAATATTAGGACATGGGATATTGATTGGGCTCGTTGACACCCTCTCAAATGAGAGTTTAATAGGACATGGGGGAGCGGTGGTTGGTTCCGACGGTTGGACCCAATAACCATTTCTGGTTCATTGAGGGTCCCTTTGCGAAATTCCATGGTTCGTTTTGTACTTTCCTTCTTCCTGTTTTCCATGATGGCGTTCTTTTTTTCCTGCGGCAACAAAAACGATAATCCCACGGCCCCGCCCAGCAACCCCTCATCGTCCCCCACGATCACCCCGACCGTCACGAACACTTATATTCCGGTCACGCAAAGCCCGACCCACGATACCACTCCACCGGCTACGAACTCCCCAACGCCTGCTACACCAAGCCAAACCAGTGTGGTTACCCCGACCGTTATTCCCACGGCCGGTATCCGCATGGCGGAAGCGGTGGATGGGGGAGGGATCACCGAGGTGGATAACAGCTTTCCTGTCACCTATGCCATCGTGATTTGCAACGATGCCGCCCCTTTGGGGACGGCAGTGACCCTTTCGGACAGTATGACCGGAACCGCATTTCAGTTTGAGGGGTGGGGTTGGAACGGGGTATTCCCCTATATCCATAACACGGGGTTTGATCCAAGCCATCCTTATGCCAGCGCTCCGGGCGGGAATGGAGGGGTCTTCACCCTGGCGGGCATGGCAAGCGGCTGCGTGACGCTCTTGGCGGCTTATGAAAATGTCGATTGGTCCAATAACGCCGGACAGACTTTCATCCACAGTACGGAATTATGGTATCAAGGCGGGTTAACCCCGCTGGGTCAACCAACGACTTTTGTTCTTCCGGGCGGTACACCGGAGCCCACATCCACAGCGTCTCCGGTTCCGACCTCTACTCCAACCCCTATGGATACTTCCACATCCGAGCCAACGTATACTTTGACCGCAACCCTGAGTCCCACGATGACTGAAACGGCATCCAGCGACACACCGACGTCGACCATGTCGCCGAACCCGAGCCAAACGCCAACCACAAGCCCCACCCTGGTGCCGGGATCGTCCTGGACAGCTCATACCCTTCCTGGTTCACAGTTCTGGACTTCCGCGACTTACGGGGATGCGGAATTTGTGGCGGTCTCGGGGGTGTCTCGCAGTACGGTGGCGATGACCTCGCCGGATGGGATCGCCTGGACGCTTCAAAACCTCCCCAGTTCACAGTTCTGGACTTCCGTGACTTACGGGAACGGGGAATTTGTGGCGGTTGCTAGTGGAAACTCGGCGGCAGCGGCCTCGCCCGATGGGGTCACTTGGACGGCTTGCTCCCTCCCCGTCTCACAGGACTGGGTTTCCGTGACCTTTGGGAATGGGATATTTGTGGCGGTGGGCTATGGTTCAGATGGTTCTGGTGCGGTGGCAGCGACTTCATCGGATGGGATCACTTGGACGGCCCGGTCCCTCCCCAGTTCACAGTATTGGGGATCAGTGTCTTATGGAAACGGGGAATTTGTGGCGGTTGTGGCGGGACCCAGCGCGGCGGCAGCGACCTCACCCGACGGGATCACTTGGACAGCCCGAACCCTTCCCAGTTCACAGTATTGGGGATCGGTATGTTATGGAAACGGAGTATTTGTGGTGATTTCTGGGAATAATAGCGCGGCGGCAGCGACCTCGCCGGACGGGGTTGAATGGACGGCGAGCACACTGCCCAATAGCAATGACTGGAATTCAATGGCCTACGGGAATGGGGAATTCGTGGCGATTGTGTTGGCTGGTAATAGCACAACCGCAGCCACTTCACCGGATGGAATGACTTGGACGCTCCAAAGTCTTCCCAGCAAAGCCCAATGGTCTTTCGTGACCTTTGGAAATGGGGAGTTTGTGGTGTTGTCTCAAGGTAATGGGAAGGTCGCGACTTCGCCGTAGGGGCACTTGCGGTTTTCCTGGCTGGTGAAGGGGGAATTTATCCTGGGTGACCCTCCCAAAGCGACCTGGCGGACAAAGAGGGTTTGAGGGTAAGGAAGTCGTTAGGAGTGTTGGCACCGACGGGAAACCCCGGTTGGGTCGGGACGAGGGACAAAAAAGTGTTGAATGTTGGTCCGGCTCCTTTAGGAAGTAGAATTTATGGGTTTCGTGCAACGAATTTTGTTCTGGATTTATTAGATAAACATGGCCCGTTACGTTTAAAAATTTTAAATTGGTAATGGAATGGCCTGAACTTTAAAGGATGTGTTATGAAGGAACCTGAAAGGTCGCCATACACACTAATCGAAAAAGATGCCCCTATTTTAAATCGAAATATATTTTTTCTGGAAATGTTATGGGAAACATGTGGTTTCAAAAAAGGAAAGACATGGGACCAATTCAAAAAAGGATTTTCTAAAGAACAAATAATTGAAATTTTTGAAACTATTAAGTTTCTTTGGCCGCCCGATACTGAACTATCTACAATTTATCCTAAGCCGGATGGGAAATTGCGCGGGTTGTATATGGGTATCCAGAATCCCAAAACCATATTAAAAAATATCCTCCGATACTCACTTTACACAGATGAAATTTTACTCGTTGATCCGTTTATGAATCCATGGCGGGTTAAAGAAGAATATAACCCCTTGGTGAATCCGGAAATGCACAAAGAAAACTTATTGCGTTTGATTTATTTAATGATTCAAATTGATCCATTTATTAGAAGTGGCGTTGTGAGGATGATCCCAAGCCCTGTTGATTTTGAACCAAACCTCCGAGAAACAATGGCAAATTTGGCACAAAAAAGAATGGATGCCATGTCGAAATTAGAACCGAAGGACATCGATGGTGACCTTAAAAATGAGTTTCAGGAAATGGTTGGAAGAATAATTGCTAGTGTCCCAGAAGAAATGACACTTGATCAGTTAAGGGTGTTTTTTCCAGACGCGCCAGACGATGAGAAAACGCGTAAATTTATTCAAGTTCTTCGGCAACATCATAAATCTGACCCCTTATTGATTGAAGAGAAGCCCACTAATCAATTTTTGCATATTCATGGAGGCGGGAATTTAGAAACTTGTTTTTATATCTCGCAGCTGACAGGTTCATATCTTTTTACGAGTTCAAACATGTCTTGGAATCAAATATTGATGTCAAAACAGACGGCGGGGACGGAAAGCGAGGTGTGGAGTCCGTTAACCAAGTCGTTTCAAGATTTGGAGTTTAAGTTCTTGGATAATGTCGATCCGAAATTCGCCTCTGAAATACGATCTGCGGGTCGGTTGCAATCCTTGAGAAATTTTCTCAGGAAAGTTTGGAGAGAAATAGAAAATGATTCTGAAAAAACTGTAAAAGAAAAAGTTATCAATGAGTTCAAAGAGAACCTAACAGAAGAATTCAAAGTTGCTGAGGAGGAGTGGAAACAAATTGATATGGAATTGTTGAAAAGTTTTCAGGGCGGCATGTTTGCAACACTTCTCGGGACACCTATAGTTAGTGGTGCAATTGGTTGGGAAATACCTGTTGGCGGATTTGCGCTTAAATCGGTTATGGACCTTATAAATACAAGCGGTGATCGAGCGAAATTCCGTAAGACGGTGCCTCTGTCAGTGTTTATTGATTTGAAAAATAAAAAATCCAATTAACGACTCTGAATTCTCGTTTCTGTGTGCGGAAAGTGTTGTTCGCGGACATTCAGATTTCGATGGTTTATTAGGAGAATTGTTTCCACCCTCTTGACAATAATCTGGACCCCCGGTAACCTTCAAAATATCAACGCGAGGCTTTAAGGTCCAACTTGCCCCGGCGTTTTCCGAAAGGAAAGAACAGGGGGCTAAAGCGGTAGAAGATTTAGGAAGAACTCCCTAAACCCGATCCGCCAAAAGTGGACCGGGTTTTTTTATTTAAAAGCCCAATTAACCACCAAGACACCAAGGCACCAAGTAAGGCCAAGGCAAAGAAAATGGGGTTAAAACGGAAGCTATATCCTCTGCTTTTCTTGGTGTCTTTGTGACTTGGTGGTGAAAATTTAGTTTTTTGTCGTAACGGCGAGGCTTTAACTGGTGGTTTTCCTGAACAAGGGAAACCTTCAAAAACGCTTAGAAATAAAGGGTTTTTGACCAACTTGCCCCGGCCGTGTTGGCTCTCTAGGTTTTTTTCTGGAGGTCGGCTGAACTGGGGGCTAAAGCGGCAAATGATTTCCATCATCCGGAAACCCGAGCCGCCAAAAAAGCGGACTCGGGTTTTTTGTTTTACGGGGCCGTATCTAAAAATGGGGAGGCAGGTCATGTCACTACGATTAGGAGACGTCGCGCCGGATTTTGAGCAGGATTCAAGCGAAGGGAAGATTCACTTTCATGAGTGGGCGGGTAAAAGCTGGGTGGTGTTTTTTTCGCACCCGGCGGATTTTACCCCGGTTTGCACCACTGAATTGGGGGCCACTTCCAAATTGAAGGGTGAATTTGAAAAGAGGGGCGTGAAGGCCATCGCCCTTTCGGTGGATTCGGTGGAAAACCACAAGGGGTGGATACCGGAAATCAACGAAACCCAGAACACCCAGGTTAATTTTCCCATTCTGGCGGATTACGACCACAAGGTTTCGCTGTTGTACGACCTGATCCACCCCAATTCACTGGCCAACGCAACGGTGCGGTCGGTTTTCATCATCGACGGCGATAAAAAAATCCGCGCCACGATTACCTACCCGGCCAGCACGGGCCGCAATTTCGACGAGATTTTGCGGGTGATTGACTCGCTCCAACTGACCGACAACTACAAGGTGGCCACCCCGGTGAATTGGAAGCAGGGGGACGATGTGGTGATTGTTCCAGCCTTGAAGGACGAGGAAGAACTGAAGAAGCGTTTCCCGAAGGGTTACAAGGTGGTGAAGCCTTACCTTCGCCTGACGCCCCAGCCCAACAAATAAGAAAGGAAAAACGAAGAAAGGTTTACCACCAAGACACCAAGGCACCGAGTAAGACCAAGGCAAAGAAAATGGGTTTAGGACCGAACCCCAAAATTATAGGGTTGGAAACAAAAGCGAATTGTTTTTTGAAATGTAAAGTCTTTGCTGTTCTTGGTGACTTGGTGTCTTGGTGGTGAAAAATTGACGTTGTGGTTGTGAAAATTTTTGAGTTTGACGGCGGGATTTAATGACCAACTTGCCCCGGCCGGTTTCGTTTCCAGATTTGTGGGAATGGACAAACAGGGAGCTAAAGCGGTGTTGTGATGAAGACAAATTCATCCCGGCCCGCGACACGCAGAGGGGCCGGGTTTTTGGACCCCGGGTGCGACTGGACACCTGAAAAAGCCAGTTATTAAAAATAAAAGGGGTTTAAAAATGAAAAAGCTATTCGCTTATCTGCTGGCATTACTGGCGGGGTTGTTTTTAACAGCCGCTAGGGTTGGGGCGAAGGATGTATCCAAAGGAGATACCGATTCGGTGGATGAACCCGCGGCAATTTCAGTTTCGGACTTGGAAGCGATCAACAACCGTTTGAAGGCTTTGGAAACGGTCCAGTCTTCAAATATCAAGGTGGGTGCCTTGGTTCAGTTCTGGTACACGCATAACAGTTGGGGAAGCACCCTTACAGGCGGGACTGCCAACGGATCGGCGAATGATTACACCTCGTCGAAAAACCAATGGGACGCCTTCTCCTTCAGGCGGGGCGAGATTTCCCTGGGTTCCACCTTTGGAAGCGACCCAGCGGTTACCTGGCTGTTGAAAATCGACCCGACGCAGGCCAGCTTTACCGGTCTTGGCCTCACGTCCGGGACGGCCTTGAGCTATCCCGGTGAGGTTTCGGGAGGCACCAGCATTGTGGGAAACATCAACCCCTTTTCGCTGGTGAAGGACTTCTATGTGAAGCTGGCCTACAGCCCCTACGCCACCGTTATCCTGGGCCAAAATAAATTCGCCCAGGAATTGGAAGGGCGCTGGCCCAGCGGCGATCAGGATTTCAACAACCTCTCCAATCTCGCCACAGCTTTTGGCAATAAACGCGACATCGGCGTTCAATTGGCGGGAACAGGAATACCCATAGGCGATCTGCCCTTGCAGGGCGAATATGTTCTTTCCGTCATCCAGGGTTCGGGCCAAAGCACGGCGGACAACAACGTGGACAAGGATTTGGCGGCCCGAGCGGGCTTTACCTATGACAAGAGCCTCTTTCTAGGCCTATCCGGTTACGACGGTTGGGAAGTTTTCGGCCCCCGTTGGGACTTTGGGTTGGAAGGCCGCTGGGCTTACCAGGGCCTCAAGGTTCAGGGTGAATTTATCCAGGGAAGCGTGAACACCCTCGACAACAGCTCGGCCAATAACAGCGGTTGGACGGCCTTCACGAGCCTGCCGCCCCTGCCCGCCGCGGTTAAGTCTTTCACGATACCCTCCGGCCAGATCTATCCGACCGCCTATTACCTGTCGACCAACTACCGCTACGATAATTGGCGCCTGGGCGTTCGTTGGGACGGATATAACTTCAACCAATGGGCAGGCTCAAAATACGACCAGGAATTCGACACGGTCACCGTCGGGCTGGATTGGTATCAGGATAAAGACGCCCTGAAGTTAAGCCTAAACTGGGAAGACCACTTGCTGGACGGGGTTGAAGCTTACCAAGTCACCACGATTCAATCGCAAATTTCGATTTAAAGACCAAGGAGAACGAAAATGAAAAACCAATTAAAAGTTTGGGGGCTGGTTTTGGCGGCGCTGTTCATTTCAAGGTCTTTGGCTTCCGCTGACGACAAGGCGGCGGCTCCGGCGGGCGGGGCGGTCAAGATTTTGAATGTTTCCTACGACCCGACGAGGGAATTCTACGCCGATTACGACAAGGTTTTCGCCGCCTATTGGAAGGGGAAGACGGGGCAGGATGTGACCGTTGATCTTTCCAACGGCGGGTCGGGAAAACAGGCCCGAGCCATCATCGACGGTCTGGAAGCCGACGTAGCCACCCTGGGACTGTCGGGCGATATCGACGCCATCGCGACCAGGGGCAAGCTCTTGCCTGAAAATTGGCAGAGCCGCCTGCCGGATAACAGCGCCCCCTATACCTCAACCATTGTTTTGCTGGTGCGCAAGGGAAACCCCAAGGCCATTAAAGACTGGGATGACCTAGCGAAGCCAGGGGTAGCGGTTATTACTCCCAACCCCAAGACTTCGGGAGGCGGACGGTGGAATTTTCTGGCGGTTTGGGGCTGGGCCCTGAAAAAATACGGTTCAGAAGACAAGGCTAGGGAGTTCGTGGCCAAGGTTTACGGGAACGTGCCGGTACTTGATTCGGGGGCCAGGGGCTCCACCACCACCTTCGCCGAAAGGGGCCTAGGCGACGTTTTGATCGCCTGGGAGAACGAGGCCTACCTGGCGATCAACCAACTGGGGAAGGACAAGTTCGAGATTGTTTACCCTTCTTTAAGTATATTGGCTGAACCTTCGGTGGCATGGGTGGACCAAAACACCGAAAAGCATGGAACCACGAAGGTGGCACAGGAATATTTAAAATACCTCTATAGCCCCGAGGGCCAGGAAGTGATTGCCCGTAATTTTTACCGGCCCCGCTTGAAAAAGGTGGAGGCGAAATACCAAAGCCAGTTCCCGGCGATCAAGCTCTTTACGGTGAACAAGGTGTTCGGCGGGTGGAAAAAGGCCCAAACGGCCTATTTTGCCGACGGCGGGGTCTTTGACCAGATTTATCAGCCGAAATAAAAGAAAAGGCAATTTGAACCACCAAGACACCAAGGCACCAAGTTAGGCTAAGGCAAAGAAATGGTTTTAGAACCGAATCTAAAACACAGGCAGGAAAACAAAAAAGTTCGTTTTTAACTATGAAATCTCCGCTGTTCTTGGTGACTTGGTGTCTTGGTGGTGAAATGGATTTTTGGGTGGTAAAGGGGTTTTAAATGCGGTCTAAATCAACCGGGGTCTTACCGGGATTCAGCCTTTCCATGGGCACGACCCTTCTATATTTAGGGCTTATCGTCTTGATCCCCCTGGGGGCCCTTATATTGAAGACCACCCAGCTGACCTGGGATCAGTTTTGGGCGACCGTGACCAGCCCAAGGGTCTTGGCCTCTTACCGTCTGACCTTTGGATGTTCGTTTATCGGAGCCACGATTAACTCCGTTTTCGGCGTGATTGTGGCCTGGGTATTGGTGCGCTACAAGTTTCCTGGAAAATCCCTCTTAGACGCCTTGGTGGACCTGCCTTTTGCCCTGCCGACCGCCGTGGCGGGCATTACCCTGACCGC
>CAVTWJ010000001.1:0-250141 GCA_963738405.1 candidate division FCPU426 bacterium | reverse complement strand
ATAACTCTAAATCAAAAATAATTTTTCTGTTTATCGCGGTTTCTCCTGGCCCTTCCGTTGATTAGTAACCTATCGGCCTTATGCTTATTTTTATAAGCGGGACCGAAGAAAAGTTATTTGGAGGAAGCCATGAAAAAAATTAGATTGAAGACTTGGGAAGATGTTGAAAGGCTGCCCGCGCCTGATCCTAGGGGAAAACAAACAATACATTGGGATAAGGATCAACTCGGGTTTGGGGTTATGTGCAGTGGGCTCACGGGTGCAAAAAGTTTTATCATTCAAAAAAACGTTGGGGGCATTACAAAGCGGTACACCTTGGGGCCCGTCGAAAAATACTTTTCCCTGGCAAGACAAGCCAAGGAAGACCTGGCCGCAGCAGAAACCGCTCTTGCGGTGGCCAAGGGTGAAGGCAACCTGGAGAACATAGCCAGGGCCAACCAGGCCAAAATAAAAGCCCATGCCTTCCTGGATCCGATCCAAACGGCCAGGGATGAGGGGGCATTGAAGGCGGAAGACCTACGCCAAGGCCGTGACTACAAAACCAAAGTAAAAATCACGACCCTTGGGGAAGCCCTAGCCGATTACGTTGAAAACAAAAAAAAGATCGGGGAACGCACAAAAAAATTCTATCTATTCCTTGTAAAAAAATACTTTGAAAAATGGATCAACACTCCCCTTTCCGCCATTTCCCCCAAAGACATTGAGGATCGAATCGGGGAAATAAAAAGAGAGGTAGAAAAAAACCGGCAGGAAAAAGCCGCAATGCTGGGGGCGAGAGCCACCAAAACATTCATAAACGATGGGGGGAGTGTTACCGCCAACGTTTGTTTTAGAACTCTTCGGGCAATTTGGAAATGGGCCTGCCGGTATAACCCGGATATTCCCGCCTGGAATCCGGCCCAGCTTGAGAATGCCCAATACAAACTTATTCCCCGCGAAACCTACCTTGAAACGGAACAATTCAAACCGTTTGTTGAGGCCATCAACGCAAAAAACAGCCGGGATGAATATCTCATTGGAGAAGATCAACGGGATTATTTCCTTTTGAACCTTTTTACCGGGCTTCGTTTTAGCGACGCGGTGGGTTTGAAATGGTCCCAAGTTGACCTTGTAGCCAGAAAACTTAAACGTTCCGGGATGGAAACCAAGGGACAAAGAACCATGGAATTACCCCTCTCGGATTTTGTCTATGACCTACTGGCTTCCCGCAAATCCAAACGACTGGACCCTAAAAATGACTTTGTGTTTCCGGGCGAGGCGAAATCCGGCCACATGGAAGCCCCAAAACGAGCCATTCAGCGGATTAAAAAAATGACCGGGCTCCACGTGAACCCCCACATGCTCCGGCATTCTTTTATTTCGGTTATGGAACAATGCGGAATCCAGTTCCTAAAAAGAAAGGCCTTAGTAGGCCACATATCAGGTAAAGACACCACGGAGGGTTATACCCATTTCACAGTGGAAGAACTGCGAGAGCCTGCCCAAATGGTTGCGGACAAAATCCGCGAACATGCGGGAATTCCGAAATCAAAAGCCAATTTGAAATTAGCGTAGTAAAGTAAATTCTTACTATCCGCAATTTAAAACGAAAATTTAGGGGCTTGTTTTTTTAACAGAAATATTTATATTCA
This sequence comes from candidate division FCPU426 bacterium, assembly GCA_963738405.1. Classification (GTDB taxonomy): domain Bacteria; phylum Oederibacteriota; class Muellerivitia; order Muellerivitales; family Muellerivitaceae; genus CAVTWJ01. The sequence goes on along the minus strand of CAVTWJ010000001.1, from coordinate 248,510 downwards.
GTTTATTAGTTATCGGGCTATCGGATAACGGTTTCAAAGTGAAAAGGCTTTAACCACTTAGCCCATGACAATTAGGAATAAGTCCTTCCGCATATTACCGGGCGGAGGCAAGCATTGATCAACCCCCACCCTTCCGAGTGGCAGGCATGCTCACTAAAAGTGAAAGCGTGCCTGCCATGCTCAAGACTCTTCAAAAACCCAAGAAAATAATAATCTCAAAGCTTGGCCCGGTTGAATGTTATCACTTCGACCGGCGCATTTCCCAAATCCTCGCTATTCCCCAAAGCGAGGCTGTCCTATACACCCCCGACCTGGCCGCTTGGTTTGGGGTTTCGGAAATCTGCGTCAAATTTTGGCGTTTGCGGAAATGCGGTCCGCCTTTTAAAGCCTCTTCCCATGTCGTCAGATATTCCCGCGAAGCCGTGGAGCAGTGGTTAAGGGACCGGCAAGCCACCCTGGCAAATGAGGTGGCGAAATGAATGAAGAAGAATTCCGAATTATGAGTTTGGCCATCATTGAAAAATTCCAGGGTGAAATAGTAACTCTGGCCCTAAAGCTTATTGTTTCCGAAAATAAAGATGAGGCCCTCGCTGGTAAAGAATTTTTAAATACAATCCTTCACTTCCGGAAAATGAAATGGATCAATACACCGCCTGACACTCCCCCGACAAGCGCGGAGCCACAGCCTTGACCGGCCAACCGGATCAACAAAAGAACCTAAACCTAGAGTTGGCGAAGCGTTTTTTAAAACGTCTCGATTCATCCAGTGACAGATTTACCTTTCAAATACTAGATGACGACAAAATCCGGCATGATTTAAGCCTTGCTCAAATCCTTCATGGCTCACTTGAAGAACACGCGGCCACCTTATCCCATCTAAACAATGGATTAGGGGCCGGAGTATTCGTAACCGTGAATGAAACCGATCTAAAGGGTAGGACAAAAGAATCAATAAAACGTGTCCGGGCTGTGTTCTGCGATTCCGACGGGAGCCCTATAGGGCCCATTCAAAACTTTTCCTTGAAACCCCATTTTGTTTTTCAGACATCACCGGGAAAATTTCATTCCTACTGGTTTATTGAGCCTGGCCTCCCGCTTGATGAATTCGAGGGGATTCAAGAATCAATAGCCAAACAATTCAAAGGGGATAAAGCCGTTAAGGATTTGCCCAGGGTCATGAGGCTTCCAGGAAGCACACATAACAAAAGGGAGCCCTTTCAAACCGGACTAATTGAGGATCATTCCGAAATACCAAATTATTCCATCAAAACCATTCGGGAGAATTTCCCTTCTAATAAAATGCTGCAACCTATCCCAAAAACCTTCAATGAAGAGAAAATCCCCGAAGGTGAGAGACATCGAAAAATAAAAAATTTCTGTGTTTTACTGCGAAAGGTTGGGAGCGAGAAAGAAGACTTGGAAAACAAGGCCTTAATCTTTGGCGTGGAGAGATGTAACCCGCCGATGGTGTCAGAGGATGAAAAACAGGAAATCCTAAACATAGTGGATTGGACCACCAAAAACGTAAAAAGAGGCGGCTTTGCCTTAACTGACATTGGAAATGGTGAACGACTTCAAGCCCGGCATGGTGAAAATATTCTTTATTGCCATGAGTGGGGATCCTGGTTCATTTGGGACGGCCACAGGTTCAGGCAGGATAGAAACGGAGAAATAATCCGTCTCGCCAAAGAAACTGCCATTTCAATTTTAGATGAAGCCAAAACTGCTTATGCCAGCGGAGATGACCGGGCCAAAAACATCATGGCCCACGCGATGAAATCCCAGGGGGAAAGCGGCCTTAAATCCATGCTTTGGTCTGCCCAAAGTGAGTTGCCTGTCCGAGTTGATGAATTGGATCAACATAACGACCTCTTCAACCTACAAAACGGAACCCTGGATTTAAAAACCCTGACCTTAACCGCGCACAGGAGAGAGGACAAACTAACCAAGCTTTCCCCAGTGGCGTTGGATGGTGAGGCAAAGTGTCCTTTATGGTTGAGCTTCCTGGATAAGATTCTTGCCGGGGATAAAGAATTAATTTCCTTTATTCAAAAAGCCATCGGCTATTCCCTGACAGGATCCACCGAAGAACAGGTTTTTTTCTTGCTCCATGGTGAGGGGGCAAACGGAAAGAGCACTTTCATAGGAACTATCCATTCCCTTTTGGGCGATGAATACAGCAAGGCCACAAATTTTAAAACACTGCTCAAAAAAAATAATGACGGCGCAATTCCAAATGATTTGGCGGCTCTTGTCGGCGTTCGTTTCGTTTCTGCAATTGAAGTTGGTGAGGGGAAGCAACTGGATGAAACCGTCATTAAACAACTCACAGGCGGGGACATTATCAGCGCCCGATTTTTGCGCCAAGAGTTTTTTGAATTTCGGCCAAGGTTCAAACTGTGGTTGGCCGCGAATAGTGAACCGGAGATTAGGGGAGTTGATTACGCCATTTGGCGGCGTGTTCTGTTGATCCCATTTGAAGTGACCATTTCCGAAGAAGAGAAGGATAAAACCCTCCCAGAAAAACTTAAAAATGAATTACCTGGAATCCTCACCTGGGCCGTTGAAGGGCTCCGCGCCTGGAAAAAGGAAGGACTCAAACCACCGGAAAAAGTGATTCTTGCCACCAAAAAATACAAAGAGGATCAGGACATCATCGCAGACTTCATATCCGCTCGATGTGATACCGGAAAAACAGAGGAGTTTTTCGTGACTGCCGCATGCCTGACGGCTGCTTATGAAGCATGGTCCGGGGGTGAAGCAGTAAAGCCAAAAACCTTGGCCCGATTGCTCAAGGCCCGGGGCTATAAGCCGGGACAAAAGAAGATTGAGAAAATGAATCAGAAAATATGGCTGGGGATTCGACTAAAGGAACAAGGAGAAAATAACCATTTTTGATGGTAACCGGTAACCGGAGTAACCACAAAAACCGGATAGCGTCTTAGGAAGTGGGGAGTCTGTATTACCTCCAATCTGCGGTTACTCCGGTTACCGGTTACCACCGAAGGGGACGAAAGACCGATCCCCTGGGCTCGCGGGTTCAATCCCTGGTTTGGTTGCCCAGGCACTGGGTTTCACCTGACCGACTTCTCTAGGAGCAGTTGGACATGATTCTAAACGCTTTGTCAGTAAACAAGAAAACGCAGATTGATTATCTAAGTAACTAAAAGGCAAGAAATGAGAGAGCAAAAGAACAAGATTCATACAGCGCCACTAGCTGGCAATAACTCCTTGGATAAAGCCGCGATAGTCCACGCTTTGGCCTCTGATTGCTTTGATCCTTCAGCGCATGAATCAATCAACCCAGACGCAATGAATCAGCGCCACACAGCCCAAAGCAACACAACTCAGGGCTGCACAGGCCAGGACACAGCGGCCCCCCGGCGGGTAGCAGGCCTTCAACGAAATTTTTCTAGGCGATTCTTGGCTTTTGAAAACCGCCGATGGGACTCACGTTTATACAAACTAAATAACAAATCAAGTGAAGGGTAACCCATGAAAAATTTTGAAGGCGTGGACGGGCGGACGAAACCAGCCAGAAGGTGGCACAAACTTTTTTCCGAATTCCTGGCCCATACAGGAACGCTCCAGGGACGCCACAACGAAATGGACCGGGCCGCAGCAAAGCGGGCCGCGAGTCTCACGCTGATGTTAGAAAAAATGGACAGCCAATTACTACGCGGGGAATTTGTGAACCCGGAAAGCTATAGCCGGACCTCTTCCGCCTTTGAAAGGGTTCTAACCCAGTTGGGCGTCCTGGAGCCCGAGCCCGAAAAGAAACCAACCCTAAAAGATTTGTTAAACAAAAAGGAGCAGCTACAAAATGGACAATCTTAAAAGACCTGTCTCCCCTGCCGAATTCTTTCAAGAACTTTTTTGGTTGGATGGAAGGCCATTGCCTGAAGTCATAGAGCCTTACAGGGCAAAGATTTTCCAGGAAGCCCTGTACACTTTCACCCCAGAAGGCTTTCCCAAATATTCACTGGTTTTTGCAGGCCGGGCGAAGAAGAACTGGAAATCATCCGACCTTATTTTTGCGGGTCTTTATAAATTCCTGGCCTGGCCTTCCCCTGCCGGTAATGACTGTTTGATTGTGGCAAATGATGAAGACCAAGCTAAAGACGACCTCCAAATACTTCAAAAAATAATTGAACACAATCCCCTTTTACAGGCTGAAGTAGAAGTAAGGGTAAAGGAAGTTTTAAGGCTGGATGGAAAAGGTTCTTTCAAGGTATTGCCAGCCCGAGACGTAGCCGGGGCCCATGGGAAGCAGTATTTGTTTTGCGGACTGGATGAGATTTGGGCCTATAAGGATTTCTCCCTGTTTGAAGCCCTGGCCCCCGATCCAACTAAAAGGGACGTTGTGCAATGGGTCACGTCTTACGACACGCTGTTTTCTTCTAAAAAGGTTCCCCTGGCCGTCCTCAAAGAGGCGGGCAAATCTGGTAAAGACCCCCGGATGTTTTTCTCCTGGTACAGCGCGGATTACTGCACCGATCCAGAAGCCGCGAAGCTTCCAAGCCCTGAACAAAGGGCCAACCCCTCAATAGATAGCTGGCAAAATCCGCTTTACCTACCCCAACAAAAACAAAGGTTACCTACCCACCAATACCGGCGCTTGCATCTCAACCTGCCGGGAGCCGCTGAAGGGGTATTTTTTGACTCGGATAAATTCCTTGCCTGTGTCATCCCTGGCCGGAAATTTTTACCTCGGGAAAAAGATATCCGCTATTCCGCTTTTGTGGATATGTCCGGGGGCTCCCTTGATGAGGCGGTCCTGGGCATATCGTACCTTTCCAAAGAGGGGAAACTTGTCCTGGCCAGGATTGAAGCCCAGGCCGGTAAACCTCCCTTCGATCCTCGAAAAGCGGTCACAAAGTTTTGCGGCATTCTCCGCGAGTATGGGCTGTCAGTCGTTACCGGCGACGCATACGCAGGGCAAACCTTCCGAAAAGATTTTGAGGCGGAAGGTGTCCGGTATCTCGTTTCCAATGAAATAACTTCCGAGCTTTATCAACTGCTAGAGCCAAAGATTAACAGCGGGATTGTTGAGATATTGGACCATGACGATTTAATTGCCCAAGGCCTCACCCTGATTTGGAAAGGCGCGAAGGTTACGCACCAAAACGGAGACCATGATGACCACATGACGGCTTTCGCTGGATCAATTCTCTTGGCCTCGGGTAAAGGGCCTAAAAGACTTTTGGGCCCTAGTGGAAGCTCACAATCCTCTTCCCATGATGTCATGGGTTACAACGGATCCAGCGGCCCTTTAGGGCCTGGGTCCGGTTATTCAAGTGGCCGTCTTGATGATGACGAAGCCCGATTTGGGGGAGGCGATACTTACCAGGACGGCGGAGATTTTAGATACACATGAAATCCAGAATAGATAAAGGAGTTGAAAGCATTTGTTATTTTTACACCCGTCTTCCGGTCAAGTTACGGAATTGTCTGGGTTGCGGGAATTCGTTCAAGTCATTTGGAGCAGGTAACAGGCTTTGTGAGCAGTGTCTTACCCGTCAAAAAGCTGTTCGTGGGGTGCCTTCGGATAATTTTGGTTTTTTGAAATGAAAGGAGCTTAAAAAATGCGGTTACTAGAACCAAAGAGAGGAAATCGAACGATCAGGCTTTTGGCCTTGGTAGGTCAGGGGCCCTTACTTCGATTTCACCAACAAATAGCGGGGCTGGTAATTCCTTGGCGCAAAAGGCGGGTTCCCATGACCCTGCGGGAATGCTGCGAGCGTTTGCAAGCCAAGGGGATTAAAACATTCAGGGGCCGGAAATGGAGCCCTTCGCGGTTGGTATCAGCTTTAGCCCAGGTTGAGACTTACAAGAAATAAGGAATCATGTTAAAATGCTTTTGTACAGAAAAGCTGTAAAGAAGTAAACCCCTCCGAACTCGTTTCACCAATCAACACCACAACTTAAAACCGTTCTGGCCATGCTCTGCCAGTCCTAAATCCATATTTGGGGGAAATCATGCCTGTCGATACTTTAATCCAAAAAGATTCTTGCATCCTTCGCGCTGAAGAAAATCTAAAAAAATGCGAAGACCAACTTGGTTTTAAAAAAACAAAGCTGGCCGACACCAAAGCCCGGGCCCTGCGCGGGGATGATTCCATCCGAGCCTCGCAAGCATTGGAAGCAGCCCAACGGCAAGTAGAGGTAGGCCTTCTGGAGGAACGACTAAAAGAGCGCAAAGAATTTTTAGCCGACGCAATCGCGGACCAACCCCGCCGGGAAGCCGACCGAAAACGAGCTGGGGAACTTTTGGCCAAGGCCCAAGAATTCGAGGCGAAGGCTTTCAAGTTATCCGAGGAGTTAAAAAAGGTTCAAGACACCGCCCAGGATTTGCGCGAAGCCGCGAACAAAACCCTGGCCATCTCTGAACTGACCAGGAGTGAAATTCAACGGGCCGAAGAGGACCAAAAAAAGAGGGATGAAACCCGAAGAACCGAGATTTTAAATTCGCTAAAAAACAATTTGAAATCCGCCGAGATTGACTTGGCTAATACCCAAAAGGATCCGCGTCATACACCCCCAGAATTGATCCTTGAGAAACAAAACATTGTGGCCGCGAGACAAAAAAATTTGGATGACTTCCTCAAGGAGGAAATTGCCTATGCCTAATGAACTAACGGACCTCGAAATAACAAGGCTGTATTTGAACCAACTAAACAAAATAAAAAAAGGAGCGGAAAGCATGGAAAAAATAAGCATGGAATCGATTCAGAAATATGACCGAAATTTAAAGAACGTCCATTCGGTTGCGAAATCGGAAAGGCCCAGTATGGAGACGGCTAACGAATTTCTTACGGCCTACTCGACTGACTTACGGAAACGGTTTCCAGAAATTACCGTTGAGAAAGCCTTCGCAACTGCCATGAAGGATTGTCCCACCCTGGCCGCGTTGGCCATCGGCCATCCGTTTGAAATGGCTGTTGGCCATTATTGACCGTTGGTAGACCCTTTAGCTCTCTCCCGGCCCTTCGCCCGGTTGCTTTTGGGTAGACAGCCGAGACTCAGAATCTCGGCCTTTTAACCTGGGGGTTTTCTTCCCCCCGGTATGCCCCTGGGTGGTTACAGCTCCCCCCGGGGGCCATTAACTTGTTCCAGGCTGCCCCCAGCCTGGACATTCCTTTATCGGCGCATTAGCGCCCCGTCTGGCTGGGCTGGGTTGGCATGGCTTGGCCCGGCTGGACGGCTTTTATTTGATGAAAAATTTGGCTGGAAAAATAATTATCGTTGGGGTCTTTGAATCAGGAATGGGTTTCCCGGCTTCAATGGCTTTTTGCATTGTGTCTATTTGGTCAACGAGGGAAGCGCTTACCAAAAACCAATGAGGGGGACGTTTTCTGAAGGCTTTAAAATAATAAGATTTGTAAGCCAAATAACCCATGCAAGTTGCAAAGCACGAATGGTGGGTAACTAGTTGTCCATTCTCGAAATGTCTCTGTTTGAACCAGCCCATGACGGTTGCTCCTTTGTTGGCTTTTTAAGCCCTCATCTTTTTTCCACCTTGCCGAGCTTGGCAGGTTGGCAACGGGCAGGAAGCCCATCCTCTTGATGTTTAAAACTATTTACCAGCGTCCGTTTGCTTCTCTGGATCGATTGGGGGGATATTTCCGGCTTTCCGTCTCTCCTCAACCCCGGCCTTGATCCCCCTTAACAACGAATCCTCCCAATCATCCCATTGATCCGGCTCCCCTGGGTTTACGGAAGGTTTGGTAATGTCGTTCTCCATTGGAACCCCCTAACAAATCGAGCATACCACCAAACAAAAGATAAGGTTATTTCTAACCTTTTCAACGTTCTCTTGAAATTCCCACTAATCCGTATAGATTAAAGAGGGGTAGGAAAACCCAAGAAAAGTTATTTGAAAAAAGTTATTTGGGAAATATGGTGCGCCTGTCCGGGATCGAACCGGAGACCCACTGCTTAGAAGGCAGTTGCTCTATCCAACTGAGCTACAGGCGCGCTGATTTGGTTAAAGGAAATAATCGCGGCAGAAAAACGGGATGTTGTTACCCAATGCCCTTAGTCGGGGCGGTGAGATTCGAACTCACGGCCCCTTGGTCCCAAACCAAGTGCGCTACCGCTGCGCTACGCCCCGACTAAAGGCATTGAACGGCTGTTGATCATCCGTCACCAGCAAGTGTACATCAAATAAGCTTGTGGATTTTACAGGAGAGAGGGACCTGCTAGGTATTCAATAATATTTTGGCCGCCTGAAGGGCTTTTCCCCTATGGCTTATCCGACTCTTCTCTTCCAACGTCATCTCGGAAAACACTTTTTCTTGACCTTCCGGTTGAAAGATAGGGTCATATCCAAAGCCTTTGCCGCCACGGGGTTGAAGGGTAATAAAACCATCCACTTCACCCGACACTTGGGTATGGACATGATTAGGATAACAGAGGGTGATCACCGTTTTAAATCGGGCCCGGCGTTTATCCCACTCCACTCCCGTCATTTCCGAGAGCATTTTTTGAACATTATCTTCATACGTACAACCTTCTCCGGCATATCGAGCCGCGTAAACACCTGGTCTTCCGCCTAACGCTTCGACAAAGAGCCCCGTATCATCCGAAAGCGCTACAAGACCAGTGTAAGCGCAAAGCGCCCTAGCCTTTTTGAGTGAATTTTCTTCCAGTGTTTCCCCATCCTCCTCCACCACTGGAGCTCCCGAAAAATCCACTGCGGCCGTTATTTCCCAGCCGGTTCCTTCTAGGGCCTCGATCATTTCTTTTAGTTTATTTCGGTTTTGAGTGGCGAGAACAAGCTTTTTCATCCCTTCAACGCTTTTTCTTGTGTGGCCAAAACCTGACGAATACCTTTTTTCGCCAAATCCAGAAGTTGATCCAATTGAGCTCGCGTAAAGGGCTCCCGTTCCGCTGTTCCCTGTATCTCGACAAAGCGGCCCGAAGTTGTCATGACGACATTTAAATCCAGATCAGCTCTCGAATCCTCCTCATAACAAAGGTCAAGTCGGGGCTGCCCCCCCACCAATCCAACGCTGATCGCCGCAACAGCTTCCTTCAACGGATAAACGGTTAATTTCCCAGCACTTTTAAGTTTTCGCAAGGCATCCACTAAGGCAACATAAGCTCCATTGATGGATGCCGTTCGAGTACCTCCATCCGCTTGGAGGACATCACAATCCAAAACGATTTGTCTTTCACCAAAAGCCTCCATGTCCATGACCGCCCGTAATGAACGGCCAATCAGCCTTTGAATCTCATGGCTTCTTCCATTAATTTTGCCTTTGACCGCATCCCGGGGAGTTCTATCCTCGGTGCTTCGCGGAAGCATGGAATATTCGCTCGTGACCCAGCCTTTCCCTTTTCCCTTCAAAAAACCGGGAACCTCCTCGGAAACAGACGCCGTACAAAGCACCTTGGTCTGACCCATCGTGACCAACACCGATCCTTCCGCAAAACGAGTAAAATTCCGGGAAAACTGGATAGGCCGAATTTTGGGGGACATGTGAATCCTTCAAAATCAAAAATGTTGAAAAATCGCGTCAATCCAAGAGGGAATAATTAGGTGGAATGAAATCAGGTCAAATGGGGTTTCAGGAAATCACGGCTATGGCACCAAGAGTCATAATACTTTTCAAGCCAATCGAAAGCCGCCTCTTCAAAACCGATATCGCAGCCGGCTTTTTGGCTCTCCACCCATTTATGTCGAGAAATTTCATCCTTCACTTCCCGGTTCCAGCGTTCCAACAATAAGGCATCCACCATGTCACACCACCCTACGAAAACTTTTAAAATTCTATCGTTTGCCAGAAAGTGTGTCAATTAGTGCATGCTACGGGAGATAATTTTTGAGACGGCGGTACGGAACAGGGTCCTTCCCTTCTTTTACCGCCATGTCTCCCTTCTGGGTTACCCATTGAATCAGTCTGGCACGCAATTTATTCTTAAGACCCGCTCCAAGCCCTTTCTCGATCGCCTGGAAACGAAGATTCACCAGAAATCCTAATCCCATATCCATTACCACTTCCCGCCGATCAGGCTCGAACACAAGAGCATTTTCCGCCATACGATTTCCATCCAAGGAACCATCCTCCAGAAGATTTCCGAAAGCGTCCCAATTGGCGTTTCGAAATACATCCGGGTATTTTTCACGGGCCATTTCAAATGTTTTACTCAGCATACTTCTGGTTTTTCTCTCTCCAACCAAATCTTTCACCTCGTGTTCGATGATGACCCGGCATTCGTCAAAAAGAAGAAAAAACGAAAGTTCTCCTTGAATATCCAGCGCACGAGCAGCGGCGGCTTTTTCCGCATCCACATTCACCGTCTCGGTTTGGACCGCCGGATCCACCGCCGCATCGCCGGAAATGGGTTCTATGACTTGGGGAGCTTTGCTCGGCGTTGAATCAGATCCCTTCGGAAGTATCATGAAGGGTGGTTTTATTGGAGCGTTGAAATCAATGACCTCTTCTTGCGCCAGCGCTTCAATCACGGCATCACCCGAAGATGGCTCTGGAACTTCGGAGTAAGGTTCTTCAATGATAACGGGATCCACAGGGGGAACAAACTCAACTTCCGCAGCCGTTTTTTCTAACAAATCATTATTTCCTTCAGAAATCACTTCGCCAACCGCAATAGCATCCGCACTTTCCACACCCGCATCATCTAACAATATTTCATCCGATTTCGAGTCCATGGGCGTGAAATCGCCACCGAAAATTTCAGAAATATTGATTTTTAAATCGTCATCCGGTTTTCTCATCCCATTTCACCGATGATTGATAATTCCAAAATTCCCCGATATCTTGCTAAAGCAGAAGAGCTACTTGCCTTAGGCGCATTCCGTACAATAAGTGGATAAAGCATCATATCGACCCCCGTCAAACGATGTCAATTAAAGGCCTCTTCCCAGGATGTTTCCACAGTAGGTGGAAAGAACCCCCTAAAATTTCTTCTCCACTTGAAGCGCCTCGACATTCTTTATGTAATATTCACCTAGTTGGGTGGATTCGGTTTTCATACGACTATATGTAAATCCGGCAGACCATAGGGGTTCAAATTCCCAGGTTGTTTTCACCGACAATAAATCTTGGCTGTCCTCATCAGCAAAACCCACATTTAAGTCTGGATTAATCAGTGGGATTTGGTCGTATGTTTTTTCGTATAGTCTTACAAACAATTGAAGATAAAAGTTCTTTGTTGGCTTAACAACCGCAGCCCAAGAAAAACTGTCAACCGTATTTGAAAATCCGTAGCTGTTAGAATCAGTCCGTTCATGCTGAATCGATAAATTTTGAAGAATGGATTCAATATAGACCTGGGCTGATAAAACTAACCCATAACTCTGGTCATCCTGAAGATAAGTAGCATCCACATAATTTGATGGAAAACCCTGCAACTCCACCACTGCGGAGCGGTTGAATTCACGATCGGTATAATTTCCTTCTAACCCTAAAGTCCACCGGTCATCCATTTCCATATGCCCATTGAGGTCGACCGAATTATCGGTGAAATTTTGTGTTCTCACCGGATCTTCCTGGCTGCCATATACACGGGAAAGGTTTTTATATTTCAGTTCAACATTCAATGGGTTAGTGGGATTCCATTGAATTCCCGCCAAGAAACCGTCTTCAGTGTAATCAAAATCGTCATAATGGCTGTTCCTCAGGAAAATTTCCTTTTCCGAATAAAAGGACAAGTTTCCCAACGTAAAATTAAGCGAAACCACGCCATCGTTGCGTATGTTGTCGAGTATGTCATAGGTTAGATAACTATCCCCGCCACCCTCATAAGTTAATTCCCCCCTCCAATTGTCCCATGAAGCCTCAACCTTTCCCCCGAAATCGAGGGAAATAATCTCATCCATTTTCGCATCTGACGCCGATATTTCTCTAAAGACGTTATCGTCTAATCTTGTGCCTGACTCCAACGGTATCAGGCTGCCTTGGATAGTAAATTCCTGATATGTTTGTTGCGCAAAGGCAGGACAAGCCACAAGTAATATCTCCAAAATCAGGAGCCTCTTGATAGGTCGCGGAAAGATCATGGGCGGCCACCTTTCTTTTCTCCAACGCCACCTTCCAGACGAACAATCGAAGAATCCATTTGGGTTAGGCTTTGACGGTCCTGGTAAATCTCTTTTCCCAATTCCGCTAATCGGCCCTCCAGTCCGTTGGTTGAATTTTTACCCATGTAACTTTGAAGGTCATTCCGTTTAAGACTACCCCTAGGAAAGGAGGAATCCTCGTTCATCCTTTGAATATCTTCGAGAAAATCCTGCATTTTCCCCTGAAGCTTAATTTCGTTTTTAATTTCATCCACTTCCAATGCCAATCGATCCAAACGGTCTTCAAGAGTTTTTTTTCGGTCTCTCAACAAATCCATTGCCAATTGTTTGCTTTCACGATCTTGAGTATCAAGTTCTTTAAAGTCCGCAGGATTGAAAACAGGCACGGACTCTTCTGACGTTCGGTAGCTTTGCAATAAATATTTAATTTTCGCTCTTTTTTTTACGACTTGTACCAACAAATTCAATCGTTCATCAAGAGAAATGGAGGCGGCGTTAGATGCAGATGCTAAATTCGCATCAATCCAATCGTTATAAAGCGAGAGAAGAGAAAGTGCTTTTTGTTCAAAGTTGCTTCGGGTCTGTTGATAAGTCTTTTCTATTTTTGAATTCGCTTCCAGCTTCTGTTGAAGATCGCTCAAAATATTGTTCAATTTCGCATTCTCAAAAACATTCAAAGCTGTCGGATTATTTTCCCTTTCGGACTTAACTTTGGCCTCTAAAACTTGGATTTGGTTTTGAAGTTTGATCTGGTTGGTCTTGAGCGAATCGAGATCAGCCGCAAGCCCTAGGGTTTCCGTCTCAAACCGCGATATGACTGAAGCGTATTTTTCCGGGGATATAAGAGTTGCGGAGTCCCCAGGAACAAAACCACTCAGAGGGACTTCCCCTTTATTCAAATCTTCGGAACTCGAGTGGTTGGATTCCTGGGGCAATACCTGGCCGGAAATGAAGCCCCAAAACAACAGGGCCGCCAGGAGTGAAAAAACTCGCTTCATGTCGTTTCGTCTTCCACCGCAGAAGTAGCTTCCGACAAAAGCCCATACTTCTTAAGCTTATAAATAAGAGCTGTTCGGTTGATATCCAACAATTTTGCCGCCTTGGTTTGAACATGATTAGCTTTTTCCATAGATTTTAAAATTAGCTCTTTTTCGTAATTTTCCACCTTCTCTGTCAGGCTTGCGTTTTCACCCAAATAATGCACCGACTCGTCCTTTTGATAGGACTGGATATCCAACGGAAGGTTGGAAGGGTAAATGGTATCCGCGTCCGATAAAACCACCGCTCTTTGAACCGCATTTTCCAATTCCCGAACATTCCCGGGCCAGTTGTAGCGGATCATAAGATCCATCGCTTTTTTATCGATCTTGTTAATTTTTTTGTTCGCCTCTAGACCGTATCGATTAAGAAAATGCTGCGCCAACCGTTCGATATCCTCGCGACGCTCCCGCAAGGGCGGAACAAAAATGGGTACAACATTGAGTCTAAAAAAAAGATCCTCCCGAAACTGACCTTTCTTGATTCCCTCTTCCAAATTCTTGTTCGTAGCGGCAATCACCCTTACATCCGCCCGAATATTCTCGGTTCCGCCGACCCTCTCAAATTCTTTTTCCTGGAGGACCCTTAATAATTTAACCTGTGTGGAGAGGCTGATATCTCCAATTTCATCCAAAAATATTGACCCGCCGCTTGCCAATTCAAAACGTCCGATTCGTTTTCCTGCGGCGCCCGTGAACGAACCCCTTTCGTGTCCGAACAATTCGCTTTCCAAGACCCCTTCGGCCAAAACAGCGCAGTTGACCTTAATGAAAGGCTTGTCCTTACGACGGCTGTTAAAATGAATGGCATGGGCTACTAATTCCTTACCCGTTCCCGAATCACCACGAATCAGGACGGCCGTATCGGTTGGCGCCACTTTGTCTATCAACTCATATACCGGCTGCATGGAGGGGCTGTTGCCCACGATCCGCTTATAGTTGTATTGGTCGTTAAGCTTTTCCCGAAGGTATTTGTTTTCATAAACCAGTTTTTGGCGCTCGACTGCCTTTTCCACGGTCAACTTAACCTGTTCAGTGGAAAATGGTTTCGTGATGTAATCGTAAGCCCCCAACTTCATAGCCTCTACAGCGGTTTCAATGGTGCCATAAGCCGTCATGATGATGACCACGATTTCTGAGTCCAATTCCTTGATCATCCGAAGCAAGGTCATTCCGTCCACCTTTGGCATCTTGATATCGGTAATAATCACGTCCACATGTTTGGTTTTAATGGTTTCCAGGGCTTTTTCACCGTCCTCTGCCTCCAATATCTGATGGGGATCCCCTTCCAGGGTTTGCCGCAGTACCTTTCGCATGCTCGATTTATCATCCACGAGAAGAATAGTGCTCATATCGTCACTGCCTCCGATTTTATTTTTTGGGCCGGAAGAATCATGAGGAATCTGGCCCCGCCGTCCGGCCGGTTGATCCCGGCTACCTGGCCCCCGAGAGCTTCAGCAATTTTTTGAGTGATGGAAAGACCGAGCCCGAAACCCTCGGTTTTGGTGGTGAAAAACGGCGTAAAGAGTTTGGAAAGATTTTCCGGAGCGATTCCACCGCCCTCATCCTCCACCCAAAAACAGCACCATTGGGGTTCTGTTTCTTGGGGGATGAGGCCTATCGCTCCTTGTTGGTGGAGAAATTGAACCAAGTCCGAACGGTTAAATCTCCTGATTCCGAGCGTAACGAGGCCTCCCTTGGGCGAGGCCTGAACGGCGTTTAAAGCCAAATTCAAAACAGCTCGTCGAAACTGCTCGACGTCAAGAGAAAGCCAAATCGGTTCTTCGCCTTCCCATCGGACACGCACTTTTTTTTGTGAGGCCTCCTGCTGAACCAGCGGCAATAAAGCCAATATTACTTCCGAGGCGTCCGCGTCCTGAGTTTCCAGAGTCGTCGGACGGGCAAACACAAGGAAATTCGTGACAATCTTGTTAAGAATTTCTATTTCGGCAGCGATATCGGCAACCATTTCCTTGGTTTCGGGTTGCTTCTGAAGTTTTTTGGATAAAATTTCGGTAAAGCCCTTCATGGCGCCCAATGGATTTCGTATTTCATGGGCAATACCTGCCGCTAATTCTCCGATGGTGGCCATTTTTTCCGATGCCTTGATCTGGGCCTGAAGTTTTCGCACTTGCGTTTCATCTGAAAATAGAATTTCCATTCCCAATTCCTGCCCCTCGGCGCCCAGGAGGGGCGCGCTTCGAAGGCGTAAAAACTTGGGGGATTCCTCGCTTAAATTGATCTCCGTGTCGACCTCCTGGCCTCTCTTCAACAAACGGGACTTAATGGCGTCCCGGAAAACCGGATAGGGTTCAAAAGCTTCTTCATAGTGCCGTCCGATGATTTCCCCTTGTGGAATTTCAAGAATCATGGAAGCCGCGCGGTTAAAACTTGTGACGGTTCCCCGCCAATCCGCCACCACCAGTCCGTTCGACATGCTTTCTAAAATATATTCATTGTGAGTTTGAAGACGTTTGGCCATATCATTAAAAGCATGCGCTAGGGCGCCTAATTCGTTGGTGGCGGTAAAGCCAACCCTCTGGCTGAAATCCCCTTCCGCTATCCGAATCGAAACACTCGCCATCTCCTCAATAGGGGCGATGAACCTTCGGCCAAATGCGTAAAGAAGTCCACCCATCAAAAAAAGACAGGCCAAACCAAAAATAAATAGGATTTTCGCAAATTGGGTCAACCCATCTATAAAATTAGCGCTTGCTTCCACACCCAAAACCGCACCCACCCTTCCATTCTTCATGTAAAGAGGGCTGTAACCAATCTTATAAATTCCCCCATCTCGTTCAGGAAAAAGGATAGATACTGCGGGAACCCCTTGAACCGCTTGCTTAAAAGGCTCCGGATCCAAATCTTTCAACCAATTGGTTTCCTTGAACTCATACTGCCCATTGGCGTCCACCAGCACCCTTCCGCTTTCGTCTAGAATGAAGATGTTTCTAGCCATGCTTTCATGCTTTTTTTGATCCAGAAAGGCCTGTAACTTACGGTAAAGAGTGTCCCCTTTCCCTTCTAGAAAAGGCAGCCAATCGGCTTGGGTTTGACCCGCTGTCAGACGCGCTATCACCAACAAACGGTTCCCCATCTCATCATCAAAGGTTTTCTTGGATACGTAATAAGCAAAGCCGCCATAAACAAAAAGGATCACAATGCCAACGAAAAGGGTTCGGCTGACCCATTCGGCTAATACGCTTCCACGAAAGAAGAGTTTTTGTGGTTTCATGAATTAAAGTCCCATGAAATGACGTCACAATATTGACGGCGGAGTCTGATTGACAACATGGCTGAATTGTAACACTCCAAATACAGTTTGTGAAATTTTTGACTGTTTTGAGGGTTTAGATGAATAAACTCAGGAAACGTCTTTAAAGCGGGTGAAAAACAGCAAAAAGTCTGCTTGCCAAGTCCCTTGAAAATCCCGGAACCAAAGCCAAATCCTCTAAAGTCGCTTCTTTCATCTGCTGTAAGGTTTCAAATCGGTTGAAAAGAGCTCTTAAGCGGGAAGGTCCAATTCCCTTTACCTGCTGAAGAAGTGAATCAAGTGTTTGTTTGTCCCTTAATGTACGGTGATATCCAACCGCGAACCGATGCGATTCATCCCGAACCCTTTGCAACAAAAATCGGGCTTTTAAATGGCCTTTAAAGTCCACCGGAGTGGATATTCCCGGGACAAAAACCTCCTCTTCCCGCTTGGCGAGTGACGCCAGGCCAAATTCTTGACCCATTTCCTTGAGCAAAACAGGATAAACCGAACTAAGCTGACCCTTACCGCCGTCAATCAAAAAAAGATCTGGGAGAGGCAGCCCCTCACGCCCCACGAGTCGAATATAGCGGCGCATCATTTCCTCATGCGCTCGAAAGTCGTCTTGTCCCGTTTGTTCCCTGATCTTAAATTTACGATATCTGTCTTTGTCCGGAGCTCCATCCCTGAACAATACCGCCGAACCTACCGTATGCGCGCCTTGAAGGGTCGAGATGTCGAAACAGGCAATCAACCGTGGTAGCTGAGGCAGGTTCAAAAGACCTTGGAGTTCCTTCAAAACCTCCATTTGCCGTAAATCTTCCCTTAGGGCGGATAAAACATTGGCTTCGGCCATGGTCATTAGTTGTTTATGCCAATCCTCGTGAGGTAGGGTTAATTTCACCGCGCCTCCCCTACATTCCTCAAGTTTTTTTACCAATTCCGAGGAAAAGAGGAAATCATTTGAAATCAATATCTCTTCCGGAATAAAGAGCCCGGCGGAATAAAGCTGGTTCAAAAAGAGAGGCAGAACATCAGGAAGTTCCTGTTCCATTTCGTTATCCAAAATGAAACGAACGTGATCAACCACCTTGCCTTGCCGGACCCGCAGGACCGATGCCAGAACCTTTCCTAAACCCTGAGCCAGGGCTACCACATCCAGGTCTTTTTTCTCGGCGGTAATAACCGCACTTTCCAATTGTAGTTTTTCCAAGGAACCTAAAAGGTCACGGAGTTTAGCGGCCTCTTCAAATTCTTGCCTTTCTGCCTCGACATGCATTTCATCCCGCACATATTGGATTAATTCTTCATGGCGGCCTTCCAAAAACCACTGGACCCTTTTGACTAGCTTGGCATATTCGGCCTTTGAAGCTTGGCCCGTGCAGGGGGCAGGGCATTGTCGAATCTGAAAACTGATACAGGCCCTTTCCGCCTTGCCATCAATTTCCATGTCGCAGTCGCGTAAATTAAAGAAGCGGTGGACCATTTTGACGATTTCCCGTACCTTCATGTTGGGGTAGGGTCCGTAATAACGCGCGCCATCAGGGAGGGTTCGGCGTGATATCAGAATTCGGGGAAAATCCTCATTGATCGTCAGCTTTAAATAGGGATAGCTTTTATCATCACGTAGAACGACGTTGTAACGCGGTCGGTGTTTTTTGATCAAGTTGCTTTCTAAAAGCAAAGCCTGGTTTTCGTCCGCTGTTAAAACATATTCCAAATTTGACGATTGGCGGGTCAGGGCCCTTACCTTAGGGGTTGCTTGTCCAGCAGCGTTGAAATAAGAGGCGGTCCGTTTCTTAAGCGAAAGGGCCTTACCGACATAAATGACCTTTCCCTGGGCGTTGCGAAAGAGGTAAACACCCGGAGAGTCGGGGAAAGAGGCCGAAAGTTTTTTGAGATTCTCCAACATTCCAGCCTCAGGGGCCGATGGAATTACGGTATCCGACGGGTTCATGCGGGAGATTGAAGTTTTTCGCGCAGACGACGGATTTGATCCCTCAACTCAGCCGCCCGTTCGTATTCGTAGTTTTTGGCCTTTACCAACATTTCCTTTTCCAAATCCATGATCTTGCGAGGTACGGCCTCGGTTGCTATGAATTCAATGCCCTCTTCCGCGGCCAAAGGAACCGTGTAGTAATCAGCCTCATAGACAGTCCCGAGAATTTCACGAATTTGTTTCTTTACCGTCGTTGGGGTAATGCCGTTCTTTTGGTTATATTCGCCTTGGATTTTGCGTCGCCGATTTACCTCTTCAATCGTCTTTCGGATCGATTCTGTTTTTTTATCGGCGTAAAAAATGACTTTTCCATCCACATTTCGAGCCGCCCGGCCGGAAGTTTGCATAAGAGATGTTTCCGATCTTAAAAAGCCTTCCTTATCGGCGTCTAATACCGCCACTAGGGAAACCTCGGGTAGATCCAGTCCTTCTCGCAGAAGGTTCACACCCACCAGCACATCATAAACCCCCAACCGTAAATCACGGATAACCCGCACTCGATCCAGTGTTTCCACATCAGAATGAAGATAGGCCACTTTGACATTCAATTGTTTCAAATAATGAGAAAGATCCTCTGCCATCTTCTTCGTCAATGTGGTAACCAGGGTTCTCTGTTGTTTTTCGATTCTCAAACGAATTTCACCTATCAAGTCGTCCACTTGACTTATCGCCGGACGGATCTCGATTTCTGGGTCCATCAGTCCCGTCGGACGAATGATCTGCTCGGCCACCCAGCCCTGACTCAACTTGATTTCCTCCGGCGTGGGTGTGGCTGAAACAAAGATAACCTGTCCCACCTTTTTATTGAATTCTTCAAACCTCAGGGGCCTATTGTCAAAGGCGCAGGGGAGGCGAAATCCGTATTCCACCAGGTTTTTTTTTCTAGAAAAGTCGCCATTAAACATCCCCCGCAACTGGGGCTGAGTCACATGAGACTCATCGATGAAAGTAATAAAATCTTTGGGGAAATAATCCAACAAGGTATAGGGAGGGTCGCCGGGGTTTCGTCCATCAAAATGTCGGCTATAGTTTTCAATGCCCTGGCAATAGCCCATCTCCTCAATCATTTCCAGGTCAAACTGGGTTCTTTGTTCTAACCGTTGTGCCTCAACGAGTTTGTTAAGCTGATTAAATTCCTGAAGCCTGACTCGAAGCTCGTCACGAATGTTCGCAACCGCTCCCTGCACCACTTTTTCAGGCATGACATAGTGTTTAGCGGGGTAAATAGGTAATACCGTTCGGCGGTTCAAAGCCTTACCCGTAACCGGATCGATTTCAGATATTTTTTCAACTTCGTCACCAAAGAACTCGATTCGGAAGGGATTCTCGCCATAGGCTGGAAATATCTCCACCACATCGCCCTTAACCCTAAACTTCCCTCTGGTGAAATCAATGTCATTACGGGCGTACTGGATGCCAACCAAGTCGCGTAAAAACTGCTCACGGAGGGTCTCCTGTCCTTCCCGGATCACCAGGTGCATGTTCTTGTAATGCTCGGGAGAACCTAGTCCGTAAATACATGAAACCGACGCTACGATAATCACATCCCGCCTCTCCTGCAAAAGAGCGGTAGCTTCCAGCCGAAGCCGATCCAATTCCATGTTGATCGAAGCGTCCTTTTCAATAAACGTGTCGGTATGCGGGATGTAGGCTTCAGGCTGGTAATAATCGTAATAGCTGACGAAATAGGCCACCGCGTTATTGGGAAAAAATTCCTTGAATTCGCTATAAAGCTGTGCCGCGAGGGTTTTGTTGTGGGAAACAACAAGGGCTGGCCGTTTGGCTTGTTGTATTACTTGCGCCATGGTGAAGGTTTTGCCCGATCCCGTAACCCCCAAAAGAGTCTGTCGTGGAACGCCTTCCTTTAACCCCTGCCCCAGCTTTTCAATAGCCTGGGGTTGATCCCCCATCGGCTTGTAATCGGAAATGATTTGAAAATCCATGGTTGAATTGTGGGACACAGTTTGGTTTTATTCAAGGGAGGAACCGGGGGACACAAAAAAAGCCCGTCCCCTAAATAGGAACGGGCTTCGGAAAGGCAAATCTTAGAAGAACGTCACATCATCCACGGAGTAATTGTAATAAACACCAGGGTTCGTGGCCGCGCTACCGTTAGTCTGGAACTGTATGGCGTATATAGTTTGCAAAGGAGTTTTCGTCAAAGTATACCCAGTACCTGTCGCAAAATCAGGGGAGGTACAACCGCCGTCGTTCCCCGGGCAACCCCAATAAGCCTGTTGAACTGGATAATTGGTAGAGCCGCTAAAATTGATAACGTATGGCTGCCAAGTCGTTGTAAAGGTGAAGGGCACTCCATAATCGTTAGAACAATCCGTGCAAATACCCGCAGCAGGATCGGTATAAGCACTGGGGAATTTCACGTAAAAGACATTGCCAACTGAAGTTGGGTCCACTTTGGCGTAAAAACTCACCCCAGCATTCGCAGAAAGATCGACCTGGGCTCTCGGTTGGGCAAGGTTTAAGCCCAAGCCAAGGAATGGATAACTTTCATCCCCCCAAGTTCCAGTGACATGGGCGGCCCAAAGATTTGAGGATCCCGCAACCGCCGTATTCCCTGGGGTGCTCGGAAAGAAGGTCCCTCCCAAAGCTCCAGCGCTGGGACAGATTGTCCAGATCGAACCGCCTGGGTCTGCGGAAGGATTACCCGTATTGGAAGTACCAGCATAGGTGTACCAATATCCCGGGGTAATACTCCCGCCATCCGTCCAAAGCGCTTGATTATCCCCGTCCTCAAAATTATCGATCGTCTTGGCAGTAATGGCTGAAGGCGGCTTTGGATCAGCCCCCGACACAAATTGAACATTGTCTATGATGAAATCAAAGTTGATTGGAACGGCATTATTGATAGGCACAAATTTAACCCCAAGCATGTTGGCTGCGTCAGCAGGCGCCATAAATGCTCCATTCGCATTCTTGGCTCGATCATAATAAACAGTCACTGCCTGCCAAGAAGTCGTAAGTGGAATGGTTTGGTTCCAATCGGACACTGGAGCGTTATTAATCATATCCACGCGTAAAGGAAGAGCCGCTTCTGCGGAACAAAGCGTCACTGGAAGCGAAGGCGCCATGATATCGAACCGAATTCCAGTATAGGTCCCGCCAACGGTTGCGTCGTAATAAGACACGCCACAATTATGAGCACAACCCGTGCCCGGATTTGTGAAATTAAACTGCAATCCGGCCGCAACACTCATAGACCCAGTGAATTCTAACCCGGTTCCAGGATTTCCAGCCCCTGCCGCAAAACTTCCGGAGACGTCTGAAAACTCGAACCAATAACCATCACGCCAGTTACTATTCGAGTCTTGATATACATAAATATTGCTCACGCTGTCCGAGAAGGAGCTAGTTGGCCCCTCAAAATCATCGATCAAAGCAGGATTAGGCGTGGGTGTTGGTGTCCAGGTCGGAGGCGCCGTTGCGGTGGTCAATTGGAAGTCATCCACGGCGAAATTGATGGTCGAACTGGTACTCGTAACTTTCCAAGCAAAACTAATGGCGGTAGTCGGATCAAACATGTGTCCAGGAGCACCCCACCCCTGACTCTGCATCCTGTCAAAGAAAACCGTGACAGCAGTCCAACTGCTAGTTATGGGAACTGTATAGCCCGCGTTGTCCGATGAAGCTGTTGTGGCCTGGTCTGAAACATTAAACCAAACTGACCCAGGTCCCGACCCAATGATGTAAAAAACAAACCCAGTTGCGTTGTTATTCGCTGTATTTCCACCAGCGGTGTAAAGGTTGTAAGAAGCTTTGGTTGAGACAAAATCTCCTTGAAGAGCCGCATAAATGCTTCCGCTTCCGGGAGTACTGCCGGTCACAGAGATCGCATGGTCAGACGCGCCACCGGGACCACCCGTCACAAGAGTCGTCGGGGCAAAATTCAAGGTACTAACACCATCTGGAACGATATACCAGTAGGCATCCCGTCCAAGTTGAAGGATGTCTTGGGCTTGACCTTCCTCAAAATCAGCAATCATCAAGGGGTTCGGAGTTGCTGTTGCAGTTTGAGTCGGCGTGCCAGTGGATGTTAAGGTTAGTGTTTGTGTAGGCGAATTGGTAACGGTCGGGGTTAAAGTGGGTGTGCCCGTTGAAGTAGCCGTTCCCGTGTCCGTGGGCGTGGCGGTTGGCCCGGTAGGAGTGTTTGTCGACGTACCCGTAGCCGTCGAAGTCGAAGTTGAAGTCGACGAAGGCGTAAAGGTACTTGTTCCGGTGGCTGTTGGACCAATCGGAGTCTGGGTAGCAGTTAAGGTTTGTGTGATTGTAAATGTGGGGGTAGGCGTCCCAACATAATTACCATTGACCGTTCCACTTGTAAGACCAGGAATACCCGTTGCTGTATAAGTGCCCGTAATGGTGGTTCCTGAGGTTGGAGTTCCAGACAAAGTACCAGCGATGGTCGTGCCACTACCGTTGGTAAGGGTAATGGAATTTCCAGAAACCGTTCCGCTCAGGGTAAAAGGCGTTCCGCCAACATTTCCAGTCACTGTTACATTCGTCCCGGATTGAGTAACGGTAACCTGTGTGCCGCCACCAGGATTAAAATTGAGGTTCCAAACACCATTGGCGGGGAGGATTGGGGTGGGAGTTGGAGAGAAATAAGATCCAGGGCTGACCGGTACGGCAATTTGGCGTGTACAACCGAAAAAGAGAGTGGTTCCTCCGATTAAGGAGATCATCAACCCCAAAGCGAAATAACGCCAAGAATTCATGTACCCAACCCCCAAATTCGATTTTCTGTTTAAAAAGGCAAGTTGAATGCCAACCAAACCCGCATAAATTACCACAATTTAAGGGGGGGGTGTCTTGAAATCGCCCATAAAAATAAAACAATTCTTGCCTAAAACTGTCAGGCCAGAGGGTTAAAAAGTACAGAATTTGACATATTTTCTATAAAAACGGTTTCTTTGTGGATGCTGTTATCAACAAAGTATTCCGAATTAAAGCGCTTTAATTACGTCAATTTTTTAAACATTTTAATAGTCGCTGACTCACTCGCTAATTCGCTCAATCATGATTCCTAAATAATAGTGCCGCAAAATATCGAAGGCTCCATATCCCCGATTGGCCATACCCAAGGCGCCCTCTTGGCACAAGCCCACTCCGTGACCCCAACCCTTCCCCTCAAAAATCACCTGATCACCCTCAACTCGAGCACTAAAATGCGTACTTTTCACAAGATCAGGCCCAACAGCCATACGGAAAGCAGAAGCTTTCAAGGTATGGACCCGCCCATCCCCATCAAGAATATCCAGATTTACAATTCGATCCCCGCCGTCCATATCCAAACCCGAAATACGAACCACGTCACTTATAGTCACCCCTAGGGCCTTCAATTTATTCACGATATCGCGGATGGGGATCGTTGCCTTCCATCGGTAATGGGCCCCGTTATTTCCAAAGTCACAGGCCACTGACTGTAAATAAGGTTCATCTTTGCCCCAAACGTCCTTGGCCGCTGTTGTGTGACCACCACAGTTGGAGTGAAAATAAGCCTCAATGGGCTTCCCCCCATAAATAAGTATTTCCCCACGGGTTTCTTTGACCGCCCGCTTCATTTCATCGTCCACTTTTCCAGTCCCTTGGTAAACCTGGTAAAAAGAAGTGTTTTCCACATCATAAATTTGCCCCTTTTGGCGGGCATCCTGCATTTTCAAAAAAGCAAAGGTCCTGGCGGCAATAGCCTGTGCCTTGAGGGCCTCTAGTGGCCAATCATGTGGAATCTCCCCAGCCAAAACTCCCTCAACATAGTCTTCCAACGCCACATCGTTAATGACCGTCAGTGTTCCCTTCTCGTCATGAACTAGGTCCATGTTGCCTCGGTATTTCAGGCCATCCACTTCGATTTCCCCTTCACCGAGGGGCTCGATGCGGGCTCCGTTCATATCCACCTGTGATGAAGTGATCAAAGCTTCCCGAAGTGGCTGGCTGGGAGTTTGGGTGGGAGATGCATCAAGCGGGGATGGGGGCTCGGACATTGGAAACCCTTCCAAAACAAAAGTCTCGGGCGCGATCAACTTGACAGAAGGCTTGCGCAAAGCAATAGCTACCCTTATGCGCCGTTCACCGTTTGTAATCGCGATGGCGGCTTGATCCGCGTAAGGAGAAATCACAAGACCTGATTCATTATTGTTATTAACGGAAGGAAGAGTGGCGCAACCGGCAGAGAGCATTAAAAATATTAAAAAATATCGTCTCAACGAATTAATACCTCAATGGGTCGATCAGTGATTCTTAAAAAAAGAGATAGCCCAAAAAACCAATGTAAGAAAAAGAGACAAAAACAAGCATGTCCCAAGGGGAAAATAAAATGAAAATGAAGGTTTCTCAATTCGGATATCGCCCGGAAGCCGACCCAAGAAAGGCATCTTGCCTGAAAACCAAATCAGCCCGCCCAGCAGCGCCAGCCCAAGGCCCGCAACAACCAGTCCCTTCCCTAATTGCGAAAAGTCCAAGGCAGCGGGCTCGTATCGAATTAAACCTTACCCTTGACCTTTTCCCAGTCTTCCAGAAATTTTTTCAGCCCAAGATCGGTCAGGGGATGGTTAAACAACATCTTCATAACCGGAAAGGGCATCGTGCCGACATCCGCCCCGATGAGCGCGGCTTGAATAATATGCTCGGGATGCCTCAGGGAGGCGGCCAACACCTGGGTTTGATAATTATAGTTGTCGTAAATGCGGACAATATCTTCGACCAGTTTCATTCCATCCGAAGCCACGTCATCCAAACGTCCCACGAAAGGACTAATGTAGGTCGCCCCCGCCTTTGCCGCTAATAGAGCCTGCGCGGGTGAAAAACAAAGCGTAACGTTGACCTTGATACCCTCGGCGCTCAAGGCCTTGCAAGCGCGGATTCCGTCCGGAATCAAGGGAACCTTTACCGTGACATTGGGATGCAGGTTGGCCAAAATATGGCCCTCCCGGATCATTCCCTCAAAGTCGGTCGCGGTAACCTCCGCGGAAACCGAACCATTCACCACGGCGCAAATTTCTTTTACCCGGGTATGGAAACTGACCCCTTCTTTGGCAACCAGGGAAGGGTTGGTGGTTACGCCATCCACAATTCCCCAAGCAACACCTTGCTTAATTTCATCCAGATTCGCTGTATCTAAGAAAAATTTCATGCCATCCTCCGATTTCCATCCATTTAATGGTCCAAAACCCTAATGAGGGTTCAAGAATTTCAGCCGAGTGGAATTATGGTCTGCTGTTTTGGAAAAGTCAACGAAGGCCCAGAAACCCCAAATAACCTTTGGCGGCCTACCTTTCGGCTGATGTTATTCCAATCAAGCTTTTTTTCTGCGGACCACCAGCCAGGAGAGCCAGATACCAACTTCGTATAAAAACACCAAGGGGACAGCCACGATCGTTTGAGTTACCGGGTCGGCGCTGGGGGCCACGATCGCGGCCAAAGCGAAAATAGCAAGAATGGCGTGTTTGCGCTTGTGGGCCAAAAATTGAGGTGTCGCGATCCCAACAGCCGCCAGGGCCGCCAATACCAGAGGGAGTTCAAACAACGTCCCGAAAATTAAGGAAAAATTCAGTGTAAAATCAAAATAACCCTGAAGAGTCCATTGGGGAATAAACTGAAAATCCAGGTTGTACCGCAGTAAAAATTCCAGCGCCAGCGGAATCACCAAAAAATAACTGAAACACAATCCTCCCCCAAAAAAGAAAAGCCCCAGTGTAAGCACGGCCAATAGGGCCGTGCGTTCGGAAGGTTTCAAGGCCGGAACAACGAAAATCCAAAGCCTCCATAAAAGAAAGGGCGACGCCAGCACGATTCCTGCCGCCGTGGCCAATTTCATGTTGATCATGAAAGCTTCGATAGGAACCAGCGTCTTAAGGGCGCTGATCTGGGTTTCGGCCTGTGGAAAATGGGCTAGGGCACGCCGGTAGGGGTGTTCAAGAATCTCAAATAGAAGCGCCGATTTCCAAAAGGCAATTCCGACCCCAAGGGTCATCGCGATCAGACTTTGTACCAGAACCTGGCGCAATTCCATGAGGTGATCGAAAAAATAGCGGGGCTTGTCGGCGAGGGGGCTTACCATGGACATACTTTAACGGACCGAAGGCCTTTAACAAAAATTAATCCGGGACGGCTAAAAAAAATCCTAGGGTTTGGCTGAAACCGGCGTAACAGCAACTGCGGGAAGGGGTGTCAAGATAACATTGTAAAAGGATTCCATTTGCGAAAGAGTCGAAGGAGAAACCAGGTAAATATCCTTGGTTTTGTCCGAAGCCAGGTAGACCTGCTCCTTCTCCCTGCGGCCAAAACGATACCGGCGGATAGTACCGTCACTTAAGGCCACTTCAGCCGTATAAGATGGGGTTTGAACCCCCGTTTGGGTATTAGGGGCCGCAAAATCGGCAATGGTAGTTTGGGCCAAACCGTTAATGATGGCCGATGCCTCAGTGGAAGCCTGCATGCGGCTGGTACTTGTCCACTGTCCTTTTGCGTCCTTTTGGTAAGTATAAACCTGCTGGTTATGCCGGACCGTTAAGGATTTAACCTGGGCCAGGTCAAATCCCATGACGCTTTTATCCCTAAAATCATTAAGTTTGAAGTGAAGGGTTGTGTCAATGAAAGTGGGCAGTAAAAAGACTGAATTCTGGCCCTCCACCTTGGCGAAGAAAGTCGTCGCTTTTAATTTCTGGCGGCCTAAAAGAAGCGTCGTTGGCGGAGTGTGGTCGGCGGGCCAAATGGTAATGGAAGCCCTAGGGGTTGAAAGGCCGTAAGGCGCCAGGGAACGTGGATTGTCCTCCACAAACTCATCCACCCTTGAAGAATTGATTTGGTTCAGGAGATCGCGGACTTTTCCGGGATCAGCCTTTTCCTTAATGGGTTTTTCGATATTCCAAACATTCTTGTCGTCTTTGATCAAAACCAAGGTCTTGCTTTGGAACGTCATTGCTACCTTCTGGGCGGCAACGAGATCAGTCTTAACAATCGAATGCTCACGCATATCATTAGGGCTTTTCATTAACCCTTCCGGAATGTAGGGCGGGATCAAAAACACCGTCTTCAATGCGGGGTTCAAACAATAATAATCGGTGCTGGCAACTGTCTTGTCCCCCACCAATAAAACGTCTGGCGCTTTTCCCTTGGAAATAAAGGTGAATTTGGCGGAGGGATTGACTAAACCGTAATCGGCAAGATTTCCTGGCGTCGCCAGGCTGTCATCGGGAGCCATTTGCCCCACACTGGTCAGGGTCTGGCGCACAATGGTTTCATCCGCCTTAAGCTTCACCGGCTGGGTTATCTGCCATGCGCCCTTATCATCTTTTTTGATGGTGAGGGGTATATTTTTCCCGGTCAAGGTATTGCCCGGATACTCCACTCGGATTTCTTGGACATCATCCGCTACGAAGCTGGTGAAAACCTTGTCTTTCTTCTCGGTATCATCCTTCTTGGGTCCGCGCTCGAAAAAAAAGATATATGCGCCGAGGGCAATTCCCAAAACCAATAAAACGAGGGTAGATTTGAAGCTTTTCATAAGGAACGGCGGCGGTACCAGACCCATCCGCCCAGGGCCAAGATCGCCAGGGGCATTACCCAAACCGTCAGGTAGTAAATAAAGTTCGCCCCCACATTCGAGAGATTCATAACCCGCATGTCATCTTCTTTGGGATGGATGGAGATTTTGTTTTCATCCAACGCCACCCAGCTGAAAGTGTTCAACCCCACATCCAAATTCCCCGGGCCCTGGAGAAATTGGTTGGTAAATAGGTTGGAATTCCCAAAAACCACCACACGAGCCTTCTTTGAGGCGTCCGCAGGGAGAGTCCATTCGCAAGCCACTGCCATAGTAACGGGCCCTTTGGCATCCACTCCTGCATGAAATTTAAGCGTCTTGGTTTTTAAATCATTTAAGGCCCATCCCTTATCAGTCGTTTGCATGAAAGGGGTTTGGATCACATCTTTTAACGCGGGGGCTTGGATTTGAACGCTTCGGGTATATGGCATCAAGGTCGCAATATGGCCATCAGCTAGTTTTTCCACTATCGACTGGGACAAATATTGAGGTATGACCACGCGAACGTCGGGAAAAGCGTAGCTGGTCTCATCTACAACGAGATCGTTGCCAAGTTTGATGCCGAAATCCTTCAGAACAGGTTCCAAGCCCACTTTCACGCCCGGATCCACACACAGGACCAGCTTGCCGCCTTTTTTGAGGTAGTCATCGATAAGCGCCGATTCCGCCGGTTGAAATGGATGGGTGGGGCCGACGATGGCCAATCCAGTTGCATCATCGGGGATTTTGCCCGAGGTCAACAAATTGACGGTTTTGACCGAATAATTCTGCTGATCCAACATCTCTTTAAAGGTGTTGAACCCTTCCGGCTGTGGATTCCCCGACTCCTTTTCACCATGGCCCTCCGTGAAATAAAAAACAGGATGGGACGTGTCATTCATTTTAACGAGAGCGGAGGTGAAAGCTCCCTCTCCCTGGAATTTGGGTACAGGCTGGCGGCCCTGCATGGAGTAGGTCACATAATCGCGTTGAAGGACATCCTTTCTGTTATCTCCGCTTTCAAAAACGACCGTGTTGTACTCATGTATTCCCAGGCGTTTAGCTTCCGATGGATTCTGGTCGACATCCACAACCTTGAAATGAAACTTAGTGCCTATTTTGGTGTATTCCTGCAAAAGCTGCTGGGCACGCTGGACTTCGGCTTGGACGTTGGTCTGCCGCTTGTTGGAGACGAACATGGAAACATTCACATCCTGCTTGAGCGCTTTCAAAACCCCCGTGGTCTGGTCCGAGAGGGTATAAAGTTTGTTGGACGTCAGGTCGAAGCGGATCGGATGGCGGGAAATAACATAATTCAAGCCAAAAACGATCCCGACCATAGCGAGGGCTACCAAGGTTAGATTTGCCCGGACCAGGGTGGACTTCTTTTTCCCCGTCTCTTTCACCTCAGCCAGATTAGCCGCCAGGAACAGACCGAGCGCCACAACCCCTAAACCAACCAGGGTCAGGTTCCACCAGTTGGTGGTATTAAAAATAAGGACCGCAAGAATGCCCGCCAGAACAAGAACCAAACCCACAATCACTAGCGGCTGGTTGTAGGTTCTGACTTTGAGAATAAAAGGTGTTTGGCCCAAGGTTAACTCCTCTTGCTTTCAAGGACTTTCACAGAAAGAAAAAGCCCCAAGAAGATAATGCTGAGGAAATAGAAGACGTGTGTCAAATCCACAACTCCTTTGAAAAAATCGTCCAGATGTTCAAATACCGAAACGTACTTTAGAAAATCTCCGAGCGGACCCTGGACATTTCCCCCGGCAGCTCCTATCACCCACAACATCAGAAGCATTCCGTAGGCAATCACCGCCGATACAATTTGATTTTCACTCAAGGTCGAGGCCAGCAGCCCTAAGGCAAAAAAAGCGCCTGCGGTCAACATATAGCCAAGATAATTGGCCACGACCGGACCCAAATCCGGATTTCCAGCCGACAGCATGACGACAAGGTAAACCAAGGTGGAGGCAAGCATGGCGCCAAAAAAAGCCAGCACCGCAAAATACTTTGCCAGAACGATTTCCCAAAGAGTTAGCGGCGAGGTGCAAAGAAGTTCCGCTGTTCCTGATTTCTCTTCCTCGGACCAGAGCCTCATCGTGATCATGGGCGTGATAAAAAGCAGCAATATGACGGTATTCTGAAAAACAGGAATCATGCTTGCATTACGGCTTTGAACCGCTATGAGCCAGAAGAAAAAACCACCCACCAGAAAATAAACAGCCAAAACAAGATAACCCATAGGAGAGGCGAAATATTGCGTCAGATCTTTCATCACAAGAGCCATTATTTTCCGGGCGTTCACGAAACGACTCCTTTGAACGGTTTAGACCTAGGCGTCTGACAGGAATTCGAAACCATTTTAAACTTCATTGAATACCGAATCATGACGCTGATTCCTTAGTCGTCAACTTAAGGAAGACATCTTCCAGGCTCATGCCAACAGGGCTTAACTGATAAAGAACCCATTTGTTCTTCACCACGCTGTTGAAGAGAGCCTCCCGCGCCTCGTTGGACCCATCGGTCACGATTTCAAATTTGGTGGCGCCCCGGCTTTCTTTTCCGATGACTTTTACCGAAGAAACTCCTGTTGCCCGTTCTAAAGCCGTTTTGATGTCAGTGGCAGGGCCCTTTACCTCGACTTCAAGCGTTTTTGCCCCTTCCAGCCTTTGAGAAAGGTTTTCCATCGTATCAGCCGCCACGACCTTGCCCTGATCGATGATGACCACATTGTCACATGTAGAGGCAACTTCAGGCAGGATGTGGGTGGAAAGTATGATGGTTTTGCGGCCACTCAGGGATTTGATGAGTTTTCGGATTTCAAGAATCTGTTTGGGATCGAGACCCCGTGTCGGTTCATCCAAGATCAAAACTTCAGGATCATGGATCAGCGCCTGGGCTAAGCCAACCCTTTGCCGATAACCCAGGGAAAGATGCGAGATAAGACGTCGGCTAATATCCTCAAGGGAGAGCATTTCAAGCACTTCTCCGATGCGGTTCGTCTTCTGATCTTGCGGAACGTCTTTAATATCCGCAACGAATTTAAGGTAATTGATGATGGTCATATCGCCATAAATGGGAGGAATTTCGGGCAGATATCCGATGCGCTTGCGAACTTCTTGAGGGGCATCGGTCACGTCATACCCACCCACCGAAACCTTTCCTCCGTTTGGGGGGAGGGAAGTCGTAATGACCCTCATGGTCGTGGTTTTGCCTGCACCGTTCGGGCCTAATAGGCCCAAAATGGTTCCTTTGGGAACAGAGAAGGTCACCCGGTCCACAGCCGTCGTGGTGCCGTACATTTTCACGAGGTCTTTAACTTCGATCATTGGAGGACCCTTAAGAAAAATTGATAATGGCAATAACTATCAGGCAGAGACTATAAACGACCGACAGAAAATATAAACATTTTTTATCTGTTTTCAAGAGGGTTTTGGGCCTTCAAGAAGGCTTTTACCCTACATCTTTGAAATTAGCCGCGGCATCTTTCAACCGCTGGGCAACACCCTCCAGTTGGCGCGCTGCCGCGACCATGGATTCCATAGAAGCAGTAAGTTCCTCTGTGGAGGCAGAAATTTCCTCCGTGGCCGAGGCGTTTTCCTCGGATACGGCGACGATATTGGTAATGGCTTCAACCACGTTCGAGGCCTGGTCCGCTTGATTCTCAAAAGATTTGGAAATTTCCTGAACCTGCTTCACGACCTCGTCTGAAGCTCCCTGAATTTCTTTCAGCGCTTCCCCGCCTTCGGTCACAACCACCAGGCCCTCTGACACTTTTTCAGCACCCTCGCTCATCGTGCTTACGACTTTCGAAATTTCTTTTTGAATTTCCCGGATAATCACCGAAATTTTATTGGCGGCTTCCGCCGAACCATCCGCCAGCTTCTTTACCTCTTCGGCCACCACCGCAAACCCCCGGCCGTATTCACCCGCCCGTGCGGCTTCGATCGCGGCGTTTAAGGCCAGCAAGTTGGTTTGGTCCGCGATTTGGGTGATGACATCCACCACCTTGCCGATGGCTTTGGACCGATTTCCCAGTTCCGTAACTTCCTGGGTCGAACCCTGTACCACCTCGTGGATGGCCCGCATCTGCTCGACCGTCTTTTGAAAAGACCTGCTTCCAGATTCCGATGCGTTAACGGCTCGGGTGACCACCTTTTCCGAATTATTCAGAAGTTCAGCGGAAACTTGGATGTTCCCTGCCATCTTGTCGATAATGTTAAAGGCTTCTTGAACCTTCAGAGCCTGTTCTTCCGCCCCGCGGGAAATGTTTTGAATTGTCGAAGAGACTTCCTCAGTTGCGCCATGCATTTGTTGAATCGTCTGCGTGAGCTGCTGGGCCAAATGCAGCGTTTCCTGCGAACTGCTTTTCAATTGTTCAACAGAAGAACGCAAAGAATCCAGCATCAGGTTGAAATGCTTGGCCAAAGCCTCGAAATCCCCCGAGTATTTGCCTTCCACCTTGACCTGAAGATTGCCCTCCGAAACCCGCTCCATGGCTTCCAGAAATTCTTCCAGGGGCCGGAGGATAATTTTTTGAACCACCCAGAGGATCAGGCCCGCGGCAAAAACCCCTGAAAGAACGCAAATGACAAAAAACCAAAAATGGCTGGCGGCTTTGAAATAGTTGAGCAATGGGAAAGCCAATCCAATGGCCACCCCCAGCAGGGTAATGATTCCGTAAAGGAAGATTTCCGATTTTTTGGGCACCAGGGAACGGAGACCGCTCATAGAAGACTCCCTTGTGCTTCAGGCGGCAGTGTTATGGATAGATGCCGATAAGCCAGGGGTGTGGCCTTGCGGCCGCTGGGCGTGCGTTGAAGGAAGCCCATCTGGACCAAAAAGGGTTCATATACATCTTCAACGGTTTCTGGTTCTTCACCCACCGACAGGGCGAGAGTTTCCACACCAACCGGGCCGCCTGAATATTTTTCAATCACGCTCAAGAGGATTCTCCTGTCCATTCGATCGAGTCCCAAGGCGTCTACTTCCAAGAGTTTAAGTGCTGCATCGGCCACTTCCCGGTCCACCTTTCCCTTTCGCTTTACTTCGGCGAAATCCCTTACCCTTCGCAAAAGACGGTTGGCAAGGCGCGGGGTTCCCCTGGATCTTTGAGCCACTTCCTTGGCTCCATCCTCAGTCAATTCAACCTTTAAAACCTGGGCGGAGCGGCGGACAATTTCCATTAATTCTTCAGGTTGATAAAATTCCAACCTAAAGGAAAGCCCAAACCGGTCCCTTAGGGGCGCGCTTACTTTTCCAGCGCGGGTGGTCGCCCCCACTAGAGTAAAGGGCGGCAGTTGCAAACGAATAGCCCTTGCCGTCGGCCCTTTACCTATCATGATATCGAGTTGAAAATCTTCCATGGCGGGGTATAGAACCTCCTCAACCACCCTCGGCAGACGATGGATTTCATCAATAAATAGTAGGTCAAAGGGCTGGAGGTTAGTTAAGAGGGCGGCCAAGTCCCCCGATCTTTCAATAATCGGTCCCGAAGTGGCCTTCAGGTTGACCCCCATTTCTTTTGCTACGATGGAAGCCAAGGTCGTTTTCCCCAAACCCGGCGGCCCGGAAAGCAGTAGATGTTCAAGAGCTTCTTTGCGCTGTTGAGCCGCTTTCAATGCAATAAGAAGGGATTCCTTTAAAACCGTTTGACCGACATATTCTGCCAAATGCTGGGGTCTGAGCGTGGGTTCCTCTTCGCCACCTTGAGTGTCCGTATTGAGAAGACGAATTTCATCGGGAGAGGGCGTAATTTCCTTAGAAGATGCTGAGGGGCGGGACATGGAGTTTATTTTACCCTCAATCGAAGTCGGTTCAACAATGAAAGGATTGATCCAAAGGGCTGGAAAGGGAGAAGTTGGTGTAACCGGCCAATTTCAGAAACCCCATAGGTTACCCCCCCGAACGAGGTTTTGAAGCCCGTTTGGGGACTTTAACCGAAGCATTTTTAGATGACGTAAGTGAATTCTCAACTTGCCCTGGTTTTGAAAGAAAAACCTTCTCACAATCCGGCAAGGAATCGAGAAAAATCCTTCCCCATCTTTCGGTGGTGACCCTGGGATCCAATAGGGTGACCGTTCCCACATCGGTAGAACTTCGAATCAATCGCCCAAAACCTTGTTTAAGTCTTAAAACCGCTTCGGGAAGGCTTTCCACTTGAAAGGGTTCTAAACCCTCCTCCTTCATTCGGGAATGTCTAGCCTCCACCAGGGGGCCTTCCGGAACTTGAAATGGAAGCTTGGTGATGATGAGGTTGGAAAGGGATTCGCCCGGCACATCCACCCCCTCCCAAAAACTGTTGACCCCCAACAGAACGGAATGGATATCTTCCCGAAAAACCTTCAAGAGACGGGTGCGGTCCCATCCTTCCTCACCCTGGACCAAAAGAGTAATACCCAAACGGTCCAAATCCGCCCGGATGGCCTCCGCCACCTGCCGCAACATCTTGAAACTAGTAAAAAGAACAAAGGCTTTTCCATGAGATTGTTTAAGGGATGCGCGGACATATTCTATGACTTCAAGATTGAACCGCGCCTCCTCCCTACGTGGATGCGGCATGGAACGCGGAAGGAACATGGTGACCTGGCGCCTGAAATCAAACGGCGACCCAACCCGCAGGGCCTTCACTCTGTTTTCATCTCCATCCAGTCCAAGAGCATGACGGAAATAGGAAAAATCATCGCCAACGGATAAGGTGGCACTGGTGAAGACCGCCGCTTTGACAGAGGAAAGCAGGTGTTCTTTAAGAAGTTCGGAAGAATCCAAAGGGACCGCCCTAATCGACGAAGCCCTCATCTCCCCTTTTTTGTATGCGTGGGTATCAGGCTCTATCAAGTAGCAGGCTTCTTCCCCCCAGCCCCTTTCTAAAATATAGGAAAGGCGCCGGACCATTTCGCGGCATTCTTCGCGAGTTCCCTTGGCCTCCATCCCCAATTCTTCGGAAGGAGCGGTTTCAGCGGCGTCCCCTAAAAGGGATTCCAAACGTCCCAAAGGTCTTGCGAGTACACTTATTTCGGGTGGAGGATTCGGCATCCGGACCGCTTTAACACCCCCCCCTCCAACTTCCAAATGCTTCCCCAACTTGCTAAAAAACTCTTGTATCCCCATTTTGAAATCCGCCACGGCCTCCCCGGCACCAGCCGTAGGTATGGCGGCAAAAAGACCCTTTCCACCCGGTGCCTTCTCATCCGTAAAAAGAAGCCGTCGGACTAATCCGTTGCATTCCGACTGACTCACGGAAGTCGCCAAATGCTCCGCCGCCAGGGCAGGCAAATGATGTGCCTCATCCACAATGAGGGCCTGGTAGGGAGGCAGGACCCCTTGTTCTGATTCCATCTTTAAAGCCAGATCCGCGAGTAACAACGCATGATTCACTAGAATCAGGTGGGCTTGGTAGGCTTTTTTGCGCGTTGAATGGTAAAAACAGGTGTCAAAGGTAGCGCACTTGGGGCCCAGGCAATGATAGGGATCGCTTTTGATCTCGTTCCAAATATCGCTTTGAATTGAAAAGGGGGCCGCCGAAAGGGTTCCTTCCCAGGAAGTTGCGGACCATTCCTGGATTTTAAAAAGGGTATCTGCTTCGCCCAAAATGTCGGTTTGCCGGCCGCCTTCCAAAGCCAAACCCAACCGCCGTTTAGAAAGATAATTTCCTCTCCCTTTAAGCAAAACCGCCCGGACAGGCCCCAATCCCTCCGCCTGAAGCGCAGCCACCACGATAGGCAGGTCTTTTTGGAACAATTGTTCTTGAAGGGTAAGGGTATGGGTCGACACAACGACAGGCCCGCCTTCTTTTAAAGCATATTCAAGGGCCGGCAACAGATAGGCGAAGCTTTTTCCCACCCCGGTTCCTGCTTCCACCATCAGATTGCCGCCCTGCTGCAGAAGATCTGCCACGGCTTGGGCCATGCGGTTTTGTTGGGGACGATTTTCAATGGTGCCGGGAGGGAGAGAGGCCGCAAGTCTTGAGGCAATATCCATTATATTTTCGACCCCCCAGAATCAAAAAAGAGAGGTGTCTCTCCTCTCTTTTTTGATTCTACCCAAGTTGTTGTCCATAAAACCAGCCTTTCCATTTATTAAGGCTGATTCCTCCGCTCCATACGTTGTCTCTTTAATTGCCTTTTTTCCCGTCCGAACCGAACTCCTGGGCGATTGCCCGGATGAGGAGTGTGACGCTTCCACATCATGCGCCGATGTTCGACGATATCCTTCAACCTCCGGAGCCTTTTCACGAAGATTTGCTTACGATATTGGCGCCACTGTTGAAACCGGTCCATTTCCTTTCGCTCCAGCCGTCGTTCGAGACGAAAGTGACCGTTGTTAAACGTGGAGGCATTGCCCGCTTCCACGAAATGCGATTGATGATCCCGATCCACCACCTCGACTTTACCCTCGTGGGTAGAGGTCTGTATCTCGCCCCCGTTAAAACCCACTTCAAAGGCGGTTCCTCGAACTCCGCAAACAACCCCATTGGCGTCCACTTCAAATGTGGAATTACTTTCTTGAAGATTTTTCTTAACATCCGCCAAAAGATTTCCAGCCAGCATATCTAATCGGCTTAAAAACCCACCGTTTTCGTTGGATGTAACCTGATCCACTTTGATCGTGCTATTGGAATCCAGATGAACAGTTGTTTCTGATTCCAGCATAAGGTTGGCCTGACTATTATCCCCGGTTTTGACCTGGTCTCCTGATTCCACTTCT
Organism: candidate division FCPU426 bacterium; assembly: GCA_963738405.1. GTDB lineage: Bacteria > Oederibacteriota > Muellerivitia > Muellerivitales > Muellerivitaceae > CAVTWJ01. Next base: position 211,925 of record CAVTWJ010000001.1, on the reverse strand, counting down.
TGGCCTTCTTGAGCCTTTTCCCAGTTCTGACTCCCATCCTCCAAAACTTGGACGTCGGATCCTTGAATATCTTCGATAATATATTCAGCCTGCTCGTTAACCCCCTCACTTTGGGGAAGTCCCTTCGAGGGGTAAGCCCCCGCAAAAGCAATGGCTAGGAGCCCCACAAGGTATCCACGCATCCGTTTTGGCTTTCTCATGATTTCCTCCAAAACATTGTTAAAGCTCGAATCTAATCACAGAGCATCTTCGCACTAATGGTTAGACGGTTAGATGCTTCAGCCGGTTTCCATCACATACAGTATTTTTAAAGCAACGCTCCGACGACTGATTACTTGGGATAGGGATGCCCCTTTAAGATTGCCCCCGAACGGTAAAGCTGTTCAAAAAAAATAACACGTGCCAGCTCGTGGGAAAAAGTCATCGAAGAAAGGCTTATTTTCCGATGGATTGGAAGATCTACACCCTCTAAGGGTCCCCGAGCACCCCAGGCAAAAAAATACAGGTCTTGAGAACTTCGGGTTACCCAATGGGCAAATTCCAGTGAATCCATGGTTTTTCCGGCCGGATCCAAGGATAAAAACACGCCTCTTCCATTGTGCTGATCAATCCATTTTTGAATATCTCTGGATTGTTCCTTGAGAACGACCTTTGTAACGGGCCAAAGACGGTTCAGACGTTGATGTAGCTCCTCGGTCAGGGCTTCCAATCGAGGATCTTTAAAACCTCCAACAAAAAGACAATAAAGCACGGAAAACCTTTCAGTCTTGATCGTGAATAGAAGATATCCTCTCAACCATTGGAGCAAGAATTTCCGGAAAACTCTCCAGCCATTCTCCCGCAATACCCTTTAATTTCGACTTGCTTTCGGCCTCCAACCTGCAGGAAAGAACAGGTTCCGTTACGGATAAACGAACAATTCCCCACCCTTCCTTAAAAACAGCGCGCACGCCGTCAAACCCGGAAACCTCTCCCCCCATCATCATGGCCTTTGATTTCAATCCTTCAAAGACCACCTGGGCACGAACAGTATCCATCGGCAATTTCACATCGTGGGTTGAAAGCCTGTGTGGTAAATCGGGAATGGCCTGGGAAAGTGTCTTACCTTGGTTTTTAAGCGTCTTTAGAAGTGCCAAGCAGGCGTAAAGAGCGTCACCTGGAAAAGGTCCCTGAAGGAAAAAATGGCCGCTGGCCTCACCTGCCATAATCGCCTTTTCCAGCTTAAACCGATCGTAAATAAAGGTATGACCGGATCTTTCCAAAAGAGGCACCCCGCCTTTGGAACGGATCATTTTGTCCAAACTATCGGAGCATTTCCCGTCATAGACCACCTTAAAACCCGGCTGGCGGTTTAGGGATTCCCCAGCCAAAAGTCCCAAAATGATTTCATTTGGGACTTCCTTCCCCCGTTCGTCCACAAAGCTGGCCCTGTCCGCATCTCCGTCAAAGGCCACTCCAAGCGAAGCGCGGGATTTCAAGACCCGACGTCCTAAAATTTCCAACCCTTTGGGATCCGAACTATCCGCGCCTCTTCCCGGGTAAGCTCCATCCAAGGTTCCATTGACTGTTTCTACCTCAAAGCCAAGGGTTTGAAACACCGGAGGAGCCGTTAGGGCCGCCATGCCATTTCCGGGATCAATGACTATTTTCGTTCCTTGGAAATTGGCGGCGATTTGCCGGACAAGTCGATTACGGTAATCGGGATAAAAATCTTTCTTTTCAGTTATTCCAGCTCCTTTTCGAAAAACCCCCTTTTCAAGCACTTGATAGAGTTGATGAATCCAGGCTGCGGAGGCAGGCTCCCCATTCGTGAAAAACTTAAACCCGTTATAATCCGGAGGGTTATGGGAAGCCGTGACCATGATTCCTGCTGCGGCGGAAGCAAACCCGGTGGCAAAACACAACAAAGGCGTGGAAACCAGGCCCGCATCCACAATTTTGAGGCCGGATTCCTCCAGCCCCTGAAGCAGGCTTTTTTTCAAAGTTTCAGTCGAGGTGCGGATGTCCCCGCCGACCACAACCTTAATATTTCGATTCTTAGATTCTTTAAGAAAAGTCCCGATGCCAAGACCCACCGCAGTAGCCTGGGGTTTGCCTAAAGGCTTTGGATATTGGCCGCGAATATCGCAGAGCTTAAGAATGGACGTTGGAACCAAATCAGATCGTTCCAAAGGTTTGCTCGCTTTGAATAGGTTTTTTAAAAATTTATTTCTAAATCAAGATCCCATTACTTTTAAAAATAAGGGCGGGTAAGGGCCTAACCCAATTTCAAAAATGGTGCCGAGGGGCAGAATCGAACTGCCGACACGCGGATTTTCAGTCCGCTGCTCTACCAACTGAGCTACCTCGGCGGCAAGGGCCAAGGACAAAATAAAAACAGCCCTGAACATTATCAGGAGGCGTAGGGCTTGTCAATTGAAGAAAGAATTCTTGTTTGGGTTATCTACAAGAGTCGCAATTGGTTGAACTTTACGTTCAATCCAAAAAAGAAAGTATCCTGGGAAGTTGATCCGAAATTAGCCGGGTCATAGGCGATGTCGAGCGAGAAATCATTCTCATCCCATTGCTGAACCAAGGAACATCCCAAAGTATAGTTATTGAAAACGTTGCCCGTGGTTGAGCTCAAACTTTCCATTCGGTACCCCGCCCTAACCACAAATAGATTTGGGAAAAGCCACCCCTCCCCGCCTATTTCTAATTTGATATCCTGGTCGGAAGGTTTGAACACCTCAAGAGCGGCGTTAAAATCCCTTTGGCCCTCAAAAACCTGATGGATCCCAAGGCCAAATCGAATGAACATTGGAAGCGGGTCGGGGGACGAGGCGGGATTGAAGGTCATTCCAGGGCCGATATTTTGCACTGCCAACCCCGCTTTGAGTCCAAAGGGCAACCGGTCAAGTTGGAGCCCGATATCTCCCATGACAGCGCCCGCGGAATATTGCGCCAAAGTGGATTGAAGGTATTTCAAGGTCAACCCCGCGCGAATGTTATCTCCTAATTTTCGGCCATAACTTAAAGCTCCTAACAGGTCATTGGAATTAGCCGGAGGATTCCCGTTTTGGTTGTCAATGGGAGGCATGTAACGGTAAGTAAAGGCAGCGGCTAAGGCCCCGTCGGTCCCGACGGCTGTTGCGAAAATGAAATATTCGTAAGAAATATCGGCCAAGCTATCCAAGTGGGTAAAGATGGCCTGACTGGCCTGAATTTTGGCGATTCCCGCCGGGTTATATTGAACCGCATAGGCATCATCCCCTAGAGCGGTGTAAACCCCTGCCATGGCAGCAGGCCTTGCGCCTGAATTGATTTTGAGAATATCGGCCGTCGTAGTTCCCACAGATTGAGCCAACACCGGGGTTAGGGCGGAATAAAAAAGGAATCCCGAGATCGAACAAATCAAAAGTGCAGCAACCCTCGGCAAAGGAGAAAAATTCTTAATCATATAAAAGCGCCTCAAAATTTAGTCGTCAGGGATATACGGTTAGTATCTCCAAATAAATCCGCGGGGGCATAGGCATAATCTAAAAACAGTACCGCACCAGCTAGGTCCAAACCATAACCCGCACCCAAGGTTAGCCCTTCCCCGCCCAATCCATTATTCTGATATTTATACCCAGCCCGCACCGTAGCCCTGTTTCCAACCCATTTATAGTTATATTCGATGCCTATTGCGGCCCCAATGGGATTCTCGATCGGTTCAATCGGAAAGGACACTTCACCCGTTATCGCTCCATCGTCTTGATCGGCAAAAAGTTCGTATTGCCGGTATGAAAGCCCACCCGAGAGCGTAAATGGCAGATTGAACCCAGAATCCTGAGCTCCAATGTTTTTAAATACCACCCCGGCCCGCATTCCCTGAAAGGGAGGAATCATGACCAAGCCTGCGTCCACGGCAAAGAGAGAAGTTTGAACCGTATCAATTTGTTGGTTCAATAACTTTAACGACGCTCCCACATGAAAAGAAGGGCTGATATCCTTCGCATAGGCCAGCGTGAATACCTCATCTCCACTGGAAAAAGTCCCGGTGGTAACACCCTGATCGTTTGTTCGATTCATGCTTCCAGGCTGAAGAAGTCCCGCACTAATAGCAACCACACCGCCTAGAGATGGAAAGGCGGGTTGAATCGGGGTCGCAAAGGCGATGAACTCGTAATTCATTTGTTGGTAAAGGGAAAGATAAGTTATGTTCATTTCGTTTGTCAAAACACTCGCCAACCCCGCCGGATTGTAATAAACCGAACCCACATCATCCCCCAGTGCAGAATAGGCTTCCCCTACGCCGACCGCCCTGGAAATAGGTGAAAGATTGATGAAGTCGAAAGCGTCCCGGCCGCCATTAGAAGTTGACTGAGCATCTGCTGGTTTATTTGAAAAGAAAAACACGCAGACAATAACCAACAATAGAAATTTGAAAGAGGACATGGTTTAGGGCCCGTTCGAGGATCGAGAAATAGCGAATTTTCCAAAGGTTCTGCCGTTGGGACCTTCAATCTTGTAAAGATAAAAACCAGAAGCTACCGGGTTCCCATCTCCATTATTGCCATCCCAGGTGATCAATCCTGTTCCCGTGCTGGGAATGAAAACATAATTGGAATCGTAGTTCGGACCGAAAGTTCTCACCAAGGCCAGAGAAACGGTGTAAATACTCAAGGTGGAGGTGGGAGGTATGCAACTAAATTTGATGCAGGGGCTTGAGGAGGGGCAATTATTGTTGAAGGCCGGATTGTGCTGGAAATCCATAGGGTTGGGGTAAACATCCACCGGACAGGGCGTATTGGTATAGGTCGCCGTTGGAAGCGGCGTGTTGGTAATGGTTGGAGTCGTGGTGACCGTCGGCGTCAAAGAAGGTGTGGGCGAGAAAGAAGGGGTTAAGGTCCACGACGGGGTCGGAGATGATGTCGGACTCGGAGTATTTGAAGGCGTGGGTGTGTAAGAAGGCGTCCCGGTATTGGCAGGTGTCGGAGATGGTGTGGATGTTCCAGTATTAGTTGCCGTAAAGGGTGGTGGAGGTGAATTGGTGGGAGTGGGGGTGCCGGTTGCCGTTAAGGTGGAAGTCAAAGTCGAAGTCGCGGTGATAGTCGGAGTGACGGTTGGAGAAGAGGTTGGGGTGGGCGATACCGTCGGGGTTGGGGTGGACGTTTGGGTAAAGGTGCTAGTGACTGTCGGCGTACTTGAGGGAGTAGAGGTCTGCGTATGAGTTGGAGTGACTGTGGGTGAAGAGGTCGGAGTGGGACTAAGGGTTACAGTAGGAGTGGGCGTAACGGTGGGTGTGTCCGTAAAAGTGCTTGAGGGAGTGGCGGTCATGGTGAAGGTGGGGGTGGGTGGAACCAGACAAGATAATTTATCATTGTCGAAAAGATCATCTACATAAACAAAATCACCGTCATTCTGATCCAGATCTCCTGCCGAACCATTGGGAATAATCAAACTAACGGTTGAAACCGGAACCGACAGGGTATTTGAAATAAAAACTGTCGCCCACTGGTCATTAATGGTGTTTTGTGCAATGGTCGCAGGAGGATTTAGACAATTGTTCAAAATATCACTAGAAGACGAAACAATTGTGGTTCCGTCGGTACCGGTAACAACCAGTTGAAATTGCTTTGGCGAAGTGAGGGTAAGAACATCAACCATTATGTACTGCCCACTTGCGACCAAATTACTGGGATCTTTATAAGTTAGGGTCACGGCGCAGGGACTGCAGCCCGAAAAGGCAGGGGAGCTAATTTCAGCATATTCGTAAGGCGGTTCGGTTGAGGTTATAGGAGCATAGGAAATTAAACCATCCGATGTCACCGGTCCACCCGCAGAACTATTAAACTGCGTTACGGACAAGTTGTAGGTCTGGCCACCAGTATAAGAAAGAGTCCAATTATTGATAACCGGGTTACTAGCGGCGTTTGTGACGGGATTGCCAGCGGTAAATTGATCAAACCATTGCTGAGGACTATCTGATAAGGCAAAGGCATGGTAAGAACCCGGCATGGCTGGAAAAAGAATAAAAAGGGCGAATAAACCAAAAAAGAAGCCTTTTAAAACCCGCCCTTTAAAAACCATTATTCAAAACTCCCATGGTGAAAGATCAAATCTTTGGCGGCTTCGCCCTTGGGTTTTACAAAAAATTCACCTGATTTAACACCAAGTTTACGGCTTTTGGACCTTCTTTAAATAATCGCTGTTACCGTTTCAAGCCCAACTTCGGCTGTTTTGCCCGCGTTTTTTTATATTATCTTCCTACTTTTGGCATCACGCAACTATTTCAAACGTTAAATTTGGAAAATTTGGAGTAAACGTAGAACTGATTTAGCTTTCAGTTTTAGGAAAACATCTCGATTTGAACTGAACCACCCTATCGATCACATCCGGAATGGTCTCTTTGATCGTGACCTTTTTCCCGTTTTGCAGGGTTAAAATGGTTTCAGGAGATTTTTCCACAAACAAAATAAGGTCCGAATTAACGTAAACTTCCTGTCCGTTGAGACGGGTCACTTTAATCATGGGTTGTCCGGCGGCATAGAGCCATCATTGGGAATGCCAAACATCATTGTAGTAAGTTATGGCGCAATTATTGACCTGCAAGCACTGATTGTTGTATCCCCCCATGATCCAATCCTGATTATTGAATGAAAGTGCCGTATGGCCACACCGAGGTTGGTAGTACCAACTCTGCGCCGCCCAATTAACGCCGTCGGAGGAAGTGTAATATCCATAGTAAGTACTTCCCCCCGGCACGCTTCCAGGGGTTAGCCATAACAATCCATTATTTGCGGTTAACTGGTGGTAAACCATGGGAGATGAACCATTCCCAGTGAAACTGACATCATTGACCAGCGTTAAATTGGCACCATCAAATGTCCATTCGTCGTCATCGGCGGTTCCGGAAAGCGAGCCTATATTCGGATTTCCATTATCTCCCTCAAATATCCAAATCAATCCATTAAAAACCGTGGCGGCCGAACCCCAACGCCCCCGGAAACCCCAGGTAAAACCTGGGATTGCCGCTGTATTAACCACGGGTACCACTTTTGTCCAAACGTTTCCCGCATTGTTAGAAACCCATATATCTGAATCAGGTCCACCATCCCAACCGCCGATGACATACATTGCGCCGTTATAGACTATCGAAATGAAATCTTCCCGGGGGGTAAATCCCCCATTGGCCGTGACAAGGGACCAATTAACGCCATCGAGTGAGGACCAAACGTCGTTTTTTAGAGTCCCATTCTGGTTTCCACCAATCACCCACAATAAATTATTGAATGACAATACACCTGGTGAATATCTTTCTCCAAAGCCTCCGGTATTGCTATCGCCGACTTTTTGAGTCCACTGACTTCCATTACTCGAATTGAAAACACCGCCATAATAATTCGTAACAGATCCAGCTACGCCCTCCGCGCCACCAACGATCCACATTTCATTGTTAAACACCGCCCCGCCCATTCCATAACGTGGAGACCAAGCCGCATGTGCCGTAGTTTCGGACCAAACGTTAGCATTAGGTCCTGTAGGACTTTTTTTTGAACAGCCCTGGCTTAAAATAATAAAAACTACCAATCCAAGGACTATTTCGTATTTAGGAAAAATTTTATTCAAAAAAACCTCTCAAACCCATTTGACCCACGATTTCTTAGACAAAATCTCGACCTCACAAAAATCCATCGTAAAAAACATCATGCCACCGTGTTCATTACAAAAGTACTCTTCATGATTTTCAGGACCCAAAAATAAACGGCGCCCCCCGTTAAGAAGGGCGCCGGGAATCCTAATAGACCGCATTGAAGCGGTTCTTACATCAACCTAATCATCAGCCGCCTTGACCCAACTGAGTCAGAACCTGCAAGTTTGCGTTTTCAACCGAGATCACGCGGGAATTCACATCAAATCCCCTCTGCGCGATGATCATGTTGGAAAGTTCAGTGGTCAAATCGACGTTGGACGCTTCCAAGTAACCGCCTTGGATAGTACCCATACCGTTTTTACCCGCCAAACCTAAAGTTTGAGCCCCGGCGTTGGGTGAAGCTGAATAATAATTGCTTCCCACCTTGGACAATCCATTTACGTTCTCGACGCTGGCCATCAAAACTTGGCCGAGTGCCGTGGTTTGCCCGTTGCTAAACTGGCCTTGAATAGTGCCGGTTTGATCGAATGATAGGTTCTGCAGTACCCCATCAGCGTAACCATTTTGGCTGGTAGTAGAATGGCTGTTGGCCACGTATGTATTGACGCCATTGATGATCTGATAGGTGCCTTCCGCATCGCTGAAAAAGCCGTCGCGTTTGGCATCAAGAATCGTTCCAGGTGCGGGCGAGCCGGCGGGAAGAGCAGCTCCAGCCGTGTTAGCAGCCGCAGTCGCAACCGGAGCTTCGGTCGGGCCCTGTGTGTAACCTGCGGTTCCAAAATCCATGGTGATATCCATGATTTCAGCACCAAGGGTTGGAATCGGTGAAACCGGAGTTAATTGACCGACCGGCCCAGGAGCGACGGCTGGCGGTTGGATTGCCGGTAGATAAACATGGGCTGCGGATTGAATCACATTGGCGCCTGCAGTTACTTCAACACCACCCATTGAAGCCAAGGATCCATCCGTATTGAAATAGATCAAATCTCCCCAATAGGATGTTCCCGCTTGCCCTCGGTTATAACCCGCAGTTCCAGCAACGGGGTCCGGCCCTTCAACAATGCCTGACCCGCCAAGCAGATTCGCCGTACTGACGGCTGCCCCACCGGTGGTGTCGAAAGAATACCAGGCATAGGCCACCTGATTCTCAGGTGAGGGATTGATTGGAGGATTCGCGGTTCCCAAATCATTTACCTGGTAAAACTGGGTTGTAATGGTATGGGGTACCCCCGTCGAATCATAAACCGTCTGGGTTGAAGTCAACGCCGGGGTGACTGGAGGCTGCTGATTCCATGCGAAACTTTCTGTCAGCGGATTTGCTGGATTTTGAATGGCAGCCAAAGATACAGCCCCGCCAACGATCAGGGGAGTCGTATGTCCCGGATTGTTCGGATCTACACCCGTGGCGTAATCGTTCACTTGGTTCAGAACGGTTTGGGTTCCGGTTCCAGCCGCCCCAAGAGGCGCGTATCCCGAGAGTGCCACCTTATTTAAATTCCAATCCGCCGCAACACCGCCACCGCCTAGCATTCCAATTGGCAATGTAGCCGGTTCCGCAGCGGTATCCGCGCCGATATTGAGCACATTGGCCTGTTGGAAAGAGTCTAGGTTACCAACAAAATTCAACTGCGAAGTCGCCTTGGCGGGCTCCACGAAATTCGGATTGATTTGAATGTTCGTAGCCGCCGACAGGTTCGTGTTCTGAACCTTCAAATCGGCGTAGGTGACTTCCAACGGAGTGGGATTTACCGCGTTTCCGTTGGTCGAATTGATTTCGGTTTGCGTATATTGAACCGTGGCCGTAAAGCCCTGAATCAATCCCCCGTTTTGGTCAACCAAGTTGCCTTGGCTGTCAAAGGTCAGGTTGCCGGCGCGGGTGTAAAAGGTGCTGTTGTCGTTTTTCGTCACCAAAAAGCCATTGCCGTTGATGGCCACGTCGGTGGAAACACCGGTTTGCTGAAGAGCCCCTTCCGTCCAGATGGTCTGGATGGAAGCAACCCTGGTTCCCAACCCGATCTGCTCGGGGTTGACGCCGCCCAATCCGCTGCCGGTATTGTCCCCGGTGCCGGCGTAAAGGGTCTGGCTGAATTGATCCGCGAACTCAACCCGGCTCGATTTGTAAGCCACCGTGTTGGTGTTGGCGATGTTATTTCCGATCACATCCAGCCAAGTGCTGTTGGCTTGAAGCCCGGAAATGGCGCTGAACATATCTCTTAAACCCATGATCGATCTCCTTAAAGTTGGCAGGCATTAGGCCCGCCGAATTTCGGGCTTCCTCTAGGAGGTCCAGCCCGTTGCTACCCTACTTAAACTAAACAATCACCGCGCTATCAATGTTGGTGAAGACGTTCTCTTTCATGCTTCCGCCATCCATCGCGGTAATCACGGTGCGGTTCGGCACACTCACGATAAAAGCCTGGTGTTCCATCACCAGAAGAGATTGACGCGCCCCCTTGGAAGCCGCCTTATCCACTGCAGCGTTCATACGGGTCATGTCATCCTGGGAAAGATTGATATTACGCAAAGCCAGCCTTTCCTTGGCGTGGGCCGAAAACTTCAACGATTGGGTTTTATCAACCGCCGATTGAAACACGGCGTCAAAAGGCTGAACGGCTTCCGCAGCTTTATTCGCCTGTTGCTGAATCTGCTGCAACTGGCCTTTGCTTTGGACGTCATCCACCGGCTTAAAAACCAAGTCATTAAAGTTAACTTGCTGAACCACTTGTCCTCACCTGCCTTTCAAAAGCCCTAAGCTACCGGGCCAAACTAAAAACTCAATCGTTACTGACCTACAATATTCCCAACGTTTTGAATATCCGACAAGGGATAGTTCTGCCCGTTGACCTGAACCGCCGGCGTATTGGCGTAATAAACAATGCCGGTCACCGTACCTTGAACCAAACTTCCCGACGCATCGAGCAACGACACGTGTTGACCGATCAAACTGGTCGACGAATTATCCAAAACATTCTGCATCGAGGTATTGATTGCCGTCATTTGTTCCAACGAAGAAAATGACGCCAACTGAGCCACGAACTGACTGCTGTCCTGGGGATTCATCGGATCCTGATTCTTCAACTGCGTAATCAGAAGAGTTAAAAAAGTGTTTTCTGACACGAATTGATTACTACCGGTAGCGCTTGACAACGCACTCGAAATGGAGTTGTTGTTCGAGTTTCCGCTAACTCCTGAAATCATGAAAATCACCCCTCTTTCTTACAATTTCTAACGGCATTATGCCGAAAAACTTGAGCCCTTACCCGCTAAAAACGTATTAAGCCAGCAGATTTACAAGGGATTTCCTAAGCGAAAGCGGGGCCAAATTGGCCTCATTTTCGCCTGCGATCTCGGTAGAACTGGTATCCCCCATAAAGGGTAGGCTGGCCCCATAACCTTCCTGTTGGTACTGATAATACTGGGCCAAAAGGCTGGCCCCGCCGCCCTGCACTTGAACCTGAAGCTGGTCAATTTGCAACCCTGACTGGCTCAGTGAAGTTTTAAGATCCACTAAATGCTGTTGAAGGGCGTCCCGGACATCCGAGTTTGTCACGAGAATTCTCGCCGAAACCGATTGATCGGCCATGGAAACCTGGATCGTCATTCTTCCCAAGTTTTCAGGCGACAATTGAAAACTGATGGTAGAAGTAGCTTTCAAATCACCCGTTTTTCCAGAAATTTGATTTGAAATCTGACGAATCAGGTCTTGAACGTTGACCGGCACCTGATTACCCGCTGGATTTATCGATTGAAGTTCCCCATTTTTCCCAAGGGTATAAACCACGCCATTAGAGGCTAAAGCTGGCTGGTTTTGGGAAGACATAAGGTCGGTTAGAGGGCTCTTTTCTTGTGCTCCGATAGGCTTCAGGTTCTCCGAAGCACCCACATTTGTTACTGCCGACACTGCCTGAGGTGTAGCCGTTGAAATAGTTCCGGAGGGCTGAACCGGATTAGCGGTTATTGGAGTTTGAGTGTGATTCGACTGATTTTGCGGAATTCCTTGGGCAAATAGGTTAACTGCTGCGACGGAGCCGGACAGATTTTGTGCCAAGGATACCGGCGGTGTCGAAAGACCCGGATCCTGTGCTTGATTTAGGGCATTTGATGTCAGAGCTATCGAACCACCTTGCGAGGGTTGGGTCGAATTGGATTGTGGGACTGGCTGAGAAAGCGTGACAACCTGTGTTCCAGGAAGCACAGGAGGCCCCGAAACAGCGGAAGGCGGTGCGGGATTAATATTGGCGGAAGACGCAACGGAATTCGAGGTTCCAAAAGAAGTAACCACAGCCGGGTTATTATTTAAGGGTGTTGCGCTGTTAACCGTGGTGTTCGTTGGAATTAAGGGAGAAACAGAACTTATCACTTGCGTTTGAGTTGAATTTTGCGAGTTTTGGTTTGATTCAGATTGAATGGGATTGGAGGCCAATGGAGAAATGGGGGTTTGATTTTGGTTCAACACTGAAGCGTCTTGTTGAGACAGTTGAGATTGGGACAAATGGATTTGATCTTGTGTTTGAATCCGAGTTGTTGTGGTAACAGGAGCATTGGGTATCGGAATTGGCTGAATTTGAATGGTATTCGGCGTCAAAACATTGTTGACGATTTCTTGCTGATCCCCATTTGGCAATTGGGCTATAGCGATGGGAGATGCCTGGGGGCCGACGGAAGAGCCAACCTGAGCGGTAATAGCGCTAGGGGTATTGGCAATGGCTACGGGAGCGGGACCCTGACCCGCCGCAGATTGAACCGCAACCGCTGTATTGGATTGGCCGATGAAATTGGTAAATCGAAGCACCAGATCGTTAATCCGTCGAAAATTAACTGACGACCAGAAGGATTGGGCATTACCCACATTAGGAGCATTGGCCGCGGTTTGATTTTGCGGTTGGAGGGTTTGATTGTTTCCCTGTGTCGAAGTAACAGCCTTAGGACTAACCGCAAGGTTTTCGGGGGTTTGGGCGCCGTTCTGAGGTAAGAGGTTGGAATTGTTGGAGATGTTACCTGTGGGTTGTGTGCTTGTTTGGGGTATCGGTTTTAAATTGACAGGAGTATTACCGGCGTTTTGCGAAATCAGAGCCGAAGGGAAAGAATTCTGATTGATGGTTGGATTTTCGGTGTTTTGAGCGCTCGCAATTGGCTGGACCGAAACGGATTGGATAGACCCGGTAATGGTTTCAGAAAATTGCGTGAAAAGATTTCCAGTTTGGGTTGTTGCCTGCGAATTAGGATTATTTGCGGTGGTTCCCTGCTGTGCCATGGATGATTGAAGCATGACCGGACCAGCACCGGCTTGTAGCAACACCTTAAAGAGAGCCTGGAGATTCTGGCCATTGGCAGCGTTTTGTTGCCCTTGACCTAAAACAGTGGGATTAACAATGGTAACTGGAAGATTGGTAGTTTGTTGCGCTCCTAATTGGGACAGGGTATTCAATATTGAATTCACCGTATCCTGCGAAATCGGTTGAAAATTGACCGTTCTGTTTAAAATAGGCTGGTTTGAATGAAGCGATGCCTGCGGGAGGGAATCCGAACCAATACTCCCTAAAGAGTTTTGTGTGTTAAAAGTTTGAGTTAGAACCTGCACCCCGGCGCTTTGGAAATTAACTTGAACCCCGCTGTTCTGATTCCCCGTCGCAGAGGTTTGGCTGATTTGTCCATCAGCAAACATAAACCGCAAAGTGACATTAGAAAGAACATTTGATTGCGCAATCGAGGATATGGATGAAGTCGTGTTAACAGATTGATTGTCCCCCTGAGTAGCGGCCTGCGGCGCAAGCGCAAAGGCAACCTGTTGATTCTGAAGCATTTGTTGAAGCATTTGGCCCACAAGCTGGTTTTGGTCCTGTTTATTCAAATCAAGCGGGTTTTGTCCCTGAGGAAGGTTTTGCACGAAAGTTTGAACCGCCGAAACCAATTGGGATGCTTCGGCGGGAGTAATTTGCCCCCCCGAATTGGCGACCAATTGGGCTTGAAGCTGACTAGAATTTTCACCCGTTAGCTGTTGAGCCTGAGAAAGAAGATTGGCCAAACCCGAAGCCATGGCAAAAAAAGCTTTTTCAATCGCAGCCACATCTTGGGGTTTGACGCCTTGAAGTTTTTCGATAACAAGAAGTGTGTCTTGGGCGGCTTGGTTGGCCCCTGTCGAACCCGTTAAGAGAGAAGGCGTTTGGGCGGTCGAGGTTGCAGGAGTTACAGCAGAAGGCGACACAACCGGCGTTGTCGCAGAATGATTCGCAGTCAACGGAACTGGATTGTTATTGTTGGCGTTTTGTTGCTGGTTTGAAATTTTGGCGATAACCTGGCCAAAAGAATTGTTATTCGATCCAGCCCCATTTCCAGAAGGGTTAACAACCCCCGTCGGGTTTAGGGTGGTATCGGTTTGTTTGGCCGAAAGGCTGTCTAAAAGTTCGCTTATACTTTTCACAATGTTCTCCCTTTCCTAACCCTGGAAAGTATTGTTTGAATTACTACTGGTCGTTCCCCCGCCTACAACGTTGATTAAATTTTGATACATATTGTCAATTACCTGCATAATTTCTAATAAAGCGTTGTAAGTCGTCGCAGCCTGGGTGGCTTGCTGTTGTATGGAAGCCAGGGGAACCCCCGAATTGGAGGAGGTCGGTATCCCCGAAGCCGTGGTTACGGGCGAGGAACCCCCAGTATAGATACCGGCAATATTGGCTTGGGCGGTGTTGAGTTGGTTGAGCGAATCTTGGGCTTGACCGGTTGCCATCTGTTGGCTGGATAATTCTGTATTTACTTGCCCAAGAATGGAGTTCGAAAGTTGTCCCAAAGTTTCGGTGTTGTTATTAAGGCCGACTACCGATGTAAAATTTCCCGAAATGTCGGTGATTTGCATCGGCTGATCTGATTGCATTTTGAATATTTGGACTGAGTTACCGCCAAAAAAAGGCGAAAACAAAATATTGGGAGGCGCTAATGCTTGGGATGCGATCCCAGCGGTTGAAGCGTTGATTTGAAGCCGGATCGTATTTAAAGACTGAGTATTGTTCCATTGAATTGGAGCGGCTACTCCATTAACCGTAAAGGAGCCAGTTGTGGATGGTGTCACGGCAAAGGCAGAATCATTTGGGCCGTTGCCAGGAACTATGGAGGCAATTGAATTCATGGGAGCGCCACCAGACTGCACTATTGCCTGATTAGGCGTAAAACTATTATTGAGGGTCGAAGTTCCGACCATAAAATTCGACAGGTTAGTCCAACCCGCCCCGGCCGCAGTACTGTTTGCAAAGGGGTTCAGGCCGGAGATATCGGTGATGTTTACAGGATTTGGAGAAAAAATGAAAAATTGCTGGCTGGAAGAATTGTAAACAGCAGTTACACCCGAAACATTGTTATTAATCTGCTGCAAAATGCTTGAAATGGTATCGGTGGGAACATAAGAAATAGTTACCCCATCGATTGAAGCGGAGCCTGTCAAACCCAAAGCGGCGTAGGGATTTGGAATGCCAATAGCCTTAGCACTAGCCGAAAAATTTTGCGCCATGAGATTCATCAGACCTGGGTTTATTATAGGACTTGCCCCATAGTTCCCCCCGCCAAGCATTTGCGCGATTTGCTGGTTTCCAGTAACCGGTGCTCCGGGATAGGCCACAGCGCCAGCTGCTCCAAAGGCCACGCTCGACTCCGCAACTAGCCCACTATTTGTGGTTAAAACACCATTCACCACGATATTTGAGGCCCCAGTGCCCTCAAAAAACAAAGTACCCGTTGTTACACCATTTGATGCAAAACCGGCGGATTGGAGTGTGTTCGTAAAATTCATAGCGGCTGTCGTAGCTTGATTTACCTGCTGCTTATAAGACTGCAAGATGACATTTCGAGCTTGTAAATACCCACCCAGGTTGCCTCCCGTGATCTGAGTTGTGAGATCGACTATCGAAGGTATTGCAACAGGTACTATCCCTCCCCCAGTTTCCATCGGAACGGAACTGTTAAAGGGTTCAAGCGTAATATTCACGAGAGCAGGATTGTTTGGGTCAGGTATATTTGCTTGGAGTTGGGCCGCTCCACTTGGTCCCACAAGTGAAATCCCATTAAGGAAAAGGCTCGCCGTACCGTTGTTGCCAAAGGTGACCTGAAAATTCATGAGCCGAGAGAGTTTATCTAAAGCGTAATCCCGGGCATCTAACAAGGTGTTTTGGTTAGATCCCTGAGTCGAGTTAAGCTGTACATTGATAGAATTCAACTGTTGAAACAACTGATTGATCTGGTTAACCGTTCCTTGGATATTGTTGTTGTAGGTAATCTGCAAGCCCTGCAATTGGTTGTATTGGCTGTTGGCCATCTGGGCAAACGCCGTTCCTGCGCTTACTACCGAGGCCCCATCTGCTAAATCGAGAGCCGGATTGGTGTTAGCCCCTAAAGTCTGCCAAGCTGATTGAAATTGAGTTAGTGCGTAATTAAGCGTGGTAGTTGGGGAGGCATTGATGATTGAGTTTATTTGGTTAAGAACACCGCTCCCGGTGGAATTGGCTAAAATTTCGTCATAACCCACAAGTGAACTTTCCTGGCGGATTTGGTTATCCAAGAATGAATTTCGAAGGCGAGTAATTGAATCAACAGTTACGCCGTTTCCAATCGACATGAACCCATTGGCGCCGTTAAAGGACAGAGACGGAGCGGAACCGGGGTTAACGCGTTCTAGGCTGTTCATCAGGTAGCCTTGGGAATCAAGCGAAGGCTGGGCAAGGTTGGAAGCAGTTACATCCTGCTCCAATTGCTGGAGAATCAACCCGCTGTTAATAGTGCTTAAACTTTGAAACCCACTGATCATTCCAGCCTCCTAAACCACGCGGTTGACGAAAGACGATTTGGCTTCTTCTTTTTTCGGGGATGGGGAGCCCGAATTGGAACGCCCCTTCCCCACTAAAGCCTTAAGGGTCAAATCGGCGAGTGACAAGGCGTTGTTCGCGAGCTTTTCGTTGCCTTGGTTAATGTCTTCTAGTTCCTTGGCCGAGCGAACCAAATCAATCACGGCCATTTTTAACTCTTCAATGATTTCCAGTGGCGCGTTTTGAATAATTTGGGCCAAAGTCGCGTTGGATATTTTGTGAGCCTTCCCCAAGACGTCCGAAAGGTCGTTTCTTTCACCCAATAGGGGTGATAAGGCAAAAACCTCTTTTTCTTGACGTTTCAGGTTATCGGCCACTTTGTCCAATTCGCCGGAAACGAGAAATTGTTTTTGCTCCGATGCTAATGAAGCCAAACGGGTATAGCAGGCCCTTTCGTTTTTTAACTCAGCTACGAGCTTTTGATACTGCTGAATCATGATTAACCCTTGAAATCGATAATATTTGAATCAACCAACTTTGTGGCAAGTTTATTAAGATCGACTTGATACTTGCCTGATTCGATTTGTTGAGTTAATTGCTCAATTTTCTTGGCATTTGCCTGAGAAGTTTGAGCTGATTGGCGTTGCAAAGACTGAAGCACTTCCCCAAACGAGCTCAAGGAAACCGAACTGAAGGAACCTTCGATTTCAGATTTTTGAGAGGGCTGAGTCGTTTTTTGAAATGATTGAAGAATGGCTGGGATGTTTTGAAATCCGTCGATTTTCATGGGGATCTCCTTAGGTTTTCTGATAAACCTAACGGCTCCTAAATGGAAAACTTGAGCTAAATTCTTTGATGAATGGTGGAAAAGAAGGGAGGAAAACCGTTCAAAAGGCTCGTTTTATTCGCCTCTATATTTTTTAAGGTATTTAGGGCCTTTTTGGGGATCACGAGAGGAAAAACTATGGTTTTCAGAGGAATTTTTTCGATTTTCCATAGTTTTGGTTATATCATTTCGAAATTCAATCGTCAGTTTTCGAAAGCATTTTTCGCACCTTTTTCCCTGCGAAATGGGCACTCCACACCCTTCGCAAAAAAAACCAGCATCATTTTTTACAAGTCGAAGCCGGTTTTCCCGCACATATTTATAAATCTCTTTAATATCAACACCGGTTTCTTGGGCAATTTCTTGGGCTGTAGCAGCGGGGCGGGTGGAAAGATACCTAAAAACCAACGTGAAGTTGTCGTCTTCTTCTTTGGCGCAAATTTGGCAAATATTCATTCCAACCGTCATTTGGGTATAGGCTTTGCCACAACGGGAACAGTTGGCCCAAGTCATTTAAACGATTTTTGATGGGGAGCTACGGCTTTCTCTAATTGTCCATAAATCATGTTTCCAATTCCAATTCCGCCCGCGGAAGCCAGTTGACGGGAAATTTGCTCGTCTTGCATTGACTCAAATAGGCTTGTCGCTTGGGAATCACCCATAAGGCCAGACTTTTGAACGGAATTACGCATCTCCTTTAACATCATCTGTAAAAAGATCGTTTCAAAATCTTTCGAAACTTTTCGAAGCTGAGCTTCCGAATGAACATGGTTTGAATTCAGATCAAAAACAGGCCGCAAGGAATTCAATTGATTTGGATTCGATAAGGAAGGCACATGAGACATAAGCGTGTTTCCCATGAGCGTTTGTGCCGCCAATTGGGAGTCACTCGAAAATGAATTATTGCCAGAAGAAACGGCATGAATAAAGGGTTGAAGGTTATTCACCGCTGCAACACTTGGATTCAAATCAGTCCCCCGAATTAAAGAATCGTTAGATCCGCGTGAAGAGCCCCCGCTTCCTTAATCGCCTGAAGAATAGAAATAAGGTCCCGCGGAGTCGCGCCAACCGCGTTAACTGCGGTTACGATGTCAAGAAGTGTTGCGCCTTCTGGAAGGACAACTAAGTTTCCTTGTTTGCCCGTATCTTCTGCGGAAACGGTTGTCGTGTGTGTCAATTCATCATGGCCAAAGACAGCGTCATGAGATATTTGGGTTGTTTTCTTGATAACCAAACGAAGATTCCCATGTGCGATCGCGACGGCGTCGATTCGAACATCCTGTCCCAAAACTACCGTTCCCGTTCTTTCGTTTACAACAACTCTGCTGGCAGGGGAATCCGTTTGAACTTGTGTTTCTTCCACGGCCGCGATGAAATCCACAATGTTATCTTGGTAATTGGGAGGTAATTTCACATCAATTTGTCCGCCGTCAACCGCCCGTGCCACTGGTTCACCAAATTGCTGGTTCAATGCTTGCGTCACAAGCGACGCTTGACTGAAATCCGGACGATCCAAAAGGATTGAAATGGTGTTGTTGTCAATGAATGAAGACGGCACTTCCCTTTCTACCATGGCACCATTAGGAACCCGACCCGTGGTAGTCGTATCCACCTGGATAAGAGGAAATTCTCCGGTGTTGTCCGAATAGCCCCCAACAGCGAGAGGTCCTTGGGCAACAGCGTAAACTTGACCATCCGGGCCTTGGAGCGGGGTCATTAGCAAATTTCCGCCTTGAAGGCTCCGAGCGTCTCCTACCGAGGAAACAACGACATCGATTTTGTCTCCTGATTGCAAAAGCGCTGGTAACTGGGCCGTTACCATGACTGCGGCAACATTCTGGGTCCGAATTTGATCAGAATTAATTTTTATGCCGAATTGCATAAGCATGTTGGTAATACTTTGAAGGGTGGAAACGACCCTTTGAGTATCACCGGTTCGTTGTAGACCTACCACCAAGCCATATCCTATCAACTGATTTTCTCGAACGCCCTTAACTTGTGCGATCGTCTTGAGGCGTACCTGAGCGGCATTTACTGGTAAATATCCAATTGTCACGAAAGCAAGGATTAATCCGCCAAGAAAACCTAAATTATTCTTCATGTTTTTTCCTTTAAAAAAGACCCAACCAACCCAGTACACGAGTAAGAATTCCCGGTTTAGCCGATTCGGAGGCCGGGCCCGTCCCCGTAATTTTAATCTTAGCGTCTGCCACGCGCGATGAAGGCACTGTGTTGTCCCTTGAAATATCATCTGGCCTTATTTCTCCGACCACTTCGACCGTTTGTTTTTCCTCATTAACCTCAACATACCTTGCTCCCTCAATCTGGAAATTCCCATTGGGTAGCACCGAAACGATCTTTGCCGTCATTTGACCCGTAATGGTTGTTCCACGACTCGTCGAGCCTTGACCTTGATGTCCAGAACTGGCCCCAACACCGATTTGGCTATTGCTGTTTAATATGTTTGAACCGTAGGTACCAGCTCCCAAGTATCCGGTCCCAGCTCCTAAAGCCAGACTGGCCGTTTTTTGGTTTTGACTGCTGGCGCCTTGGCTTGCCTGCGTGTCTTCTTGAATCATGACTGTAATGACATCACCAACCCTGTGGGCACGTTTCTCAGTATAGATAGAGGAGGAACCCTCAAGCGGATAGATAGAATCCGCCCTTACAATTTGGGGTGGCAAAACCAGCCATATCATCCCGAACCACAAAATTCTTAACATTTTATAACACATATTTCCTCCCGCAACTCACGGCTTCATCGGGTCAATTAAAACACTGTTTTCATCCAAAACCTTGGCTTTCAAGATTTTATGTGAATCAGTGTTTTCAACAAGGATCTCTTCACCGGCTTTTCCATCGGCGACGGCCCGCGCATGAACAACGATTTCTATATTTCCGGTTTCAACAAATGCCTGAACAATGCTACCGTGGCGTATAACCGGAGGGTCATTTATTTCGCTAAAACGAACCGGAGTCCCAGATTTTAGATCAAAGGCCGCGCTCCGGCCTAAGACGTCATCTAGGTGTTGAAGGGTTCCCTTTAAAATTTGCGAGGTGGGAAGCGTCCCTAGCGAAACATTATCAACCGTAAATTTATCCCCTTTGCTTATGGCCCTGGTGGTTTGAACAACGGCATGAAGAATCTGAGCATCCAACCTAACAGGAACCAATCGAATACTGCGACCATCAACGGTCAATTCAGCAGTTAATATTTGCACGCCTTCGTATTGCCCAACAAGGGCCGGACGATAATGAATCCCCAAATTCCCAGTTGGGATCACCAGATTTTTTAGCGGCCCCAAAAGCTTAATTTTCAAATTTCTCGGATCTTCCCCGGTCTGGGAAAGAATAAAAGATTGAGCAGCCACTAACAATTGGCCGGGAGTCACTTCCTGGGTCTGTGTCAAAACCAGGGATGATTCAGCGCCCACAAGTTGAACCTCATTCGGGGAATAACCTTCTCGACTAAGAGCTATTTTTATAGCGGTTTGGGCAACGGATACCTTCTGCCCCATTGGCGCGGCCCTTTCCACTACCATTCGGTCCAAGCGATCAACCTCAACTTTATCCTCACCGTCCAACACAGCTATGTCACCCAAAACGATATTCGGTCCCGCAACGGTAGCTTGATCAACCAGACGAATGGTTACTGTTTTTTCAGCACATAACAGGGGCATATGGCAAACTCCGCACCCAAACAGGCCCATTAAAACCAAAATCCTCATGCGGCTAAATCATCAGGGGAACTGCTTCATCGTTGTAATATCATAGAGCATGGAATCGGAGGTCGAGACCGCTTTTGAATTAAGTTCATAAGCCCTTTGAGCCACGATGAGGTTAACCATTTCATCGACAACATCAACGTTTGATTCTTCCAAAGAACCCTGCTGAACGTTAGGAAATCCCGTCGATCCAGGCGTACCCTGAATTGGATCTCCCGAAGCCGCCGTTGCAAGGAATAAATTGTTCCCCGTGGCCATCAAACCTGCGGGATTTACAAACCGAGTAAGTTCCAACTGCCCAACTTGAACTGATTGGCCGGCACTGCTTGCTGTTTGCACCATGATCTGGCCATTGGTGGTAATTTGAATAGAGGATGTGTCTGCAGGAAGCTGTGTTGGCGGATTTAAAAAATATCCATCGGCGGTAACGATATTTCCGTTCGCATCTTGAGTGAACGATCCGTCCCGGGTATAGGCCGTTTCACCGTTTGGTAAGGTCACTTGAAAGAAACTATCGTTTCCTTCGATAAGAATATCCAATGGGTTATTGGTATTTTGTATCGCGCCCTCAGTGAATATGCGCTGTGTAGAAACCGGCTTAACTCCCTCGCCGATTTGCAGTCCAACCGGAGTATTGGTATCAGGTGAAGTTGGAGTCCCGGAAGGTTTCAGATTGATGTAAAGTAGATCTTGGAAATCAACACGTTGTTTTTTAAAGCCTGTTGTGCTGACGTTAGCGAGGTTGTTCGAAATCGTATCGATATTCAACTGCTGTGCGGCCATACCTGTCGCGGCCGTGTAAAGCGACTGCATCATGGAAGCCTCCTTGGTTTCAAGCCCTCTATCAGCTTGAACAATACCGCCTCAATCGTTCAGCGGTAAAACGGCCTCCGCAAAAGCAGTCCGGCCGTAAAAATTAAACGTCTACTAACCCATTATCAAACTTTCAGCGACCCAATTTGCGAAGCTGCCTCTCCCATTAAATGATCATATGAAGCAATGATTCGAGAATTCAGTTCATAGGATCTGTAGGTATCAATCATATTAACCATTTCCGACATTGAATTCACATTCGATTGTTCTAAAAAGCCCTGTTGAACTTGAACATCTTCAGGCATTAACTCAACTTGATTTTTGGCTTCAACCTGAAACAACGAATGCCCCACCTTAGTTAGTTGATTCTCGTTTTTCACTTTAACAATCAGAAGTTGATCCAAAGCTTTTCCGTCGACTGTCAAATTACCTTCTTGGTCAGCTGTTACCTGGGTTCCATCGATATATATTTCGCCATTGTGGCCCAACACGGGCAACCCATCTTTCGTCACAAGACGACCATTTGAATCCAAGCTAAAATTTCCATCTCGAGTTAGAAATGTTTTCCCATTCGTCCCCAGCACGGAAAAAAAACCCGGACCATTTAGCGCAAAATCCAGCGGGCTTTGAGTTTCAAGATGGGCCCCTTGTGAATAGTCAGTCGCAACCGTTTGAGGAATCACTCCGCCACCCATTACGCCAATGGAGGGTCGCAATTCAGCCGTTCCATCCATAACCTTTAGACGTTGATCATGAAGCCGGGCAATAAGATATGTTGGAAATGCGATATCAACTGATCGATTTTGTTTAAAGCCGACCGTGTTCGCATTGGCCAAATTATTAGAAATGACATCTTGACGGGCCAAAGTCGCATTCATTCCCGATGCCGCAATGTATAAACCGCTAGGCAATGAATTACTCCAATATCAGTTTAATGAGACGTCGAGGTCGTTGAAGTTGGTTGAATAACGGTACTATAAGGCAACGCAACAACAGAAACCTCTCGAGATCTAGCACTTTCTGTTCCATCTGACCCAACAGATGTGAAAGAAAAGAAATATCGTTGTCCAACTTTCAATTTCCGGACAAGATATGTAGGCACATTCGCTATCGGCTGGGCATTCACCTTATCAAAACGTCCACCAGACACCTCTGAAACGTAGATATTATAACCTTTTAAACCATTTTTACTAGGATCTGGGAACCCTGCCATTCCGGCTTGTCGTGCAATATCAATAACCCCTTCATTTTGCAACTCGCTTTGAACCACTATGGGAGCTCCAGGAGCAGATGTTGTTCCGGCAATAACCTCTCGGGAGTATTGGCTTTCAACAGGGGGAACGGTATTTGTCATAGAAGTTACAACAAAGTAGTAATGGGTATTTTTTTCCAATCCTCGCAAGGAATAGTAATTTGCTTTTATTGGCTTTTGATTTATCTTTATATACCCACTACCGGTGGTTTTGGAAAAATAAACATTGTAACCCGCTAGAGAAATGGAAGGTGAATTGATCCAACGAAGGGTGATAATGTCACCATCGACATAAGAAGTAACTCCCTCGGGTATAAAACTTTTCACCTTTCCCAAAAACGAATCCCCAAATCGCCAACTAGCTGAAATACGGTGGGAAGAACCTAAATATTGCGCATGACCAATGTAAGCATAATCGATTCCCCATGTATGAGAACGGTAACTGATGCCAGCCGTAAATTGGCCCGGCAATGTCATGAAATCGGAATAACCGGTCCGCAAACCTAATTGATCAGAAAAAAACCAACCTTCGATTCCGGCATGAAGAAGGGTATGCTGGCCAACATTGGGATCATTGATAGTTTCGAATTCCCAGGCCGTAACCAAATCATCTGTAAATTCATAGCTGACTCCCCCCTTAACAGCCAAGGCCACCGGATCAGTGTTTCCAGCTTGCCATTGGATGGAGGTGTCCAAATCTTGAGCGCAAAGCCCTATGTTAATTTGTTTTCCGTATCGGGGGTCATAAATGGGAAGATGATATAGAAAACCCATATCCAAACCAAATCCACTGGCTTGAAACCCCGGTTGCGTGGGCGAATCCACCCCATAAAGTTTGGCGCTGATACCAAATGAAATCGATTTATCTACTGCAAGAGGAGCCGCAAAAGATCCAATATAAATTCGATCATTTTCTGTGCCATCCGAAAACAAAAGCTGTTGAGTGGATAAGGCCCAAGCCATTTGATCCGCAAAAGGTTGAACATAAGTCAGATCAAAAAGATCTTCCTTACCGTTCAAAAGAACAGCTCCCATTCCGGTAATCTCTGGCCGCAATACTTGGACTAAACCAGCAGGGTTGTAAAAAACCGCATCGGAAGAATCCGCAACACTAGCAAAAGCACCACCCATACCTAGCGGTCGAGCCCCATCTCCTGTCACCCCCCCCTTATCAAACGCCGCTTGGACAGGTCGCCCTAAAATGGATATCCCAATAAGAATCGATAAGGTTGCAAACCTAATAACCATTCGGCCCCACCTTCACACCATTGATATGGATGTCTGACAATTGCATAAGTTGCAATTGACTAATCTTACCAGAAGCATAATTGGCGGCAGCTTGGGTAGCCGTCACCAGATCCAATTCATTTTTTCCATAATATACACGAGTCGAAATCTCTTTTAAACCCGTTCCTACTGAATTGACGGTTGTTTTAATAACGTCCGCCGCTTCTTGGTATAAATAGGGGACATAACTTTGTTGCGATTTATAACTTACTGCAATAATCTCATCTCCATTTGGATTCTTGTCAAAATGTGCGTTTAAGGGCTGATCAGGAGTGAGAGTTGGGAATCCGATTGATGGGACGCCCCCTGTTTCCGGGTACTGGGTATTACCCGCACTATCTACCGGCGTGGGCATGGATGCCGCCAATGAAGTGTTTGAATTACTCTCGCCCAAAAGCGCCTTTAATGTTTGCTGCGCCAAAGAAGTGAGATTTGCCCTTTCCTGAGTCAAAAGGGCCGCTTCTTGCTGTCGAATGGCCATTAGTTTTGATGCATCCTTCGCCAAAGGCGCCGGAGGGGTAATTAATTCAACTGTCATAACGGGCGTTGACCCAATGTGGTCAAGTTGGTCTTCCACTTGAAAAGCCCAAGAATAAACGCCCCCAGGCAAAGGGCGATATAAATCATCTTCGCCACCCCAGACTATTTTCGTTGGAGGGGTTCCCTGTCCTTGCAACCTTCTCACCAGATGATTATTTTGATCATAAATCAATACACTCCAGCGTTGGACCGGAACATCTTCCGTGGTATCTAAATAGAAAGTTGTTGATTCCCCTTGCGACGGAGTAAATGAAGGCGGTTGAACATAAGCGTCAACCTTGGGCGGCGGTAATTCTTCACCTCCCCCAAACCTATATGCTAAGGCTATATGGAACGGCTCATAATTTATTCCACCTTGATCGATCGTTTGGAGTGATGACCCGGCTTGAATATCGGCCTCGGGGCCAACTGGCATTAAATAAGCTAAATCAGATTGAAAATCCCCATTAAGAACGCGAACGCTCAGGCCCAATGAGATCGTACCTGGACTAATAAAAGGAGTAGAATAACCGGCCCGCAAGCCCAAAACATCTTTGAAAAACCAAAATTCCGTCCCAAAACGCAAGAATTTGTTTGCCAAAGCAAGCGAAGAATCATCGAACCGAGGATCGGAAATCTGATCAAAATCCAAATCAGTTATATTACGGATTTTGAAGAGATAATTATTTTTATAGGCTACGCCAAGAATGATTTCCGGAGGAAGAGAAGTTTCATACCCGGGGCCAACGCTAAACGAAACATGTGCCGCTCCATCAGAAAACTGTAGGCCGTTCGTGTATTGAACCCGA
Organism: candidate division FCPU426 bacterium; assembly: GCA_963738405.1. Classification (GTDB taxonomy): domain Bacteria; phylum Oederibacteriota; class Muellerivitia; order Muellerivitales; family Muellerivitaceae; genus CAVTWJ01. The sequence goes on along the minus strand of CAVTWJ010000001.1, from coordinate 186,284 downwards.
CCCACAAGGTTATTTAACGCAACCCCCAAACGGAATTCTTCCGTGTATTTTGATACAGGGATTCTAAAAAGCAACCCAATATCAACACCATAACCAACTACCTGCGTCGGATCGGCCAAAGCAATTGATGTTGGAGCGTCCCCTCCAAAATAACGGATGTAATACTGGTCGTTAGTCACGCGCTTAACATTGATTCCAACAGAAAAGTTCTGAATCGCAGAAAATCGGGCCGCATAAGACAAAACTATTTCACTTTCCTGAAAACTCGGATTTAAAAGATAACTCGCCTCGCCCCTTTGAATAGAGCTTAAAGTCGTATTTCCCGCAAAAAAATCTATTTGAGGATGAAAGGGACGAAAAAGAGAAATGCCTAGAGTATTTTCTTTTGCAATGGGCAAAATGAACTGTATTGAAGCGTAATAAGGAAACCCAAAAGCCAGATTCCCATTTAAATTTTCAGTAAAATAAACCGGAGCGCTCGAGAGAGAGAGCTCATATGAAGATAGCTGGGATAATCCCGCAACATTCCAATAAGCAGCGGAGGCATCATCAGCGATAGCCGCAAAAGCGCCTCCCATCCCCATGGCTCGAGGGCCAACCCCTAAACTATCAGGGCGGGCAAAAATCAATTCGTTGTTTTGCGCAGAAACCACGCTGATAAATAAAATGTAAAGCGCGAAAGCGAAACCAACCCTAAGTAAATAAGACGTAAGAAACTTGCTACGCCACTTGGTATTTTCCTTTGTCATTGGCTCCACTTTCTTTGCCCTTCCCGCCACCACTAATTTAACAGGCGCGAATAAAACTCAAACCAAAATAATTTACCCGAAAGCAACATTCTCTTAAAAGCATTATATTCATACTTTCGGCTTGTCTTTTTTGGCGGATTCAGCGCGGTAAACAGCCACCAAAATCTCAGCAATAACCTGATAAAGTTCCCCAGGAATATCCTGATTTACGTTTAAAGAATCCAACACATCAACTAACAATTTGTCTTCAACAATCGGAATACCATTTTTCCTTGCCAAATCGATTAAGCGGTCAGCAACGAGCCCTCTTCCTTTGGCCACAACCCTCGGGGCGGGCATTGATTCGCGGTCATATTTCAGAGCCACAGCGGCTTTGCGAGTATTTCGTTTCCTAGATGCCGGGCTCAAAATTAACCCCTCCAATCAAGCCGCAAACCTTGCGGAATCTGAAAAGGTTCTTTAATTCTGATGATAGGACCCGACAAAGTAAAACCTGCTCTCAAAATACACTTCTCAACATCTTCAATAATTTTCTGGATTTCACCTTCTTTTTTAACCACCCCTCCGTAAAGTTGGACCTCCGCAATTCTTCTCCATAAATGTATGATCCATTGTAAATCCCCAAAACCTTCCGTGGAGAGTGTAATAATAAAGTAAATTAGTTTATTTTTGTTTATCCCCCTTTTTTCTTTAGGGGTATAAACTTCTAATTTTGCTTTCGCCCCTTTGCCTCCAAACCCCAAAGGCAAAACTGCTGTTAGAGCTAATACGGCTTCGTTTTCTAACAACCAGGCATTTTCTAAAGCATTTCCAATCACATAGTCTGAATTCACTTTATTCGAACAAAAAACCCTTACAGGAACCCCAACGTCTAACCCTACAGGCCCCTTCACCTTGACACTGTTTCCGCCTTGAAACGTTGCCAAATAAACTCCTTTTGATAACACTTTCTCAATTAAGGCCGTTTCTCCCTCGTCAAACCCTTTAGACCTATTGTTCATTAAACCCGAAACAGGAGGCACTAATTTAGGATTTGAGGGAATAATTTTATCCATTTTTCAAATCCCAGAAATCAACCGTTTAATTCGGCGTAGTGAATCGATTCCCTCTTAAATTCAAAATCAGTTGAATCTCAGCAAGACTCAACTGAGTTTTCTCACATATCATTTTCGAATCATTCTCTGCATCCGCTAAACGATAAACTTCCTGAACTATTTTGGATGAAAGGCCAAGCATACTGGTTTTATTAATTTTCGAGGGCTCCCCTCCCGGAGAGCCGAGGTTTTCTTTTTTATTTTTCAGACTTTTATTTTTAAACGTTGAGCTTTTGTTTAATTTCGGGACTTCGGCATAAGTTCTTTCGCCTAATCTGTTTTTCTCAGCCTTAAGGATATGGCTCGATTGGGATGTTCTTTCTATTTCACGTTGTACTTTCCGCATCAATCGCTGCATCTCATCAGTTTTTTCTTCTGCTATGCGGACTTCCTTCTGAACGTTTTCAGACACTTCATTTCCAAGCTGTTTTAAGGTAAGGAGTAATTCTTGTAATTGCTCTTTAGTTTCTTGATTGTGAGCCGTTTTTAACAAATCCAAATCGTCATTCCTTTTTCGAGTTTGACTGATTGAAAAGTTAAATAAAAATAAAATTCCAAAAAGGAAAACCGCATCAAAAAGAATTTGAAGTACATTTAAAACGTTCACAGTTCACCATTAAGTAATTCTCAAATTGACTATTAATTACCCCTGAAAGGGCCTACCTTCACTTCGCCATCCGACTCGGTTAGCGTGCAGTACTTCAATTCTTCAGAAACCTGCCTGGAAGCCTTATTAATTGTTATCTTAACACCAGTATGAATGATTCCCATACAAGTCACCTTTGCCATCCGATGTCTTTCAACAGCGCCTTCCTGGTCGATTTTCTCAAGTTCTTGTTTTTTCTCAACGAGAGTCTTTGTATCAGCCATAAGTTTAAATTGAGCTCGAGTGAGCTTGGTCAACAATTCTTTTTTATCAGGCGGGAGATTACCCCCCATTTTTATTTGGAGTTCCTTAAGAAACTGAATCCCCTTTTTAGTTTTATCAAGATTTTCAACGGAAGCCTTTAGTTCGGTATCTGTCTTTTGGATCTCGTCCCGGAGTCCGATAGCTTCACCAACTATGATCTCGGTCGGAGTCGCAAAATTCGATCCCATGGATGCGGCGTTTACCTCAAGGCCCGCAATAACTTGCCCCCCGACAATTACACCCTTTTTGCCCGCCACAGTCACCTTCCCACCAACGGTAACCTTACTGTGCATGATCGCTTGTGACGTGGACAAATTTCCGCCAATTTCCACAATTGCGTTGCGGATATATTTTATATTCCCATCACTTTGGCAAACAATTTTCGCTTTATCGTTTCCACTTACTCCACCAGCGATGGTCAACTTTCCCCCGCATTTCAATTCGGCTCCTTCAACCACGCCGTTCACTATCAGGTCTTCACCTGCAAAAACCTTAAACCCATCCTTAACATCCCCACGAACAATGATTGTTCCAATAAAATCAAGATTTCCGGTTGATAAATTCACATCTCCAGGAATTTCATATAATGCCATGATCGATATCTTGTTGTCTTTTATAATAACCTGACCGTCACTATCTGCAATCCACTCATCTTTATTATTGGGAGAAACCACCACTCCCTTTCCCGCCAACACTTCGATATCTTGACCGTCTTTGGCCTCGATAGCTTTGCCAGTAACGGTCATCCCAGGAACACCTTTTGAAGGAGGGATTTTTCTAGCTAGTAAAGTACCCTTAAGAATGTTGTCGATCTTATGGACCGCCCGATAATCCACTCTTCCATCTTCAGTCTCTTCCGGAACCGCAATGGGTTGATCCGTCTCTTCCGTCTTCGCTTTATATAGATATTCAACCCGTGCGTCTTCTCCATTTGTTACAGCCGTTCCAAAGGCCACTTCCATTTCAATCGGTTCGGATATGTTTTTAGACAAAGCCATTTGGGATAATTTTTCCGAAATTTCAGCCATTCGATTTTCGTCGATACCATAAACTACAGTTCTTCTCTTGAGAGATTCTCGAACATCGTCAATGGTTGAGAAATGTCCCGTATCTGATTGTGGTGGGACGATTGTCAATTTGGCCGACATTTCATCGTCACTTATTTCTACAAAAACCTGATCCTGACCCGGTGTGGAAGGTGCCTTTTTACTTATTATTTTTTGGGGAGTCCCGGTAGACTGTGCAACGATCTGTGTCAAAATGACCGGATTATCAGGATTAGCTTTATATTTAAAAAGCTCCTTTTTCACATCTTCTAGCGTGACTTTTATGCCTTTTCCCGAGGGAGGGAAAACAGTCAAATAAACTCCATCATTTTCGGTAGTGATAGTCGTGTAGCCGTTCTGATCCTTTGAGCCGACCATATGTCCCTCCTTCGACAAATTCTTGCAAACGAAAAATCGCCATGTGATGTATTTGACAAACCCTAGATTCGCTGATGTGGAGAACTCTCCCTATTTCCTTAAAAGTTAATGTTTCCATATAATAAAGCTGTAGAACATTTCGCTCGGAATCACCCAAATCTTTTAAGGCTTCTTTGATCTGTTCAATTTTCTCCTTAATCTCGACTTTATCAAGCGGATTCTCCGCCTTGTCATCAACTAAGGATTCTGCCCAGGTACTTCCATCCCCCGGTTTGATCCTCTCCGCATCTAGGGATAAAAGATTCAACATATTTATTTCAGCTACCCAATCATAAAATTCTTCTAAACTCACCCCCAAAGCTTTTGCCGTCTCCTCCGCTCTAGGAATCCTTTGAAGCTTTGATTCAATTTTACGTTCAGCCTCCTGAATCATTCGAGCTTGTTTTCGTAGATTTCGCCGCGCAAAATCCATTCCCCGTAATTCATCCACCATTTGACCGCGAATTCTATACCTTGCATATGCCTCAAAGGCCCTTCCCGGCGAAGCTTGTTTGTCCACGGGAGGAACAAAAAGATCTAAAGCTTTCAAAAGTCCAATTGCCCCCGCAGACGCTAAATCGTCTTTCTTCTCCCAATAAATCCTAGCGGGCAAACGGGCAAGAAGTCGTCTATTTTCAGCATCAACAAGAAAAAGATAGTGTAGGGCTAAAAAATCTCTATTGACTATGTCCTTTTTATTTTTCAGAAATTTTTCCCAACGCCTCCTTAAATCATCTTCTTTAGTCATCGGAAATCACGTTAACCTTGTTGGTCGGGAGAAATCTCCGGAAAAACAAAATCAATCGTTTGTCCCTTTTCCTCTACAGGTTCCGTTATTTCAGGCGAGACTTCTGAAGATTCAACCTCACTAACAGATACTTGAGCGGAATTTGTTCCATTATTTGGTTCATTTTTATCAATCACGGGGCCCAGATAGTGAACAGCCAACCATGTTATGGAACCTCCAAATAAGAATCCGAGTAAAACAGCTGTCAAAAAAGCCAATATAATAGAATCCATCGGCATGCCTTCGTAAGCACCAACAAGAGATACAATTAAAAATGCCAATACAGAGCATGCGGTGCCTCCCACAAGAATCATGTGAAAAAGACCGTATGGCTTTTCTCGGGTTAATTCATAATATTTTTTCCCCTTTGCGTTATCTACCATCGGCTTCTCCTAATAAGTCGTTTTATTAAAATCTTCTCTTTTCACAAATCAAAGCATTTAAACAGGCAAAAAAAGTCTTAAAGTTCTTAAAAAATAACAATTTAAAATTTTAAAAACTCCAACTTCGTATTTTTTTACGGTCAGTCCTGCACGCGTCTCCCAAAAAGCAAAGTAACCTTTTTAAAAAACTGACTAAGATTTCCCGCGTTTGATTGAACTTTTCCAGAAAAATAAGCCTCGGCGATTCGGCTTAAACTAAGGGCGGCCGGACTCATTGGAGAAGATAAAAGAATAGGATGTTGTTCTTTGACTGCTCTTACCATTCCCATATCCCGTGGAATAGAACCTAAATAATTAATTTCTAACGACAAAAACCTTTTAGAAAGAATTACTAATTTCCGCCCAGCCTCATCCCCCTCGGCTGGAGTAGAGGCCATGTTCACAACAATTGAGATAATTGGATCTTTTTTTTCGCGAAATATTGTTTTGATCATTCCATAAGCGTCCATTAAAGCGGTGGGCTCAGGGGTTGTAACTACAATCACTTCTTCCGACGCTAAAACAAATGCCAAAACATTACGATGCAAACCCGCGCCAGTATCAATCAGTATGACTTCTTCTTGATTTTGAAGATCAAACAAATCCTGTAGAAATCGATTTCTTTGCACCTCGTTCAACTCTGCCAGTTCTTGTACACCACCAGATCCTGATGCGACCAATCTCAATCCGAGCGGCCCTTCAATTATGATTTCCGAAAGCCGTTTATCGCCATTCAAAACATTCATAAGTGTATTGGCGGGAATGATTCCCATCATGACATCCACATTTGCCAATCCCATATCAGCATCCATTAGCAACACTTTTCGCCCTTTTTTTGCCAAAGCCAGTCCAAAGTTTACGGAAATATTAGTTTTACCGACACCACCTTTTCCGCTTGTAACGGCAACAACTCGACACGCTTTCTTAACATCAGAAACAGAATCAGTTAGTTCCTGAGAATTAATTTTTCCAACTAATTGCCGTAGCTTTTCCGCTTGATCCTGCATTAAAAGCCTTTCCTCAACCTAAAAGAGCCTTTGTGATTCTTTCCGCAAGCAACGGGACATCAGCCACTTCCAAGTCATCTGGAACATTTTGACCCGTAGAATAATATGCCAGTGGAATTTGGAAATTATTCATCAGATTTAAAAACGCACCGTAGAAACGCGTTTCATCCAACTTAGTAAATATCATCCTGTTTATGGGTGCAGCCATACCAAATCGTTCAATAATACGAATCATATCTAAGTATTTCGTTGTGGCAGACAAGACTAAATGAATTTCATCTGCGTGACTTTTTGCGATAAACTCTTTCAACTCTTCCAATTGCTCTTCGTTCGAAGGGCTACGGCCTGCGGTATCCACCAAAATCAAATCTGCCCCCTTGTGCCGATTAAGCACAGAAATAATCTCGTCCGAACCATTTGCCACCTCTACTGGGATTCCCATGATTCGCCCATAAGTCCTTAATTGTTCCGTTGCGGCAATTCTGTATGTATCTGCCGTAACCATCGCAACCTTTTTACCTTCCATCAAACTAAATCGTGCTGCCAATTTTGCAAGGGTGGTAGTTTTCCCAACTCCGGTTGGCCCAACAAAAGCGATAACTTTTTGAAAACCACCCAAGGAAATAGGAGGAGCCGTTTTCAGAGAGGCCGCAACTTGTTTGTTGATCCACAATTGAACCTCATCAGGACGATCAGGATCTATTTTTTCATTAATCATCCCTTTAATAATTTTTTGTACCAAAAATTCTTCGACTTCCTGTTTGGCGAGTTTCTTTTTTAATTTATTAAATCCTTCAGACAAAATCGCACCATTTTCGGGGCGTTGCATTTCCTTGATTAAACTTGCGACGCTTGAAGTTTTCATTTCGTTTAATTCTCTTTGGAGAGCCTTAACCTTTGTTCTTGCAGGATCAAGCGTTCCAACCGTACGTCCAGCGGGCGATAAAATATTCTGTGGTAAAGTAACCTCGCTCCGCTCCAAAATTGGTGGAATATTCGAGGAAGATCCTTTGCGGCGAGCCATATCGTCCATAAGATTCAGCTCTACTCCCGCAGTAATCTCCGCCACCGGTTTCCCAAACAGTCCCAAAACCCCTCCCTTACGGAACGTTTTCGTGTAAAGAATTACCGCTTCAGGGCCCAAATCTTTCTTAACTTTCATAAGAGCCTCTTGAATCGTGGGAGCTTCATACCGTTTGATTCTCATCCATTTGCCTCGATAAGTCCTACCGATTGGATTTCGGTACGCGGAAGTAATTCGTTAAAGGACAGTACGGTTAAATGTGGAATAAACCTTTCAATCATTCTTTTAAAATAAGGGCGAACATTTGCCGAACAAAGAACTAAAGGTTGTCGATTTTGTTGGGCCATTTTTTCTATTCCAGTTGAAAGACTCCTAAACATCGTTTGAAGAATACGGGGATCAAGAGCCGCCGAAGCTCCAGATTCAGCAGCCTGAACGGAATCCATAATGGTTTTTTCAAACTTCGGTTCTAATGTCAAAGCATAAACCTTCCCTTCCGCAGAAATATGCTGCTTCGTAATAGATCTTGCCAATGATCGTCTGGCGTATTCAGTTAATATTTGAGTATCTTTTGTTTCCTTCACATGATCGGCAACCGCCTCAAGAATACTTTCCATATCTCGAATTGGGAGATGCTCTTTTAACAGGTTTTGGAGTATTTTTTGCATGTCCCCTATAGACAATTGACTGGGTATCATCTCATCCACGACTGCCGGAGATTCCTTTTTGACTTGATCCAAAAGCTTCGAAACACTCTGGCGCGTCAAGAATTCGTGAGCCTGATTTCTTATCACTTCAGTAAGATGAGTTGCAATCACTGTGGAAGCGTCCACAACCGAGTACCCAGCTTGTTCGGCTTGGGCTTTCTCTTCATCGGTAATCCAAAATGCTGCCAAATTAAAGGTAGGTTCTTTAGTAGGTATGCCGGGGATCTTCACCATATCAGGACCGGTGGACATGGCTAATAAATGTCCAGGCATGATCTTCCATCGGGCCACTTCCACACCCTTTAATTTGATCATATATTCTGAGGGTTGAAGTTGCATATTATCGCGTATCCGAATGGGTGGAATAACCAATCCTAAATCTCCCGCCATTTGTCTCCGAATACCCGTAATTCTTTCCAATAAATCCCCACCTTGGGCTTCATCCACCAGCGGAATCAAGCTGTATCCGATTTCTACCTCTAAAGGATCAACCGATAGAAGTGAAGTTACATTTTCTGGTTCTTTTTTCTTTTCAGGGGCCTGACTCTTGGCTTTCTCCGTCTCCAAGTCTTCCATTGTTATTCCACGCTGAATGAAATAGGCCACCCCCCCCGTCACAAAAGAAATAAAAAGCAATGGAATATTGAACATGTAGATTCCAATCATCGCAATGACACCCGATGCAATCCAAAGAGCGCGAGGTTGAGCTATAATTTGTTTGACTAAATCTGTTCCAAGATTACTGTCTGATGCGGCACGCGTAACTACAATACCAGTGGCTGTCGATAACATTAGAGCTGGAATTTGTGTGGCCAAACCATCTCCAACGGTTAGTAGGGTATATCGTTGAAAAACTTCCAAAATTCCCAACCCCCCCGTCAAAACTCCAACGGCAAATCCGCCAAGAATATTAATGATAACGATGATAATCGCAGCTATCGCATCGCCGCGTACAAATTTACTCGCTCCATCCATCGCACCGTAAAAATCCGCCTCCCTTTCAACTTCTTTTCGACGCTTTCGAGCTTGGTCATCGGTAATTAAACCGGAGTTTAAATCCGCATCTATGGCCATTTGTTTTCCAGGCATCGCATCCAAGGTAAATCGAGCCGCCACTTCTGCCACCCTCTGAGCACCGTTGGTAATAACAACAAACTGGATAATGACTAAAATCAAGAAAACTACCAGCCCAACCCAAGTGTTCCCACCAACGACAATGGCGCCAATTGCCTCAATAACCTTTCCAGCCGCACTGGTGCTTTCGCTTCCATGCAACAGTATCAAGCGAGTTGCCGAAACATTAAGGGCCAACCTAAACAATGTAGTAATGAGAAGTAAGGTTGGAAATATCGAAAACTGGAGCGGTTCTAGGGTATACATGGTTATGAGTACAACTACCAAAGCCATGGTGATATTGACAGAGATCAAAAGATCCAAAACAATAGGCGGGAGCGGAATAAACAACATTAAGATCACCATAACCAGGGCGAAGGCGATAAATAAATCGCTATTCTTTTGGATATTGGTGATTGTAGTTGTTTCAGCCATTTTTTCCTCTACTTCACATGTGATCAGGAACCGATATTTTAACCGCAAAAAGCTTTGCGGTCATGCTTCCTTTTTCCCCAATTGCCGGTTTTATCTGTGCTGTTTGTTCAATCGGTAAACAAAGGCCAATACCTCCGCAACCGCTTCAAATAAATCAGGTGATATAGGAGCTCCAACCGGGCAGGACTTCAAAAGAGCTCGAGCAAGAGGTGGATTTTGAACAATGGGTACCCTGTTTTTAACAGCCATATCCCTGATTCTCTCTGCAACAACTCTTTCGCCTTTTGCTAAAACGACGGGTGCCTGCATTCCTTCTTTATATTCCAAAGCTACTGCCACGTGAGTGGGATTGGTAATCACCACATCCGCTCGAGGGATCGCATCAAACATGCGCCTTCTTGTCATTTCCCTCTGAATTTGGCGGATTCTCGCCTTAATCATCGGGTCGCCTTCTGCTTGCCTAAACTCGTCCCTTATTTCTTGTTTTGACATGCGTAAATTATCCTCGTAATCCCATTTTTGATAGAGGTAATCTAAAATAGCCAAGACTACCAGGACCAAAATGATTCGATTGATAATGTTTATAGCCAAGGTTCCAATCAACCCCAAAGCTTCTGTTCCCTCCATATCCATCGCTGGTACCAATTGCGGCAATGCCGCCTTGACCCCACCAAACGCTATCCAACCTATAATCAAAAGCTTTAATATTGATTTAATAAATTCCACCAAGGATCTGCGCGAAAACAATCGCTGAAAACCATTTATTGGATTTATGTTGTTGAATTTAGGGGTCATTGGCTTTAAAGAAAAAAGAACACCTACTTGAAGATAGTTAGCCAAAAGGCCCACCATCAAAATGACTCCCAAAACCGGGGCTAAAATAAGAAAAGTTTTCCCCATCAAAAAAATTCCATACGTGTAAATATTTTCTGTCCCAAGGGTCGTATTCATGTTTTGGTAGAAAAAAACCGTTACGTCTCGGAGGGAATCCACCATGTAAGGTCCGGCATATCGCAGAGTCAATAACCCAGCCAATAAAACAACTACAGAATTTATTTCGACCGAACGAGCGACCTGGCCCCTTTCCCTAGCCTCTTTTATTCGATGTGGGGTAGGTTTTTCTGTTTTTGATGGGTCAGGCAATGCCTAGATTCCTTTTGTATTTATTTTAAAGATTTAATCAAAATAGCTAAATCCCACCCCAGTCCATGTTTCCCCTGAAACATATCTTGCAATATATAAACAAAGAAACTCATTGAAACAGCAACGATTAAAAGACCCACTCCCATATTTAAAGGCATTCCAACAATAAAAACATTCATTTGAGGCACAGTTCTCGCCACCACTCCCAAAGCAAGGTTTGTAATAAACAATGCGCCTATAACGGGAGCCCCAACACGAAAAGCAATAAAAAACACCCTAGAAAATAAATGCATCATTTCTGTTCCCAGCGCTGCCGTGAAATGAGCCTCCCCTAAAGGGATTACAGAGAAACTATCAACCACAGCTCTGATAAGAATATGGTGGCCATCCACTGCCAAAAATACTAAGGTGGCAATCATAAAGTAAAACTGTCCCATTACTGAAATTTGAGCATTTGTAACGGGGTCTATAATATTCACCATTCCAAGTCCCATCTGAATGTCAATTATTTGGCCCGCCATTTGGATGCCAGTAAATAAAAGCAAAGCCCCAAACCCCAAACACATACCTATTGCTGCCTCCTTAACAACCGCCAAACCCAAAGCCAACCCCGGGGTTGGAATCGCAATGGGTTGATAGGAAACGACAGGGAAAACGAGAAGGGTCATAAGCAAAACCCAAGCGGCTTTCAATTGAGGAGGAATATTTCGGCTGGAAAAAACGGGTGCCGTAATAAAAAGGCCCGCCAATCTTACCAAGATCAGAACGAAAGCAACCACATCTTTGGAATTAAAATCAAATGGATTTGTTGGCAAGGTTGCTCACTTGACGTATTGAGGTAAATTGCTCCAAAGATTGGAAGTAAAATTCAGGAGAATCAAAATCATCCATTTCCCAAATATAAGAATTGCCAAAAATATTGCGATTACCTTAGGAATAAAGGTAAGAGTCATTTCTTGAATTTGGGTAACTGCTTGAAAAATTGAAACAGCGACGCCAACCGCTAACCCAAGTCCAAGAATGGGCGCGGAAACAAGAAGAGTAACCCACAGAGCTCTTGTCGCAAGATCAGATATAAACTCGACACTCAAGTTATTTCCTTCCCTTAAAAGCTGAGTGCAATGGATCGGACAATTAAATTCCATCCATCGACCATGATGAAAAGAAGTATTTTAAACGGCAACGATATCAATACGGGCGGGAGCATCAACATTCCCATCGACATTAAGACAGAAGAAACCACCATATCGATAACCAAAAATGGGATAAAAATAATGAACCCCATCTCAAAAGCCTTTTTGAGTTCGCTAATTACAAACGCAGGAATTAGAACCCAGGTGGATATGTCCGCAGGTGTTCGGGGCCGACTCGATTTTGAAAGCGCCACAAATAAAGCCAAATCTTTTTCGCGAGTTTGTTTGAACATAAATTGCCGTAATGGGCCTTCCCCTTTTTTAAACGCCTCCGATGTGCTTAGTTTTCCAGCTAAGTAAGGCGTAAGGGATTCTTTGTCGATCAGATTGAAAGTTGGCTGCATGGTAAAAAAAGTAAGAAACAATGCCAATCCTACAAGAACTTGATTGGGGGGGACTTGCTGTGTCCCCAAAGCCTGCCTCAAGAACGCCAACACTATTACGATTCTAGTAAACGAAGTCATCAAAATCAAAATGGCGGGCGCAAGCGAAAGAACAGTTAAAACTAAAATAATTTGTAGACTTAAAGCAACATCTTGCGGGGTTTTTGCCTGTTCCACGCCAAATTTAAGCGCCGGAAACGGAAAATCCGCGGCTCCAATAAATTCCGTCGTAAGCAATAAAAAGATCAGACTTAAATAAACCCTCAGCAATGCCTTTTTCATAAATCCAATCCGTCACTTTCGCCGGAGTCCTTTTTCTTTTTTGGCGATGCTTTTTTAAGGCGTTCGATATACCCGTCCAAAGTTTTTTTACTTTCCGCGACTATTTTTTCAGTGTCAGCGACAACGGCAGGCCCATCGGATTTATGAAGTATTTTTTCCAACAGAACAGGGAAACCCTGAGTAGAATTTCTTTTGAGTGCCTCTACTTCAACCGGATCAGCAATAACATCTAAAGGGTGAATCTCCTCATTTCCCACCCCTACCACCAGTATTCTTTTTCCCACCTCAACTAAATGTATCGTTTTTCTCGGAGCAATGAATATGGAGGAAAGTATTCGAAGCGATTTTCCATCTTCTCCCTTCAGGGTCAAACCCCTCTTTTCCCAAATTAGTTTGAGGCCCCATACAGTTGCGACTATTAAAACGATTATCAAAGTTAATGCCGCGAGAACACGGCCTAAAGTATCTAAAAGACTGGGGGTTGCGCTTGGCAATTCTTGCGACAAAGGCAAAGGAAGATTTTGAGATCCATTACCTGTTGTCGTAATTGAATTGGTTTCAAAAAGTGGAGAATCAGGTTCGATTCCCATCGACCGATTTGGCAAAATAAACCCGCTAGCCCATACCAAAAAGGCTAGATAAATAAAATATCGAAAAAAACCATTATCATTAATGGGGTGGTGGCGCATAAAAAACTTTGCTAAAGCCGTGTCAGGCTTGGACAGCTGTAAGCCGTTCCTCCGGATTCAATATTTCCGTTATCCGAACACCGAAATTCTCGTCAATTACAACGACTTCACCTTTTGCAATGGGCTTTTCATTCACTAATATATCTACAGCTTCTCCCGCCAATTTATCCAGTTCCACAACCGAACCAGGCGCAAGTGCCAAGATTTCTTTGACAAGTTTCGTTGTCCTGCCTAGTTCTACGGTTAGTTTCAAAGGAACGTCTAAAAGTAGGCCGATGTTACCGCCCTGACGAGCCGAACCTGAAAAATCCTGTTCAAATTGTTGCATTAAAGCACCTCCTGCGTTCATTTGGGCGTTATTACTAACACCTCTTGGTTGAACGGGGGTCTCCTTCGGCAACTGAGTTGCCAAAGGTTTTCCCGTTGGATTAGACAGTCTTGCGACTGCTGAATCGGGTAAGCAAATCCAAAACTCACCGGCAATAAGGCCCGGAACAGCTAATGCAAAAGAAACAAACACAAGAGGGGAACCCAATGGCTTAATCAGAATCGCTAAATCACCCGCAGTCTTTGACTCTGTTGACAAAACCGTATAACCTGCATTTGAACCTACTGATTGTTGAATTCCACCATTAATTGCATCAATTAATTGTTGAACGACTTCTCCAAACGCTGATAGATGCAACTCAGTAACTCTCTCAGGGGCGCTAGTACCATCTTGCCCAATCAATAAGTCTGCAATTATTGCCGAATTCTTTTCGCCGGTTAATAATAAGGCTGAACCCGGAAAACCGCCCATACCTTTAAGTGTCGTGACAAGCCATGAACCTGTTAACCCTGATAAGAATGCATTCGCATCCTCAGGTTTTACGACAGGCGCATTAACAACGACATCACGGCCCAACAAAGACGTTAATGTTTGGGTCCATTTCCCGGCAATATCATTTGCCAAGGCTTCAAGAGCAGAAATATCTGACATTACTTCACCTTGATCCTAACTTTTTTCATCTCGTGAAATTATTCTTGTTACTTGAATAGCCTTTTTCTTGGACGAAACTCCAGGCCGACCTTTGAATTTAACCAAGCTTTCGATATGAACGTCAATTTCATTGTTCGGACTTGTGTTTAAACGAACGACGTCCCCCGCTTTAAGCCGTAAAAGATCTTGAACCGTAATTTGGGCTGCTCCCACTTCAACAACAAACGGCACCTTCGTTTCTTTCATAACCTTCGTCAGGCTCTCAACAGTCTCCGAAGTGGACTCCTTTTTTCCAACTGTAAACCACTTTTGAGCGGACAAATCACCAATGATCGGTTCCAAAACCACGTAAGGAATACACATGGACATCTTTCCGGCCACATCATTTACCCTTACTTCAAACTCTATAACCGCTGAAATTTCACTGGGCGCAACGATTTGGACAAATTGCGCGGTTGTTTCATAACCACTTAATTTCGGTTGAAAATGGCCCACTTTGAGCCAGGCTTCTTGAAGATTTTCCATTCCTCGGTTGATTATTTTTTCAATGACCGATTGTTCAATTAATGTTAACTCCCTCGCAGCAGTAGGGGCCTTGCCAGGGCCACCAAGAATTCTGTCAATTAAAAGCAAAACCAACTCAGGATTAATTTCCAACAAAAACGATCCATCGAGTGGTTCCATTTTAACAACGAAAATACAATCGGGTCGCGGAAGGGACATCGTGTATTCACGAAAAGGGAGTTGAACCACCGAAACAACCTTAATTTCCGCAACAGTTCGTAAATAAGCTGCTACAGAAGCCGTGAACCCTCTAGAAAATATCTCATGAAGCATTTCCAAGGTTCTCATATGATCCTTGGAAAAACGGTTGGGGCGATTAAAATCGTACGTTTTGATTTTACGGCCTTGCTCATCGACCGTTACGCCACTTTCAGGTGCGGACACGGAAGCCATCTCCGAAGCGGCCGGAGAACTGCTTCCGGACATGTCGACATCAAGTTCCGAAAGAAGAGCGCTTACCTCACCGTCGCTTAAAAGGTCATCCATGTTTGAATCCTTCTTTCCCCAGCGCCATTAAATTACTGAATGGCGAATTTTGTGAGGAACACGTTGGTGACAGTCCCAAACTTAAGGGTTTCATTGATCTTTAATTGAAGATCTCTTCTAAAGCGTTCCTTACCTTCCGCTGTAGATAATTCTGCGGCCTTACGATCGTTTAAAAGGGTGTTCACCAAATCTTGAAATTGTGGCGCCCTCTCCTTAATTTCCACATCCAATTCTTTATTGACCTTGCTATATTCAAGTTGGACTTCAGCATTTACATATCTCGAAGCTTCCTCATCAGCCAAATTGACGATAAAACTTCCCAAGTTGAATATTTTGCCCGGTTCGGGTTTCTGTTCAATTATTTTGGCTTCTTTTGATTCCGTCTTAGAAGACCAAAGCATGAACATTCCGCCTCCCATCAAAATAAGCAAGAGAAGCGATGCTCCGGTGATAGCCAGAATGATGGTTAATACCCCGCGAGAGCCTCTCTCTCCTTGATCTGCCATGTTCGATCCTCCTAGTTTAGTTCAACTTCAAAATAACTATATCAACCCGACGATTCATTCGACGGTTCGCTTCGCTGATGTTTGGCACCAAGGGTTGGTATTCGGCATAACCCGCCGCCGAAAAACGGCTTGGATCCAATCCGCGCTGCGTTACAAAAAACTTAACTACTGACGTTGCACGAAGAGCTGAAAGTTCCCAATTACCCGGGAACTTAGCAGAATGAATGGTTAAATCATCCGTATGCCCTTCAACCGCTATCCTATTCTGGGGATTGCGTTGTAAAAAGTCCCCAATTTGATCCAACACAGGGATCATTTCTTTTTTAATATGAATATCTCCCAAATCAAAGAGAACTTTGTCCGTCAACAAACTAACTACCAATCCTCTGGCTTCCTTTCGAATTTGAACTTTGTTTGCGCCCAATTGTTTTTGAAGGATTTTAGAAAGTTCCTTGGCATTAATTTCACCACCAGTCCCCTCTGCGCGGGTTGGTTTTTGTATTCCCCCAGGGCCACCTTCTTCCGGTTCCCCCGGTAATACTTTGTAGTGTTCACCAGAATTGGCGGCAGAACTCTGGAGAATCGATGTATTTCCAACTATCGGTCCAAAGACAGCGCGAATTTGAGCCTTTATTTCCTGAACGATCGCCTTACTCTGTGTTGCAGTCGCGAAAAGAATAATAAAAGTAGCCAAAAGCAAGGTGATCAAGTCGGCATAGGTTAATAGCCAACGCATCATCCCGCCGGATTCCATCTCCAATCCCGCCTCGTGGCCACCCTTACGACGTTTAGGCATTTGATGCTCCCTTAACTAAACTGCACAAACTTATAAAATATTCGATATATATTTTTTTTTTCATTCTTCTGGCTTTCCTTCACCCTCAGCCTTTTGGGCGTCCATATTTAATTTCAACTTAGGCGGCAAGAAAGCTTTAAGTTTTTCTTCTACGATGCGGGGGTTATCTCCCGCAGATATGGCAAGAATACCCTCAAGCATTACCTCGCGAAGAAGTACTTCTTGTTGACTGTTTTGCTTCAATTTAAATGATATTGGAAGAAAAAAGAGGTTTGCAAATCCAATACCATACAATGTTGCAATAAACGCCGTAGCAATAGCTGCTACTAGAGCAACGGGATCCGCTTCACCAGAACCGAATGCGGATAAGGCGTGTACTAGTCCAATAACTGTTCCGATAATTCCCAGAGTAGGACAAAAACCGCCAAAGGTTCCAAAAATGCTTTCACCCACTTTATGTCTAGACTCTAAGAACGCGATGTCGGTTTCCATAATATTGCGTATCATTTCAATATCAGTACCATCCACAACCAACTGAAGGCCTTTTTTTAGAAAAGGATCGGCTACTGCTTCCGCTTCTTCTTCCAAGCCAAGCAGACCTTCACGCCGAGCTTTAGTGGCAAACCCGACCAACTGCGTAACAATGGCAGAAGGATCTAATTCCTGACGTTGAAATGCTTTCTTTAGAACCGGAATGATTTCTTTCATTGTGTCGTACGGAAAACTCATCATCGTGGCACCTAATGTGCCAAAAAATATGATGACGAAGGCGGCAAATTGAAAAAGAGCTCCGAGAGGAGTCCCATCAAGGAGAGCTCCACCAAAAACGCCCAAAATACCCAAGCCCAACCCTAACCAAGTTGCAATATCCACAATTTCACCTCCTCAAGATAAAGTCGTTTTAAACCCCATGCGGCACCGCCAGCCTGAGCTTTAATGCTCGTTCCCGACGGACAAAAGATATCGAGGAAATTTCATCTAGGAATTTTTGTTCTTCAGTCGCCACCGCCGACTCATGCATCTTTTGCTGTTTTTCTTTAAGATTATCCAAAAGTTTCCGTTCACGAGAAGCCTTTACAGCAATAACTCTTCGACGCTCCACTTCATTCCGCCACTCAATCTCTCGTTTTTTAAGAGTTTTTTCCCGAAAGATCAGGTGATTCTTATAATCACTGAATGCCATTCCCTGTTCCACATCAAAAGACCCTGTTTTTTCCATATTGCTAAAAGCCAAAAGAAATGACTCTTCTTCTGTGCCATGAGACTGGATCAATTCCTCCAATTTTATTAACTCGCCTTTAGCTATAGACAATTCTCTAGCTTTTGAATCTTCAATCTGCTTTCGAAGGTCCAACACCTGTTCTAATCTAAAGCGAAATCGGTGTGCCATAGGTTCCTAATTTAAAAATGCTTTTAACTTATCCAAGGTTTCTTCCCAACGAGAGTCTTCATTTCGACCCTGTTTCAAAAAAGTCTGAACCCCTTCCAACCTTGCCAAAGCTTGATCGACTTTGGAATTACTCCCCTTCACATAAGCTCCAATAGCAATTAAATCTTCAACACTTTTATAGGTCGAAAGCACAGACCGAATTTTACTGGCCGCCTCTAAATGACTTGGAGACACTATATCTCCCATAACACGAGAAACGCTGTTTAGAACATCGATGGCAGGATAGTGATTCTGAGAAGCCAATTCTCGAGAAAGCACCACATGTCCATCCAAAATCGCTCGACAGGAATCCGCAACGGGTTCATTCATATCGTCCGCCTCTACAAGTATGGTATAGAGGCCGGTAATACTTCCTTGATGCGCCGTCGTGCCAGCACGTTCAAGTAGTTTGGGCAACAAGGCAAATACTGAAGGTGTATATCCCTTTGTCGTAGGGGGCTCGCCTATTGCCAACCCGACTTCTCTTTGGGCCATCGCAAAGCGGGTAATTGAATCCATCATTAGCATAACTCTTTTGCCCTGATCCCTGAAATATTCTGCCACCGCCGTTGCCACCAGCGCCGCTTGAATCCTCAGCAAAGAGGGTTGATCCGATGTGGCCACAACCACCACACTGCGTGTCAAACCTTTATCCCCCAAATCTCTTTCCAGAAAATCTCTAACCTCTCTCCCACGCTCTCCAACCAAAGCAATTACATTTATATCGGCGTTCGTATCTCTTGCTATCATTCCCAAGAGTGTGCTTTTCCCAACCCCTGAGCCTGAAAAGATTCCAAGTCTTTGTCCTTCCCCCAAGGTCAAAAGCGCATCCAAAGCCCTCACACCAGTCGATACAGGCTCTTGAATCCTACGCCGTTCCATAGCTGGTGGCGGCTCACGATGAATCGGATAAAGATCATTCAGTCCCCTTAATGGACCTTTTCCATCTATCGGCTCACCCATTGCATCAACGACTCGTCCCAAAAGTCCTAGTCCTACAGGAATGCGAAATGGGGCACCCGTTCGCACCACCTCACTACCCGGGCCCAAGCCCCTCATTTCTCCCAGCGGCATCAAAAGCACCCTGTTTTGTCGAAAACCCACCGCCTCAGCCAAAACTGGTGGACCTTGCCCCTCAACCGGAGTAATCCAACAAGCTTCCCCAACGCTTACCATCGGACCAGATGACTCAATAACAAGGCCAACTATCTGTTCCACACGACCATTGACTCGAAGGATATCCGAATTTTGAAGCCGATCCTTTAGTTGTTCAAGAGACGGTAATATATCGTTCAAAACCGGGTTCAAAATAATCTCCCTCTTTCACAATTATCAACTAAACCAATTCCAAGGATTTCTTAACCTGGGCAACGATTGAATTAATCCGGGCATCAATTGAGCCCGCCTCCGTCTCAAGAAGGCAACCACCGCGTTCGATTCTAGCATCCGCCACCAATTCCAAAGGAGCAGATCCCACTATCAATTGTAGTTTTTGCCGGTTTGCCTCAAACTCTGTTAAATCCAAAGGATTCACATGTAATTTCAAAAGAAGACGATCATGAGCTTTTTGAATCGCTTCTTCTGCAAAACCAATCACCATTTGTTTATTTACAACTGCTTCACTTTGAAGACATCGCTTCAAAGCCTCCTCTAACAATTCGGCCAAGAGCGGCTTCATGTCAGACAAAACTTCATTCCGTTCGACTAATAACTGTTGTGCCATTCCGTCCCATTTTCGCACTGAAGCTTCAAACGATTTCGACCCCTCTTCTTGACCTTTCAGTAATCCTTCTCGATTGCCTTCCGCTATACCTTCAAGCCTGGCTTTGCTTTTAGTTTCATCCCATATCTTCAACGATTCTTGACGCGCTTCCTCTTTTGCTTTTGACAATATTTCTTGAGCTTCCCAATGAGCTTGTTCAGTAATTTCAAGTCCTGTTTTTCGAGCCGCTTCCTTGATCTTCCGCGCCTCGGCCTCAGCTATTTCCAGCATCCGAGCCTTAATTTCATCCTCAGTTGGTTCCACAGTCGAGTCATTTGAATTCGAAGCAATCGGAACTTCCTCAAAGCTTCCCAACTCAAATGATTGAAGTTGAACCGTCCCCGCACCCAAAAGCCAAGATTGAACTGGACTGGTTTTCCTCTCAACTTCTAACCGACGATGAATTTCTGCTTGCCAAAGCGAATTATCAAGTAAATATCCACTCTGAACCAAATCGTAATCCCCCTGCGTCAATACTTCTCTACTCAAAGTTGACTCCGATTTCTTTCAGACAATTTAGATCATCACTTCTTCTTCACCGCCACGAGCAACCACAATTTCGCCCATTTCCTCCAATTGTCTGACCACGTTGACAATTTTTTGCTGGGCTTCTTCCGCATGCTTTAACCGAACAGGTCCCATTACCTCCATATCCTCGAGGATCATTGCTTTGGCACGGCTAGACATGTTTTTCAGCAAATGTTCTTTCACTTCTTCTTTTGCACCCTTTAACGCCAAAGCCAAATCTTTAGCATCAACTTCCCGCAGCACCTGTTGGATTGTGCGATTGTCGAGGTTAATCAAGTCATCGAACACAAACATGAGACGTTTGACTTCTTCAGCTAACTCGGGGTTAGATTCTTCCAACTTTTCCATAATTGCCTTTTCCGTAGAACGGTCCGCACGGTTTAGAACCTCCGCCAGTGCGCGAACACCACCCGCCGCAGTAAATTCCTGGGTAAAGATGGATGAAATCCGCCTTTCCAAAACACGCTCAATTTCCATCACCACGTCGGGAGCGGCACGGTCCAAAACAGCAATACGGGTCGCAACATCCACCTGAACGTCCGCTGGCAATGCGCCCAAAATGGTCGCGGAATGTTCCGGAGTCAGATGCGCCAATATCAACGCTATTGTTTGCGGATGTTCCGATTGAATAAAGTTCAGCAATTGCTGGGGATCAGTTCTTTTGATGTAATCAAAAGGGGTCATTTGCAGCGAACCTTGCAAACGATTGATAATCTCCATGGCCTTGTTTGCCCCCAAGGCCTTTTCGAGAATTTCGTGGGCGTATTCTACGCCACCCTGGGAAATATATTCCTGGGCAGCAGCAATATTTAGCACCTCCTGCATTACCGAATCTTTTTCTTCAGGGGTGATTTTACGCAGATTGGCGATTTGCAGTGTTACCTGCTCAACCGTTTCTTCTTTTAAATGTTGATAGATCTTGGCGGCTAATTCCGGCCCCAACGAGATAAGAAGGGCTGCAGCTTTTTGCTCGCCTGATAAGATCATTTTTTTCTTGGTCTCTGGCATGAACCCTACTCCTCAGAAAGCCATTTCTTAATAATTTGGGCGACATTCTCGGGATTGCGATTCGCCATTTCAAAAACTTCTTTTCGGACAGCTTCGCGTTTTTTAGCCTCACGAGCCGATTCAGCCCTTGCCAAATCTTCTGCCGTTACATCCGTCGTGATAATATCTTCAACCTGCGGCACCACCACCGGTTCATCGCCAATATCATCCATAGCTTCCACGTATTTCTTTTCCCTGCGCGGTTTCAATAACGACCGAAGGAAAAGCAATACGCCAAAAGCCATCAAAACCAACAGACCAATTTTCAAAAGCGTCATAACAAAATTTTGCTGTGTTTCCATCTGCGTCTCCTTCAAGCTGGCCACTTCCTGGGAGTTGTCAAACGGCATGTTTTCTACATCAACTTGATCACCGCGATTCAAATCCAACCCTGCAGCAGCTACGACCGCAGACTTTATGGCCACAACTTGTTGGGGCTGTAGATTGTCCACAAAAACACCGATTGAAATTCTCTTAGGAGAACCTGGTGCGATAACGTTATGTTTAACCGTGCGATTAATTTCATAATTCGTAGTATTTTCTTCTTTAGAATACTGGGCGTTCGAACCAGAGATCGCTTGATAACCAGGAATGTTTGTGTCAGTCCCCGGAACTCCGCCAACCACATTTGACGGGAATCCTCCATCCCCCACATATTGTTCCTTCTTTGATTGCGTGGATCGAGCTATTCCCTGCCCATCAACTACTGGTTCAAAAACTTCTGAATCAGCTTCTGTTTTATCAAAATTCAATTCTGCGGAAACCGAAACAGCGATTCGATTATTTCCGCCCATAACCTTCGTCAGCATAGCTGTAACTTTACGCTCAACATCCTTCTCGAAATTTTGTTGAATTTCCATTTCATGAAGAGTTAATTTCGCCTGTTGAGTAAGATTACTTCCTCCGTTCAAGCTCTCTTGATTATTGTCTTCGGCCTCTTCTTCAATAAAGCCAGAAAGGATATTTCCTTTGCTATCAATGACCTCTACATTTTCCGGCTTTAAACCTTCCACGCTAGCGGCAACTAAGTGTACAATTCCTCGAACCTGTTCCTTTTTAAGAACTTCGTCAGCCTTCATATCCAATACAACCGAAGCCGTTGTAGGTTTTTCTTGTTCTGTAAATAGTTCAGGCTCAGGGATGACGATGCTTACCCGAGCGGTTTGAATCTGTTGCAAATTGCCAATCGTTCGCTGAAGTTCCCCTTCCAATGCCCTTTTGTAATTAACTTTCTGGGTGAAATCGGTTGTTCCCCATTTTGGCTGGTCAAAAATCTCGTATCCAACACCACTTCCGTGTGGAAGGCCTTGTCCAGCCAGACTTAAACGAGTGTCATATACTTTTTCGGTCGGCACCAAAACCATAACAAAATTATCTTTTGAAGAAATTTTGTAGGGAATATTTTCTTTCTTAAGTTCAGCCGCAACTTCAGCGGCATCCTTTTCTTCCAAATGAGAGTAAAGGACTTCGTACCGCGCTCTTGAAGAAAGCAGGATAAACAGTAATAATCCCGCAAACAAAAGGGTCGGAATCCCAATCAATAAACCCTTTTGCCAGGAATTAAGACGGCCCCAAACTTCCCTAAATTGCTGAACGAGTTGTTGAATGAAATTGTTCAATTTTCCCTCGTTTTTTATGGGCCTTAATCAATTAAGCACCCTTTCAACTACCAAACTTAAACTCTATATCTGCATTTGAATAACTGATTGATAAGCTTCTAAAACTTTATTTCGGATTTGAATCGCGTACTGCAACGTCATGCTAGCTTTTTCCATAGAAATAATCACATCGTGAAGATTGTCCTCTCCCCCGGTCGCTAAACTTTTTATGGACTCATTAGCTCCTACCTGACTAGCATTTAAATCATTTAAGGCCTTTTTCAATAGATCTTTAAAATTGGATGGGGAAACTTCTGTTGAATTTTGAACCATATCCATTGTAAAAGTTGCAATAGGTTGAATCGAACCCTGGGTCAAAGAAATCGGCATTTGAATAGGTTGGATTTCCATAAAATTTGAAAGGCTCCCTTAAAAAAACGATTTTCGGTCTTATCACTGCTTAAACCTTAAGATTTTCCAATACTTAAAGCCGAAAGCGCCATCGATTTAGTCGCATTGAACGCCGTAATATTAGCTTCATAGGCCCTTGTAGCCGAAATCATATCTACCATTTCATTAACCACATTAACGTTTGGATAAGCCACATAACCCTCAGCATTTGCATCGGGATGGCCAGGATCGTAAACCATTTTCGGGGGAGAAGGATCTTTTTGTATTCCCGTTACCCGCACACCTACTGGCAAACCCTCACTGGTCATTGTTGCCAAAAGAGGCGCAAAGCCGGGAGCAGGATCAAACCGGGGCGAAAAAACAACCCTTTCACGAATATAGGGTCCTCCCGAAATAGTACGAGTGGTATTAGCATTTGCGATGTTGTTTGAAATAACATCCATGCGCAGGCGTTCTGCTGTTAATGCGGAGGCACTAATCGCAAAAGGGGCAAACACTCCAGAAAGAGCGCCCATGATTATTGCCTCCCTTCACTGATAGCATGCCGTAGGTTAGCAATATATCGACCGGTGACATCCGTCAAACTGTTGTACAAAAGATTGTTTTCCGCCAAAAGACCCGATTCCATTTCCAGATCAACATTATTTCCATCATTGCGTCCGATGGTATCCGAAATATTTTTTACGTCTGGTTGAAAATCATTAAGGGAACCTGATTGCGGAAGAGGAAAATGCAACGGATTTGTCCGCCACAGAGGCGAACCTTGGTTCTGATCAAGAGCTAAGCGCAATTTATCCTGAAAGGAAACTACGGAGCGTTTAAAGTTCGGAGTATCAATATTTGCAAGATTATTGGCGATGACTTGGTGTTGTGTTGAAAGAGAATCAAGGCTTTTCTGAAGAATCATGAGCGGATCGGGAAAACTGACTGGATTAATCACGCTTGTGCCTCGCCTTTTCAAAAAGATCTAAGTCAAAAGGTTAGTTACTTAGCCGAAACCTATCAGCAACGTTTACAGAAAAAGTAGTCTAAATTTCATCATTGGCGAAAAATTAATGTCATTATGACAAAGGTTTTTTCACTGTCAAGAACGAATCAGTTTAAAAGCCTTCAATTACCACGTTTTTCCTTTCCCGAAAATTTGCACCGATTATTATTTAAACTTTTTCCTTGAACGTCGAATTGAAACCACAGACTTTACCCGGAGCCTTTCCTCGTTTTTCTCTAATGTCAATAGTGCCTTTATCCCTCGCAAATTGATTCCTTGTTCTGAAAAATCTGAAATTTTTCGACAAAGGTCTAGGTCCTCTTCACTATAAACCCTTGTTCTATTGGTCCCTAAACGTGAAACCTTCAACAAGCCCAATTTCTCCCAATGCCGCAGGGTTTGCTCATGGACTCTAATTTTGTTGGCGATTTCACGGATGGATAAGAACATTTCAAACCTTAACAAAGGTTGATAACTATCGACTCAGCCTGCTGATATCAACACTTTAGGCCGTCTTTATAGGCAACCAAGCGAAAAGCGCGTTTTAAAGAAAAATATTATTTTTTTCATCTTAAAACCACCTATTTTAGTGGGACGCTTCTCCCAACTACAACATATAGGGTTCATTAAGACATTTTAGAAATACCAGGCTTAAACCTTTTTACACAGTTGCGACCATTTTTCTTTGCTTCGTACAACGCCAAATCAGAGCATTGAATTAACAATTTTTTTTCACTGGCATCAAAAGGATAACAGGATATTCCCAAGGAAAGGGTCACCCTGTATATTTTTTTGCTATCGCATTCGAAGAGATGGCTTTCAATGTTTTTGCGTATTCTTTCTCCCAAATCATATGCGGCATTACCATCCGTTTCAGGAAGAATAACCGCGAACTCCTCTCCCCCATAACGGGCAACGGTGTCAACTTTTGCCCTTACCGTTTCCAATAAAATTTGACTGACCCCCCGCAAAACCTTATCCCCCTCCTGATGTCCATAGGTATCATTAAATTTTTTGAAGTGATCGACATCGGTCAGAATCAAACTGATGTCTTTGTTGTAACGTTCGGCTTTCACTAGTTCTTCAGAAAGTCTTTCCTGAAAATACCGATGATTATAAAGACTCGTCAATCCATCGCGGACAGCGAGTTCTTTGATTTGTTGTACTTTGTTTACTTTGTCTAATGCCAGGGCAGTTTGGTTAGCAAGCGTTTCCAGGACATCTTGTTCGTATTCCCCATAAGCTCGTGTTTTATGGCTATTTAGTCTTAATACACCTAATAATCTTCCTTCCACCATGAGTGGGAGAATTAGGAAAGATTGAACTGATCCAAGAATTCCTTCTTGTCTTTCAAACGAAGGAAACCATTTTTCTCTTTGACCTCTGGTATAACGAATGGGTTTTTTATTTCGACAGATCCATGTTGCTAATTCTTCCTCAAGACCTAACGGCTTTAAACCACCTCGGCTAGGCGCCAAATAACTAGCAATGTTAAACTTTTCAGATTCGCCATCGCGAAGTGCAATGTAAACCATATCGCAATGAACGATTTCAGCCGCCATTTTCACAGTGGCTTCCAAAGTAGGTTCCAAATCAACTGAAGTTGAAAAAATACGAGAAACCTCATAAAGAGCATGAAGATTGCTCGTTTTAGTCTTAGAAAAATGAAGAACCCGTAAGTTTTGAACCATATCAGCCAATAACCGACTCAAAAGTTCTATCGAACGAAGACGATCCTCATTAAAAAAATTGGGTGCCGTGTGATCCAGAACCAACACACCTAGCAATTCCCCGTCCCCCGAAGTTTTGGATGGATCGAGGTCAAATTTGATAAATAACGGAACGGATAAAAAGGACCCGACGGGTTGATGTTTAAGGTAATAGGGCAGAGCCTTAGCGCTATCCAAAGGCATTTGATTTAATAGCACTTTACGTTTTTCTTTAACCGCTAACCCAATCAAAGTCTCGCCTGGAAACAGGGTAATATCCGATGCCACATCAGCAGAAACGCTGGAATAGGCCTTCAACCGCAATACATCCTTTTCCTCAATGGATGTTAACAGAAAACAAGCCGCGGTCTGGACCCCACTTTCTAACCTAAAAAGAGTAAGTTGACGCTCCAGGGAATTTTCTAACTCCATAACCGTGCCCACCCTCGCACTCATGCGATTTTCCATGGCGAAGGTTTGGTTTGAAGAAATTTCAAAAGCTCCGGGTTCGGAAGAAAGCGCCAACTGATCCGCTTCGGTCTTCAACGCCACAAGTTTTTGATTTAGTTTTTCTTTATCGCTTCGAATTTGTACAATTTTAGACAGAAAAAAGGCCGTGATAAAAAAGGCAATCCATCGGAGATAGAGGGAATAACTATCAAACGAAATGGAATGTCGTAGGGCTAAAGCGTCGCAAAGACAATAAACAAATGCGAC
Source organism: candidate division FCPU426 bacterium (assembly GCA_963738405.1). GTDB lineage: Bacteria > Oederibacteriota > Muellerivitia > Muellerivitales > Muellerivitaceae > CAVTWJ01. The sequence goes on along the minus strand of CAVTWJ010000001.1, from coordinate 159,363 downwards.
CGCAAAGGCATAAAAGCTTTTCCCTTCCCACGACGCCACACCCATCATCAAAAAAAATGAAAAAAGAAGGGGCGATTGATTACCGCCGGTGGATTGGGTCAACAATTCCAAAAGAAGGGTGGTAGACAAAACCCAAAACAAGGGATGGGCTTGGGATCCCCCCAGTAATTTCAACCGCATCAATAAAAAAACACTAGAAAAAGATCCCGCCCAAGCAAGCACCAGCCAGAAAGAAAAAACATCCTCCAAAGGTCTAACACAAACGCCGCTTGCCGCCAGTAGTAAGGCTAAAGCAACAAAGCAAAATCTTAGCCCAGAAAGCAACCATGCGTTTTTGGATTTTTGCACAAGGAAAAAGTTTACAGTCTGCCTTGCCGACGCAGCAAGGCCCGCATCTTGCGGCGATGTTTCTTACGTTTGTGAGTTTTAATTTTGGCGCGGTGCCGTTTCTTACCACAAGGCATTACAAATCCTCCAAGTCGAATTGACGATAGGCCAGGGCCTTTTTTTCGCCCATAGTTTAACAGGAATCTCTTTAAGAAAAGAAAAATAATTGAAAATGTTTAATCAAAAACCATGCATTTCGCTTGAGCTTCAGCTACTTGCGTTCCATCGTCAAGATGTGCCTCGGCAGCAGTCATGTATATCTTTCTTCGCTTTTCCAAACTCCAAGCCGAAAGATGGATCTTCTGATGAACTGGGCAAGGGGCCTTCAAGCGTACCTGATACTCTGCCGTCACAACCTTGATCCCTTTCAACCAATGCAGATTAACCATCATTTCGTCCAACAAAACACCCACCCCCCCATGAACAACATTCGAAAAACCCTGAAATTCTTTAGGGATAATCACTTCGGACAATACTCGCTCATCCACAAATCTAAAACTCATTTTAAAACCCCATGGGTTTCGCTCACCGCAACAAATACAATACCGCTCGTCTTGAAAAAATCGAGCCGTCTTCTTGTTCTCCAAATTCATATTGGTCGTTTTTTCAATTGCGCTCGGTTAAAAGCTGATCGAAGAGATGAAATATAGGGCCGTCGACAAATTCCCGTTTCAAGGATAATTCCCGTGATAAGGTTTCCAGGAGTCACATCAAAGGCCGGGTTATAAACTGGATACTCCGCCTTAGCGATCGGATAACCCTGAGGATGAGTTACCTCTCTAGGGTTGCGTTGTTCGATGACAATTTCTTCACCCGTTTTTTTTGTTAAGTCCAAGGTAGTCGTAGGCGCGGAGACGAAAAAAGGAATGCCGTGAGCTTGTGCTAAAACCGCCAGGGCATAGGTGCCAATTTTGTTAGCCGTATCCCCGTTTTCAACAATTCGATCCGCGCCGACAATAACCGCATCTACCATTTTCTTTTTCATCAAAAAAGCGGACATATTATCTGTAATGAGATGGAAAGGAATTTTAGCATGGGCTAACTCAAAAGCCGTCAATCGTGCGCCTTGTAAATAGGGTCTCGTTTCATCGACCCAAACATGAAATCTTTTGTTTCGTTTTGCCGCTTGCAGAATACCCGCCAAGGCCGTTCCTTGTCCGCCCGTTGCCAGCGCCCCGGTATTACAATGGGTCAAAACTTGGTTACAGCCCTTCAAAGCCGAAGCGCCAATGCGGCCCAAATGATTACACAATGCTTGATCTTCGCTATGAATAGCCAGAGCAACTTGTTCCAGGGCATTTTTTTGAATCCACACAGGCTCTCTTGCGTTTCCGGATAAACAATTTTGCATTCGATCCAAAGCCCAAAAAAGATTGACGGCGGTAGGCCGTGTCTTCCTTAACCGGACTATATCTTTTCCAACTTTATTTACAAACATTCCGGGGGAAGATGTTCGAATAAGCCATGCCCCGACGGCCACACCGTACGCGGCTGTTATTCCAATGGCCGGTGCGCCTCGAACCGTCATTTCCTCTATGGCCCTTGCGGTTTTTTCAACCGTATTGCACTTAACCCAAACTTCTTTAAAAGGCAGCAGTCTTTGCTCCAAAAGATACAAAACACCGTTTTTCCATCGGATGGGTTTAAGGGCCTCAGGCATAATTTTTCCTCAACTTATTCACTTGTTTTCCAATGCAATAGCAACTTCCTTCATTAAAACAGTCAACTTAGGTTCGGCTTCCTGGGCATGTTTAATAATTTGAGTAATATCAGCAGGTTCTAAGGTATCTGCCACACATTTATCCGTTACAACAGATATGCCTAAAACCTTCAACCCCGCGTGCACGGCTACGATTACCTCTGGCACAGTCGACATGCCTACTACATCTGCCATTGTTGAAAGCCATCGGTATTCCGCCCGAGTCTCAAGATTGGGGCCTGTAACAGCTACATAGACCCCTTTTCGGACTGGAATCCGCTTTTCCCAAGCAATTTTTTCAGTTAAAGCGATCAGTTCCATGGAATAAGGCTCAATCATGTCCGGCCAACGGGGGCCCAATCGATCATCATTTTTTCCCAAAAGAGGGTTGTCCCCCATCATATTGATGTGATCCTCAATAATCATGAGGTCTCCCGGTCGATACCTACGGTTCATGCCTCCGCATGCATTTGAAACCAACAGAAATTTCACACCTAATTCTTTCATGACTCTCACTGGAAAAGTCACCTGTTGCAGGCTATAGCCTTCATACCGATGGAACCTTCCTCTCATTGCAACCACTTCCGTATTTCCTAAAAGACCAAACACCAATTCTCCAGCATGGGACTCAACTGTGGATAAGGGGAAATGGGGGATTTTTTCATATTCTATGACTTTTGGATTCTTGATCTCCTTGGCCAGCGCCCCTAAACCTGTTCCCAAAATAATTCCCACTTTAGGGGAGGCTTTGATATTTTCCTTAATCGTTTTTGTCGATTCTTGAATTTGTTCAAAAAGTTCCATTTGTTATTCTCCCTCAACCTTTTTCAGCAATTTTTCGAAGGTTTTTAAAATTTGTTGGAGGCCCATACCACTGATTTGTATTACCTTGTGCCGAGATGTTTTCCCTCGCTCTACCGATAATTTGTTTGTTGGCAGCCCCAACATTTCCGACAGAAACTCCAAGATCATTTCGTTGGCCGCGCCCTCCACGGGCGGAGCCTTAACTTTTATCTTCAATTCTCTGTTTTCAATACCTATCAATTTATTCAGAGAAGATCTTGGTATTATTTTTATGGACAAAAAACATTTATCGTCCTTTTGTCGCAAAACACCTTCAAAATCCAATTCATCCTCCTTTCAGGCGAAAACCCACAAAACAAACCAAGGAACAGCAAATCGCCCGATGATCCAAAGCGTGAAAGCTAACCCCAATCCGCGGCTTTCAAAGCCTAACCATTGGAACGAAAACCAACCCCAGCCTGTTTGCAGTAAAGGAAAACCTAAGAAAAAGAAAATTCGCCGAGAGGCATTTAGATATCTTCCGGGGAGCGCATGCAAAAGCCACTCCAACATTAAAATAAAAGCATAACCGTAACACAGCAGAATCAAAATAAGAGCGAATAAGCTCACGATTCACTCATCCTTCGAAGTTCCCCGCCACGACGAGCCGCCGCTTGAATAGCCTCTTCCACTATTTTACTAAAGCCTCTCTTGGTCATTGTCTCAAGAGCGACCTGAGTCGTTCCGCCTGGCGAAGTAACCTGAATTCGCAATTCCGTAGGGGTTTTATGAGATTCTAAAATCATCCGGGCAGCGCCCAACGCGGTTTGCGAAACTAATAATTGGGAAATCTCAGGGCTCAAACCGCCTTTAATCCCTGCCTCGGTCATAACCTCAACCATATGAAAAAAGTATGCGGGTCCACTTCCCGAAACCGCTGTCACCATGTCCATTTGGTCTTCCCTTACCTCAACAGCTTTTCCCACGGCAGAAAACAGGTTCAGAACATGTTGAATATTCTCTTTTTTTGCTCGTTTGCCTCCAGCCACCGCAGCCATACCCTCGCCTAGCAAAGCGGGAGTATTGGGCATGACTCGCACGACGGGACATCCCTGCGGGAGAGCCATTTCAATCTGTCGCGTGGAAACTCCAGCGGCAATGGAGACAACTAAAGCATTTGGTGGAAACGCCGTCCCATTTTCAGCGAGGAGTTGCTTCATTTGTTGAGGCTTTACCGCAAGGAGAACGAGGGATGCATTGATCAGCGCCTTACCGGGATCGGTTTGAGTTTTTACTTTTAGTGGTTTAGCTATTTTATTCAGTTTTTCCCGATCGATATCAACTGCTGTAATTTGGGAAGATGACAATAACCTCTTACTGACCCACCCCTTGACCAAGGCGCTTCCCATTGCCCCAAATCCCAAAACAACTGTTTTTTGTTTGTTTTTCATAAACCTTTCCCAATGAAAGACATTCTAATAGCCCACAGAACAAGAAAAGAACCGATTTTTATCATCTCTTTCCAAACAATGCGCTACCTAGCCTAACCAGCGTGGAGCCTTCTTCGATAGCCATTTCAAAATCCCCGCTCATTCCCATGGAAAGGGTATCCAACCCAGGACCCATTTCTGCGGAGGCTTGTTCGAACAGACCCTTCAAAACTTTAAACGCTTCATTCTGTTTAGTTTTATTTTCTGTCAAAGGGCCAACCGTCATGAGACCCCTTAAATGAATTCCTGGCAACCCTATGATTCCCCTCATAAGACTTAAGGTCTCTTCAGGTTTGACCCCTGATTTTGTCGTTTCACCTGAAGTATTCACCTCTAACAAAATATCCTGGGTTGTTCCTAACAACCTTTTGGATAATGCTTGGGCCATTTCCATTGAATCGATGGAATGGACTAATTCAACCTGACCTATAATTTTATTAATTTTATTGGTTTGAAGTTGCCCTATGAAATGCCAATGGATGTCGGAGGGCAAATGCGAAACTTTTTCCAAGAATTCCTGAACGCGATTCTCGCCAAAAAGCCGAAGCCCGCCATCATAGGCTTCCTGAATCACGGGAGGTGGAAAGGACTTCGTGACCCCTAAAAGGGTTACTCCTTCAGGATTTCGGCCTGACCGAACGGCCGCTTCAGCAATTCGACCGCGTATCTCGCTGAATCTCTGGGCGAAACTCACCAGGAATTTCCTTTGGGCGGCAGGAAAAACCGCCAATGCGATGGGGTCAGGGCTTCTTTTTTGGGCCTGAAAAAAGGTTCCATTCCACCAAGATGGGGCTCGCGACAAATACAGAAGAATAGGTACCTACAATCACACCCGCTAAAAGAGTCATGGCAAAATCCTTCAAGGTGTCACTCCCCATAATGCAGAGGGGCAAAAGGGTCAGGAATACAGTCAAACTTGTGTTGATCGTCCGGCTTAAGGTTTCATTGATACTCAAGTTCACGAGATCGGCAAATGACCTATCCTTGAGCAATAGCTTCATATTTTCACGAATTCGGTCAAAATTCACCACAGTATCGTTCAGTGAATAACCGGCCAAGGTTAATAAGGCCGTAACCTGTAAGAGATTGAATTCCCTACCTGTCAATATGACAAATCCCAAAATAACCAGGATGTCGTGGAAGGTCGTGATAATAGCGGCCACTGCGAATTTGAAGTCAAAACGCCAGGCGATATAGATTAATATCCCAAACATGGCGATCATGAAGGCATTGGTTGCATCCTCCCGAAGCTTTTGGGAAACCGCAGGGCCAACCTCATCACTCCCATCTAACACGAAATGCGCATTCGGGAAATTCTTGTTAAATACCGTTAAAACCTCGTCTCCAATGCTTCCAACAGCTTTTGAGGGATCATGTTTAATCTTGATGATCAGCTTAAATGCGTTCGAACTGTCATCTTTCACTTGCTGTATCTGCGCTTCAGGAAACCCATCCCCCTTTAACGTTTGCCGGATAGGATCGAGATCGACGCTCGTTTGGGATGACATCCTTAATAATACACCTGCCCCGAAATCCGTTCCCAAATTGGCCTTGCCTTGGTAAAGCAAAACGATAGCGTAACACCCGGCCAAACAAGCCAGGGCTGAAAGCGCAAGGAAAAATCTGCGAAACTTCATAAAGTCGATTTTGGGTTCTTTAAACCATTGAAGCATCATCGTCATGCCTTTCCGTTCTTTAAATACTTAAGCTTTGGTATTCTTTGCGGGCATCAAAAATCATTTTGGTAATAACGACGGCGGTAAAAAGACTTAAGGCCACGCCCAAACTTAGCGTAACGGCAAATCCCTTAATGGGACCCGTTCCGAATTGGAAAAGAACCGCCGCTGAAATCAAGGTCGTAACATGAGTATCGATAATAGCGACCAAGGCTCGGTTATAACCCGCATCAATGGCGGATCTTATGGTTTTTCCTGCTTTAAGTTCCTCACGAATGCGTTCAAATATCAGAACGTTCGAATCAACTGATAACCCTAATGTAAGAATGATGCCTGCGATACCAGGCAGGGTCAGGGTTGCCTTCAGGAGAGCCAAGCTTCCCATCAAAAATATCAAGTTGACCAAAAGACCAACATTAGCAATAACCCCGGACAATTGGTAATAAAGCGCCATAAATATCAGCACTAGGACCAAACCATAAACAGCCGCCCAGGTTCCCTTTTTGACCGAATCAGCTCCCAAGGTCGGGCCCACTTGAAACTGTCCCGTCACCTTTAAGGGCGCAGGCAATGCGCCAGCCTGTAAAATAAGGGCTAAATCTCTTGCTTCTTCATCTGTAAAACTTCCAGTAATTTGTCCCTGTCCTCCAGGTATACGAGTCTGAATATTGGGAGCAGAGTAAACCTTGTTATCCAAAATGATGGCAAGCCGTCGATTGATATTTTCACCTGTTATGACTCCAAACTTATGCCCGCCCTCTGCGTCCATTTTGAAAGAAATAACAGGCCGTCCGTAAGAATCGGTTGTAACCTTGGCCTCTACCAGAGAGGCTCCCGTCAAAAGCACGTCCTCGCATAAATAGCTTCCCTCATCCTTACCGGGGAAATAGGTGATCCCCTTAGGAAGTTTGGAAGTAACGATTTTCCCATCTTTGTCAGTGTAATCTTCTTCCCGAAGGTTTGAAACGAGGCGGAATTCCAACTGGGCGGTTGAAAGGATAACCTCCCTGGCGCGTTTAAAATCGGTCAATCCCGGTAATTGGATAACGATTCCATCTGTTCCATCCCTTTCAAGAACAGGTTCGCTGACACCCAGGCCATCAACTCGATTTCTCAGAATTTCCAAGGCCCTGTCGGCCGCGTCCGAGATTTCCTGCTCGGTTTTTCCCTGCATTTTGTCCCGGTCAACGGTCAGGTTCATATGTAACCCACCCCGAATATCCAATCCCAGCTTAAGCTTTTGGGAAGGCGGGTAGAGGGCATAAATACATCCAAAAACCAAAAGCAACACCAAGATGGCCATCATCTTTTGAGCAGTCACGGAAAACCTTTCAAGGGATGGGATTTATCACAAGACAATAGTCGAAAGCGGTCTCTTTACAGCGAAAAACCGGGGCAGTATAGAAAAAAAAACCAAAAACTGCCAATGAAATCAGGGGAAAAAACATTCCAGGGTTAACAAACCCTTTGGATAAATTTTAAGATTTTCAGGATTTATTACGGTTGAGTAGGAGTTGTTATTTGACTCTTTGGCGCAGATACTTTGAGAAAGGGCTTTAATCTTTCCTGAACCACCGAGAGAGGCACAACCCCAACCCAAGAATCAACAATATTGCCTTTTTCAACAACAAATGAAGCTGGAATAGCCTGGATTTTGAACTGCTGGCTTAACGATGGATTGTCATCCACATTCACCCGACACACCTTCAGTTTTTTACCGTATTGTTTAGAAATTTGGTCCACCACCGGCCCGTACATCCGGCAAGGCCCGCACCAAGTCGCCCAAAAATCCATTAAAACAGGAACCTTCGAATCAAGGACATCCTTTTGAAAACTCTGATCCGTTGTGACAATTACTTGACTGACCGAAAGGGATGGAATGAGCAGAATCAACAAAAACAAAATATTTTTTATGAATAGCAAAAAACACCTCTCGATCATTAACAAGAATCGAAAAACCTTAACCCAAAACTTCTTGGATTTCCGTAATCAATTTCGATTTAGGATGGGCTCCCACTAATTGCTTAACCATCTGGCCATTTTTAAAAAACAAAAGGGTTGGAATGCTTCGAATATGGTAATCCATTGAAACCTGCTGATTTTCATCCACATTTACCTTAGCAATCTTGATTTTACCCTCATATTCTTTAGCCAGTTCATCCAAAACCGGGGCTACCATACGGCAGGGACCGCACCATTCAGCCCAAAAATCGACTAAAACGGGTTCCTTGGAATCCAAGACATCCTTTTTGAAATTTCCATCAGTAGTATGAACAGAAGCGCCCATTTTCTCCTCCAGATTTGCGTCTTTAGGGCGTGTTCTTAAGCCCTTGTTAGCGAGAAAGTAAGTTTAGGAACCATATCTGGCACTGTCAAGGACTGCCAAGGCAAGTTTGACCCCGGGAATTAGGCGTCTTGTTGAGTCGCTGAAAATCCCATAAGGAGGACCTGATGGGGGGAGTAAACCCTTCAGGAATTTCTTCCAGCCAAACAACCCTTCTTCCGTATCTTTCCAGATAGGCTTCCTTAGAATCGGCCAAAGTTGCCCAATTGATGGTGTCGTCAGATCGGATCCAGCTTTGTATTTTCATCTTTTTTGTCCAACAACTCTTGGCGGCGTTAAAAAAAAGTTTAGACGATTTCTCGTCCCGGAAGACAAGAAAGGCTGTTAAAAGCCACGAAGAAGTACCGTTTTCGCTGTAGATCTGAACTCCGTCCCCTTCCCAGCCCGCAACGGCCTTAACCGACTCCTCATCCCCCAAATAATTTAAGAGGACTGTTTCCCACCCATATTCCCCCAAGGAGTTTTTCCAAATTAGGCGATAATTTCGAAGGGGATTCCCAGAAAGGTCAGAAAGATTTACACGCGCAAAGGCGAGTGGATTCGGAAAATAACTCGCCGTATTCATAATTTGCTGCGTTGTGCGAGGCGGATGAAGATAAATACCCCCAACACTTTTCCAACCATTTTGACGAACCCAACGTTGAAAAAAGGTAACTCCATAAACATACGGAAAATTGATAGCGTCCGAAGAAAAATCGCTTTTGCCAAATGCCTTTAACCCCTCCTTTACATACGCATTTTCTTGTTCAATCCAAGGAGCGATATCAGCCATCCGAGTGAAATCTTTCCCATCCCCTCTCAAACGCAAATCAAGAGAAAGGCCCTCGGCCTCACCCTCAATCAGGCTCATCCGTGCAAATTGTTCATCCAGGGTCAAACCTCGGTTGCTCTCGAGAAAGGCCTTTAAGTCAAATTGTTGGTCTTGGAGAGCATGAACCAATTCATGGGCTAATACCCTTTCCTGATCATCCGATGAGGCGTCCTTAAGCAAATACAAGGTTTTGGATTCAGGGTCGTAAAGTCCCCTTACAACCGAAAGAAATACGCTTAAGTAACTCGAAAAAAGATCCTCCCCTTTTCCCATTAGCCCTAATGCCTGGAAAGCCGTCTCGTAAGCCTCTTTTTCCTGGGGAGGGTATTGGGCTTGAAGGTGACTAAGGTAATAGCGTCCTAAATATTCTCTTTCGACAAAAGCCACTTTCACTTTTTTCTTAACGGAAATACCCTTGATAGATGCTAATTCGCGAAGAATTTCATCGGCTTCCCGGGCTATTTCTTCTTGGCTCTTTTGGGAGGCAATCGCCTCCAAATCAATATTTTTAGTTGGGTTTAAATCAATGGGGGCGGCAAACAGTTTCACAGAACAAAGCGGAATGATTAAAACAACCTCAATCAGCAAGAAACGCCTTAGATTTGAACCATTACCCGCGTAAAAAACGGTATCCCTCCTCAATCATCCGAAGTACCTCCAGCCCGTCTTTTCCAGAAGGTATGGCTTCGACTTCTTGTTGAATGCACTGCACAAACTGTTCATAAATCGTTGGGGAAAAACTTTGTGGTTCGATCCCAGGATGAACTACGCCTCTTTTGTCCAATCGTGAAAGGGTAATGGAATCCCCTTTGGAGAGATTGATGGCCAAGGTTCCTTTGGAACCATAAAAGATAAAGTGGTTGTGATAAACAGCATCTAACCACCCCACGGTCACACTTCCGATAATACCGCCTGTAAACTCGACCAAGCAGGAACAATGAAATTCTGGGGATTTCGGGTTTCTTTTTTGGCTGGGAGTAGCCAAAGTTCCCTTTACGATACCCTCTTTTCCCAGAAGAAACCGAAGGGTGTCAAAGGGATGCGATCCAAGATCCATCAGAGCGCCCCCTCCCGATTTAGGTTGGTCAAAAAACCAATCCGCGTTTCGGCTCCAAGCCCTTGGGCCCCGATGCGTTAAGTTTGTTTTAAAAGCCACTACCTTTCCAATGGCCCCCCGGTCCAAAATTTTTTTTGCGGTCCGAACCGCCGGGTCAAATCGCATGTTGTGATGAACCATTAGAACTCGTTTGTTTCGCGTTGCCTCTATCACCATTCTTCGGCACTCCAGACGATTCAAAGCCATTGGTTTTTCAACCAATACATGTTTTCCATTGGCGAGAGCCGTTATGGCAATGGGCATATGAGTGAAATTAGGGGTGCAGATGGAAACCGCATCTAATTCTTTTGACTCAAGCATTCTTTTCCAATTGGTAAAAATTTGAGGAATGCCGTATTGGACCGCCACTTCACGGGCATGGTCGATCCTTTTTGAGTAGACGGCAGCAAGAACACAATTTTGGGTTTTGGAATAACCCGGTAGATGGGCCTTGAGGGCTATTTGACCCAATCCAATGACACCCATTCGAACAGGTAGTTTTTTTTTCATATAAACCATTATAGCCTGTCGCTAGTGCCAATTGCCGGAGATGCTTGTTCTCAAGAATTAAAGCCGGAGCAAAATCATGGAAACCTTACTCTCCGAAGATTCACGGTGCGCTTCAAAACAAAAAAAGCGCCCCAGCTAAGGAGCGCTCTTTTAAAAAATGATTTCGAGATTTTCTTATTTCAATTAGCGCAGAACTATCACTTTAAATATCTTCGTGGCATTTTGCGGGCCTATGATTTCGACCCTGACATAGTAGAGTCCGTCAGCCACCTTGAACCCGTAATTGTCCTGAAGATTCCATTTTAAGGCCACAGAGTTCGAAACTTGGCCCGAAGGTCCTCCCCAAGCGATTTTTCGGAAGGCTAGGGTGTAAACCGTATATCTCACGGTCGAGGCGCCCGGAAGTGCGACATCCAATTCAATGGGTTGACCAGTAGTTGGATTCGGGAAAGGATTTAGAACCACAGGTATAAGAATGGGGGTCGGTGTAAAAGAGGCCGTAGGAGTAGGGGAAGTAGTAGGAGAAGGCGTAAAGGTGGAGGTTCCCGTCAAAGTCGGGGTGTTGGTTATGGTTGGTGTGAAGGTAAAGGTAGGTGAAGTGGTGTGAGTGGGGCTGGAGGTAGATGTTCCTGTAGCCGTAGAGGTCCCAGTCCATGTGGATGTGGCCGTAAAGACCGGAGTGTTGGTGGCCGTCGGCGAATAAGAAGGCGTATAGCTGAACTGGGGAGTGGACGTGATGGTCGGCGTGTTGGTAGCTGTGTTAGAGGATGTAGGAGTACCCGTAGATGAAGCGGTAAGCGTTGCGGTTGGTGTTTTGGTCACAGTGCTAGTAAATACTCCCGTAAAGGTAGCTGTGGCCGTATTGGCAGGAGTATTGGTATAGCTGGAAGTAGAGGTGGAGGTCGGCGTTGCAGTAAAGCTAGGCGTATTAGTAACCGTCGATGTTGCCGTGGGAGTAGAGGTGTTCGTAGGTGTGTTCGTCGGCTGTAGTACGGTAATAGTAGCCCCTGTAATCGGAAGATTATTAATAACCGCCGGAACTCCGTTCGAGGCAGTCGCGCCTGTCAGGGTCCCGATATAGTTTCCAACCGCAGAATTCGTATAGTTATAAGAGACAAGGATCGTTACGCTTCCACCCGCGGGAATAATATCCGCCAACCCTAGGGTTGCGTTACTCCCTGAGAAGGTGGCATTACCCAACGATGACCCGTTTTGGGTGAACGTGATGTTTGAGACCCCGGTTGAAACATTTCCAGAACCTGAATCGGTAACGGTTAAATTGGTCACGGTCACCGATGTGGCACCAGTATTTGTTAAGACAAATTGAAGATCAGCCACATTTGTAGAACCGGCCAAGGTAGTCGCATTTGAGGGTTGGCTCGGGCCAGGGGCAAAGATAATCGTAACGGCACCCGGTTGGGGCGTATCAGTGATCGTTGGCGTTGAGGTAATGGTGGGGGTTTGTGTGATTGTGTCGGTTGAAGTAAACGTGGAAGTATAAGTCCATGTTGACGTGGGGGTTGGAGTCTTAGTGCTGGTGCTAGTCGGGGTTCTAGTGGGGGTTCCCGTAAATGTTAAGCTTGGGGTATTGGTGCCGGTAGGTGTTGAGGTTGCGGTGGGAATGGCGGTTGAAGTTCGTGTAGAAGTCGCGGTGAATATGGGTGTAGGCGTAGAAGTCGAAACGCTGGTAGCGGTACTAGTCGGGGTCGAGGTTTTCGTACTAGTTCCAGTAGCAGTCGAGATCGGAGTTCCAGTGAAAGTAAATTGAGGAGTGGGTGTAGAGGTGGAAGTGGAGGCACCAGTAGCCGTGCTCGTCGCCGTATTCAAAGGGGTTGAGGTTTTAGTGCTGGTACCAGTAAGGCTTGGGGTAGAGGTTGGGGTGGATGTAGCTACTGTCGTCGCCGTGTTGGTGGAGGTTGATGTTCTAGTATTTGTAACTGTAAAGCTGGGAGTGGATGTTGCCGTAAAGGCTCCGGTAGGGGTGCTGGTAGAAGAGGTTGTGGGAGTCCCCGTAGGAGAGTTTGTTTTGGTGGGGGTACCCGTAAACGAAGGAGTAGGCGTTCCAGTGGCGGTAGAAGTAGGGGTTGCGGTGGGTGACGAGGTTGGTGTTCCGGTAGGTGTACTCGTTTTGGTCGGCGTTGCGGTAAAGGAAGGCGTCGGTGTTCCAGTGGCTGTGGCAGTAGGGCTTGGTGTTGGTGTTGATGTGCGGGTCGCTGTGGATGTCGCGGTAGGGGTTGGTGTATTAGTCGGACACGTTCCATAAAACCCTATGCCGCCAACATAAACCGTAGCGTTTTGGGCTGCCGCCGAAGAATGCCATTCAAGATCTATTTCTCCAATTTGCGAAACGCTATAACTCGCTCCACCTGTCGCAAAATCGGAGAGGGGCAAATCAATTTTTTGGACACCTGTCCCCGTAACGACAAAAGTCACTGGAACGGAAGCAGTTACGCCAGAAGCTCCACCCCCACCATAATCAGCCAAATCCACGCTCCAAGTCATGGGAGAATCGGCGGCGGTAGTATTTTCAATATAAAACTCGAGATAGGTAAGACCGCTGTTTAAATTCACAAGGGGTTGGAGAGGCGAAACGGGTACTGCGTTGTAACCCGCCCAATTGAACATCATTTCGGCATAAAATCCACTCGCTGGAATAGCCGCCTGGAAGTCCAAGCCATTAGTCTCACCATTCAATTTAGCCGTAGTGTTTTCAACCACTGTTCCGGTCCCACCAGCCGGAACCGAAGTCCCAATCGAACCATTGGCCATAGCATGGGGAGAAGATCCGCTATAGAAAAGATACTCACAACCGGGGATAGGCGTGGGAGTGCCAGTAGGAGTCGGTGAAAAAAGTGGCGTTGGCGAGGATGTGGGCGTAGAGGTGGGACAAGTTCCATAGAAAGAGAATCCGCCGAAATACAAGGACACCGACTGAGCCGCAGCACTCATGCTCGTTTCTTGTATATCAAGTTCGCCTATATTCGCCGCCGTGAAACTTGCTCCGCTTGCGGTAAATTTCGACAAGGGTATTTGCTCGACATTGGAACCTGCGCCAATCGTAAAGGTAACGGGAACAGATGAATAAGCGGCGCCGCCTTCATAATCCGCCAACGTGGCTATTAAGGTAGTTGCTGATGCGTTTGGATTCTCAATATAGAACACCAAAGTCGTATAAATACTTCCACTGCCAATGTTCACTAATGGTTGGTAAGGCGAAGCAGGGGCTCCAGAATAGTTGGCCCAATTAAGACCAAAACCAGCGTAATAACCATTTGCGGTCACGGAAGCGCCAAAATCCAACCCAACCGATTCCCCATCCAGGGCCGCAGTGGCATTTTCAACAAGCGATGAAACCGGGCCATTAGCCGAATACCAACCCTTTATATTGGCTAGGGCATGGGGTGAAGCCCCGTTATAAATGTAATAGGGGCAACCTGGGGGCGGACCAACCGCAGTATTAGTGGCAGTCGGTGTTACAGTCAGTGTTTTTGTAGGTGTCGCCGTGGGTGAACCAATTGTTGGGGTGTTTGTAAATGTGTAGGTGGGACCGGTCATACAATTTGGGAACTGCTGGTTGGACACCGCAGGAGCCGGATTTCCAGAATTTGCTGAGGTCTGGGGAGTATAGCCCCCAGTATTATTAACATTTACAGTTACAGGACCTACGCTCGTTTCGTAACTATTCAGCTGAAAATATAGGTTGCCGGATGGAAAAGTAGGATTGCTATTCCCTCCCCAAAAGTTTTGCGTACTGGGAGTATCCCTTGGAAGGGAAGTCGTAAAAGGTCCTGTAGAACTGGTGCTGTAATAAACCGACTTAAGCGGGAAAGCAAAATCTAAAAACATCAGCGGGTTATAAGTGGATTTTGCTCCGTTTTGCCAATAGTAGGAGATATCACCAGAAGAGCTATTATGTGTTAACAAACTATTGGGACACTGAACAAAACGCCACGTTACGGTTGAACCCGTCAAATTGGAAACCGCATTATTCGACGGGAAGGATCCTCCCCCCGCCAAGGTCGTATAGGCTTGTTGAGACATATCTAAGTGATAAGACCCAACCCAACAGTTATATGTATTATTATTACCACCCCCTGAGCCCTGGGGACATTCATCGATAATAACAAGCGTCACCCCAACACCATTGCTGGAATTATGCAACGCTGCACATGCTCCACAAGGAAAGCCTCCAAGTCCTCCTCCCACCGCATTCTTTGCAGCCGTATCCCCAAAACTATCGCTATCAATGGCCGCAAAATTATTTGGATCGTAGCTCCCCTGGGCATAACCGCAAGCGGTTTCCCATGTCGGTAAGGGGTAAGTCGTAGGTTGGTTTTCTTGGTAGGTAATCGCAGCATCACTGGGACAATATTGCGGTGTCGCCATTAAAGTTGGAATGGGAACATAATTAGTATAGCTATAAGTTACGGCTAGCAACTTAAGGGGGGACAAGCCGAAAAAGAAACCGGTCAAAAAAAGGATGAGCGATAATTGGATTTTCTTCATGGTTTTTGCGATCGCCTTTCGCATATCCGCAATTTATAAGCCCAAATCATCATTAAAATTACCTTCTTTGTCTCAAAAGTGCAATTTTCATGCCCCAAAAAAACGTTTTCATGCGCTATCAGTTTATCGATAACTTCAACATTTTGTGGTATTTATTTCCAATACCCCCATTTACCAGTTTCCCGTTAAATCATTTTTTTGGTTAAACTTCCGACAAAAAAACAGCAGTTCTGACAATCTTCAATATAAAACATTAAAAACAAAGGGTTTTTGATTTCATTTAAATCATAGAGGTTTTAATCTTTTTTAGCACCTTTATCTTATTCCTATTCAAGTGACGCCAAAACCCATAATTTGTTGTGAATAACTCATGACTCCCTGCGGATCGCTTTGAAACCCTTTCAACAGGAAATCAATTTTGAATAATCCGATTAAAAGACAAAGTTTTTTTCTATTCATTCTGATTTCAATGGTTTGGCTTACCCAAAGCTGTTCCGTCCCTGTCCCAGCGTCTAATCCCAATGGGCTCCAAATTGGAGACAAGGCGCAAGATTTTCCATTAATCGACGACAACGGGAATATCACCAAGTTATCTGTTGTTCCTTCCGGTTGGTACACGGTTATCGTTTTGTACCGAGGCTTTTGGTGTAACG
Organism: candidate division FCPU426 bacterium; assembly: GCA_963738405.1. Classification (GTDB taxonomy): domain Bacteria; phylum Oederibacteriota; class Muellerivitia; order Muellerivitales; family Muellerivitaceae; genus CAVTWJ01. The sequence continues at coordinate 143,408 of CAVTWJ010000001.1, read as the reverse complement.
CCTGTAAGGACCAGCTCTTTAAATTAAAAGAAGATTTCCCCCAATTCCTCCCAATGCATGCCGCAATCATGGCGATCAGCACAGATAGCTTCGAAGATTCCTCAATCGTTAATCACCAATGGCGGTTTCCTTTTCCCCTCCTTTCCGATCCGCACCTTAGTCTGATTTCCGCCTTTGGGGCTCAGCACATTAAAGGGCATGGGATTCACGACATCGCATATCCCGCCATCATCGTTCTGGATCCCCAAAAAATAGTTCGGTATAAGATTATCGGGGAGAATCCGAATGACCTTCCAACGGATAACGAACTCATATACATTCTGCAGCAAATGGAATTACAGTTCGGTAAATAGATTTGGCGAAGACCTAAGCTGAGGCATTCAAAACACATATCCTTAAAATCGGGTTTATAATTATCCCATGCAGTACCCAACGCTTTCCAATCCACCCCTTCGCACGATTCAGAACGCTTCTTTTTCCCGGCCCTGGTTTTTTACCTTAGCTTCGTGTTTTCTAATACTCGCGCTTCTGGCGTGTCGTAAAAATTGGGATCCGGATCTGGGTTTTCATTTGAAAACCGGGCAATGGATTCTGCAAAATCATCAAATCCCATCTAATGATACCTTTACCTATACCGTCCCTGACCATCCATTCTTGGACATCGAATGGTTTTATGATTTCGTTCTCCACCTGGTTTTCCTCGCGGGAAGTTACTCCCTTCTTTCTATTTTTAACGTCGTTTTAATTTTAACCGCTTTCTTCATCACCTGGGGGCGGCTCAGGCAAACACGATGCCCCATTTGGATGGGAGTGCCCTTAATGGCGGCGGCCATTTCGATCTGTGAGTTTCGCTTCATTATCCGTCCAGAAATACTCAGTTGGTCGCTGTTGGGGATGATGCTTTGGGTTCTCGAAACATGGGTAATTGAAGACAGAAACCGACTTTGGTTACTTCCGATTCTTCAACTCATCTGGGTCAATACCGAAGGGATTTTCCCAATCGGGCTAGCCGTGATAGGCATTTTTCTCATCTCCCAGTTAATACATAAAAGAAAAATCGATTACAAACTGACCTCAAATGGAATATTGGCAGGTGCCGCTTGTCTATTAAACCCCTATGGAATTAGAGGTTTCCTTCATCCCCTTGTTATCCTAAAAACCATCCACACGGATATTTTCAAAAACAACATTATGGAATTCCTGTCGCCGTGGAACCCCGCCAACAACGATTTACTTTCGAATCCGTTTTGGGGATATAAATGCTTTTGTTTTTTCTTCTTGTTCCTTTTTCTTGCAACCTTACACCGTCGAAAGGCACATGAATTCCTGTTAGCGTCATTTTTCTTTTACTTATCCGCCACGGCCCTTCGCAATATCCCGCTCTTTCTACTCGCCTGCTTGCCAGTAGTCGGCGTCTGCTGGAAGGACCTGCCCTGGCCCCAATTTCGCAAATATCAGGAGCGCTTTCTGACGCGCCCTACGCTTGCCTGGGCCCTCTCAGCCTTGCTTTTGTGCCTCGGGGTTAGAATTTTCACCAATGCCTATTACTATTCGGACAAACGGCAGGAGGTTTTCGGCCTTGGAATCAACCAAGAAAGACTTCCCGATGCCGCCACAGATTTTCTGTCACGAAACCGATTGGATAGAACAATTCTCTGCGAGTTAAGTTGTGGTGACTGGTTGGACTGGAAGGGGCCCCAAAAGGCATTCATTGACGGCCGCTTGGAAGTAATCGGAGAAAGTTTGTTTTCTCAATATTTATCCTCACGGCAACCCGGGGGGCTTCTCTCCCTCGCAGAACAATACCATGTGGATATTTTATTCTTTACTCTTCCCAATCAATGGGTGTCCGACCTTCAAAAAACAGAAAACTGGAGGCCGGTTTTCGTTGATGGCACAGCCGCAATTTATTTACGCAGGGGATACGCTCCTGCCATAACTGCTTTCCGGGACACAGAGTCTCATGGCAGCAGAAGGAGTCCCGGAGAATATCCTGAGTCAGGCAGCAACTTTGTTAAAATTATCGCCGCCATCGGCTTGGGATTCATTTCTTGAAGGCTTTTACAAACGACAAATCTATCCCGTCCGGCTGGCCCGGATGGGAGTTTACCTTTTCCTAACTGGCCACCCGCAAGCAGGGGAAGCCTTTTACCTTGAGGCCATCCGCCGGAGCAGGGGAAAGTTCAGTGCGTTTTATTACAATTTGGGACAATTTTATTACATTCTCAAACGCTATCCAGAAGCCAGACTTTGCATGGAACGGGTTCTATCGGACGATCCAAATAACATCGTGGCCCATCAGATCTTGGAAAGCGCTCCCTCGTCTTAATATCCAAAGCGAGGATGCGAACTTTACCGCCCCGGAACGTAGCGCGAGCAGAAACGAAGAATCTTAAATACTAACCGGGCTTCTTTCAAAAACCTCTTCCGGAAGTCCGCGTTGTTTCATGATTAAGTGCAACTGATGGCGAAGAATCGGCATGCGCTTGGCCAATTCACGAAGTTCCTTTGAAGATATCACCAGCGTACTCACTTCAGACATCGCGGTAGCCGTGGCGTTTCGCTTGTCCGTATACCCCATTGCCACATTCTCTCCAAAAAAATCACCGGTTTTTAATTCAGACAAAACCACGGTCTTTCCATGGTCGTTTTTACGCGAAATTCCCACCCGACCCGAGGATATAACGAAAAAGTCCTCCGTCTTGCTCCCCTGCCTGAAAATAATCTCATCCTTCTCGAAAACCTGATTGCGAGCCAAAAGAGAAATCTCATGTTTGGCGGTAGGGTCCAGGTTTCTGAAGATTGCGACAGATGAAATCAAAGGCCGCCTTTTCCAAAGGCTGGCGAAACTTTCACGCAATTCGTTTTTTTCAACAAATTCCAAAAAAAGATCTCCCGCGAGGCAAAAAAGAATGACCGGGGTTTTAGCCAAAACGGTAGCGTTCGTTTTGGATTTGTTAATGATCGACATTTCCCCGAAAAAGTCTCCGCCTTCCAATGTGGCTAAAAGATTTTCTTGGCCGTTTTCCACATCCAGCACATCCAAGGTGCCTGAAAGAATGAAATAAAAATGATCACCCTCGGTTCCCTTTTTCACCACTTCACTTCCAGCGGGCAATGTCACCACATTCCCCTGGGAAAGAAGAATATTAAGCCAGCTTAAATCTTTCACCTGAAATAGCTGTAGGGCTTGGGTCACGCCGCTAAACACTGATTGTGGAAAATGCTTTTCCGAGATGAAGGTCTTTCCCCAGCCAGGGCGGGCCACCTGGTATTTGACCGTATCCAGCTTGGAGGGATTGATGTGGTAAAAGAGAAATTCGGTCTTCAGAAACTTGGCGATAATAGGGTCCCAGTCCGAGGGTTCGCCGTGAATCATTCCACCGCCCGCGTCGATCATCGCCAAATCCTCATCCCCGCGAACAAGGTTTTTCATCCTTTCCATATGCTCCACGCTGATGCTTCCATCCGCCGCCAATTGGGCCATGCCTTTGAAATGGTCCAAATCGCTGGAATGCAGCAGGGTGTGATTTTTCCCGGTCTCATCCGGAACCGTTACGCGAAACCCAATAGTGGGAATGGAATGGACCGTATAAAAGAATTCCCAAGCGGCCCCATAGAGGAAATAGCTTTTCCCGGGAATCACTTCCACAAAGGGCATCATCCGGCGGACGATTTCGGCCGATTCACCGATAATATTGGCCACCTTCAAAACGGTGGATTCGTAAATCTCCCTCGTTGAGATAAGGTTGATGGAGCGCTCGGAGAGAAGAAGCTCGCTTAAAGCGCAATGGTCGTCGTGCACATGGGTCTGGATCACAGCCGTCAATCGATCTTTCGAAACTCCGACCTGTTTCAGGTATTTGGAAATCCCGGCGGGCGAATCCACCAAAAAGGCGTTTCCATTGATCCAAAGCAGGATGCCGGTCGTGGGTCCCTCCGGGTCAAAGCCCGTATAACAGCCCAGAACTTTCAACCGTAGTCCTTGCGGCTTTTCCACCTCTCCGGAAAGATCCACCAGTGGAGGAAGCTGCTCCCCCTCAAAGTTCAGGTCCAAAAGTGTTCTTTGGTCTTCGTGAACAATCTCGTACCTATTCCCGCCTAAACGTTTAATGAGTGTTTGGTTTGAATCCGCGAAAACCGGGACGGAGACTTCGCCTTCCTCCTCAGGAAGATGGATAAATTCGAATAGATCTTCAATTTTTAGGACGAGGCCGTTCCTTTTAAGGGCCAGCCCTTCGGACATTTTCACGAGCATTTCGGACCGGCTTTTGCTGACTCCCCATTCCTTCAAATCCTCCCGGCCGGGCCCAAGTAAGGTGATCCGCAGGATGGCATAAAGCCTTTCACACATGGCCTTGGTTCCCAGAACCCTAAATTTCAGATTCCTCTGATACCCTTGCTCCACAAAAAGAAACCAGTAACCCAAAAACTCAAACGCCATTTGAGAAACGCCGTTTCGATGAGAAAGATCAGGCAAAATGCCGACTTGAGGAACCTGTTTCTTTTTCTTCAGGAGAACTTTAAGTATTTCGGGGGGGCTGCCCAACAAAGCGCTGGTTTGCGGGCCTTCCAAGTGAAAGCATCCCGGGGCGAGGGCGGTGATTTGCATGGTTATCTCCTTGGCTTTCCTTACTAAGCGGTTAAATCCGTTTTCAGGGAGTCAAACATCGCGTGTCAGCAAGTAGTGGATTTACTCATGTTTCAATCTTTTCTCGCTTCCAACACGTAAATAAATTATAGAAAAAAACGTTAAAACAGGTCAATATGCCATTTATAACCAGCACCATTCAGGATTTCATTTTCGATTTTTTCCATAATTTAACCGCAAAATCTTAAATATAAATTCTGATTCAACCATTAGAATGCCTTCTCTTTAAGGAGCCTCCATTGGCGCAATACGATCCCTTTAGCAAATACAAACCCATACCCCTCTCACGAAAGCGCAGAACCAAACTGCCTTCCTTTAGAACAGTAGTCCTGGTAGCCCTAGTCGTCAGCGGGGTTGTAACGTCCAAAACCTATCTTTTAAACCAGTACAACTATTTCAAAGGCCTTAAATATTGGAAAACCGGGGATTTGGAATTATCCCGAATGGAATTCAACAAGGTTTTGGACCGAAATCCGGGCAATGCCAGGGCCATTGACGGTCTTGGTTTGGTCGAGCTCAAGGCCGGGAATCTCGATAAAGCGAAGGAAAAATACTCTCAGGCCATGAATGCGGGCCTCGCCTTCAGTCAAAGATTTGATCATCTCAAATTCGGCCAATCCTTCATTGATCAGGGCCTCTACGGCCAAGCTGAATTGGAAATTCAACATGCGCAAGATCTTCAACCCAACAACCCTGAGATTTACATCGCCTTGGGAACCACCCAACGGGCGCTCGGCGAAGTCGTGAACGGTGAAAAGTCCTACGAAAAAGCCCTAACACTTGATCCCAAAAACAAGAAATTACAAACCCTCTTGGATCAAGCTCGGGAAGAAAAAGACCGCGGTTCGGTCTATTACATCTATGACCGCAACGGGGTTCCCCTGGCGCTTCAATGGGTCAAAAACGGCGCCAAAGGATATCCCATGGGCAAGGAATTCGCCCACCTCATCGGCTATGTGGACCAGGCCGCCACGAACAACCGGGGTTCGGCGGGTTTAGAATCGGTTTACCAAAAATATTTCCCAGGAAACAAGCTTTACCTCACCATCGACAGCCGCATCCAACGGGTGCTCTCCAAAGCCATGGGGTGGGAAAAAGGCGCTATTGTGGTTTTAGATCCCCGCACCGGTGAAATTTTGGGCTGCGTTTCCCAACCCACCTTCACCCCTGAAAAAATCCATGAAGGTTGGTGGGATTATATCGGCAACAAAAACACCCCCCTTAAAAACCGTGCCTTTGAGGGTTTGTACGAGCCCGGTTCCATTATCAAAATCGTCAGTTCCGCCGCCGCGGTCGAAAAAAATCTCAATCTCAACACGGTTTTTCCCCTCTATTGCAAGGGCTACGTCAATATCGACGGGCAATTCTTTTATGACTGGGAAAAACATAAGGCCGTCCGAAGTCTGGAGGAAGCCTTCGACGATTCCTGCAACGTGGCCTATGCCAAATTGGGCATGGCGCTTGGAGAGGACACCCTCTTTGAATTCAATAACCGGTTCGGCTTCAATTCCGTTCCCAAATCACTCAACATTCCGGTTTCCATGGGTTTTTCTCCCAAGCTGGGTTTGTCCCACTATGAGTTGGCTGAATCGGCCACGGGACTGGGCAAAGAATTTCGCATCACGCCTCTTAACGCCGCCCTCATCGCCTCGGCCATCGCCGACGACGGCGTCATGATGTCCCCCTACCTGGTGGATAAGCTCACGAACATCAACGGCATTACGCTCGAGGAAAATAAACCCACAGTCTACAAAAACACCATCAGTCGGCAAACGGCTCAGTTCCTCACCACCATGATGCTCAATGACGTGGAACGAGGCATCGGGGTAAAAGCGCGAATCAAGGGCCTCAAAATCGCGGGCAAAACCGGCACTTCCGGCTCCCGAGACCCCAATTTCCATGCCTGGTTTATCTGTTTTGCCCCGGTCGAAAACCCCAAGATCGCCATGGCCATCCTCGCCGAAAACGGCGGCACCGGAAAAGACGTGGCCGCGCCCATCGCCAAAAAGGTGCTTGAGGGCATCATGGAATTCATGGACCTGTCATCCGATAACGAGAAAAAATAAAGGGGGAAGGTATGTTTTGGTTGGAAACGGCCCTCTCGGTGTTGATGGGAACCATCGGGGGCTATCTGCTTTACCGCGGAAAAAAAATTCAAGAACCCAAAATGATGCTTTGGGGCGGGGTATTGATCGTTCTTTCCTACTTTTTGTTTTCAGGCGGGAGTAACGACGAAGATTCCAAAAAAATGGTAAATACCCTCATGCCGGGCCTTTCCGAACAAGCGCCCGACCAACAGTCCCAAGCCACCCCTCCAGAGCCAACCCCCACTCCCACCATCCAACCCTAAAACAAGGCTTTAAGCGATTTCCAGTTTTTTGGGATAGACCGTCAGATTCTGATTTCCCTTTTCGGTAACGACTAAAAGGTCCTCAATCCGCACCGCCCCCTGCCCTGGGTAATAGAGTCCCGGCTCCACCGTAACTACCTCTCCCTTTTTGAGAACGTGGTCCGAAGAATTTACCCTCGGGGGTTCGTGAACATCCAACCCCAGACCGTGTCCTGTCCCATGGAAAAAGCCCACCATCACTCCCTTGCGCCTTTCAGTTCTATATCCCCGGCTTTCCATGTCCTTTTTGATCGCTTGATGCACATCCCGCCCGTTCACCCCGGGAGCTACCATTCGGATTCCCTTTTCCTGCGCCGTCCGTACCGCCTCGTACTGGACTTTCAAGGCGCTGGAGGCCTTCCCCTTCACGAAGGTTCGGGTGATATCGGCGAAATAGAGGGTGTCGCCCGATCGGGGAAAGACGTCCACGATCAAAGACTGGTGGGCCCAAACAAACCCTGTCCCTTCCTGGTGGGGGTCGCACCCCTGGTTCCCGCTTGCCACAATGGTATGGTTCCCAATACAGTTGTTTTCCATCATCGACACATTTAGGACTTTTTTAAGGGATTCGGAAGTCACCCAGTGGCCCCGGTAGGATAATTTCTTTCCGACGATTTTCGATTGGCGCAGCACATCTTCCAACTTGTGGATCGCCGCTTCCGTGTGCCGGAGAGAGTCGGTGATCATCCTCACTTCTTCCTTCGACTTGTAAACCCGCTCCTCGAAAAATGGATCGGCCTTACTCTCAACCTGGATGCCCCTCTGTCGCAAAGCGTCCGCCAGCCCCAGATTGAAATTGTCCGGCACCTGAACCTTTTTGATTTTGTTTTTTTTGAGAAAAAAGGCGGTCACATCGGCCACCCGCGGCTTCTCGATTCCCTGCCGCATGGTTTTTATCTGAAGGTCCGAATAGGAAAGAATTTCATCCACCTTGGCCTGCTTTTGGGCGCGTCCCAATTCCAGGTCGCTCATCAGGATGATCTTCTTGTTTCCAATCTGGAAAAAGGGAAAGGGGTCCGGCACCACGAATTTCACGGCGTAATAGAGGTTCGAGTCGGACTCACTCGCGCCGTACATCATCAATGCCGGACTTTTTTTTCGGCTCAAGGTTGGCACAAATTCACCCTTTCAGAGGCCCGCGATTTTTATCCTAGAAGTAGTATCTCGACCCCAGCTCGCCATAGAGGTAAAAGGTGGAAACCCCGCCGCTGTAGAACCAAATCTCAGGAACGGCTTGTATGTAAATATCCACCGGCACGTTTTCCCGGTTGAACAGATAGGAAATCCCGACCACGCCTCGGGCTCCGACCGCCACACTGCTCTGGAGGGATAAATCCCCGCCCACGCCGAAATACAAGGGCATCAAGCCTTCTTTGGGGTGGATAACATCGTAATCGTGCCAAAGGTAATCCAACTGAAGCAGGGTCAAGCCGTCGCCCAGCTTTAACGCGGGTTGAAATGCGTTCTCCTTGTCGATCCATATTTTACCTACCGCGCCCCAAACACCCGGGTCCCCCAGTTCCAGTCCCAAACCGATTGGCCCGCCGCCGGGAACGGGTGCGGAACTCGCGTCCGCCTTCTCAGCCCCTGATAACCCAGGCAATAGCGCCAAAACAGTGGCCAAAACAATCGTCAATATTCCTATCGATTTCATGTTTTCTCCTTAATTTTATTAAATGGTGCCCCAACGATCCTCACCTGCCGGACCAAATCATAAATTCACCTCAAAAATTAAGCAACGGGGCTTGCGGTATTGGGAGGATGAATCCTTCGAGGGAGCCCGCCACGGAAACGAACCCTTCAAGAGCCGTCCCGAATCCATATTTCGTCCCCTCCCACTTTTGCGAAGGGATGGAAATGGCCGCGGATATAGGCGGAAATAATGGGTAACTTCCTTTGGTTTGGAATCCCGTCGATGTTGTCGTACCATTCGGCCTGCCGGTAAAGGACCCATTTCACCTTTTTCTCCGAAAGATCCCTGACAACTTCTTCCTGGAACACAGGAAGGGCGGCGATCCAGATATAGGGGAAACGGGTGGGAGCGGGCTGATTGAGCAGGTAATACCAGCAAGCATTTGAGGATAAGGAAAAAAAAACATCCCCCGGCTTGCGTACCCACTTCAAGAAACCTAGGGTTTGCTTTTGCGGGGAAGACAGAAATACGCTGTCGGAAACCTTGAGCGGAAAATTTCTTTTCCAAACGGGCTCCCGTACGGTCCGCCAGACGCAAAAGAGAACCGTGACCGCGCAAAGAGACCAAATCAATGTCCTTCGGGCGAAAAACCACCCCGGTTCCCCCTCCACGATTATCCAAAACGAAAGTATCAGCAGGAAAGCTATGCTGTAGATGACATGCTGCCAATCGCAACGCGTCAGCGCGCTCCGGAAATAAAACACCGATAATAATAGGAGTGAAATCTCCAATCCCCGCCGCCCCAGCCAAGCGCGCAGCCAAGGCATCCCTAAACTGAAGTGGGCCTCCTTCCACCCGTCCCGGACCAGCCAAAAGCATTCGGCTGCGAAAACGGCCAACACCAAACCGAACATCGGGGAATGAATGGGGTAGGGAACCTTTTCGGAGAGCTCCTTGTATGAAGGCATCCGCAGGAACAGGAATTGGAAAAAACTTCCATAGTCCCACCCCAGGAGCACTCCCAAGAACAGCCATCCGCCGATCCCCCCGAGGACGCAAAAAAACCGGTACTGGTTCCCCGCAGGATGGCCTCGGAAATAAATGAAATGGAAAAGCACCGCCAAAACAAGGAATGCGGCCGTCAGGTAGACCCCCCGGTCGGCGGAATAGGCTAGGGCCGCCGTGGACGCGAAGCCAAAAACAAACGAGTTTACACCCAGTGTCCACACCGCGGCGCCGTATCCGGGATTTTTCCCCGACTGGACCACCCCTGCCAAGGCCCAAGCGAAAAGGAAAGTGCACAGATCGTCGGAACGGATGATCAGAAAATTGATGCCTTCGAAAAAAAAACGGTGCAGGTTGAACTCCGACAATATCCCTGCCGGCGTCACCGCAGGCGCGTCCCAAGCGGAATAAAGGTTGAACAGAAAACTGACGTGCACCAGGGCCAACAAGGTCAGCAGCCCAAAAGCCAGGTGGATTCTTCGCTTAAAAAACCTTCCCAAAAAAAGGGCCAGAAAAACCCAGGCCGATAACTTCAAGGCCGATTCCAACGTCCGGACCGCCCCAATCGAGCGCCCGAAAAGACGGAAGGCCACAGCGGCCCGCAAGGGGTCCTGAAACAAACCGTGATAGAAAAAGAAGTCACGGTAAGGCCGTTCCCCCGCCAGGTACGAAACGCTGGTTCCCAGAGCTTCCCCTTCGTGATAAGCGTCAAATATCCCCGAAGCGTGATAGGTCGGTACATTCAGGGCCAGCAGAACGGCGTATGCCGGTAGGAAAACCAGGCCCCGCCAGGAAAGCCGGACTTCACTCCCCTCCATTGGAGGCTCGGAAACCTCCCGCTTACCGCCAAAAAGGAAGTGCCGCCCCTTTCCCCCGCCCCAGGCACAAAAAAGGGTTAGGAAAAGTGAGGGCAACAATATAAAAAAAAGGAACCGCCATACGTCGTTTTGGGGATTGAACCGGATTTGGGAACAATAGCCGATGATGCCAAACGGATTCTCAAAAGGCAGGCTCAGGCGGTCCCAAAAGATGAATCCGGTTAAAATGCCGGCGCCAAAAATCGCCATCGTGAGGAGCAAGCGATCTCGGAGAGTGGACATGGATGCACCCTAACCTAGTTTGAAGCCGGTTTTAACCGGCCCCAAAGAAAACCGCTCCAGCCCAAACCCCAGCCCCAAAACAGCAAACTGATAAAAAGGCCCATGCGGAAGCTTGTCGGTTCATAGGAAATTTGAACCTGTCCAGAGTGCTTTAGTATCGGCACACACACAAAGATCCCATCGGCCGTGTAAATATGTTGCGGTTTCCCATCTACCCAGGCGCGCCATCCAGGCATGGCGTTTTGGGTGATCACCCGGTATTCGCCCTCGCCTTGAAACGACATGGCGGAAAGAGGCGGTTGAAAACTCAACGGAGCCTTGGAAACAGGCGCCGGGTCCAAATACAAGATGCGCCTTGGGTCCGCTGTTCCAGACGCAAAAGCCGAAAAAATGTCCCTTCGGCCCGCGACCTGTGGTTGGCCGATGAAGGTAAAGGAACCGCCGAGGGACGATGGATTTTTCCAAAGCACCCAAACATCGTACTTCCATTTCTTTCTAAAGTTGGGCGGCATATGGTCCTCCGGCAATACAAGAAGATCCACTCCCAACAAATCCAATAACTTCCCAGTCCCATAGGGAAACCCCAATTTGAAATATTGGTTGGCGTCCAGCGCGCCCCAAGAAGGCCAGGTGGAACCATAAAAATTCGCCAGAGGGAGCGAAACATAGAGATTGGAGTCCGGAACGAAATGCTTAAAAAAGGGCCTTTCTCCGGGATCTGGAAGCGGGGTGTAAAGGGCCTGATGTTCCCGCTCGTTAGGAAGAATCAAAACCCGTCCCGATCCTAAGGAGCCGGTGATTTCCCGGGCGTAGCGTTCAAGGGTTTCATGGGGAGGCGTGAAATTGTGTTCATAGGGATGGATCCAAATCGGGTAGAGCAAATTCAAAACACCCGCCGAAAGAACAACCCATTTCCATTTCCCCGGATTCGGCACCAAGTCTTCCAAAAGAAAACCAAGGGCGAAGAGTTCCATCAGGTTGACCAATACCCAAGCTTTAGCCGGTTCCAAAAAGGAAGGGAGTGCGAATGAGGCGGGAAGGAGGGGCCCGATCAAAAAACCAACTGTCCCCATAAGAACAAATAAAAAGGCGCCAAGAAAGAAAAGACTGTTTTTCTTCAGCCGTTTGAAGCCCGCCACACCTGCCGCCAGAACCAATAAGGGGACAATTCCGCTGTAAAAATTAAAATAGAAGAAGGTAGGTGAATTCACATAATCAGGAACGCCATTCCCAGCCAAAGCGTTCCAATTGAAAAAGGTCTCCAGATTTTCAAGGGGCAGAAAAAAATGGGGATTATTCGACACAGCCGGAAGCCGGACCGAATTGAATAGAAAATATTCGATTGAAGGCATCCATTGAGCCGCTGAAAACAGAAGGCCCCATCCCAGCGGTTTCAAAAGTTTCGCAGGTGAATTCCAACTGGCTAAAAAAATAGCGAATGCGGCGCAGCCCGCCAGGGTGTAAAAAATGATTTGGGGGTAACCCGCAAAGACCTGCAGGGCCAGAAATAAGGCCCATTTCAAGGTCCCGAAGGGCTTCCCCTCCACGCATTCCCTTGTCGCCAAAAACATCCAGGGCATCCAGGCCATGGTGTCCATTGAGGAATTACTGCCCAGATGATTGAATGCGCAGGCGTTTAATAAGGCGATGGCGGCGCTAAAGAAAGACCAGAAAGCGCCCACCTTCGATGCCCTCAGAAAAGTGTAAACCCCCGAAGAAAAAATAAGCAGGTGAAGGATCCCAGAAAAATTCCAGGCCTCCAGGCCCTTCCACACAAACAACAAAGTGCCGGGGTAAAAGGTCTCGGTCTGCCAGGTCGCCAGCCAGGGAATTCCGAATGCTAATAGAGAGTTCCAAAGGGGAATCCTTCCTTCCCGAAGCGAGGACAACACCGACCAGCGGATGGGAAAATTCCAGGTGTCGTTTTCGGGGCAGGCAGTGTGCAAGGAGGGATGCAATAGGAGGGTGCCGTAAGCGAGAAGGATCAGCGCCGCCCAACCTGATATCAGCCAAAGGAGATGGATCGAAGGGGCCTGTGTGGGTTTGCTTTTCATTCGATCCATTTTATCCGGATTTTGACCAGCGAAAAGCTTTACAGGCTCTCCCTCAACTGCCGCAAACGTCCACGCCGTTTCAACTCTTCACGCAGTTCCCTGATTTTTCCGGTCAATTTCTCGCGGGGAATCTCCAAAAGGTTTCCTTCCACCTCCAGGCTCGCCGGGGCCTCGAACTTGGTGGTTTGCGAGTCCACAAATAAAACCTCGGGCACTTCCAATCCCCCTCGGTAGTCCTCCCCGATTTCGGAAAAATAGGCCGCCTTATCCAGCACCTTCGGAAACCGATACACCAGGGCACCCAGGGGTTTGCCCCCCTCCGCGACCAGGTGGATGAAATGGACGTCCGACATGGCGTCTTCCAGGGCCAATTTGTCCTCGGGGAAATAGCTGGCCACGAACTTGATGAGCCACTCGAATTCCCGCTCCAGAAAGAGCCGTTGCTGTTCCTGGAACCTCTCGATCTGTTCCTGCATTTCCTTTTCGCTCAGCTGGGGTTCGGGGGTCTCGGGGGATAGGTCGCTCATGGATTTCCTTAAATTTTCCGGGCTTAACGGCCCAGGGGATAACTCTCAATGACTTTATAAATCGATCCTCCGGGAGTCAACCGGCTTTCCATCAAATGAAGTTGCGCGACGGAAAAGGTTCCAAGGGTCGCGGGGGCGGCTTTTTTCAACCGCTCCCAATCGGCGGGGGGAAGAGGCTCTTCCCTCAACCTTCCCAGGGTCAGGTGGGGTTGAAACATACGGTCTTCCATCTTGAAACCGGCGTTTACCAAGGGCCCCGTCATCTTTTGAAAAAGGCTTTCAACATTTTCCCTGCCCGCCAACAAACCCATGAACAAGGTCTTTGGTTTTTGAGGTTTCGGAAAAGCGCCCAAGCCCCCTACTTCCAACTTAAAAGGGTCAGCATCATGGGCCGCCATCTTTAAAGCCGCCTTTAAATTCGTCAGTTGTTCTTCTTTCGTGTCCCCGAGGAACACCAAGGTCACGTGCAAATTTTCCGGCGGGGTCCACTTAACCGGCAAATCCAACCCTTGGGCGAAGGCCAAAAAACCCTTCAAGCCTTCCAAGGGCGGCCCCTCCACTGAAATGGCGGTGAATAGCCTCATGTCCAACCCCGAAAAATCAACCCTTGAGCGTCATACCCAGGATATGCCTCCGCAAAAGCTCCAGAGCTGTTTGGCTCGCGCGAAACTGCACGTTGTCCCGGCTTCCAAAAAAACGGTATTCCAGCGCTTGGCTTCCCGCTTCGTCGGCCAGGCCCATCCAAACCAGCCCCACCGGTTTTTCGGCGGTCCCCCCATCGGGTCCGGCAATGCCGGTGGTCGAAAGGGCCATCGAAGCCCCCGACCGCTTCAGCGCCCCCTCGGCCATCTTTACCGCCACTTCGGCGCTAACGGCCCCCTTTGTTTGAAAAAGATGCGGTTCCACTCCGAACAAATCGGTCTTGGCCTCGTTGCTGTAGGAAACATATCCCGCCTTGAAGTATTTGGAGCTTCCGGGAACGCGGGTAATACGGTGGGCGATCAGCCCCCCCGTGCAGGACTCGGCCAAGCTCAGGCTCAAGCCCCGGGTGGTCAGCATCCGCCCCACAATGGCTTCCAGGTCATCCTGATCCAAACCATATATATAGTTCGGCAACAGCTGGGTCAGGGTCTTTCCAAGCCCTTCCAAAAGGTGATCCGCTTCCCCCTCGGTCGCCGCCTTGGCGGTCAGCCTCACATCCACCCCTTCCTTATGGGCCAAAACACCGATAGTGGGGTTGGTGGATTTCTCGAAAATCTCGCGGATGGTCTCGTTCAAGTGGGATTCAGAAATGCCCGTCGTGCGGTAAACCCGCGACTTGATCAGGCTTCCCGTGGGGTTCAAGCCTTTCAAAAAGGGCTTCACGGTAGCCTCAAACATGGCCTTCATCTCGGCAGGCACCCCCGGCATGCAGGCCAGGTGGGACTTGCCGACTTTCACAATAAAACCGGGGGCCGTCCCCACCGGGTTAGGGATCAGCGTGGCGCCTTGTGGAATGAAGGCCTGGTTTAGGTTCGACTTGGGGAAAGGCAGTTTGTTTCGTGCAAATCGCGCCTCAATTTCCTTAGCCAGATTTTCGTGGTAAACAAGCGTCCGGGAAGCCAGCTTGGCGGCGACCTTGCGGGTCACGTCATCCACCGTCGGGCCCAAGCCACCGGTGGTTAAAACGACTTGGCTTCGTTCACAAGCCCCCTTCAGGGCGGTTTCGATTCTTTTTTCGTTGTCCCCGACCGCCTGGAAAGAATAGAGGTCGATGCCCAGTTGGGCCATTTCCTTGGCCAGCCATGCCGAATTGGTATCCACATTTTGGCCCAGGAGGAGTTCGGTGCCAATGGCGACGATTTCTACGTTCATTTCGTAATGCTCCTATGCCCATCCATCCTCAAGCGATCAAGTGGATGAGATAAGACCCTATTTGAAGCCATGCCCATGCGTAGATCCCCGCCATCAGGTCATCCAGCATGATTCCCCATCCGCCCGGAAGCTTTTCGATCCTTTGAATGGGAAAGGGTTTCCAAATATCGAAAACCCGAAAAAGAATCAACCCCATGACGACAAAGGGCCATTCGCGGGGCACCCATAAAAGCGTCACTCCCATGCCCAGCACCTCGTCAATGACCACGCAGGAAGGATCGATTCGCCCAAGGTCTTTTGCGGTTTTTCCCGCCGTGATAACTCCGACCGCCAAAACGATGCCCAATACACCCAAAAGCAAATTGGGACGGTCCATCAGCAAATAAACAAAAGGCACCGCCGCGATGGAAGCCCAGGTTCCCGGAGCCCCGGGGATCAATCCCACAAAACAAAAAGTTGAAATGAAATAGGAGATGCCTTTCATCATTTGCCCCCCGTGAGGATTTTTCGGTTACGAAAGAAATAATCCAGCCCCGAAAGGATCGACATGGCCGTGGCGTAAAACATCAGCCAATAGGGCCCGTAGACCACAAAGGTGTTAATCCAATCCCCCGTCGTGCCGAGCCTGGCGGTAAAGAAATCCCAATTGCCCTGGTATTTTTCAACGGTCGCGCGGCCGCAAAGGATGGCCAGGATGACCGAAATCGCCACGATCTGAGAAACGGTCTTGTGCTTTCCCGCCCGGCTGGCCGCGATGACCACGTTCTTGCTCACCGCCACCTGGCGGAAACCTGTAATTAAAAATTCACGGGCCGCGATCACCGCCACCATCCAGGCCGGCACCAATTGCAGCTGCACGAAAGCCAACAGCACCGAAAGAAACAAAACCTTATCGGCCAGGGGGTCCATCAGGGTCCCGAAATCGGTCTTCAAGTTGTACTTGCGGGCCAGGTAGCCGTCGAAATAATCGCTCAGGGCTCCCCAGGCGAACAGCAAACCCGCCGCCCACTTGGCCCATAGCTCGGGGCGGAAAATGAGTATGAGAAAAATCGGCGTCACGAGGATGCGGGAAAAAGTCACTAGGTTGGCGATGTTCCAGCGGTTATTGGTTAAAAGGGACTTGGGAATCCACATAACTTACGCCTTGTTCTCACAGGGGTGCGCGACCAAATCTTGCCCCAGCACATGGGAAATCTCCACATCCACCCACTGGCCCTTTTTCGCTTCAGGTAATCCCTCAATCAACACGGCCCCATCCACTTCGGGTGCCTGGTATTTGGTTCGCGCGTGGGCCAAACCTTCCGAATCTATTTCTTCCACAACCGCCTTTAACCTTTCACCCACCCACCTTTGATGGGCCCTCTCGGCGATCGCCTCTTGGGCCTTATAGGCCTGTGCCAGGCGTTCTTTTTTCACCTTTTCAGGCACCTGGGCCCCCATCACCCCCGCGGGGGTGTCTTCTTCTTTGGAGTAGGAGAAAAAACCGGCGTAATCCAACTGGGCCAGTTCTAAAAATTGAAGCAGTTCGTTGAAATCCTCGTCCGTCTCGCCCGGAAACCCAACAATAAAAGTAGAACGCAAAGCCGCCTTGGGGATTTTGGTCTTGATGCGCTCCAGAAGCTTTTCCAACGATGCGCGGTTGCCAATACGCTGCATGGCTTTTAAGATCTGGTCGCTGGCGTGCTGAAGGGGTACGTCAAAATAGGGGGCGATGCGGGGGTAGTCGGCCATCACTTCCAGCATCTCGTCCGTTACCCGGCTGGGGTAGAGGTAATGAAGCCTTACCCACTCCAATTCCTTGATGGCGGAAAGGTTCTTCAACAGCGGGCTGATTTGGGGTTTTCCATAACGGTCCGACCCATACCAGGTGCTGTCCTGGGCCACCAGGCAAAGTTCTTTCACGCCTTGGTTGGCCAGTTGGCGGCCTTCCCTTTCAATATCTTCCAGGGACCGGCTTCGGTAGTGGCCCCGAATCTTGGGGATAATGCAAAAGGTACAGGGCAGGTCGCAGCCTTCGGAAATTTTCACATAGGCAAAATGGGAAGGGGTTGAAAGGAACCGGGGCGAGGAAGCGTCATAAACATAAGTAGCTTCGTTGAGAGAATCCGGTAGTAACGGCGCCTTGAGCTGCATTTGGGAGGGGTGCAGGGCCATGCCATCCCCTCTGACCTGCTCCGCCACCTTTTCCACGTCGTTCAAGCCGAACAAGATGTCGATTTCAGGAAGTTCTTTTCTTAATTCATCCCCATAGCGCTGGGCCAAACAGCCCCCCACCACCAGGGATTTTAATTTTCCAGTTTTGCGCAGTTTGGCCGCTTCCAAAATGGCGTCAATGGATTCTTTCTTGGCGGCCTCAATGAACCCGCAGGTGTTCACAATGACCACCTCGGCTTCCGAAGGGTCCTGCACCAGCGCGTATTGGGCCTTCACCAGGTGGCCCAGCATGACTTCGCTGTCCACAGTGTTTTTGGGGCATCCGAGGCTGATCACGGCGACGGTTTTAGTTTGGGTGGCTGTTTTGGGGGTCATGGCGGTGGTTACTTTAACACAACAGAAGCGGATTTTTAGGGCCCGAAGCCCCAATTAACGCGGGTTTTTCCTATTCGCGTCCTTGGTGGCCCGATAAATACCCATGACGACGGCAAGAACCAACAGTCTCAGTCCGTTCTCACTAATGCCTAAGGGGGGCATCAGCACAATCACGTTGCCCAAGGGGCGTAACAAGACGCCCCACTTTTTCGCCTCGGCGCAAACTTTGTTACCCATCTTCCATTCGTAAGGGTAGGGCTCGCCGGTTTTTTTGTTTTTCACCAGCTCAATCCCGCCCATCATTCCCCGCAAGCGGATATCGCCCACGTTGGGAAAGGCCATCAGGGGTTCCACGAGCCTCTGA
Organism: candidate division FCPU426 bacterium; assembly: GCA_963738405.1. Lineage (GTDB taxonomy): Bacteria > Oederibacteriota > Muellerivitia > Muellerivitales > Muellerivitaceae > CAVTWJ01. The sequence continues at coordinate 125,302 of CAVTWJ010000001.1, read as the reverse complement.
AGCAGTTGGCTTTTCTTTTCGATGTCTTGAAGGAACGATTTCTTCTCCATCAGTTCCAGGTTGGCCAAGGCCGCCGCGCAGGCCAGTTGGTTTCCCGTAAAGGTATGGCCGTGGTAGAAAGTCCGGCCCGACTCAAAGCTTCCCAAAAAGGCCTTATAGACCCTTTCGGTGGTCAGGGTTGCCGCCAAGGGCAGGTACCCGCCGGTTAGGTTCTTAGCCAGGCAAAGGATATCGGGGCTGACCCCCTCTTGTTCGCAGGCAAAGAGGGTGCCGGTGCGCCCAAACCCGGTCGCCACCTCATCTAATATAAGAAGAACGTTATATCGGTCGCATAGGCGCCGAATGGCCTTCAGGTAGCCCCAGGGGTGGGTCAGCATCCCGCCCGCCCCTTCGATCAGGGGTTCCATATGCACCGCTGCCAAACGGTTTCCAAACTTCTTAAAAACCCCCTCAGCTTCTTTTACGCAATCGGCCAACCACTTGGTATTCGAAACCAATCGGTTCGGGTAGGCAAAGGGGCTTTTGAGTTTGAGGGTCTTAAAAAGCATCGGTCCGAAGATGCCGTGGAAAAGGTCAATCCCGCCCAGGCTGACGGAACCTACCGTGTCGCCGTGGTAACCCTCCCGAACGGTTAAAAAGAGGTTCCTCTTTTTCTTGGGAGGGGTTGTCTGCTGCCAATATTGAAAGGCCATCTTGGCCGCGATCTCATTGGCTTCCGAGCCGGAGTCGGAATAAAAAACACGGGTCAAACCACTTGGTGCCAGTTTGATTAGCTTTTCAGCCAGAAGAATAGCCGGTTCATTGGAAGCCCCCAGCATGGTTGAATGGGCGATTTTCTTGAGCTGTTTTTGGATGGCCCGGTCAATTTCAGGAACCTGATGCCCATGGACGTTGCACCAGAGGGAGGAAACTCCGTCGAGGTACTTCTTTCCCTTGGCGTCGTAAAGATACGTTCCCTTCCCCTTTACGATGATGGGAATCTCCGGGTCCCTTTCCCATTCCAGCTGCTGGGTAAAAGGGTGCCAGAGATATTTTTTGTCTTTTTTCGAGAGAGGTTCGTAGTTCATGAGTGGGAAATTATACAAAACCAGCCGATCCAAAAAATAATTTTCGTTTTTGACCTGCCCCAGCCCCCGCAAAAAGGCTTCCCTTGACATTCCTTTTCAGGCTCTGCCATCATCCCGGAAGTTCCCAAACCCGATCGCGGAATTTCTTTAAGTTTCTCAACCCGGAGGAAAGATGCATACCGAAAACCTAAGCGCCTGGACCCACGAACACGTTTTCACGGGGCATGACACCCACGCCGAGAAAAGCACCCGGATCGTGGCTGCCATCACCGCCGCCATGATGCTGGTGGAAATCACGGCCGGCTGGCTTTTTAATTCTATGGCTCTGCTGGCCGATGGCTGGCATATGAGTTCCCATACCCTGGCCATCGGTTTGAGCGCCTTGGCCTATGCCCAGGCCCGGCGCCACGCCGCGGACGGCCGTTACGCCTTCGGCACCTGGAAGATCGAGGTTTTGGCCGGTTACACCAGCGCGGTGCTTCTCATGGTCATCGCCGCGATGATGGTTTGGGGCTCCATCGGCAACCTCCTGGCTCCCAAATCCATCCATTTCAGCCAGGCCATCCCCATCGCCCTGGTGGGGCTGACGGTCAATATCGTCTGCGCGCTGATCCTGGGAAAGGCCCACCACCACGGCCACGACCATGGGAATGACCATTCCCACGCGCATGGCGATGGGGCCCACCACGACCTCAACCTCAAATCCGCCTATATTCACGTGGCGGTGGATGCGGCCACTTCGGTGCTGGCGGTCCTGGCCCTAACCGGCGGGCTGTACCTGGGCTGGGTTTGGCTGGACCCGGTTATGGGAATCGTCGGGGCGGGAGTGGTGTCCGCATGGGCCTGGGGATTGATCCGGGAAACCGGAAAGGTTCTCTTGGACCGTGAAATGGACCGCCCGGTGGTGGCTGAAATACGGGAAGTTATCGAAAAGCATCCCGAATGGTCCCAAACCACGCGCATCACGGACCTGCATGTCTGGCGGGTGGGGAAAGAAAACTATTCCTGCGTCCTGGGCCTGGTGACCGACGATAAAGGGCTGACCCCGCAGATGGTAAAGGCCGCTTTGGGAATCCACGAGGAAATTTCCCATGTCACCGTGGAAATCAACCTCTGCCCCCATTGAAAAACTCCCAGGTATTCGTCCCGCCCCGGACTCCTTACAACTCGACCGCTTCGCCGGTTTCATCCAGCTTAAATCGCCGTACCCGCAGATAGTTGCCGGGGGAGGCCCCCTTAAAACCCGCCTGGGTCCCGCTGGTTCCCTGCTTTAAGAAATTCGTTCGGGCCTGGTTGAGGCTCAAGGACCCGTTGACCCCCTCAAAGGCATCATTTTCCCGCCCGCGCCCATGCTTCTCCCATCCGCAAACCGCGCAGATTTCCCCGTCTTCCCAGGATTTCAAAGTCCCGTATCCGCAACAGGGGCAGGGCCAAACGGGTTCGGGAATCGGCTCATTGCTTTTGGGGGAACTGTTTTTTTTCTTTTTCCACCAAATCACCAGACCCAGCAAAATCAATGGAGGCAGGGTGCACCAAAGGTAGATGACATATTGCCCGTACCCGGAGCTTTGGGAAAAATAGGCGTCCAGGTTGGCCAGATTTTCTTTCGCCTTTTGGTTCCCCTGCGCTGCGGCCTTTTGATACCAGGCGTAGGCTTGGTGGTAATCTTTCGGGACCCCTTCCCCGCTCTCATAACAGCTTCCCAGGTTGTTCTGCGCCTCCTCCACACCCGCCTCGGCCGCTTTCTGGTACCAAAAGGCCGCCTTTGCCATGTCCTTGGGAACGCCATTCCCGAAGTCGTAGCAAACCCCCAGTGAGAACTCGGCGTCCGGGTTGCCCTTTTCCGCCTCCGCCTGAAACCCCGCGATGGCCCGGGAATAATTTTTCGCGTCGTAGGCCGAAACAGCCTTGTCATAGGCGTCTTGGGCCGCCAAGACGCAAATGGGCGCCAGGAGAAGAAGCAGGCTGTATATGAAGGTTTTGTTTAATTTCATTTCGATTCAAATTTCTAAAAATAAGGATGGCCCAATTTACCTGATCCGCTTCCGTTTAATCCATATACCGCCAATGGCCTCGAACGAGATAAAGCAATAGGCCAAATTCAAAAATCGGAATGGGGAAACCCATCACTAACGAAAACAACCCAATGGCACCCAAGCCATAGATGCCCCACCGCTTCCAAAACCAAACTCCAAACGTGAAAAGAATGTTCAAACCGCCCATCCCAAAAAGGAACCATTGGGCATATTCCATAACCTTCGGGTGGACTGCTTCGGTTGACGAGTAATAAATGAGGCCCATAAAGCCCAAGGAGCTGAACAGAATCAAAAGCAAAGCGGTTGTGAGGGCCCCGTCCCGGAAAGGTTTTTCGGTTGGCATCCCTAAATTCTACCCATCAAGGAAATCCCGCCCGGCCCCGGCAGGAAGCCAAGGTCATCAGGAATCCCGAAACGGAAAGAAAACAACCCAGGAGGCCTAACAGCAATACCAAGCTCTGATCGGCGTTTTTGGGGCGAAGGTAGGCGATGAAATGTCCCAAATGGTAAATCGAAAGGCATGGAAGCGCGAAAAAGGTGAACATGCTGAAGAATTGGCCCAAATCATAAAGCGTCCCCGATAAACCCGGCGCGCCTTGTTGCGCCACTAAAGGCATCAGCCCCGGGATCACGCAAATCACTGTGAAGATAAATACCTTCACATAGCCTTTGGTATTCACGGGCTTGGGGGGCGGAGGAGGGGGCAACGGACGGGAATCCTTAGACTTTTCGAACAAATCGGTCAGGTCGATCTTGTCCCATTCCAGGAAGCCCAGGACCAGATTCAAGCAGAGAAGGAGGGCCAGCAGGGGGCCCATCAGGGCCAGGACCATCTTTTCGCGTGGGCCCGTGAAATACAAACGAGGAATCAACCCGAAACTGAAAGCTACACATCCGAGGTAGATCAGCACCCCCTGCCAGGTCACTGGCAAGTAGATGACGTACTTTCTCTTAAATAGTTTCAGTTCAAGCTCCTAAGTTGAGAAAATTATACAGCCTTTTTGTACTTCGCTAAGTTCTTCTTCATGCGGGCCTTCACCAGCTTTTGAATCAACCCCACCGGAATCTTTTTATCCAAAGGCAAATGCACGGTCGCCGCGACGGCGTAATAACCTTTCAGCTCCTTCTTATGCTCATCCACCACGGGAGAAGGGATATATAGGCCGATATAGCCTTTCCCTAATCGGAAATAAACCAGCCTTCCCAGGTAGCCGTAATAGGGCATGCTATAGCTGATTTTTTCTTCGGCCTTTGGGGCGGCCTTGCGGATCGCAGCGCGGACCTCCTTCAGCTTTTTGCGGGCCGAAGCGGGAGCGTTGGCAATATAGGCATCAACGGTTTTGAAGGGTTTTTTCATAGTACCAATTCAAAACGGATTATGAGTCGGCCTAGCCCCTTTTTTCTCCTCAACGATATTTCGCGGAAGGTTCCGCCAGAAGGGATTCGGCGGGTATATGAAGGTTTTGATAAAGGCTTCTCATCATCGCGACCGATAGCGGACGTTTGCGGTTCAACACTTCCGAAACCCGGCCCCTTCCCCCCAGGTATTTGGCTAAGTCGGTTGGTTTGAGCCCCATTTGTTCCATGCGGAATTTGACGGCTTCGATAGGGTCCGGATCCGGAATGGGGTCATGTTTGCTTTCGTAAGCTTCCACCAGGCTTGCCCATAGTTCCAGTTCATTGGCCCGGGCAGAGGCTTTGGGGGCATCCCACAGCGCCTCGACCTGTTTGAGGGCCTGTCGATATTCTTTTTCGTTCTTCAAAACCTTGAATTTCATTATCAAACCTCCTGCGCGTTAATCCGGTCGTATTGGGTGTGCACCGATTCGAAATTAAGCTTTTACGGAATCGGTGCTATACCGACCTCTTTGAAAGCTTCATTTGAAGGTCGGCATGTGTCCCCACGAAGCGGATAAAGACGATCCCTAGATCGTATCGAATGACGGCTACCAGCCGAAACTTGTTGCCGTTGATATTAAAGACAACCCTACCGTTTTTGAGGATGCTGGCGACGGGGTATTCCGCCTTGATGTCAAACGGCCCCCTCCAATCAGCTTGCCGCGCTTCCCTGAACCAGGAACGAAGATGCTCGGAAGCGCCTTTCCCCACGGGGCTATCCCAGAATTCCCGCAAGCGCCTGCGGCTGATGACTCTCATGAACCTATCCTACCACAATGTTCCCATTTTGGTAACTTTTTGCCGCTCATATTGCTGGTAAAATCCAAGCGCAGAACATCAAGTATCGGGAGGAACAGATGGAAAAAACAAAGGTAGATGCAACGGCCCAATTGCCCTACCGGGTGCCGGTGGACATGATCATGCGATTCTTTCAAATCATGATCCTGCTGTTCGGGCTCTTTCTTCTCTACGGTTGTCTGAGTGACCTGAAAAATCCCGACCCCACCGCCTGGGCAATGGGGATCTTGCTAACCCTTTACGGGGCCTACCTTCAGTTTCGTTCGAGCGGCTTAGGTTTGGATGAAAAGGGCATCCATCACACCTCCATCCTCATGCGCCGAAAGGGTATTCAATGGGAGGAGATTTCGAAAGTGATTTCCGGAACCCAGGATTTCAACTTAGAGGGAATTCCCCTCAAGGGCGGTCTGGGAAAGGTGGACCCTCGCATGGGCCCTTACCTGATGATCTTCGCCCGTAAAGATGGGGGTGAACCCTTCCTGCTCAACTTCAAGCCCTATTCGGTTAAGGGTCTTGCCACGATGGTGCATTTCATCACCCTGCGCGCCAGCGACGCGGAACTCGACGAAAAGACCCGAAATATCATGGTCGGTATCTTCCCTTCGGTTTTCTTTAAGGAACAAAAGGGCCACGGCTGAGGCCGGGCCCTTCGCGATGACGGGCGGTTAGAGGGCAGCCGCCGGTTCCCCCGCCAGCTTCTCGGCCATGGGGAAAAGAACATTGTTTTCCAGATGGATATGGCGGTGCAGGTCCTCTTCCAGCTCCATAAACGCCCGGTAGTAGGCCTGAAAGGTCACGCAAGCGCCTTGGGGCAGGGTGAAATCTTCCGTCAAACGGCGCGCTTCCCTCAATTGTTCGCCCACCGTCTCATGGTCGGCCATCAGAACCTGCTGGGGCTGGCTTTTAAAAACCTCATAAGGAAAAAAGAGGTCCTCACGGTTCCCGCTCTGGACCGATTTTTCCAGCGCCAGGAGATAGGGAAAGGCTATTTGTTCTTCCTTGAGCATGTGGGGCTGTAAGTCCCCATCGATCGCTAAAAACACTTTCCGCAATTCAAGAAGTTCGGGGTGGTTGGGGCCGTGAACTCGGGCCACCTTATCCGATAATTTATCCAGAAGCGCCAACTGATCACGGGTATAGGCGTGGTGTTTGGCCGTTAAAAATTCCACCAATTCGGCGACGCTTCCCTTCGACCAGTCCTTTTCCCGCTCGGGCGACACGGAAATGACCTCTAGGGATTGGATCGTCTTTTCCAATGAAGCCCCCGATTTTTCACAGGCTTCCTGAAGGGTTTTGTTTCCGCCACAGCAATAATCGATCTTTAAATTTTCGAACAAGGGAATGCTGGATGGATACTCGGTCGCGATGCTGGCCACGGTTTGAGTGGATTCGGCTTTCATGGATTCCTCCTGGAATGTTGTTCAACCATCGCATCTTATGAATACCCCCAATGGAAGTCGGTGACTTAGGTCACGGCCCGAAGTTATGATGGGGGCATGGACAACATCGTCGCCTTGAAAAAAACCGAAATGTTCGGCTCCCTCAAGCCTAAGGAACTCCAGGCCGTTTCGAAGGTTTGCACGGAACGCCGTTTGGGCAAGGGCGAGATACTCTTTACCGCCGGGGACGCGGCCAAGGGCCTCTATGTGGTCGTTAAGGGTTCCCTGCGGGCCTACCGGTCCAACGATGAAGGCCGGGAACAGACGATTCATGTGGAAAAGGCCGGTTCCACCATCGCGGAAGTCCCGGTATTTGACGGGCGTCCCTACCCCTCCACCGTCTGCGCAGAGGAAGAAAGCGAGGTGCTTTTTATTTCCAAGGAGGCTGTGAACCGGGTCTTCCTCAGCCACCCGGCCATCGCCCTGGGCGCCGTCCGGCTCTTGGCCGCCCGGCTTCGAAAAACATCCGCCCTGGTCGAATCGCTTTCACTCAGGGAGGTAGACCAGCGTTTGGCCGCCTATCTTTTGCAGGAATTCGAGGAGAAAAAGACCAAAAAACTTCCCCTGCCCGCCAACCCGGCCATCGCCGCCCGCTTAGGAACGGTACGGGAAGTGGTTTCCCGCGCCCTAGCCAAGTTGGAAAAGGAAAAACTGGTTTCCACCGACGGCCGTCATCAAATTACGCTGTTGGATATCGAGGGGCTTCGGGATTACACCGGCGAAGATTAAGCTTTTTCGCACGAAGCAGGGACCAGCATTCCCGAAACGGTTTTTATTTCCGCCTCACTCAAAACCTTCTCAATTCTTCCGAAAAGAATGTCTTCCTCAAAACGGATATGGAGCACCAAAACCTCGGCGAACTGAAGAAAGCTTTCACCGGTTTGTTGGGCGAGAAGCGATTCCAAATGCCGGTGGTCTTTTCTTAACCTCATAGCGTCAGGATCGTCATATCCCATCCGGCCCTCAAAGAGGCCCACTATTCTTTCCTCGTCCCAAAAATGCTGGCGCAGTTCGGCATCAATCAGTTCTTTTAATTCAGAAGAAATTTTCAACAATCGGCTTGTCTCTTCCCCCCGGGGGATAGAAGACAGTTGTTCCTTTACTCTCTTGGCGGCCACCAGTGCCCGGTGGTGGGATTGGCTCAAGGGCCAAAGGTATTTTTCGCGTTTCATGTATTTCTCCCAAACAGGCCCAGTAGATCCATTCCAAACCGGCTCCCCCAGTCTGGAATGGATGAACGGCTTCAAGGGTATTAAGAAAGTCTACCCCTCAATCAGGTCGGCCTTCTTCAGGTGAAACATGGACCTGGCGGTGAAATAAAGCAAGGGCAGTACACCTCCGACACAGAAAACCAGGTCCCCCGCCATGCGGGCCCAGGTGAGTTTCTGTACGATCGGCTGGTTCCAGAATTCGGGGCTGCGGGCGAACCAGTAACCGTGGGTATAGCTTTGAACCATTTCCATGATCCCCACCGGGAAGATATCAAGCATCAGCATCATCATCAGACCGATCTGCAAGGACCAGAACGAAACCTTGAGCAGGCGGTTGGACCAAAACTCCGGCTTTACCAGGAACCTCAGCACGAAAACCAGGGCCGCGATGGCCAGATTGCCGTAGACCCCCATCAGGGCCGCATGGCCGTGGTTGGGCGTCAGGTAGGTGGCGTGCTCGTAGTAGCTGACGATGGGCAAATTGATGAGAAAGCCGAAAACCCCCGCGCCCAGGAAGTTCCAGAAACCCACCGCGATGAGAAACATGATGGCCCAGTAGTGCGCGAAAAAGCCGTCATCTTCTTTCGTTCCCGCTTCCCCGCTCCGGAGCTTGGCGAAGTCGTAAGCTTCCAGGGTTAGGAGGAGCAGCGGAACCACTTCCATGGCCGAAAAGAAGGCTCCCAGCGCCAGGTTGATGGCGGGCTGGGCGGTCCAGTAGTAATGGTGTCCCGTTCCGATCATGCCCGACCCAAGGAAGAGGATGATGTCCAGGTACACGACCCGAATGGCGGTCTTGGTGGTGACGAGCCCCAGGATCACGAAGAAGTAGGCCACCACGACGGTCGTGAATAGTTCAAAGAAGCTCTCAACCCACAAGTGGACCACCCACCAGCGCCAAAAATCCGCGATGGCGAAGTTGGTCTTGGGGGTATAAAGCATGCCCGCCGAGAACATCAGGGGAATAGCCACGATGGCGTACACCAGCAGGTAAGGCATGCTTCCCCAATCCTTACCCTTCAGCCTGCCCCAGACGGCCCGGACCACCAGAATGGCCCAGATCACCATGCCCGCCGTCAGCAGGGCCTGCCAAAACCGGCCCAGTTCCAAATATTCCCAGCCCTGGTGGCCGAACCAGAACCAATATTGGCCCAACTGCGCTTTGATACCGAGGTACTCGCCAACGATGGACCCGACCGCCACCAGCACCACCGCCCCGAACAATACGTTCACCCAAAAGGCCTGGTACTTGGGTTCCCGCTTGCCGATGAAGGGCGCGATAAACAGCCCGGCCGCCAGCCAGGCGGTCGCGATCCAGAATATGGAAAGCTGAAGATGCCAGGTACGGGTGATGGTGGTGGGAAGGATGTTTCTAATGTCGATACCGTAAAAGCCCGTGGCTTCCACGAAATAGTGGGCCGTGAAGACGCCCATCAGGGTCTGGAAGGCGAAGAGCAGGGCCACAATGAGGAAATATTTATAGGTGGCCACCTGGCTCGGGGTGACCTTGAAGTCCTTCAAGGGGATGCTTTTACGAATGGCGGGTTCGTCCCCGCCCCAGCCCAGGTAGTCGAACCGCCCGAAGAACATCAGCACCACCGCGATGCCGCCCAGGAGGGAAATAAGCGACAGGGCGCTCCAAAGAAATACGGCCTTCGTGGGCCGGTTGCCCACGGCGTCCTCGGGGGGCCAGTTGTTGGTATAGCTGTAATTTTTCCCCGGCCTTTGGGTGGAAGCCACCCAGGAGGTCCAGGCGAAGAAGTAGGTTAGCTTTTGGACTTCATCGGTCGATTTGATGTAGTTCAATGGCAGGGTGTGGTCCGCGCCGCCGTTGATGAACATGTCGACGTAAACCGCCGTCAAAGGCGGCAAAGCCTGGGTTTGTTCTTTTGTCCAGGTCAGGGTCTTTGTTGATTCGTCGTATCGGTTGGTTTTGGCGTCGGCCACCACCTGCTGGTCGATCTGGGCCTTTTGCGGGTCGGATAGGGCGGCGTAGGTTTGCTTGAGTTGGGCCTGGGCTTTGATGTCCCTTTGAATCCAGGCCGAGCGGTGCAGGTAATCGTCGGTGAAATCCGGGCCCCGGTAGGCCCCGTGGCCGAACACCGAACCGTAATCCATCAGGCCGTATCTTTGAAAAACCGCCTGGCCCGCCAAAATATCATCACCCGTGAAAAGGGTTTGGCCGGAGGCGTCCATCACCTTGGCAGGGATGGGTGGCGCGTTATCGTAAAGATTTTTCCCCATGAACATGAGGACGGTAAAACCCACGACCAGAACCAGAATTGCCGCGTGCCGCCAAGCTTTCGAAATTTCCACAGGTTTCCTCCTAGAGTGATACCCCTCCCCAGGGCTCAACCTTTATAGCGGATGGAGTTTAAACCCACTGTGACTTAAGTCAAAGGTAGTTGAAATCGGAAGAAGGCGCCGGTTGGAGGGATTCAATCATTTTGAGAGTTGGGTTGTCATTGAGAAAAAAAAGAAACTGGTTGGCCGCTTTATTCTCGGGTCTTTAATCGGCCTTTTTATTTTTATAAACCACCTTAAAAATTCGTCCGCCGTCATCATCGGAAATAAAAAGTTCGCCATGGGGCCCGGTTAGAACATCCACGGGCCTTCCCACCCGCTCCCCGTCTCTCAACCGAAAACCCAAAAAATCCTCGCCGGGCCCAATCTTCTTTCCGCCTTTTCCGACAAAGGGAAAAAAGACCACCTTATAACCCACCGGAATCAGCCGGTTCCAACTGCCGTGGAAACAGACAAAAAGCCCATTCTTGTATTTTTCCAGGAAAGCCGATCCCGTGTAAAAGGTAAGGCCCAGGGGGGCGCAATGGGCCTGATATTCAAAAACGGGCAGGCCGGTTTGGCGGATACCCTTATCCCCAAAATCGGGATCGGGCACAATTTTGCCGTTGAGCGTGTAGGAATAGGGCCAGCCGTAATGCTTGCCCTGTTGGACTTGGTAAAAACATTCGGGCGGCAGGTTATCGCCTAACCAGTCCCTTCCATTGCAGGTGGCCCAAAGGTCCTGGGTGCCGGGGCGAAAAGTAATCCCCACCGCGTTTCGCAATCCCTTGGCGTAAATCTCAAACTCGGACCCGTCGGGATTGCATCGGCAAATGGTGGCGCGGCGTTCGTCTGTTTCTTCGCAAACGTTGCAGGAACTTCCGATGGAAATATAAAGCTTATCGTCCGGCCCAAAGAGGATGGTGCGGGTTGTATGGGCCCCGCCATCCGGAAGCGCCACAATGGTTTGGCCGTCTTCCCTGTGTAAAAGGTGGTCGGTCAGGGTAAAGCGCGACACGCGGTCCGATTCACCTACATAGAGTGAACCTTTGTAAAAAGCCAGGCTGTGGGGGTGATGCAGTTCTTCAATAATAACTTTGGTTTCAGTAGATGCCCCGGTTTGGCCGGGGTCTAACAAGGCCACCACTTGGCCCTCTTTCATTTCGCAGGCGTAAAGCACTCCGTCGGGCGAAAGGGCCATGCCCCGGGCGCTTCCCAATTGGGATGCGAAAATTGAAACTTCAAATCCGGGTGCCGTCAACAAACGCGAAGCCGCGTCGGCCCAGGGGCGTGCAGGTAAACCCAACACCAAAACGGAAAGAACCAGAACCTTTTGAATGCCCTTCATTTCGTTTGCCCCCTTGGTGTTTTAGGATTCAATTGTTGATCTTAACCATTCCAACCTATTACTCAGAAAAAAGGAATCCAGGGTTCATAATAAAAAAGGCGAACCCTAAGGTTCGCCTCATTCTTTAATTCATTTGCTTTCAAATCAATTGTTCTATCAAACCCCTTCACAAATTTAAACTCAGGGCTTCACTTACCAATATTCCGCTTGGCCAATGGACACGATGGGAAGATTCGTCTGGGGTACCACAATTAAACAAGCTGAGGGAAGTAAGGTTGCATTACAGACGGGACCACCTGGTCGGGGAATCCAACTTGCCGCCTCAACCGTTATCTGGGTATCGTCCCAACAAACACTTTCAACCCAATTACCTCCCCCGCAACCATCGTAAAAGGTCATGGGAAGAAGCATCTTCTGGTTGAAATCAACCGGAGGTGCCACCGAACCATATGCCGTTTGCCAGTCCGAAAAATTCCGGATAACTCCCGGCCAACCCACACTCGTTACCGGGGCCCCTATAGGTGTCATCGCCGGGGTCGCGACCGTCACTGGGGAGGAAAGAATGGAAAATTGCAACGAATTCGGTGCAAGAAGAATGGACACCCCACAACCAGGGACGATCGTTGGGGTAGGAGTTGGTACAGAACTAGGGGGAACCGGAAGAATAGGGCGGCAAGCCCAAGTCGCAAAAAGCGACAACAAAAATAAAGCTATTAATAAATGTCTCTTCATATGGACCTCACAATACATATTTGAATCTATGAATATTTTACCACTTCCAAAAATTGTGATCGTCCTTTAACGCGCCAATTCCCGGCAACCCTTTAGCCGAGAATCTTCCCCGCTCTATAAGGAGTTCGACAATCCAAAAAATTGCCTTGATCTCCAATAATTCGCCCAGTCGCTTCCCCGCCCATATACTGACAGCCTAGGAAATAGTTCATTACTTTCTAAACCGAACCCGGAAGGAAATCCATGAAACGAACAGCATTGTTGGCGGGCGCAAGCGGCCTGGTAGGGGGCTTCTGCCTCACAGAACTGCTGGAAGACCCGGGTTATTCCCATGTCACAATCCTGGTTCGGTCCTCCTTAGGGCTCAAGCATCCTAAATTGACCGAGTTGGTCTTAAATTTCGAACACCTCAAACACGTATTGAAGGACGTTCAGGTGGACGATGTTTTCTGCGCCCTGGGCACCACTCGTAAGAAATCGCCCACCCCGGAAGCCTACCGAAAAATCGATTACGATTATGTGGTTCGACTTGCCCAGACCACCCACAAAAACAAGGCCAAACAATTTTTGGTGGTTTCCTCCCTGGGGGCGAACCCGGATTCTTCTTTCCCCTACACCCGCCTCAAGGGGGAAATGGAAAAAGCGGTCAAGGATATCCATTTTGAAGCCCTGCACATCTTCCAGCCCTCCTTCATCACCGGGGAAAAGGACCGCAAGGAAATAAGGCCGATGGGAAAAATGATGGAGTGGTCTTTAACCCCTCTTTCTTTTTTATTCGCGGGGCCCCTCAAGAAATACAAACCCATCTCGGCCCAGGTTATCGCCAAAGCCATGGTGCGCACGGCCCACGCTGGCCTTCGGGGGGATCATGTTTGGCCCTCTGACCAGATCGCGACCAGGGGTGGGTCGATGGTGAAAGTTTAAAGGCCAGATATCCAAAAACTCGCCCAGCCGCTTCCCCGCCCATATACTGTGCGCCTATGAAAAAGCTCCTCTGGCTTATCCCTCTTATATACACCGCCGTTCCCTGTGCCCTGTTCGCCCAAACGGACTCAGGCGCCTCGGCTTCCGACTTGGCACTTCCCGCCATGCCCCATCCCCTCACACCTGTGCCTGAGATCGGCCATGTCTGGACTACGTTTCCCGCTTCGCAGGCCCCTACATCTCGCCCGACACCTCAAGTGGAGGGCAACGGTTTGATTGCCCCCATCCAAAATACAGGGATGGGGGTCCCGAGCCCACAAGGCGAGGGCTCTACTTTGGTTGTCCCAATTCCCGAAAAAGGAATTGGGGCACCTAGCCCGACACCCCAAGCCGATGGCTCTGGATTTGATAATCCAGGAATTGATCTCCCGGTGCCCTCCAACGCCACTCCCGAAAGCACCCCCACCCCCACGCCCGTCGCCAAAACCTCTTCCCATTCAAATGTGGAGTTGGATGTCGCCTTGGGTGGCCAGGAAGGTTTGGATGGGGGGCAAGGCCTGGGCTGGGGTGGCTCTGTCGCTTGTTATGGCTCGGTGTCACCCGACTTAGCGTTGGGCGGTTCCTTGGGCTTTTACGCCCTGAACTCCCAGGTCGTTACGGATAACACCTATACTTCGGTGCCGCCAAGCTCCCCCTCCACATCGCCGGGCCAGGATGTCCTGTCCCAGACCAACACCCGTTTGCAGGTTCTGGGTTCGGCGAAACTGACAGCCTATGGTTCGGAACTGGGGCCCTATCTTTTGGCGGGCTTGGGGGTCGCCTTTGTTTCTAATACGGGAATGGACAGCGAAACCGTCTCGGGCAATACCGTCGCGTCCCACAGCCTTCCCGATAACACCCAAACCTGCGCAGTGGGAGAAGCCGGGGTGGGGTTGAAGATTCCTATCGCCCAGGCGCTGAATCTATTGTTGGAGATGAAGGTTGACCTGCTCTACGACCTGAACGGCGGAACAACCTCTACCTATCTTCCCTTCCAGGCCGGGTTGGGTTTCGACTTATAAGGGGCAGGTCTTATTGCAATTGGGGCAAGCCCGAATGGGTCACGTTAGGGACTTTATGGCGCGAACATTTCAGCCAATAGCCTGAGCACTTTTTCGGAAGCCGCGCCACTCAGCTTGCCAAGCTTTTTCACCAGCCTGGTTTTATCCACCGTGCGGATCTGGTCCAGTACCACCTGCCCCTGTTTTCCCTGGAATTCGACGGGAACCCGGGTGGGGTAATCCCTTCCCTGCGTGGTCATCGGGGCCACAATGACGGTGCGGATGTATCGGTTCATTTCGTCCGGTGAGACGACCAGACAGGGCCTGGTTTTTCTGATCTCACTGCCTTCCGTCGGGTCCAAGCGGACGAGATGGACCTCAAAACGCGAAATTACCATTTCCATTCTTTACGGGACCACTGTGTCGCCGGGCCGCCCTCATCCAGAAGCGCGTCATCGCCGTACTGGGCCATTTTCTCGAAGGCCACGGCCCACCCATGGCGGGGGCCGCCTAAGGGCCGCACCACCAACTGTCCGGGTTGGGCCTCCAACTCCACTTCATCCTCCAACTGGCACTGCTCCAGCAAAGCCTTAGGAATCCGTACGCCCCGGGAATTGCCGATTTGAATAATTTGGGCCCGCATTTCCCTCTCCTTCAAAACCAGGTTTCGTAATGTAATTACTTCGTAATTACATTAATCCCAATTGCTCATTCTGTCAATTTAATGGGTTAGGTTTCGACTGATAACGGGCGGGTCTTAAAGTGTGGCCTGACCCCGAAACCAAAATATTGCGGACGACCGGTTATTTCGACGCCAAATGCACGCTGACCCAGAGATTAAAATGATCCGAGATACTGCCGGACCCGCCGCTGCTGCCCGACAAATGTTCATTAAAGTCCTTGCCCTCAAAACCAAAACCCCATGCCCTGCTGTTCGCCCACTCGGGCGGGAAGGGCGAGTTTTCCTTGGGATGGAGAGGCAGTTTCATGATGTAAATGAATCTCCTGCCCGAATAGGATGTCCTAGCCTCGAAACCATAGGCCTGTAATGCCGCACCGGTCGTTTTTATGGATTTCCCCTTCTCATCCGTGAGGGTCAATCCGTTCTCCGCCAAATCCGACGACATAACCTGATCCGAAATGTCGGCTGAATTGCCTGTCGCGCCCTTGTCCTGGCTTCCGGGATCAGCTTCTTCCATACCGCGAAAATGAATGCTGAGAGCCTTGCGGTCTCCCCCTTGGGAATCCACCCAGACGGTCATTCCATTCGCGGCAAGGGAGTGGGCGTAAGGGGGGTTATCGTTTGTGTTTATAAAATCCTTCACCACCAGGGCGAGAAAAAGAAAATCGTCGTTATTGGAAATCCCTAAGGAAACCGCGTCCCCGACCGCTGTGACGCCCCCCGGCCAATCCTGCACATCGGCTCCCCTGGCAAGGCCCTGGTCCGCCCAGGTGCTTTTCAATAACAGAAGCGAACCGCAACCGCCCACCAACATGGTCATCCAAACTAAGGCAGACCCTATCAAGAGGGTTTTAAAAGTCACTCCGCACCTCCAAAACAAATGGGAAAATTGCCACGACCCAAATCGCCCCGATTGGGACTGGGCCTCGCAATGACAAATTGACCATTACTGTCAATTCGAGCCTACCTTACTCGGTAAATTCATTTGCGGTATCCACCGTGAAGAGGATTGGACCCCGCCTAGAACAATCTCTTCTCGACGCCCACCTTGCAATTGTAAACAAGGCCCTGTTCCTTGGCCCATTTGGTATTCCCGGCGTTGTCGGTCGTCCCCCTGCTGGTGTAAAAAGTTAAAACTCCCGTCAGGCGGCTAAGGGTGTAGTACTTTTGATATTCGATCTGGTAATTCGGGTCCTGCGAAACCACTTTCCACCAAACGGTCGTTTCATTGAAGGTGGCGGTGGTGACCGGATCGCTCCCAAAATCGGCTGTGCCAGCCGCCTCATTCAAGATCATCTGGGCCGGATCACCTTTTCCGGTCGCGGGGGTGCAGACAAGGGTGATGGGCCCGGCGGGAGCCGAAGAGTTCGCTGGCGTGGTTCCATTTCCGGCCGAAGTCACCGCGACCCCCGTGCCGACGGAAGCCGTTGAATTGCCAGCCGCTCCAGGCCTGGAGCCAGCCACGGTCGTCACGACGCCCTTGGGATTAATTTTCCGGATCGAATTGTTCCAAAAGTCTGCGACATAAACGCTTCCAGATGGATCGACCGCGACCCCATAGGGGGTGTGAAACAACGCGGAGGTTCCCGTGCCATCGGCAAACCCGCCGAGATTTTGACCCTTAACCGTTCCAAGAGCCCCTGCCAGGGTCGTTACCAAACCCCGTGAAGTGATTTTTCGCACCAAGGCATTGCCCTTATCCGCGACATAAACGTTTCCGGATGGATCCACAGCAATCCCATTGATACTACTAAATGACGCGGTTTTTCCTGTTCCGTTAGCGGCCCCATTCACCCCCTCGGTCCCCGCCAAGGTCGTGACGACGCCCCCCGGGGTAATTTTTCGGATCATGTTGCTGCCATAGTCCGCGACATAGACATTTCCCGTTTTATCAACCCCAATCCCGGTGAGGGTATTGAACGATGCGGCCGCTCCTTTTCCATTAGCGGCTGTGCCCTTGCCCCCGCCCGCCAGGGTCGTCACAACGCCCTTTGGGCTGATTTTTCGGATCAATGCATTCCCCATATCCGCGACATAAAAATTACCGGATCCGTCGATCGCGATTCCTTTGGGTTCTCTGAAAGTCGCCGCGGTTCCAGTTCCGTTGGCTGATCCGGCAACACCGCTTGAACCCGCAAAAATCGACCAAACACCCTCGGGGGAGATTTTCCAGATCACATTCGCGGTTTCATCCGTGACATAAACATTTCCGGATTTATCGGCCGCGATTCCCCCGATGTTTGGACGGGGAGACAGGCCTAGCAGATTCGTAACAACCCCCGCGGGGGTAATTTTCAAGAGATAAGAATAGGTATCGGTGACGTAAAGGGTACCGGAAGCATCCACCGCAATGTCATAGGGATGTGGAATGCCATCAGGGATAAAATTGTCGCCATAGGCGTTCCCACCCGCGAACGCAAAAAGAAGTAATAGGCCTATCCATTTTTTCACTTGGAACTCCCCGGAAGATGATTTTGAAATTGGCTTAGCCTGGGGAGTATGGGCCTAAATCAACGCTAGATATAGGGGTAAACCGAAGGAATGGGGCCGAGCACGGAAGGCCCCCAGCCCACCCCCGACAGGGTGATCCCTATGTCGCTTTGGGACGGACCCTTGGATTTTTTCGGGTTATCTTTTCCCGGACAACTTTTTGATCACTTCACCCAAGGGGATGGATTTGGCCTTTCCAGACCGCATAGCCTCCGCCCTCCGCTTAATCTCAGCCGCTTCCTTGGCAGGGGGCTTGGAAAAGGCCCAGCCGTTATACTCATATACGGCCTTCTTGATCGAATTGACCAGTTTGTGGTCCTTGGGACTTTCATGGATTTGCCGGATTTTTTCATCAATCGCCTCGTTGATGAAACTGGATAAATCGGAATAGTGTTGTTTTTTCGCGATTTGTCGAAGTTTGTCCGGGTCTACTTTGGGCCTAAAGTTGATCGCCTGCATAACACCCTCCTCCGTTATGAAACCTTAAGGCAATTGTATTACCAGCGTATTACACCGTCAAGAAGGCTTACGAATCAGTTTCACATGCGTAATTTGAACGGTCTTGGTGGCAAAATGGGCTTCACCTGAAATACGAATCATCTGCCCTGTCTCGGCGCGAAAAAGGTCTAACCCCTGATGCTTATAAACAAAGAACCATTTCTCAGGCGGAAAGTTCTCCAAAATTTTAAGGCGGGCTAATAGATCCGCCCTTAAATCCGGGTTTGTTTCATAGATTTTTCCAAGTTCGTCTTCCGCTTGCGTTGAAAGACTAACCCTCCACTTTTCCATTCATTTACCCCTTCCCCCTCCGCAGGTAAAGTGAATCCTTTTCCGGCTCCATCATTTTTCCGGGGAGTTTCCGCCATTAAAGCGCCCAAAACCGCGCGCGCTCACCAGCGACATCAAAAGCACACCTAAACCCGCTGAAAATACATGTTGGATAGAGCGCAAATCAAAATTGCCGACATGAACGAGAAGCAGGTAACCCACCACGATATTAAAAAACCCCCACAAGACGTTCACGGTAGATGAGGAAAGCCCTTGGCCGGGCGGTTTCGCGAAGGGGCTTTGAAAGGGATGCCCCATTTGCCCGCTCACAAAGTGCGGAATCGCGTTGGTGAGAAAAGCGCCTCCCCAAAAATAAGCGAAATCATTTAACCATTCCATGGTTTGCCTGCCTTTCTGGTTTTTCTAACAACATCAAAAACCACCGCCGTGAAAAATACTCGGAACGCAGACTAGAACTGAAGGCCCTTTCCCAAGCCCTCAACAAAGTCCGCCCCCGTGCCCACCCAATCTAAATCAGTAGCCACTACAATTTTAGGGTCGTTGAACATTTTGATGATCACTTTGCGGGTCAGCACCGACCTTTGCC
Organism: candidate division FCPU426 bacterium; assembly: GCA_963738405.1. GTDB lineage: Bacteria > Oederibacteriota > Muellerivitia > Muellerivitales > Muellerivitaceae > CAVTWJ01. Next base: position 106,482 of record CAVTWJ010000001.1, on the reverse strand, counting down.
GAGTCATGGTGCTGAAACCGTATTGAAAATGGGCGGTCGTGCCCCAATTTTCATCCAGCGAAAATAATTTGTTGTCGGGGGAAGGGGGCTCAAATAGCAGGTCGTGAATTTTATTGTCCGCCATATCCTGAAAATTGACAAAACCCTCAAAATTCAAAAAGACGCTCGGCTTATTCAAATAATCTTCCAAAACCCCGGCTGTGGTACGGTCAATTTCTTCCCTAACCGTTATTTGATTTTTAACCAGGGACAAATTCCAAGGGGCGCCTTGCAGCTTAGGGAAAAAGTAATTGGCCAGGGTATATTCCGGCGGGGCGAATATTTGAAGGCTTTGCGACATGAATGTTCCCCGCCAGAGTTAAGGTGTTTTGCTCAACTTAACCTTATCTTACCCGGTAACTACCTTTGCTTTCCTCCAGAAACCCGATCCGTTTCTTGGGTTTATCAGGTCCTTTCATCATTCTGATTTTTAAGGTCGCAAATTGCGACCTTAGACCAACTTGAGGTCGCAATTTGCGACCTCAAAGAAACAACGGCTACGGCACAGATAATCCCATCTCTGTACTTCGTTCACAAAACGAAGTACACGGTTTGAGGACTCCAATTACTGAACCAGTAATTGGAGCTTCTCCAGTTTCGGGTTGTAGGGTTTCACGCCTCGCTTGTTCCAGCTTCCTGCCAACTTGTCCCACTCGCTTGGATTGATGGCGAAAAGGATGTGGCTTCCCGAATTTAAGTTTTGCAGTTGATCCTCCAGTTCTTTCGTGCCGGACTGGGTCCTGGTGATTTGGTCCACACCCCAAAGGCGGTCGCCCGAGATCAGACCAGAACTCATCACCGGGCTTTCTTCCCACTCCCCATCCACCCGGTCCCCTTCGCCTAACAACACGCCTTGATGCAGGTAGGGCAACCCGCCCACAGGCGCATTCTTCCCTCCTTGCGCGTTTCGAATCCAAAATTCAAGCGCCGAAACCAGGTGCGCCAAATCTTCCTTGGTCGCGCATTGGAGGGTGAAGGGCACCTTCAACCCTGAAACGAGGAGGGAGCATTGGTAGAGGGTATGGGGAGGGTTGGCAATCACATCCACTTGGCAGGTATGGATGGCCCGTACCTCCTCCCAATAAAATTCCATCTTGTTGGGCCCGCCCAAAAGGCCTCCGAGCGGGTTGTCCCCCTGATAGGTCAGGACCAGGCTGGACATGTTGGGCATGAGGGTGAGGATCTTTTGGGTGTCCTTCCCCACCTTCATTGAATATTTATCGGGGTTTTGGATATCACCGGTTCGGCGCCCCGCCATGTCGGGGTTGATGGCGCCATCGGGCGTGACGGGATAATCCTTGATCGTGGAAGGCCGGGGGATTGAGGCTATCTCAGCCTCCAGCGTTTCTATGGTCTCGTCCGATGCCTGCCAAGCATGGCTGGGGAGATAGGATTGGGGCGGCAAGTTAGTTTGGAGGGTGGGTTTGTGGGTTGTTGGCCTTTGGGGCGCGGGCCCTTTCGCCGCTGGTTTTTCGACTACCGGTATGGGGGGCGGATTATTCGCCTGTTCGACCTTTTGGGGTTTGTTTGGAAAGAGGTGATCTTTAAGCCACCCCAGGCCAAAGTTATGGTGGGTGAAGTAGCTATAAGCCATCCAACCAAGAAGGACCAACAGGCCCAGTTGCAGAAGGGTTTCCCCCGTTTTGCCTATTACCCGCTTTAGAAGTCCCCAAACCGCATGTGCGGAGCTTTTGACCGCCTTCCAAAACTTGTCCCAGGCCCACACCAGGGCCTTTAGTAGGAATTTGCCGATCGCCAGGGCGACATGGCCGATCAGCTGGAGGCTTTGGCTAGGGGTGGGTTTGGAACCCGATTTGACCTGAGACCGGGTATGGGCGACATGGGTTTTCACTTCTTGGAAGGCTTCCGCCCCGGCTTGTTTGAGGCTAACTGGCTCCCCTTTTGGATTTTGGGTTGATGCCTCCGCCGGGGCTTGGGGGGGCGGCACAGATGGCGTAGGGTCAACTTGAGGGGCATTCGAATCTGCTTTGGCGGGGGCCTTGCCAAACCCATCGGGGTCATTGCCATCCTGAACCCATTTGACCAGTTTGGCGACCATACCCATGGTTAAATGGCGGTCAATGAGCACATTTAAGGCTTTATTAAAGGATTTGGGGTCTTTTATAGCGGTGAGAAGGAGGACCGGGCGCTCCTTAACCTGCCAATCGCCCTCAGATTTTATAACACTGTTATAAATTAATTCCCTTAAAGCCGGGTTAAGAGCCTCTGAAATAGTGAGTGCGTAACTAATCCGGGCCTGGGATACCCCCAATTCGTCCCCCAAGCCCTCCTGGGTACCCCCATTGGCCTTCCGATCTTTATAGAGAGCCTCAATGGCTAGGACTGTATCAAGCCAGAAGGGTTTGTTCTGGTTGTTGGAAGTGAAGGCCCGCTTCTTAGCCTCTGCCAGGGTGCAATCCACCACCTCAGCTTCCATGTGGGTCCAGCCCACCTGTTGAGCGGCCAGCAATCGCATTTGACCCTCGATGATCGCCCATTTGGCCGGTTCCCCTATGGAACCGGCATCCCTCAACCCTGGGCCTTGGCTTGTGGCCTCGGCCCGAGGACCTTTCCAAACGGTGATCCGGGGCGGTTTACCACCCGCCTTCATAAAGGCCACCAGGTTGGCTAAGTCCCAAGGGATGATAACTTTCCGTGGGTTCCAATCTGGGACGAACAAGTCGGCGGTGGGGATGATGCGGATATCCGGCGGTACAACAACCTGCGTATCAGCTGATGCCATGGGGCACCTCCATCATAAAATTTGATACTGATGGGGGTAGGTTAATACCAGAGAAGAAAATAATAAAAACGGAAAATGAACCGGAAATATTTTTTTGGAGGCCGGCCGCAGGTTTAACATTTCAATCGGACAAAAAGACAACAGTTTTTTTAAATTTATACGCAAGCCCGCAAGTATTCTTGGATGGCGGCGTAATGACCTCTACCGAGCCACTGGCCGAATTTCATAAAAGCGTAACCCAAAGCAACCATTGCGAAAGGTGGCCATACATCATTTATATTTTTTACATGCCCTGAGTTATTCAACCACATCGAAATGGATCCAAATCCTATTACGCCAAACCAAATTCCCATGAAAATCCGGACGGGTAGATAAATATGAAAACGACCTTTTATTTCGGAACCATTTGGACTCGAAACGACTTCCCCGTAAAAAATCGGACTAAAGGAATTGTTATAAAAGATTCTCTTGCGAATCTTGAAGTGATTTCCTTTAAAACTTCCCACAAAAGGCAGGGAACCAAACATTGAACCAAAAAAAAGCCCCCGGGGATCAACCCTCATCTTTATCTTTTTGAGAACTTCATCCGGGGAAAGTTTGGAAGAAATAGTGATTTCCATCGGGTTTATTTTAACCTCATTATCTCGAGTTCCATAGTTTAAGGTCCATAATGGCCTGGATTATCCGCAACCCCGCCAAAGGAGCAACAGTGAAAAAAACCAAACCGGTTCTGACCTTAGGCCAGATCCTCTACATGACTTTCAGTCTTCTTCTTTTTCCCGGGCTCATCCTGGGTTGTTCGGGAGACTGGCTTTGGCCCGAGGCTTGGGTTTTCACCCTTTGGTACTTCGGGCTTTCCTTTATCGCCATCCGCTACCTGGTACTCCACGACCCCGGTCTGCTAAGGGAAAGACTGCGCAACCCCAACACCGGCGACCAGGAAGGCTGGGACAAGGTGATGGTTCCCATCGTGATGATCCTATTCATCGCCTGGTGCGTGATCATTCCCTTAGACGCGAAAAGGTTTCACTGGTTTGAGCCCTTTCCCCTTTGGGTGGAGTGGCTGGGGGCGCTGGGGCTGATTCCTTCCGCCTTTTTTTCGTACCGTTCCTATACGGACAACAGTTTCGTTTCGCCCTTGATCCGCATTCAAAAAGAGCGCAAGCAAAAGGTCGTCACTACCGGGGTTTACGGCATGATCCGCCACCCCATGTACCTGGGCGGCATCTTGTTGTTTGTCTGCGTTCCCCTGCTGTTGAATTCCAAGGCCGGTTTGATGATGGGCGTTTTTTTGACCCTGTTGTTTTGCCTGCGCATTCTGGGTGAGGAAAAGGCCCTGATGAAGGGATTAAAGGGCTATACGGCCTATCGAAAAAAAGTGAGGTATCGGCTGGTTCTAGGGGTTTGGTGAGAACCTCGATTCAAAGCATCAATTGCAGATAGGCCACATCCAACCAACGGCCAAATTTATACCCGACCTCGTTTATTTTTCCGCAAGAAGTGAAGCCGAATTTTTCGTGAATCTTTTTGCTGGCAGTTTGGTCGTCCGATATGGCGGCAATGATCGTGTGAAACCCCAACGCCCTCGCGTGCTGCATCATGTCTTCCAATAAAATTTGGCCGATTCCCTGATGAAGCCATTCGTGGTGGACATAAACCGAATTTTCGACCGTCTGGGCATAGCCGGCCCGGGGATGGTACCTGGAAACCGAAGCCCAGCCGATCACCTTGCCCTCCACCTCGGCCACGGTGATGAAATAGGGGTCCGGATGCTCCTTAAACCACATGACGCGTTCAAGGGCTGTGGAAGGTTCGGTTTGAAAGGTGCAGGTGGAGTTGATGACGTAGAAATTGTAGATGTCGTTGATAGCGGCAAGGTCCGCCTCTACCGCTTTGCGAATCGAAATGTTTTTCATATCGAACCCCATGACCTTATGGGACCATCCTGAAGAATATATAAATTTCAGGCCAGGTTACCACGGCCCGGTTTTATTTCCTAAACCGGCTTCCCGCACTGTGGACAAATCAACCGAGTGTGGAACCAGTGGGTTCCCGCGCGGACATGATCCGGAAACAACTCCAGCTCCATTTCAACCTCGCAATCGGGGCACTGGCACCCCTGGAGCCCCATTTCCGCCAGTAACTTGGCGGAATCCTTCCCCGTTTTCATCCCTATTTTGTAGGACGAGACCGTTCGCACGGGTTCAATCTGGATGAGCTGGCTTTTGATCTTGCTGAGGATCTGCATGGGAGTGTAGAAACCCTTAATGGTGTAGTCGTTGGCCCCCAGCTCCATGGCTTTTTTGATGTCGTTGGGCTCCCCCATCACTGAAAAAATAATCACCGGTATGGCTTTCGTTTCGGCGTCGGCCCTCATCCGGCGGAGCACCTCGAACCCATCCATCTTGGGAAGCCCCAAATCGAGCAAAACCAGGTTTGGTTTTTTTTCTTTCACCATTTCCCATCCCAGTTCCCCGTCCCCGGCGGTGATGACCGCGTACCCCTCATGGGCCAGAAGGTCCTCGTAAATCATGCGGAATCCCGCTTGGTCTTCCACGATTAAAATCGTTCCCTTGGAATTCATGCGTCGGGCCCCTCCCATTCCTTGAATTTGGGAACCATCAGCTTGAAACAGCTTCCCTTTCCCACTTCCGAAGTCACCGTGATGTCGCCCTTTTGAAGCTTCATGAAATGCTTTGAGATATAAAGGCCCAGCCCCGCCCCGGAACGGTGGGCTTCCTTGCCCAAAACCCGGTTCTGGGTGAACAAGCGGCCCAGGGTCGCCTCATCCATCCCGATGCCGGTATCTTTGACTTCAATCACGCCCATGTCCCCTTCGCTGCCGATTCGGAGGGTGATCGTACCCTTGTCCGTGCATTTGATGGCGTTGTTCAACACGTTGCGCAGGGCTTCCACCACTTTTTCGCGGTCGGCGTAAAGATGGACATTTAAATCCATTCCTTCCAGTAGGAGGGTTAACCCCTTTTGCTGCATGGTTTGGTCGTAATCCCGGACCGCCAGGGTCACCGCTTCCCTCGCCCAAACGCTCTTCAGGGCCACCGAAACCACGCCCCTTTCGATCTTGCTGACGCTCAAAAGGTCGCCGATCAGCCGGTAGTTTTCCCGGCCGATCAGCCTCATTTCATCCAGGTATTGTTTTTGTTTTAGGGTTAAGTCGCCGGCCAAGCCTTCCATCATGTTCTCGATAAAACCGTTGATTTCCGCCACCGGGGTCTTCAATTGGTGGGAAACCACCGAGATCAGGTCCAATTTCATCTCGGCCACGGTTTGCAATTTGCCGACGAAAGCGTTGAAGGCTTCCGCCACATCGCCGATTTCATCCTTGCCGGAAGCCTCCAGGCGTTTGGTCAGGTCTCCCTCGCCGCGGGAAATATCCTTCATCCGTTCCACGATATTTTGAAGCGGCCGGGTGACATAGCGCTGGAGCCTGGAAGCGACCGTCAATGAAACGAAGAAGGACAGAAAGCCGATGATAAGGGCCATGAGCGCGTAGGTGGCCAGGCGGGATTTCAACTCTTCGGTATCCTGTTCAAGGTAGATGGAACCCACCCGGTCCCCGCCTGAAAGAATATCCCGGAAAACCCGGAGGGTTCCCCCGGCGTAGACCGCTTGCGCGTATCCGGCGGCGGCGGGAAAAGGCGAAACGTTGCCTTTTTCATACTCGGCGAAAACCTTCCCCTTGGCGTCGTACAGGCACGCCCGGAGGATATGGGGGTTGGATTTCAACGTTTTCAACATTTCATCCGCCGTTTTTTTATCGTTGAACGTCAAGGCCGCCGTGCTGTTGTCCCCGAGAATTTGAACCCAAGCGGAAAGGCTTTGGAGCCGGGTTTCAGGATAGGTCATCCTTTCGTACGAAAAGAAACACAGGCACGCCATCAACAGCGAAACGGAGGTCGAAATAACGGTGATGGTTAATATTTTTTTTCTTAACGGCATGTTCTTGAAATTGACGATCAACATGAATTACTCCGAGCCGTAAATTTTCGCCACATGAAGCAGTTTCGAGTTGAGGATTAAATTTCCCCTTCGGGCGGTAGTGGGGTTAATGCCGAGGGTGACCCGGTCCCCTTCCAAGTCGAAGAGAATGATTCCGCCTTTCTGGGGAAATCCCTCGATTTCCGAAACCGTCAACACGCTGGCCCCGTTGAGGGCCCTCAAAATGGCCGGCAGGTTGCCCTCCTCGGAATAAGCGATAAAGAGAATTTGGCACTTGCGCAATTGGGGAGCCTGGTTTTCATCGAAATCGCCGAAACGCTTGATCCGAAGGGAGCGCCCGGCTACGTTTTTTCCCTCCACCGCCTTGTCCAATTCCCCGCCGAAGGGGTCTTCCCCCAGGACTCCGATCAAAATCGGCGAGGCCTCATTTTCAAAAGCGCCGGCGGGCCATTCCACAAACTTGGCGAAATTGAACAGGTAAGCGGCCTTAACCCCATATTCGGAAATCTGCCCCAAAACCGGCATCCCCGCGGTTAAAAGGAAAGCGAGAATATAATTTTTAGCGTTTTTCGTATTCCCCTTCTTTCTAATAACGAACGGTCATTTGGCCATAGACGGAGGGGGAGGGCCTGGAACCGCCCAGGAAGGAGGAGGCTTCCGTATGGGTTCCTTCTAAATCCTGTCCCCAAACCGAGATTTCACATTCGGAGGAGGCTTTCCAGGTCGCTCCCAGGTCCCAAATGGAATAGGCGGCCACAACCCCGTTAAATTGTCCCGTGGGGTCATTGATAAAAGTCGCGTCCACCCAATAGAGGCTGGTGTTGATCTGGAATCCCGGGAGGGCATCCCAGCTTAAGCGGCCATCCGCGATGTGATGGGGCGGCGGGTTCCCGATGTAGATATTGGAAACCGAATTGAAAGCCGCGTCATACCCGTTATAGGTGTAGGCCCAGGCGCTGTTGAGCTGGTCCGTGATCCGGCATTTCAAGCTGAGTTCCGCCCCATAAACCGCCCCGCCATCGGCGTTAAAGGACTGCAATTCAGCGGCGTAGTAACCCCCGATGGGCGTGGGAGGATAATTGGGAAAGCTGAATTGGGTGAAACCGGCGGTGATGATGCCCTCATAACGGTCGTAAAAAGCCGCCAGATCAAGCGAGACCTTGGGGGCCAGATTGGTCCGATAGCCTAATTCGTAGGTCAGCACATCCTCCGCCGTCAGGTTGGGGTTTCCGGCCAGGGCCACGTAAAAGGTGGTCGGCCCCGGCGCCGTAAAACCCTGCTGGAAGAAAGCCACGCTTTCCTCCGCGCGGCTGGGAACCCCCACGGTTCGCGAGACCGCCGCCCAAATACTGTTGTTGGCATCGGGCGTGAAGAGCAGCCGGCCCGAAGGTTCCCATTCCGATCCGGTATAGGGATTGTTTTCCACCTTGGTCCCCGCCGTCAGGTAAAGCAGGTTGGAAGAGAGGGTTAGTTTGTCCTGCAGGAAACCGCCATAGGTGTTCAATGAGGCCTGTTCGGGAAAATAATAACTGGCGTAAGGGGTGTTGTAATCGTCGGAAACATTCCGGAAATCCCCGCCCCAGGTGACTTCGTTCCAATCATTCAAAAGGAACCGGTGCTGAAATTCAACGTCGAGGGTATTCAAAACGGTATCCTGGCCGTCGGGCACGGACAAGCCGATCTGGTCGTAATAGGACTTCAATTCCAACTCCGAGCCGTCTGAAAAGGTATGGACCCAGTTCGCCAGCAAGTGGGCGTCCCTGTCCACCGTATCGTCATCCGAGGAGTAGGACTGCAAGGTGGCGGCGTTAAAAACGACTCCCGGCTGGTAGGAATTGATCAACTGGTAATCCCCCTGGAAGGTGAGGAGGTCCTTTTCCGCGTGCCAATCCACCCGGAACCCCGCCTGTTGGGAAGTCCACTGGTCTTGCCCCGAGCCGGTGGGTTCCTCCGGATCGGAAAAGGGCCCCTGGTTCTCGGTTTTGGCGTAAACCCGGTAAAAAAGGTCGTCACCCATCTTCCCGCCCCAACGAAGGGACGCCATGTCATTGTTGTCGCTGCCGGTCAGGCTGGCGGCGTAAAAACCCTGGGTCGCTTTTGAATCCTTGGTGATGATGTTGACGATGCCGTTGACGGCGTTGGACCCCCACAAGGTGCCGCCGGGTCCGCGGATGACCTCGATGCGGTCGATATCCGCCAAGGGAATGTCCCATTCATCCCAATTCACGCCCCCAAAGGTGGTCTGGTAAACGCTGCGGCCGTCGATCAGAACCAGCATATTGGCGTTATAAAGCGAATTGAATCCCCGCGCCGTCACGGTCCATTGGCTGGCGTCCACGCGGGAAACCAGCAAGCCCGGCACCATCCGAAACAGGTCCGCCAAATGCCGGGCGCCGCTTTGTTGAATGTCGTCCTGGGTGATGACGAAAATGGCCGAGGTGGCATCCCGCAGCGATTCGGCCTTCTTGGAAGCCGATACCACCTGAACGTTCAGGCCGGCCAGGCTTTCCAGGCTTAATTGGGTCAAATCTTTAGTGGGTTCGGCTTCGACAGGCGTCTCATCGGTCATGGGCGTGGAAACGCCGGCGGAAGCCTGGGGCGTTTGGGCGTCGGTTTCCTTTGACATATCCGCGCGGGATATCATTGGAAGGTTGAGAAGGACGCACGTCAGCAAGGCTTTACAAATGAATTTTCCAAAAACTTTTTTCCCAGAAGCCCTCATGAATCCCTCCGATTAAGAATCTCCCGGGTCTTTCCCTTAAAACGGAAATGAGGCCGTTTTATGGAAAACGCCTTCACTTTAAAACCCTTTTCAAAGGCGGAATTGAGCGATTCCGCCGAGTGGTTGGCCGCGATGTCCTCAGGCGTGTAAAAACAGGAATAATGCTTGCCGATAATTTCAGATTTCTCGTAGCCCTTGAATTTCCGGGCCCCTTCGTTCCAGGTCCTCACGAATCCCTGGGGGTCCAGAAAGATAATGGCGTAATCCTTGACGTTTTCCACGAAAACGCGGAAAAGTCTTTCGCCGGTTTCGAGATTTTCTTCGTCGGTTGTTAAATGGGAAGGTTTAAGAATGGGCGGGCTGTTGTCGGTGTTATTTCGTGAGGTAAAACTCATGCTCGCCTCCAAACCTTAACGGCTTTGGAGGGATTACCGGATTGATTTTGTTTTTTAAAAAGAGGTTTGTTTGGGGCGTTCGTACGGACAATCCTTTCGGATTCGTTTGGGCCGCCCTTAAGCGAATTGAACCAAGTCGAATTTGATTTAGATCATAAGTCCATATTTGTCATATAGATATGTACAAAATACAAATCAAACATAGTCCGATTCATTGGGCTTTAATGCTGTTTTAGATAATTACTGATGTACAAAACGAAATGGAAATCCCAAACCGTCGATATTTTTGAAAAAAACAATCCATGCCGTGTACTGTTTCAGGCTTTAAAAGAAAAATTTCAGGCCGTAGAAATTGTAGATGTCGTTGATGGCGGCAAGATCCGCCTCTACCGCCTTGCGAATAGAAATGTTTTTCATATCCCGCCTCTTGTTACCAATGAATCCCTTTTTTCAAACACCCACACAGTTAAAACCATCAGATATTGAAAAATAAATGGTTATTTGTGTTAAAAGCACCTTTATTTCCAACGGCCCATTCAGCTATTAAGGTAAGGATTCGATCATTCTTGGTGGCAGTACAGGGGAGGCAGGTTATGGCAAAGGCGAAAACCAATCCCAAGGTAGACGCGGTTTTAAGCAGAGCCGAACAATGGCGGGAAGAATTACAGAAGTTGAGAATGATCATTCTCGAATGCGGTCTGACCGAGGAATTGAAGTGGTATCAACCCTGTTACACTTTCGAGAATAAAAACATCGTTTTGATCCATGGGTTTAAAGAATATTGCGCGCTTTTGTTTATGAAGGGCGCTTTGATGAAAGACCCCAAGGGCATTCTCATCCAACAAACGGAAAATGTGCAGGCGGGGCGCCAGATAAGGTTCGCCAATGTCCAGGAAATCATGTCGATGAAATCCACCTTAAAAGCCTATATCCACGAAGCCATAGCGGTGGAAAAATCCGGTTTGAAGATCAAAATGAAAAAGACTTCGGAATTCAAAATGCCGGAGGAATTCCAAAAGAAGCTAAAAGAAAACGGCGCCTTGAACACCGCTTTTCACGCCCTGACGCCTGGTCGGCAAAGGGCCTACCTGCTTTATTTTTCATCGGCCAAACAATCCCAAACCCGCGAATCGAGAATAGAAAAATACAGGTCTCAAATTCTCAAGGGTAAGGGAATCATGGATTGACCGGCCCCAAAAGGGGCCAAGTTTAGACCCGTCGTCTATTTCATATAGGGGTCGTAATCCTTGGTGTATACCTTGCCCTTCTTGATGGGGCATTCTTCCAGCGTGGACCCGTACCAGGTATAGACCTCGTATTCAGGCACGGGAAACTTATCTTCCAGCTTGTCCAATTCGTCGTCATCGTTTTCGATGTAAAAAACATCGAGCGTTTTTTTCCACTCACCCTCGAGCTTCCAGATGACCGCGATGATTTTTTCAATTTCTTCCATTCAATTACCTCTTTTGTTTTTAACGGATTTAGTTAATTACTCAATCGCCAAGAGAGCCGAGATTTTCTCCGTCACTTCCTTGAGCACCGACTGGGAGGCTTTCCCTTTAAAGGTCACTTTTCGTTCCCGCCAATCAAGATTCTTTAAGTGGTCCGAAAGGACAACCCCGCGCTGGGCGCCGGTGGTTATTTCCACCTCAAAGGGGTAACCCTTGACTTGGGTGGTCATGGGGCACATCACGGCTAGCCCGGTTTTTCGGTTGTATTCCTTCGGAGATAAAACCAGGGCAGGGCGGTGGCCCGCCTGTTCCCTACCCGCTTGGGGGTTGAAGTTAAGCCAAACCACATCGCCGCGATCAGGGACATATTCCATGGATTACCAGATCTCTTTGCCGACCACATGGCCAGTTTGGGTTTCACCATGCAGGTTTTCTGGGGTGACATTCGCAAGCAATTCCTTGAGAGTCTTTTTCGTCTTTGAGGTCCTGATCCAAAGGCCTCCCTTTTCCCCGGTTATTTCCACCGGCGCCCCTTCCCTGACCTTGATATGCTCCGCCATGGCCTTGGGAATCCGCAATGCCAGGCTATTTCCCCACTTTTGAACGACCGATTTCATAAAAACACCTCGGAATTAATGTATCTACATTGAATATACATTGGAGGATGAAAGCCGTCAAGGCGCAACCGGAATTATTAAATAAACAAGCGAACGATCAACGAAACCCCCAAAGCTACTGCCAAAAAACCAGAGACCTTCACCATTCCCTGGGGCTGGGGCAAGAGTTTTTCTAGGGCGATCACAAGGGCGACCACTAGCATGACAAAAAGATTCATGGCCCCCAATGCCACAAGGGTCAACATGGAACCCGCGCAGCAAACCGCGCAATGGAAGCCCTGGCTAAACCCCTGCACGAGAGAGTTCCATAAACCTTCGTCCTCAATAATTTCTGGTTGGTCTTTTTTGGGTTTGGCCTTTCGGCCCCGCTTAGGGATATAGCCATAAACGATAGGCCTTCGGCAACTCGCTAATCCCTGTTCTTTCCACCGGCTAAATTGGTAAAGCCCGGCGAGGACAAGCGCTACCCCGGTGAGGAATGGCACCGCCCGGCTTAATGGGGAAAAGCGCATGGCCATGATGGCCCAAGGGATGCCGAGGGCGTAAACTCCCGCGCCCAGGGCGGTCCAAACCAAAAAGTAACCGGCCCCCACAGATAGGGTGGAAAGGCCCGGGTGATCGGCCCTTTTCCAAACCAGCGAACGGTAAAAGAGGAGTAGTTTGACCATGAGCGAAGGAAGCATCATGGCCACCATCATCGAAAGCCACATGGCCAGAAACATGCCAGCCGAATCAAGCCAGCTCTGCCCCGGCATTCTCATCCACATCATGGACATGCGCCAACCGCCGGGCATATCCATTCCATTTGACATTGAAAAGCAAAAGTAGAGGGTCAAACCCAGGCTAAGGGCGATGCCCAGCCCGCTAACCAGGTAAAACCGGAAGGAGCCGTAGGAACCCCCGGCGGGGGGGCAACAGGCAAAACCTTTCACTTATTTGGGGTATTTGTCGTGATGGCGGAACCATTCCCCGGGTTGGTTCTTGTGCCCGTACTCGTCGCGGCCCTTGGGGGTAAGGTCGATATATTGGTAACCGGCGTTGAGAGGGTCCATGCCGCGGGCGTAGGTGGAATAGGTGTGGAAGATGACGCCTTCGGTGTCCTTGGCGAAAACGCTGACCCCCGGCATTTCGTCATTGGGCGCGGCCTTTTCGTAGTTATAGACCCCCTTGCCCTTTTTGAATTCCTCGCGGGTGGAGGAGACTTGGTAGTCGACATTAAAGTCGTTGTTGTGGGAAGAGACCCAATGGAAGCTCCAGCCCATGCGTTTCTTGAAACCCACGATCTTTTTCATGGTCGCGCGGGAAACGGCCATCATCCGGATATCCCGGGCCGCCAGGTGGGGGATGTTGCCGTTGAAACTATCCGCCCAGAAGGAACAGCCTGTACATCCATCCTTCATGTTGGGGCCGAGCATGAAATGCCAGATCACCAACTGGCTTTTACCGCCAAAAAGATCCGACAGGGTTTCTTTGCCGTTGGGGCCGTCGAAAACATAGGCCTTTTCCACCAGCCGCCAGGGCAGTTTGCGCCTTTCGGCGCTCACGGCGTCCCGCAGTTTCGTGAGCTTCTTTTCCTTGAGGAGGAGCGCCTTGCGGGCCGCCAGCCATTGTTTTTCACCGACCACCTTGTAATTCTTCACACCCGAATTCGTCTTGATCTTGGCCATGTCCGGTCCTTTCGCTTACTTAGGGTACTTGTCGTGGTAGTTCACCCAGCCGGATGGAAAGTTGGAAGTCATATCTTCGTCGCGGCCCTTGGGGGCCAGATCAGCATACTGGTAGGTAATATTGAGCGGGTCCACGCCCCGGGCATAGGTGGAATAGGTATGGTAGACATCGCCCTTGGTGTCCTTGGCGAAAACGCTGACTCCGTGCAGTTCATCTGAAAAAGGCTTGATGACCTTGTAGTTATAGACGGCCTTGCCCTTTTTGAAATCTTCTTTGCTGAAGGAAGCCTGGTAATCGTAGTTGAAATCGGTATTGAAGGACGAAACCCATTTAAAATCCCAACCCATGCGTTTCTTGAAGGGTTCGATTTTTTTGAGGGGCGCCCGCGAAATGGCCAGCATGGTGATATCCCGAGCGGCTAGATGGACAATGTTGCCGTTAAAGCTATCCGCCCAGAGGGAGCAGTGGGTACAGCCTTCTTTCCAATCGGGGCCGAACATGAAATGCCAAACGATGAGCTGGCTTTTTTTACCGAAGAGCTCGGATAGGCTTTCTTTACCCTGCGGACCGTCGAAGACGTAATCTTTATCCACCAACACCCAGGGAAGCTTGCGCCTTTCGGCGTTCACCGCGTCGCGCGCTTTGGTGAATTTCTTTTCCTTGAGGAGAAGCGCCTTGCGGGCCGCCAGCCATTCCTTTTCACCCGCCACCTTATAGTTCTTCAATCCCTTGTAAGTCTTGATCTTGGCCATAATCTCCCCTTTCCATTCGCCCCGTGTAGTTGTTAAGGATTTATAACCCGATTCCCAACCTTTCAATGTCTTTCGCCAGCCTGTCCAAGTTTGTACGATATTTCGGGTCGAATTTAATAGGCCCATAGACCGGAATTTTCATAAGTTTTCGAAAGGCCTGAAGGTTGGTTTTTTCCGCGATGGTTTTGCCCCGGTAGCCGTTTACGACTACCCCCAGAACCTGGACTTTGCGTTTTTGCAGGGCTTCAATCGTTAGAAGGGTGTGGTTGAGGGTTCCCAGCCCGGCGCGGGCAACCACCAGGGTCGGCAGTTTCCACTTCACGGCCCAATCGATAGCCAGGAATTCCTGGGTGATCGGCACCAAGACCCCGCCAATGCCTTCTACTATAAGAGAGTCATATTTCTTCTTGACGGCTTGGTAGGCATTTTCAACCTTACCAAGATCGACCTTGCCTTCTTTCCACCCGGCCACCCAAGGTGCCAGAGGTTGTTTGTAGTGGATGGGGACGATGCCGGGATAGGCGGAGCCTGGGAGTTTCGCGGCCTTTTGAAGCATCTTGCCGTCTTCGCTTACCAGCCCGCCGGAGGCGACCGGTTTGAAAACGCCCACCTTAACGCCACGGTTCACGAGCATTCGGGCAAGGCCTGCGGAAACCAGGGTCTTGCCGACGCCTGTATCCGTTCCTGCGACAAAAAGATCTGTTAACTTCATCGTTTATTTTTTTCGACTGGATAATGCCACTTCAACTTAGGGAACCTTGAAAAGTCCCGGTCAGTCGTAACCCATTCCGCGCCATTTTCAATAGCAAGTGCGGCATGGTAGGCGTCTGAAATCATGTTCCCTTTTGCGTCAACGGAATGGCAGATTTCCGTAAAAATCTCCCAATGACGGGCGCCGGGCGTAACGGCAATGCATTGGGACTCCTGCCGTAAGGCATCCACAAAACGCCAAGCTTCTTTCAGGGGAGAAGGGGGGGTAAAAATCCTGGGATGGGTCACAATTCGGAGAAATCCGCTCAAAACAAGATCCGAAATTCCGAAGGTCTGGCCGCTTTCTAAAAGAGAATCAAGCCATTCACGGCATTCTTCGTGCTTTGGAGAGTCTTTTCGATAAGCATAAACAAGGACATTAACGTCCGGAATGATCATGTGAATCCATAAGGTCTAAAAGCGCGCTGTTATCATCCAAGTCAACCCCAGGCTGCAGGCCCTTTCCGTCAAATATCGGAAGCTTGATACGCGAACTTTTGGGGTGCAATACGGCCCGGCGTGAAATGGTCTCCCGCAAAGCGTCCTCAATGACCGCCGTCAAAGTCCTATGGGTTTTGGCGGCCAATTGTTTCGCTTTGTGATAAATCTGGTCATTTATTTGTAAAGTTGTTCTCATGCATAAAAGCATATTCTCAATGCATAAATATGTCAATTATGCCATTAGAGCTTTTTAAAAGCGTTAAACAACTTCTCAATATCCGCGTCCGTATGGGCTGCCGAAACCGAAAGCCTAAGCCTAGCCGTTCCTTTCGGCACTGTGGGCGGGCGGATGGCCACCACCAAAATACCTTCTTCCAACAGCTTCTCCGACATCTTCACGGCTTCCGCGTTATCCCCCACGATGATCGGCATGATGGGCCCGGCGCCTCGGGGAATTTCGTGCCCCATGGCCCTGAGGCCATCGCGGATCTTTTTGGAGTTATCCCAAACCTTCTCGACCCTCTCCGGTTCCTGCTGAAGCACTTCCAAGGCGCCCAAGGATGCCCCGCAAACCGAAGGCGCCAGGCCTGTTGTATATATGAAGGTTCGAGCGTGATTGATCATGGATTCGATGAATAGCTTGGGCCCGCAGACAAACCCGCCCATGCTTCCCAGGGCCTTGCTGTAGGTGCCCATAACCACCTGGGGGTAATGTTTCAGGGGAAAATGGTGGGTAATCCCCTGCCCGGTTGGGCCCAAAACGCCTGTGCCGTGGGCGTCATCCACCATCACCATGGCGTCGTATTCGTGGGCCAGGTTGGTGACCTTGAGAAGCGGAACCAAGTCCCCATCCATACTGAACATGGCGTCCGTCACGATGAGCTTGCGGCGGAATTTGGTAGATCTTTCCAACTGCTTCTTTAAATCGTCCAGATTTAGATGCTCGTAAACGAGAAATTTGGCCTTCGACATACGGCAAGCGTCGATTAGGCTGGCGTGGTTTAAGCGGTCACAAAGGACGACATCCTCCCCTTCCACCATCGCGGTGATGGCGGCCAGGTTGGCCATGTAGCCCGAGGGAAAGGCCAGGCAGGCTTCCGCGCCCTTGAAGAGGGCGGTGATTTCTTCGAGTTGGAGATGGATCGGAAAGTTCCCCGAAACGAGGCGGGAGGCCTGAGCCGAGGCCCCATAGCGCACCAGCGCCCTTTGGGACCTTTCCAAAACTTTGGGATGGTCCGCCAAGCCCAAATAGTTATTGGTGCAAAAGAGGACGCAATCCTTGCCCCCGATGGAGGCCTTCATGCCCCCCAAAGGCTCCACCAGGCGGAGCTTCCGGCGCAGTCCCTGGGCGTCCAGTTCGTGTAGTTCTTCATGCATGTCGTCAAGCCAGCTCAAGGGCAACCTCGGTGTTATTTATTTTTGATCTTGTGCGTCATTGCGGGACCCCGTCACGGACAGTAAATCCCGCGTTTAATTTCCATATTTTTGTCGATATTACCTATTTTCTTACCACAAATCTTTTATAAAAAGCGGTTTCATAGCTCCTTTCGAGTGATTCATGTCGCGGATCAAAATATTTGGGCGAACGGTCCCCGCTTCACGCCGCAATGCGTGGTTCATGAAAGCCCTTTTATTTTTTCCGGGGCATCCATATTAAGCTTAAAGTGTAATGTGTTGCTTCCATAACCGACCCCAAAAAGCGGATGAAGCTTCTCCCCGGAACCTATTGAATGGGCTTCCTTTTTTTTGCGTGCCTCAAATGTGAATAGGGAAAAAGATCATTACGAAAGTATAAAAAAAACAACATGTCCTTGATTCAATCCTCGTCTTTCCGGCGTACCCCCGCCCTTTTCGCCCTCGCCTTCGGGATACTTTGCGCCCAACATTTGCAGGCCCAACCGTCGGTTATGACGGTCGTGGGAAACACCCTTTCCTTCGGCGGCTCCTGCACAATCCTCAGGGGCGTGGACGCGGACGGGCTCGAATTTTCCAACACAGGAAGTGGGCAGATGTTGAACATGGTGACCGAGGCGGTGGGCACCTGGAAATGCAACATCATCCGCCTGCCCTTGAACCAGGATTATTGGTTCGGGTGCGGGGACGGCGACACCAACGGGACCAATTACCGGACCTTGGTGAACAACGTCGTCAACTACTGCTCGGGGCAGGGCGCCTATGTCCTCCTCGACCTGCACTGGTCGGGAACCTCTTCCTCGCCCACGGCTCCCTGCGGGGCCGGCTGGGGAAACGCCGCCAACACGAAACAACAGCCCATGGCGGACCAGAACGCGGTAACTTTTTGGAGCTCGTTGGGGGGCGTATTCGCCAACAATCCCGCCGTGGTCTTCGACCTTTACAACGAGCCGTATGACTCCGGCAACGACAATCCGGGAACGGTCGACACCGCGGGTTACAACACCTGGCTCAATGGCGGGACCCTGGGCGGAGCTTCCTTCTCCACGCCGGGAATGCAGGCGCTCCTGAACGCTGTGCGGGGGGCGGGGGCCACCAACGTCTGCCTGATGGGGGGCCTGCATTGGTGCGCCAACCTGGACGGCCTGCCCGCAGGCTCCCTGACCAACCAGGGGGCCGGGGTGATGTTCGCGGCCCATATCTACGGGACCAACGACGGGACCTCCCAGGGCAATTGGGATCAGGAAATTCCGCCCGCCTTCCTGTCCAACTACCCGGTCCTCGTGGGGGAATACGGGCCCGATGGCACCTGCCCGCCCGATCCGGGGGACATTTCCGCTTTCGATAGCGGTTTTTTCAGCTACCTGATGAACACCAGCGGGATCGTAGGATCCACGGCTTGGTGCATGTATCCCGGCTCCTGCCCCGACCTGGTTTCGGATTTCAGCTGGACGCCGACCAGCTGGGGGACCGACGTACGAAATTTCCTGCAGACGCCCGTTCCCACCTGTATCGCCACCCCGGCGAACACCGGCACTCCCACCCCCACCCACAACCCCTCGGATACGGTCACGCCCACCTCCACCCCCTCGAATACCCCGACCGTGACCTACACCCCCACCGCGACTCCGACGGTCAATCCCTGCTCCCAAGTGGTGGCGGCCATCAATTGCGGCGGGCCGCAATACATCCTCGGTGGGGTGACCTGGGTGGCGGACCAGGCCTACGCGGCGGGGAGCTTCGGCTACGTGAGCGCCGGCAACATCGGGACCACCACCAGCCCCATCGCCAACGCGGGCTCCCAGCAGAACCTCTACAAGACGGAACGTTACGCCGCCACCCTGGAATACAAGTTCACCGTTCCCAACGGGACCTATCTGGTGGCTTTGAAAAATGTCGATATTTACTGTACCGCCCCGGCATGCCGGGTCTTCAACGTGGCCATCAACGGCGTGAACGTGCTGCCGAACTTCGACATTTATTCAGAGGTCGGGGAATACGCCGCCGATAACCACGCCTTTCCCGTGACCGTCTCGGGAGGCTTGATCGATATCGTCGCTAACGCCTCGGCAAACAACGCCGAATTCGCGGCCATCGAGATATCCACTTTCCCGACCTGCCTTATCACCAACACCCCGACCCAAAGCTACACCCCCTCCAACACCTTCACCATCACACCGACCCCCACCATTACCTCGACCCCAACCATTACGTTGAGCCCGACCATTACGCTGACTCCCACGATCACCTCTACACCTTCTTCCACCCCAACGCCCACGGTTACGAAAACCCCCACCCCCACTTTTTCCCCGACGAACACCCTCCCCCCCACGGCGACCTTTACGGTGACCCTCTCCCCCACCTCCACTCCGGTCATATTGGGAATAACGCTGAGCGCCCCTTACCCCAACCCGATCCAGAACGCGGGGCCTGTCAGCTTTGAAGTGAGCGCACCCAGCCCGATAACCTTTACCTGGGAGGTTTTCTCCCTGGCTTTCCGTAAAGTCGCGGGCGGCTCCCAATCCGTTTTCGGGAACAACGCCTTTGCCTGGAACTTGTCCGATAAAGGGGGCCATAGCGTTTCCAACGGGGTCTATTACCTAAAGCTCACGGCCCAAGCGGGGGGAACCCAGACGGTGAAAATCTATAAAATTCTCGTTTTGCGGTAAGCGGCGTAAGAAATGTCCTTAAGAAGTTAAGAACCCCTAACCAAGTCGTGGACAACTATTCCCGGAAAACTTCCCATCTTATGCACTCATTTTTTTACTGGCTCATAGTAAAAAACCACCGCGCCGCTACTTAATGTTTTTGTTTTTAAGAGCTTAAGATCAATCCTATCCCTGATGTTTTTAAACAAGGGTAAGCCGCCACCTAAAATAACCGGATGAACAACAAGCTGAAATTCATCCACTAAGCCAAGCCGGGCCAACGCTACGATTAAACTGGGGCTGCCAGCCAAAATGTTTTTGCTCGCTTGTCTCTTGAGTTCCAAAACCTCTTCTTTAACAACTTCCTTTTTCAATATCGAGTTTTTCCAGTCAACCTTTTGCAAGGTACGCGAAAAAACGATCTTTTTAATATTGTCGATGAGTACCGCGAATTCATCGTCCAGTTTGTCCCCTGACGGGGTTTTTACCATTTTCGGCCAGTAATCTTCCATCAGTTGATAGGTGATCCTTCCGTACAGAAGGGTGTCCGCGTTGCGCAACAGGTTATTGAAAAAGACCATTCCTTCATCGCTCGGGACCATCGCCGTGTGGTCGCAAAACCCGTCGAGCGTCATATTGATACACGCGATTAGTTTTCTCATGTCCTTCCTCCCCTTTGCGGCCTCAACTTCCAATGGTCCCTGTTTTGACTTTTCCAGATCGCTTGTAAGCGGCAATGATCACACCGGTCGGCGTAACCAAACTCTTTGTTAACCTAAAGGCCGCCGGAACCGCGCCACCAGCAAACAACTTTTTTCCTTTACCCAGGATCAATGGGTAAATTTTGAGCCGGAGTTCGTCCACTAAATCATTCTTCAACAACAATTGAATCAGTTCGCTGCTGCCCCAAACTTGAATGTCAGGGCCTTTTGATTTTTTGACCTTTTTGATATCCGCTAGGCTTTTGAGGAAAACTGTGTTTTTCCAATCCGTCTTTTTAAGGGTCTTGGACAGGACGTACTTGGTGCCATTGTTGATTCCCGGCCAAAAATCCGCGTGTTGAGGCCAGTAAGGGGCCCAAATTTCAAACGTCTTTCTGCCCAAAAGATAATCCGCGGGTTGTTTCAGCTCTTCTTGCACCACCTTGCCGCCCACTTCATCGCCATAAGGCGCGGTCCAACCGCCATATTTGAACCCACCCAATGGATCTTCCTTCGGCCCGCCAGGCGCCTGCATGACCCCATCCAACGTCATCATGGATAAAACGATTATTTTTCTCATGCGATTACACCCCCAAGGGTTCCACAAAACGGGGTATTTTCCGGATGCCTTGGCCGTCCCGTTCGCGCGGTTCTCCGCGCGCGTCGTCAAGCCGGCTCAAGGGATACCTCGGCGTGGTTTATTCTTAAATTTTCTACCCGCGCGGTATTTTTCAACAAGCCCAAGCGAAAAATAAAGGATAAAGAAACACAGAAAGAAACCAATGGCCAGCCCGGAAGTGTGAAATATCAAATAAGACGTCGCCGGGTTCGGACCCAAAATCATTCTGGAGGTTATTTTCCAAAGATAAACGGCATAAAGGCCAAAAATGAATATCGTCAAGCCGAATGCCGACAACGCCTTTTTGATTTTCATCGATCTTTCACCTTGCCGTTTTCACCCGCCCCATCCGGGCTTTCAAATATCGCTGAAGGACCACGGCGTTGTTGTGTTCGACGTCCTTGGCGGCGAATAAAAGGGTCAAAGCGCCCCTTTGGGCCGCCTGCAGGAGGGGCTTGAGGGCTTCTGGTTGGGAGTCCAATTCCCGGGCATAACGCTTTTGGAATTCCTTCCATTTTTCAGGATCATGGCCGAACCATTTCCTCAAACCCGCGCTGGGGGCGATTTCCCTGACCCAGCCCGCCAAGGCGGCTTTTTCCTTTTTGATTCCCCTGGGCCAAAGCCGGTCCACCAAGAAGCGTTTTCCATCCTTGGCTTGGGGCTCCGAATAAATCCGTTTGGTTTGAATCATGCCCGCCCCCCTCCCGATCGGGGCATATAGCTATTGGACCAAAAAAGGAAAAGGGCAACGATGGACGCGAGCGTAAGGCACCAAACGAGTGAAAATTCGTTTTGAAAAGTCTCAACGGTCAAACCCACCAATAGCAGAAGCAAAAGAGTGGTCAAGCCGGCGTTCCAGTAGAGGTTTCGGCGATCTTTCGGGCTCTTTTTACCTTTCGACCAGAGCAAATCACGCCAGGCATAGAACACATGGGGCGTAGCAATCAAATACCCTACGGCAATAAGACCTATGGATTTCATATCGCTTCTTCCTTTTTGCGGGTGCAGAGCACCAACCCGGTGGACCAATTCATCTTACAGACTTGAAAATCATCCAACGCTTCTAATTTCATCAGTAATTCGTCAACCTTTTGTTGGTGGCCTTCAGGCCAACTGGGCTGAGGAAGCATGTCATCCACCACATAAAACCCGCCGGGAGCCACCAACCGAAGCGTTTCTTCCAGGGTGTTATATTTTCCGGGGAATGAATCGGCGAAAATAAAATCATATTTGAGACCCGTTAAAGATTTAATCATTTCTCCGGCATCCCCCAGGTGAATCGTCAGCCGGGGATCCGAACCCAAATATTGTTTCGCTACGGAAACCCATTCAGGGTTGTTATCCACCGACAACAAGGCGGATTGGGAATCCATCCCGTTTAATATCCAAGCGGCTGACAAGCCCGTGCCGGTCCCAATTTCCAGAAACTGCCCTTTGGGTTTGGATGCGGCCAGGGTTCGCAGGAAGTTCCCCGTAAGCAGGTCCGAACCCATTTTGAAATCAATCGCCTGGGTCGCCTTCAACATCTCTTGATATTGGGGTGGGAGACTGATTGCTTTGTTTTCATCCATTTCAAATGCCTTTTATTTTTATTCCATACGCAAGAGGTAAAGGCTGATTAGGCCCAATACGATCCCCACCACCCGATAGGCGTTGATCGGCTCTTTAAAAAGGATAAAGCCAGCAAGGATGGTCAGCAAAGTGCTTCCAATCAAAACGAAGGAACCCGCCGCTGAAAGCATCCCGCCCCTGGAGAAGACGATAAAAAAACCGATCGAACCGGCGGCGGCGCAAAAACCGGCCGCCATGGAATAGACCACCCCCAAAGAAGTTGCCGACTCCACCGACCCGTTCAATCTGCGCCAAAGAAAAAACGCCAAAAGAACGGCCGCCGCGAACCCTTCCACCACCAAAGGGCCCAAAACGCCGCCGATTTTCGGCCCAGCGGCCCGGATGAAAATATTAAAGAATCCGAAAGCGAGGGTGGTGAGTAAAACAAACGGCCAGGTTGAACTCATGGCGTCTCCTTATAGTTTTTTTCCCGATTATGCCTGTCAGCCGAAACACATCCTGAAGGGTCGGGGGATATAGCGCCACGGGGAACTTGCGGCAAACGCAGGCGGCTAGGCCCGCCGAAAATCTCACACTTTGTTCGTCATTCCAACCCCGCCAAAGGCCGTAAACCATCCCAGCCCGGAAAGAGTCCCCCGCCCCCAAGGTACCCGCCACCTTTACTTTATAGGGAGTAAAACGGCGCACCGGGCCGCCGGGCCTGGCGTACCAAATGGATTTAGACCCAAAGGTGAAGACCGTTAAACCTTTCGACCGGGAAAGATACTTACCCATCAGTTTCTTGGAGTCCGCCCCTGGAAAAGCCTGGCGGATGAATTCTTGAGAGAGGATATTGACCGCCGAATAGCGGTGGCAAAGGGATTCGGGAGGGCAATCCAGGGTGACATAGGGTTTCCCCATTTCATGACAATAGCGGGCGGCTTTTTCTGATTCTTTTCCGAAATAGGGATCAATCGAGACAATCTTAGCCTTCTTAATATAAGAAGCGTTTGGAAGGGTCCATTTCCGCCCGCCTTCTTTAGAGAACCTACCCGCGAACCAACCAAACACGTTGCGGTGCTGGCCATCCACCAAAACCACGTCTTTCCAGCCTTCGAACTTGGAGTCGGTTTTCAACCCAGAAGAATCCACACCCCACTTGCGGTTTAAGCGGAGAATCGTTTCTTGGGTATCGGAACCAAGCAGGGCTCCCTCCGGATGCACACGTAGCCCCAGCCGGGCCAGGAGAATGGCGGCGTTGCCCGTTTCCCCGCCGGGAACGACATAGGTCTGGTCGATTTCTTGGTAGGAATCCGGCTTGGGGTAAGACCCTTGCAAGCGGTGGATGGTGGAAAGCACGGTCATGCCGTAAAGATAAACGTCGAGGCTTTTTTTCATGACTGCTTCCTACAACTTTTTCTTCAAAAAATATCGAATGTTACCCTTGGGATAGGACAGCCTGCCAAAAACCTTGTACCCCAATTTCCGGTAAAACCCAGGCGCCTGAAAGGTAATGGTGTTGAGATTGACGTGATGACAGCCCCGCTTTTTGGCCCAGGTTTCGGCCGTTTTGAGCAAGTGTGTCCCCACTCCTTGGCCCCTGTATTTTTCTTCAACAAAAAGAAGGTCTACATAGAGCCAGCCCAAATAGGTGGAGCCGGTTAGACCGCCGATAAACCTTCCCTTTCCATCCCTAGCCTCAAAGCCGATCTCTTTCCAACCCACCGGCCCGACCTTGCTTTCGTTGAAGGCTGATAGTTTTAGGACCACTTTTTTTCGGAATCCGGCATGATCCCCTGAAATGATTTTGATTTTGGGCGATGGAGTTTTCATAAATTACACCCTCGTCGTGGCATGGTTTGAATCAGGGTTGGCGCGTAATCTCGACGGCGCAAACCTTGGCGTTCTGGACCGAAGAAACGAATCGAATTTGAATGTTCCCATTCGCGTCGGGCTGGATATCCGCGAAACTTTTATCGATGGCCTTATCGAAGGCACCAGCCTCTTTGAGGATATCGAAATGCGCGAGGACCTTTTTTCCGTTAATCAGAATGTCAAAAACCCTACCGCCTTCTTTGCGGATATAGGTCTCGGCGAACTTGAGACGAACCCTGTACTTGCCCTGCGGCACCGGCAGGTTATAGCCAAAATCACTGCCCCAGCGTTCGGTTTGGTAAAGTTCAGAATCGGAGGTTCCGCTAATGGGCCGCGAGGTGTCCGTTTTATCGCTCTCCGAAAAGCCCACATCTTGCGACCAGCTCAAGCCTTCCTTGTCCTTAAAATCCTGCCCACCCGCGCGGATGCGCCAATGGTCCTGGGGCACAAGAGGCGTTGGGGTAGGCTTTTGGAAATTGGTCAGCTGTTTGGATACCGCGCCGGGCGCCATTTCAAACCAGGCGAAATCCGCGTAAGCCGTGGATTCTTTGCCGTTGGCGCTGGCGTAAAGCCCGATCGCCGTGCCGGTGAAACCGCCCGCCTTCTCCCTGGACAAGTCGGCCGAGGCCGATGCCGCTAGGGGTGTCCAGGCCTTGCCATCCAGGGAATAGGCAAATTGGTACTGGTTTTCCAAGCACGAGATTTCCAATTGGATCTTGCCCGATTGCGCCGGCATTTGGGTGACCATGAAACTTTCAGCCTTCACCCGGTTGCGCACGAAAACCAGAGTCTTGCCGTCAAACTGGCCCACCCCAATTTCGTAATGGTTGTCGTCATTGGCCCTCACGCAAAGTCCCGCTTCCTCGCTGTCTTGGACGGGAGCAAATTCCATCTCGGTACGGACGGTGAGCCGAAAGGCGCTTTGGCGAAGACCCACAAAGGCGGGTTCTTCCGATTTCAGGTCCAGGCTGTCCTTGGCGGCGCGGATGCGGAGGAATCCCTTCCGGTCGGAGAGCGAGAAATTCTTCGGGTCATAATTGCGGATATGGAGCCACTCGAACCCGAGGGAGGCGGTATTAAAGAGGGTCTTGGTGGGGGGAGGCGGAACCGGAAAGGGCTTTAACTGGGGCGCATCCATTTCCATCGCTATGTGGTGGTTATTACCAGCTATCGGCCATTCACCCTTTGTCCAATGGACTGGGGATAGGAAGGTTTCACGGCCCAGCACCGACATTCCGTTCTGTGGCCTGGTGCCGAGAAACACCAGCCACCAAGTGCTATCCGGGGCCTCGATCAAGTCGGCGTGGCCCGTGCATTGGATGGGGCTTTGGGGATCGTCCCGCTCGGTCAGGATGGGATTGTGGGGACAGGCCTCGAAGGGGCCCCAGGGGCTATCCGCCCGGGCAGCTACTTCTTGATGATGGGATTCGGTTCCCCCGGCGGCGATGAGGAGGTAGTACTTCCCTTTGATCTTATAGACGTGAGGACCTTCGTTCCATTCATCCGGATATTGCCAAATCAACTTAAAGGGCGCGGTGGGTTTGAAGGTGGCAGGGTCCAGTTCGGCCTGAAAGATGCCGTTTTCGCCTTCCGTTCCGGCCCTCGTGTAATAAATCTTCCCGTCCTCATCGAAGAATAGGGAGCCGTCGATGCCGTAATCCCCCAGCCAAACGGGTTCGGACCAGGGGCCCGCGGGGTCCTTGGCGGTGACGATGAAATTTCCCCCGCCGCTGATATTGCAGCAAGTGAGATAAAAGAGCCCCTTCCAATAACGCAGGGTCGGCGCGTAAAGCCCGCCCCCGTCAGTGGCGCCTTTTAAGGGGAGTTGGCTTTCGCGGTTAAGGGCATTTCCGATTGGGGCCCAATGGACCAGGTCGCGGCTGTGGTAGATAGGAAGGCCCGGAAACATTTCGAAGGTGGAATTGGTGAGGTAAAAATCATCCCCCACACGGCAGATGCTGGGATCGGGATGAAAGCCCGTCAGGATGGGATTTTGGAAGGTTTTTGCCATAGTCTTGGAAACCGCCTGATCCGCCATCCCAATGAAACACAGCGAGACGGCCAAAATGAAACCCAAATCTTTTAAGCGCATGGGAAATCCTTTGTCTTGGGTCGTTAGATTATAGGCGGTAGCGGGACGGGGAAAAGAAAATCTGGTTAGGGTTTAAACCTTCGAGCAAATCTCAGCGCAGCGTTGTTCTGCGTATTTCCAAGCGGAAAAAGTTGTCTTTTCGGCCTCGGAAATCCACGGGTCCACTCCATAATGCTTGTATCCCGTGAAAAGCTCCTTGGCACTTATCCCGGGGTTATAGGAAGATTCCAGCCATTCGTCGACGATCTTTTTGCAAGCCTCGATGGCCGCTTCCACGGACTCGAACTCGCCATGGGCATATCGCTTTTCCTCGTCCATAAAACCAAAATTATCATCGACCATCACTTTATAAGTCATTGAACCCACCCTTTTTAAATGGACGCATTTCATCATTTCTTTTCCGAACCACCAAAAACCTTAAACCTTTTTCTGATCCAGGTAAATGACACAACTTTCGAGTTCCAGAATGGGCTGGATCTGCAGGGTCATTGGATAGTGCTTTCCATTGTATTGGAACACCAAATGGCCGCTTTGAGGCATTCTCCGCTCCGCCACATCCATGGAGCCCATCTTCTTAAACCGCGAAATCAAGTGGCGATAGTGGGGCCAGGGCAAGTCCGTATTTCCCGGGACCAATTCCCCCTTCACCCGCAAGCGAAGCTGAATTCTGGATTCCTTAAAGGGCTCAACGACCGGCCTGATTTGGATTTCGGATGCCCCCGCCTCGATGGCCTCCAGGAAAAGCTCGGCGCAAATCTTTCCTATTGGGCGAATAGACCCTTCTTGATGTTCTTCCGGATCGTCCATACGCTCCCCGCTATCAAACCTTCGAAAAAATCACCGCGCCCAATTGTCCCCCAAAACCATAGGAAAGCGAAAGGACATGATCCACCTTTCGATGCGCGCCCTTGGAAGACACATGACGAACCTTGCATTGGGGATCGGGGTTTTCAAGGCCGGCTGTCGGGGGCAACAAACCATTCAGGAGTGCCATAACGCTGAGGATGGCCTCCACGCTTCCCGCCGCCCCTAATAGATGGCCGGTGGAACCCTTGGTGGAACTGACAAAAGTTTCCCTACCAAACACCTCCAAAAGCGCCTTGGATTCCACCAGGTCATTAAAGTGAGTGCCCGTTCCATGGGCGTTAATATAGCCAATATCGCCTGGGTTTAGCTTGGCCCTTTCCAGGGCCAGGCGGATGAGGTGAACAATACTGCTTCCCGTCGGGTCCACTTCCAGAGGGGCGTGGGTATCCCCCGCCAGGGCCCAACCCGAAAGATAGGCAAGGGGTTTCGCCTTTCGTTTCTTCGCAGACTCTTGCCTTTCCACCACCATCACTCCGGCGCCTTCGCCCATCAAAAACCCGTCCCGGGCCACATCAAAGGGGCGGGGACCGTCCGGTTCATGGCTCAAAACGCCCATTTGATCAAACCCGGCGTAGATGAGGGGATGGATGGAAGATTCAGTGCTTCCCGCGATGACCGCGTCGCATTCGTGATCCAATAGCAAACGCGCGGCCAAACTGAGGGAGGCGATGCCGGTGGAGCAGGCGGAAGAAACCGAGAGGCGGGGACCGGAAAACCCGAATTGTTGAGCGAGGAGCTTGCCCCCCGCGTCGGGGAAAAAATCAGATAAAAAATCCCAATCGGAAGTCGCGGGGTCCTTGGCGGCGGACAAGAGGGTCAAGAGACCCCCTTTGCTGGAAGAAAAGGTGGTGCCGATTTTTTCCGGAGGAACCGAATAAAGCCCCGCCTGTTTCCAGGCTTCACGCGCCGCGACCGCCGCCAACTGGAGAGATCGATCTCTTTGCAAAAGCCTTTCCGGAATCCAAACTTCCAGGGCCTGGGCAGCCCTGGGAAAGTTATCGAATCCTTTCCATTCCTTCCCGGCCAAGAGGGTCTTGGCCCTTTCCCCGGCCATGATTCGGTAAAAAGTTTTATCGGTGTCGGCCCCCAGGGGTGTGACGACCCCCATCCCCGTGACGACGAGGCGGGAACTCATAGCCATCCGGGAAGGCGGGAATCCAGGTTAAAGACCTGCCCGGAGATATTTTGGGATTCGGCCAGCCAGGTAAAGAAAGCGCAAACTTCGTTTAAATCCGCCGAGCGTCCCAGGATATGGCGTGAAAGGATGGCCTGTTCGGCCTCGGGGGAAAGCCCCTCCGCCAGCCGGGTCTTGTGAAAACCGGGATTGACCACATTGACCCTTACATTTCGAGTGCCGTATTCCTGCGCCAAACTGCGGGCCAGGCCCACCAGCCCCGCCTTGGCGGCGGTATAGGCCCCTTGGCCGATATTGCCCGTGGAAGCCACGAGGGAGGAGACGAATATCAGATGTCCGTTTTTTTGTTTCATCATGGGCTTCAAAAGGGTTTGGGAAAGGTGAAAAGCGCCCTTGAGGTGCACTTGAAGGGTTTCATTCCAGTCGGACTCTTCAATGTTCAGGATGCGGGCGTTTTTCGTGACACCGGCATTATGGATGGCGCATTCGATAGAGGAGTTTCGTTTCAGGGCGCCCTCCACCCAAGACTGGATTTGGGCGGCATCCCCCACGTCGCAAAGGGTCACTTGGCAGGAAGGGTTGAGTGCTTGAAGGGTTTGGCGCGCCAGAAGGGCCGATGCCTCATCCTGGTGGTAGCAGGCCTCGACCGTCCAGCCTTTTTGAGCGCAGGCCTTGCCCAAAGCAAGGCCAATTCCCCTGGTTCCACCGGTAATCAGGACCGTCGGCATCAGTTAGGCGCCCCCTCCATTGGAATTAATCGATTGAGCTTGTGGCACCCGAAAGCCAGGAGGCGGCCGCCAGACCGACGATGAACAAAAGGGCCATCAGGATGAAAAGGGGAAAAACCACCCAGACGAGGAAACCGATCCAAAGGGACTGCTTCCCGACCTTCCGGGCTTCCAGGGAGGTCTGGTCGTAGAAAAAAAGCCCGATCAATATGCCGGCCATGGGGATAAAGAGAGAAAAAAGGTACCAGCCAAACCGGTTGGCCCAAATGGGATTGGGGGCCGAAACCGCTTGTGACGGAGGGGAGGCGACTTTAGGGGCGGCCATGGCCTTTGCGGTCCGTCTGCGGGATTTGGGGGCGGTGGGCATTAAAACACCTTGAAGAGAAGGGCTAACACCGCCATCAAAACACCCATCATGGCGGCGGGCAGGAGGATATAAACATAAGCCGAAACCCTGGAACAGGCCAAGACTTTCTCGGCCCCCACCACCTGAAAAAACAAAGCGGCGATGGCGACCCATTTGCCCAACAGATAGGCCACGCCTAAGGCCGCCAGGCCCCCGCTGGAATAAAAAACCAATTTTTGAAGGTCGGGGAGGTAAAGATCCGCGCCCAAGAGAATGCCTGTCAGGCGGATGAAATAGGCCCACAAATAACCGCAAACCAAAACGGCGAAGGGCAAACCGATCAAAAGCATGAGGGTCACAAAGGCCACAATGGAAAGGGTGCCCCGGGAAAGGGCTTCCTGCAGGCCCAACTCCAACGAAACGAGCACGGCCGTCATGGCGGCGAAGGTGGAGGCTTCCTGGGGTTTGGATTCTAGGGCAGCCGTGGAAAAAAAATCGACCGGATGGCGCCAGAGAAAAACAAGTTTTCGAAAATAAGCCTTAATCATGGTGGGCAAGTTTAACACAAAGGGACTTGAATCCAGAACCGGGGCGGACACAAAAAAGGCGCCGATTATCCGCGAGAATAAAGGGCGCCCGCTTAAGCTTTTTCTATTCTTCGAGCCGCTCGATGGCCTCATCCCAGGCGTCATCCAGATCATCCACCGTGCCTTCATGGATGACTTCTTTCAGGAGCTTCATCAGCCGGGGAGCCAGGCTTTCGCTCAGCTCGTTCTCTTCCAACACTTCCTTGACGTCTTCGATCGTCAGGTTCTCGAGGAAATCCTCCGCCTCGCTTTCGAAAAGCTTCTTGCGGTCCGCGTCGGTGGAATCTTCCTCTTCCTCGTCTTCGTCCTTGTCGTCGTCGTCTTCCTCTTCTTCCTCTTTGGCGGCGTCGAGGGTGACCGTCTCCTCTTCGTCGTCCTCTTCCTCATCGTCCTCGTCGGTTTCGTCCTCTTCTTCGATGGGATCCTCGTCGTCATTCATTTCGTCATCATGGGCGCGTTTGGGTGACAAGACTACCTCCTAAAAGGTTTGGATGGCCCTGCTTAAGCTTCGGGTGCTCCAATTCGGCCCCATGGTTACCCGAACAAAAGGGACTGTCAAGGGGGATTAGCTCCCGAGGTCCCGATGGCGGCGTAAATTATCCCAGACGTTACGGTCCACAATCTCCACCCCGGAAAAACGGGCCAAGGCCTGGGCTTCCCGGCTGGTGGCGCAGGTCACCATCAGCAAACCTCTGTGGCAAAATTCGGATTTCATAATATGGTTGAACTCGCTCACCTGCTCCTGGGGCACCCGTTCCTCGGCTGGAAATTGTTTGGCCAATACGGCGAATTTTCCGCCCGTGATCGGGTGCGGATGTTCCGCCACGGCCACCACGGCCCCTCCCGGCGCCCTGCGGATGCGCACAACCTGAAACCCCATGCTTTTGAGGAACTGGTCCACCTCGTCCTGGAAGGCCAGCATGGACATGCCGCTCAAGTCCATGACAATACCCTTTTCATCTACCATGCGGACCGACCAGCGGGTTTCATAGGGGGGGCCATCCAACAGGTCTTGGAGCTTTCTCCCGTTGACCAGATCCACCGCGAGTTTAAGGGCGATATTGCGGGCCTCTTCGGTGTAATCGCCGGTGACAAAATAGATCCCGCGCCGGCAGTTTTCCTCCCTCGTGACTTCGTCCAATTCCCTCACCAAATCGGCGTGCACCTGTGCGCCCGGCGGAAATTGCCGCCCCAGGACCAGGAAACTGCCGCCGAGGACCGGATGGGTAAAATCGGCCTGCACCTGAAGCGTCCCACCCGGCACCTTTTTAACCCTTGTCGCCTCGAAGCCCATTTTGGCCAGCAGGCTCACCAGCATGTCCTGAAACTGGGCCAGAGGCATATTGCTCAACTGCCTGTCTTTCATGGTATCGATAGGGACAATCTCATCCAGAGAGGCCGTTTCCTTGGGTTTTTCCCAGCCGTCATCGGCCTTCTTTTCGACCGCGGTCTCATAACGCACATTCAGCTTGGGGGCGTTTTCCCTGAGTTTTTCAATCAATCGGGCGGTCTTGTTCTCCCCCTCGGGGATGGGTTCCACCTCCATTCCGTCGTTGTAACGGAAATCAAAGGAAGAAAGGATCTTGAAGGGGCTTTTCTTGGTCCGGTCCAGCTGGATGTAGACCTCCCGGGTCGCCTTAAGGCTCAGAACCGGGCCGTCGTAATACTTGGCACCGCGATTGATGAACTGCATCATGCCGTCCACGATGACCGCGGGAATGCTTTCGGAAAGCTCGAAAACCAGATCCACGACCGCAGCCGTCTCAACCAAAAGCTTCTCGCGGAAACGCTGGAAATTTCCATCCACATCCCCTCCCAATTCGGTGTTGAACCTTTTGGCGGTAAAACGGATGCGCGGAACCGTATCGATGACGTGGATGGTCTTGATGTCCAAGTCGGGAATCTTCTTCAAGGCGTAGTAGCGGAACACCTCTTCAAAATTTCCCATGGCGCCCTTACGCAAAAATTGGCGTTTTTCCTCCAATTGATGCTGCTTGCGCCTGGCGTCCATTTCCTCTTTCTTTTTTTCGTCCTCTTTTCGACGCATGAGGCTAAAAAACATTCCGAGGAAGACGATCGTGACTCCGAATCCCACAAAGGTGGCCTGGGTCGGGTTTTCCTGAGCGGCGGCCCAAAGGTTGTTGAAAAAAACGTGGATGACGCCGATGAGGAAACTGTTAAAGAGAAGGATGATAAGAAAAACAATAAGTCCGGCCATAGCCAGCCCGCCCATTTCCGCCTCGGCTTCGGTATGTCCTTGTTGAATGAGCATTTCTTTAACCTGCTTTGCGCCGGGAAGCCGCAGAAGGCGTGCTTTGATAGGATCGAAATTCATCGGGAATGAAACCTCGCTAGGATTGGAAAGGAATCAAGTTCATGTTAGAGTCGCCACCCAACGGAGGCAAGCATGGATTTCGTGAAGCGGCTTGAAAAATTGATGGAAAAACTGAGGGGGCCGGGGGGATGCCCCTGGGACCGCCGCCAAACCCACAAAAGTTTGAAACCCTATCTTTTGGAGGAGGCCCACGAGACCCTGGAAGCCATCGACTCCGGGGACGCGGAGCATTTGCGGGAAGAACTTGGGGATTTGCTTCTACAAGTTGTTTTTCATTCCCAGCTTGCCAAAGAAAAACGCAAATTTAACCTTCAACAGGTCGCCAAAACCATAGGCGACAAATTGGTCCGAAGGCATCCCCATGTATTCGGGAAATCCAGCCGTAAAATCGTCGATATCAACCGTAAATGGGAAGAACTTAAAAGGGCGGAAAAACCCAAACGCAAATCGGCTTTAGACGGACTTCCCCAATCCCTCCCGGCCCTCTTGCGGGCCCAGCGGATGCACGAAAAAATAACCAACCACGGCACCGCGGAAACCCCTCAGGATATGAAGAACCTGCAAAAAGCTTGGAAAGATTTTCAAAAGGGATTGAGGGGAACAAAGCTTGCGAGAGAAAAGGCGACGGGGGAATTTTTGCTCCAATTGACCCAATTTACCCAGCGGGAAAACATCCACGCCGAGATGGCCCTGAAAAAAGCCACTTCCGATTTCGAGAAAAAGTACAAGAAGTCCGAAAAGAAACCCGACCGATAACCCTTCCCATTTTTCTTATTGCTTCGCCTGATAGACCTTCATCTCCGGAAGTGCCAAGGCCGTTAAAGCACCCCCGTAAACACAACCCGTATCCAGGTCGATTCGGTCCTTGGAAAGATCCAATTTCTCAACCGGGGTATGGCCGTGAATAACTTTTTTGGGGGTCGGCCGGGGATCCTGCAGGAACTTGCGGCGAATCCAAAGAAGATCGTCCTGTTCCTGTGAGTTGAGAGGCTTATCCAGGTTCACCCCCGCGTGGCAGAAAAAGTAATCAGGAGTTTCGTAGGTGAGGGGTAATGAATTGAAAAACTCAGCGTGAGAAGGCGGGATGTGGGATTGAAGCACCATATGGGCGCCTTCTCCGCGGACCTCGTCGATATTTTGGGTCGGCACATAGGATTGCAGGGTTTGCAGACCGCCGTTCAAGAGCCAGTTGGAAGCCGTCATGGCATTGGGCGTGCCCAGCCATTCCAAAAGCATCTGCTCGTGGTTGCCCCGCAAGAAACGCCAGTTCGGTTTTTGATTTTGCAGAAGATAATCCAAGACACCCTTGCTGTCGGGCCCTCGGTCGATGTAATCGCCCAGGAAGACGACCTCGTCCTCGGGTTTCAAGGGCAGTTGGGCTATTAAATCCTTCAACGCCTTCAGGCATCCATGGATATCGCCGATGGCATAAATCATTTTCTCTCCGTTCAAATCCCCGTTTCAAATCAACCCAGAGTCGTCTTACTTTTTTCATCTTTTTCAAATGAATAGGCGTAAGAACCCCACTGGGTAATCCCCAGCACCACCAGTGCCGCGCGGATGCCCGTATCGCCGTATTGGGCCAAGCCAAACCAGAAAAGGGCCAACCCGGCCAAACGGCCCAGCGCCAATGGTATCTCACGGAGGGTTAAATATTCCAGCTTCCGTTTTCCCGAATCATCAACATTTTCAATAACCTCGAAGGATATGGCGCTAAACCCCACCTGAAACCAGGTGACCCCGATCGTGTAAAGAATGCCGAAGAGCAATAGGGCCATGGGCCCCAGGCTGAAAGCTAACAACAGGGTGGACAGAACTATGAGGCCCGAGGATATGGCCATTCCGCTTTTTCGTTTCTGGTATCCCTCCCATCGGGAAAGCACGTAGGCGGTGACCACCGCCAGGAAGGTGGTCAGGGTGTTGAAATTACCAACCGCCAATTCGTTATTCCAAACCTTGTAAACAAAAAGAGGGGCCACAAACCAGAAAACCCCGCCCCGAATACCGGAAAAGAACCAGGCCGTTAAGAGGCCCTTCCAATCCTTTTTCCAGGGATGAAGAAAGACCTGGCGGACATTAAACCCGTCTGTTTTATGGGGTACTTTCAGACGAAAGCTTTGTGCGATGAGGCCCATATATATGAGGAGGGTGAAACTAAAGATGAGGTAATAGCCTGTCAGCGAAAAGGGACCTGTTCCTGTGTTAAAAGAGGCAATGACCCAGCCCGCAAGCATGGGGGCTGGAATTTTCAGGATGGAACTTAATAGCAGGTAGAGCGAAAAGAAATAGTCCCGATCCTTGGGATGGGTCAGATCCAGCGTTAAGGAATGCTGGCCCAGGTAATAGAACCCGATGGCCAAACCGCTCAAAACCCCCAGCCCGTCTACGTACTGGGAGGAGGATTCCCTCAGGATGAGAACGGATAGAAAAAGCAAACCGTAACAGGCGAAACCCAGTTGGTAGGAGGCCCGGTGCCCAAAACGGGGGGAAAGAACGCCCCCCAACCAAAAACCGATGGGGACAAACACAAACTGGATGATGTTGAAGGGCAAAACCACCCCCCAATCGTTGTGCTGGCGGAAGAGGAAGACGTTGATGAAGACCGAGGAAAGGGCGAAGGTGAAATCGTAGAGGCCGATCATCCAGATGAGGGTCTTGGCGTTATCCGGAAGATGTTTATTGACGCCCAAAAACTTCGCCAAAAACTTGTAGATATAGGAAAAAAACAAATCCATATCGCTTCCTTCTCAAAATAAAAAAGCGGGGTTTCCCCCGCTTTTCTTTCTCGGTTACCTGAATAACTCTTAGTGGAATAGACCCTTCAACTGGTTGCCCAGGTCCTGAGCCTTTTGCTGGATCGTATCCCCGGCGGCATTCTGCAATTCTTTGCCCAATTTGTTCTTAACGTTCTGCGTCAGCCGGCCCCAATCGTAAGACCAATTGTTTTGCTTCACCGGTCCTGAAAACTTGATGTCGATGGGCACGTTGCCGTTGTCGTCCGCGATCCAATCCCCGTTCTTGACCAGGCCCTTCACCTCGCCGGGAACACCCGAGAGGAGGGAGTCGGAATTGAGGAATTGCTTCTTGATGTCGCACTGGATTTTCATGTCCGGCGCGTAGGCCATTTCCACCACATTGATGGCGCCCGTTTCCCGAATGGTCCCCACCTGGCCTGTCGTATTGGCGGTGTAGGTGAAAACCTTGTTTCTCATGCTCAGGTTTCCGGCGATCTGCTCGAAATCGATCTCGTCACTGTTATCCTTGAAGTATTGGTTGATTGATTTGATCACCGCGAATCCCTTGACCCTGGATTTCTCAATCGTATAGCTCCCACCGCCCACCTGGCTGGCCATCATGGCATCTCCCGAAAATCCCTTTCCCAACCCGGCATAGGCCAAGTTCATGGTGCCGTAGATTTTATCTTTGAAATTTTCAGGACTTTGGGTGACATAGGCGTCCACGCTGGCGTTAATGGCCTTTTGGCCGTTCACGTCCTTGAGCCGGAAGGCGTAAGAATAGGCGGGCACCGCGCCCAGGGTGACCGTCACGCCCGCCAATCCCGACCCGTCAAAGGATTGGAAAGTGGCCGAGGGAACCCGGACGGAGTTCCCGGCGAGATAAATGACGCTGTTAAGATTCTCCAGATAGGGTTCATTGGGCAGGGTGATGGCGACATCCTTAAGAACAACCTGGCCGTTATAGGTAAAGGGCGTGGCCTTTCCCTTGGACTCGGCGAAAGCTACGTTGACTGACATATCCCCGCCAAAGGTATCCTTTTTGAATTTCGGAACCATGTCCGAAATGCCTTTGAGAGGCAGGGCCTTGGATTGGACTGAGCAGGTCCATGGAGCCCCATTCGGATGATGGAACGACCCGTCCACTTCCCAATCCTGATACAAAACGCTGAAGGAGGGCAGGTCGTAGGAGTTTTGGCCGATCACGCTTTTAAAGTTCACTTTGCAGGTGGTCTTGGCCGTTTTGACGAACAGGTCCTGATAGGCGATGGCCAAATCCGAACCATCGGCAGTGCCTGACAGCTCTAAACCGTTTTTAATGCTTCCGCCCAGGTGAAAATCAACCTTGGCCGGGCCAGTGAGGGAGAGGCCGGGAGGCATGGAAGACAGGCTCCGCGGAACAAGACCGGAGAACTTCAGCATATCCAAGCTGGCCTCACCGTCCATATTGGGCGTGAAATTATCGCTCATGGTGGCGGCATCACCTGTAAGCTTGAAACCCAGATCATTCACCGTTCCCGAAAGCGTCAGTTCCTTGATCGTTTGACTGGACAGGAAATAGCAGTAACCCCCGTTCATGGAAAGCTGGTAATTGAGCTTGTTGTACTCAAAGGGGGTGCTCATGGCGAAGGCGCTTTTTCCGCCGATCAGGGAGATGTTCTTAATATGGAAATTAAGGTCTTTTAAATCGTAGCGCTGGGCAGGCGAGACGGTTTCATCCATAAAGACCATCTTCCCATGAACGATATTCAGGCCGTCGACCGAGATATTCAAAGAGGATTTAGTGGATTTCGAAGCCGAAGCAGGCATGGTGGTATCCGCCCAAGCTTGGCCCACCAGCCAGCCGCTGGAGGCGGTTTGCGTGTCACGAACTGCGGGAAGCTCCGCATGGCGTTTCGTTTTTTTCTTCGATTTAGGTTTGGTTTTGGATTTAGCCTTCGCTTTGGTCGCGGCGGGTACCGCAGGCGCAGGTGCCGCTTCGGCGGTTCCAGTCCCGGTCATATCGCTAAAGTTAAATGAATTCAGGCCTCTGCGCTCGACCAGAATGTCGGGCTGGTTGATGACGATTTCACCCAGAGAGACCTGACCCCACAACAGGGGAAACAGGTGGTAGGAGATCGAAATATCTTTGGCCGCCAAAAGGGGCGAATCCGCCCACCCAGCCCGGTTGGCGACTTTCAAATCCTGTACATCAAAACCGCTCAAAACGTTGAAACTCACCTTACCAACAGTGACCTTGTGCTTGAGGGTTTCGGAAAGCTTTTCAGTCGCCATAGCCTTCATCTTGGCTGGAGGAAGAAGGATGGGAATGGCGATGGCCGCCACGATTAAAAGCAGAACGAACAAAGCCAGCAAAACCCCGCCGCCGACCAGGATGAACTTCACAAGTTTATTCATGGCACCCTTTTCTTTCTTCATGGCTCTCTCTTCATCGATTTGGATTGGCCACTATTTTAGCCGGGACTGCGCCAATTGGAAGGCGGCTTTGGAACCCCCAATAACAAAAAGAGCGGGAACCCCAGGGATTCCCGCTCTTTTTAAACATGAATCAGTTTCGAAACTGATTTAACCATTTTTTTACTTCTTCAAAGCCACTTTTTGTTTTTCCGCTTCCTTGGCTTTTTCCGTTGGAACGAAAGCGGCTTCACGTTTCGCTTCGGGTTTAGCTTCGACTTTAGTTTCCGCCTTGTCCTTCGGTTCCCCGGCCACCACCGGTGCGGGCAGAAGACCTGTCTTTTCCTTAATCTTTTTCTCGATTTCCTTCGCGACTTCAGGATGATCCTTCAGGAACTGCTTGGCCGCGTCCCGGCCCTGGCCCATCTTGTGTTCGCCGTAGGAAAGCCAAGTCCCGCTCTTGTCGACGATTTCCTTCTCCACCCCCACATCGATCAAGGAACCTTCTTTGGATATTCCCTCGCCGAAAATGATGTCGAAAAGACCCTCCCTAAAGGGCTGGGCGGTTTTGTTTTTGACCACCTTGACCTTGACCTTGTTGCCGATATTTTGGTCCCCGACCTTGATGGATTCCACCCGGCGCACTTCCAACCTCATGGAGGCGTAAAACTTAAGGGCCCGGCCTCCGGGCGTGGTTTCGGGATTGCCGAACATGACCCCGATCTTTTCACGGATCTGGTTGATAAAGATGGCGCTGGTATGGGATTTGGAAAGCAAAGCGGTGAGTTTGCGCAAGGCCTGGCTCATCAACCGGGCCTGGAGGCCCACATGGGCGTCGCCCATTTCACCTTCCAACTCGGCACGGGGAGCGAGGGCCGCTACCGAGTCAATGACCAGCACGTCAATGGCGCCGGAGCGGATTAAGGTATCGGCGATTTGAAGGGCTTCCTCGGCCGAATCGGGCTGGGAAATAAGGAGCTCGTCCACATTGACACCCAATTTGCGGGCGTAAACCGGATCCATGGCATGTTCGGCGTCGATAAATACCGCCGTTCCGCCGGCCTTCTGGGCCTCCGCCACAATATGGAGGGTGAGGGTGGTTTTACCCGAGGATTCGGGCCCATAAACCTCAACGATTCGGCCCCGGGGTACCCCCCCGATACCAGTGGCGATATCCACCGAAATGGCGCCCGTGGAGATGGACTTAACGTCCTGAACCTTGGCCTCGCCGAGGCGCATGATAGCGCCCTTTCCATGGTCTTTCTCAATCTGCAGGATCGCCGAATCCAACGCCCTTTGTTTTTCGCTCGCCATAACCCTCTCCTTGTGTGTCTTCCTGAATTTGTTTTCATCCTAGGGGCCGAAAAGGCTTACGTCAAGAAAAAAGTATACACTCGTATACTTTTTTAGAGGGTGAAAGAAGGGGTTAAAGGAAGAGTCGAGGGTCGGCAACCCCAAGGTTTTCTTTAGAGAAAAAGGGCTCGCCCGTTTGGGTTCCGATCATGGCCCCGAAGTAACGGTTGAAGATATTGATATGTTCTAGCGCCCGGCTTCCAGGCTTTTTAATGAACTGGCTCTCGTAACAGGCCACCGCTTTTAGTTTAGTTTCGTGGTGTTTGGAAGTATCCACAATAAAAGAAGGCTGAACGTTGGGACGCAGATGGGAACAAAGGTGGTAATAGAGTTTGGGAGGATACCAGGGCTCCCCCTTCATGTCGGTCTTGACCAGCTTGGCCCAAAAGCGTGCGGCCTGAACCAGCTCGCTGGCGCCCCAATGGTCCGGATGGGCGTCCACCCAATAGGGAGCGAAAATAACGGCGGGGCGGAACCGGCGCATCACCTGTGCCACTTCCCTGCGCGCGGGAAGGGTATCTTTCAGTTTTCTATTTTTCATCGGAAGGATCAGGTAGTCATAAAGGCCCAAAACCCTGGCGGCTTTCGCTGCTTCCTTGAACCTTAGCTTGCGATTTCCGTAGGGAGTGGGTTCCCCATCAGTCAGGTGGCAAACCACCACCTTGGCGCCCCTTTCCCTGAGGGCGAGAAGGGTGCCTCCCATGGCGATCTCAACGTCATCAGGATGGGCTCCAAATGCCAGCACATCACCCCCCCCGGCCCCTTGGCCTGGGGCGCCGCCGGGAGCGACCGTTTCAAAAGTCTGGGGAATCTTTGACTTTTTTCGGACCATGCCGGGCGTCCTTTAATGAGAGTGAGGTGAGGTTGTTTGAATGAGGGTTAGGAAATAAAAAAAGGCCCCGCGGTGAGCGAAGCCTGATAAGGATATCGGTCAGCCGCCGGTCTTGACCACATTCGCGGCCTGTTTTCCCTTCGCGCCCTGGACGATCTCAAAGGTCACTTCTTGGCCCGCCGTGAGGGTCTTGAAGCCATCACCTTGGATGGCGGAAAAATGAACGAAAAGGTCCTCTCCGCCTTCCTGCTCGATAAAGCCATATCCCTTGCCGGCGTTGAACCATTTCACTCGTCCCGTTGGCATCTTTCCGATTCCTTTCTATTCCGCACCCTGCGTTCTGCCCCATGGTGGATCGGGTCACTGCCCACCCATGAAGACCGCCGTCCGGGCACAATTAACGGCGAATTAAGTGTATTTTAATCACCTTCCTTTTTCAATCGTTTCCCCTGAACTTCTTGAGTCAAAACCTGTTGCTACACAAAAACTCAAACCTTGGTTTTTCGTAGAAACATGAAC
Organism: candidate division FCPU426 bacterium; assembly: GCA_963738405.1. Taxonomy (GTDB): domain Bacteria; phylum Oederibacteriota; class Muellerivitia; order Muellerivitales; family Muellerivitaceae; genus CAVTWJ01. The sequence goes on along the minus strand of CAVTWJ010000001.1, from coordinate 66,214 downwards.
AACTCATTTCCAGCCTTCCCGGCCATCCCCCGATTTGAACCGCTTGATTACTTAAAACTTTGGTTAAAGGGAAAAACCTCCGAGACAAAAAAAGAATCCTCTTACCCCTTTAAAATAAAAAGCCCGAAACCAGATGGTTTCAGGCTTTTAAACTGTACTCAATTGACTACAAAAAACTCGAACTATCCCCTTCGGTGGCGGATATCCTTGCCATCCACCATGTAGATCACATCTTCACCGATGTTGGTGGCGTGGTCGGCGATTCTTTCCAGGTAGCGGGAAATGAGGATGAGATCCAAGGCCCGCTTGATGTTGGCCCGATCATCCAACATGTAGCTGATCAGCTCGCGGATCAATTGGTCATTGAGGCTGTCCACCTCGTCGTCTCTTTCGCAAACCTTTCGCGCCATGGCCGAATCACGGTTCACCAAGGAATCGAGAGAACTTTTCAGCATTTCCTGGGTGATGTTGGCCAGCCTTGGGATATCGATCAAGGGCTTCAAGGGAGCCACTTCGTTTAAGGTCAGCGCCCGTTCGCAAATATTGACGGCCAAGTCTCCCATGCGTTCCAAGTCCGAGTTGATTTTCATGGAACTGGTGATAAAACGCATGTCTCCGGCCATGGGCTGGTGGAGGGCCAAGAGGCGGTGGCAAATTTCATCAATCTCGATTTCCAAATCGTTGATATCCCGGTCGCCCTGGATGACCTGCCTGGAAAGTTTGCTGTCCCGATCCACGAGGGACTTGATCGACAGGCGGATGGATTCCTCCACCCGGCTTCCCATCAACAAAATCTTTTCCTTTAGGCCCGCCAATTCCTCATCAAATGTAATCTGCATTGAACCAGCCCCCTTTGAAATCAGTTCTTGGGTATCGGCCATTAGAGCATCCTAATCCGAAATCTCTTGATCAGCCAAACCGACCCGTAATGTAATCTTCCGTCAGTTTGTTGGACGGGTTGGTGAAAACCTTTTCAGTGTTATCGTACTCGATGAGCTTTCCGTTAAGCATAAAAGCCGTCTTTTGGGAAACGCGCGCGGCCTGCTGCATGTTGTGCGTGACGATGATGATGGTGTAATTTTGGCGGAGTTCATGGATCAGCTCCTCAATCTTCGAGGTGGAGATCGGGTCCAAAGCCGAACAGGGTTCGTCCATCAGAAGCACTTCCAGGTCGACCGCCAGAGCGCGGGCGATGCAAAGGCGCTGTTGCTGTCCCCCGGAAAGAGCGGACCCAGGTTTGTGAATGTTGTCTTTTACTTCATCCCAAAGGGCCGCCTTGCGTAGGCTGGACTCAACTTTTTCAGATAAAATTTTATGGTCGTGAATTCCGCTGTTGAGCCGTAAGCCAATCACTACGTTTTCATAAATGGAGAGCGTCGGAAAAGGAGTGGGTTTCTGGAAAACCATTCCGACCCGCCTGCGAACGGCGACCGGATCCATGTTAGATCCAAATATGCTGTTTCCTTCCAAGGTGATATCGCCCCCAAATCGGGAGCCTGGCACCGTTTCGTGCATACGGTTAAAGCAGCGGATCAAGGTGGATTTACCGCAACCCGAAGGGCCGATAATGGCCGTGACTTCCTTTTCCTTGATTTCCATATTGACGGAGTAAAGCGCCTGCTTGTCGCCGAACCAAGCGCAAACATCCTTCGCTTCCATCTTCAACTTGGCGTTCGCGTTTCCGTTCTCGTGGGAAATTTCCATTTTTTTCATGTCGACCTTCGAGGAATCCATTTTTTTGCTTTCGTTAGTTTTTTCCATTGTGTTCTCCACCATCTTTCTCCCCCTCATTTTCACGTCCGGGGACACCTTAGGCTTTCGCCTCCGATGGGTGGTCCGGACCATGATCCTATCTCAACATCTGCCTTGGATTCTTGAAAAATAGCTTCGCCGACAAATTAATTGCCAATACGAGAATTAACAAGGCTAACGCCCCGCTCCAGGCCTGGTCATGCCAGTCCTGAAAGGGTGAAATGGCATAGGTGAACACCTGAACGGTCAAGGAGGCCGTGGGTTCGTTTATGCCCTTGGCCCAGAACTGGTTGTTGAAGGAAGTGAAAAGCAAGGGCGCGGTTTCCCCGGCGATGCGGGCAATCGATAAAAGAACCCCTGTTAGGATTCCGTTTTTGGCGGTACGGATCACAATACTCAGGATGGTTCTCCACTGCGGAACCCCCAAGGCCCAAGAAGCCTCACGGATACTATGGGGCACCAATTTCACCAATTCCTCGGTAGTACGAGAAACGATGGGAATCATCATAAACCCCAGGGCCACTCCACCGGCCAGCGCTGAGAAGTGATGGGTGGTCTTTACTATTAGGGTATAGGCCACGATGCCCGTGACGATGGATGGAACCCCGGAAAGCACGTCCGCCGTAAACCGCACCCACCAGGCGAAAGTGTTCTTCTTTCCGTATTCCGAAAGATAAACCCCGGCGAAAACTCCAATGGGTAACCCAACCAAAGAAGCAATGATCATAAGGGTGATAGTTCCAAGGATGGCATTCGCCATACCGCCGCCATCCACGCCCACCGGGGTGGGTAGATGGGTCAGGAAAACCCAATCCAATCGTTTGAACCCTTGAAGCAGAACATACATGAGAAGGCTCACCAAGGGAATCATGGCAATAAATGACGCCGCTCCGCACAAAAACAACATCATCCGATCCACAAAATGCCTGCGTGAGGTTATATCAAACATTGTTCTCCCCTTACTTTTAACGCTGGTACTTGGAGGTCGTCACCCAAACCAGAAGGTTCGCCACAACATTCAAAACGAAGGTGATCACCATCAGCAAAAGGCCGATCTCAGCCAGTGCCGCGATATGAATATCACTCACAGCCTCTGAAAATTCGTTGGCGATGACGCTGGCCATGCTGTGAGCCCCCGCCAATAGGTTCGTCGAAACTTGGGGGTTATTGCCGATGACCATGGTGACCGCCATGGTTTCTCCCAAAGCCCGTCCCATGGCCAGCATCAAGGCTCCCAGGATGCCGACTTTGGATGGTTTCAAAACAGCCAGTTCAATGGTTTCCCAACTGGTAGCTCCCAAAGCCCTTGCCGATTCCCTCTGGCTGTTGGGAACGGCCTCAAATACCTCGCGGCTGATGGCGGTGATCGTGGGAAGGATCATGATCGAAAGGATGACGCCCGCCGTAAACAGCGACAACCCGGTCGAGGGGCCCTTGAAGAGCGGATAAGCCGTGATGACGTGCTGGGCCAGGCTCCCCATAAACAATCCAACTAAGATTCCCACGCCTGCCATTAGAAAATTTTCGTTCTTTTTCAAATCCGGCATGTGTTCGGAGAGATTGAAAGATTTCAGAATCGCGTAAACCACAATCGCCACAGTGACCCCAAAGAGGCCCACCACGATCGGATTTCCGAATTTAATCAGCAAAGGATCTATATGGACCCTCATAAACGGCGCCAAAAGAAAGATGCCCCACAAGCCGTAAACCACGCTGGGAATGGCCGCCAAAATCTCAACGACGAAAGCCACCGGATCCCGCAATTTCATCGGGGCCAGTTCAGTTAAAAACAAGGAAATGCCGAGCCCCAGGGGGGTGGCGATGAGGAGGGCAATCAGAGAAGAAACAAGCGTGCCATAAACGAAAGGGACACAGCCAAAGACTCCCTTAACCGGATCCCAGTCACTGCTGAAAAGGAAATTCCAGCCGGATAATTGAATGGAGGGCTGGGCCGCGATCAAAAGCGTGACGGCCGTCATGACCGCCAAGATAAGAATCATCAAGGCCATGAAAAACGTAAACCCATGGAACAGCTGATCCATTAGGCGGGAGGAATGGGCGGAAGAAGAAAATGGGAGGGCCTTGGGGGCCCTCCCATTCGCTACAGCTTCGTTCGTACTATTATTCAATTTCTATTCCGTTAAAACTTAACTTGAGCGATCTTGGCTTGAACCCTCTTGATCAAGGAATCGGGCAACGGGGCATAGTACAAGTCCTTGGCCATGCCTTCTCCGGTGCTCAAATACCAGTTCAAGAAATCGGTGATGGTCTTGCCCGTGGCGCTGTCCGAATAGTTCTTATAGATCAGGAGCCAAGTGAACCCGCAGATGGGATAGGCATCGGCGCCGGAAGCGTTGGTGATCATCATGCGGAAGTCGGGGGGCATTTTCTTCACAGCACCCTCGGCAGCCGCGGTGGTGGATTCCAGGGTCGGCTCAACGAAATTACCGGCCTTGTTCTGAATGTTGGCGTAAGGCAGCTTGTTCTTGATGGCATAGGCCAATTCCACATAGCCCACGCAGCCAGGAATCTGCTGAATCAATCCCGCCACACCCTCGTTGCCTTTGCCGCCGTTACCCACAGGCCATTTCACCGCAGTACCGAAACCAACGGTGGAAGCCCAGGCAGAACTCACCTTGGAGAGGTAGTTGGTAAAGATGTTGGAGGTTCCGCTTCCATCGGAGCGGTGAGCCACCGTGATGTCCAAATCCGGCAAAGAAACGCCGGGGTTCAAGTCAGCGATCGAAGGATCATTCCACTTGGTGACAACGCCCAAGTAGATGTTGGCCAAGGTCTTGGAGTCCAGCTTCAGGCCCTTGTCCACACCCGTGACGTTGTAGGCAACCGCAACCGCGCCCGCCACCGTCGGGAAGTGCAAGACACCCTGTTTGACTTTCGAAATCTGATCGTCGGTCATGGGAGCGTCCGAGGCCCCGAAGTCAACGGTCCCGGCGGTCAACTGCTGAATTCCGCCGCCCGAGCCGATGGACTGGTAGTTGATTGGTACGCCGTTCGACTTGTTGTACTCGTAAAACCACTTCGAATAAATCGGGTAGGGAAAGGTAGCTCCCGCTCCGTTCAAAGCCACTCCTGCTTTCGCCACGGTGGCTCCGGCCATCACGGCGGCAGCCAAAGCGCCGACCATTACTTTCTGGAACTTGTTCATCCTGTTGCTCCTGTCATTTCAAATTTGGTTCTGCGTTATTGTCAGGGCCATTCCCCTCAGAAAAGGGGGGAGGGGCCAACCCGATTCCCTGACTATCGGGCGGCCCCCAAAAGGATCTCTTACAGGCTCAACACGCAATCGGCATAGAGCTGAAGTTCAGGGCTGGTGCTATTGCCCCGTAACTGGCCAGCAGCCGCACCGTTGCCGTTACCCGTCAACAGATTGTTTGGCGGACCGTAAAGGTTATAAACATTTTGCAATTCCCAGGCCGACAACAAGAAGACCACGTTGTCTTCAAGCCCATATCCGACCTGTTCGAACAGATACTCGGTATTGGTGAAGTTGGCGTCGTCGCTGGCCAAGTTGGCCAACTGGGCATTCGGTTCCACGTAGGAAACCGCAAGCTTTCCAAGGAAGTCACCCTTGGCCGTATCCCCAGCGGAAGCCTCAATATAGAAACCGTACTGGTTGGTGAAATTGCTATAACCTTGGTTCTTGCTTCCCAAGGCCGCATTTTGCTGGGCGGCTGTCGTGACAGCGGCAGAAGAATTGTAAGCCGTCGCGAAATAACCATTAGGCATATTGAACGAATCAAAGTTATTGATTAGATGAATGGTTAATGCCAAGGGAAAATCATTGTTGTCCATGGCATTCTTCGCATGCTTAATAGTCAACATGCCTTCGCCGATGGCGAAATCAGGAACCACTCCGCCGTAATCAACAAAGTTTCCTGAACCGATAGGTCCATTGGAACCCTTCAAGGCCAAAGTTGGCAGATTGACATAACCATTAGTAAAACCACTTGGATTTGTACCACCAACCAAGGCTGTTCCATTGGGGATGTACTCATATCCCAACATCAGATTCACGGAATTGGTAGCATCCAGCTTGAACAGATGTTCTAACTGAAGATTAACCATGTACTCGTCAGAGCCAGTTCCAGAGTCAGTAACTGTTTGGGTTGTGCCAGCCGGATTCGCCAAGTCGAAATAGGTGATCCGCGCCTTGGTGTCTCCCCCGAAGTCATAAGCTAACGCAGCGCCTTCCGGGTCAATATCCGGATCCCAGGTCATAGGCGTATTCATAAGGGGATTACCCATTTTCCCTACTGTCAACATCAACTTTCCATCCGTGAAGGTTGGCGTGTAGGTCAAATAGGCCAGATCGATGATCATAGCGGGGTTTTGAAACCCGTTGGCAAAGGTGTTATTTTCACTATTTGCGTTGCCCGAACCAGTGGCCAAGCGCAGCCCACCCGAAAAATCGCCAGAAGCCAGCTTAGCTCCGAGACGAGCACGGTAACGGCCAATGGCCTGGTCAGAAATGGTTCCAGGGACACCCACGGCAAATCGAGTAGTAGCCGAAGAAGGGTTGCTTTGCGATTGGGTGCGAAGGTTATAACGAACTCGCACATCGCCAAAGATCTTCAAGCCCAACTGCTTTTCGATGGCCGCCAAGCGGGCAGACTGAGAACCCATCGCGGAATTAAGATCATCCCGTAGGTTATCAATCGAATCCTGCGTGGAGTTGTCCATCGAATCTCCATTGTCCATCTTGGCGGAAGCCGGAGCGGTCAGGACCGCCAGCGTTCCGGTCAAGAAAAGTGCAAACAACCAAGACCGTTTCATATCGTCTCCTCAGAATTTATTTTTTTCCCGTCTCCGGGTTCTTCGATTGCTAAAGCGCATTGAAGTGCGTTGGAAGAAGCCAAACCCAGGTCCAGGAAAATCGTGGAGACTCTATAGATGGGGTCATTGCGTAACGTCACAACAATGTTAAATTCGGGTTAACTTTACCTTTTAAATTTGGCCATGTATTTTTTAGAAGTTCAATCTCTGGGAAAAAGAAGGCGGGAAAGGGATTTACGATTCTTCTATAAGTTACTAGTTACTTTGCTTAAATTAAGCCTCTAAATAACGGAATTTCATCTCAAGTAATGTTTTACCCAACACATACTCGCAAACAACCCGAGAGCCCATTTTTCCTCAATAAAAAAAATAGACCTTGTCAGCTTTTCTTCTTACGATTCTCAATAATTTTGCTAAACAGTTCTAAGTCACCCCGATTGACGGCCAAGACCGTCATACCGACGCTAAAGACCATTTCTTTCATTTCCGCCTCAAAGCCAACCGCGTTGGTCTGTGCCAAAAACTTTAGCTTACAGTGATAATCGGCCAGAAAGAGGGTGACTTCCAAAACCATTCCATCTCGAAGCGGTTCCTGGCTGCAATAGCGAAGCTTTCCCGCCGTCAATTCCTCAGGTTGGCTCTTGAGTAAATACGCTATCGTTCGGGCCAGGTCCTGGCCTTTAAAGGGGGTCTTAGAGTATTGGGGGTCTTTCAGAATAAGGACGGCATCCGAGGCGGGTAAAACCCGGTAATCCGTCAATATCGGCTCGCGCGGATGAGCCGGGTTCTCGATCCAGCCTTTTTTGATTCCCATAACCTGCCTTTCTTAAATCCAACCGCCAAATCCCAGCAGGCTGCTAGCTTTTCCATTCCGCCAACACCACCACCCTTTTTTGTCCCTCGGGATTTTCTAATTCCTCTCCCAACCTATCGATACGGGCCATACGAATCGATTGCCATCCTTCTTTTTTCATAATTTCGCGTAGTTTCTTCAGAGAGATCGAATGGTTGAAGATGGTTTCATCGAAAACCAGCCCATCGACCGAACCTTTCAGCCTCATCCACGCACTGCCGCTGGATTCGTCAAAACAGCCTTCCGACTCCAAGGCTCCCCCGTTCATCGGGATGTTCTCTTGAGCCACCCATTCCCTCAATCCAAACCTCGTTTGGTAATCGAAAACAATCTCCCCTAAGGGAAGCATGCACCGGCCCACGTTTCGAAATACCACAGCCAGTTTGTTTTCAAGCAAGTGATTAAATACGTTATAGGTGGAAAGGGCGAGACCAAAGGGTCCCATGGGGTTTAAATTGAACAAATCGGCTTTGACGAAGCTGGCTTTACCGCTGTAAAGAAATGGCAGGCATTTCGCCTTCGCAAAGGCCAGCATGGCAGGCGAAACGTCCACGCCCGTGACCTCGTACCCCGCCTCCAGGAAACGGCGCGCCAAATGGCCGGTTCCACAGCCCAGATCTAAAATTTTAGGAAGCCGGCCTTCACGCTGATGGTTAAAGGCGTAATTTAAAAGATAGGGCGCGGAATGTTCCGAGTAGCCTGCGAAATGATGATCATAAAAACACGCGAAAGAGTCCCCGTAACTGTCCATGGACACCCTTGAGGAAACAATTTTAATGTTCTTATTTTAAAAAGCGCCGTTCAACGCAGTTATGACTAGGCTCATGAAAATGGAGGGAAGCAGCGGAAACTTTAAGGGTTAACGGGCAACCGTGAAAACGACGCCCACACCCTTGGCTTTGGGTTTCAAGATGGTCAACCCTTTGGAAAGGCAGAATTCCCTCTCGCTGAAATGGAGAAATTCCGCGTCCCGTTGGGCCGTGCCCCGCTGTCCGCATTCAACACAGGCGAAATCGATCTCGACCTGAGGTTTGGTCTTGGATTTTTTAGCCGCGACGCGGCAATCCACCATTTTGACGTGACCGCGACAGCTCTCGCAGAAAATACTTTCAGCATATTTGAAGGTTTTCATGAAAGGACTCCTCAGAAAAACCCAGACAGGCGGGAAAAAGATGAAATACTCAGTTGCGCTGAAAACTCAGCTTAATTCATCCATAAAAGAACGACCCTACCGATCCACTGTCCTGGGGCAACTATGATGCTCCCGAGCCGCCAAATATGGCAAGTAACAAGCTTTTCGGCTCCCAAAAGCCCCCATATAAAGGGGGTCGAAAGGGCTCGCACCTCAAGATCAGGATTTCTATGGGGATGACAAAAAAGGGCGGGGGTTGATCCCCGCCCTTTGGGTAAAACAAAACGAAAACGCTGTTTATTTTTTAATCTGCCGCAAGATCCACAAAAGGATTAAAGCGCCAACTACGGCGGCGATAATGTTTCCCAAGAGCCCCAAGGCGACGATTCCAACCAAGCCGAATAGAAAATTTCCCAAGAGGCCGCCCAAAATACCGATGATCAAATCGCCGACAAGGCCAAAACCTTTGCCTTTCCAAATTTTGCCAGCCAACCATCCCGAGAAAATGCCAACGACGACCGCCATAATGAGTCCCATTCATTTCTCCTTGAAAAAGATTTATACCATCATCATCGATTACAGTCACTCAGACAACCACCCAGCCTTTGATTGATGTTTTTTTACCCGCCTTTAACAGCCTCAGTGCCGACTTCTTCAATATGCATGCTCACGACAGGGCCGTGTTTCTCGGTGGAGATTCTAAGATTTTTCACAACCGGTTCCCCGTTTTCAAAAGTATTTAAATAGGCGGGCACGTTTTTTTGAGCGATGCCCGATCGAAGGGTACTCATGATCGTGGCTCGAATCGTACAATCCCTGCAGCAAACAGCGCGGCCACAACCCTCCGGTAGGCGCGCATGGGCGCATTCCATGAATTCCCCGCCCAAAAGCCCAATTGTTTTTTCTTCATTCTTCAGAAATTGCTTGGCGTAATTCTCGTTATAGGCGATGACCCGGGTGTTGGGGCTAAAAATGACCATCGGCACATCGAAGGTATCCAGAAAATCGTTGAGGTGGAACCCAACCCATTGGCGGGAAAAGTACTCGAAACATTCCGGACAAATACTATGGGTCAGTGAAGCATCCCCCAGGGGTTCTTTTTCCCCCATTTCGGCCCGGCAATAGGAACACATGATTTTCATGGCCCGCTCCATTGGGCTGGTTAAAGATATCCAACCCACGCACCGTTAATTAAGGAAATCGCCCCAGAGGGGTTACAAAAGCTTCTCGATATCCTTTTCCAAAGCCTCCGGCTTATCCGCCGAGCCATACCTTTTCACCGGGTTTCCTTCCCGATCCACCAAAAACTTCGTGAAATTCCACTTGATGGCTTCCGTGCCCAAGATTCCAGGAAGGTCCTTTGTTAGGTATTGGTACAGGGAATGGGCCTTTTCCCCATTCACGTCGATCTTCGCAAATAGGGGGAATTTCACGCCGAAATTCATTTCACAAAAGGACTTGATCTCCGATTCAGTTCCCGGCTCTTGAGCCCCAAATTGGTTGCATGGAAACCCGAGTATTTCCAAACCCCGCCCTTGGTAGTGATCGTAAAGCTTTTGAAGGCCCTCGTATTGGGGTGTATAACCGCATCGACTCGCCACATTGACGATCAACAATGCCTTGCCTCGGTAATCGGACAGGGGCTTCTCTTTTCCATCAATGGATTTAGCGGAAAAATCATAAACATTCATAACGCCTCCTTGTTTAGACCCATCCTAGGAGGTTCGATCAGTAAAAAGCCAGGGTCTTAGGACGCGACAAGGGCTGATCGTTTTGCCTCTTCCTCGATCAAAAGGCAAACCATCAAACCATGCATCTCGCCAGAAATCCTCAGTTTCTTCACCACAGTCTTTCCATGGACGGTCGTATTTAAAAAGGCCGGTATATCTTTTTGAGGTTTTCCCGTGCGCAGGGTGGCCGCGATGGTATTTCGAATGGCGCAATCCCGGCAATGCACCGTGTGCCCGCACCCTTCCGGCAAGCGGGCGTTAGCACATTCCAAAAACTCCCCGCCCAAAAGGCCCTTAGGCTTTTTCGCCTCATCCAGGTAGGCGCGGGAATAGCTTTCATTGAAGGCGATCACACGGGAATCGGGGCTGAAAATAACCACCGGTTCCTCGAATGTATCGAGGTAGTCGGAAAGATTAAACCCATCCCACTGGGGGGAAAAATGCTGGTCGCAATCGGGGCAAATCCCATGGGTTCGACCCGCATCCTCCAGAGGAGCTTTTTCACCCATTTCTTTTCTGCAATAGGAGCAGATAATTTTCATGGCGCCTCCCCAGGAAGGGATTCGATTGAGGCTCTATCCCTTTTCCGGTTCCATTATAAATCTTCTTATGAAACCACAACGCCAAACCCCCAAAAATAAAATTGAGCGCATCGGCTCAATTTCTAATTCATTGGGTTTTAAGAAAATATTTTCCGGAGTTGAGTAAAGATTACACATCGGAATTCTCAATCGGCCCTTGCGGATCCTTTTAAACGGGCCAAGGCTCGTTTTTATCCATGGCCTGGTAACCGTCCAGGCTGTCTTTGTACCCCGCGAGGGTACGCAGATAATGGGCCCGCTCGAAGGCTGATGGATCGTCGCAATGTTCCTGGCTCATGCTTCCCTTCATCTCTTGGATCGACTGGTATTCATTTTCTTCCATCCAGACTTCGATGTTGCGCTTGAGGCTGGTGATATAAGGAATACCATTTCGAAGGAGAGTCGAACAAAGCTGGGCCACATCCGCCCCGGCCATCATCACCTTCAGCACATCAACCGCGTGCAGGACGCCCCCCGTGGCGGCCAACCCGCACTTCAACCTTCCCTTTAGAATCGCGATCCAGGTCAGGCACAACCGCAGATCTTGGGGTCCGGACAAAACCGCAGTGGGAGCGACGAGCTTGTTCTCAATGTCGAAATCCGGCTGATAAAAACGGTTGAAGAGAACCAAAGCGCTTGCCCCGGCTTCCGAAAACTTACGGGCTGTATAAGCCGTATTGGTGTAATAGGCTGAAAGTTTTACAGCTACTGGAATATGGACGGCGTTCTTGACCAAGCGGAAAATTTCGTAATTACGCTCCTCGAATACCACGCCCGGAGTATTGAAATCCGTAGGAATGTTATAGAGGTTTAGTTCCAGTCCGTCCGCGCCCGCCTGCTCGATATTCTTGGAGCAGTCGGTCCAGCCCCCCAAAGATGTTCCGTTCAAGCTGGCGATAATGGGAATATCCAGCGCCCGCTTACCCCTTTGGATGAGCTGGTAATACTTTTCGCTGGCGAGGTCCAGGTTCTCTGGTTCGGGAAAATAGCTCAAAGCCTCCGGAAAACTATCCACGCCCCGATTTAAGTCATTTTGCAGGCCGTACTGCTCAACGAAGATCTGTTCTTCAAAGAGGGAATAAAGCACGACCGCCCCCGCCCCGGCGTCCTCAATGCGCTTCAACGAATCCAGGTCTTTTGATACGGGGCTTGAGGAAGGCACCAGGGGGTTTTTAAGTTTTAATCCCATGTAGCTCGTGCTGAGGTCAACCATTTCGGCTCCTTATGGTTCTTCTCCCCTGGGATGAACGGCGCCCGGCCCCACCCGGACGCCTGGTATTTTCGTGCGCGGTTGGGGCCGCCCGAAAAACTAAGCCTTTGGAACGGCTGGAGGCGGTGCGGCATGAGCTACAGCCGCTAACCCCGCCGTGAATGTCTTGGGATCTAGCTTCGAAAGGTACTGGTAGTAATTCCAGCGGTACTCAGCTTCGGTCTGGGCTTGCTCAAAATATTTCTTCGCCTCTTCGGGCTTGCTCATGGTGAGCATCTTGAATCGGTTTTCCTGCATTTCATAATCCTGAACCGACATCTTCAATGCGCCCGAATCAACGGTCAGGGGGTTTTCCCCGGCTTTCAGGCGGTCGGGATGATAGCGGTAAAGCACCCATTGCCCCGAATCCACCGCGGATTTTTGCTGTTTCAGGCCGTTGATCAGATCGTAACCATGGGCGATGCAATGGGAATAGGCGATGACGATGGAGGGCCCATCGTAAGCTTCCGCTTCTTGAAGGGCCTTCAACACCTGGCCGTCATTGGCTCCCAATGCCACTCGGGCCACGTAAACATTGCCGTAAGTCATCGCCATAAGCCCTAAATCTTTCTTGCCTTGGGCCTTTCCCGCGGCGGCGAACTTGGCCACCGCGCCTTTCGGGGTTGATTTAGATGCCTGGCCCCCCGTGTTGGAATAAACTTCGGTATCCAACACCAGGATATTGACGTTGCGCCCGGTAGAAAGCACGTGGTCGAGTCCGCCATAACCAATGTCGTAAGCCCATCCGTCCCCGCCCATGATCCAGACAGATTTTTTCACCAAACAGTCCGCGAGATTCAATAGTTCCTTTGCTTCATACTTGGATGAGCCCTTCAGCTTTTCCTTCAATTGAACCACCCGCCCCCTCTGGGCGTTGATCTCCGCGTCGGTTTTCTGCGAAGCGGTTAGGATGGAATCCATTAAATCCTTCCCCACCTCATTTTCCAGGCGCTTTAAAAGGGACTCGGCGGTCTTGATCTGATGGTCTAGGGAAACCCTAAAGCCTAAGCCGAATTCGGCGTTATCCTCGAAAAGGGAGTTGGACCAGGAGGGCCCCCGCCCTTGCGCGTTCTTGGCCCAAGGAGTCGTGGGTAGATTGCCGCCGTAAATGGAAGAGCATCCGGTGGCATTGGCCACCAGCATGTGGTCCCCAAAAAGCTGGGAGACCATTTTGACATAAGGTGTCTCGCCGCAACCCGCGCAAGCCCCGGAGAACTCAAAGAGCGGTTGCTGCAATTGCTGCTGACTGATCATCCCCAGGTTGATCTTGGTACGGTCCGCCTCTGGCAAGCCAAGGAAGAATTCCCAATTCTTCATCTCGCTTTCAACAATGGCCGGCTGGGGCTTCATATTAATGGCTTTCAAGTTAGACTCGGTTTTGCTTTTCACCGGGCAGGCTTCCACACAAAGCCCGCAACCCGTGCAGTCTTCGGGCGCCACTTGTAGGGTGTAATTCATGCCCTTCCAGTCACGGTGCTTTGCGATGGCCGTTTTGAAGCCTTGGGGTGCCGAGGAAAGAAGCGAAGGTTCATAAACCTTAGGGCGGATGACCGCGTGGGGGCAGACCACGACGCATTTACCGCATTGAATACAGAGATCCTCGTTCCAAACCGGAATTTCCTGGGCAATGTCCCGCTTCTCAAACAAAGCTGTGGCCGTGGGATAGGTTCCATCCTCTGGAAAAGCCGACACGGGCAGGCTGTCGCCTTCCCCCCGAATGATGGCAGCCAGCACGTTTCGCACGAAATCGGGAGCCTTGTCCGGCACCGCCTTTCTAAAGGGCGTAATCCCCGCCTTTTTACCCGAAATAGATACCTCGTGAAGATTGGCCAGGGTGGTGTCCACGGCCTCCAGGTTGGCTTGGACGATCTTATCGCCCTTCCTCTTGTAGGTTTTGACGATGGATTTTTTGATCGCCGCGATGGCCTCTTCCCTGGGCAAAACCCCCGATAGGGCGAAATAACAAACCTGCATGATGGTGTTGATCCGGTTTCCCATCCCGGCCTTTTTGGCGACCGCATAGGCATCAACGACGTAAAGCTTTGCCTTCTTGGTCAATAGATGCTCCTGTACCTTCTGGGGAAGGTTGTCCCATACCTCCCCAACGGGATGCTGGCTGTTAAGAAGGAAAGTCCCCCCTTCCATTAAGTCCTTCAACATATCCATGCGGTTGAGGAAGGCGGGCTGGTGGCAGGCCACAAAATCGGCCCGGTTGATGAGGTAAGTGGAACGGATCGGTTTGGGTCCGAAACGCAAATGGGAGGTAGTCATGGAGCCGGACTTCTTCGAATCGTAAACGAAATAGCCCTGGGTCCAGAAATCGGTGTTTTCCCCAATGATCTTGATGGTGTTCTTATTGGCGCCTACCGTTCCGTCCGAACCCAGACCGAAAAAGAGACCCCTCTTGACCTCGGCAGGCTCGATGGAAAGGTTCTCATCGTAAGGGAGACTGGTATGGGTCACGTCGTCGTTGATACCCAGGGTGAAATGGTTTTTAAGGCCAGCTTCCTTTAAGTGGTTATAGAGGGCAATCACCATGGCTGGTGTGAACTCCTTGGAGGAAAGACCGTACCGACCCCCGATAACACGGGGCATGAATTTAAATGAGGCTTTCCCAGCCATCACCGTTTCGCATAACGCAGTCACCACGTCTAAATAAAGGGGTTCACCCAGGCTTCCAGATTCCTTGGTGCGGTCCAACACCGCGACACTCTTGACCGTGGAAGGTATGGCCGAAACAAAGGCTTGGGCGTCAAAAGGCCTATATAAACGGATTTTCAACAGGCCCACCTTTTCACCCTTGGCTGAAAGATAGTCCACCGTCTCCTCAGCCGCTTCCGCGCCCGATCCCATCATGATGATGATTCTTTCCGCGTTGGGATCGCCGTAGTAGTCAAAGATTTTGTAAGCTCGGCCCGTCAGTTTGGCGAATTTGTCCATGGCCTTTTGGGTGATTTCCGGGACCGCCTGGTAATAGGGATTGGCCTTTTCACGGCCTTGGAAATAGACGTCCGGATTTTGGGCGGTGCCTCTTAAAACCGGGTGGTCGGGCGTCAGGGCACGGCCGCGGGCTTGCGCTGTCAATTCGGGAGGGACCATTTCGCGCAAAACCTCGTCCTCGATCAACTTAACCTTGGAAACTTCGTGAGAAGTACGGAACCCGTCAAAGAAGTGAAGAAATGGCACCCTGGATTCCAAGGTGACGGCTTGGGAGATCAAGGCCAAATCCATGGCTTCCTGCCCGGAGTTGGAGGCCAGCATTCCGAAACCGGTGGTGCGGCAAGCCATCACGTCGCTATGGTCGCCAAAAATAGAAAGGGCGTGGTAGGCCAGTGCCCGGGCCGAGACGTGAAAAACCGCGGGGGTCAATTCCCCCGCGATTTTGAACATATTGGGAATCATGAGAAGCAGGCCCTGGGAGGCTGTAAATGTGGTCGTGAAGGTGCCGGCTTGAAGGGCTCCGTGCGCGGTTCCCGCGGCTCCACCCTCGGATTGAAGCTCCACAATCGTCGGGATCACGCCCCAAAGGTTCAGCCGTCCCGCGGCGGCCCACTCATCGCAATATTCGGCCATGGGGGATGAAGGCGTGATCGGATAAATCGAAATGACTTCATTCAGCCGGTAGGCTACGTGGGCTACCGCTTCATTTCCGTCCATGGTCGCGAACAGTGAATCACTCATTTGAGTCTCCTTAAAAGGTGGGGTCAGCAAGGGGTCTTTAATGGTGATATTTTGGTTGTAAAAAAGGACTTTCGTTATGACCCTCGTCACATTGAAAAGGAGGCAAATGAATTTGGAGGATCGAAAAAGCGGGCGTGTAGGCGGTTTTACTTTTGAGGGATAGAGGCGTCGAGCTCAAAGGTCATGGCCGATTTCCCATCTTCATCGCGGATGGCACGGGAAACCATTTCCGAAACGCCCAAGGGTTTGACCGGAAATATTTTCAAGGCGGTCGAGTCATTCACCACCGATGGCTTGCGCAGACTCTCGGCCAGTTGCCGTCCCGCCTCCGCGCGAAGGGGCGTTACCAGACCCAGCCAAAGGCTGGAAAGACGGGGGGCCAATAAGGGAAATGGGATCATGACCCTCCATTTTCCCTTTTGCCGGGCATATTCCCTCATCAGGCCTCCCACGGAAGTCCTTTCGCCCCCGCCAATATGAAACACCTGGCTTTCCAGATAGGGTTTATCCAGGGCGGAGGTTAGGAAGGCCAGCGCATCATCGATGGCAATGGGCTGACAGGCCGTCCTGATCCATCGAGGGGTTAACATGACCGGATGTCGATCTACCAGTGATCGGATGATTTCGAAGGGAAAACTGCCCTTTCCGATAATGATGGAAGCCTGGAACTCAATCGTCGGCACACCGCAAGAGCGAAGAATTTTCCCCACCTCTTCCCGGCTTTCCATGAGCCGGGAACCCTTGGACGTTTCGCAAAGGCCCCCAAGATAAACGATCTTTTTGACATGGGTCCGTCTGGCGGCCTCGGCGAAATTTTTGGCCGCGATACGGTCGGTTTCATGAAATCTTGGGGAGGAAGCCATCGAAGGGACCAAATAATAGGCCGTATGGACCCCCTGCAGGGCTTTGAGAATTGTTTCTTTCTGGAGTAGGTCTCCCGCCACAACCTCCACTCCCGCCGGGGACTTCGATTGTAAGTATTCGGGCTTTCGAGCCAGGCACCTAAGGGCATAACCCTTTTCCAGGAGCAGGGGCAACAGCCTGCCCCCCACGTAGCCCGTGGCGCCGGTTAAAAGTATGAGTGGTTGATCGTTTGTTTCCATGAATTAAAAAGTGTAGGAATTTTATCCGATGAAAAGGCCCTTGCCACGGTCAAAATAAACCGTTTACCTAAAGAGCAGGAGGGTTATTCTGAATTTAAAACGAAAATTAAACTTAACAATATCAGTCCGGAATAATTTTTGCCCTTGGGTAGCCCTTTCAATTCAATTTAGGAAACTTTCCTGATGTATTTATTGCGGGGCTTGAAAGAAACGTTAAAACAAGTCCATAATACGGCCATCTCGCAAATATTTTTTGAGGAAATATGCCAAATATTACCGTTTCCGCTTCTGGCCACCACCTGCACAAAGACATCACGGTGATCTCCGCCAAAGGTTTCATCGACACTACGACCGCGCCGGAATTTGAAAAAGTTTTCCAAACGGTTTTAGGTGAAAATCGGTACAACCTTATCGTCGACCTGAAGGATGTCTCCTACATCAGCAGCGCGGGCTGGGGTATTTTTATCGGCGAACTCAAGCGCATCAGGGGTCAAAAGGGAAATCTGTTTCTCACGGGGATGGGCTCTGAGGTAACGGAAGTTTTCGAACTCCTGGAATTCAATACCATTTTAAAATCCTTTCAAGACGTGGATCAGGCCGTGTCCAAAGGCTACGGTAGATCCCTCGCGGGCAAAACCTCGGATAAAGCCAAACCCGCCAAGGGCCTTGATAGCCCCGCCTCAGGAACCTCCCTTCCAGAACCCACCCCGGCCGAAAGTACTGGTGTACCCCTGACTTTCCAAACCCCTAAAAAGATTGGCTTTTTTGAGCGGTTGGTAAAACCCTGGAAATGGTTTTAGCCACAAGCCCTTGTCATTTTAGGAGTCTTCTCATTTTCACGTCCTCTATTCATATAAAAGCAGGAGCCTATGGGTCTTAATCCCTTTTCTTCCATCTTCGGAAAAACCGATACCTATACGAGCGAATACAAAAAGTTCAAAAAAGCCCAGGCTGAAAATCCGCGGGATCACGGCCTCAGAACCCAATTCATCAAATTCTGTCTGTTAAACCGTTTTACGAACCAAGATATCAACGAAGATCACATGGCCGAGGCCTTGCGGCTCTTTGAAACTCTCGACCACGTGAACAACTTCGACCTGCAATGCCATTACCTGGTGGGCAAGTATTATCAGGAAGACAAAGACCCCAAGAAGGCCTATCAGATCTATCTCAACGCCATTAAGCACTTCAATCAATATGTGGCCAGCAACCCCGATCACAAATCCGACAACATAGAACTGGCCTACTCGATCGCCTTGAATCTCTTGACCCTGCAGTCCAACACCGCCGATCCCGAATTAAAAAAATGCTTCAAGATCCTTCGAAAATCCTACCCCCTGCACGTCAAACGCATTGAATTTGAGAATGAAATGGCGAAGCCCGTGCCGGATACCATGAAGGTCAAGCAGTTGAAGGAAGAAATTGCCCGTTTAAAAGAAGAAGAGAAAAAGATATTCCCCTCAGCCACAAAGGAAAAGGCGGCCGTTACCGAGCCCTTAAAGCAGGAAAAGGCGGAGGCCCCTAAAGATTCGACGGCGAAGGAAAAGACAGCCCAGCCTTCCGGGCAGGAAAAAGGCCAAGTTCCCTCCGCCGCCAAACCGGCTGATAAAACGACCCCGCACTCAACCTCTGCCGGAGAATCCAAAAAAGCGGCTCATTTGGATGACCCCGTGGAAGAAATATCCATCTTGGCGCCTGATGAAGGCGGGGATCTGGACATTCTCAAGCTTTCGCCGATTTTCGAGATTTTCGATACCGGCGCGGCCTTCATGGTGTTCCAAAACGATGCTTGGGAAGGCCCCTTTACCCTCGGCCAACTCAAAGCCATGGGTCAATTGAAACCCGGCTCCTGGGTTTGCCGGTTGGGAACCGAGCAGGTGACCCAGGCTTACGAAGTGCCAGATCTTCTACTTCTTTTTAGCAGCGCGGGAAAAGATTAACCGCTCAAATGCTGTCTGAAGTCGTCTCGCCCTTAAATTCCTCATCCAAACTGAAATATCTTTCCCCCATATCGCAGCAAATGGTCACCACCCTGGCCTCCGGCCCCATCCTTTGGGCCACCCGCAGGGCCGCTACCACGTTGGCACCGGAAGAAATTCCAAGGAGAAGACCCTCTTCCCTAGCGAGGCGTTTGGTCATGAGATAGGCGTTTCGATCATCCACGGTTAATACTTCATCCATCACCGCCCGGTTCAATACGGGCGGTATAAACCCCGCCCCGATTCCTTGAATACGGTGGGTCCCCGGCTTCCCGCCGGAAAGCACCGCCGAAGAGGCGGGCTCCACCCCGATGATTTGAACCTTAGAACCCTTCCCTTTGAAATATTCACCCACACCCGTAATGGTGCCGCCCGTGCCAATACCCGCCACGAAGGCGTCCAACTGCCCGGCGGTATCCCGGTCGATCTCAGGTGCCGTGGTTTTGATATGGGCCTCGGGGTTGGCCCTGTTGGAAAACTGCCCCGGCATGAAGTATTCGGGATGTTCGGCCAAAATTTTCTTGGCTTTCTCCACTGCGGCGGCCATGAACCCCGAAGCCGGGGTTAAAACCAGCTCCGCCCCATAGGCCTTCAGCACCACCCGCCTCTCCCGGCTCATGTCTTCCGGCATGCAGAGTATCAACTTGTAACCCCTCTGGGCGCAGACCATCGCCAAGCCGATCCCTGTGTTGCCGCTGGTGGGTTCCACCACCGTCCCGCCGGGTTTCAGATTCCCCTTGGCTTCGGCGTCCTCAATCATGGCCAGTGCGATGCGATCCTTCAGGCTTCCCCCGGGGTTGAAAGATTCCAGCTTGCAGAGAACCTGGGCGTGGTTCTTGTCCGGAATGCGCCGCAACCGAAGCAGGGGCGTGTTGCCAATCAGTTGAATGACGTTGGAGGAAAGGGGGTAGCGGTTGTGGATCATGGGGTTACGGGCGCTCCCTCATCCGCAAGCTGTGCGGGGCATTTATAGGACGGAAACACCTCGTGATGCAGGGAAACGCCCTCATCCAAAGAAGTAATCCAAACCTTATTGGCCAGCGGGGATTCCCCTTTGATCAGGTAAAGAAGAGCCTCCGATGCCGCCGCCTGGCCCAGAAGCCTTTGAACAACCGGGGTTCCCCTGGTAAAGGCTTTAGGATTTAGCACTTCAAAACATTCCAGGCAGGGGCAATGGCCCAGGGTATGGAGCCCCACCCAAAGGGCAAAGCCGCTCGCCGCGGGCCAAGCGAAGATGCCGGTTTTATTTTGAGTGCGCAGTTGTCGGCTGATACGGCGCCTGAAATCCGCCTCGCCTGTTACCACCAGGGTTAAATCAGCGTCTGTATGGGTGTTTAAATCGGAAAGCGTGACGACCTTTGTCTGAGGGTGGGCTTGAGCAAAAGGCTTAGGGTCGTAGGGGTGCGAGGTAAGGACCTGTAAATATCCTATTCCCGAAGAAGCCAGGGCCGTCAAACAGGCTTCCAGGGCTTCCCCCTCACCAGCCACTCTTAACGTCGATTGCGACCATTTTTTTTGGCCCTCGACCCCTACCCCCGACAAAAGGGTTTGGCGGGAATAACGATCCAACCATTCGGGAGACCCTTCCGCAGGAAGGGCCCTCGCTTGTGAGGTTTCGGGCATGGGTTACTCGACGATGTCTTTGGTGATGGGATTGACGTCGATGTTCATCTTTTGCAGGTGGGCCAGGGCTTTTTTGACTTCTTTTTCCTCACCGACAATTTCCATCTGCACATAGCCGAAGCCCTTGGTGATGGAGGCCCGGCGAATATTAACCGTGATGTCATACTTTTTGATGACTTCCGACAAAACCGGTTGGGTCACCTGGTCGTTGGGATAATCCAGTTCAACAAGTTGTTTGATGGAAGCCATAAAAACACCTCAAATCCCAAAAGCTATTGAACCACCAAGACACCAAGTCACCAAGAAAAGCAAAATGTTTAGTTTTAAAAAATCTTTACTTCTTTAAATAGGTCTTTAGAGGGTTAACCCAAAATTCGTTTTGCATTACTTGGTGCCTTGGTGGTGAATATTGGCTGTTACTTCCCGCCGGCGATGGCGGGTACGATGGAAATTTGGTCACCTTCCTTCACGGCCGTGGCTTCGCCCTGCAGAAAACGAATGTCTTCTTCGTTTAAATAGATGTTCACGAACCGGCGGATCTTGCCGTTTTCATCCAGAATTCGGCCTTTCAAACCGTCGTGGTTTTTTCCAAGGCTTTCAATAATTTCCCCGATGGTGGCGCCATCGGCGGATACCTCGGCTTGGTTTTGGGTCAGGTTGCGAAGGGGCGTGGGAATAAGGACTTTGACGGACATACTTTCCTCCTGGGATAGCGGTGACGAATGGGATTATGACCTAAAAGAGGCGTTGTTTTCCAGCGGGTATCTAAAAAATCGAGACCCGGACCACCCCACAATGATTCGGCTTGAAATGCCTTAGAGAAAATCAGTCGGGCGATTAAACTTATTTTGAAAGGTGTATTTCACCGCTATGCAAACCAGCCGCGCCTATCTCTACTTCAAACTATTCGTTCTCTTCATCGCGGTGCTCGTTGCGGAATACGTCTTATGCGGCATTTTCTACCGGCTTGTCAGCCATACGGATTTTTGGTGGGTTGATCTCATCAGCGGCGCCCTATCCCTCGGTCTTTGTTACCAACTCTTCAAGAACCTCATAAAAGAAGCCCTTAAGGAAAAGATACCGTCGGCCATAGTGTGGACGGTTTTCTTGGTCTTTTGGTTCCTGCTGACCTGCTTTTTCCGGTTCAGCGTTCAATTGGTGAATGGGCTATTGGATTTTTCCCCATCCCAAGCCCAAACGATCGTGGTGACGGATAAAAAAATATCGGCCTTGGGGGGAAGTTTCAAGGAAGGGCCTAGCCCCATGGCCCATTTGATTTATTTTATGAATTGGGACAACGATAAGGATACCTGCGAATTGCTGGTAACCCCCGCCCTCTATTACACCCTGGGGCCGGGGTCAAAATTAGAATTGAGCGTCCGGCAGGGCTTTTTACACATGCCTTGGGTAGAGGATTATCAGTTGCCTAGTTCTCCCCTTGACCGTTACCAATTCCCTTCTGCAGGAGCCCCTTGAATATTATTTATTTCGATGTCGTTTAGACAGCTTTAATTACAGCGCCACTTTATGGAACAACTTCAATAGCAACGGATGCTTTGTCAGATCAAAATTGATGTCCGTTTCATTCACGAATTTAATGGTCGTTAAGTTTCGTTCCTCAAAATAAATGTGGGTGACGTTTGCGAGATTAACGCTGTGTTTTAACCCATGAATATCAACTATCGAGACGAACGACTTCAAAACATTTGTTTGGTTGGCCATATTGTCCTTTTTGTTTGTTCATCCAAGCTTAAAACCGGTAAATTGCCCACGGATTCGCCCAATGGAGAAGCGAAACATCACAATAGGAAGATTGGAGAGATAATGAAAGGGTGGGTACGGCACGATTTGTCCAATCCGGGTCCCCGCATTGGACGAGTTTAGAACCGTTATCCCCAAGTGGGAATTCCCAGTAAGTTCCCACGTTCCAATTTTCGAAACCCCTCCCCTTCGTGGACAGGCTCTCCGGATTTAGGACCGTAATTTTTCCTCAGGCGGCAATTCCACGGCCAACTTTTTCCTCAAATCAGGCAAGGTCATGGGCGTGGGAATGGGGGTTAGGCTGCTTTTAAGCAGGGGAACCACCTGGTCCTCATACTGCTTTTTGTAAAATTCGTGGTGGTAGCAAAAGTCCTCTTGGAAACCGTTTCTTTTCACTGGATGGGTATAATCGACGCTGAAATATTTATTCATGAATTCTCGGGAGGTCCAAACGGGGACTCCGACGTTGTCGGCATATTTCATGAATTCGTCCCAGGGATAAAGGGAGAGCCTTTTGCAATTTGGGACCCACAAATCCATAAAAAAATGACGAACTTTCTGCCTGGTGTCCACCGCCTCCTCCAGATAGGCGCGGAAACAATATTCCTCTTCCCCGATTTTTTCCGTATCGGCAAGGTGATTGATCTCCCTTTTTTTTTCAAAACCCTGTACATTACAAAGTTCAAACACGAGGTCATACCACAATTCGGGCCCTTCCTTGGGCTTTCCAAAATGGAAATGCCTCATGGCCGACAATGCCGTCACTTGTACGCGTGCCTTGTTGATTCCATCGGCCCCATAATACATGGCGTCCCAAAGCGGTTTAGGGTCCGTCGGATCCCATTCAATACCCCCTTTTATCCATTCCCCCGCGAACTGACGGACCGTCCAACCCCAAACCTTGTCCCCTTTTTGGACGTACTTGGCCATAACAGGTCGGTCCCGAAGCATCTTTTCTACCTGGTATTCCCCCCAAGAAAAGTTTTCGGGAAACAATCGATAGGGAGGTTCGTGAGGGGCGCAGGATTGGAACGAGAATAAAAGAATCCCTAAAAGACCCGCTTTGAACCAAATAATATTTCTCCTCATCATATTTTCTTAATCCTTTGGGATTTCGAATATGAACCGGTAATTTGGACTTATTTTAAATGATTGTCCATTCTGGATTCCCGTCATGGGCAAAACCTTAAACCCAATACAACGATAGTCCCGCAAAAAGACGCCGGATAAACTATTTGGAAAGTAGTTTTTCAATCCTTTGGTCGGGAACGATCCAGATAACGGCCACTATGAAATAAAGTCCGTAAGATACCCAGGGAAACACGAAAGCTAAAAGAATCCCGGTAACATAAAGCCCGATAGAAAGATTCCCTTTGAAATCCGAGCCAATAGCCTTGGCCAGAACAGAATCCTTTCCATGATGGGCAATCAGGGTTCTCAAAAGAATCGTGTAGGAAATGGCGGATAAAAAAAGGACCATCCCGTAGAGAGCTACCGGCCAAGTGGAGATACCCACCTGGGCGAGCCAAGCCGTGGCAAAGGGCGTAAGGGAAAGCCAAAAAAGCAGGTGTAAATTAGCCAACAGGATTTTGCCGTTTACCCCTTTGACGGCTTGAAACATGTGGTGATGGTTGCTCCAGTAAATGCCAACGTAGGTAAAGCTAAGGGCGTAACTGATCAGGTTGGGCAAAACGGGCCGCAGGGCCGTCAGTTCCCCGCTATGGGGAGGCCTTAAATCCAGCACCATAATGGTAATGATGATGGCCAAGACACCATCGCTGAAAGCCTCT
The DNA here is from genome assembly GCA_963738405.1 of candidate division FCPU426 bacterium. Classification (GTDB taxonomy): domain Bacteria; phylum Oederibacteriota; class Muellerivitia; order Muellerivitales; family Muellerivitaceae; genus CAVTWJ01. The sequence continues at coordinate 42,186 of CAVTWJ010000001.1, read as the reverse complement.
AACCTGCCTCTTTGCACGGTTTCCCCTTTTCAAACCCTTTTGAAAGTTACTTTACCCCCTTGAAGGGGTTTTACGGCCAAAGAACCGGAAAAGCGAATCGTGCCACTTATTGTGCCACCCTATCGTGCCAAGGGATCGTGCCACGGCGACCGTATTGTGCCAACCCGACCCCGCCTTTGGCACAATGGCGTAATAAGGAGTGTTTTAAACAACCCAATTTTACGCAAAAAACCCTTTATTAAGCGAGAATTTGGACCAATTAAGCGAGGAATTGGCCTAATTAAGCGAAGATTTAATCCCAATTAAGCGAAGATTTTGTGTCATTAAGCGAGGATCTAATTTAATTAAGCGAAGATTTAGCTGAGGCACTGAGGATCGGGTTTGGTGCCATGTGTTGGACAGTCTCGCGGCCAATTAATCGTCAGGCCCTGACGATTAATTGGCAGCAAGCAGGTTGAATTGATCGTAATACGATCAATTCAACCTGACGTCCGGGTCTAAAAAGCCCCTTCCTCCAGCCTACCCCCAACCCAGAAGTCCATCCGGGTAACCCCTTCGGCCTCCATGGTGCTTTTTAAGGACTGGGCCCTTACGAACGCCCTGGCCTGGGCCATATCCGGCATCTTACGGGATAGGATTACCACACCGGGCCTTTCGGGAAGCTCATACATGCTGTAACCAGCTACATCCTTCCAAGCCTTTTCCCAGAAAGTGGGGTTCCCCACCTCCACCCGGGCCACGACTATGGCGCCCGGCTTAGGGGGGATGCCCGTATAGGGGCTTACCTTCTCATCCTCCCCGGCCCAAATCACCGGCAAGCCAAGCCCCGCCCCCACGCAGGACACGTAAAAGTTGGAACTTTGGATAAAGGTGACCGCCCGATTCAGATCCGTGCATGTGAGGGTAATGATATAGGTCTTGGGGTCGCCGGGATCGCGGTAAAAGCCATAGGACAGGAAACCCCGGCCCTTGAGGTCGTTCTTCGGGCTGAAGAAACCCTTTTTAAAGTCATTAAGGTCGCAGATTTGCTGGCGGATGAAGAGAGTTCCCGGTTTATCCGGGTAGTTGGATTGAGCCCGGCAGGCGGGCAAAGCCAGGAGAAAGAAAAGGACTAGGGACCCGTTTGGCTTTATCAGCTTTTACTAGCCTTTGGCGGTGGAATAATCCGTTAAAAACCAAACCACTAGGATCACGGCCCCGTTCACGACGTAAAAATATTCCGCCGCGGGTTCGGAGGTGAAGCCAAGGATAAATGGCAGGGCGATCAACGCGGGTCCCACGATCATTTCGACCATGCCATGCCATTTCAAGGGAACCAGCTTGAAGGCGCCCAGGGGAAAATCGGTCAGCAGGGTTAACCCTAAGTGAACCCCCGCCAGGGTATAGGAAATGGCGCCCGGCACCATCGACAAATGGAGCGCCGAGGGCGCAACAAGAAATATCAAAACGACCAAATAATCTAAAAAGCCGTGAACCTTCGCGCTGATGACCTTCATGGTTTGGCCTCCTTAGCGGCTTTTAAAAGGGCATCCGGGTTCACACGAACCTTGATGTCCTGGTTGTAATAAACAAAATGAATGCTTCCCCTTGGATCCACCACGTAGGCGGCCGGCACCGGAAGCTGGTGCAGATGGTTGCCCGTGGCGCCATCCAAATCGACCCCAAACCCTTTCATCTTGCCGTATATTTCTGGGCTCACCTGGTAGGCCAGGCCGAATTTGCGGATGACCTCCAGGGCACTGTCCGATAAAAGGGTGTAGTTGATCTGGTGCTTATCGAGGCTTTCTTTCAGCTTCTTGGGCTGGTCCGGGCTGATGGCCAAAACCTGGTAGCCCATTCCCGCCAGTTCGGGTTCTATTTTTACCAGCTGGCCCATTTGCAGGTTGCAGTAGGGGCACCAGCCGCCCCGGTAAAAGATAATCACGGTTGGTTTTTGCGCGATGAGGTTTAGAAGCCTCACCTTCTTACCTTCAAGAGTGGTAAGGGTGCCATCCGGAACCGTTCCGCCTACCCCCAGAGGATGAACTTCCTGGGCCGAGGGCGCCACGGGATATGGGTCCGCGGAGGCCCGGACGATTGTTACCAACACCGCCAATAAAAAAATCGTAACGAAGCCGATGATCAAAGACTTTGTCATTTTTTCCCCCTGGGGATGGTGTGGTTCTGCGAATGAGAAACGGAAAATATAATCTGTTTAACATACTGCGGGAAACGCGGAAATGTTACGTTGAGGGGAAGAAAATAACTAAATCCGCCCCCTCAAGACCTCATCTTCACGGCTTTTTCGGTCTTCAAATTCACCCTAAAGCGCCCCGCGGAAGAGAGACTTTTATTGACCGTAAAGATGAATAGATCGGGCTTGGCGGTAGGCGCTAATTTGCCCCAGTCTTCCACCTTGGCCGCTTCGGCATAACCCCTCGTGGGCCCATTGAAGATCGGGACCGTGACTGTGTGGTAGTCGCTTCCCTGTTTGATCATCAAAAATTCCGCATGGCCCGTCGTAAAAGGGTTTTTGAGCTCTATCCAGTAATCCACTTCGCCCTTTTGGGTTTGAAGCACCCCCACCGGGCTTTTGCTGACTTGGTTCATATTCAAAGACGGCATTTCGCCAAAGACCACCATTTGCCTGTGGACCACAAAACCGCCCCCAATGATGGCGGCTAAAAAACCCATCCATAAAAGGACCTTGCTTTGGGAAAAGTAGGCCCAAACCGTCAAAAAGGTGGTCAATGCCGCGTTAATAAAAAGGGGAGTCGCGACCATGGACGCTTCTAGGGAGAGGCCTTCCTGAAACCAGTTGGTGAGAATGGCGAGATAGCTGACCGACAAAAACCAAACCAGCATCAGCAGCGCCGCCGCGAGTTGTTTAAGCATGGGGTGTCATTATCCTTGCGGTTCGTCTGGGACTGCCACGCCATCATTATCACACCTTGTAAAAATATTCGACAGAAGGGTTTGAATTAAAAGGTTTTTGACAGGACAAATTCAGGGCTCTTTTGACCCAGGTCAACTTGAGGAGTGAGCCCCAGGAACGTCTCTTTTTTTTCGAGGGCCAAATGGTTGTAGCGCTGAACCGCGTTGTATTTACGCCCTTCCCCGTTCGTGTCAAAGAGAGCGCCGACGGCCACGAAAAGCTGAGCCACAAAAACCCCTGTCCCAATCCGGTCGATCCAATCGACATGAACAAAGGGCGTCGGATTTAAAAACAAGGCTACATCCAAACCGCAGACAATGCCGGAACCATAAAACATTTCAGCCGCAAAGTGATCCGCTTCAGCCTCACGGATCAGTTGGGAGGCTTCAGCGTCTCGGATGGGATAAATGTAGAATTTAAAATCCTCATAACGCGTGATTTTCTTGCTATCAACGGAATATTCCATGGACCCGCCCAAGAGGCCAAATAACCCCAGGTCCATATGGGTCTCGATAGGCTGAGCGGGCATTGAGGAAACCAAGGGCCCCTCGGCGCAGGCTTTTTCCAAGCTAAACAAGGCCAGCAACACCGCCAGAAATATATTCCTTTTCAAGGTTTAGCTCTCCCCTTTTCACTGGCAACTTCCCTGTCCCTTTAGAGCCCGGCCTTTTTATCATTACCCTCAAATTTCGGCAAGTTAGCGCTAATGAGGGCCGCTTCCACGCTTCCAATAAATATTTTGCTGCGGACCAACACGGGCAAATGTCTCTCGTCGTCGGTGAGCCAAATATCGATATCGTCCGTGTTGCGAAAAACCGTGGCGTAACGCACATGGGGTTTCACCAGCAGGCAGTCATAGGTACCGGAAGGAACGGTCACATGGTCCTTTTTAATGACTTCCACGATCAGATTATAGTTTTTTCCCGCGGCCTGGGCGGGGATGGAATAATTCTTCCCAACCTCCAGGGGTAGAAGGCGGAAGTAGTAAAAGCAGGAAATAATATCTTGCGAGAAAGGCGCCACATCCATTTCTTCAGGCGGTTCACCGCCCTTGGCCCGGACAGCCTTATGGCGGACCTGGTCGTACAACTCCAAGTTTTGGCCCTGATGCTTTCCTTCCAATAGGTCATTTTCGAATTTCCAGGGAACGAAATCCACGGTGTCGAAATAGCTGGTTTGAACGTCATGCACCTGGAAAAAGGCGCTGAAGGGAAAAACCGTGGAGGCCCTGGCGGAAAGCGGAAAACAGGGGCGCCCCCGAACCATGACCGAGTCCCCAACTTCTAAAACACCATAGCCCCCAACCATCGAGAGGGCTTTAACTTCAAAAGTGAGCTTTTCCCCCGCCCCGAAAGCCCCGTTGACCCTGGGCCTTGGAACCTGGGTTATATTTTCGGGGGTAGTATCCAGATGGGAAATGGGTCCCGGCTCAGGGGTTGGGGTTTCGGTACCTGCCCCGGTCTTTAACCTCGTCAGGTCCTTGGGACTTGGAAAATTAACCGGGTCCACAATCCGCAATAACTTTCCCACTTTTAGCTTAGACTTCAAAGTCATGTGGTTGGCGGAGGCGATCTTAGCCGCTTGGGCCGCCTGCCCGTAATAAAGAACCGCGATCGATTGAAAGCTGTCGCCTTCCTGGACCTTATACCTCAAAACGACGGTCTTGCTCATTTGGGCGGATTGCGAAACAGCGGGTGGAACCTGAGCGGTTTTGTTTTCGATGTACCGGGTTTGACCCTTGGCCACGAACAAAAGGGTACAGCCTTGGGTTAAAAGCACGAGCGGAAAAAGCAGAAATAAAAGCAATAGCGAGCAGAGGTTTCTTCCACAACCTTTTATTGAACCACCGTTCACGGAAAGCCTTTGGATTAAAGAGGATAAAACCACGTCTCAAAAATAAGAGTACCAACATTATCTATCCCTACTTGTTCAGGAAAATAAAAAAAGCGCCTGGGCGGTGAACCCAGGCGCTTTGAGGAAAGTCTTTTGTTGTGTGAAAGTTTAGTTAGCGGCGGGAGGAGGGTTACCCGAATCGCCTCTATCGTTATCTCCATCTTTATCCATGCCGTCTTTGCCGTCTTTACGATGTTTCATCCACTTTTTCATCATTTCCCCGCCCCTCTCCTGCATGCTGAGAACCAATTTAGCCTGTTGCATGGGGGTGAGAATTTGACGAACCTGATCTTCCATCCTCTGGCGGTTCTTATCCATCGCCTTCTTGTCAGCGGAAAGGGTGTCTAGGGCGCTTTTCAAATCACCATTGGAAGCCTTGGCATCTACCTTTTGCTTCAAGATGTCCAAATCCACCTTCATCTGGTCCCTCAAGGTCTTTCCCGAATCCATCCGAGACTTGAACAGGGCTTTCATCTGGGTTGCCTGATCGTCCGTAAGGCCCAATTTCTCCTTCATTTTTTCCAGACCCATTCCATGGTGCCCGCCTTCATCCCCGCCCTGGGGAGCGTTATCGGTCGCGACTTGCCCGCCATCCCCCGCTTGGTTCTTGGCTTCGTCGGCATAGAGCATCACCGTAGAGCCTACCAAAGCGCCTGCAAACAAACTTGCCAGCCAAAGTCTCTTATTCATCTTTGTTCCTCCTGAAATGGTTCAGACACCTGGTTTTAAAGGACATAATTTCAATGACTCGTCATCCTTTTCCAGTTACGAAGATATAGACGCTGAGGGGTTGGAGGAAGGGCCGTAATAGCCTATCGGCTACGCTTACATGGAATCAGCAAAGCGATAACCGCAACACCTTTGCGGCTTTGGCGCCAACAACGGCCCAATCAGGGATTCAGCATTTTGAAGACCCTGCCTGGAAAGAATCGGGAGCCTGTTTTCAAAAATTTGGCGGCGCCGATCAAAAGTTCTTTCTTTCCCGACCCCAAAGCCTTCATGGTTTCAGTGATAAATGGGTCCAGCGGCATTCGGGGATAATCCCGGCTAGGTTGCCCAGGCGCCTCGCCCAGTTCGGTTTTAACCGCAGGCGGAGCCAATTCGATGACTTCAACCGAGGTCTTTCGAAGCTGATGGCGAAGCGAATCCGAAAAGCTGTGCACCGCCGCTTTGGTAGCGCAATAGATGGGGGTGCCAGCCAGGGGCACAAAAGCCAGACCAGAACTGACGTTGACCAGCGTCGCCTCTTTTTGTTTGGTCAAGAGGGGCAAAAAGGCCGCCGTGACTCGGATCAAACCTTTCAGGTTGATATCAATTTCATCATAAAGTGTCGGCCCCAGCCTTTGATGAAGCGCGAAATCGGGCCACAACATCAACCCGGCGTTATTAACGACCACATCCAGGGTCGGAAATTTTTTGGAGACGACTTTAAAAAGCCTTTGAACATCGGTTTCGGACGACACGTCCATGGCGAAGGCTTCCATGCCCTTATGTTTTTGGGTCATTTCCTTCAAAACCTTGGGACGACGGCCCGTGATAATAACCTTGTTGCCCTTCTCGTGAAAAGCCTCTGCCAGCCCGCCCCCAATGCCCGAACCCCCGCCTGTAATCAGAATCGTGCGTCCCGTTAATTTCATGGCCCGGCCTCCTTGTGCTTTTGAACCACTTGGAATCTAGGTTTCAAACCATCAAAATGAAGTGTCTGAATGCTGATGTACTCTATTCAACAAAGAGGCAGAAAAACAATGGACAAGCGCAAACTTGGAAATCAGGGTTTGGAAGTATCTGCTCTTGGACTGGGCTGTATGGGCATGAGCTTTGCCTATGGCAAGGCTGACGAGGGGGAATCCATAAAAACCCTTCACCGGTCTTTAGAACTGGGCATCAACTTTTGGGACACCGCCGAAGCTTACGGTCCTTTCAAGAATGAGGAACTATTGGGAAAGGCTATGGCGGGAAGGCGCAAAGAGGTGGTGGTGGCCACCAAGTTCGCTTGGAAGGGCGGAATGACCGGGGTTGAAAACCTTGACGGTTCCCCGCAAAACGCCCGCAGGGCTGTGGAAGGCTCGCTCCTGCGTCTTCAAACCCATTACATTGACCTTCTTTATTTACACCGGGCGGATCCCAAGGTGCCCATCGAGGAAACCATTGAGGGCATGGCCCAACTGGTGAAGGAGGGCAAAGTGAACTATATCGGCCTGAGCGAGGTCGGCCCCAATACCCTTCGGCGGGCGCATGCGGTTCACCCTATCACAGCCTTGCAAAGCGAGTATTCCCTTTGGGAGACAGGCCTGGAGGACAAGATTATTCCGGTTTTGCGGGAACTCAAGATCGGGCTTGTGCCCTTCAGCCCGGTGGGGCGGGGCTTCCTGACGGGTTCGATCCAGCGTTACGAGGACTTGGCCGAGGGCGACATGCGCCGAAACCTTCCGCGTTTTCAGGGTGAAAACTTTAAAGCCAATATCCGCCTAGTCGATGAGGTTCGAAAAATCGGGGCGAAGCACCAGGCCACTCCTTCCCAAGTGGCCTTAGCTTGGCTGTTAAGAAAGGGTGCCGATGTGGTGCCTATCCCCGGCACAACCCAAGTAAAGCATTTGGAGGAAAACGCCTCTGCGACAAACCTGCCCCTGACCGACGGGGATTTTGCCGAGGTGGAAAAAATCCTCGCTTCGTTCAAGGTGCAAGGGGAGCGTTACGGCGAAATGATGGCCAAAATGGTCAATAAAGACTAAGAAACTATTACAAAACTTAAAAGAAAATACCATTTTCACCACCAAGACACCAAGTCACCAAGAAAAACTAAAAATCGATTCGGATTTACATCGTTTTTCACTTATTTGTCTAATGTAGTTCTTGGTGCCTTGGTGTCTTGGTGGTGAAAGAATAGGTTTTGTTGGAATCGTTAAAAGACCTGATGAAGATTTCGAGCCGTTTCTTCTATACTGTCCGCGCTTGGCCATCAAACCAGAAGGATTGATCATGAAAATTTCTTTGTGCTTCCCGCTCTGCCTCCTGCTCCTGCTCTCGACCACTTCCCTCTTCGCTGAAATTCAGCCCCTCAAAGGGCCCACCACCGGGAAATTGGGTGACATCGGCGAAGTGAAGGTTCCCGCCGGTTATGTCTTTATCCAACAAAAGGACATGAAGGCATTCATGGATCAAACCCATAACTTCTATTCGGATAACGACCTGGGCGTGCTCTATTCCCAGGATGAAAAATCCGGCTATATGGCCCTCTTTAGTTTCGACGATGTCGGCTACATCAAGGACGCGGACAAGGAAAAGCTGGATGCCGACGCGATGTGGCAGACCATGCTGGACAACAACAAGGAAGCGAACAAGGAAAGGGCGCAAAAGGGGTGGGACGCCATGGACCTGGTGGGTTGGGAACTGAAGCCCCAGTACAACCCGGACAATCACCGGCTGGAGTGGGCCGAGAGACTGAAGGAAAAAGGCGAGGAATTCGTCAATTACAGCACCAAGATTTTGGGGCGCAAGGGCGTGATGGTGGTGACCCTGGTTCCCAATTCCGCCGATATGACCGCAGTTTTGGGGCGTTTCAATAACGACATCGGCGGCTTCGATTTCACCACCGGCAACAAATACGCCGAATGGACCACCGGCGACAAGGTGGCCGAATACGGGCTCGCGGCCCTGGTGGTTGGCGGAGCGGGAGCCCTGGCGGCCAAGTCCGGAATCCTCGGCAAACTTTGGGCCCTGATACTCCCCTTTCTTGCCAAGGCTTGGGCCTTGGTGGTGGCGGGTTTGGCGGTCGTTTCGAGGTTTTTCAAAAGGCTGTTCGGAGGAGGCAAAAAAGGGACCATTTCCGGCGAAGGGGATGATTCCCAGCCTCCGGCGGTTATTAAATAATTCCGGCCGGAAGCTCCGTTAAGGGGCCTTCTTGATCCACTTTCATCTCTTCGTTTTCATCGCCGCCGCCCTCTATTTAAGCGAGTGCGTGATTCCCCTCCCGGCGGGGGGGTGGCTGATGCTTTCCCATTACAAACGCTTCAGACTTACCCGTGGGCCCGCCTTAGGTTTCAGGAATCCCTATCCCCAGGGTTTCGCCTACCGCTTTCCCCCGCCGGGCACCGCCCCGCCCTTGGGAAAAAGCCTCCAATGGGAGAAAGCTCAATCTCGTTTAGACCTTTATCGTCAAAAGACGGAGGATCTCTTTTGGTTTTCCAGGTGTTTGTTGCTGGTGGTGACTTTGGCCATCTTCATCTATGAGTTTCGTTTGGGATCTGGCCCGGTATGGTTTCTTCTCTTCTGCGGTTTCCTTTACTTGCACATTGCTCTCATCCAATCCTTATGGACAGCCCACAAAGTCCTTTACCCTGACCAAGAAAAAGCGCGGTGGAAATGCCTTTTTCTCTGCCTTTTCTCGCCTTGGCAGTCTTCCCGGGCCATGGATCTGCTGGGAGCGGAACTTTTTGTGGATTTTCATCCCTTTGCGGTTGGAAAGATTCTTTTGGAGGAGGAAGAAAGAAACAAATTTTTCAGGCGCTGGTTGTTGGAACTCAAATATCCCGCCGTATCGTCACGGGATAAAAAAGAACCTCATCTTCTGCTGACTAACAGCCCAGAAAAAGAACTGAAGGCCCTGACCCTTTGGATGGCGCAAATCGGATTGACCTATCAGGCGAGCTTGGCATCGCCCGCCCCCACCCACCCCTCGCACCAAAGCTACTGCCCGAGATGCGAGATTCAATACACGATCGAAAAAGGCCTGTGCCATGACTGTGGAAGGAACTTGGTTCCCTTTTAGGCCCTTACCAACTGGCTGGCCTCGAAAGCTTCCAAATTCGGCTGGATCACTTTCACTTCTCCCAAACTGTCCGCCACCGCTTCCTGGGTTTTCAAACCCGTACCCGTAATGTAAGCCACAGTGAGGGCGTTTTTATCGAGCTGGCCCGATTCGGCCAGTTTCTTCAGGCAGGCGATGGTGACACCGCCGGCGGTTTCGGCGAATATGCCTTCGGTGCGGGCCAAAAGCTTGATTCCTTCAATAATTTCCGGGTCCGAGGCCATTTCAGCGGCGCCTCCCGACTCTGCGATGGTCTTCAAGGCGTAATAGCCGTCCGCCGGATTGCCGATGGCGAGCGACTTGGCGATGGTATTGGGTTTGACCGGCTTGAAGGTATCGGTCTTGTTCTTAAAGGCCGTGGTCACGGGGGAACAGCCCTCGGCCTGGGCCCCAAAGACCCTCATTTTCCCTTGTTGGATCAGCCCCACTTTCACGAATTCCTGGGTGCCTTTCCAAATTTTAGTCAGGAGCGACCCGGAAGCCACCGGCACCACCACCTGTTCGGGCATCTTCCAGCCCAACTGCTCGCAGGTCTCAAACCCCAGGGTCTTGGACCCTTCCGCGTAATAGGGCCTCATGTTGATGTTCACGAAAGCCCACTTGTACTTGCCGGCGATTTCGCTGCAAAGCCGGTTCACGTCATCATAATTGCCGTTAACCCCAATCAAGATAGGATCGTAAATCAGGGCGCCGATGACCTTTCCCTTTTCCAGGTTGGAGGGAATAAATACATAGCGCTTCATGCCGCCCCGGGCGCCGTAGGCCGCCACCGCGTTGGCCAGGTTGCCGGTGGAAGCACAAGAGAGCGTGTCAAAACCCAGTTCCAGGGCGCGGGTGGAAGCCACCGCCACAACCCGATCCTTGAAAGAATGGGTGGGGTTGGCGCAATCGTTCTTGATGTAAAGGTTTTTGAGACCCAGTTCCTTGGCCAAACGCTCGGCCTTCAAGAGGGGGGTATAACCCTCTTCCAATGTGTTGTAAACCGTGCCCTCGACCGGCAAAAGCTCGCGGTAGCGCCAAATATTCAGCGCCCGAGCGGCGATTTTTTCCCGGGAAATATCACGCTTGATCAGGTCATAGTCGTAGGCCGCTTCCAAGGGCCCGAAACAAAACTCGCAGACATATTTGGCGGTTTTCTCGTATTCCTGACCGCATTCCCGGCATTTGAGCGACTTCACGTAACTCATGGTTTCTCCCCTTGCAGGCTGACAAAATGTAAAAAGTCTTCAAAGAAGCCTGCGACCCCAAAGGTTCCGGAGGAACCGTGGGGTTACAATATTTTGATTGCCTTAACAAAAAAGGCCTCCATCGGTGAGATGGAAGCCTTCGGTTTCTTGCTTTTCCATCTCTCATCTTCGCCCGGTTTTTGGTTATTCACCGAGGCAGGAATTGGCACCTGGCATCCCCGGATTTTCACCCGGGCATCGGTTGCCGTGGCATCACAGGGCCTGTCCCTCCGCCACTCTTGATAAGAGTATTCAGTTGTGAGGTGAGTTTAACGGCTCTCCCTTTTCAAAGTCAAGATAAGGCTATTCGACCGAAACCTCGATCTTCATGATCTGGTATTTCAAGACACCCGCTGGAACGGTGATATCCACCTTTTCCCCGACCTTTTTGCCGATCATGCCCCGGGCAATCGGCGTACGGATGGAGATTTTGTTGTTGGGTATATCCGCCTCTTCCTCGCCCACGAGACGGTAAATTTCAGTCCCGCCGCTTTTGAGGTCTTTCACCGTGACCGCAGTCCCGATGGAAACATGCTCGCCGGTGATGTTTTCATCCTCCAACAGGCGGGTGCGGGAGAGCTTGTCCTCCAGCTCGCGGATGCGGGCTTCCAGAAGGCTTTGCTCCTGCTTGGCGGCGTCATATTCCGCGTTTTCTTTCAAATCGCCGTGGGCGCGGGCTTCTTCCAGCGCCCTTGCCACCTGGGGACGGCGTATGGTCTTGAGACCTATGAGCTCCCCCTGCAGTCTGTCGCGTGTGGCGCGCGATACAAGGAAATCTACCATGGCTGACTCCTCAACTTGGATTGACGAGAAATTACTTGGCTGGTTTTTGGCATTTTTGACAAACGCCGTAAAGCTGCATTCGATGGGACGTGATCTTAAAACCATGCTTCTTGCTGACCTGTTCCTGCAATTCCTCAATCTGGGGGTTAAGGAATTCGATGTAAGTACCGCATGAGGTGCAAATCATATGGTCATGGTGCTGGCGGTTGAACTCCGGTTCGTATTTTACCCTGCCTTCCCCAAAATCCAACTCCCGGGCAAGCCCGCAGCTCGTCAGGTGTTTAAGGGTGCGGTACACCGTGGCGAATCCGACCCTGGGTTGTTTTTCCCGCGCCCGCTGGAAAAGTTCCTCCGCGGAAATATGCCCGGGATAATCCAGGAAAACGGTTAGGATCATTTCCCGCTGGGAAGTCAACTTCAGGTCCTTTTCCCGAAGGTAATGGCTGAAAGCCTCTATCTCAGCCCGGCGTTCTTTGATGGAATCTGGCAAGTCGGGTCCCCTTTGGTTCTTGAGGTTCATGAGCTGGAATGACTCGATTAGTTGAGCATGACCGGCATCAGCACATTGGATCGAACCACATGCTGAAAGGCCCCCGCGATATTATCCGTGGCATCGCTGAGCGTTTGCAGGTAATCTTCCTCCGCCTCCCGGCTGTCCACCAGAAAGGAAGTCTTTAAAAGTACCGCCAATTGGCCCTTGATGATCTTGGAAACCTTCAGCATTTCGCGCCGGAAATAGTCCGGTTGGCCCCTTTTAAGGCCCTTGGCCCCCCTGGGCAGGGCGAGTTTTTTCTGAGCCATCGCCAGGGAAGCGATCATTTGAGCCAAGTGATTTTCAAGCATCGACCGATCCACAGGTTGGCAGTGCACCAAACGCTCGATGACTGTTTCCATATAAGGCACATGGCCAAAAAGTTCCCGGTACAGTTCTAGAAAACCTTCACGGATGTCGGAATCTTGGGTTTCGGGCATAGGGCCCTCCAAACCTTAATAAATTGAATTATACCCCAAAAGAGAAGGGTTAAAGCCGCGTGCTTACTCTTTCAACAGGGTTTCAACGGCGGAAGTAAAGTCTTCCGCTGAGTGAACTCCCACGAAAGAGAGGGCCACCTTGCCCTGCTTATCAATGAAAAAGGTGGTGGGTATCGGACTAATTCCATAATCCCGAAGCGTTTCCACGCTGGAAAGGCCCAAGGGATAATTGATTCCGTTCGCCTGGATAAAATCCTCAAAGTATTTATTGGGATGTCCGTCCTGTCCCTCGACCGAAAGTCCATATATCTCCAAACCCTTCGAATGATAGGCCTGGAAAATCTTGATCAAGTCCGGAATTTCCATCCGGCAGGGTCCGCACCATGTGGCCCAAAAATCCAAGATGACGACTTTCCCCCTTAAGGAGGCGAGAGTTAACGCGGGATTTCCCCCGCTAATCAATTGGGCCTTTATTTCAGCCGCGTTTTGACGGCTACCCTGCGGAATCAACTCGATATTGGACGAGGAACCACATCCAACTAAAAGGGAAACAAAGGCAATACAAAAAACCATCATGGTCGATTTCATGGGTCCGCCTTTGGATTCCGGAAGGTTTTAGAAAAACCCGGTGTACTGGATACGGATGATGCGGGAAAACAAGTCGGCTCGGTTCATATCACGGAAATCGATCCCCACCCGCAGGGGCTTATCGATATTAAAGAGGAAGTTTCCGTTGAATTGCCAGTAGTCATTCAAGATTTTATCCATTTCAAGATTAAAAGCCAGCGTCGGAGTAATGGCAAAAGAGGTGCCCAAAAAGGCCCCCAGATCCTGGCTTGAATCAAAATTATTGAATGTCACCGCGTTCACACCCCAATGGGCCTGCAAAAAACCGACTTCAGGAAATTCCCTGCTGCAGGCGATGTAAAAACCCTTTTGGGTCCCGGGAAAGAAAACCCCGTTGTTTTCGATGCCGTAACCCCGGTTGTCCCAGGCCACCGCCAGCGAAAAAGGGGCTGATTTCTCATCAAGAGCCTTGAACTTCAAGGCGATTTGGGGCATTTGGATTTGGATTTCCCCGTTACCGATGACATTGGCTCCATTGACCGAAAACCCAACCATAAAGATGTCTTTAAACCCCAGGTTGCCCCGGACAAAAACACCCCCATTGTCATACACGCGCGTGATGATGTCGTAACCGCCATGCATGAGAACATAGGCGGTGGGAGCTTCCACCATTTCGTAATTCGTCGGCGAGGAAGCCAATTCACCCTCCGCCATGGAAAAGGAAATCCCCCCCAGCAGCGAATAGAGAAACATGAAAAGGATTAGGGTTTTAATAGGAAACCTCCGAGCTTGATTCTCATTGTAAGTTGAAAGAAAACAAAGTCAACCAACCCAAACCGCTTCTAATACTTCTCTATGAAAATTTTCTCAACCTTAGCGATGGGGCGGCCCAAGAATTTTTGAGCGTGCTCCTTGAACTTTCTCGAAAGGTCGCTGACATAAAATTTCGAGCTTCCCCTTCCGGACGATTCCCCCCCATAGGATTCCAGGTTCAATCTCAGGCTTTTGGCCGTTTCCTCGGCCGAATCCACAATGCGCACCTTCGGCCCGGCGATTTTTTGAAGAACCGGTTTGAGCAGGGGGTAATGGGTACAACCCAGCAAAAGAGTGTCGATCTTCGAGCGCAAAAGGGGCCGCAAATATTCCCGGGCCACCGCCTCAATCACCGGACCGGAAAGCTTGCTTTCCTCCACGAGCGGCACGAAAAGGGGACAGGCTTGAGTGAACACTTTGGTTTTGGGATTCAAGGCGTGAAGGGCTTCGGGGTAGGCGTCCGAATAGATGGTTCCTTCCGTGCCGATAACCCCGACGCGGCCGTTGCGGGTGGCTTCCACCGCCGCCTGGGCCCCGGGGTTGATCACGCCCAGGATTGGAATATCGAACTCACGCTTGACCTGTTGCAAGGCCCAAGCCGAGGAAGTATTGCAGGCCACCACCAGGACCTTCACCCTCTCCTTTTTCATGAGAAACCGGATGATCTGCCGTGTGTAATGGATGATGGTATCTTGGCTCTTGGAGCCGTAGGGAATCCGGGCCGTGTCGCCGAAGTAAACCAAATTTTCGTTGGGAAGCTGTTTTTGAACCGCCTTGACGACGGTTAACCCGCCCAGCCCCGAATCGAAAATTCCAACCGGACGGTGGACCGGCTTAAGGGTTTGGGTCCGCTTCAACGAGTCCGCCGGTTGCTTTTTTTGCCCCCATCCTTAAGCAGCTTATAGTCGATGGAATCGACCAAGGCCTCCCAAGAGGCCTCGATAATATTTTCGGATACGCCCACCGTTCCCCAGGCGTCCTTTTGGTCGCGGCTTTCGATCAAGACCCGCACCTTGGCGGCGGTGCCTTCCTTGGCGTCCAGAACCCGCACCTTAAAATCCGTGAGCCGGACCTCTTTCAAGGCGGGGTAAAATTTAGTCAAGGCCTTCCGCAAGGCCTGATCCAAGGCGTTAATGGGGCCATCCCCCTCGCCCACCGTGTTTTCCAAGACTCCATTGACCTTTAACTTTATCGTGGCCTCGCTGATCATTTTTCCGTCCCCGCGGTTTTCAACGATCACCCGGAATCCCACCAGATCAAAAAAGTTGCGATGCTTTCCCAATGCTTTTTTGAGCAAAAGCTCGAACGAAGCCTCCGCCCCCTCAAACTGGTAGCCCTCGCTTTCCATTTGTTTCACTTCCGCGATGATGGCCTTGGCCTCGGGGGTGTTTTTATCGAGCTTGATGCGCCCCTTCCCAGCTTGGTGCAAAACCGCCGAGACACCCGACTGATCGGATAGGACCAGCTTTCGCTGGTTGCCCACCTGTTCGGGGTTCACGTGCTCATAGGCCTGGGTGGCTTTTTGGACGGCAGAGATGTGCATTCCACCCTTGTGGGTAAAGGCGTTTTTGCCCACATAGGGGGCGCTGGGGCGCGGGTTCTGGTTCAATATTTCATCCACCCGGCGGGAAACATCGGTGAGTTTATCCAGATGTACCGGACGGAGGAAGGAAAGGCCCTTTTTCAAGGCCAGGTTGGGAATCAATGATGTCAGATTGGTGTTCCCCACCCTTTCCCCGTAGCCGTTTACGCAGCCCTGCACTTGAGTCGCTCCGGCCGACAGGGCCGCCATGGTATTGGCCACGGCCAGATCGGAATCGTTGTGGCAGTGGATACCGATCGAAACTCCGGGAAAACGCTGATGAACGCGGGTCACTACCGCCTCGATTTCCTCCGGCAAGGAGCCGCCATTGGTATCGCAAAGCACCAGGCAATCCGCCTTCGCCCGCAAGGCCGCCTCGAGACATTTGAGGGAATATTCAGGGTTGTGCTTGTAGCCGTCAAAAAAATGTTCCGCGTCCAAAAAGACCTCATCGGTCTTGGACTTCAGGTATTTGACCGAGTCGTTGATGATTTCCAAATTTTGCTCGAGGGTAATGCCTAAGGCTTTGGTGACGTGAAAATCCCAGGTCTTGCCCACTACGGTGATGGTCCGCACCTCGGCTTTCACCAAACCCACGAGGCTCGGGTCTTGGTTCGCCTTGTGATGGGCTCGGCGGGTCATGCCGAAGGCCGAAAGCCTGGCTTTCAGCTTTAATTTTTTGGCTTTTTGGAAAAAGAGAGTGTCTTTGGGGTTGGCGCCGGGCCATCCGCCTTCCAGATAATGAAGGCCCAGTTCATCCAGGGCCAAGGCGAGCGATATTTTATCTTCCACGGACAGGTTGATTCCCTGGGTTTGGGGACCTTCCCTTAAGAGGGCGTCATATAGAACTATTTTCTCGCTCACAGCTCCACCTTATCCTTCGCTTGACGGCTTTTTACCAAGTTTAAACTTCTCATGAATGGCCGAAACCGCCTTGGCCACGTCCTTTTGGTCAATGACCACCGAAATCTTAATCTCCGAGGTGGAAATCATCAGGATATTCACTTCTTTCTCAGCCAGGGCCTGGAACATCCTGGCCGCCACCCCCGAATGGGACCTCATGCCGACGCCCACCACCGACACCTTAGCGATGTTTTCGTCCGATATCACCCCTGCGGGCTTTAATACCTTCGCCGCCTCATTGACGACCTTCATGGCCTTTTTCAACTCGGAACGATCCACCGTAAAAGAAAGGTCCGAATGACCCTTTTCCCCGATGTTTTGAATGATCATGTCCACGTTGATGCCGGAGGTGCCCAGCTTGGAAAAGAGGATGGAGGCGATCCCGGGCCGGTCCGGCACGCCCCTAATCGTGATTTTGGCCTCGTTTTTATTATAGGTCACTCCGCTGATGACCACCTTTTCCATGGCTTTGGTTTCATGCATGACGATGGTTCCATCCTTTTCGTTAAATGTCGGCCTCACATGAATCTTGATGCCGAAGTTCTTGGCGAACTCCACCGAGCGGGCGTTCAAAACCTGGGCCCCCGAGCTGGCCATTTCCAACATTTCGTCGTAACTGATGGCGTCTAATTTACGGGCGTTCTTGACGATAGCGGGATTGGCGGTAAAAACACCGTCCACATCCTTATAAAACTCGCAGACATCGGCCTTCAAGGCCGCGGCGATCGCCACCGCCGTCAGGTCGCTTCCACCCCGTCCAAGGGTCGTGATTTCGTGGTCTTTGTTCTCTCCCTGGAAGCCCGCCACGATGACCACCTTACCCAGGTTCAGGGCCGATCGAATCTTGGAATCGCCAACTTTGACGATGCGGGCTTTGGTATGCACATCATCGGTGACGATTCCCACCTGGGGGCCCGTGAAGGAGATGGCGTCGCAGTTCATGCTTTTGAGGGCGATGGAAAGCAAGGCGATGGACTGCTGTTCGCCGGTTGCCAGCAACACGTCCATTTCCCGCTCGTCGGGGGTGTCGGTGATCTGGTGGGCCTTGGCGATCAGGTCGTCGGTGGTGTCGCCAGGGGCGGAAACCACGACCACCACCTCGTTGCCCTGTTTGCGGTTCTTGGCGATGCGCCGGGCCACTTCCAGCATCTTATCGGCGTCCGCCACAGAAGAGCCGCCGTATTTTTGAACAATGATCGCCATGTTTCCGATCCTTATAGGTTGATTCGGTCGGCTTACGAGCCTTTAAAGTTTGAGGGCTTTTAAAATGGAGCCCATCTCGGGCTTCACCACTTCGGGCTGAGCGCACATCGCCACCGCCCGGTCGGGGTCTTTCAATCCGTGTCCCGTCAAGGTGCAGACAATCCGGCGTTCCCCATCGGTGAAATAGCCTTCTTTGTTTTTTTTGATCACCCCCGCCAGGGAAGCGGCGGACGCCGGTTCACAAAAGATACCCTCCGTGGAGGCTAAGAGCTGATAGGCCTCCAGGATTTCGGGGTCCGTCACCGAATCGATTAAACCTTTGGATTGGTCCCGGGCTTCTTCCGCTTTTTTCCAGGAATAGGGATTTCCAATTTTAATAGCCGTCGCCAAGGTATGGGGATTCTCCACCACATGACCCAGTACAATGGGAGCCGAGCCAGCCGCCTGGAAACCGCACATCTTCGGCAGGCGTTTGGAAAAACCCTTTTGGTGGTATTCCTGATAACCCATCCAATAGGCCGTGATGTTACCGGCGTTTCCAACTGGGATGGCGTGATATTCGGGAGCATCCCCAAGGGTATCGACAATCTCAAAAGCGGCGGTTTTTTGACCTTGAAGACGGTAGGGATTGTTGGAATTGACCATCGTGACTGGATATTTGTCCGCAAGATCGCGAGTGAGCTTCAAGGCTTGGTCGAAACTTCCTTCCACAGCGATGACCTTGGCACCGTAAATCATGGATTGAGCAAGTTTCCCAAGGGCAATGGAACCGTGTGGCAAAAAAACCGCGCAGGAAAGGCCCGCATGGGCCGAATAGGCGGCAGCTGCCGCCGAAGTGTTTCCCGTGGAGGCGCAGACGACAACTTTGGCTCCCTCTTCTACGGCTTTGGACATGGCCATTGTCATGCCCCGGTCCTTAAACGAACCAGTGGGGTTGAGTCCCTCGAATTTAAAATAAACTTTGAGCCCGTTTCCGAGCTTTTCCGAAATTCGGGGCCCGAAAAGCAGGGGCGTATCCCCTTCTTTCAGGGTAACCACCGGTGTCTTATCCGTAACCGGAAGGTAGGAACGATATTCTTCGATAACTCCGCGCCAATAGGCCATTACTCGCCTCGATCCATACGGATCAAAAGCGTTTCTTCCTGAACAAAGGGCAAGCCGTTGATCTTCTTCAAGGCTTCCTGAACATTCTTTTCCACTGCCTCGTAAGTAACAATCACCACCGGCACCTTATCGCCCTTCTTTTGTTCCTTCTGAATGACCGAAGCGATGGAGATTTGGTGTTCGCCTAGGATTCTGGAAATCGCGGATAGCACACCCACCTGATCCAAAACCGTGAATTTGAGGTAATAACGGGATTTGATGTCGCCCATTTTCTTCAAGCGCTTGATCTGCGGGTTGTCGCTCAAGAACCAGGCGTTGGAAATTTCGCCCGCGATATTGTCATGTACCGCCCGACCTACGTAGATAAGATCGCTAACCACACCTGAGGCTGTGGGCCTCTGCCCCGCCCCCAGACCGTAATACATGGTGGTTCCGACCCAATCACCCGTTACCAGCACGCCGTTATATTCGCCGTCAACCTTGGCCAAAAGGTGGTCTTCAGGGATTAGGGTTGGATGAACCCGAACCTCCAATTCATCCCCTTCTACCTCAGCTATGGCAAAAAGCTTCACCACCCGGCCGAATTCTTCCCGGGCGAACTCGATATCCTGCACCGAAATCTTTTCGATACCTTCTACATATATATCCTCCACCTTCACTCTTTTGGAGAAAGCCAAGGAGGCCAAAATGGAAAGTTTATGCGCCGCATCCATGCCGTTAATATCGAGGGTCGGGTCCGCTTCGGCCAAACCCTTCTTTTGGGCCATCAGGAGAGCTTCCTTGAACGTCTTTTTTTCTTCCGTCATCTTTTGAAGAATAAAATTGGTGGTGCCGTTCACGATTCCGTAAATGGAAGTGATGTTATTAGGGGCAAGACCGTCATTGATGGCCTGAATCACCGGGGTTCCGCTGCAAACGGCGGCCTCGAAATAAATATCCACCTTGTGCTGGCGGGCGGTCTGGATGATTTCATCCCAATGGACTGAAAGGACCGCCTTGTTGGCGGTCACCACGTGTTTTCCACGCCGCATGGCGTCCAAAATATAGGTACGGGCCGGTTCATAGCCCCCGATGAGTTCCAAAATGATGTCGATATCGGGATCCGTGACGATTTCATCAAACTGAGTGCCCATCATGGACTCGGGCACAGTGATATCCCGGGTCTTGCTCCAGTCCCGGTCGATGATTTTCTTGATTCTTAGCTGGGCGCCGATCTTGGATTCGATCTCGGAGCGGTTTTTTTCCAATAGGCGGTAGACACCCTGTCCTACGGTGCCAAAACCGATCATTCCTACTTGGATGATGGACTTGTTTTCGGCCATGCTTCGTCTCCGCTAAACGCATTTCAGTGTACAAATAGCAAAACGCCCCAAAATCATTGGAGTTTGGGGCGTTTTGCGCAAAAGGAACTATAGATTAGGGTAAAAAGATGGTGGATTCAAGAAAAAGGGGGGCCTTCACCCCGCCGCTTTACAAGTTACCTCAATCCCCAGGCTTCACCCACCAACCGTTTCCCTAATTCTCTTCAAACCTTCCATGATTGTCTTCTCGCTGGTGGCATAGGACATCCTTAGGTACCCTTCAGCGCCAAAGGCGATACCCGGCGTGATAGCCACCTTGGCCTTGTCGAGGAGATAATCCGATAATTCGAGTGAGTTGGCCCGGCCCGGCTTGAAAAGGCCCTTCACGTTCGGGAACACGTAAAAAGCCCCCGCCGGCTTCAGGCACTTGATTCCAGGAATCGCGTTTAAACCCTCCACGATCATGTCCCGGCGTTTTTGGAATACCGAGACCATCTTTTGAATTTCCGAATCAGGCAATGCCAGAGCGGCCACACCGGCTTTTTGCACGATGGCCGTCGCGTTAGAGGTGGATTGACCCTGCAAATCGGCGATGGCCTTCATCATATTGGCCGGTCCCGCGGCGTAACCCAACCGCCAGCCCGTCATGGCAAAAGCCTTGGACATGCCGTTGACCAGTATCGTTTGAGCCGCTACCTGTTTGGAGAGGGATGGAAAGCACACATGTTCCTCACCGTAAATCAATTTGGAATAGATCTCATCCGAGATCACGGTGAATTGGTGCTTCAACGCCAACTCGGCAATTCCTTCCATGGCCTTTCGCCCCACAACGGCTCCCGTGGGGTTGCTGGGAGAATTAAGAACCAACGCCTTGGTCTTGGGTGTGATTTTGCTCTTCAAGGCTTCCGGCGAAAGTTTGAATTCATCCGCTTCTGAACATTCGACATAAACGGGGATGCCGCCCGCAAGCTTGACCTGTTCGGGATAGCTGACCCAGAAGGGGGAAGGAATTAAAACCTCGTCCCCAGGGTTAATGAGCGCCATAAAAATGTTATAGAGAGAATGCTTGGCTCCACAGGAAGCCACGATTTCGGCGGGTTCGTATTTGACCTTGTATTCTTTTTCTAAGTATTGACCAATGGCCTTGCGCAGTTCCAAGGTTCCAGGCACGGGCGTGTATTTGTGGTGACCCTCATCGATGGCTTTCTTAGCCGCGTCGCAGATGGATTGGGGCGTATTAAAATCCGGTTCCCCCGCGCCAAAATTAAGTACATCCACGCCTTCCTCTTTCAATTTTTTGGCCTTCGCGTCGATGGCCAGGGTCATTGATGGCGCGACTTGTTTCATTCGGTTTGCGATATCCATGCGTCTCTCCTCTAAAACCCGGTCATTGACACCGGGATGATTCTCCCCATTAAAATTAAACGAATAGTTTTTTAATGTTCCTTAGGGCCTGGCGGATGCGGTCCTTGTTTTCAACTAAGGCGATACGAACGTAACCTTCCCCTAGTTTCCCGAATCCGGTCCCGGGTGAAACCGCGGCTTCCGCTTCTTTCAATAACATCATGGCGAAGTCGAACGATTTCATATGGGCGAATTTTTTTGGAATTTTGGCCCAGAGGTACATGGCAGCCTTGGGTTTTTCCACCGGCCAGCCCATGGCGTTCAGGCCATCCGCCATGACATCCCGGCGCTCCTGGTAAAGGGCCGCCAGTTTTCTCAAATTTTCCTCAGGGCTATCGAGGGCCGTAATGGCGGCCACCTGGATAGGGGTAAAGATTCCATAATCCATGTAGCTCTTAATGCGGGCCAACGAGGCGATGACCTTTTCATTGCCCGCGCAAAACCCAATGCGCCATCCGGCCATGTTGTAGGATTTGGAAAGGGTAAAAGTCTCGACGCCAATTTCCTTGGCTCCCTTGGTAGCCAAAAAACTGGGTGATTTGTAGTCGTCAAACACGATATCGGCATAGGCTAAATCGTGCACCACCATCACCTGGTGCCTTTTGGCCCACTTGACGATTTCGGTAAAGAAAGCCGCTTCCACACAAATGGTCGTGGGGTTATGGGGGAAATTGATGATCAGCATTTTGGGCTTGGAGCCCCGCTTGGCGGTGGTTTTCTCCAAGCGCTTGAGAAAATCCTCCGGCCCGCCCAAAACCGGGATCTTGACCAGCTTTCCCCCGGCAATCACGACGCTGTATTGATGAATGGGATAGGTCGGGTCCGGGACGAAAACCTGATCTCCCCTGTTAATAACCGCGAGGCCTAAATGGGCCAAGCCTTCCTTGGAACCGATAATCGAAACCGCCTCGGTCTTGGGGTCAATGGAGACGCCATATTTACGGTCATACCAGCGGGAAACCGCCTTTAAGAGTGCCGGGATTCCCTTGGAAGTGGAATAACGGTGAGATTTTTTATCCCGAACAACCTCAATGAGTTTATCGACGATGGGTTGGGGCGTCGGGGAATCCGGGTTTCCCATGGTGAAATCGATGACGTCTTTTCCCTTTTGCCGGGCGGCAAGCCTTTCAGCGGTTAAGCGGGCGAAAATATAAGGGGGAAAATTTTTGATGAGTTTGGATTCGGTTTGAATGGGCATCACGGGTCCCTATAAAAGATAAGCGCGAAGGGCTTGCCCCGCGCGCTTAGGCTTTGAATTTGCGTTGTTGGGTCACAATTTTATGAGAGGAAGGCTGGCAAATCGATAGAATTCTTTGGCCCTTTGGCGCACCTTGGAGAGGGTCAGACCCGCCACGCCCTTAACACCCAGTTCCTGAACGGTAAAGGAAGCGGTCAGACTTCCCACCACGATGGCTTGTTTGAGATTCTCCAAATTGACCGTTCCCTTCCGGGCTAGGTATCCGATGAAGCCTCCCGCAAAGGTATCACCCGCACCTGTGGGATCAACCACCCGATCCAAAGGCATGGCGGGAGCCAAAAAGGTTCCCTCGGGGCCCACCAGCATGGCCCCATGTTCTCCCTTTTTCACAATGACCCGCTTGGGGCCCAACTTCAAAACCGCCTTGGCGGCTTCTTTCAAGTGGTTCATACCGGTTAAAAGCTTCACTTCCTGGTCGTTCAAGACCATCAGGTCCACTTCCTTCATGACATCCAGCAGATCCTTCCGGGCGATGTTGATCCAAAGGTTCATGGTGTCTAAGAGCGTAAATTTAGGCTTTTTCATTTGCCCAATCACGTTCATCTGAAGGGCGGGATGGATGTTGGCCAGGAAAAGAAAAGGTATGGAACGATCTTTCGCGGGGATCTTCGGGTCAAATTGCGCGAATACGTTGAGATCGGTCTTGAGTGTAATGGCCACGTTCATATCTTCCTTCTTATAGTAGCCCTTCCAGAAGAACGTTTTTCCCTTGGCTCGAGCCAGCCCATCCAAACCGATCTTCTTGGACTTGAGAAGTTTGATGTCTTGCGCGCGAAAATCATCCCCCACCACCCCCACAATATGAGTCTTGGTATATAAGGAAGAAGCGATACTCGAATAGGTACAAGACCCGCCAAGTGTTCGGGGGGTTGAGGCGTATGGGGTTTTGAGACCGTCATAAGCAACAGAACCAACAATAAGAACTTCAGACATGGGCAGACCTTTCATTTTTTGGGATTGAGTTAACCACCAATGGGAACTTATTCATCGTCCGTAAATAAAACATATCCTCTAAACGAGCAAAAAACCAAGAAAAGCAGAACAGCAATCAGCGTGTCCCCGGTGAGTTTTAGGATCAGAGGGTTATCCTCATCTTTATTGCACTTCACCTTAAGTCCATGGGCCGTCTGGCCCACAAAGTAAAAATGGCGGTCGTGATCATAGGTAAGGGGCTTGAGAAAGCCAGCCTGAACCAGCGCATTTTCATCAATCAGTTCGGTGACGGGCTTGTCCGGATGGGCTTGGTTCCACTGGATGACGGCTTTTTGAATCGTGTAGACCCGCTGATAACAGTCCAATTCTTCCCGGGGAATCAACATTTGGCGGAGGGAGTAAATACCTACAAAGCTAACCACCCAGCAGATGGCGAAGATGATCCATCCCTTTTTCGCGGTAAGTTTTTTGGGGGATTCTGACATTTTTTCTCCGTTCGATGGGAAGTATAACAAATCAGGGCTTCCCCCCGTCAAACACAGATTCTTAGGCGTTGCGGCCGATCAGGACGGGCCGCCGATTGGCGTAAGAAATATTCAAAATAACACCGATGGCCGCGAAGCTAAAAACCAGCGAAGACCCGCCATAACTAACGAAAGGAAGAGTCAATCCAGCTACGGGAACCAACCCCAAAGTCATGCCCACGTTCACGATCACTTGAACGGCAAACATGCTGGCAATCCCCAGGGCCAGGAGAGAGCCTTCCCGGTCCCGGGCCTTCCTGGCGATTTCCACGATCTTTTGGATCATGAAATAGTAAAGAACCAGCACCACGAAGCAGCCCACAAAACCCCACTCTTCCCCCACGACCGAAAAGATAAAGTCCGTGTGATGCTCGGGAATAAAGGAAAGCTGGGTCTGGGTGCCCTGCAGGAAACCCTTTCCCGCCACCCCTCCCGAACCGATGGCTATAACCGATTGAATGATGTTATAGCCGGCTCCCAAGGGATCGTCCGAGGGGTTAATAAAAACTTCCAGCCTTTCCTTTTGGTAGTCCTTGAGAAAATGAAAGATCAAGGGACAGGCCGCGCCCCCCAAAATGAACATCCATAGAAGCCGGCGAACCTGGACCCCGCCCACATACATCATTACCAGGGAGGCCGGAACCAAGAGCAGGGCCGATCCCAAATCAGGCTGTTTCAGGATCAGCAGAAGCGGAACCCCAAGGATCGTCAACAGGAGGAAAAAACGGGTCAAGAAATGGATTTCCACCATCCGGCTTCCAATATAGCGGGCCAGAACCAAAAGGATCGAAAGCTTGGCAAGTTCGGAGGGCTGGTAAGAAAAAAATCCAAGCTTAATCCAACGCCTGGCCCCATTCGTTTCATCGCCGACGAACAAAACCAAAATAAGCGAAACAATCGAGATCGTATAAAAAATGTAGGAAGCCTCCATCCAGAAACGGTAGTCAATGCGCGAGAAAAGCCACATCACGAAGAGGGAGATTCCAAACCAAAAAATCTGCTTACGCCAAAGCGTGGAAATATCGGCGTTATGGATGGTGGCTGAGTAAACCACGACGGAGCCAATGACCGACAGGGCGAAGACCATGCCGATCAAGGCCCAATCCATTGATCTTAAATAACTTTTCAAGGCGCGACCCCCATGATGACCGTCGGGGTGGCCATCGGCGCGACCGGGACGCCTGGACCCGGCGTGGGGTTTTCCCAGGGAGTCACCTCCTGACCCAACGCCTGCTCCATTAAACGCTTGGCGATAGGGGCCGCCACGACCCCTCCTTCCCCGCCGTTCTCCACCAGCACAATGTCCGCCACCACGGGATCTTCTGCGGGAGCGTAGGAGGTAAACCAAGCGTGGTTGTCGCCATGCGGGTTTTCAGAGGTTCCGGTTTTTCCCGCCACATTAACCCCCTTGAGACGGGCCTTTTTACCTGTTCCATTATCCGAGCTCACCACCTGTTCCATCGTACTCTTGATGAAATCCAGGTATTTGGGGGTCAAATCCGCTTCCTGTAGAACCTCAGGCTGTTTTTCATAGATAGATCTTCCCGACTTCTGATCCACGACCCTATATAGAAGATGGGGTTTGAAGATTTTACCGTTCATGGCGATACCGGATGTTACATCCAGCATCTGCAGGGGGGTTGTGAGCAGGTAACCCTGGCCGATACTCATTTGAATGGTATTGCCTGGAAACCAGGGCATGTGCTGGGTGCTTTCCTTCCATTGGGGGTTCGGCACCAGCCCCTGCACCTCCGAATCCAGATCCAAACCCGTTTTACTCCCCAAACCCAATGACTTGGCTACCTTGTAAATTTTATCGACCTTCACCAACAGCCCCAACTGGTAAAAAAAGATGTCGCAGGATTCGATAATGGCGTTTTTAAGGTTCATCCAACCATGGCCCGATGTGCGCCAACACCGATAGGGCCAGGTTTTGTACCAAAAGATCCCCCGGCAGAGAAATACCTTTTCTTGATCCATCACTCCATCCTCCAAAGCCGCGAGGGCCGTGATGAGCTTAAAAATGGATCCGGGCGGGTACTGGCCCTGAATGGCGCGGTTTTCCAAAGGGCGGTCCTTGTCCTGGATCAGATGGTTCCAATCTTTAAAAGAAATGCCGCTGACAAAGTCATTGGGATCAAAATTGGGTTTGCTGACCATGGCGAGGATTTCCCCCGTTTTCGGGTTGTTCACGATAACCGATCCCACCTGTTCGCCCATCAATTCTTCCGCGAGCTTTTGTATTTTCCAGTCGATGGACAGCATCACCGTCTGGCCCTGGATCGGCTTCAAATAGGCCAGGGTGCGGCGCTGAATTCCGGAGGCGTCCACCTCCACTTCCACCCCTCCATTTTGCCCCCTTAGGATCTTGTCGTAGGTCCGCTCGACCCCCTTCTTGCCGATCCAGTCCCCCACCTGGTAACCGGCCTCTTTCATGCGCGCCAAATCGCCCTCGCTGATTTCACCGATATACCCCAAAAGATGGGAAGCCAGATCGCCGTGGGGGTAATACCTCTCAGGTTCCATTTGGATATAAACCCCGGGAAGATGGACTAAATTTTCCGAAATCTTCGCGATCAAGGCGTCATCCAAGTGGGACTCCAGGCGGATGGGCTCGAACTTGCGGGTTCTTCTTCGGCTCTGGACCAAAATTTCAAGGTCTTGAAGGGGCTCGCCCAATATTTGGCTTAAAAGCACCAGGGTATTCTCGTAGCTTTTCAAGTCCGCCGGCACCAGGAAAAGCGAATAGGTGGGGATGTTCGTCGCCAGGATTTCGCCGTTGCGGTCCGTAATGATGCCCCTCGGCGCTTTGGCGGGGATAAGTCGAAGACTGTTGGAATCCGAAAGAGCCCTATAGGTCGGATAATTGAGAATCTGCAAATAAAAAAGTTTCGAGAAAATAAGGCCAAAGGCGATTGTCACGATCGTTAAAAGAAGGTTAATCTTTTTTTCTGGGGAAACATTGAATTTAAGATGTGGTTTTCGACGGGGCACGGCACCATTCCAAATAATATTTAACAACAGTTGAAACCAAATCTAAAAGGGCGACCTAAGGAGCCTTCGTAATCAGCACAACGGAAAAGCCGTTATTTTACAGAACTTAATGGCAAGGAGTCTTCTTTATAACGATTTAGGAAAGAAAGTATTAACGACCGACCGCTCCAAAAACAATCTTAAGGATGTCTGATTCGATCCTTGTCGAAATGAAACCGTTGATTCAAATCATAAAAAAATTGGTTATTCGGGGGTAAATTACTGTTCCGGGGAGCAGAAGGAGCGATTCCTTGATCCTGTTCCAATATGCGGCCCACGGAGTTTTCGAGGTCATTTCCGAAGGTAAAAGGCCCATTTCTTCCGATTATTGGGCGCCCGCCGACAAGCCCGAACGCGGATTTTACTTAACCGATATTGCACCTTACCAGTGTAACGCCATCAATTTGGCAACGACCCTCAAAAACGTCTATTGGACCTCAAAATCCGAGTATTTCCTCAAG
Source organism: candidate division FCPU426 bacterium (assembly GCA_963738405.1). GTDB lineage: Bacteria > Oederibacteriota > Muellerivitia > Muellerivitales > Muellerivitaceae > CAVTWJ01. Next base: position 14,505 of record CAVTWJ010000001.1, on the reverse strand, counting down.
TTTGATGTTCCTGAATACCTTTTGATTCCCTGCGGAGGTCATGTTTACCGGATCTCGGATTGGAACCGCCAAATTTTATTTATCGAAAGCGGACCCAGCCCCCTATGTTCCAGGGGGCCCTGTTTATTATGCGCAACCATTCCTAGGGTGAAAAAACTTTTTCAATTAGTTTGAAGGATGATCGGGGTTGTATTCCCCTTTGAACTCATTCCACATTTTTCCAAACCAGTACGAGCCCTTAAAAAAAACCGAACGCCCTCATTTCGTTCGGGATAAATGTGGGTTTGTTTCTCCCAATGATTCAATCCATAAAGAGGGCCATCAACTTGCCCATGTTTTTCAAGTAGCTCGGGATCACGTCCGCGCAGAGGATTTTAGTTTTTCCCCTCCTATCCTTGTACCTTGTCGAAATTGTCATGCAAAAAACCCCGGTAGCCGGGGAAATGTAGGGCTCACTCGTGAAGGACTCCCGGCTGAACCCGCTATCCATCAGGACATAATAAAAATCCCTCGTGGAATAGTCCGTTCCCAGGGGCGGCATGCGAAAAATGCCCTTTCGGACCTTGGGGCCCATTTTGCAGATCAAGGGCGTAATTTGGAGCCCCTGGTCATCAAGCACATAAAGCGCCTCCGCGATGGAATGATTCGCCAGGGCATGGGTTAATTTATCCTGTAACTGCTTATCTTCCTGTTGGCTCAAATCACTCACCAAAGTCTCAATCATCAGGCCGTACCGCTCATGCTGGATTTTGCGGATATTCAACTTTTCCACCATGCGCTTCTTAAACTTGTTCGCCAAGGGATCAATGACATGGGTGACCAGATTCACGTAATCCAGACTCGGCTCCTGAGGGGGTGAAAAAAAGAACCCCTGGAGCAAATCGGCGCCTAGATCGAGGGATTCCAGCGCTTCCTCTTCCGTTTCCACGCCCTCCGCCAAAACAACCGCCCCGATTTTTTGGGACAAGCGGACAATGGATTTGAAGATTTCCTGGCGGTAGTAATCATCCTGAAGATTCGTCACCAGAGAACGGTCGATCTTGATGAGGTCGGGCTGGATCACCGGAATGCGGTCAAAATTGGAGTGGCCCTTTCCCACATCATCCAAAGCCACCAGGAACCCGTTCTCGCGGTGGATCTTGACGAATTTGGCCAAGGCTTCCACGTTTTTGATCCTGGACTCAAGTATTTCGATGACGATGTTGGCGGGGTTCAAGTTGAGCTGGCGGGCTAATTGGATCAATTGAAGGGACCCGATTTCCTTGTCGATGATGGAGGTCTCAAAATTAAGGGTCAGAATCAATTCATGGGGTTGGGGACAGAACTGGCTGAAGCTTTGCAGTATTTTTTTCCGCATGAGGCGGTCCAGCTCGAGCGTCAAATCGGCTTCCCGCGCCATCTTCATTAAGGGAAGCGGAGGAATCAGTTTTCCGGAAACGGGATGGATGCCCCGGGAAAGCCCTTCAAAACCCACGACCATTTTCTCACGGATGGAAAAAATCGGCTGGAAGTGGACTTCGATCAATTCTTTATCGAGGAGAACTTTTAAATCGATATCACTATAGTCGGCGGTAAATGACATTTGTGGATTCACCTAATTCCCCATTTCGCATCCGCTAATAAATATATCAGATTCTATTTTAACGTTTTTCTCTGCAGTTCGAGGGTCTTTTAACCCTTTTTTTTGCTTAAACCTAGCCGCTAAAACAAATTCCAAATGCGAAACTGTTGTTTTTTTGTCCTAAAAAGTCTTTTTAGCTCTTGTGTGGCATCCATGTCGAACATCCATGGGTTTATTTCCAAACCTCCACCAACAAACTTCCTTTGATTTCCGTGGCCAGTTTTTGGGAGGCCGTCTGCATCGCCGTGCCCAGGGCCGCGTAACCCTCTTTCCCTTTTTGGGAGTTTTCCAAGGCCTGCAAAATATTGCGGGCGTGTTCCAAACAAACCTTGCTCCAGGGTCCGCATTTTTTAGCCGACTTCTCGGCCCATCGAACATAAAACCGGGCCCAATCCACCACCTCCGCATCCAACGCGCCCTCGCACAGGAGAAAATGGGATGTCAATGTGTGAAGTTCTTCCTCCAAATCCAAGTAAAAGCTTTTCGTGCTGTCCATCATTTCCTCTCTTATTCTCCGCCCACTAGGCGGGGCATTGCTTCAGTCGTCATCATTAAATCTCTGATCGTTCGGGCGATTTCCTCTTCCGAGGAAGGTTTCGCCAAAGTCCGGACGGTGGGATAGGCTTTCAACTCCTCTTTCAACTGCGCGGTAAAGGAGCCGGAAAGCACCAACACGGGTTTGTTTTTCAAAACCGGGTTGCCGTGCAAGATCTTGAGGAAGGTCTGGCCGTCCATTCCGGGCATCTGGAGATCCGTGACAATGAAATCAACCCTCTTGTTCGACATTTCCGACATGGCTTGGCGCCCATCCTCCGCCTCCCGGATCACCGAGCCGGGAAAATGCTTCAGCATGATGCGTTTCAGAAAACCGCGGATGGTCGGCGAATCCTCAATGAGAAGCATTTGCAGGTCCTTAGCCTCCCCCTCGGCACGCTTCTCGGGAACGGTCCTGAAATGATCGTCGATACGCAACAGCATCTCGGACCGCTGAGACTTGTGAAACACCGCCTTCACGGAAGGCTCACTCATCATTTCCTGACCTTCCTGTTGAACCCGGTCCGTGAAAACGAATATCGGGGTTCTTTTAGCCTGGAGTTTTTTCATGACATCCTCGCCGCCCTCGCCCGGCAGTTTCAGGTCCGAGATGGCCAGATCGAATGTTTGGCTGGCGAGCAGTTTCTCCATTTCCTCGGCGTTTCCAGCCTCGGCGGTTTCGTATTCCATGCTTTGAAGCCTGACCGCCAGGAGCTTCCGGGCGGTGCTGTTCGCGTCCGCCACCAGGATTGTTTTTTTGTCTATCTTTACCATTGGGTCCTCCCATCTAATCGTTCCACGACTCCCCTAATTTTTGCCTGAAGGGCGTCGGCCATCAGGTGCAACGGCACTACCTCGTCCACGGCTCCGCGAGCCCTGGCTTCCTTGGGCATTCCATAAACCACGCTGGTGGCCTCGTCTTGGGCCAGGGTCACGGCGCCGGCTTCCCTCATCGCCAGGAGCCCGCCCGCGCCGTCATGTCCCATCCCCGTGAGGATGACCCCGACGGCGTTGGGCCCCGCGGACCTAGCCACCGAATGGAAAAGAACATCCACGCTCGGCCGGCAATGGTTCACCATGGGTCCTATGGGGCAATTCACGCGAAACTTCCCGCCATCCCGATCCACCACCATGTGCCGGTCGCCCCGGGCCACCAGCACCAGGCCGTCCTGGATCACATCGCCGCTTTTCGCCTCTCTTACTTTCATGGCGCTTCCGCGGTCCAATCGGGCGGCGAAATCGGCTGTAAAGAAAGCCGGCATATGCTGAACCAACACCAGGCCCGGATGGTCGGCCGGGAGCCCCCTTAAAACCTCCGACAAGGCGTCCGTACCGCCCGTGGAGGCGCCGATGGCCCCGATCACCCTGCTGGGTTTTCCTGACCCGTCCGTCTTGGACTGGGGCACCAGAACCAATCTTTTGCGCCTGGGCTTGGCCATGGCGGTTTCTTTCAAAACACGCACTAACCGAATCATCAGGGGCCCAAAATTTCCGCTCGTGGGCTTTTCCAAAACCTCCACGGCGCCCAATTCCAAGGCCTTCAGGGCCAAGGCGCTGTTTTTGTCCGTGAAGCTGGAAAAAATCACGACCGGCATGGGCCGGTGGGTCATCAGACGGTCTAAAAAGGTCAACCCGTCCATGCGGGGCATTTCCAAATCCAAGGTGAGGATGTCCGGCTGCAGCTTGACGATCAGGTCGCGGGCCTCGTAGGGATTGGAAGCCACCCCCACCACCTCCAAACCCTCCGCCTTGAAAAACACGCTGAGGGCCTTCCGAACAAAGGCTGAATCATCCACGATCAAGACCCGAATAGTCGCCATCGCTAATCTCCGGTAGGGGGGGTTATTCATTGGCTCCGCCCGGGATTTCCAGGGCCTTTTCGATCACGCCCCTTAAAAGGGCGGGCTCGAAGGGTTTACGCACTACTTCTTTGATGCCCTGTTTGAAAAGCGAGTCCAAAACCGACTGGCTTCCCTCTGAGCTCACCACCACCACCTGCAATTTGGCCAGGAGAGGGTCTTTGGCCATCTCGGCGATCATTTCCTGTCCGGTCATGTCCGGCATGTTCAAATCCGCCAGAACCAGATCCACCCAATTACGGCGCATCTGTTCCAGCCCCTCCCGCCCGTTGGCGGCTTCCCAAATCTCACCCAGGGGCAGCCGGGTAAGCTTCAGCGTTTTTTTCACGATCCCGCGGCTCGTGGACGAATCGTCCACAACCAAAAAATTAAATGCCATCTTCTTTCTCCTGTTTATCTAAATTTCGTACGTCTCGCGGGGGTCCTTCACGGTGACCCTCCCCGTTTCCATCTCCAACTTCACCGTTCGGTAATCGCTGCCGCCGATTTCCTTTCGGGAAACCATCAGCCCGTTCATCCAAAAGAACCGCTGGGCGATCAGCAGGTTTCTTTCTCCAATGTTGAAAAACGCCCCCGCGTTCCCGAGGGATTTGGCGCCGCCCGCCAATTTGATTTCCAAATAAGGCTTGGTGGCCCCCAGTTGAAACAGATGCCTCAAAAAAGCCTCCAATCCCGTGTCGCCAAAAAGGGCCGGATTGGCCTTCGCCATATCGGGGTTCAGATCCGAATGGGGAAGCTTGAAATGCAAAATCCCCCCCACCCCCGCCTTGACGTCATAAGCCGTCACGCCCACACAGGAACCCAAGGCGTAGGTCACCAGCAGGTCCAGCTTGTCCCTACTGACGTAATAGTCCCCCACCCCGATGACGATGGTTCTTAATCCCGGCTGATAGGTCATCGATCTTCCTTCCGGCTTGCCGACTGAGGCATTCACAGTTCCTTTTCCCATCAGGGTTTCACGTACACGGACGAGGCCACGGACCGCAGGGAATGTTGGATAGCCAGCAGGCTTTCCGCGAGCCCCGTGAAAAAGTAACCGCCGGTCCTCAAGGCTCCCGCCATCCGCCCCACCAAATCCTGCTGGACCGGCTGGTCAAAATAAATCATGACATTCCGGCAAAAAATGACGTCAAAAGGGTTGCGAAAGGGAAAGGGGCCGGCATTGAGGTTGAACCGGTGAAACAGGATCACGTCCCTCAAAGCCTGCCCGGCCCGGTAAACCCTCTCCTGCCCCTTCCCTTCCGCCTCGAAATACTTCTGCAAAAGCGATGGGGGAACCCCTTGGGTCTTTTCCTTCTCGTAAACGCCCTTCACGGCCCGGTGAATCATCCGGCTCGACAGGTCGGTGGCCAGGATCTTGACCCTCACATCCTTTCCCGCCGCCGCCTCCAGGGCACACATCCCCAGGGTGTAGGCTTCCTCACCCGAGGAGCAGGCCGAGCACCAGATCCGCAGGGTTTTATCGGAGCGAAGGGCCGCCCCCCTGATCAGCTCAGGCATCAGCTTTTGCGTCAGGATCGAGAAGTGCTTGTCCTCCCTGAAAAACTCGGTTTTATTGGTCGTCACCACATCCAGCATGCGGGCCAGTTCCTCTCCCGTTTCATCCTCCAGCACCGTTTGGTAGTACTCGCTGAAAGACGAGAGGGAAAGGGCCCTCATGCGCTTGGCCAGGCGGGCCCGCAGAAGTTCCGATTTCATCGTTCCCAGATGGATGCCGCTGTGCTGGTGCACCATCTGGGAAAAACGCTGGAAATCCGCGGGTTTTAATTCCATGGCCAAGCCTTCCATGATTAAAAGTCCTTCAATTCATCCTGCCCCAGCGGAATCACTTCCTCGGGGGAAGCCTTGGAGGCCGCGTAGGCCAAAACTTTACGCGCCTTGTTCAGTTTGTCATGTCCGTTTCCAGAGGGAATCTGGGCGGGTTTAAAATGCGGCACATGGATGGCCGGAGACTTGGCGGCAATTCTGGCATCATGATTCAAGAAACCCTGGCTCAAACTGTCTTGGCCGTTATTTCCCTCAGGCAGGACCGCCAATTGAATCACCATGTCCTTGAGCATCTGGGCCTGTCCCGTCAATTCCTCGCTGGAGGATGCCAGTTCTTCGGCGTTCGCCGTGTTGCGCTGGGTCACTTTGTCCATCTGGGCCACGGCGGTGTTGATTTCCTCGATGCCCTTGGACTGTTCCTTGCTGGCGGAGGCGATTTCATCCACCAGATTGGAAACTTTTTTCGTGCTTTCCACGATTTCAAAAAGAGTTTTTCCGGCTTCCTCGCTCACCTTGACACCCAAGGAGACGCGTCTTGCGTTTTCCTCAATCAAGGCCGAGGTATCCTTGGCCGCCGTGGCGCTACGATGGGCCAAATTACGGACCTCTTCCGCCACCACCGCGAATCCGCGACCATGCTCACCTGCCCGGGCCGCTTCCACCGCCGCGTTCAAAGCCAAAAGATTGGTTTGAAAGGCGATCTCCTCGATGGTCTTGATGATCTTGGATATCTTTTCGGCGCTTTCGTTGGTTTCTTTCATCGACTTGACGGTCTGTTCCACCGCCTCATTGCCCTGCAATACCCTCTGGCGCGTTTCATCCACCATCCGGGTCGCCCGGACCGCGTTTTCAGCGTTCTGGCGGGTCATGGAAGCCATTTCCTCGAGCGACGAGCTGGTTTCTTCCAGGCTGGAGGCCGATTCGCCCGCGCCTTCGGCCAACTGCTGGCTGGCGGAAGAGGACATGGCGGAAGCCGAGGCCACCTGGTTGGCGCTTTCAATCAAATCCCGGGTCAATTTGCGCAGGGTTCTCGCGACACCGAGAGAAATCATTAAATTCATCAGAATGCCCCCCAAAACCAGCAGGACAATGGTGATGCCGACGATCTGCCCACGGTCGATTTGGGCGATGACCGCCTCTTGGGAATCCTGAACTTTTTTATTTAACAGGGTTTCATAAGTCTTACTGGAATTATCAAACTCGATGGTAATGTCCTTTAAATAGTTCGTATAAAGATCCAAGGCGGGAATCTTATCGATCGGCTGTTGAGTCAAGGTCGTAAGCTTGGCCCCGACACTCGTTAACTGTTCCCCCAGTTTTTTGAGGAATTCCTGTTCATCTCCATCCGTCTCAGCCTTTTGAAGTTCCCCCAAGGCATCCTGGGCGTTTTTGAGGTAGGTCATGGTCACGTCTTTGTGGTGCTGATCCTTGACGATGGCCACGTCCTTTCCCTTTGAAACAGCCAATTGGAAATTGTTATCCAGATCCTGGGCCAGCCGAATCGCCTGGCTTGCCTTCACCACCTGATCCAATCCTTTGCTGGCTGAACGCAAAAGGGTTAAGAATTGAGCGAAAAAAACCAGCATGAGAACCGCAACCAAAATCGAAGATCCCACCAACTTCGTGTCTAATTTCATCCTATTAAAATTCATGATTTACGCCTCCTTGGTTGCGGACGTTTGAAGGTCCTGAGTGATTTGCTCCAGTTCCTGAAGCTGTTTAAATTCCTGGCCCTGCATGACCTTGTCCATGTCCAAAAGAACGATAACCCGTCCCTTGGTCTTGGAAAGTCCCATCACAAAATCCAACCGCATGTCTTCGCCGAGTGCCGGAACCGGCTCCACCTCGGAAGCGGCCACTTGAATGACCTCGTTGACCCCATCTACCAGGAAGCCAGTCAAGACTTCACCCTCGTTGCCTTCTACCATGGCGGTGATGATGCAGGTGTCCCGGGTGCTATCGGCGTCCGGAAGAGAGAATTTTTTCCTCATGTCCACCACGGGGATAATCTTTCCCCGCAGATTGACGACTCCCCGGATATGCAGGGCGGTCAGCGGCACAGATGTAACTTCCATCATGGCCACGATTTCCCGGACCTTCAGGATTTCCAGGGCGTATTCTTCCCGGCCCAGGCGGAACGTCAGGTATTTCCCCTCCACCTTCTTCAGCGTTGTCTCCATGCTTGACTCCTTTTCGTCTTTTCGATGTCCGGCTGCCCTGAGACGCCCTTACCGGCTTTCGGGCGTGTCTCCCCCCAACTGTTTAAGAAGCTCCTCGGAAGATAATTTCGATTTCAGTCCGGAAAAAATGATTCCAGGCTGATGAAGGCTTTCTTCCTTTTTTTGCTCAACCGAAACCAACTTCAGCTTCACAGCCTCGCCTTCAGCCTTGGGTTTCGGCGTTTCCCCTTCCTTAATTTTTAATTTTCTTTTCAACATTTTTTCCCCTTTAGGAATGACTTTCGAATGCCCTTAGATCCGGCCACCAATAGAGGCTAAGGGTTTGGGTGAATAGGCGGTTTCCTGAGCAGAGGCGGAAAAAGCGCCTTGGAACCGGGTAGCGCCAGGACGAGAAAATGTTTGACGGACGCCTTGGGGGTCGGTTTCACGGGAATCGTTGGAAGATGAATGGGCCTTGCCGCCCTCCAGAACCGCGACCAATTTGTTCACCATCTCCCGGATGGTTTTGGCCTGGCTTGAAAGTTCCTCGCTGGAGGCCGACAATTCCTCGGCGTTGGAGCTGTTGCGCTGGGTTACCTTGTCCATTTGGGAGACCGCTAGGTTCACCTCGCCGATGCCCTTAGATTGTTCCTCGCTGGCCCCGGCGATGCCCTGAACCAGGTCCGAAACCTTCGCGGCCTGCGTCACGATGTCCGACAAGACCTTTCCCGCTTCCTCGCTCACCTGAACCCCGCCGGTGACCTTTTGGGCGTTTTCCTCGATCAGGGAAGCCGAATCCTTGGCCGCCACGGCGCTGCGCTGGGCCAGGTTGCGAACTTCCTCCGCCACCACCGCAAAGCCCCTGCCATGCTCACCGGCCCGGGCCGCCTCAACTGCGGCGTTCAAAGCCAACAAGTTCGTTTGAAAGGCGATTTCCTCGATAGTCTTGATGATCTTGGTTACTTTCTCCGCGCTTTCCTTGGTGTCTCTCATGGATTTCACGGTACTTGCCACAGCCTGGTTTCCTTGATGAATCAATTGTCGGGACTCGGTCATAAATTGGGCGGCTTGTCCCGCGTTCTCGGCGTTCTGCCGTGTCATGGATGCGATTTCCTCTAAAGAGGCGCTGGTTTCTTCAAGGACGCTGGCTGATTCGGTCGCGCCCTCGGACATCTGCTGGCTGGCGGTTGAAATTTGGGAAGAGCTGGAAGCCATCTGATCGGCGCTGTCGCTCAGGCCTTCGATGATTTGCTTTAAAGGGCCGGAAACCTGGTGTTGAAGCCCGGCGGCGATGAGGAAGGCGGCGACGAGGGAAAGCACCAGCACCAGCCCCAGGGAACGGGTGTAACCCGCCATCCGCTCGTTCATTTCCTTCATGTCCGACTCAAGATAAAGGGTGCCCTTTAAATCGCTTCCCATACGGATTTCGCGGAACAATTTCACGGTGCCGTTGGAAATTTCGAAACCCTCATCCTTGACCGGGGGGAAGGCCTCCGAATCCTTTGCGTCCTGGCGAAACTGCGCGAATAGCTGCCCCTTCGCGTCGTAGAAACAAGCTCCCAAAATGTGGGGATTGCTTTTCAAGGTTTCCAGGTTGTTTTCCGCGGTGCTGACATCGTTAAAGGTCAGGGCCGCGATGCTGTTGGCCCCAACCACCTGGGCCAGGTTGGAAAGGTTTCCCGCCATCACCTTGGGGAAGGTTGCCTTTTCGTTCAGCATCAGGATCAAGGCCGCCAGTAAAAGGGACAGCGTGGTGGAAACCAGCGTAATTCCCATGATCTTCACCCTCAGCGACAACCCATTGGATTGGGACTTATTCATGAACTACTCCTCCGCCTTGTAAAGTTTCACAACTTGAAGCAGTTGGGAACTGATGGACAATCCCGCCTTGACGGCCGCCTCATTGTTGAGAACGACCGAGATTTTTTGACCTTCCTGATCGAACTGGACCAGCCCTCCCTTGAGGGGGAAATTCTCGATCTCCGAAACGCTCAGCGTCGGGGCCCCCGAGAGGGATTTCAAAATTTCATGCAGTTGGTCCTTTTCCGAGTAAGCGATGAAGAGAATCTGGCATTTGGCCAGGAGTGCGCTTTTGCCGGGCTTGAAAGGCCCCAATCTTTTGACCGTCAAGGGATGGCCGCCGGCGGTCTTGCCCTTGACCGCGTCATCCAAGACCCCGGCGAAGGGATCGTCGCCGAGGATGCCGATGACCAGGGGAGAGTCGCCGGACGCGAAGGTCCCGGCGGGCCATTGAACGAACTGGGTAAAGTTGTAGAGATAGGCGGCCTTGACCCCGTACTCGGTGACTTCCCCTACCGCCGGCCCTGAACCGGCGGAGAGAAGAACCAACCCTAAGAAGAGAGAGAGTTTTTTGATCATTTTCGACTCCGTGTTTTTCGTGAGTTTCAAAAGCTGTTTCATGTAACGCAAACCAAGTGCCAAATTTTTCGACTCAAATTTCGTTTAAAAACGGCCTTTTAAACATTTACGGTTCTTTTCACACCGTCCAGATTCTGGGCGGTGACCAGAAGTTGGTCACCGCCCGAACCGTTCTTAAGCTTGTTCTAGTAACTCAACGCGACTTTACCCGCGATGGCCGGAACCACCTCGGCGGGCGAGGTGAAAGCGGTGTTCAAGGTCTCCACATGGGCGCCTTCCAAATCCAGGCCCCAGAGTGAGATCTCAAGGTTATCCGTGGGCTTTACCGTCGCCCCCAAATTCCATTGAACATAGCTGTTGGTGATGGTGTTACCCGACTGGGGGTCGTACATGAAGGTGGCGTCGGTGTAGTAGAAGCTGGTGTTCAATTCCAATCCCTGGAAGGGATCGAAATAAACCCGCGCGTTGGCCAAATTGTGCGGCGGCGGCGCGCCTAGTTCGGAGTTGGAGGCGTTGATCATGTTCTGGTCATAGCCCTGGTAGGTGTAGGACAGGTTCACCTTCACCGAGGAAATCGGATTCCATTGGCCCGCCAATTCCACGCCCCAGATATTCCCAGCCCCGGTGTTTTGCTGCTGGATGACCGTCAGATAGGACGGATCCATCGCGCCCCCGTTGGGGGTATTTACCGCCGGACCGTAATAGTTCTGGAACGAAATCAGGTTGTCGTAATGGTTGAAGAAGCTGGCGATGTCTACCGAGGTATCCGGTGTGGGGTTGGTGCGATAGCCCAACTCGTAGGAAACGAGGGTCTCCGCCACCAAACTTGAGTTAGGAATCACGCCTTCATAGACATTGACCGGGTTGCCGAAGGTTCCGGCCGGAAACCCATAGAGGTAGGTGAAAGCTGTTTCCGAAAACTGGGTCGGGATGCGGACCGAACGGGAAACGGCCGTCCAAAGGCTGTTGGTGTCGTCCGGCGTCCACAAGAGACGGCCGGAAGGCTGCCACTCGGTTCCCGTATAGGGGTTGTTTTCCGCCTTGAGCCCGCCGGTGAGGTAAAGCCGGCCTTCCTCGATCGTCAGCTTGTCCTGCAGGAAACCCGAGTAGATATTCAGATTCTGGTTCTCGGGGGAATAATCCTGGTTGAAGGGGTTGTAGAACTGGTCCGAAATGTTCCGGTAGCTTCCCCCCCAGGTGATCTCGTTGACCGAGGCCAAATGAAAGCGGTGCTGGAACTCCAGGTCCGCCTGTCCCACGTTGGTGATCCTCATGTCATTGGCCTTGGTCAAGTTGTTGTAGTCGTAATAGGCCAAAACCTGGATCTGGGAATCGTCCTTGAAATCCCTCGTCCAGCGGGCCAACACATGGGCGTTCTGGTCCAGGTCGGCGTTCAGGTCGTTCACCTGGGCGAAGGCGTTCGGGTCGAACACCGAGGTCACGTTATTGGTGAGCTGCGCGTAGTTGAAAACGCCCTTTTGGGCCTCGGCTTCCAGGGTCAAGTTGTCCTGATCGGCGTGCCAATCGGTCCGGAATCCCACTCGGGTGTCGTAGGAGGAGTCGTTCCACGAATTTCCCAAGGACTGTTCATAACTGTCCACGCCGGGGTTCGCGGAATTGTTCTGGTTGTTCATCTGCCCGTAAAGGCGGTAGTACAAGTCATCAGAGAACTTACCGCCGTAGCGGAAGGCGCCGGTCCCGTTTAGTGAGGTTGTGCCGGAAACACCCGACGGATAGAGGGGGGAACCCGCTCCCGCCGAAAGGTAAAGCCCCTGGGTCACCTTGGAATCCTTGGTGATGATGTTCACCACGCCGTTGACGGCGTTGGAGCCCCAAAGCGTGCCGCCGGGACCGCGGATGACCTCGATATGGTCCACATCCTCCAGCATCACGTCCTGCTGGTTCCAAGCCACCCCGCCCAAGGCCGGGTCATAGACGCTGCGCCCATCGACCAAGACCAGCATCTTGTTGTTGTACTGGCCGTTGAAACCCCGGGCGCTGATGGCCCATTGGTCGGCCGATTGACGGGCCACCTGCACCCCCGGCACCATCGCCAGGAGATCGGGAACCGTTTGGGCGCCGCTACGCTGGATGTCCTCCTGCGTAATGACAAAGATGGCGGAGGTGGCGTCCCTTAGGGATTCCGCCTTTTTAGAGGATGAAGTCACCATTACGTTGAGCCCCATCAATTGCTGAAGGCTATCCGTGGTCAAATCCTGATTAGTCGCCAAACCGGCGGCAGGCGTTTGGGTGGTAGAAACAGTCCCGGCCTGAATTCCTTCCGCCCCCAAGGGAGAAAAGCTCCCCCAAGAGATGCAGAGTGCCAAAACCGTTAAAACTTTAATATTTTCAAAGCGCTTCATGACTGCCTCCTAAAGAATATTTAACCGATTCGACTTCTTCCTCTTTCGCGACCCTATCCACATCCAGCAAAAGAACGATTCGGTCCTGGGTTTTCGCCAGTCCCATGAGCCATTCGCTCCTCGGGTCCTCTTCCATTTCCGGCAATTCCTCCAAGTCGCTAGACCGGACTTGGACGACTTCCTGAACTCCATCCACCAGAATCCCCATCCAAAGGGGACCCTCCCAGCCCTTGGCCAAAACCGTCAGCACGCAACTCCCGCCGGTTCTTTCCTGCGGTTCCAAACCCAACCTGCTTTTCAAATCCACCACGGGGATGGTCTTTCCCCTTAAGGTCACGACTCCCGCGATCGTTGGCGAGGCCTCCGGTAGGGCTTGAAGTTCCACCGGCCCTATGATTTCCCTGACCCGGTGGATTCCCACCCCGTAGGTTTCTTGCCCGATCGAGAAAAGGAGGTATCTCCCTTCCATTTGCTGATTGTTCCTTACTTCCATTTGATTCACCGCCATTTCACGTCTCCCGTTTTTAATTTTCAGCCGCCAAAGAAGGGGCGTTTCCTTGGACAAGGGCGTTTAAGTCGATAATGAATCCCACCTGTCCGTCCCCCAAAATGGCGCCGCCCGCCACTCCCCGCATGCCTTGGAGATGCTCTCCCAGGCCCTTCACCACTACCTGCTGTTTGCCGATCACCTCATCCACCACTAAACATGCTTCCTTACCGCCCACTTCCACATGCACCACCACCGGCCGAGGAGACTTTTGCGTCCCGCAGCCGAACCAATCGGAAAGCTCCACCACCGGAATGTTCCCGGAAACGGTGGTCAGCCAGCTGGAACCGGAGGAAACCTGGTGTTTTTGTGTTTCTTTTAAGGCCATGAATTGGAGGACGTTGAAGGCGGGAAGGATGTAACGCGAATGGCCCACCCGAACCAAAATGCCGTCAATCAAGGCCATCGTGAGGGGAATACGGAGGATAAAGGCCGTTCCCTGCCCCTGGTTCGTCTCGACCTGGATGGTTCCCTTGAGAAGGTGGATTTTCTTCCGGACGGCATCCATACCCACGCCCCGGCCGGAGACTTCGGTGACGTGATCGGCCGTGGAAAAACCTGGTAGAAAGATCAGATCAATCAACTGCTCGCGGGTCATCTCTCCCTTGGGCAAAAGCCCGAGTTCCAAGGCCTTTTTCGCCATTTTTTCCAAGGGCAACCCCGCCCCGTCGTCTTCCACCCTGAGGATAAAATCGCCCCCCTGATGGCTGGCCTTGAGCCCGATGCGGGCCTCGGCGTTTTTCCCTGCCTCGCTTCGGCTTTTGGCGTCCTCGATGCCGTGATCAACGGCGTTGCGCAGAAGGTGGACCAAGGGGTCTACCAGTTCCTCCACCATGCGCTTGTCCAATTCGGTGTCCCCGCCCTCCACTTCAACGCGCAGAAGCTTTCCGGTTTTCTTGGACAGGTCCCGTCCCAACCGGGACATGCGCTGGAAAAGCGGGTGGACCGGCACCATGCGCAGTGAAAGGATGATTTCCTGAAGCTGGCGGGATATCTTTCCCAAGCGGGAGGATTCGGAGGCCAAATGCCCCAATATTCCTGAGGCGGCGATCCCTTCGGTAACTTGGGATTGGCAGATGGCCAGTTCCCCGACCACTTCCAAAAGGGCGTCCATTTTTTCAACGCTGATGCGGATGGAAACGTCGCCCAAACGGCTGGTTTCGGATTCCGGGGCGTTGTCTTTTTTTGTTTTTTCTATCCCCTCTTCCGCCGGGGACTCGGCGGCGCTTCCCGCGCTCATGAGTTCTTCAAAAGTTGAAATTCGGAAATGCCCGGC